>NZ_KE384368.1:15903-168055 GCF_000425405.1 Ferrimonas kyonanensis DSM 18153 | reverse complement strand
CGTGAGGCTTAACCATACAACACCCAATGGGTTTTGATATCCCAGATAGTTAAGCGCTTGCAAGAATGCAAACGAGAAAACAGCTTGTGCGAATTGATACAGTTTTTGTCTGACGACAATAGCGCTGTGGCCCCACCTGATCCCATGCCGAACTCAGAAGTGAAACACAGTAGCGCCGATGGTAGTGTGGGAGTTCCCATGTGAGAGTAGGTCATCGTCAGACTCCCTTTTAGAGAATCGATACGTCGGTTGTCTACACAGATTGTGCGGAGTGGTAGTTCAGTTGGTTAGAATACCGGCCTGTCACGCCGGGGGTCGCGGGTTCGAGTCCCGTCCACTCCGCCAACAAACGAAATAGCCCGTAGCTAACGCTACGGGCTTTTTTCGTTTCTGCGGTTTGAAAAAATGCACTGCGCCGATCCGTAGTCACCAATCTAACCCAATAGCACCGTCGCCCTTGCGAACGCGAGGGCCCAGTGTCTGTGGTTCAAAAACGTAAGCCGCTGGATTCTCGCCTGCGCAAGAATGACGAAAGGCACAGCCACTGGGTACCCGCCTGCGCGGGCACGACGAAGGTTATTTGAAGGTGGGTTGTAGCGGTTAGCTCTGAACGTTGAGGCGGGCTCGGCAGCAAGTGTTCCACAACACCCAAAACGTGTCGCCCTTGCGAACGCGAGGGCCCAGTGTCTTGGTTTTTAGTGCGGAGAATAAAAGCCACTGGGTACCCGCGTGCGCGGGCACGACGGAGGGATGGTTGAGGTTGGTGTGAAAGCGAATAGCCATGAGCTTTGCCGAACCACTTTAACGGCCCGACTACCACAAACTCTACTACTAGCACCGTCGTCCTTGCGAACGCGAGGGCCCAGTGTCTTGGTTTTTAGTGCGGAGAATGAAAGCCACTGGGTACCCGCGTGCGCGGGCACGACGGAGGGGTGGTTGGCGTTGCGGTGCCAACGAGCAGTACCGATCTCTGCCGATAGCCCTGACCTTTTGGTCGGGGCTTTTTTCGTTTCTGCGGTTTGAAAAAATGCACCGCGCCGATCCGTAGTCATCAATCTGACCCACTAGCACCGTCGCCCTTGCGAACGCGAGGGCCCAGTGTCTTCGGTTTTGAGTACGGTGAATGAAAAGCCACTGGGTACCCGCCTGCGCGGGCACGACGGAAGTTATTTGAAGGGGGGGAGCGGTTAGCTCCGAACGTTGAGGCGGGCTCGGCAGCAAGTGTTCCACAACACCCAAAACGTGTCGCCCTTGCGAACGCGAGGGCCTAGTGTCTGTGGTTCAAAAACGTAAGCCGCTGGATTCTCGCCTGCGCAAGAATGACGAAAGGCACAGCCACTGGGTACCCGCGTGCGCGGGCACGACGGAGGGGTGGTTGGCGTTGCGGTGCCAACGAGCAGTACCGATCTCTGCCGATAGCCCTGACCTAACGGTTGGGGCTTTTTTCGTTTATGCGGTTTGAAGAAATGCACCGCGCCGATCCGTAGTCACCAATCTAACCCAACAGCACCGTCGCTCATTGCGAACGCGAGGGGCCAGTGTCTGTGGTTCTAAAACGTAAGCCGCTGGATTCTCGCCTGCGCAAGAATGACGAAAGGCACAGCCACTGGGTACCCGCGTACGCGGGCACGACGGATGGAAGGTTTTAGAGCGAATAAAGAAAAGCCCAACCGGTGGGTTGGGCTTTGGGGTTTGCTTTGATTGCTCAAAGCGTGTCAGGAGCTGTTTTAAGGCCGGCGTTGCCATTCCTTGGCTTAGCCGAGTCCTGGTCCCAAAAGGCTCAGGAAACTGCTGTGATTTGGTTTAGCCACCGCAGCCATAAGGACTTCTGGAGTTGATGTAGCGAACGTCTTTCGCTTTGTCGTAGTCCATTGGGTTGAGAGACTTATGCTCTTTAATGAACTGATACAGCATGTCTGCATCAACAAAGCCGGTGTTTCGAGCCTGCTCCAGTTTCGGATACTTATTACCGCCTGCCGCGTTGTAGCTAGGGAGGGTAAACCGGTAGGTGTCTGACAAGCTAAAGGGCTTACCACCAACCGATGTGATATCCACATCTCTGGCAACGCAATCGACGGTCATCTTGATGCCACTGAAGTGGGCAAAGCCACCAGATCCTCGAGTCTTGATGGCGACTTTCGACAGGTACTTCTTCAGCTCGTCACCCTTCATCTCAGTTACGGTTACGCTGTTGGCAAACGGTTGAACTTTTAGGACATCACGATAACGAATCGGGCCTTTCTCGATGGTGGTACGAATACCGCCCGAGTTCATGATACCGAAGTCTGCAGGTACAGGCAGTTGAGTCTGGGCGTGGGCAATCATGATTCCAAGGGGAGTGGCTTGATAACGCACGACCTTACGTTTGCCGATGAAATCTTCCTCTGCAACGCCAATCTTTTCCTTCAGTTTTTGCTGGCCCTTGTTCTGATAAGGGCGTAGCAGCTCGAGGGTTTCCGGATCCCTGGTAGTCAGCATCTGAAATGGATACATTGACCCGAACTTGGTGGCGGTATTTACCGGAACCAGCTGGTAGTTTGCCAGATGCAACTCACCACCATAGTATTCGAAGTCGGCGCGACCCACGTACTTGCCCCATTCATAGGCTTGCATGATCCAGGTGCCGTTTTGGCGATCTGGCTTACAGGGCTCATCGCGGCCGTAATCTTCTACGTACTCGCCGGTATCTCCCTCCATGCACACAGGCAACTGCGAGTGGCCGCCAATGATCGCCTCAACCTGACCAGGCTCAAGGCTACGCGCCAGAGCAACGTCACCCGGGGTATTGCTGCCATGATTGCCATTTTCGTAGTGGCCCATGTGGGTCAGGCCAAAGACCAGGTCTGGGTGGTGTTTCTGTTCGAGCTCCGTCAGAACGCCCTTCATTTCCTGTTGGGGAGAGGTGAACTTCAGACCCTGTACGTACTCCGGATTACCGATATCGGCGGTTTGCTCTGTGGTTAAACCGACCACCGCCAGTTTCAGGCCTTGTACGTCAAACAGTTTGTAGGGTTCGAAATAGAGTTGCCACTCACCGTCGACCTGGCGATAGATATTGGCCGCCAGCCAGGGAAAATTGGACCAGTCTCGCTGCTTATCGACGATGGTGGTCGGATTGTCGAACTCATGGTTACCGACTGCCATGGCGTCATAACCGAGGTGGTTCATGCCGATAAAGTCGGGCTCTGCGTCCTGGAGATCGGACTCAGGAACGCCGGTGTTGATGTCGCCGCCGGAGAGCAGCAGCACCTCACCACCTTGCTCGGCAACCTCTTTACGAATCCCGTCGATGACGGTCTTACGCGCGGCCATCCCGTACTCACCTCTTTTGCTGTGCCAGAAGCGGCCGTGGTGGTCATTGGTATGCAGCAGGGTGAAGCGCTTGCAATCATCGCCAGCGGCCAAGCAGGCGGCCGAAGCGGTCACCTTAGGAGCCTCTTCCACTTGTTCCTTACCACAGCCGGTTAATGCCAATGCAAGGGCCAGGGCTGAGCCGGTAAGAATCAGGGTAGAAGGATGGAGTGAACGATTCATGATAATCCTTCAGTATTCAGATACAGCGCTACCGCTTGCCTTGATGGGACTCCCTTGGAAGAGAGCGTCATCTACCCAAAGGCAGACAGAGGGCAACGCCTGTTCAATGAAAAAAGCAGCACCCAGAGTGCTCTCGGTGCTGCTTTATATCGGCTTACCGGATTAAGCCCGGCGGCGACGCCACATCAGTGGCAGCAGCAGGGCGATGAATCCGCCGAAGCTACCTGCGCCATCTGGCTTAACCCAGCCAGCTTCTTCGGTATTCTCAACGTCGATGCTAACCGTGGTCTTAAAGCTGTCGTCATCGCTGCTTGCTGTCAGTTCAAACACCAGAGCCTGGCTGATGTTGACCTGCGGAGAGGTGACATCCAGCTTCAAGCCAGTGGCGGTGAACTTGGCTGCATCACCGGAGACCTGTTTCCAGCTGTAGGTCAGGCCCTCAGGGGCATCAGCCACGGTAGCAGTGATGGTGGTGCTGTCACCTTCGGTCAGCTTGGTGTTGCCATCGAAGCTTACATCCAGAGTCAGAGGCACGTTGGTCACCGGCAGGTTAACTACTTTGCTGGCTTCCAGGGAGCCGTCGCTCACAGTCAAGGTAAACTTCAGTGCCGAATCCGCATCCACCATTGGCGCTGTCAGAGTCAGAACCGCCTCGGTGCCGACAACGGTCTTCTCTTCGCCGGAAATTTGTTCCCATTTGAAGGTCAGAGTTTTGTCTTCGCCAGCGGTCAGTGCAGAGGCATCCAAAGTGAAGGCCGAGCCTTCGGTTACGCTTTCAGGAGCGGTGATTTCCCCCTCGACATCCAGAGCAGGGGTTCCATCGCCACAGGCTGCGCCATAGACCTCTTTGACCAATTCAGGACGGTCGATATAGGGGTTACGGTTGCCCTGATAGGTGTAGACCGCGTCGTTACGCTGTTGATCAGCGGTATCGACAGGATCTTCTTGATGCCACCTGTAAAGGACACACAGGGTGCCGTGAACTGCTTCGTTACTGGACAGTTCGTCGGCCGTGGTGGTGCGGTCGACCAGAGTTAGGTTGGGCATGCTACCATCGGTACCCTGATAGCGGGTATCCATATACAGCATCATTCGTGCCACATCACCTTTAATGGCGTCACGAGGTTCGAAACAGTCTTTGGCAGTATCCAAGTAGTTACCGGTGCCTTTACCGTCGAACTGAACCTCTTCACCAGTGTCGCTGCACTCACCGAAGTCATTGTTGCTGCGCTTGGTGTTGACGGCGGTGTCGGCTGGACGCAAGTGGTGGGCATCGGTGTAGCCCCACTGAGACTCGCTTGGGAAGCCATGACTCTTGGCCCACACGTGCTCACGGTTCCATTTGCCTGCACCACTGCCACTGGTCTGGTTGCTGTGCTTGGAGATGGAAGCGCCGGTATAGATCTCAATAACGTTCTTATCGTTAGCAGGATCTTGGTCGGAGTAGGTCAGTGCAGTCCAGACCTGCTTGTAGCTCAGTCGCTTGTGACCGGTCGCGATGATGGTCGACAGCGCCTTTTTGAGCTCATCTGGCGTATTGAAGTCGCCGTTCAGCGCGTCGGAGTAGTACTCATCGGCGTTGAAGGTTTTAGGATCGGCAACCGGCGTAAGGGTTTCGCAGTTGGTGCAAGGATCGGTTGGCTCCGGCTCTGCGGGACAAGCGGCTTCACCTGCGCATCCAAGGCCGTCTGACGTATCCTGATCAAAGACCAGCCACTGGTTATCGGTGCCCGGGAAAGCAGCTTCGGCGACGGTATCGCCTGCGGTAACGCTGGCTTTGCGTCGAAGGGTCTTTTCGGCCGAGGAAAATTCGGCGTTGTTTGGATCGGTCCAGGCGCCACCTTCCGGTTTTTCCCCACGTCTGCCGAAGCGATCGATGACTACGTCGTCCTTGGTCAGTACTAGCGCATCGTCACCGTTGTACCAAGTAACAGAGGAGGCTGTACCGACTTTGAAAGCTTCAGTTGCCTTGTCGTTGTGATACACAATGCTCTTGCCCGGCGCCAGAATGCCGGTCAGAGTTTCGGCTCTGGTAGGATCAAACTCTGTACTGCCACCGCCATACAAGGCGAGTTTGTACACATTGGCATCCAGGTCGATAGCGCTGCCACCGACGTTGGAGATTTCAACCGCTTTGTTGCTGCTGCTGCCCTCAATGTATTCGGTAATCAGCAGTACGCCGGGGGTTGCGGTGGAAGTGCAAGCATCCTCGCCTGGGCAGCCCAGTCCGTCTAGAGTATCCTTTTCTTTAACTTCCCATTGCGAAAGGCCAGTGCCTGGGTAGGCATCGCTAGTGTCGGTATCACCTGTAGTAACGCTAGTCTTACGACGCAGGGTTTTGTCTTTAGTGGAGAAAGCGCCTTCTGTCCATGCGTCTTTGGAGGGTTTGCCCAGTTGACCAATACTGTCGATGACGGCGCCATCTTTCAGCAACACCACGGAGTCGTTGCCATTAAAGTTAATGACTTTATTGTCTACCGTGCTATTGGCTTTAATGGCGGCAACAAGTGCTTTGGTTTCCGGAGTATCCTTGGTTGCGGATGGACCGCTTATCCCAGAATTAATAAATACAAGGCTTTTATTAGATTGCAGGGTTCCCGTGAGCGCTAGCTTCTGAACTTCACCGGCGTTGCCTTTACTACTCACACTGTGATGTGCGAGCTCATAATGACCGTCCAGTGTAATGGTGTCGGTGCCTAAGTTGGAAATTTCAATCGCTTTGTTGAAACCGCCACCTTCCACATACTCTGTAATCAGGAGTTCGGCGTTGGCGGCCGTTGACAGGGTGCCCAGAACCAAAGCAGTCGCCGCAGCCACTGCGTTCATTTTAATCGTCATAATGGTATCTCTTTAAAATCCAGGACTCGAAGCGCGCTGCCTTAAGGCAGGCGCTTCATTGTCGAGATGAACTTATTTGCGAATGCGACGACGCAGTGCCGCCAGGCCGAACAGGGACAGCATGCTGATAAAGCCGGTGCTGCCGCCGCTGCCATCACTCTTTTCTTCAACGATGTCCGCAACCAGAGAGTCGCGACCGGTGACATTCACCTCGAAGGACTGGCTGGAACCTTCGACGACTTTGCCATCGCGCTTCAGGGTCAGGGTGGCGTGATAATAAGCCGATGGGGCACCAAACACCTGGAAGTTGACCAGGCTCTGATTGTCTTCAGTCAGTACCACGCTGGGCAGCGTCATATGATTGAGATCCAGGCGGGCTTCGTCATTGGTTGGGCTCAGTGAAATGGTGGCAACGTCGCCTTTCTGGGCACCGGCCGCGGCAGGAACCTGGTAAGGAACGCGAATCACTTTTTTCAGCTTAGGCAGGCGTACCGCATGGCCAGGATCGGCTTCACCGTGCTTGTAGCTCAGGGTGAGCAGCGCTGGATCATGGTCAGAAGAACGGAAGACGTCGTCCTGGTAGAACCTATGGGTTCCAGTACCTTCAACTTTCTTGTACTTGTTGCTGTAGCTGTACATGTCGCTTTCTGGGGCATTGATGTGCCAGTCAGCAGCGTCGATGACGCGATCTTCAAGAGAAGGAGTGATCAGGATGTGGTCCAAAGAGCCCACTACATCGCTGTAGGAGTAACTCCAAGGCATTTCACCTTTCGCCTTAAGAATTTTGCCGACGATATCGACGTAGCCATAGGTTTTGGTGATGTTTGCTGGAGTGCCGGCTTCATTGAACTGAGGTTTGTAGCCAATGAAGGTATGGCTGGCGGAAACCAGTTTCTTGTTGCGCGGGTTCTCGGTCAGAACCAGCAGCGCATCTTCTTTACCATAGGCGTTCAGGTCACCCAGGATGATTTTATCGCCTGGGATACCTTCCATCTCTTCACCCAGGTGAACGGCACCGGAGACACGGAACTCAGCACAGGAACCTTGAAGATCCGGGTTGGGCGCTGAGTACTTGTCCCAGACGGTTTCGTCGCCAAAATCAACGCCTTGCCAATCTTCCCAGCAGGTGGAGCCTTTGGACTTGAGGTGGTTCACGGCCAGAGTCAGGCGCTTACCGGTTTGGTTGATGACAAAGGTGACCACCAGTGCATTACGGTGGTAGTTCTCGCCGTCTTCCAGAATTTCACCTGCCTTGTTATACATGTCCAGACCCTGGGCATTGACAATGGCGGGGGCTTTCTGGCGCGGCATGTCAATCACGCGGGTGCGCTCGATGCTCATCTTGGCAGGACGGTACATGATGCCAGTGGCAATGGAGTCCTTACCGATGGCGTCCAGGTTATCCAGTCTCTGGTTGCCATTGTGGTCGAAGCCTACGAAGACGTAGCGGTTCTCGGTGGAGGTGTCGCTAATGGTGGAGCCCTGGGCTCTCTCATCGACGTACTTCACGTTAACCTGGTTGACCATTTCGGCAATCGCACTGTCGGTACCAAAGCCGTTGTTTTCCATTTCCATTAACGCCAGTACATCGGCATCCAGGGCCTGAACGGCTTTGACCAGTTTTTCTCTCTGTTTCAGGTACTCGGCTTCAGACTCGGCACCACGGCTTTGGCCGTAGAGGTTGGCATCACCGCCGAAAGGAGAGTTGAAGAAGTTCAGCAGGTTCTGTCCGGCCACGCGGATAGAGAAGTGATCTTTCTCTACAGCTTCGCTGATCTTTGGCTCGTATACCTCGTCGTATTTCTCGCTCTTATCCCGGTAGTCCTCGCGATCCATATTGTGGATAAAGTTGATGGGGTTTTCTTTATCGGTGGTCGGCTGAAGCTCATTAAGGACAGTTAGGCTGTAGTCGTATACCGGCTTATTAGTGGCGGTATCGTGCTCAGTTTCGTATTGACTGATCACCCCTTCAACGTTAAATACACTATCATCGATGCGGATGTAGTTAGCCTTAGCATCGCGGTTGAACTCGGGGTAGTAACTGAGTACCTGGCCGTCGTTGTACGCTGGGTTTTTAACGTCTTCCAGCACCAGTCGGTAATCGAGGTTTTGCTTGGCTGCAGTCTTGGACTCAGGGCTGCCAGCTTCGAACAGGTGGTTGGGCTGTACATTGATGCGTTTGTAGGCCAACACAATGTTGTTGCGTTTGTGATCGCCTTTGTGGTGGTTGAAGCTGTAGTTGCGGGTGACCCGCATGTCCTGCTTACCTTCCTCGAGCGGATTCAGGTCATCAGGCAGTTTAACCAGCATGCCTTCGTAACGCTCAAGGGTGTTGTCGAAGGAACCATCATCGGATTCCATGACTTCTACGACGGTTGGCGTGGTTGAAGTGATGCTGCTGTTAGTCACATTCCACTTAAAGTCACCAGCCGCAGTCAAATGAGTTTGACCTTCGCTTTCCTTCACTTCACTGCCGATACAGATGGTTTGACCAACCTCAAGACTCCCAGCGGCGCTGGTGCTAACGAAGATGCCGTCAGATGTCTCAGGGTTACCGTCGGACTCCAGATCGCGAAGATAGAAGCCTTGATTGGGCAGAGAGACTTTAGCAGTAATGATGCCTTCTACGGCAACGTCTTGGCCCACCAAAGGAGAGGTATGCCCCGTGCCCTGAATAGTGCTGATGGCGGTCAGTTCACTCTTGTTAGCAGGACACGTGAAAATATCCATTATGTCTTCAGCGTCAGCGGCAGGCAGGTTAGGTTCACCGAGAGTATCGGTTTTCAATGGCATGATGCTTTGCCATTGGGTTTCATCGAAAGTCGCTGACTGTTTCGGGGTGGTACCGTCAGCAGCCAGTTTACGACGCAGAGTCGTATTGGTTGCCCACTTAACTTTGTTTTCTACAGCTCCAATACGATCGACAATTTTACCATCGACCTCAATGTAGAAACCGTCATCACCGTTGATATTCAGGTTATTGTGTTTTCCCGAAACGTATGGAGACACAACAATGTCTGCGTCTTTGGCAAAGGACTCTCTAAACTCTTTGGTAGTGCGGTTGTCTACAATCACCAAGGAGGCGTTGGGAGCAAGAGTTCGGCCTGCCAGCAATGGATTTCCATCGGCATCCAACATTTCGTTGTTGTAGTTATTGTTATAACTATTGGCGGAGTGCTGGACAATTTTGATGCCAGTTAAACTCAGGGGATCGGTACCGGTATTGGTGATCTCAAGCGTTCCAACTTTGGCATCAGTGGCCTGGGTCATTTCGGTGATCAGCAGATCTTCAACGCCGGCGTGGGCGCCAACGCTGATTACGCTGGCAACGGCCAGCGAGAGGATACTTTTATTCATAGCAAACTCTGTATGTAGTTAATTCAGACTCGGATTAGAAGTACATGCGCGCGTAGGCGTAGCCGGCTTCAGGGGCTTCGCCGAAGCGACCTTCCAGGGACAGAACGATGTCTTTGGCTGGACGGTAGTTGAAGCCCACGCTGCCCCAGCGGCGGTCTTTTCCGTACTCTGCTGGCTGCTCGGTGTAGTCGTAATTCGGGCCGATCAGATCCCAGCCTTCATACTCTTCGTGGTTTGCTGAAGCGATGATCTCCCATTTTTCACTGAGATCGTATTTGGAGGTTAGGGTCAGACCGTAGTTGCGGAAGGTTTCATAACCCAGGTAAACATCGCCGGCTTTGCGGGTGGCCAGATCTTCATCTTCGAGGAAGCCGTTGAAGCCCAACGCCAGCTTAGGCATTACCTGCAGGCGTACGCCCAGGCCCACTTGCTGCTGCTCACCGTATTTGGAGACGCCGTCGGAGCCGCCGCGGGTTTCCAGGCCAACGACTACCGACAGGAAGTCGGACATCCAGCCAATGTAACCATTGACGATGTCGCCCTGCAGGGCACCACTCTTGTGCTCACCGTCGTAGGAGTAGGAGGCGCCCAGGATCAGGTGGTCGAAATCGGCCTGGTACTTAACGGTGTTTTCCTGATCGCCGGCTTCACCGGTTTCGACGGATTTGTTGAAGGTGAAGTCACCAAAGTGATCGTAATCGTCAAAGGCAGTATCGGTCAGACCCAGCTCAATCCACTGGTGGTCGGTAAAGGCGTAGCCGATGTACATTTTGTCGATGGCCAGTTCGAATTCACCATCGCCACCGAGCCAGTTACGGCGCTGGTAGTCCAGCTCCAGACGATAGCGGTATTTGCCACGCTGGCCTTCCATGCCCATGGTAGCGAAGCTGTCGTCGACGTAGCCTTTGGTATCGTAAAATTCATCGTGGTTGTAATCGGGGTTGGTATCGATATGACCGCCAACACCGACTTCACCATAGAGGCGAGCGTAATCCCCGGCATCATTAAGTTCAAAGGTTACAGCGCTGGCCGAACCCGCACTAAATAACGTGGCAAGGGCGATTGCAACGGTTGTTTTTTTTAACATTGCGTGTATTTCCGTTTAATAACATTCAACCAATAATGCGGCGGTTGAATTTGCATTTAAGATTGGATTTTCAGTAATACTTAATTCGCCAAGTGCTTATGAAGGGGGAGTGGCAAACGCCAGCGAAATCGCTTTCATCTTTGGAATGTTATTCATCAGTTAGACCCGTTTTTTATTGTAAATTGCCGTTCAACTTTAACTTATTACTGTTTGATATTTGTTACTATTTTGCACGATTGGTGATCGCGATCACATCGGTCAAATAACTATTCAACACAAGGTTCAAATACTGTGTATTTATGCACAAATAGTTGTTGATTCAGGAAAATAAATAACTTCATTTTGTAATTTTTTGGCGTATTGGTATTTAACTCTCGTTCAAACGGCATTCACATTTCTTGATTGTTTAAAAAGTGAGCGGTCGGTGTGATGTTTGTGCGAATTGAGTTTGATAATCGCGCATTGAGTGCAATCGAATGATCAGAATTAAGTGCTTTATGAAGTTGCCACAGCATGATTTCGTAATCAGAAAATAACGGATGTCACAAATTACCCCGTGTTTCGGGTCTGTTCGGCTTACTGTCATTGGTCTCGGATTGAGGTAAAATGCCGGTCCACATGTTGAGGAGTGAATGATGTCAGAACTGTTGGGCTTGACCCACGAACAGCAGCAGCAAGCGGTAGAGCGAATTCAGGAGTTGACCTCGGAAGGGATGGCCATGGCTGAAGCGATTCAGATTGTGGTTAAAGAGCTGCAGCAGAGTAAAGGTCAGCCTTAACCGCGGATAGACGTTGATTGGTTGATGTACCGATGCGCGTGAGCGGACTGTGATACCGGTAACGCCGTCAGCCAGAGTCTCTATCTCAATCTGTCCTATCTATTTTACACTTCTGTTTAATTCAGTGGCCGAGTCCCTGTTTGGTGTTGGCTGATCAACAGTCGGCACCTGAAGTACCGTAACTAAGTTGGAGCAACCGATGGCAACACTCACCGTTCTTGGCAGCATTAATGTCGATCATGTTATGCAGGTGGCGGCCTTTCCCCGCCCCGGTCAGACCATTGAAGCGAAGCGTTATCAGATAGTCGGTGGCGGCAAGGGCGCAAACCAGGCGGTAGCGGCCGCCAAGCTGGGTGGAAAGGTGGCGATGATTGGTTGCGTTGGTGACGATGCCATCGGTGCTCAGTTGACCCAGGAGTTTGCGGCCACCGGGCTGGACGTGTCGGCGATTACTGCCGTTGCTGGTGAGGCAACCGGTTTGGCGATGATCTACGTGGACGACAAGGGAGAAAACAGCATTGGCATCTGGCCAGGTGCCAACGGTTGCCTGAGTCCACAGCTGGCCTCGGCTCACCGTGAGCTCATTGAGCAATCACAACTGCTGCTGATGCAACTGGAAACCCCCATTGAAACCCTGATTGAAGCGGCGGCCATTGCCAAGGCCGCCAAAACACAGGTGGTTCTCAATCCGGCGCCGGCAAAAGCGCTGCCTGACGCCCTGCTGGCTCACGTGGATATCATCACCCCCAATGAAACCGAAGCCGAACAACTGACCGGCATTGCCGTGGACACTCTGGACGATGCGGATCGAGCCGCTCAGGCGCTGCACCAGAGATTCGGTATTGATATGGTCCTGATTACCATGGGTAAGCGCGGCGTTTGGCTGAGTCAGGCCGGGCAGGGGCAATTGTTGGCCGGGTTTGAGGTCAAGGCGGTGGACACCACGGCGGCCGGCGATACCTTCAATGGTGGTTTTGTTACTGCTTTGCTGGAGGGGCAGTCGGTCATCGATGCGGTGGCCTTTGGTCAGGCCGCTGCGGCGATGTCGGTAACCCGGGTTGGGGCGCAAAGCTCCATTCCCAGCCGGGACGAAGCCCTGGCGCTGGTTAATACTCGCGCGTCACTCTGATGGGCTTGAGTCGGCGCCTGCCTCGGAATCTGGTTGGGCGTCGACCTGCTGTTGCTCCCTTTCCCCCTTAGGAATGTACTTGGGCTTTTTGTTGGTGCTGGTCTTGGCAGCGGCCCGCTTGGCCTTCTTTTTTAAAATTGAGTTTATCTTTTTCTTGCGGTTCATCGGGGCGTCCTCGGAAAAATTGGGCGGCTAAGTGTATCCACTGGGTCGCTCAACGCAAGAAAAACTCGGCAACTTCGAGTGTCTGTCGGTCGCAAACGCTCACAGTGCAAACACCACTTTCTCACTCTTCAACGCTCTGACATTGGCCCAAAACAGCAGCGCCGATAGCGTCAGCGTGCTCAGCGTTGCCCAGGCGACCTGAGACAAAGGCAGAGGTTCGCCTTTGAGCATTTCGGTAAAGGCCAATTGCTGCCCCGAGATCGGTAACCACCGCAGGACATCGGTAAATAGATCAAACACCGGCGCCATGATCATGGCGGTGGGCAACATCAAAATGATGGTCAGATAGGTTTGTGCTTCTTTAAAGGATTTGGCAAAAAAAGACACATACAATTGCAGTGTCGCGGCAAATACGCCGATGGGCAGACACACCAAGACAATGATCAGCGCCGCGATAGGATCGAAATTGAGGCTGAATCCCAGCTCCTGCCAGGGAACGTGAGAAAACGCCAACACCGATACCACCAGGGTCAGCAGCAGACCGCTAATGGAAAACAGGGCGACGGCGCCGGCTTTGGCGGCGACGATCTCGGCAGTGGCGGTGGGCTGGCACAAAAGCAGCGCCAATGAGTTGCGCTCCCGCTCACCGGCACTGGTGTCGATGGCCACATTCATGCCGGAGAAAAACAGCGATAGCATAATCGCCAGTAACAAGCCGCCAAGAATAATACCGGATTTGGACTGGTTGGTGGAGCGGTCTTTCAAGTTGAGCTGCAGTGGCTGTATCACCTTGGGGTTGATGCCTCGGGCCACGAGTCGAATGGCGGCCATCTCCGCGGAATAGGCTTCGATGACTCGGCGTATCTGGCCCAGCGGCTGCTGCAGATCCTTGTCTGAGCTGTCTGCCGTTAGCCACAACTGTGCCGGAAGGCCGTCTGTCATCTGCTTCGGGTAGGCCGAAGGAATGGTCAGAGTGATGTCGATGGCATCGTCGCCGTCAACGATGCCGGCGCTGGCCAGGAAACGGACAAGATCAGGGCCATGGCTGGCGCCCTCTATGTGGATGACCACTTGGGCTTTCTCAGACACATCATGAATTACCGACATGAAAATGGCGGCAAAAATTAATGGCGTGCTCAAGGAATAGGACATGGCAGCCAGGATGGAGCGGCGATCGCGAATGGCGTCCCTTAACTCTTTAACCAGTAATATCCAAATTCTGCGCATCATGCCGCAATGCCCTCGTCGGTGCCAATCAGCTGAATGAAGGCCTCCTCCAGGCTGGCTTGTCCGGTAAGCCGGCAGAGCTCATCAGGGCTTCCCTGAACAATCAGTCGGCCCCTGGCCATGACGATGACCTGGTCACACAGCGCCGCCACCTCTTGCATCACATGGCTGGAAAACAGCACGCAGTGCCCCTGCTGCTTCAGATCGTTCAGTGTTTGTCTAAGGATGCGGGTACTCATGACATCCAGGCCACGGGAGGGCTCATCCAGCACAATGTTGTCCGGTTGATGGACGATGGCCTGGGCCAGGGCGGTTTTCATCCGCTGGCCTTGAGAAAAGCCTTTGCAGGGGCGATCGGCGATGTCCTGCATCTGCATTTGAGAGATCACCGCATCCACGGCGGTGTGAGCCTGTTTGGAGCCCAGACCATTGAGGGTGGCGAAGTAGTGGATGTATTCTCGCGGCGTCAGTCGTTCATACAGGCCGAATGGGTCGGGAAACAGCCCCAGGGCGCGCTTGGCCGCCATCGCCTGTTGTTGCACATCCAGGCCGTTTACCAGGGCCAGACCCTCGTCGGCCCGGAGCAAGCCGAATAGGGTCCGCAGCGCGGTGGTTTTGCCGGCGCCGTTAGGGCCAAGCAGCCCGGTTATCTGGCCATTTTCGGCTTTGAAACTCAGGCCGTCCAGCGCCTGGACCTGACCAATTTTTTTCTTTAACCCTTTGACTTCAATCATTTGTTGGCCTCGCGAGGGGACTCGACGGAGTTGGCATTAAGGTAGAAGGCACGGTGTGTATCCAGAGACAGGCACTCGCTGTCCAGGTGGTGAGGCGAGCCGCTTTCAATCAGTTGCTGAATCAGCCTGGGGGCACAGGTCTGAAACGCGACTCCGTGGGTGGCATGGGGGGCAATCAGGTGGCTGCTGTTTCTGAGCCCGGCCTGGGCCCGGGTGCCCCAGGAGGGCGGGGTGGCCGGGTCCTTGTCGCCGGACAGCAGCAGAGTGGGAATATCACTGTCTATCGCCTGGCTGAATTCGGCTTCGGGTTCGGCGGTCCCCCAGACGGGGCAGGCGTGTTGAAACAGTGACACCATGCTGGCGGCAAAGGCCGAGCTGTGGCTGAGCTGTTGTTTCTCCTGGGGGCTCATTCGAGGCCAGTCCTCCTGACAAATCACCGACAGGTGCATGCCCATGGCAATGCCAAAGTTCGGCTCCGTCTGTTGCATTCCGAGCAGCGGTTGGAAGTTATTCCGGGCAGCGGCGTGGATCACCAGAGGGATCAGGCTACGGCTGCTGGGGGCGTAGAGCGCCATTCGCAGTGCATTGAGGAATTTGTTGCGGGTAACCACAAAGGTGGCCGGTTGTGCGGACAGAGGATCGGTCACCGGTAGCGTGACCGGCTTGGTCTCCAGCCGCTGTTGCACCTTGATAAGGTCGGCATTCAGGTCGGGAAAATTGCGGTGGCAATCGGGTGAGTTTTGGCACTCTTGCAGCACCTGATCCAGCGCCCGGTTAACCGCATAGCCGATGGTGAGCACTGATTGCTGCATCGGCACCACCCCATCCAGGGTGACGGTTTCCAGGGCATCTGGGTAGTGGCGCATGTACAGTTGGGCCATGCGGGTGCCGTAAGAGATGCCATACAGGTGCCAACGGGTAATTCCCAGCGCCTGTCGTACGCGCTCGAAATCCTCAAGGGCATGGCGGCTGTGGTACTGGCTCACATCGGCCTGCTGCTGTGACAGGCATTGGCGAATCAGCGCGGTCATATCCAGGTTACTGTCATCCAGTGCCAGTGGTGCTACCGAGGTGTCTTCATCACACAGTAGCGGGTTTGAGCGCCCGGTACCGCGCTGATCGATCAGGATCAGATCGCGATTTTGACGAATTCGGGCAAAGACACGCTCAAACTGGTGGGCATCGTCCAGGGCGGACTGTCCGGGACCGCCGGTAATCACCAACAGTGGAGCGGTGCCTGGAATCGACTTGATCGCCGCAATGCGGGCAAAGTGGAGCTGAATCTGGGTGGCCGCCGGGGCATGATAATCTTCCGGTACGCTTAATACACCGCACTCGACCTGCTCGGACAGCCCCTCCAGGTAGCAAGGACTCAGGGTAGAGGCCCTGGCATACAGTGGCCACAATGAGCTCATTATCAGCAACAGGCCGAGTAAGATTTCCGTACTGGTGAGTGGGGGCCGAAGGGTGGCGGTCATGGTGCAGTCCTTTTGCATGCAGCTGTAAAGGGCCGCAGAGAGAGTCTATCCATCGCCAAGCTACTGGCGCCTCGGTAAGGAGTCAACCGGCTGCGGCAAATTGTCACAGTTTTCGGGAAAGCGCTTGGCGAATGGGACAGTTAGTCAGACACTGGGACCGGTGATGGCACAGTCAGGTTGTGCCTCATCCTCCTGCAACAAGGATATTCTCTGTGTTAGCCGGCCATCATCGATGCGCCGGCTTTTTTTGCAGCTTGCGTTGCAGTGTTCTTCGGTGCATTCCCAACGCTCGCGCGGTGGCGGAGACGTTACCGTCGTGGGCGCTGAGCGTCTGTTGTATGTGCTCCCATTCCAGTCGTTCTGGCGACATTGGGGCAAATTCGTCCGTTTCGGCGTTGTCCAAATGAGAGTCTGGCTCGTCGGTGAGTGCCTTAAGCAGGGTATGGGTATCGGCGGGTTTGGCCAGGTAATGATCCGCCCCCAGCTTAATGGCCTCAACCGCCGTGGCTATGCTGGCAAACCCGGTTAACAATACGATGCGGCCTTGAGGCAAGCTTTGTCTCAGCGGTGTGAGCAGTTCCAGGCCATTCTCTGATGCCAATTTCATATCCAGTAAAAGATGAGAGGGTTGCCATTGTCGGGCCTGCAACAGTGCCTCGGTTGCACAGTGGGCCACTCGAGTCTCGAATCCTTGCTTTTTCATTCGCCGCGACAGCGCGTTGGCAAAGGCCTCGTCATCTTCAACAATCAGGAGTTTCATCGGCGCAGGGTTCCAGTTTCAGAGTGATGTCGGCGATGGCTCCGCCGTCCGGGTGGTTACTCAGCGCCAGGCGTCCGCCCAGGCGCTCGAAGCTGGCGCTGGAAAGCACCAATGCCATGCCCATGCCCGACTCGCTGCTTTGCAGTGCGTCGCCAAGGCGATCCAGACGTTGCTCTTCGACGCCAGGGCCATGATCGCGAAGGCTCAGTCGCAGTTGCCCTGGCTCGGTCTGCGCACGCAACTCCAAAATCTGGTTGCCGGTCTTGGCGTTGGCCTGGGCGCTGTTTTGAATCAGGTTAAGCAGGGCGGGGAGCAACATGGCATCGGTTTGAATCTGTCCCTCCAGCTTGGTGGCCTGTAGCTGCAGTGTTTGCTCAGGGAAGTGCAGCAGCACGGCATCCTGCAACTGTTCAACCAATTCATCGCAGGGGAGAATCTGGTGTTTGCCTTCTCGAATGGCGCTGGCGAGAGTGCGGAAATAGCTCAGGTGGCTGGCGGCTTGCTGAAGAGGGTGGGCCATCTCCTGCACTGCTTCCTCTTCCGGGTAGCTGTCTTTGAGTTCGTCGTACAGCAGTTGCAGGGTGCTCAGTGGCGTTGCCAGTTGATGGGTGACCTGAGCCGATGCGATCCCGAGCGCCAAAAGTTGCTCTTGTCGCAGTTGCTCCTCTCGTTGCTGCGCCATCATGCGTTCGCGATCGGCGATCATCCTGGCCATGGCGCCGACAACCAGGGCAATGACCAATGCCGAGATAAAGAAGTTGGCGCCCATAAACACAAAGTGCTGTTTCATGTCCATCATGTGCATGGCGTGTTCCGGCATGGTCAGCAGCAGATAGCTGTATGCGGCCACGGCCAACAAGGTCACCAATCCCAGTAAACGGATGCCAAGGCTGACGCCGGCAAACACAATGGGTAGCAGCAACAGGGAGACGAAAGCGTTGGTTGCGCCGCCGCTGGCATTTAAAATCAGGGTTAGAAAGGCAAGGTCACTCAGTATCTGCCCTAACATGGCGGCGGTGCTGACCATGGTCTTGTGGCGATAGCGAATCAGGCTGACGATATGAAATACAATCATCAGGCTGATGATTGGGATCAGTTCGATGTAGCCAGTGGCCTGCTCGGTAAGCAGCCCGGCAATGGGCAGCAACAGGGCCAGAGCGGCTAGCGCAAAAGTTCGAAACACCAGCAATCGCTGAATGGCAGAGGCGCGTTTGAGGTCCCACCAGTGAGGGTGCTGACTGCCTGGCATGATATGGTCCTGATATTAGGGCGATCTGTTCTTAGGCTGAAAGCTAACATGAAGGCCGACGCTCGCCAATGATCCGTCGACACAAGCGGATGACAAAATTATCTTTTTGTGGAAATCGCAGCCCTGATGATCGGGTCTGATACTAGAAGCGGGGAATGATTTGAAGAGGGTGACGCAATGAGATGGTTAGGATGGTTGGTTAGTCATGGGGTGGTACTGGTGGTCGGGATTGCCATTGGTATCTACTGGTTGCCCATATTGACTAAACCGGTACCCGCAGACCTGGAGCAAGTGCATCAGGTTGCCGCCAAGGCCCAATTCAATGGCCGCTTTGATCGCAATCGGATCGACAGTGACCTGCTGCATTGGGGGGAGGGCTCGGTGTTTATCGCGGCGGATGCCATCGCGCTGCGCGGTGAATTGGCGCCAGGTCCGAATTATCAGCTGTACTTGTCTCCCCGTTTTGTAGAAACCGAAGCGGAGTTTTTGCGCCTGAAGGCTTCTATGGTCCACGTGGCTCCGGTTCCCGGTTTTGGTCATTTCACTGTGGCGGTACCTTCGACAATTGATGTGTCACAGTTCAGTACGGTCATTGTCTGGTGCGAAGCCTTCAATGAGTTCATCACCTCGGCCCGCTATCAGTGAGCTTTGGGCTGCAAGGAAAGTTAACTGAGGATTTTAGTCGGGAATTTTGTTATTCTGGTGACCGAGGACATTAAGATATCCGTTTATTTTCATATTGTTGCGACAATGTTGATCAAATGAGCGGTGCAAGCGGTGGGGTTCTGCTGAGCAAGGGAGGAGAGATGAGTTTCAGCAATCTGTTTGGTGCACATCCCTTAATGGGGTTTGCGGTGGTGATGTTTATCGTGACCTTTTTCGTTTCCAGAAAGAAGGTTCGCTCACCGTTGGCTTGTGCCATTGTTGGATTTTTCTCTGCCTTTATTCCGCCGTTTGCCATCGTGTTGCTGGTCTATTTTGCCCTGAAAACCGAATTGCCCGAGTATCGGGCCGACCACCAAAGGGCGAGCTGATCCTTCAACCGAAATTGCACTCCTGTACGTATTAACTCCATCTACAACGACTATGCTGAAAGTAGAGGGCTGCTGGCGAGCGTCACGTCGGAGCGCCCTGGACGTTTAACGTTTGGTGGGCTGTTGGCCCGTAAGGAGTGAGTTATGCCTCAGACTGCGCCTGTTCCCAAGAGCGGAGCTCGGGCTCCGACCCGCACACCGGCCTTTGCCCGGGTAATTCCTCATAACCAATTATCCTATCGCGATCCCTTCCACTGGCTGCATCTGGCGCTGCGGGATGTGGTGGCGGCGCCAGCCGTCAGCCTGTTCTATGGCATGGTCTTTACCCTGGCCACCTTTGCCATCTGGGTAGCGGTGTTTCTGCAGGGCAGCCATCTGGTGATTATTCCCTCGTTGGTGGTGTTTATGTTGGTGGGTCCCTTCCTGGCGACCGGGTTGTATGACGTCAGTTGGCAGCTTGAGCGAGGGAAAAAGCCGAACTTGTTCCATTCGATGCGGGCGATCCGCCGCAACCGGGTGTCGGAGTGGGGGTTTGCCATCCTGCTGGCGGTAATGATGATCTTCTGGATGCGGGTAGCCGCCATGGTTCATGCTCTGTACCCCATTAATCAAGATGCCCATTTTGAACAGTTCCTGCCCTTTCTGAGCCTTGGAACCCTGTTTGGGGCGCTATTTACCGCGACGGTATTTGCGCTGTCGGCATTTTCAATCCCGGTGATGATGGAGCGAAGGGTGGACATGATGACGGCCATAAGCACCAGCGTCAGTGCGGTGTACCACAATGCCGGAGTGATGGCGGTGTGGGCAGCCATTATTGGCATCGGAGTGGCGGTGGGTTTTGCCACCGCAGGGCTTGGCATGTTGCTAATTATGCCGATTCTCGGTTACGCCACCTGGCACGGTTACATTCGAACCATCAAGACCAAGCGTCCAAGGCGGTTTGAGTAATTTCAGTGACCGTTGTTAAATCACTCCCTTAGACTTCGGCCCCTTTTCGTGGGGCCGTCTTTATCTTGTCTAATTACCGCAAACGCGGACGCTTCTGCGAACAACACTTTGGAACGGTGAGCGGGCGCTTGTCACAGGCTGTCACCGCACTGTCAGATATACCAGTGAATACCCCCACCTCGGATTCCTATTCTGGCGCTGCTTAATGCACAGCAAGGATAAGATGATGATTAAACGAAATTTGCTTATGACCGCAATGACTCTGAGTGTAATGCTCAGTGGTTGCGGCAGTGACGACAGTGCCTCCACTTCGACTCCACCGGTTCCTAAGCCACCGGTTGTCGACAAGCCAGAGTATGTTTGGGGGGCTCCAAGTGAAGACGAGAAGGCGCTCAACAAGACCGTTCAGTTCGCCATCGTTGGTGGTTTTACTCCATTGCAGGAAGGGGAAAGTGCTGAAAAGGTCCATGAGGGCTACTTCATCGAAAATGGCGATCTGCTGCCTACCAAGATGGTAGAGGATGCCGCTGCAAAGGGATATAAGGTGGACTGGATTCTACCACCTACGGCCGTCAATATGGCCGGGGTAAAGCTGGACACTGTGCGACCGGATCTGTTTCAGCCTGGCCGCGGCTCGGTGCTGGATATGTTGATCTGGGCGGCTGACCATTATGATCTGGACATTCAGTTTGAGAAGGACGACGTCCTTAATACCTACTGGGTGACCTCTATTGAGGGGGTCACCGGTGACGCGGAGCAAGTGGACCCTGAGCGTTTGGGTGAGACTCAGGGTGGTGGCTGGAAGTATCTCTATGCATCCAGTGCCTGGGAGTACAACAAGAAGGCCAATCCATTTGGTCCCTTCACTGATGGTACCACTGGCCACTACTTCAACGAGGAGGACAGCTATGTCCGTATCGATCACCAGGCGTTGAAAAACAACGTCAGCATCATTCTGATGCCGGCCCAGCCGGGGGAGATGGACATTCGTCGGCAAAAGTACCAGCGTGAGCAGGATCGTTTGGCCGCCTACGGGGGTAAGAACATCATTCCCGAGGTCATTATCGACTTCAAGCCGGCCAAGTACGCCGACACCGGTGAGGTGCTGGAGCCCAATAAGCGTGCGGTATTCAAGGATATCGAGATTACCGCTCATAACTTGCGTACCGACATCTACCAGCCGGGTGTGTTGACCGAGACTGACATTCTGCTGTCATTGGTGGATCAGCGTCCTGAAGTGAAGATCCAGTGGGATTACTGGCCGCGGATGAGCAGCGGTGCCAACGTTCAGGGTTACGTGGCCAGTGCCATCAGCTTCAATGGCAAGGATGATCTGGGGAATATCGTCAGTGATACCTACTTTAATAACGGCGCTTGTGGCTTTGTTCATCATACCGGCGAGTGGGAGAACTACATGGATGTGGGACTGGCCCATGGTCTGTACCATTCGGTGATGTGTAAGAACCGCCTGGATATGGGCCCCGAGTTTAGTCGTGAAGCTTGCATTGGTGAGGTTGATGGCCAGATTGGCTATCGGGCACGTCACTTTGGTGCGGGGGAGAAGTTTGAAAACCTCAACCCCAGGGGGCGAGGGTACATCAAATACGGCTATCCCTTCGGCGGCAACGACGTTCACCTGACCGGCGATGAGCTGATCGTCTATGCCCCAGAGTATGTGAACTACGCCGGGGCCGCGTTCGGTGAGTGGAGTAACAGTCAACCTTTCTCCGGTTGTGATGTGGACTCGCCCAAGATTGATCCCAGTCGCATTAAGGACATCAGCAAGGCTCGGGCGCCATTGACTGAAACGCACTTCGGTTGGAAGCAACCGGATTGCACCACCTGCCATAATTCGTCCAACAGTCATGTGGTCGAAGATATGGCACCTTGGGAGTGCGCCGAGTGTCACAGCAATAACGGTGCTCCTCAGAGCCACGGCGATCAGACTTGCGGCTTCTGTCACGCCAAAACGTTGGAACATCACGGTGATGCCTTCAGTGATAAACTGGATTATTACGGTGAAAACGCCAATTTTAAGGAGCCCGAGAGCTGCCTGACTTGTCACGTTGATCCAAGGTAGTGGGTAAGTTAATTTGGCTATGATTCGGGAGGCCTTATGTGGCCTCCTTTGTTCGAGGAGAAGATATGGCATTGCAGCAATGCGGCCTGGTGAGTAGCAGCATTCTTGAGGACTTCGTTAATCGATTGGAGCCTTGTGGTTTCAATCGTTTCTATTATGCCATTGTCACTGATGACGAGTACTCGATTCGGGATACTCTGGGATGTTGCTCCAACCTGAATGCCAGTAGGATGGTCAACCTGCGTCGAATGCGCTTTGCCGTGGCTTCGGATGCCTCAATACTGGAATACAGGGATGAGTATCTGCATCGCTATGCCCAGAGCGACGAGACTTTTGCTCGGTTAGGACCTGCACTGCGAAAGCGGCATAATCCCTTTATTTGGCCCGGTAATGTGCTGCCATCACGGCGCCTGAAGAGCTTTCAGCGGTTTCAGCAGCGGTTTGGTGTCGATGCGCGGGCCACCTATTATCACCCGTTACCGGAGCGCCCCGGTTGGTTGGGGGTTTGTCACCTTTTTTCTCCTCTGTCAGTGGATGAAGTTAATGATAAAGTGAATCAGGATTTCAGTGAATTCAAAAACTTGCTATCACACTATTGTGAAACTTTTACGGCGCTGTCCTTCGGTAGCATCAATCCCCTGGCGAACTTTGGAGTACTGTCATCCACTTGCATTCAAATTTTGTCACTGGTCGCCGATGGTTACTCCAGTGAGGAGATTGGCGAGCAGTTGTATATGAGTGAACGGGGAGTGAACTATCACCTGGATCGCGCCAGGCAGATATTGATGGCCCGTAATCGTACAAACTTAATTAGCAAGGCTTTTCGACAGGGTGTGATCTGATCAACGGGTATGGATGTCGCCTCAAGTTCAATGCCCGTTTTCGAGGTGCAGTCATACAGTGAGTACACAGGCCTTGTCGATGGAGAGGCAGTATTTTCCTATCAGTTGAATAACCAACGGTAGCCTCGAAGCCGATTATCGAGGGGCTGGTTCTTATTGATGTTGTTGATTGTTGCTCTTTTGTCGGGGACAGGTCACAGCGTCCTATTCCGCTATCATTTCTCCTAGTGAAACGTCACTACTCGGATTTCTATTCTTGCTCTGCATTTTGCATTGCAAGGATAAGATGATGAAAACAAGTAAATGGTTAATTTCAGCTGCCGCCATAAGCATGATGCTCAGTGGCTGCGGCAGTGATGATGATTCTGCTGCAGTTCCTGTGCCGCCGGAAGTGACTCCTCCCGAGATTGTCAAACCCGATTATGTGTTTGGTGGCCCAACCGGAGATGAGCAAACCCTTAGCAAAGTCATTCAGTTTGCGATTGTAAAACGCCTGGTGCCTGTTGAAGCCGGCGACGGAGCACAAGGGCAACACGCGTCGGCTCAAGTTGGAGCTCAGTCTAAGACCAACATCATTCCTGTCGATGGCCTGGTTCATACCAAGATGGATGAGCAGGCGGCGGATATGGGGATGAGGGTGGAGTACCTGTTGCCGCCCACGGCCATTAACATGTCTGGGGTGAACATCGATACTTTGCGTCCGGACCTGTTCCCTGAAGGACGGGGCTCGGTCTTAGATCTGCTGCTGTGGGTCGGAGAAAAGTACGGTCTGGACATCGAGATAGAAAAAGATGAGGCATTGAATACCTATTTCGTCACCTCGATCGCTGGCATCGAAGGTGAGCCTGAGCGAGTAGACCAATCTCGCCTTGGGGCTACTGAAGGTCAGGGTTGGAAGTATCTGGTCGGGCCCAGCACCTGGGAAAAAAAAGTTGACCCGGTATTCGGTGGTGGTGATTGGAATGCCGATCACCTCTATTACAAAGAGGAAGAGATCTACTTCCGCATTGACCACCAGGCGCTTAAAAATGAGATGAGCATCGTGTTGATGCCCGCTCAACCTGGTGAAATGGAGGTGCGTAAGCGTAAGTACCGTAAGGAGATGGACAGGCTGGCGGCCAATGCCGGTAAGGTGATCGTGCCCGAGATCGTGATCGATTTTAAGCCCCCTTACTACAACAGCGCAGGTGAATTGGTGCAGCCGGGACAAAGAGCGGTGTTTAAGGACATCGAAGTGACGCCTCATAACCTGAGAACCGACCTGTATCAGCCTGGGGTGATCACCGAGCTGGATGCCTGGCTGTCGCTGGTTGAACAGCGGCCGGATCTTAAGATCAACTGGAGTTATTGGCCGCGATTGAGCACCAATGCCAACGTCCAGGGGTATGTAGCGACCTCCATCAGTTTTAACGGTAAGGATGATCTGGGTAACATCATCAACCAGACCTACAAAAATAATGGGGAGTGCGGCTTTGTTCACCATACCGGTGAATGGGAAAACTACGCCGACAGTGGGGCTCAAAACAGTTTGTATGAGTATGTGATGTGCGCCGGGCGCCTGGATATGCCAGAAGACTGGAACCGCGGCGCCTGTATGAGCAAAGTGCCAGGAATTAAGGGATTTCGGCCTCGAAACTATGGGGCGGGCGAGTTGTATGAGAATGATGGCCCCACCGGCTACATGAGTTTTGGCGTTCCTTTTGGTGCCAATGATCCTCACTTCACCGGTGACAACATGATCATCTACGGCCCAGAGTACATCAACTACCTGGGAGTGGCGTTTGGCGCTCTGAACACCAACAGCGGTGTGCCTTCAGGCTGTGATATGGACTCCCCCGAGATAGACATCGCCAATTTGAAAGACATTTCACAGGCGCGAGCACCGCTGGATGAGTCTCACTTTGGCTGGAAGTTGCCGGACTGCAGTACCTGTCATGATCCTTCCAACAGCCATGTGGTGGCGGAGATGGATCCTTATGAGTGTGCCGAGTGTCACGGTAACAATGGCGCGCCTACCAATCATGGTGAACGCTATACCTGTGGCTTTTGCCACTCCCAAACGTTAACCAAACACGGTAATGTGTACGGCAATAAAACCGATTACTACAGTAAGGACACCAGCTTCAAAGAGCCGGAAAGCTGTTTGACCTGTCACGTAGATCAACAGTAAACCGGCATTGTGTGGTGAACAATTGGGGGAGCGTGCTCCCCCATCTTTTGGGAGATGAATCATGGCCAGTGAATTATCCACGTTAGTGAGTCAGCGCATCATTGATGATTTTACCAGCCAGCTTAATCAGTGGGGCCTGGACCGGTTTTATTACACTCTGTTGCCCAGCCTGACCCCTAAGGGGCTCAGGTTGAACGATTGCGATCAGGCCCTGGACTGGAAGCGGGTGTTCAGCTTGAAACGGATGCGCAGTGCCGTAGCCTCAGACTCGGACATACTAAAGTACCGCGATGAGTTTATTCGGCGCTATGCGGTTCGTGATTTCTCTCTGGCCAGGGCAGATGGGAGCAGCCTTAAGCTGGGAGTTCCAGTTCTTTGGTCTGATGAGTGGGTCTCCAGTCGCCGCATTGCGGGATTTAAACAGTTGAAGCAACGGCACAGCATTCAGACTCGCATGGTGTTCTTTACTGCTGTGGATACCAGGCCGGATATTATCGGCTTGTGCATGTTATTTTCGTCCCTGCCTGAGGAGGACGTTCTGGCGCGGATCAACAACCAAACTCAGGGGTTATCGGAGTTACTGACAGAGTACTCGGCCATTTTTAATGCTCTGACGTTTCGCAGTATTAACCCTTTGATAAACTTTGGGGTGCTGTCGCCAACTTGTGCCAAAATTCTGGCTTTGGTGGCCGATGGTTACTCCAGTGAAGAGATTGGTCGACAACTGCATATCACCGAGAGGGGGGTGAATTACCACCTCGACCGCGCCCGGCAGATCATGGTGGCCAGGAATCGTACTAATCTGGTCAGCAAGGCCTATCAACACGGCGTGTTGTAGCGCTGTCGCATGGTACTTGGGTTTTTGATCTGAGGCCGGACGGGGGTCACATCTTGCTTTGCCACTGTCAATTCTGCCAGTGTCCCCACCTACCAACTCCCTATTCTGACCTTGCCGTATTTACAGCAAGGATTAGATGATGATTAAGAATAAGTTAATGGTGGTAAGTTTGGCTTGTGGCTTGGCATTGACCGGGTGTGGCAGCGATGATGGTGGCTCTGCACCGCTACCTCCGGAGGTGTTGCCGCCGGTGGTGGATAAGCCCGACTTCGTGTTTGGTGGCCCCAGTGAGGATGAGCAGAAACTGAACAAGGTGATTCAGATTGCCATTGTAAAAGGCTTTTCGCCGCTGGATGCCAAGATGAGCAAGGCTGAGGTCAAGAAGCGCGCTGCCAGCATCGACGTCGAAGGCGTCGTGCACTCAAAAATGGTCGATGATGCGGCCAAGATGGGGTTGAAAGTGGACTACCTGTTGCCGCCGACAGCCATCAATATGGCGGGGGTTAAGATAGATTCTCTGCGGCCGGACTTGTTTGCAGAGGGACGCGGGTCGGTGCTGGATCTGTTGCTGTGGGTATCCAAGAAATACGACTTGGATATTCAGGTCGAGAAAGATGAGGCCCTGAATACCCACTTTGTCACCTCTATTGAAGGGATTGAAGGTTTACCGGAAGCGGTGGATCAGCAGCACCTGGGAGAAACCCAGGGCCAGGGCTGGAAATACCTGGTAGGTCCGAGCGTGTGGGAAGAGAAGGTCGAAGGGGGCTATGACACCGCCGACATCTACTACAAGGAGGAAGAGATCTATTTCCGCATGGATCATCACCCGCTAAAGAACGAGATGAGCATCGTGCTGGTGCCGGCTCAGCCTGGCGAGATGGAGATTCGTAAGCGCAAGTACCGGCGAGAGATGCAGCGATTGGCGGACAACGGTGGCAAGGTGATCGTGCCGGAGATCGTGATTGATTTTAAACCGGCCAAATACTCGGCCACCGGAGAGATTCTGGTGCCCAATCAACGGGCGGTGTTTAAGAACATCGAGGTGAAACCGCATAACCTGCGTACCGATCTGTACCAGCCAGGAGTCATTACCGAGCTGGACGCCTGGCTGTCTTTGGTGGAACAGCGCCCGGACCTGAAAATTGACTACAGCTACTGGCCTAAGCTGAGCACCAACTCCAACGTTCAGGGTTACGTGGCCACCGCCATCAGTTTCAATGGCCGAGATGATCTGGGCAACATCGTTAATGAAACCTACACCAACAACGGCTCCTGCGGTTTCGTGCACACCACCGGTGAGTGGGAAAACTACATGGACTCCGGTGCTCAGCACGGGTTGTACCAATGGGTCATGTGTTCGGCTCGCACCGACATGGGCGGCGATGAATACCGCAATGCCTGCTATGGCAACATTCCCGGTGTGTTGGGGTACCGCGCGCATCAATACGGTGCCGGTGAACAGTATGAGAACCACAACCCTAAAGGCCGGGGCTACATGAAGTTCGGCTTGCCCTTTGGCGGCAACGATCCTCACCTGACCGGCGATGCCATGATCATCTATGGTCCTGAGTACATCAACTACATTGGCGCCGCGTTCGGAAATGGCTATGGCAATCAGCAAGCCACATCGGGTTGTGATGCCGAAGCGCCGGAGATCGATCCCAACCAGATTAAAGACATTACCAAGGCCAGAGCTCCGCTGACCGAGTCTCACTTCGGCTGGAAGCTGCCCGATTGCAGTACCTGTCACAATGCCGCCAACAGCCACGTGGTCGAGGAGATGGCCCCTTGGGAGTGCGCCGAGTGTCACGGCAATAACGGTGCGCCGGACAGCCATGGTGAGCTGCTGACCTGTGGATTCTGTCATGCGCAGACTCTGGAAAAACACGGCGATGCCTATTCCACCAAAGACGATTACTACGGCCAGAAGACCCGCTTCAAAGAGCCGGAAAGCTGTCTGACATGTCACATAGACAAGGGAGAGCACACTGAGTAAAAACGATTGAACAGAAGGGGCCGAAAGGCCCCTTTTACTGGGGAGAAGATGATGCCTGCACAAAAAATCAACCTGGCCAGTCGCCGGGTGATTGATGACTTTATCGAGCGGTTGGCGGCGTTTGAGCTGAGCCGCTTTTACTACACCATAGTGCCAGATGATGAGAGCACCATTGCTCATACCCTGGGGTGCTGCAGCACCTTTAATGCCAGTCGGGCGTTTAATCTGAAACGGATGCGCTATGCGGTGGCGTCCGATGATGCCATCTTGCTGTACCGGGATGAGTTTCTGCGCCGTTTTTCGCGAAGCGATCAGGGGTTTCAGCTGTCCGGTCCATCAACACGTAACCGCAGCAATCCGTTCCTGTGGCCGGATGATACGGAGTCCGGTCGAAGACGAAGCACCTACCTGCAACTCAAGCAATTGAAGCAGCGGTTTGGCATCGGCGCCCAGCTGACCTTTTATCACCCAGTGGCAGAACGTCCGGGCTGGCTGGGCATTTTTAACCTGTTTTCTGACAAAGGGCGTCAACAATTGCCGTTGGGGCAGGGGACGGGGCTGGCAGAATGTCGAGGTTTGTTGGAGCAGTACGCCGACACCTTCAATGCCCTGGCATTCAAAAGCATCAACCCGCTGGCCAACTTCGGAGTGCTGTCACCCACCTGCATTCAGATACTGTCATTGGTGGCTCAGGGGTATTCCAGCGAAGAGATTGGCGAGCAGTTGTACATGAGTGAGCGAGGGGTTAACTACCACCTGGATCGGGCCCGGCAGATCATGATGGCCAGAAATCGCGCCAACCTGGTCAGCAAAGCCTATCTGCATGGGGTGTTGTGACTGCTGCAATTATGAAAAAGGGGCCGGCGGCTCTCCTTGGTGTTTCCACCGTGGCGAGCTTTTTGTCTCCGAAGTGGTAAAACCGGTCACGGATGAGGATCTTGGTCACATCGGGTTTAGATACTGTTGCTGCTGCCAGTATCGACGCATGGGGACAGCTCTTATCCTTGCCGTGCTTATTGCAGACAGTAAGGATGAGATGATGAAACGCAATACAATTTGGGCGGCGCTGGCTTTCAGTGTAGTCCTGGGCGGATGTGGCAGTGATGACAGTGCTTCGACACCTACGCCACCGCAACCGAAGCCGCCAGTGGACAAGCCGGAGTACGTCTTTGGTGGCCCTAGCGAGGATGAGAAAAAACTCAATAAGGTGATTCAGTTGGCCATCGTAAAGGGATTTTCTCCCTTGGATCAGGCTCATACTCCGGTTTCGGTCAACGCTCAATACGTATCGAATATAGCCGTTGATGGCGTAATCCACTCTAAGATGGATGAACAGGCTGCCAAAAAGGGCTTAAAGATTGACTACTTACTCCCTCCTACCGCCATTAATATGGCAGGGGTGAAGATTGACTCCATCCGTCCTGATCTATTTGCCGAGGGTAAAGGTTCGGTGCTGGATCTGTTGATGTGGGTTGGTAAGAAGTACGATCTGGATATTCAGGTTGAAAAAGATGACGCCCTGAATACCTATTTCGTCACCTCGATCGAAGGGGTCCAGGGGTTGCCAGAAGCAGTGGACCCGGACCACATCGGCGAAACTCTGGGACAGGGCTGGAAGTACCTAGTGGGTCCTAGCTCTTGGGAGAAAAAGGAGGGGGGATGGGATACGGATTCTCTCTATTACAAGGAGGAGGAGATCTACTTCCGCATGGATCACCAGCCGCTCAAGAACGAGATGAGTATCGTGCTGGTACCGGCTCAACCCGGTGAGATGGAGATTCGTAAGCGCAAGTACCGGCGAGAGATGCAGCGATTGGCGGGGAATGGCGGCAAGGTGATTATCCCCGAGATTGTTATCGATTTTAAGCCGGCCAAGTACTCGGCTACTGGTGAGATACTGGAGCCTAATAAGCGCGCGGTGTTCAAGAACATTGAGGTCACCCCGCACAACCTGCGCACCGACCTCTATCAGCCCGGGGTGATCACCGAGCTGGACGCCTGGCTGTCACTGGTGGAGCAGCGCCCGGATCTGAAGATCGACTGGAGTTACTGGCCGCGGTTGAGCACCAATGCCAATGTACAGGGATATGTGGCTACCGCCATCAGCTTTAACGGTCGGGATGACCTGGGCAACATCGTCAACGAGACCTACACCAATAATGGTGCTTGTGGTTTTGTGCATCATACCGGCGAGTGGGAGAACTACATGGACTCCGGTGCTCAGCATGGCTTGTATCAGAAAGTGATGTGTTCTGCTCGCCTTGATATGGGTGGCGATGAGTTCCGGGCTGCTTGCATGAATAAAGTACCAGGTGTGCTGGGTTATCGGGCTCACCACTATGGTGCCGGTGAACAGTATGAAAACCACAACCCCAAGGGGCGTGGCTACATGAAGTTCGGCTTGCCCTTCGGCGGCAACGACCCCCACCTGACCGGCGATGCGATGATCATCTATGGTCCTGAGTACATCAACTACATAGGCGCTGCATTTAGCAATAAGTACGGTAATCAGCAGGCATCTTCTGGATGTGATGCTGATGCTCCGGAGATCGACCCCAGCCGCATCAAAGATGTCAGCAAAGCCCGCGCGCCTTTAACCGAGTCCCACTTCGGTTGGAAGCTGCCGGACTGCAGCACATGCCATAATGCCGCCAACAGCCATGTGGTCGAAGAGATGGCACCCTGGGAGTGTGCCGAGTGCCATGGCAATAACGGTGCTCCGGACAGCCACGGTGAGTTATTGACCTGTGGTTTCTGTCATGCCCAGACACTGGAGAAGCATGGCGATGCTTACTCAACAAAAGATGACTACTACAGTGAGAAAACCAAGTTTAAAGAGCCGGAAAGTTGTTTGACCTGTCACGTTGACAAGCCGAGCTCGATCGAATAAGAATGAAGTTCAGGGGAGGGTGTTCCCCTTCCCTTTTTTGTTACAGGAGGGGGTGGGTGTGCCGGCTCAGCATAGTGAATACGTCACCAGCCAGGTTATCAAGGCGTTCTTAAAGAAACTCAAGCCTCTGGGCTTTGAACGCTTCTACTACAGCATCCTGCCCGATGATCTACACAGTTTTTCCGAGAGTATCGGGCGCAATAGCAAGCTGTTTTTCGGCAATCCAAGTAGCCTAAAAAAGATGCGCTACACCATTGCTTCCGATGATGGAATTTTACAGTTCAGAGAAGAATATCTGTATCGATTCTCCAGGGGAGATTGCAGTTTTCTCTACTCGAGGCCTTCGGCAAGGCTGTATCGAGATTCTTTTCATTTTCCGGGTGGTGGATACGATGGGCGACGTCAAAAAATCGCTGAACAGCTGAGGGTCAAATACAGCTTTGGTAGTGCTGCAACCTATTACCATTCGGTAACGGGCCGGGAGGACTGGATGGGTATTTTCCACCTGTTTTCAGATCAGAGGCGTGCCGTAGTCCAACAAAATGTAATGAATAAACACGAAGAATTGGTCGATCTGCTGTTGGAATTTTCATCTCTATTTTGTTGCTTAGCTCATCAGGACATTAATCCCATCGCCAATTTTGGGCTGTTATCCCCCAACTGCATCAAGATCTTGACTATGGTGGCGGAGGGAGACTCGAGCGAAGAGATCGGCAAGAAGCTGTTCTTGACCGAGCGCGGTGTTAACTACCACCTCGATCGAGCGCGAGAGATCCTCGGTGCCAGGAACCGCACTAACCTGGTCAGTAAGGCTTACCAGACTGGGCTGCTGTAAAAAAGGGAGCCAGAGGCTCCCTATCTTGTTAGTCAAACGCCAACTTGGCCACTTGGTCAAAATGGCTGACAAAATGCACCTTGAGTCCCTCTTTAACGTGGTCAGGCAGCTCCTGATAGTCGCCGCTGCACTCTTCCGGCAGCAGTACCTCTTTGATCCCCTGACGCTTGGCCGCAATCAGCTTCTCTCGAATGCCACCTACGGCTAACACATAGCCGTTGAGGGTGATCTCGCCGGTCATGGCCAGGTGCTGTTTCGGTGCCTGACCCATGGCCAGAGACAATAGGGCGGTAGACATGGTAATGCCGGCACTGGGGCCGTCCTTGGGGGTCGCCCCCTCGGGTACGTGCAGATGCACGAAGCGTTTATCGAAATACCCCTCTTCCACGCCATATTGGCTCAGGTGACTGCTGACGAAACTAAAGGCGATTTCGGCGGACTCTTTCATCACGTCCCCCAACTGCCCGGTCAGTTTCAGTCCGCGGCTTTGCTGGTGAATGCTGTTGGCTTCCACCGGCAGGGTGGCACCGCCCATGGAGGTCCAAGCCAAACCGGTGACAATGCCGGTGCCGCACAAGGTCTGCTCCGCCTTGAACTTGGCAGGGCCCAGCAGTTCGGGAATCGCTTTTAGGCCCAAAGACAACTTTTGCTGCGGCTCTTGCAGCAGTTTGACCACCGACTTTCGAACCAGCTTGGCCAGGGCCTTATCCAGGCTGCGGACTCCCGCTTCGCGGCAGTAGTCGACCACCACTTTCTTCATGGCGGCATCGGTAATCTTCAGTTGGCTGCGTTTGACGCCAGCGCGTTTCAACTGTTTTGGCCACAGGTGGTGTTTGGCGATGGCTAACTTTTCTTCTGCCAGGTAGCCGGACAGGTGAATCACGTCCATTCGATCCAGCAGTGGCGCCGGAATGCTGTCCAGGGTGTTGGCGGTGCACACGAACAGCACCTTGGACAGGTCCAGGCGCAGGTCCAGGTAGTGATCGAGGAAGTTGACGTTCTGCTCCGGATCCAGAGTTTCCAGCAGTGCCGAGGCGGGATCACCCTGATAACTGCTGCCCATCTTGTCGATCTCATCCAGCATGATCACCGGGTTCATCACTTCCGCTTCTTTCAGCGCTTGCACTAACTTACCGGGCATAGCCCCGATGTAGGTACGCCGGTGGCCTTTGATCTCGGCCTCGTCGCGCATGCCGCCGACACTGAAACGATAGAAGGGGCGATCCAGGCATTCGGCGATCGAGCGGCCGATGGAGGTTTTTCCGACGCCAGGAGGGCCTACCAGCAGAATGATGGAGCCACTGATCTCACCTTTGAAGGCGCCCAGGGCCAGGAACTCGAGAATCCGGTCTTTGACGTCGTCCAGGCCGTCATGGTGCTTGTCGAGAATGGTACGCGCCTGGCTCAACTCCAGCTTGTCGGTACTGCTGATCCCCCAGGGCATCTGGGAGATCCAGTCCAGATAATTGCGACTGACGCCGTATTCCGGTGAGCCGGACTCCAGCACCGAGAACTTCTGCATCTCCTCTTTGAACTTCTTCTCGACCGCCTCTGGCAGGGTTTTGCCTTGCATGCGGGCCTGAAACTCTTCCAGGTCGGCGGTTTTGTCGTCTTTGGCTACCCCCAGCTCTTTCTGGATTACTTTAAGTTGCTCTCGCAAAAAGAATTCACGCTCGTGCTTGCTGATTTTGCGATTTACCTCTTCGGCAATTTCACTGTGCAGGCGAGCGGCATCCAGTTCTTTTTTCAGCAGCGCCAGGGTTTTTTCCATCCGTGGCAGCAGTGCCACCTGATCCACCACCTCTTGCAGCAGTGGCCCGGGGGCGGTGGTGATGGCGGCACCAAAGTCGGTCAGCGGCGAGGGTTCGTTGGGACCGAAGCGATTGAGGTAATCTTTCAGCTCTTCCGACAACAGCGGATTGATAGGCAGCAGTTCTTTAATGGCATTGATCAACGCCATGGCATAGGCTTTCACTTCCTTGCCTTCGCTATCCTGTTCCGTTTCCGGGTAGCTGACATTGGCCAGGTAAGGGTGGCTGGTACTTTCCCAACTGTCGATGTGCACCCGCTCAATGCCTTCGGCGATGAACTGAATGTCGCCATCATCCCCCTCTTTGACCTGGTGGACTCGCACCACGCAACCGGTTTGAGGCAGGGTCTGAGGATTGAATTTCCCCTCCGAGTGGTCAAAGTCTTCGCTGTAGAACAGGGCCAGCATCTTGTGCTCGGTTTCTCCCACCGCCTTCAGGGTATCGCTCCAGTCGCCACTTTTGATCAGCACCGGCATTACCTGAGCGGGGAAGAACGGCCGGTTTTGTACCGGCATCACATGCAGTTGGTCCGGCCGCTGCTCTCCGGCAACCACGATATCGGTAGGTTGGGGTTCGTCGGTGTCGATGACGTCAATATCCTCTTGGTGCATAGCCTGTTTCCAACTGCGTATTCGTATCCATCTTAGATGGGGATGGATTTTGGGATTTGCAACCGTGGTGAGCAGTTTTTCCTGTCACCCGCGATCGGCAGCTTCACTAAAGCCCTCAAACAGTTGCTGACGGATCCAGCGGTGGCTGTGGTCGTGTTGGTGTCGCTGATGCCACAGTGCCCGAATGATCAGCGGCGCCAGCGTGACCGGGCTGGGTCGGCTGCAGAGGCCGTATTGGCGTTCGGCAATGGCAGCCAGAGAGCGGGGTAAAAAGGCGATCAGTGATGAGTCGACCAGCAGCGGCAGTTGGGTTTGCAGGTTGTGGGTGATGACGCCAACCCGGCGCCGGGCTTCGCCGCCGCTGGCTACGGAAACCGGATCGTTCCGCTCGGCTAACAATCCCAAAGTGATGTGGGGGTAGGCCAGCAACGACTCCAGATGCCACTGCTTAAGGGCGGGGTGGTCGGCGGCCAGGACACAGTCGATGGGTTCCTGAGTCAGTCGCTGCTGCATAAAGCGGTCTCGAGCATCCAGCCCGGCACCGATAATGAGATCGGCCTGATCCTGATCCAGTTTATCGTTGGCCTCGGAGCCAAGGGTGTCCAGCTCGAACACAATATTCGGGGCCAATCTCTGGATCCGATTTAGCTGCGGAGCCAGGTAGGCCTGAACGATGAAGTCATGGCTGAGGATGCGGTATCGGCAGAGGATGCTGCTCGGGTCGAGCCGGGGAGGATCGAATAAGCGAACCAGCTCCGTCATCAACGGTTCCAGCTGCTGGCCAAGTTGCACCGCCCTTGGGGTGGGAGACAGGCCTTTGCTGGTGCGGACGAACAGCGGATCTTGTAGCGCATCGCGCAGTCGCGCCAGGGTGTGGCTCATGGCCGATTGCGTGACATGCATCCGTTTTGCGGCTCGGCCAACATGGCACTCCAACAGCAGGGCTTGCAGAGACTTCAGTAGGTTCAGGTCTATATTATTAATGTCGCTCATGCTGGTTATTAATAGTGATGATTACAAATAATAATGCGACTTGAATAGTCTGGTTGCAAGATTGGATATCGGAGTACCAGACAATGCAAAAACACAATGGGATAACAATGACGGGGAGGGGCAGCCTGTGATGATGATGGTGACGGTGATGTCGGTGGTGCTGGGCCTGTTCTTCGTGTTGGCCGGTTCAGTCAAGTTATTGGGATGGCAAAAACAGGTGTTCGAGATTCAGTTGGCCTATTTCCGCTCCTACGGCCTCAGTCGACGTGCCATGGCGATGGTTGGGGCATTGGAACTCAGCGGTGCGGCCTTGCTAGGGCTGTATCCCGCGGCCGGCGCCTTGCTGCTGGCGCTGGTGAGTGCCGGTGCCCTGAGCTTCCATCTGCGATTCGATACTCTAAAAGAGGGGGCCGCTGCTCTGATGACCCTGGTGCTGTCTTTGTCTCTGTGGTCGCTGCTGTAATTCGCTAGGGCAGACGGACCTGTCAGGTCGGACAGATTTTGGCGATCATTTTTGCTGTTTCAGTGACCGTGGCTTGAGATTGGTCTTACCTCTTGCAGCGTTTTTGACTGAGATCACGTAAAGGCTCAGCTTATCTTCAACTCAACCCGACGGGTTGGTAGCCTAATTGGTTAGGAATGGAATTCAGCTTTTTCATTCTCGGACAGATACCTCTGAAGAAGTAGACCGGGGCAGCTGACGCCGGCTTAAGAAGAGCAAAAATGATAAAGATCTCCATTAACAATCAACTGGTTGAAGTTGAGGAATCCCTCTACCTGCTGGACGCATGCCGGCAGGCCGGATTCGAGGTTCCTTCGCTGTGTGGTGGCCCCAATGGCCAGGGGCAGGAAGCGTGCGGCTTGTGTGCCGTCGAGGTTGATGGGGAGGTGACCCTCAGTTGCCGTCATCCGGTAAAAGCTGGCATTGAGGTACAGACTCAGTCTGAGACTCTGACCCAGACCCGCCAGGCGGCGTTAAAACGAATTTTGTCTAATCATACCGCCGATTGCGAGGCACCCTGTAAGACCGCCTGTCCGGCGGATGTCGACATTCAGGGGTATCTGTACGACATCGCCCAGGGTGACCATACCAAGGCGGTGCAGACCATTAAAGACACGCTGCCGATGCCGCTGTCTATCGGTCGGGTGTGTCCGGCCTTCTGTGAATCGGCATGTCGGCGCACCCTGGTGGATGAGCCGTTGGCCATTCGGCAGTTGAAGCGACACGCCGCCGATCTGGACCTGAATGACCAGGCCCACTTGGCAGACATTGCGCCCGCCAAAGGCAAAAAGGTCGCCATTATTGGTGGCGGTCCTGCCGGCCTCTCGGCCGGTTATTTCCTGACTCACAATGGCTATCAAGCCACCGTCTTTGAAGCCATGCCGCAAGCCGGTGGTTGGCTGCGATATGGCATTCCCGAGTATCGACTGCCGAAAGCGACTCTGGATAAAGAGATTGAGTTGATGTGTCGTGCCGGCATGAACATCGAACTGAATCAAAGCCTCGGGCGTGATTTTACCCTGGAACAGTTGAGCCAGGAGTACGATGCGGTGTGTCTGGCCATTGGCGCCCAGAAGGCGGTGGCCATGGACTACACCGGCTCGGATCTGCAAGGCTGCATGCTGGGTGTGGATTACCTGAAGGATTTCACCCTGGGCAAAGACGTATCGGTAGGCAACAAAGTCGCCGTGATTGGCGGTGGTAATACCGCCATCGATTGCGCCCGAACCGCCCTGCGTCAGGGGGCGGAAGTCACCATCATCTATCGCCGCACCAAGGCCGACATGCCGGCGGAAGATTACGAGATTCATGAGGCGGAAGTGGAAGGGGTTAACTTCCAGTTCTTGTCTCTACCGGTCGAGAACCTGGCCGACGATCAGGGCCGGGTATGCAAGGTTAAGGTCGAAACCCTGAAGTTGGGCGAACCCGATGCCTCCGGTCGTCGTCGTCCCGAGTCAACCGGCGAGTTTCAGTGGATGGAGTTTGATACCGTCATTGCCGCGGTGTCACAAAAACCGGATGCCGAACTGCTGGCCTCCGATGCCGCCAAGCTGGGTGGGGAAGCCTTGCCGTTGACCCGCTGGACCACCGCCGATGCGGATCCATCCACCATGCACGCCGGCATTGGCAACCTGTTTGCCATCGGTGATTTTCGCCTGGGGCCGGCAACGGCCGTTGAGGCGATTGGCGATGGCAAAAAGGCCGCCATTGCCATTGACCGCTTCTTGCAAAGTGGCCTGGTTCAGGCCCCGAAAGCCCAGTTTAACTCCCAGAAAGCCAAATCACTGAAAGAGGTGGAAGCGCGTTTTCTGGATCATTGGCCTAAGCAGGCCCGCCTGGCGATGCCTGAATTGACCAGTGCTCAGCGTCAGGGCAGTTTTGACGAAGTGGAGCTCGGGTTTGACGCCGAGGCGGCCATTGCCGAAGCGGCCCGTTGTCTGGAGTGTGGCTGTCAGGTCAATACCCAGTGCGGACTGAGAGATTACGCCACCGAATATCGCATCAGCGATGCCGATCTGGACTACAGCAAGGCCCAGCAGAAACGCATCGACAGCAGCGCGCCGTTTATTAACCTGGATCCTAACCGCTGCATCAGTTGTGGTCAGTGTGTGGTGGCCTGTAATGAACGCGGCGTTCACGGGGTACTGGGCTTTAAAGACGACCAGCTCAGTCAACGGGTGTGCTTCGATGGCGGCGAGTTGATGGCCAACTCCAACTGCTCCCAGTGTGGTGCCTGCATTCAGGCCTGCCCGGTGGGGGCGCTCACCGATGCCCGCGATCGCAGTCAGGGACGCCAGCAAACCCTGAAAACCGTAGATACCATCTGTACCTACTGTGGTGTGGGCTGTGGCATTCGTTTGCACGTGGATGAAGACAGCAACCGCATCATCAAGGTGACCGGGGTCGACGAGTCGCCGGTCAACGAAGGCATGCTGTGCGTCAAAGGTCGTTTCGGTTTTGACTTCATTCAGTCCAAGGAACGATTGACTCAGCCTCTGATCCGCAAAGACGGTGAACTGGTGCCCACCACCTGGGCCAATGCCATCGGCTATGTGGCCGCCAGAATCGAAGAGATTACCGATGCCAAGGGGGGCAACGCCATGGCCGGTTTTGCTTCTGCCAAGGCCACCAACGAAGATAACTTCCTGTTCCAAAAGTTGTTTAGAAGTGTGATTGGTACCAATAACATCGATCACTGTGCGCGTTTGTGTCACTCCACCACGGTATCCGGATTGCGTGCGGCCGTGGGCAGTGGTGCCATGACCAACGACATTCCGTCGATTAAGGAATCGGACCTGATCTTTGTTATCGGTTCCGACACCACCGCTGCTCACCCGGTTATCGCCTCTCACATTAAGCAGGCGGTTCGTCACCATGGCGCCCGTTTGATTGTGGCCGACCCTAAGCGGATTGGCCTGTCTGAGCATGCTCAACTGTACGCCTGCCATCGTCCCGGTACCGATGTGATGCTGTTGAACGGCATTGCTCGAGAGATTCTGGTGAATGGCTGGCAGGACGACGACTACGTCGCTCGCCGTACCGAAGGCTTTGAGGCATTCAAAGCCGAGGTGATGAAGCCTGATTATACCCCGGAGCAAGTGGAACTGGTCAGTGGGGTTCCGGCGTCGCAGGTGCGTGAGATCGCCAGATTGATGGGGACGGCCACCAAGACGGCGGTGTATTACGCCATGGGCATCACGCAGCACACCACAGGTCACGATAATGTGCGGGCCATTGCCAACCTGCAGTTGCTGTGTGGCAACATCGGGGTAGAAGGGGCGGGCATCAACCCGCTGCGGGGCCAATCCAACGTACAGGGCGCCTGCGACATGGGGGCGTTACCAAACTACCTGCCGGGGTATCAGAACATCGAAGAGCCGGCCATTCGCGAACGTTTCGAAGCGCTGTGGCACACCGACTTGTCCCCGGTCAATGGCTTGGCGGTGACCGAGGTGATGGACGCCATTCTGGAGGATCAGGTTGACGGCCTGTACGTGATGGGAGAAAACCCGGTTCTGTCTGATCCGGATCAGAAGCACGTCATTAAAGCGCTGCAGGCACTGGATCTGCTGGTGGTGCAGGACATCTTCCTGACGGAAACCGCACAGATGGCCGATGTGGTGTTGCCGGCCTTTGCGTTTGCAGAAAAGCAGGGCCATTTCACCAATACCGAACGTCGGGTACAGCGACTCAACGCGGCAGTCAATGCACCAGGGCAGGCTCGTAATGATTGGGAGATCATTCAGTTGCTGGCCCAAGCGCTGGGTGCAAACTGGCGCTATCGCAATGAAAAGGCGATCTGCAACGAGATCAACCTGGCGGTGCCGCAGTACGCCGGTATTCGCTGGGAGCGTGTGGGCACCAATGGCATTCAGTGGCCTTGTGTCGATGATCAGTGTGACGGCATGCCGGTGATGCACGTAGATAAATTTGCCATTGGTGAACGTGCCTATATGGAACCGATTCCATTTAAGTACGCCGCCGAGCTGCCGTGTGAAGAGTACCCGCTGGTGCTGACCACCGGTCGACTGCTGGAGCAGTTCCACACCGGCACCATGACCCGTAAGACCAAAGGCCTGAATGATTTGGCCGGCCCGACGGCCATGTTGTCGGTGGCCGATGCCGAGCGCTTGGGGATTGGCAATGGTGATCCGATTCGCCTGACCACGCGTCGCGGTGACATTGAACTCAATGCCTTTGTGACCAAGCGGATTCAGAAAGGGGTGGTGTTCACGGCGTTCCACTTCGAGGAAGCGCCGGCCAACCGGCTAACTAACCCGGCCCTGGATCCCCACGCTAAGATCCCCGAGTTCAAGGTGTGCGCCGTGAAGGTTGAAAAGCGGGTGACCAGTGAAGTGATTGCCTGATCCACATCGGTTGATTACCATTAAAAGCCCGCCCCTGGCGGGCTTTTTGATGCCAGGGTGTTGCGTGGGCCTGGTTTTAGACCGTAGAAATGAGGAGTGGCAATGAGAAAGGCCATACTGTGGCTGTGTGTGCTGTTAGGCTGGTCGACAATGGTATCCGCGGTGGTCTACCCCTTGCCCGAGCCGGGTCATCGGCTGGTGGGATTTTCCGTGACTCATGTGGTCAAGACCGGTGAGCACCTGGCGCCGATTGCTAAGCGATACGGTGTCGGCCTGTTGGCTCTGATGGAGCTCAACCCCGGAGTGGATCCGTTTTTACCTGAACCGGGGACCGAATTGGAGATCCCCTCCTACATGTTGCTACCAGACGTGCCTCGTAAAGGGGTGGTGATTAACCTGGCTGAATTGCGCCTGTATTATTTTGATGATCACTTCGTCCATGTTTATCCCATAGGCATTGGCCGCATTGGCCACGACACCCCGCTGGGAGACACTGTCATCACCCATAAGCATCCCAACCCCAGTTGGACGCCTACCGCCAGTACCCGCGAGGAATACCTGGAGCAGGGCATCGAGTTGCCCAGAGTGGTGCCTCCGGGGCCGGATAATCCTCTGGGTCTGTTTGCGTTGCGGCTGGGGTTTGCCCAGGGACAGTATCTGATTCATGGCACCAACAAGGAGTTTGGGATCGGCCTGCGGGTCAGCGCCGGATGCATTCGGTTGTGGCCCAAGGACATCGAGGAGTTGTTTTCCATGGTGCCGGTTAAAACGCCGGTTCGGGTTATCAACCAACCTCTGAAGGTGGCTCGGGGACGGCAGGGGGAGATTTTGCTGGAGGTTCACGACCCGCTGAGCGTGGAGGCTCAGACCGATAAGCCGCTTAAGTTCAGTGATGACCAACTGAGGCTGATCCAACTGAATCATGTCAATCAGGAATGGGTGACCCGAATGTTGAACGAGCGTTCTGGGGTGCCTAAAGTAGTGGGCTGGCCGTAAACCAGCCCACTCGGAGCTTACTTCTTGTAAGAAGTCGCAATGTTGTCAATGCGCTGGTTGGCTCGCATCGCTTCTGCTGCGGCGTCATCGGCGGCCGCTTTGGCGGCACTGATGTCGCGATCCTGACGTTGCTGATCAGCCTGAACGTCAGCCTGTAAGGAGTCCACCTTATTGGATAAAGCAGATACCTGCGCGGCCAGGTCGTCGTTGTTGGCACAGCCAGCAAGAAACAATGCCGAGGCAGCGGTTGCTACCAGTAATACCTTGGATTTCATATCCTCTCCTATAATATTCAGCACATCAGAGTGTGCCGGTGACAGTTTGGCACATTTTTCAGCATTTGCATGCAGCTGCGATCATTTATAACTCAAACAAGGCCGTTGTTATTCCTCGTTAATCGTTATTTTTGCGTCTGTGTCGTGTGATGCTTTTGCCCGCGGCGTCACCCGGAGTCGGATGCGCTCAGTGGGCAATCTACACTTATTTGTGTGAGTCTGGGTTCGGGGAAGAGTATGCGTTTGATCCTGTTGCGGCACGCCAAGTCCTGCTGGAAGCAGGCCGGATTGGCGGATTGGCAGCGGCCATTAAGCCCTCGAGGTGTGAAAACCTTGCCGCAGATCATTGCCCAACTGATGCGCTGGCGAGTGGTGCCGGATCGGATTTTGAGCAGCGATGCGGTGCGTACCCGGTTAACCACAAGTGCCATCAGTGAGGCTTTTGAGGATGTGCAGGTCAGCTTTAAGCCGTCATTGTACCTGGCCAGTGAAGCACAGATCCTGGCGATGATGGCGCGCAAGTTTTGTGCCGGACAGACGCAGATATGGGTGGGGCATAATCCAGGGATACATCAGGTTGTCGAACACTTAGGTGGCGTCCAATTGGATAAGTTTGCCACGGGTTCGATGGCGATGATGAAGGTCAACAGCGATCTGCGGCTCACCTCAGAACTGAGGTTGTGGAGCCCGAAAGGGGGAGAAAAACGTCTAAGTTAAGCGGCTCGCTTTTGCTTTTTGATGGCGCAGGCACACAAGCCTCCCGTCAGTGCCGGGCAACGTTTGCAGGGGGTCTTCTTGTAAGGGCGACGGGCAAAGCTCATGGCGTCTTGAGTCAGCGGTCGAATCGCCACGACTTTAGGCTGCGGAGGCTGCTCACTCACCATCTCCTGCACCAGTTTGTCGGCCATCGCCTTTAGTTGCTTTTTGTCGAGTTCGATGACGCCGTTGGCGGCACTTTTCTTAACCTGTTTCAAGGAGTGCTTTAGGGCTTTTTTCAATGCTTTCGACTGGCGTTTCAGCTGCTTTTTTGTGCGCTTATCCATCATCGGTTCCTCATCGGTTTGCACCGATTCTAAATGATAACAATTCGCAGTCAATAGCTTTTCGAAAAGATGTGAACTGGAGAGGGATTGGGTTTGATCGCGTCTCCAGCCCTTGAAGGCAAAGCGTTTGGCGGAAATGGTTGTCCGGGTTTGAAAGGGGCTGATAAATCAAATAGTTTCGTCAGCCATTAGCGGAACCAGGTGCAGGCAGCCATTGAGAACGCCACTTTCACTGAGCTGAATGTTGGCAAACTGCTGCAGTTGCTCGGCGGTGCCTTCCAGGGCGATGGATTCCATTCGAAAATGCTCATCCAGGCACACCAGCATGGTCGAGCGGACAATGCGATTGAACATATGTTGGTTGTCCATCAACCGTGTCACCAGCGTGCGTTTGCGCGTATCAAACACGTAGCTTAACGTGGCAATGCAGGGCGTGCCGGGATCCGTCTCCAGCAGCTTGTCTTTGCGTTTTTCCCGAATCATATCCCGAAACAGCTCACTGCGGTTGCGATAGCCGCCGTCATCGGCCAGTTGGTCCAGTTCTGTCAGCAACTCAGTGTCCAGTGACACTGTAATTCGCTCTGTTCCCATGGTTTTTCTCCCCAAGTCTGCCGACATACTAATTTTAAATTCTTCACATTTTGTTGATTTTGATCATATCGTCAAGTTATGAACTTTATAAAGATCGTCATACTTTTTGGCGGGGCGATTTGATGCAGCATAAATACCTGATAACGTTATTTTTATTTTTTACCTCCTTAGCCGCGCAGGGCGAAGTGTCTTGGCAAAACTGTGGCCAACCGATGGACCAGCATCGGCCTGCCGAGCGAATCATTGCGCTGAACCAGCATGCCACCGAAGCGCTGCTGACCCTGGGACTGGGGCCTAAGCTGATTGGGACCGCCTACCTGGATGAAGCGGTAAAGCCGGAACTACAGCACGCCTATGAGGGCATTCCCGTGCTCAGTCGGGAGTACCCCAGTGCCGAGCAGGTGTTGTTGTCCGGGGCTGACTTGCTGGTGGCCGGGTTTGCCAGTGCCTACCGAGACATGGGCATTGGCCCCAGGCAGCGCTGGCAGCAAAGAGGCATGCAAACCTACCTGTTTGAATCGGTGTGTGCGCCGGAGGCGGTGGGCGTTGATTCTGTGTTTACCGATATGCGGCAGTTGGGTCGTCTCACTGGTACTGAAGATGTGGCCGAAGCCTGGATCGCCAGCCAGCGTCAGCGCCTGGCCGAGATTGCCACCACCCCACCGGCTCGGGCGCCGCGGATGCTGGTGTGGTTAAGAGAGTATGAACTGCCTTATGTGGCCGGCTGTTGCGGCATCGGCAATCTGCTCATTGAGGCCGCCGGCGGCGTTAATGTCGGTGCCGGTATCGGCCGTGCCTGGGGTCATCTCTCCTGGGAGGCGGTATTGGCCGCCCGGCCGGAGATCATCTTGATGGTGGACTCCAACTGGTCACCGCAACTCAAAAAACGCCAGTTTCTTCATCAATCTCCCTATCTGAAAAGTCTGTACGACTCTGGCCATCTGCACCTGGACACCCTGTCGTTCTCCGAGACGGTGGGGGGAGTGAGGATGATCGATGGCATCGACAAGGCTCACCGGGCCGTCATGGCGTGGCAGTCATGAGTACGGGTATTGGCGTGCATTGTCTGTGGTTGGTGCTGGGATTGTTGCTGGTGTCGCTGTGGGCCCTGACTCAAGGCGCAGTCTCCGTTCCTGTGGCACAGGCGTGGGAGGCAGTCTGGTCCGGCAGCGGCGATCCCTTGATTCGAGTCGTCATTGTCGAGATGCGTCTGCCGCGAGTGTTGCTGGCGGCATTGGTGGGGGCGGCGTTGTCGGTGGCTGGCGCGCTTACCCAGACGCTGGTTCGAAACCCGCTGGCGGATCCCTATCTGTTGGGGATTGCCAACGGTGCGGCCCTGGCGGCAGTCACCGGTCTGACCTTGGCCTGGTCATTGCCCACTCCGGTGCTGGCGACGTTGGGGGCCCTGGCGGCGTTTGTCATGGTGATGTCGGTGGCCAGTTATGGCCGTTTATCCCTGTCCCCCTATGCGCTGATCCTGTGTGGAGTGGCCATCAGCGCCCTGGGGTCGTCGCTCACCACCCTGATGATGCTGCTGGGAGACGATCGTGCCCTGGGGCAGATCCTGCGCTGGTTAATGGGCTCCATGGCTGGCGCCGACCTAGAGCGATCGTTGCCGCTGCTGCTGGCCTTGCCGCTGGCGATGATCTGGCTGAGATGGCGAACGGTAAAACTCGACTTGATGTTGCTGGGGCAGGACAAAGCCCGTTCCTTGGGTCTGCATCCCCTGTTTGAGCGCCGGGCGGTGGCGGTGGTGATTCTGGTATTGACCGCGCTGTCGGTGGCGGCCGCCGGTGCGGTCAGCTTCGTGGGGCTGTTGGTGCCGCACCTGGCCCGCATGTGGGTGGGCGGCTTGCACCGACGTTGGTTGCCTGTGGTGGCGCTGCTCGGAGCGATGGTGACGGTTGGGGTCGACGGCTTGTGTCGTTTGCTGCTGGCGCCGGAAGAGTTGCCGTTGTCCGTCCCCATGGCGGTACTGACAGTGCCATTGATTTTACTACTGATTCGCAGGCAGGCCGATGCTGGAGCTTAATACCCTGGAGTTAAAGCGTGGTCACCGCCAACTGGTGACGGATCTGAGTCTGCAGCTGCCCTCGGGGCAGTGGCTGGGGCTGCTCGGGGCCAATGGCTGTGGCAAAACCTCGCTGCTGAAGAGCATTGCCGGCTTGTGGCCGCTGAGCCGTGGCCGAGTCTGTTTCGCCGGCGCCTCTCTGGCAGAGATGGCCCCGCTGGATCGGGCCGAGCAGGTGTCGATTCTGGTGCAGCACAATCAGCCCAGCGGCGGACTGACGGTCGAGCAGACCGTGGCGCTGGGCGCCAGTCCGGCCAGGGGATGCAACCGGGGCACCTTGGAGCAGGTGCTGCACGAGTGCGAACTGCTGGCCCTGCGACAACGGCCGCTGGACAGCCTCTCTGGCGGCCAGGTGCAGCGCACCATGATTGCTCAGGCGCTGCTGCAGGATACGCCGCTGCTGCTACTGGACGAGCCCGCTAACCACCTGGATGTGTATCACCTCTATACCACGCTGGCGCGCATTCGCCAGCGGCCAATGTCGGTGGTCGCCAGTTTTCACGACATGAACCTGGCGGCCCAGTGGTGCGACCGCTTGCTGCTGCTGGGAGAGGGCCGAGTGCTGGCCTACGGCACACAGGAGCAGGTGCTGACGCCGCCCCTGTTGCGACAGGCATTTCGTGTCGACACCGAGATTCATACCGGCACCGACGGACAACGTCAGGTGCGCATTCTGGGCGCTGCCCGATAACTAACCCCTGGAGAAAACATGTTAACCCCCCTGTTGTTGGCTGCCTCGTCGGTGGCCATGGAAGTGGACGAAGTGGTCACCGTAGAGTATCGGTCGTTAGAGGAAAACCTGGCCTGGGATCAGGCCGCACTGGGTGCGGAGTTGGTAGTCATCGATCGCGACCAGTTTGAGTCCATCGGTGAGGGCGACATCAATACCCTGCTGAATCAGTTTGTTCCCGGCCTGTTTGCGGTCGGGGCCAGAGGGCGTTACGACGCCGGTTATGCCTCGCTGCAGGGTTCGCGCAAGCAGGACATTTTGTGGTTGATTGACGGTAACCGCATCAATAACCGCCTCTATGGTGGCATCTACCTGGACAGCCTCAACCCCAACATCATCGAGCGCATCGAAGTGCTCAAGGGGGGCCAGGGGGTGGTGTTCGGCACCGAAGCCATTGCCGGGGTGATCAACATCGTAACCCGAAACTACCAGGGCGAAACCGAAGGCACTGTCTCCGTGGGTGGCGATACCCTGGAGACCGCCAGCGGCTCGCTGTTCTACACCACCGCCGTGGATGCCCTGAAGTGGTCGGTGTTTGGTTCGGCCACCACCAGTGAGGGCTTCCAGTTGTGGCGGGACGAGGACATTCACTGGACCGCCGCGGGAGATAAAAAACGCGGCTACACCGTCGCCAATGCCGGGACCAAGTTGCGCTGGGTCATCAGCGATGCCAGCCAGTTGACGGTATTGGCCCAGTATAACCATGGCGACCTAGAGCGTTTGCGCACCTACGGCACCATCGACAGCAACAACGAGCGCCGGGAGCAGATCTACACCGCCGAGTATCAGTACCTGGCCAGCGATCAACTGCAACTGTTGCTCAAAGGCTATTACCACGGTTGGGACAGTTACTACACTCGCATCGACCAAGATGAAGCAGGCAAAGTGACTGTGGTGGACGACAACAGCTACTGGGGGTTCGAGGACTATGGTCTGAAGTTATCGGCCAAGCTGACCCAGGACAACGGTGACAGCTGGTTGATGGGCACCGAGTTTCAAAGTTACCGAGGCGAGGACGAGGTGATGGAGTTTGTCAGCGATACCGAGGTGGTGCGGTCGCTGTTTGCCCAATATCGGCCGCAATTTAAGGCCCTTGCCGACACGTCGATGGCTGTGGGGCTGCGCTACAGCGACATCGAGTCCGCCGGTGACAGCCTCAACTGGAGCCTGGGCGGCGAACATCGGGTCAATGCCCACTGGTTGCTGCGGGCATCGGCCGGCACCGGTTTTCGCCTGCCCAGCGCCGAAGAGCTGTACTCGGTGGAGCGGGAGGGGGGCTTGATTGGAAACCCGAATCTGGATCCGGAGCAGAGCCTGAACCTCAACCTGGGCCTGAGCTGGCAGCAGGATGCCTGGCTGCTGGAACCGACCCTGTTCTGGCGCCGGGTCGACGATCTTATCGGCGTTAAGGGCAATAAGTACGACAACCTGGATAACCAAGTTGAGACCCAAGGGGCGGAGCTTAACCTGGCCTGGCAGGGCAGCGACCTGTGGCATTGGCAGGGGCATGTGACCTACGCCGACAGTCGTGAGAAAGGCAGCAGCGAGCAGATTGAAGAGGTGCCGAAGTGGCTGGCCTCGACCCGGCTGGAGCACACCCCCATCGACGCTCTGTCCCTGTACCTGTTTGTCTCCTACACCGGCGAATTTACCGACTATGCCACCGATGCCGGCGACTATTGGTTGCTGGAGTTGGGAGGCAGTTACCGCTGGGGCCAGCACCACACCCTGAAGCTGAGGCTGGAAAATGCCTTGGATGAGGAGTACGCCGCCGCCGTGTTTAATCCCGGCAAGTCGGTGCCGGATTCGGAGCAGTCGCCGAAACAGACGCTGGGGATCCCCAGAAACCTGCAACTGAACTACCAATACCAATTTTAGGAGAGTGTCATGAGTCAACGAATCTTGCTGCTGGGCGTCTACGGCATGGAGATGGTGGAGTGCGGCGGGGCGCTGGCCATCAACGCCGCCAATGGAGGCCACTCGTTTGCGTCCATCATGCTGGCCCGGCCGGAGATGCAGCGCGACCTGCACCAGGCGGCGGAGGTGCTCGGCGTCGAGCGGCTTTTCTTTAATGGCTTTGAGCGCGGTGGAGTCGATCTTCGGCGCGACTACAAACTGGCGCTGTGCCGGGTGATTAGGGAGACCCGCCCGGACATCATCATTACCCAGGACCCGCAGCACAGCTTTGAGGACCTTGATCCGGATCGGCGTCCGGCCATGGGGTTGATTCTGGAGGCCATTGCGCTGGCCGGACGGGACTATGGGTTGGAGGCGATGCCGGAACTGTCTCCACACCCGGTGGCCACCCTGTACTACATGTCGCCGTCTCGCCCCAATTGCAGCGTGTCGCTGGCGACCGTGTGGCAGAAAAAAGAGCAGGCGATGGACTGTCTGACCAGCCAGATGACGTTCTCCGGTCAGCATTTCAGCCAGCGTCTGTCCGAACAGGAACAGCAGGCTTTATGCCCAGGGTTTGCCGAGCTGCCATCCGATTACCACAAGGGCAGGGAGGTTCAACGAGCCATGGACAAGGCCTTGCACCTGCACACCGGCCTGGGCAGTCACAGCCGTTTTGCCTTGGCGGAACCCTATCGCCGCCAGGGGTTGTTTGAACTTAACGAACTGATGGCGTGAGGTTGAGCGGCGCCACTGAACGCGGTGGTGCCGCCTGTCGCATTTTGCGGTGACTCTGTGATCTTGATTGCTGCTAAGGTGCGATTCAAACAAATCTTTACTATGTTGCAACTTGGTATTGAATGCCGTTTGAATCCACCTCGAGGCTCGTCTTTTCTCACCTTCTGTTAACAATTAATCAAAGGCATTTACTGGAATCGTTCTGTTTTCAATCAATAAAACCCCACCTATATCATGGTATTAGCCTGATCTGACCTGGCCTCTTCATGGTGCAAATTGAAATGGTAATGAGAGTTGTTACCATTCGCGCCAAATCAAGAAGAGGTTAGTGATGAAACAGTTTCGTTATTCAGTTTTGGCCGTTGCCTGTGCCTCGGCCCTGGCCGCCCCGGTAGCGATGGCACAAGAGGCCGCGACGGCCGAAGGTACAGAGACCATTACCGTGTATGGCCGTCAAAATCAGGTAGTGATGAACTCGGGTCTGGCCACCAAATCGGACATGTCGTTGATGGAAACCCCCGCCGCGGTGGTGGTGGTGGATCAGGAGCTGATTCAGGCTCAGGGGGCCGACAACCTTCAGGACCTGGTGCGTAACATCAGTGGCGTGACCCAGGCCGGTAACAACTATGGCATCGGCGACAACCTGGTGATTCGAGGCCTGGGGGCCAACTACACCTACGATGGCATGTACGGCGGTGCTGGGTTGGGCAACACTTTCAACCCGACTCGCTCTATGACCAACGTCGAGTCCATCGAGGTGCTCAAGGGCCCGGCAACCGGCTTGTACGGCATGGGCAGCGCCGGCGGCGTCATCAACCTGATTGAGAAGAAACCGGAGTTTGAGTCTGGCCACGAAGTAACCGTGGAAGCGGGGCAGTGGGACACCTATTCCCTGGCGCTGGACAGCACCGCCGGCATTACCGACAACCTGGCCTATCGGGTAGTGGCGAAAACCGCCCGCAGCGATGGCTATCGCGGCGTCGGAACCGACCGGGATGAAATCTACTCCTCGTTGAAATACCTGCTCAGTGATAATCAGGATCTGATGTTGTCAGTGGCCTACATCAAAGACGCCATTGCCGTGGATTCTATCGGGCATCCGATCCGCATCTACAACGCCGAGTCCGTCGGCGGCAAGGGTGCCGGAGAGGTCAGCTGGGAAGATCTGATTAACGATCCCGACGGCACCGGCCTGCAACTGACCGACGAACAGCGGCAGCAGTTGGCCGACTCGCTGGCGGCCACCGATGGTCTGGAACCCTTTAACCTGGGGGATGCCGATCTGATCTCGCCCATGGCCAAGGACAACGAAGGGGAAGAGATTCGCTTCAAACTGACCCATAACATCGATTTCACGCCGAATCTGTTTTTGAACCAGCAGTTGCAATACCGCAACTACGACTCCGGTTTTGCCCGCCAGACCGGTGCCTACAACTACGTCTATTGGGACCGTCGCGGCACCATCAACGCCGACCCTCGGGCGCCTTTGGTGGAAGACGGGGTGTTGTATCCCTACGCTGCCCGTCGCCAGGAATACCGCAAAGTGGAAGCGGATGAGTCATCCTGGCAGTATTTCGCCGACCTTCGCTATGACTTTGAGTTGGGTGGCATCGACAACGAATTGTTGGTCAACGCCAACTACGAAGATCGTGACATCCGATTTAAGCAGTACTCCATCTACGATGCCGACAAGAAGAATTACGATAAAGAGGGCAACCTCATCTATCAGGGCAGCCTGCCGTACATCTACGACATTCGTAACCCCAACTGGGGCAGCGGCAGTTTCGAAGATTACGATCCGCTGCTGACCGCCAACTACAACAAGACCGTCAGCGCCTGGGGCGTGGGTCTGCAGCATGTGGCCTATCTGGAGTATGGTTTTACCACCCGCATCGGCGTGGCGTTCAACGAGATTAAGCAAAGCTACGAGCATTTTGGGGTGGACCCGAGGTACAGCGCCAGCCGCGCCGCCGCTACGGCCGAGAAGGACACCACCGACAACGGCGTCACCTATAACCTCGGCATTACCTACATGCCGACGGACAACCTGTCGTTGTTCCTGAACCACTCCAAGGGCCGCACCGCCTACAGCATTTTGGGCAGTATCGCCGGTGATGAGTCTGACCGACAAGATTCCGAGTCCATCAGCAATGACTTTGGTATTCGCCTGAAGGCGTTTGATGACCAGATGCTGGCCTCTTTGGTGGTGTTTGAGAGTGCTCGAACCAATCTGGAGTACACCAACCCGCTGTACGATGAGGACAACCCTCAGCCCGGCGTGCCCGATACTCTGTATGACGGTGAAGAGGAAACCAAGGGGGTGGAGCTGGACCTGAATGCCCACCTCAACGAGCAGTGGATGATCAACCTCAACGGTGTCTATCAGGACGCCCGCGACAAAAAAGATCCTAACCGCGACAGCTTCGATACGCCTCAGAAAGGGATTCCAAAGATCACCGGCAGCGCTTGGGTTACCTATGCGGCGCAGTGGTTGGATCTGGCCAGCCCGCTGAAGCTGAGCCTGGGTGCCACTTACGTGGATGAGCGCAGCACCCACTCCAGCTCATTTGGTATTCCCGATGGCCACGTGCCGGCCTACACCGTGGTAGACACTGCCCTGAGCTACGATGCCCAGGACTGGAAACTGCAGGTGAACGTCAACAATCTGTTCAACGAAGCCTACTACAGCAAGGCGATGTTCCTCGGCGGCATGCCCGGCGAAGAGCGTAACGTTACCGTTAGCCTCAGCTACCGGCTGTAACTGAACGCAATTGGGTTTAAGGGGAGCGCGAGCTCCCCTTTTGGGTGTGAGAGAGCCATAAAAGAAAGCCCCGTCTAAAGACGGGGCTGGCGGATGGAATTAACGTTTAGGCGTTCACCTTTTCGATGCGCACCGGAATGCCGTGACGGCAGTTAGTGCCAGCATAATAGTCGTTGAGCATGCTGACTTCTCCGGGGCGGGTCGGATCGTGCGGCACCATCTGGTTAACCGCGGTACCGCCGCCACGATGGGGTAGCCCCTCGAGAACCTGGCCGTCGATGCTGCGGCTATCGGCGCCATAGGCCTGCTTGTGACCAAAGGTATGGGATACGCACACGGCACCCTTGGCGACGCCACTGTCCGCCTGTACCACCCCTTCAGCCGGGGTGCCATTACCACTGATCACTCGAACCGTATCACCGTTTTTCAGCCCCTGAGCCGCAGCGGTTTCACTGTGCAGGTAGACGAAGTTGGTCGGCGTTAGCTCGGCACAGCGATCAAAAGCGGCGGAGTAGTTGGAACGCAGTGTTGGCTTGTAACTTGAGAACAGCAACGGGTAGTCGCTGGCTGGCCAGTGCTGCTCCCAGCTGTCACCGTTCCAGAACCGGTTTGGTTGGTATACCGGGGTGCCAGGATAGTACTCGCCAGAGTGACAATGACGCAACTGAGCCATATCGGCGTTGTAGATCTGCAGCAGTTTGCCGCCACCGCCATTAATGAAGTCACCGTCGTAGCGTTCGCCACTTTCGTAGTACCCGCCCCGGGATAGCAAGGCTTCTACCTGGGAGGCTTCTACATCGTTCAGGCGTGAACGCAGCGGCGTCATGGAGTAGTCCAGCGCAGCCCACTGACGATCTTCATCGCTGACCGCCGGCAGGGTGCTGCACTGGGCGGCAACGTTGGCCAGATAGCGGGCATGCCAGTCTTCAAATGCAAGCAGGTCGACCTTACGGCCGTCGGCGGCCGCAATGGCGCCTTTACCGAAGCCGGGCAGTGACATGGCCATGGCCAGGTCGATCACAAATTGCTCCATGCACACGTGGTGGCCAGCGGCATTCTTCACGGTTCTTGGGGTGACCAGCGGCGCTCCGGCGACCACGCCCAGATTGAAGGCGCCCCACATGCGATCGGCGGCGTACTCCTCAAACATCACTCGATCAGGAATGAAATAATCGGCGTAGCGGTTGGTTTCATTCATGTAGCAGTCGATGGCAACGAACAGCGGCAGTCGAGCCGGATCCGCCAGCGTCTGTTCCACCTTGTGATTGATGGAGGAGGCGCTGTACAGCGCATTGCTGCGCCAGTTCACCAAAGCCTTGGCACTGTAAGGATTGCCGTTGGTGTGGGCGGTCAGGGCTTCGGCGGCATTGCCGGCGGCGTAGCCGGGGACTAGGTTGTGCCACATGTCGCTGGCGGGGTAGGGGCTGTCGCCGCGAGCCAGCTTCTGTTGGTACTCGGTTGAGCCCTCGTAGGCGCCGGCACGACAGACGTTGATCACCTCGCTGGTGTCCACTTCACCATCAAAGCCACCGAGGTTGTAGTTGCCTTCAAAGCCCCAGTAGGCGCCGTTGCCGTAGATGGCGCCGCCCTTGGCGTCGTGGGCACCAATCAGGGTATTGAGGGTGGCAATCAGCCAGCCCATGATGATGGCATCGCCACTGTTGGCGCCGGTGTTGGTGGCCACACAGGCGCGGCGGCCATGATGGCTCAGATCTTTGGCCACCTGGCGGATTTCGGTTTCACTGATGCCACAGGCGTTAGCGTATTCGCTCAGAGAGGTGCGATCCGCTTCCTGTTTCAGCAGCGCCAGGGACGCGGCCAGTCGTACCGGTTGGCCATTGGCGTCGGTAAAGCTGGCGTCGGTGAACAGCTCCCCTTTCTGGGCTTTGTCTGCGGACACCAGCTGACCGTCGCTTATGACCACGGGCTCTTCGCCGCCGAGACCAAAGTCACTGGCCTTGGCCAGTTTTCGGTAGTCAGGGTGGGATTTCTCCATCACCACCAGGTGACAGGCGTTGGCGCGGTTAACTTCGCCCTTGGCTTTGGCCACACCGGCGTTGGGGATCGACAGGAATTCGGCATCAAACCAGCCTTCGCTGAGCATGATCTGAATCAGGGCGAAGGCAAAGGCGCTGTCACGACCCGGTTTGATCGGCAGCCAATGGCCTCGCGTATCGTTGGCGACGGTGGTGCGCAGCAGCGGATCGACGCAGGTGTATTTGAGTTTGCGGTCGGTGCGGGCATCCGCCAGGCCGCGGCCAAGGCGGTTGAGGCTGGCGCCGGAGGCCCCTGGGGCGGTTCCCAGGAACAGGGCGTACTCGACGCTGTCCCAGTCAATGTCACTGAGTCCGGGTTCCAGCCCAGGGTTAAGGCCAATGCCGAAGCCGATGCCGGTGGGGGCGCCGCAATAGGCGTGCTTGGTGACCAGGTTGGCGGTGCCGTAGGCCTGGCGCATAAAGCGGGCGTACAGGCTGCCGCGCAGGGTATCTTCTTCATTGAAGGTGGCAAACAGGCGGTTGGCCGCCGAGCCAAACTCCGGCTGACCAGGTACCGCTGGCTTGTCCAACTGGCGAATGGCCCTGAGGCCGTCCACCTGACCTTCGCCAAACAGGTCACCGCCGTCGAGGATCTCCTTTAGTGCCTGCTCGTAGCTGATGCTGATCCATTTGCCTTCACCGCGTTTACCGGCACGTTTCAACACCTGAGTCACCCGGCGTGGGTCGTCGACGCAGTTAACGCCACTGGCGCCTTTACCGCAGGTGGTGGCGCGGTTTTCCAGCCCTTGGTTGCCCGCCAGGGCTACGTAGCTGTCGCGCACCGGCATGCTCAGGGGGAATGGCGAGCCCGAGTTGACCTCACAATAGGGATTGCCACCGACCTTGAGAACGGTATCGCTGGCTTCATCAATGCGTACCCGCAGGCCACACATGTTGTTGCAGGTAAAGCAGCGGGTGTACATGGTGCGGATGCCGGCGGTTTTGCTGAGGCTGCCGTCGGCGCCCAACTGGGCTTCGGTTGGCAGAGGATTGCCAAAACGCTTGTTGGTCTTACTGACCTTGAGGGCCGCAGGAGCGGTGTGGCTGCTGCAGGCGGTGCCGGTTGCGGCGGCGGCGGACACCAGTCCGGCGCGGGTGATAAAGGTTCTTCTGTCCATCTTCAGGTCCTATCGTTGCCAGTCCAGGTGATTGAGAGTGAGGATGCCCTTGTCATCGCTGGGCTGAGGCAGGCCGATGTAGAGAATATTGGGCAGATTGCCGGAGTCGGGCAGCATGCCATACACCGAATTGTCACGAACCAGCTTGGCAATGTCGCTGTTTGGATCATTCAGATCACCAAACACACGAGCCTCACCGATGCAAGTTTCCACACAGGCTGGCAGCAGCCCCTGTTGCAGGCGGTGGATACAGAAATTGCATTTTTCCGGCGGCGTTTTGAATTTGGTGTCTTTGCGGCGAGCGCCGTAGGGACAGGCTTTAACACAGCGCTGACAGTGAATGCACTTGTCGTAGTCAATCACCACAATGCCGTCTTCCTCGCGCTTGTAGGTGGCTTGTTTGGGGCAGACTTCGACACAGGAGGGGTGCTCGCAATGGTTGCACTGATTGGGCACCGACAGGGTGGTGGTGCCATTGGCGCCGGTGATGGCGGCCTGGGTAACCCGGGTGCGGGCACGGCCGGGAGCGACCTGGTTTTCGATGGAGCAGGAGACACTGCAGGAGAGGCAGCCGGTGCAGCGGCGTACATCGAACACCATTGCCAGCCGTTTGCCTGCGGTTTTAGCCAGCAAGGTGGCGCTGGGAATGAGGGTCAGGGCAGCACTTCCTGCCGCCATTTTTAATAATGAACGTCTGTCTAACATGAGAGGTCCTTGAATATGCATTGCAGAATACGCAATGCGGAATTAAGGGTTTTGCTGGCAGAGAAAATAGATGAAAAATGTTCGATTTGGGAGACAAAAAAGAGTTGGCGTTGTTGATTTGTCGTCGGCCTCCCAACTTTTCGGAATCGAAAAAAGGCAGTTGCGAGATCTGCAAATCACATTGCTGTGTTAGACCGGTACAGCTTGCCTGCCGGCCTTGTTGGTGTCAATGAGGTGGCAATGGCGGCGTGATGTGGCGCAGTTCGCCGGTGATGGAGGTCGCGGAGAAGCGGCTTGGTTAAGGGAGTTTTGACCGATCTTTCCGTGAGCCTTTAAATACCAACCCTGGCTTTTTGGTATCGGGTCGTAAGTGTAAATGTCATAGGGTAAATAGGGGTTGGAATTTCAATAAATGGAAAATGCTATCGCCATTTAAAATAGAGAGAACAGCATGGGTAAATAAGGTGTGGAAGTGTGTTTGTATTGCGATGGTTGTTATTTGATTGGCGGTGTTTTTGACCATCTAGTGCCGCACTTTTTTCTGCTTGACTCTCAGTTGACACTGAACTCTGATTATCGATGACGCAGTCAGGCCCGCCATGGGCGGGCGAGCGGGCGGATTGCTGTCCTTTAAGGCTGTAGTGCTTGCAGCATTTCGCAGATGGTTAAAGGATCATCGGATTGACAATGTTGATGATAGAGTTCCGGTGATATTTGCACGTTGCTGAAGCACTGCTCAACCAGATTGTTCATCCACCGTTCGAGAGAGGCCTCATTGTCTTTAATGGCCTGTTTTTGCTGTGCCGTGCGGGCTTCTATTCGGGTGAGCAATCGTGGTAGCAACTCTGAAGTGACGCCCAACTCTTGGTATTCCCGCGCCTGGTAGGCGGCATCCACCAGAGAGCGCAGCTCTTCAATACGCTGGCTGTGATCACCGGAGGAGTCGACGAGCTCTTCGAGTTCCATTTCATAGTACACCGTGTGCTCGGAGCGGTAATCCATCATCTCGTCTTTAACCGCATTGATGACGGTATGGATCGCGGCTTCGGTCTCCTGCAGCCGGTACAGGGGGTTGACGAAGTCTGGCTGATGGTATTTATGCGCATCGCGCAGGGAAGTGGCACCGGTCTCGCAGTTGAGGATGGCTTCGCTGGTTAATTGGCGCGGCTCGGCGTTGACACTGGGGCACGACGCCAGCAATGGGCCAAGCAGTAACAGGGCGAATGGTCTGGTCATCAGGGTGTCCTTTTCCTGGGGTTCGTGGCGAGGCGGTGCTCAGGCGATGAAAGCCGAGATGCCGCCATTATCGATCTGCCATTGGCGAATGGTGGTCAGTATCTCCTGGTGAATCTTCGGCGCCTGGTCGAGGCCAAACAGGGTTCCGCTGACGACGACACTGCGACCCTGGCGATTGTGAATGCGGTAGCTGAAGCAGAGTTTATCGAGCCAGCTGCGGCGGTAGGAGCGATCGATGTCGATCTCCTTTAAACTCAATGACAACCGACCGCGCTCGTTGCTGTCGCCCAGTTCGCCCATCATGCCGCTGATCTCGTTGTCGCCAAAGCGAATGCTGTGATCGCCCTTATCCCGAACCTGAAAGAACACACTGATGCTGCCAGCCACCACCAGGCCGGCCATCATAACTCCGGACACCGCAAGAGACAGCAGGGTGGCCACCACGAACAGCAGAGTTACGACCAGGCCGTGTCCTTTAAGGAAACCGTTGCTGTCAGGGGCGTATTCCGTGGAGTAGGAGGTGTTCAACTGGGCCTCATTAATCAGTACTTTCAATCAATACTCTCATCCTAAATCCGCTGAAATCGCGATTCCACAGGCTTTATCACGAATTTCTAATTAACATTGCTGTGGATGTATTTTAAGCACAGGTGCAGGCGCTGGTTTGCGGAACCCGCCTGAGCCTATACTGGCACTCATCTCCCTTTTGGCAGACAACAAGGATCGCCATGGACGTGTATCAGGAAACCGTCGGTACTTTCGATAAGCTGGCCAGCCAGTATCAGGACAAGTACATGGCGATGGAGCAGTACCGGGACACTTACCTGGCCTTCTGTCAGGCGTTGGCGGTGGCGTCACCGAGGGTGCTTGAGTTGGGGTGTGGGCCCGGTAATGTTTCTCGTCATCTGATGGCGCAGTGTCCCGACATGCAGTTGCTGGGCACAGATCTGGCGCCCAACATGGTGTCTCTGGCGCGCCAGAATGTGCCTGGTGCCCGATTCGAAATCATGGATGCCCGAGACCTTGGCAGGGTGGAGCCGGGCCTTGATGGCATCATGGCGGCGTTTTGCCTGCCTTACCTGTCTCCGTTGGATGCTCAGGCGTTGATTGCCGCTGCCGCCGCCACGCTGCGTGAGCGTGGGGTGCTTTACCTCAGCACCATGGAGGGGCTGGCATCCCAGTCTGGGTTTCAAACGTCGTCCGCCGGTGACCGAGTCTTCACCCATTACCACCAGGGACAACAACTGCAGCAATGGCTGGCCCCACGCTTTGAACTGTTGGATCTGCAGCGGCGGCAGTACGATGATGGCAGCCATCGGGCCACCGATCTGTTTATTCTGGCTCGCAAACGCTTAGCCTGACGGCGTCGAATCTGCGGCTGTGGTCCCAGACCAGCCAAACAGACGAAACGTCAGGTTCAATCTGGGCTGGTGGCAACCGGGACGCGGCAGCAGCGCATGCTCATACCGTTGTTGACAACCCGGCCCCATCCACAACAGGTCGCCGGATTGCAGAGTCAGTGTCAGGGCATCGTCGGCATTGCTGAGGCTGCGAAACTCAAATGAACGGGAAGCACCGAGACTTAGAGAGGCGATGCTGTCGGTATCTCCCAGGGCGGGCGGATCGGTGTGGTAGGCCATGGCTTCATCTCCATTGGCGTAGTAGACGCAGCGGGCCAGGGAAAAGCGACAGCGGAACAGCGATGATAATTGGTCGCGAATCAGGGCTAGCGTTTCCGGCCAGGGGGCCCGAGGTCCCCATACCGGCGGCAGCGCACCGCTGTTGATAAGCTCGGCATCGGCAAATAAAAATTGACCGGTACTGGCCCGATGGTAGCCCCCAGCTGCCATCGGTATTTGGCGTTGATTCAGATCGTAGCTGCGGGTCAATGTCTGAAACAGCGCGTCGGCCTGGATTGGACTCAAAAATGCGGGCCAGTATTGGGCCTGGGCATCAATGGCCACAGAGTGCATCCGTGCAGAGTGGGGCATGGCAACATCCAATTAAATTCTGAAACACTTTAATAACACGACTCGAAGGCTGGATCAGTATACTTGGCCGAAAACTTCAGGGTCGAAGTATGAATCTCTCCCGCTCTTCATTGAAAAATCCCGCCGCCGTCCTGGTTATTGTGGCGTTGATCTTTCTGTTTGGCGTCCTCAGTATGCTGAAGCTGCCAATACAGCTCACTCCGGACATCGAGCAGCCGCAAATTACCATCTCTACCGGCTGGCGCAGTGCCGCTCCGGAAGAGTTGGAATCGGTGATCATCGAACCTCAGGAAAATGTGGTGAAAAACACGCGCGGGGTGACCGAAGTGACCACCTCCATCAACAGCGGGTTTGGTAACATCACCCTGACTTTTGATGTTGGCACCGACATGCAACAGGCGATGCTGGATGTGATCAACAATCTCAACCAAGCGCCGCCGCTGCCGCTGGATGCCTTTGAACCTGTGGTGGCCGTCGGTGGCGGTCGAGACGGCCCTAATGCCGCATCCCTGCTGGTGCGGGTTTTGCCTGACAACCCTCAGCAGGACATCGCTCAGTATCAGAAGCTCATCGACGACGTGATTGAACCCAGGTTGGCGCGGATACAGGGAATTGGCCAGGTTAATCTCAACTCCCGTCGACCCAGGGAGTTACGCATCAGCTTCGATCCCTTTACCGCTGCCGCCATGGGCATTCAGGTCAGCCAGATCGGCAGCACCATCGCTCGGGCGGCGGACGTCTCCGGTGGCTTTGCCGATGTCGGTCGTCGCCAGTATACGGTGCGCTTTGTCGGTCAGTACGACATCGAGAACATTACCGAGATGATTGTCGGTTATCAGAATGACCGCCCCATCTATTTGCAGGACATCGCCACGGTAGAAGACACCCTGGTGGACAGGTTTGGCTTTACCCTAAGAAACGGAGCGCCCGCCTACTACATCACCCTGACCCGAGGTGCCGATGCCAATACCGTCACCGTATTGGATGAGGTCAACCTGGCCATCGATGAGCTCAATGCCGGCCCCCTCGCCGATGCCGGACTGGTGATTGATCTCAGCTTCGATTCGTCGGTACACATTCGTAATGCCCTGACACTGGTAAAGAGCAACCTCGGCCTGGGCGTCGCGCTGGCATTGGGCATCCTATGGTTATTCCTGCGGGGCTGGCGTACCACCATGATCATCGCCACCACCATTCCCATCTCTATCATGGTGGCGTTTCTGGGCCTGAGCCTGTTTGAGCGCAGCCTCAACGTGATTTCGTTGGCGGGGTTGGCATTCTCGGTGGGCCTGGTACTGGATGCGGCCATCATTGTGCAGGAGAACATCGTCAGGCTCAGAGGCCTTGGCATCGATAGCAGTAAGGCGGTACTTAAAGGGGCGGTGGAGGTGACCGGGGCGCTGTTTGCCTCCACCGCAACCAGTGTGGCCATCTTCCTGCCGATTCTGTTTATGCAGGGGATTGAGGGGCAACTGTTTTCTGATCTGGCTTTGACCCTGTCCATTGCGGTGATCGCCTCGCTGGTAACCGCCATTACCGTGTTGCCCATCGCCAGTAAGTACTGGCTGGCCGGGGTGTCTGATCGGGATCCGTTTGAGCGCTACTGGCAACGACTGACCCTCGGCGTGATGTGGCTGACCGCCAGCCCGCTGAGGCGGGCCGGTTGGATTGGCGGGCTTCTCGGGGGAGCAATCGCCATCACCCTGTTGCTGCTGCCCAAGACCGACTTTATGCCTCGGGCACCCATCGATGGTTTCTTTTTTAACATCAGCCTGCCGCCGGGGGGCAACCTGGAGTTCGTGGACAAGGAGATGGCTCAGTTGGTGCGGGAGCGGATTCAGCCTCACCTGACAGGTGACACACTGCCCAAAATCAAAAGCTATAACTTCTATTCCTTTGGTGCCGGCTTCAGTGGCGGCTTTATCTATGCCGATGACCCCACCGAGGTGGAAGCCTTGATGGACGTGGTACAGGCCGACATTCTGGCTGGATTGCCAGACACTCAGGTGTTTCTGTTCCGGGGCTCGATGATCAATGTTACCGGGGGCGGCAATGGTCGCTCCATCAGCATTAACCTGCAGGGGCCTGAACTGGAGGGGTTGATCGATGCGGCTCAGGCTGGGCTCAACGCCATCCAGACCCATTTGCCCGGTGTTAGCGCTCGGCCAATCCCCGGGCTGGCCATTGCCGAGCCAGAACTGCAGCTGGTGCCTGATGATCGTCGCATTACCCAGGCTGGACTCAGCCGTAGTGACGTCGCCAATACCGTGCGGGCCTATACCGACGGGCTGTTCATCAGCGAGTATTTTGATGGTAACGATCGCATGAATGTCATCCTTAGGGGCAGTGACTGGCGTACCCCGGAGGAGCTGGCGTCGCTGCCGGTGTACACCCCGCTGGCGGGAATTCAGACCTTGGGTGAGCTGGCCACCATTCGCCGAACCGTGGGTCCCACACAGCTGAGGCGAGTGGATGGTAAGCGCACCATCAGCCTGGAGTTGTCACCGCCCGAGGAGATGTCGATGGAGGAGGCGCTGACGGCGCTGAACGAGACCATTCTGCCGGCGATGCAGGCACAACTGCCGCCGTCGGCCAGCATTAAACTCAGTGGCAACGCCAACAAGATGGCGTCCGCCATTGAGGAGATGATGCTGAACTTTGCCCTGGCGCTGCTGATTTTGTTCTTGTTGATGACGGCGTTGTTTAAATCGGCCCGCGACAGTTTTTTAGTGTTGCTGGTAATGCCGTTGGCGGTCGGCGGCGGAGTGCTGTCGCTGTGGTTGTTGAATCTGGTGAGTTTTCAATCACTGGATTTGCTGACCATGATCGGGTTCATCATCCTGCTGGGGCTGGTGGTCAACAACGCCATTTTGTTGGTGGATCAGACTCGCCGGGCTGAGCGTCAGGGCTGTCATCGTGCCGAAGCCGTGGCGCAGGCGGTTCGCATCCGCGCCCGACCGGTGTACATGAGCACCCTGACCAGCCTGTTCGGCATGTTGCCACTGATGCTGATGCCCGGAGTCGGCTCTGAGATCTATCGGGGGCTGGCGACGGTGATTGTCGGCGGCATGGGGATCAGTGCCTTGTTTACCCTGATTCTGCTGCCAAGCCTGTTGCGCCTGGGGGAAACTCTGGCGACGCAGCGCAGCTCCTGTTCACAGACCGTAGCGGCGTCTAACGCGCCCCTGCAAGCCAGCCAAACACAGGTGGAATGACTATGATGCGACTCTCTTTTCTTTTGATCCTTAGCGGCTTCTGGGCATTGACCCCCCAGGCTTTGGCGGAGCCTCAGACACCGGCCAGTCCGGTGAAAGTGGCCCAGGTCAAGCAAACGGATCTGGCGCCGACGGCCAGACTGCTGGGCACGGTATACAGTCGCAATAATGTGATGGTCACCGCCGGTGTTGACGGTCAGCTGACCTGGATAGTGGAACCGGGAACCCTGGTGAGCAAAGGGGATACTCTGGTGACCATGGACACCTTTCCCCTGGAGCTGGCGCAACTGGAGCAGCAGGCGCAGATTAAGCGGGCTGAAATTAATCTTCGTTACCTGAAACGGGAGCTGGAGCGTCTGGTGACCCTGCAGGCGCACAACAACGCCGCCGAGTACCAGCTGGATGAGAACCGCTCTAAATACGAATTGGCCAATGCCGATCTGGAGATCGCCCGGCTGAAGCTCAAACAGATAAATGACCAATTGGATCGGGCTCAGATTGAAGCGCCATTCGACGGAGTGATCACCGAGCGCCTGGTGCGTGAAGGCACCGACGTCAATCGTTCTGACACCTTGCTGCGCATGATGGACACCGAGCATCTGGAGGTGCACCTGCACGTGCCGGTAAAATACCTGAGTAAAATCAGTCGGGGTAAGCCCCTGACCATCAGCAGTGAGCACTACCTGACCCAGGCCACCATCCGCTCGGTGATTCCGGCGGCGGATCCCCGCAGTCAAACCTTTGAGCTTAGAATGACGCTGCCGGCGGAGAGCGTGCAGTACCTGACTGCCGGCGAGCTGGTGAAGGTGGCGATTCCGGTGCAGCAGCCCAGGCAGACCCTGGCCGTTCATCGCGATGCCTTGATTCTGCGCCGTCAGGGCTCCTACGTGATGAAGATTGATGACGACAACGTGGCCCACAAAACCCAGGTGGTGGTGGGCGACGGTCAGGGCGACTGGGTGGCCATCGAGGGTGAGTTGGCGGCGGGAGACCGGGTGGCGATTCGCGGGGCAGAGCGGCTGCGAGAGGGCCAGAAAGTCAGCATTCAGGGCGCCTCGGCCGGCTAGGCTGAAGGTCTAATGGCAATTGCTCAGGGTTTCGGTAGACTGGGTGGTTGTTTGTAGTCGGTGGAATAGAATCAAGGGGTTGATTTTGTGGTTTCCGCCATCAGGGCTGAACCGACGCAGTAAGCGTCGGCAGCGCTGTTTTGATGACAGAGGTCGTTGACAAGGAAGCCACCATGCAGCTGATAGATAAAATAATAATTGCTGATGATCACCCGTTGTTCCGCCAAGCCCTGACATCGGTGCTGGGCGCCCGCTTTGAGGGGGTGTCGCTGTTTGAAGCCGACAGCATCGATGAGCTCGACAAGCTGTTAGACAGCCATTCGGATGCCGAGCTGTTGCTGCTCGATCTCAACATTCCCAATGCCCATGGTTTTAACACCTTGATTCGAATCCGCAGCCAGCGACCTGAGCTGGCGGTGATCGTCATCTCCGGCCAGGAAGACCATCAGACCATAGCCCAGAGCATGCGCTGCGGCGCCGCCGGTTTTGTGCCGAAATCGCAGCCGGTGGCCCTGATGCTGGAAGCGGTAGAAGCGGTGGTCATGGGGCAGCAGTGGTGGCCTCAGGGGGTCGACCTCAGCGGCGATGGCGACGATGACATGGCCCGGCGCATTGCCAGCCTGTCGCCCCGGCAACACCGAATTCTGTTGATGTTTGCCGATGGATTGCTTAACAAGCAGATTGCTAACGAGCTGGGGTTGTCCGAAGCCACCATTAAGGCCCACGCCAGCGCCATTTTCCTGAAACTGGGCGTGCGTACCCGCACCCAGGCGGTGATTGCCATGAAGCAGTTGCAGCCCAGTGTCGCGAGTTAGATCGCTACAGCCGGATCACTGGTTAAGCTTCAGCACCCTGGCCAGGGGCTCCAGGGCGATGCTCTGCACCACCAGCGAGATCACCACAATAAAGAACACCATGTGCACCATCTGCTGTGCCCCCTCCATTCCGGCGGCGGCTGGAATCAGCGCAAACACGATGGGGGTGGCACCCTTAAGACCGATGGCGGAGATAAACAGTTTCTTCCTGTTGCTGGCGCGACGAAACGGCAGATAGCTTAAAAAGACCGCCAGTGGCCGTGCCACCAGCATCAGTGCCAGGGCCGGCACAATGGCACTGAGGGCATCGTCAAGCAGCGAACGGGGAAAGAACTGCAAACCGAGAATAATAAACATCAGCGCCTGGGCCAGCCAGGACAGGCTGTTGAAGAAGTGTTTGCTGACCTGCCGCCCTCGCTGCAGTTGATTGCCAAACATCACTCCGGCCACATAAGAAGCCACCAGGATATTCCCACCCAGTAACTCGGCGCCGTAGCTGGCCATCAGGAAGCAGGCCAGGATAAACACCGGGATCAGGCCATACTCCTCCAGCTTGATGGCATTGAGAGCCTGGACCCCGATCCAGCTGACGCCCAGGCCGACACCGATGCCAACGCCGATTTGTTGCAGCAGTGAGGTGGTGACGGTCAGGGCATCGGGTAGGGCACCCTGGGCAACAATAATGGCCGTCAACAGAGTGACCATCAGCAGCGCCACTGGATCGTTGGTGGCCGACTCAAACTCAAGCACAGTATCGGTGTTGTGCTTCAGCGTGAGCTTTTTCGATTCCAGTATCGAGAACACCGCGGCCGCGTCGGTGGAGGAGACCACGGCCGCAAACAGCAGGCAGTGCAGGGGAGGAAAGTCGGTGATGATCAGCAGTAGCGCCGCCAGAATCAGGGTGGTGAACAGTACCCCGAAGCTCGACAGCATCCCCCCTTCGCGCCAGGCGATGCGAATGTTGCTGAACGGGGTATTGAGGCCGCCCACAAAGACGATGACGTTTAGCGCCATGGCACCGATGAACGAGGTCAGGGCCAGGTTGTCGTAGACAAAGTTGAACTCACCGTTGCCAAAGGCCAGGCCGACGCCGATGAAGATCAGCAGCGACGGGATCCCCAGGGTGGAGGAGGGCTTATGCAGTAATATGCCCATTGCGACCAGGGCGGCGATCACCACCAGTGCCAGTTCAAACGTCATCGGCTCTCCTTTTTATTCACTCGAGTTGAAAAAGCCTAACACAGGAGGGCTGAACCCGGACTTTTCAATGGCCTGTCATTGCGGCACCGATTACTGAACCTCCGTTTCCTGGGCGTAGTTTTGCTGCAGACTCTTCACCAACATGGCACTCATCAGGGCTCGCAGCGCCATGGGCTTAATCAGCTTTCTCAGATACCCAAATCCGGCGGCTCGGGCCTGATCCTGCAGCGGCGCGTCGGTGGTGGCGGTGATCAGTATTCCTGGCAATGGGCGCCGGGCCCGGCGTTGCAGCTCGGTCATCAGAGTCAGGCCGTCTTCGCCATTGTCCAGTTGATAATCCACCAGCATGATGTCGATATCGTATTGGCGGCTGGCCACCAGTTGCAGCGCCTGTTGCGGGCTGCGGGCGGGAAAGGCGCGGCAGTCCCAGCTTTCCAGCAGCTCCACCATGCCTGCCAGGACACTGGGGTCGTTATCGACGCAGAGCACCTTGATGCCGTGCAGGGTCACGGTATCGGTATTTACCGCTGCCACTTGTGGGCGGCAGGGGGCCGGGTTGACCGCCAGTGAAAAGGCGCAGCCATGGCCCGGGCGGCTGTGCAGGGTCAGGGTATGCCCCATAAGATCCGACAGGCTTTTGGCGATGCTCAGTCCCAGCCCCAGGCCATTGGGGCCCAAACCCTGGCTGTTTTCCAGCCGGGTGAATTGCTCAAACACCCACTGCTGTTTGTCTTCCGGGATGCCGGGGCCGGTGTCCAGCACCTGAATCTCCAATTGCTCGCCATGGCGGCAACCCAGCAGTACTTTGCCGCCATGGGCATAGCGAAAGGCGTTGCTGAGCAGGTTTTGCAGGATGCGTCTGAGCAGTTGACGGTCGCTTCGAATCCAGGCTTTGCAGGGAACCATTCGCAGCGTTACCTGATGTTGGTCGGCAATGGCGTCAAATTCGCCGTGCAGGCAGTCCAGCAACTCCTGCAGGGGGAAGGGTTCCATTTTGGGCACGACCGTGCCGCTGTCGATGCGGGAGACCTCGTTGAGATCCAGCAGCAGATCATTGGCCACCTTGAGAGAGTGATCAATCTGTTGCAGCTGGCCTCGGGCGCGCTCAGGTAACTGATTGTCTTCCATTAACGTGGAGGAGAATAACCGTGCCGCCGACAGCGGTTGTAGCAGATCGTGACTACAAGCCTTCAGGTACTGGCTCTTTTTGTGATGAGCCAGCTCCGCCTGTTCTCTGGCGTTGGCCAATTTGGCGTTGGATCGGGCCAGCTGCTCGTTGGCCATTGCCAGTTTGTTGGTGCGCTCCGACACCAGAGACTCCAGGTCCAGATTCTTCTCGGTCAGCAGTGCCTCTGCTTGGCGGTAGACGGTGATGTCGGAGAACAGCATGACAAAGCCGCCACCGGGCATGGGGTTGCCTTCAATGCGAATGACCGTGCCGTCCGGCAGTTGTCGCTCCGAGCTGTGACGGCTGCCCTGGCGCAGGAATCGCAGTCGCTTGTTGACCTGCTGGCGCACAATTGCCGGGTCGTCGATGCTTTGGCTGAGGTTGTACTCAATCAGGTCCGCCACCGGGCAACCGGGGTAGATCAGCGCCTTGGGGTAATGAAACAGGCTCAGATAACGCTCGTTCCAGGCCACCAACTTGAGGTTGTGATCGGTCACCGAGATCCCTTCCGAGGCGTTTTCAATTGCGCGTCTTAGCACCTCCTGACTTTCGGCGTTGCGCTGGCTGGTGGCTTCCTCCATCAGCTGCGCCACTTCGTTGAGGGCGATGTCCCGTCCCTGCAGGGCGCAGGAGATCACCAGTCGCGCCGACGCCGAACCCATCACCGTAGCCAGCAGGTTTTCGGTATACAGCACCAGATCTGGATTGCTGCTGATCTTACGGGCGTCGCTGTGGGGGTGACGGCTGAAATAGCGCTCAAATCCCTGCCTGGCCTTATCGTCGCCGATGAACCGGGCGACCAGCAACTGCAACTCTCTGGGATCGATCTTGCCTGGATTCAGTGGGCTGCGGTCATGAATGCCGGGGCGCTCGAAAAAGTGTTCCAGCTGCATCTGCTCTTTCACTGTCTGGCGGCTGAACAGCGACACCAGCACTATCAGGGTGACGTTGATGCCGAGCCCCATCAAGGTCGCCATGGTGGTGAAGGAGTAGTCACTGCCAGCGAAGGGATGGGGGTACAGCCCCAGTTGAGGCAGCAGGTTGCAGCTAAGCCAGATGGCAAAGCCGCCACTGATCCCGGCCATGACGCCGTTCAGGCTGACTTTTCGCCAGAAAAACGCCGCGAATAGCGGTGGCCCAATTTGAGCGATGGCGCCAAAGGCCACTTCACCCAGTGAGGCCAGGGTGTGCGGCGGAGCCACCAGGAACATGGTGTAGCTGAGAGCGATGACCAGAATCACCAGCAACTTGCGAACCCTCAGTAGCCGGGCGCGAAAACGCAGGAAGTCGGTGTTTTCCACGTCGCTGCGACGGAACAGAGTCGGGAATACCACTTCGTTGCTGAGCATGGTACTCAGGGCGATGGTGGAGATGATCACCATGGCGCTGGCGGCGGAGATGGCGCCCAAAAAGCTCAGCAGACTCAGCCAGGATTGACCATGGTAGGCGGGCAGAAACAGCACATAGGAGTCCCGCTGCAGTGAGTCGCCATACAGCAGGCTGCCCGCTTGACCCAGGGGGGCGGCAAAGAACGCAAACACCAGCACGTACAGGGGAAACATCCAGCGGCTCCAGCGGGTGTGGTCGATGTCCTTGAGCTCGGCCATGGTGACCTGAAACTGGCGAGGCAGGCACAAAAATGCGCACAGCACGATCACCGTTAATCCGGTTAGAGACACCAGTTGGCTGCCGTCAAACTCAAACGCATCAGGCATCGCCTGTACCGATTGTTGCCAGATCTGCCCCGGGGAGTCGAAAGCCACGTAGGAGACAAACAGGCCAACAATCAGGAAGGCCACCAGCTTGATAAAGGACTCAAAGGCGATGGCCACCATGACGCCGGGGTGACGCTCGGTCACGTCGATGGCGCGGACTCCGAAGATGATGGTAAAGCCCGCCAGTACTGAGCTGACCACCAGCCCCAGTTGCCACGAGGCCAGGGTTTGGGTCTGGCGCAGAATCTCATAAGAGTTGATGATCGCTTTCAGTTGCAGGGCGATGTAGGGCAGAGTGCCGATGAGGGCCACCAGAGTCACCAGTACTGCCAGGCGCTGTGACTTGCCAAAGCGGGCCGCCAGCAGATCGGCGATGGAGGTAATGTTCAGACGCAGGCTGACTCGAATCAGTCGTTGAATAAAGGGCCAGCCAAATACAAACAGCAGAATGGGAGCCAGGTACACCGGCAGATAGGAGAAATCCCCCACCGAAGCCTGACCGGCGGTGCCTAAAAAGCCCCAGGAGGTGCAGTACACTCCCAGAGACAGGGCGTAGATCAGTCGCTGCTGCCGTGCCACCAGTCGATGTCGGTAGCGATCGCCCATAAAGGCGATGAAAAACAGCAGGCCGATGTAGCCCACGCTGATCACCACCAGCAGCCAATTTGGAAACATGCGTCCTTTCCCCGAGTTCATACTTTGGTGTCGGCCAACTCCCTGGGCCGACTTTGTTCTGTTACCAGTAATACCACAGATTGGCGATTGCACCGGCATGGATGGGCCTCGACTTAAGTCGTAAGACCTGCGTATTAAGACGGATTCACTAATACCTATTCCCAATTGTGACGGGCTCTGCTTTTCCCGATGTTGAGGGCACTACTTAACAGGGGACTTACCATGCTCGCTTCACACGCTAAATCATTCGCCCTCGCCGGAACTCTACTGGCATTTTCCGGCTCGGCACTGTCCGGCTATGAGATCGACCTCGGTAACGATAAAAAACTGATCTTCGGCGGGTACATCAAGGTTGATGCCCGTTACGTCGACGGCGATATCGCCTATCGCGATTTCTGGATCGGTACCGGTAAGCCTCTGGAAGAGGACGCCTCGCAGTTTCGCATCTTTGCCAACGAAACCCGTTTTAACACCAAGTACATCCATGGTGATTTGACCGGTTTCATCGAGATGGATTTTTACGGTGGTGGCGGCAATGAAGTGATCTCCAACTCGGCCAACCCCCGAATTCGTCACGCTTTCATCAATTATAAAGGGGTGACTGCCGGCCAGACCTGGTCGACTCTGATGAACACCAGTGCCATTCCCGAAACCGCCGATTTTGCCGGCGCTACTGTTGGCCTGGCATTTATTCGTCAGGGGCAGGTGCGCTACAAGACTGGCGGCTTTGAGGTGTCGGTGGAAAACCCCGAGTCTTTCGGCGGTGATACCAGCAATGACAGCCTGCCTGACGTTATCGGTAAATACACCCTAAAAGGGGACTGGGGTAACGTCTCTCTGGCCGCCATTGGCCGTGAGCTGAACACCAACGGCGGTAACAGCGAAACCGCCTTCGGCGCCTCGATTGCCGGTCGCATTAATCTGTTTGATAAAGACGACTTCCGCTTCCAGGTACACCAGGGAGAGTTGGGCCGTTATGTGGGAGTGGCCGCCGCCACGGATCTGGTAGGAGAAAAGGTGGAAACCACCACCGGTTATCTGGCGGCCTATCGCCACTTCTGGACCGAAACCTGGCGTAGCACTTTTCTCTATGGCCGGGTGGAAACCGACGAGTCCGACGTGGACAACAGTCAGTGGAGCGTCAACATATTCAATAACCTGACTAAGGAACTGGCGGTGGGCTTTGAGTTTGGCAACTTTGAGATGCATAACTCTGGTGCCAACTCCTACTACGGTCAGCTATCCGCTCGATACGCCCTGTAATCACACTCAGGCTCCTCGCAAGATGGCGAGGGGCTAACGTCACAGGTCGCGCCGTCGGCCTGCTCGGGCAGCAATGCCCACTCGTCCCAAATATCAGGAGTCCGGGTATGACCGATTCAATACTCAAGGTTGATAACATCTCACTGGCCTTTGGTGGGGTGAAGGCACTGACCGACGTCAGTTTTGAGGTGCCCCGCGGGGCGGTATTTTCCATCATCGGCCCCAATGGCGCCGGTAAAACCTCCATGCTGAACTGCATCTCCGGTCGCTACCGGCCGAATAGCGGCAAGATTCAATTCGGCGACCGCGATGTCACCCATCTCAAGCCCAACGACCGTGCCGACATGGGCATTGGTCGCACCTTCCAGAACCTGGCGCTGTTCGGCCATATGTCGGTGCTGGACAACATCATGGTGGGCCGCCATCACCTGATGAAGAACAACTGGCTCACCGGCCCACTGTACTGGGCGTCACCGGCGCAAAAAGAGGAGTTGGCTCACCGCCGCGAAGTGGAGGAGATCATCGATTTTCTCGACATCACCCATGTGCGTAAGGCGGTGGCGGGGACGCTCTCCTACGGCCTGCGTAAGCGGGTCGAACTGGCCCGGGCGATGGCGCTGAAGCCTAAATTGATCCTGCTGGATGAGCCCATGGCGGGCATGAACCTGGAGGAGAAGGAGGACATGGCTCGCTACATCCTCGATCTCAACGAGGAGTTTGGCATCACCGTGGTGATGATCGAGCACGACATGGGTGTGGTCATGGACATCTCCCACGAGGTGATGGTGCTGGATTTTGGCAAGAAACTGATCAGTGGCTTGCCGCTCGACGTGATGAACGACGAGCACGTGAAGCGGGCCTATCTGGGTCTGGAAGAGGACGAAGTGATGCAGGAGGCAGGTTAATGAGCCAGGCAATCAATGCGGCCGATAACGGCTTTGAGATGGGCAGTCTCAATACCTTTCCCAAGATTTTGCGCCATAACGCCAATCACTGGCCCGAGGACGTGGCCATGCGGGAAAAGGAGTTTGGCATCTGGAATGAGTTCAGCTGGCTGGATTACCACAACCGGGTGAAATGGATGGCGTTGGCGCTGGATCATCTGGGCATCGGCGCGACCGATACCGTGGCCCTGCTGGGAGACAACCGTCCTGAGTGGGTGTGGGGAGAGGTGGCCGCCCATGCCATGGGCTGTTACTCCCTCGGGGTGTATCAGGACTCGCTGCACGAAGAGGTGGCCTACCTGCTTAACTTGAGCGGGGCCTCGGTGGTGATTGCCGAAGATGAGGAGCAGTGTGACAAGCTGTTGGAGTTGGGCGATGCCATTCCTGGGGTAAAGCACATCGTCTATTGCGATCCCAGAGGCATGCGTAAGTACGACGATCCCCGCCTGTTGGACGTGGAAGTGCTGTATCAGCTGGGCCGTGACCAGGATCATCAGGACCCGGGCCGCTACGACGCCATGGTGGATCGCACCGACCCCGACAGCATCGCCATCTATTGCACCACCTCGGGCACCACCTCCAAACCCAAAATTGTGCTGCTCAAGGGCGGTAACTTTGTTAAGCACTGCAGCTCTTATCTGCGCGCCGACCCCCGCAGCCCGGGTGACAACTACGTCTCGGTGCTGCCACTGCCGTGGATCATGGAGCAGGTGTACGCCGTCGGTCAGGCGTTGATCGCCCGTCAGGTAGTCAACTTTGTCGAGGAGCAGGAGACCATGATGGCCGACCTGCGGGAGATCGGCCCCAGCTTCGTGCTGCTGGCCCCGCGGGTGTGGGAGGGGATTTTGGCCGACGTTCAGGCGCGGATGATGGACTCCTCGCCGCTGAAGCAGAGGCTGTTTGATTTTGCCATGACCCGGGCCCAGCAGGCGCTGGATCAAGGCAAGCGCTCGACCCTGGCGGAGTGGTTGCTGATGAAGGCGCTGCGGGATCGTCTCGGCTTCTCCTTCCTCAAGTCTGCTGCCACCGGCGGCGCCGCCATGGGCCCGGATACTTTCCGCTTTTTCCAGGCCATCGGCGTACCGTTGCGGCAACTGTATGGCCAGACCGAGATGTGCGGCGCCTACACCATTCACGACGCCAATGACGTGGATTACGACAGCGTCGGCGTGGCGTTCGACAACGCCAGCGTCAAGGTGATCAACGCCGACTCCGAAGGCTTGGGCGAAGTGGTGGCCCAGACCGAAGGGATGTTCTGCGGCTATCTGGGCGATGCCGATGCCTTCAATGAAGACGTCAAAGAGGGGTGGATGCACACCGGCGACGCCGGTTACTTCAAGCCGTCCGGTCACCTGGTGGTGATCGACCGCATCAAGGACCTGGCCCATACCAGTGGCGGCATCCAGTATTCACCCCAGTACATTGAGAACAAACTGAAGTTCTCCTCCTTCATCGGCGAGGCGGTGATTCTGGGTAAGAACCGCCCCTATCTGTCGGCCATTTTGTGCATCCGCTTCAGCATCGTCTCCAAGTGGGCGGAGCAGCGCGGGCTGGCGTTCACCAACTACACCAATCTGGCCACCTTGCCCGAGGTGTATCAGAAGCTGTCTGAGGAGGTGGAGAAGGTCAATGCCACCCTGCCTGAGGCGCAGAAAATCCACAAATTTGTGTTGCTGTACAAGGAGCTGGACGCCGATGACGGCGAACTGACACGAACCCGGAAGGTGCGCCGAGGGGTGATCGCCGAGAAGTATGGCGACATCATCGACGCCATCTACGGCGGCAGCGACCACGTCGACATCGATACGGTGATCACCTTCCAGGATGGCACCAAGACCCGAGTGGAAACCCAGCTGCAGGTGGCCACGCTGGTGGAGTCCCTGGAGCACACTGAGCAAAGGAGAGCCTCATGAATTTCGAGCTGCTGCTGCAACTGATCGTCAATGGCCTGATTGTGGGCCTGCTTTACGGGGTGGTCGGCATGTGCTTCGTGCTGGTGTACAAATCCACTCAGATCGTCAACTTTGCCCAGGGCGAGTTCCTGCTGGTGGGGGCCTGGGTATGTTGGGCACTGCTGGTGTACCTGCAACTGCCGTTTTTCATCGGCTTTCTGATGAGTCTGGCGTTCATGGCCCTATTCGGGGTGGCGTTGCAGATGATTGTGCTGCGGCCGATGATCGGCGAGCCCATCATCTCGGTGATCATGGTAACCATCGGCCTGTCGATCTTCTTCCAGTCACTGACCAAGTGGATTTTCGGGGTGGCACCGGAAAGCTACCCGCAGGTGTTTGAGACCCAAAGCATCAGTGTGTTTGGCCTTAACGTCGAGCTGGCCTACCTGATGAGCACCGTGATTGCGCTGATGATCATGGTCGGTTTCTACCTGTTCTTTAAACACTCCAAGCACGGCCTGGCGATGCGGGCCACCGCCTTCGATCAGCAGGTGGCACAAAGCCTGGGCATCTCGGTGAAGCAGGTGTTTGCCATGAGTTGGGGCATTGCCGCCACCGTATCCGCAACGGCGGGGGTGGTGATTGGCATGGTCAACGGCGTTTCCGACTCGTTGTCAGCCATTGGCATCAAGGTGTTCCCGGCGGTGATTCTGGGTGGCCTGGACTCCATTGTCGGCGCCATCGTCGGCGGCATCACCATCGGTGTGTTGGAGAACCTGGCGGAGTTCTTCGACAGCCAGTACCTGCACTTTGGCAACATGTACGACATTGCGCCTTTCTACGTGCTGCTGCTGATCCTCTGGTTTAAGCCCTACGGCTTTTTCGGCACCCGTGACATCGAGCGGATCTAAGGAGCAGACCATGACACTGACAATGATTACCCCAATCCAGACACTACAAGGAGTGCGTTATGTCTAGTCTGGCCATGCGTCCCTGCGGCGATTTTCGCACCAGCTACAAGCAGGACAACACCATTTTTGAAACCCGCACCATCCGCTGGTTTACCGCGCTGGTCATCGCCTTGGCTTGCCTGGCACCCTTCGTGCTGGATGCCTACTATCTGACGCTGTTTATTCAGATCTCCTACCTGGGCATTGCCGCCCTGGGCCTGAACATTCTGGTGGGCTTTACCGGCCAGATCTCACTGGGCCATGGTGCCTTCTTTGGCTTCGGCGCCTTTGCCTCGGCCTGGATGAACACCAGCTTCGGCATTCCGGTGTTCCTGTGCATTCCGCTGGCGGGGTTTCTGACCATGGCGGTGGGGATGATGTTCGGCATGCCAGCGGCGCGGATTAAGGGGTTGTATCTGGCCATCGCCACCCTGGCGGCTCAGTTCATCATCGAAGATTTCTTCGGCCGCGCCGAGTGGTTCTCCGGCGGCAGCGCCGGCTCCATGGCCGAGCCCATCAACCTGTTCGGCGTGGTGTTTGATACCGACGAGAAGTTCTATTACATCGCCCTGTTTGCGCTGGTGTTTATGTTCATCTGGGGCTGCAACCTGATGCGCTCCCGCGATGGCCGAGCCTTTGTTGCGGTGCGGGATCATTACCTGTCGGCGGAGATCATGGGGGTCAAACTCAACAAGTATCGCCTGTTGTCGTTCGGTATCTCCTCGTTCTACGCCGGTATCGGCGGTGCCTTGTACGCTCACTACCTGGGCTACGTGTCGGCGGAAGGGTTCACCATCTTCATGTCGGTGCAGTTCCTGGCGATGGTGATCATCGGCGGCCTCGGTTCCATCAAGGGCACCCTGATGGGGGTGGTGTTTATGGTGCTGCTGCCGGAAGCGCTGGAGGGCGGTGTTGGCCTGATGAAGATGACCGACTGGGGCAACATCCCCATGGTGGTGGACGGTCTGGCCTACATCAAAGAGATGGCCATCGGCCTGGTGATCATCCTGTTCCTGATTTTTGAGCCGGAAGGGCTGGCTCACCGTTGGCAGCAGATCAAAAACTACTGGAAGTTTTATCCCTTCTCTTACTGAGGCGGTGGACAGTAAGCACGCTTGCCCGAACCCCGGTGTGGCCGCGTTCGGGCGTCTAAGGACAGCCAGGCCTTTGGCCTGAACTTAAAGGATACTCACATGCACAAGACTCTGTTTGTTTCATCCGCCGTGGCCATGGCCATGATGGCCGCATCGGCCCAGGCACAGGACTCGGTATTTGTCGGTCATCTGGCCGACATGTCCGGCCCCACGGCCTTTGTGGGCAAGGTGTATGCCGATGGCGTGCGCGACTCTCTGGCCTACATCAACGCCAACGGCGGCATCAACGGCACCCAGTTGGAGTTTGAAACCATCGACTACGCCTACAAGGTGCCTCAGGCCATCGCCTCGTACAAAAAATGGAAGTCCCGCAAAGGAATGGTGGCGATGCAGGGCTGGGGCACCGCCGATACCGAGGCGCTGATCTCCTTCGTGGCCAAGGACAAGATTCCGGTCTATTCGGCGTCTTACTCCGGTCACCTGACCGATCCCATGGGCAAAAATCCCAACACCAAGAAGCCAGCCCCCTACAACTTCTTCTATGGCGCGTCTTACTCCGATTCCTGTCGCGGCTTGGTGCAGTGGGCCGCAGAAGACTGGAAAAGCAAAGGCAAGTCTGGCAAGCCGAAATTTACTCACATCGGGGCTAACCACCCCTACCCGAATGCGCCTAAGGCGGCCTGTGCTGCCTACGCCACCGAACTGGGCTTTGAGGTTCAGCCACCGGTCGTCATCTCCATGAAACCCGGCGACTTCAAGGCCCAGTGCCTGAGCCTGAAAAGCTCTGGCACCAACTACGGCTACATCGGCAACCTCGGCGGCTCGGTACTGTCGCTGGTGAAGTCGTGCAATACCGTTGGCACCGACATTCAGTTTATGTCCAACATCTGGGGCGGTGACCGCAAGGTGTTTGAGGCCGCGGGTGAGGGGATTAAAGATTATATCTTCCCCACCATGAACCCGTTCTGGAGCGACCAAGTACCGGGCATGAAGCTGGTGCGTGAAGTCTCCAAGATGTCCGATCCTTCCGGTGAGCAGCCGCGCTTGCACCACTACATTCGTGGCGTGTGCTCGGCGTTCTTTATGAAAGAAGCGATGGAGTGGGCCAAGGACAATGGCGGCATCACCGGCGAGAACATCAAAAAGGGCATGTACGTGCGTGAAAACTGGGTGCCTCAAGGGTTGGATGGAGTCTGCCTGGCAGCCAACTGGACCAACGAGGACCACCGCGGCGTCAACCAGGTCAACATCTACAAAGGCAACTACAACAACGGTGACGTTCAGATTGAGCGCGTCAGCCAGATGACTCTGGAGCGCCGTGACGACTGGCTGGGCTTCTGATCCCGGTTGCTGGGGCGATCAGACCGATCGTCCCGGCAGTTTTCCCACATCGTATTTGGAGTATTTATGAGCCAAGCAGCAGTACAAACCCAGGTGGCGGAGCCGGTCCTGTGCATCAACAACATCGAAGTGGTGTACGACGAGGTGATTCAGGTGCTCAGAGGGGTCAGCATTGATGTGCCTAAGGGCCAGATTGTGACCCTGCTGGGCCCTAACGGCGCCGGCAAGTCCACCACCCTGAAGGCGATATCCGGGCTGCTGAAGTCGGAAGATGGTGAAGTGACCCGCGGCGACATTCGTTTCATGGGGCAGCGCATCGACCGTCAGTCGCCGGAAGCCATCGTGCGCGATGGCATTTTCCAGGTGATGGAGGGGCGGCGCATCGTCGAGGACATGACGGTGATTGAAAACCTCAAGCTCGGGGCCTATACCCGCAGCGACAACGAGGTGGCGGCAGACATCGAAATGGTGTTTGAGTATTTCCCTCGCCTGAAAGAGCGCACCGGTCTGGCGGGTTACCTGTCTGGCGGTGAGCAGCAGATGCTGGCCATCGGTCGGGCGCTGATGGCCAGGCCGAAGATGATCTGCCTGGATGAGCCCTCCATGGGGTTGTCGCCGCTGTTGGTTAAAGAGGTGTTTGGCATCATCGAGAAGATCAACAAGGAGCAGGGCATTACCATGCTGCTGGTGGAGCAGAATGCCAACTATGCCCTTAAGGCAGCGGACTACGGCTACATCATGGAGTCCGGTAAGATTGTGCTGGATGGCACCCGCGAGCAGTTGCTCAACAACGAAGACGTGAAAGAGTTCTACCTGGGCGGCGGTAACGAAGAGCGTAAGAGCTTTAAGAACCTGAAATCCTACAAGCGCCGTAAGCGCTGGTTGTAAGGGGAGCGCCATGAACGGATTTTTTGATCCCAAAGAGTGCCAGGACGCCGACAATCGTGAGCAGCACCTGTTGTCGCAACTGCCAGAATTTTTGGGCCACCTCCGTGAACACAGCAGTTACTACCGGCGCTTGCTTTCGAACATCGCCGTGGATGAGGTCAGCAGTCGTCAGGCGCTGGCGACGTTGCCCATTACCCGTAAGTCGGACTTAATCGACCTGCAGCAGGCCCAGCCGCCGTTGGCAGGAATGGAGACCGAAGGCGTCGCCTTGGATCGATTGTTCCTGTCGCCGGGCCCCATCTGCGAGCCGGAATGCAACCAGCCAGACTGGTGGCGCATGGGGCGGGCGTTTTATGCCGCCGGATTTCGACCAGGCGACCGGGTGCAGAACTGCCTCTCTTATCACCTCAGTCCCGGCGGTTTTATCCTCGACTCCGGCGCCCGCGCCTGTGGCTGCGTGGTGATTCCGGCGGGACCGGGTCAGACCGAACAGCAGTTGGCCATCAATGCCCGGCTGCAACCGCAAGGGTATTGTGGCACGCCCTCGTTTCTGAAGATTCTGCTGGATAAGGCGCAACAGGCGGGTCAGCGGTTGTCATTTCGAATGGCGTTGGTGACCGGCGAGGCGCTGCCCGAATCGCTACGGGCCGACTTTGCAGAAGCTGGGATCACGGTGTTGCAGGCCTATGCCACTGCCGACATTGGTTTGATCGCCTATGAGACTCGGCCTGGAGAAGGTTTGGTGCTGGCGGAGGATCTGTTGGTGGAGATCGTTCGCCCCGGTACCGAGCAGCCTGTCGCAGCCGGCGAGGTGGGGGAGGTGGTAGTGACCAGTTTTAACGGTGATTATCCGCTGCTGCGCTTTGCCACCGGCGATTTGTCGTCGATGCTGGCCGCACCCAGCCCGTGCGGGCGCACCAATGGCCGAATTCGAGGCTGGCAGGGGCGAGCGGATCAAACCACCAAGGTCAAAGGGATGTTTGTTCATCCTCGTCAACTGGAGCAACTGCGCAGCCAGGTTGGCGGCATGACTCGCATTCGAGCGTTGGTAGAGCGCCAGGGCCACAACGATCAGTTGACCCTGTTGTGCGAACCGGCGGCCGAGGTGCCATTGCCGCAGTCCGAGGTGGCCGAGTTGGCGCGGACGATGCTCAAATTGGGCGCCGATGTTGCCTGGGTGGCACCGGGCAGTTTGCCGGCCGATGGCATTGTCATCGAGGATCGCCGCCCGATTCCCTCCTAGCTTTCAAAGCGCTCTCTGCCTGTTTGCCGGTGCATCTGCACCGGCTTTTTTGTGGTGTTTGGTGACATCGAATTGAGCGACCGGGAAAGGATCTATCTCAGTTATCTCGGCACTCAGAAGTGACGGCAATCGACCCAACGCCTATCGGACTGAGTGACTAAGCCATTAAGCATGGGGAGATTGTTTTGTGCACGACTATGAATGTCGTGATACAGAATGATGCCTCGGCGCCAGAGTAACATTAAGGTAATGACACGATCGGCAACTTGTTGCTCAGATAGTTTTTTGTTCCAATCCTGGCTGTCTATATTCCAAAGCATCACTGTTTCATTGTGGTGCTGTAAATCGGTTAGCAGTGCTTGGTGGCGTTGACCATAGGGAGGCCGAAACCAATAAGGGCCAGGCTGATAGGCAGCCAGTTCAACTCGAGTATCAGCCAGTGACTGTTGCCAATCCTGCCATTTGGCGTGGCTTTGGTGTTGATAACCATGGGATGCCAAACATTGATCCTGATAGGCATCCGCGGCCGGTTTAATCCTATCGAGGCTCTCTCCAAGCACAAAGAAAAAAGCATGGATATCGTATTTTTTTAGTGCACGGATCAACGGTGCAGTGCGATGAGGTGACGGACCATCATCATAGGTTAATAAGAAATCACCGTCTTTTAGCTCGAAGCCATTTACCTCTTGACTCGATAGCCGATCGATTTCACTGGTGATGCGGGGGAATAAGGCCGCTAGGCGAACCTGTTCGTACAGGTAACGTTGATGGAACTTCTGGCTCTGTTGTGCCCAGATTTTCCAGCGTGCTTCCAGATCGTGCTCGAGATTACCCTTGCTTAATTGCTGCAATTCTCGCCAGTTTCGAGCGCATTTAGGGCCATTGCCACAGGCGTGTTGATGGTTCTCAAGTAATCTGGTTTGGGTTCGAGTAAGCCACTCTTTTACCCCGGTAACATTGACCGTCTTCAGCCCTGTGAATGCTTTGATGTCCGCTTCTGTGAGTAACGACGTAGTGCTTATTACCCGTGTTTGCATCTGTATCTCGGCATTCGAGGCTTTATCAAACTGTGCGGGGGTATCAATAGCATAAGGCCAAAGATCACGATCAAGCGTTGCCACTTTTTCCGGGCCTGCGGCAAGCAAGGTGACAGGAAAAATCAATAAACAGACCAATAAGCTACGTAACTTCATTACAACGTCCTGCCAATTAAACAATGCGTTGAGAGATGCTCCCGACATCATGGATTTGATGTCGGGAACGCTTGCGGGTTACTGCAATTTTTCCTGCATACGGGCAATGCCGTTGTCATAAGCACTGTGCTGACGCAGCGATTTAGCCTTGCGGAAGTTTTCCAGTGCGGCACGCCACTGCTCTTTGGCCTCATAGATGCGCGCAATGTTGTAGTAGCTGCTCGCTTGAACGCGGTTTTTGTGTTTGCCGCTGGCCAATTCGATGGCTTTACGGTTCGCCCACAGAGCTTCTGCGGTACGGTTCAGTTTTTGGTAGGTCAGCCCGAGATTACTGTATGCCTGGCCATAAGAGGGATACAGGTTGATGGCATCTTGGAAGGTGTACATGGCATCTTCTAAGCGCTTGTCATGGTAAAGAGACTCGCCACGCGTATTGATTCGTTTGGCTTCCTTCTTAATGGCAGGCGTGATCAGCGAGTGATCCTCAAAAGAGTCGGCGGCAATCAAGCTGTGTAAGTGCTGTTGCATCCCTTTCCGGCTCAGGCTTAGGTATTGGTTGATGTCATGAAAGGCCCCTCCTTCATCAATACCAAATACCACCCAACTGGTCGCTGTCGTATCAGGCTTCACGCGATAAGTGCGAATCAGTGTTTGGCCCACATACACTTCAACACGTGCGTTACTAAAACTCATTGCTGTGGAGTTTTTCTTGGAGCCATTGGAGTAATCATGAACCGCATAAACGTAACGCTGGCCATCGTATTTTTGCTCGATGGTAATGGTTTCTGGTCCATAACTTGTGGTGTCATCTACGTCCAAATTGACCGCGTCACCTGTCTTATTAGAAAAGTAGACATGGTTACCCGGAAAGGCCAGATGCGAGTCCAGATCGCGAGGGCTCGCCCCCCATGTTAAAACAGCACGCAGACCGTCTAAGCTCTGCATTACCGGCGACAGAGCATAGGTAAAGTTATCACAAGGACACTTAACGACGAGAGTGGAATACCCTGGCTTGTTGATGATCATGGTCGTGTCGGCATCATCCACAACCGCGTCGGGTACATGGGCTGTGCCTCTGGATGATGTTATCGCTTGTTGGGAGCTGGAACCATTACGTTGCCAGGTGATGTGTGCATCGCCAATATTCTTATCTTTTACAACGGCGCTGAGCACCTTAATGTCACCAGCCTGTGCTTGCATGGCGAAGGTGGCCGAAGCACAAAGCAGAGCGATGTTGAGCAGGTTGCGCATTAATTATCCTTTAATCAAACAGTCTTATCTAGCCGAAAAAAGGCGACATTATCATTGGGTTTATTAATATTAATCAATAACTTTCGCTAAAACTGATGGGTTATGGAAACCACCGCACAAAAACAATTACTGGTGAATAAGACTCACGTTTTCTGAATGCGTTGGTGTTGATGAAGATGTCACCATTCCAGTATGCGTGCCCGCCTAATTAGAGTTTTTCAGTAAGGTTGAGTTAGCCTGGTCTTGCCGCAGACTCAGATTTTATATTGAGTCTTTCGGTCGGTTTTGGTTGTATCCCGGGATCCTGTGATTCGCTAAGGTGGCAAGCGGGCAGGTACGGTGAGACTTTAACGCTTAAGTGGGTCAAGTGGGCTCTGTGCAGAGCGTGTCGTGGACTCATTCTAAACTCATCTGGACACCTTGCTTATGGCCGTTGATGACGTTGTGATTCAAATGAAAAAGCCAGCGACTGGTCGGTCGCTGGCTTTGGGCTATGTGTCGCTATCGTGACAGATTACTTGTGAACCTTGCCGAGTCGGCTGGCTCGATCATCGTAATCCTCTGGGTGACAGCCTTGACAGGATTGCACCGGCCGCAGCCAGGGCTGACGGGTCTTGCCATCTTCACCGTAGTGGTACGGGTCCTCTGATGGCGCCGACAGGTCAATCCGGAACAGGTGGGAGTTCTTAGGCATGTGGCAATCGGTACAGTCTGCCATTGCGCCATGCATGGCACCGAGGCCATCGTTGAACTTCACGCTCGGGTGACAGTCCTGGCATTCCGTTGTCAGCGCTTCCTCGTGTCCGGGCTTGTCGCGGAAGTTGGTCGACAGGTGAGGGTTGTGGCAGTGAATGCACTGGAACATCCGTTTCTTGCCGGTAGCCACACCGGTGTCTGGATCGTAGCCCAGCAGCGCATCCCCGGCATTGCGACCCTCTTCGAAGTAGTCCTTAACGAAGCCACCGATGGTGTCGCCGCCAAACTTTTCGTCATAGGGGGTCATGTAACCGTCTTTGTACCAACGCTCACCGGATTTGGTGTGGCATTCGCCGCAGGCGATCGGCTCGCCGTAGGCTTGGTTCATGGCAGTCAGGTCGGCGCGAAGACGACCTTTGGCCACCCGGACGATGTTGTCTTTGCTCGGGCTCTTGGCGTGATCGCCACCGGCGCCGTGACAGGCTTCGCACTGCACGCCAGCCTGGGCAAAGGTTCCCTCCATGCCAATCAGGCCATCCTGGCGGTTGTGGTTACGATCGTCACCAGGCTCCGAGGTGTAGTCGCGCCAGCCAGTGTTGTGGCAGTGGCCGCAGGTGTAGGGCATGCCGTCTCCACCTGCACCCGGCGCGAACGGAACCACTCGAGACTCGTCCAGGGTTTCCCCTTTTGGCAACACATCAAACATCGCCTTGGTGCCGTTGATCATATAGCCATTGTTATCGACTAGAATCGCCTGACGTTGGAAGCCTCCCAGCAGGTAACTGACGTCGCTCCAGCTCTCGGGCACACCGGCGCTGTTTTCGACCCCTTCATACAGATCGAAGGCCCCGTCCAGAGAGGTAAAGGGCAGGTCCGGTGCCTGTCCGTTTTCAATCTTGGTGAACTTCCAGTTATGTCCGGTTTCCTTGAAGCTGGCCTTGTCCTGGTGGCAGCGTAGGCAGGTTTCGGTACCGGCGTAATCCTGGATACTGGCTTTTACCTCCACATCCACCACGGCAACGGTTTTACCGCCGTTACCGTCGCTGATGGTGTACTCCACCTGCGCCAGACCATAGTCACTGGAGACAAACCAGAGTAGGTCGTCTTTCACCCGTACTTCGCCGGCGCCCTGAACCACTTTGGCATCAGTCAGGGAGAGGGAGTCGCCCTCCGGATCACTGGCTTCGGCCAGGACGTCAATGGAAGTGTCTTCGCCGATAACGGCAATCGCCGATATGGCTCCGAGGCCCGGTGGCAGGTTGGGATCCGAACTGTTGGTATTGTCGCTGTCACTGCCACATCCGGTCAGGATCAGAATCAGCGCACTGGCACACAGTGTTAGCGAATTTCGTTGTGTTAGTTGTTGTTTCATCATCATTTCCTCTGCGATTTGAACATTTCGCAAAAGAAAATTTAATCAATACTTGATCGCTCAGGGAGGTCGATTCAAGGCCCGAAATAGTCGATTCCGTACCACCAGGCCAGTTTGTGAACTGGATCGTTGGCGTAATGGACGATGGTCAGATGATGGTTATTTAGTGGGCCTAGGCATAGGCAGGCCGGAAAGAAAATAGCCCCATTACCAAAGCAACACTGGAGTCCTGGTCTGGCTGGGGCCCAAGTTCTTAGAGGTGGTTGAAGGGTGGAGGGTAGATTCACCAATTTCAGGTGGTGGGAAGAGCCTACAATTGTGCTCCGGAGCAGCTGCTGTCCGATCCCGGGCTACGCAATGAGCTGTTGACGCCTGCTCAAAGGGACTTGTTGGAGCGTCAACTGGGGCGCGCCCCGATACAAACCACAGAGGCTGCGGCTGGCAGCCCAGAGCCTAGGAGGTAACCATGAAAGAAATCGACTTCACCGCTGTTGTTGAGGGTCTGGTGGCTCGAAACCAGAAGCTAAAGGCCGATGTAGAGAGCCATTTAGTAGCTGATCAGCCAGTGCCGGCGGCGGTTCAGACCCAGACTGAGCAGGCCCTGAAATTCACCATGGGTTTGTTGGAATTGAAGGGCGTTGCTTAGGCATTTGATTGCAGTCCGGTAGTGTGGAGGGCTGAAATCGTCCTTCTGGTGTATGAATTGGACGCATGGCTAAAAACACTGGAGTAGCTTCCTAATGGAATTAGAGACTGTATATGGTGGGTTGTCGTAATCGTATAGGGCGGGTAATAATGGAGTGTGCTGTATTTTCATATGAGGGACAAAGCTACAAATTTATCTGAGCCGATAATCTTTGAATGTGGAACAGAGAAAGCAGTTCAATTTAAACAAATATTATAGTGTTTAGGCTGTTTCATGTCTGATTGTGGGGGATGGCGTGGTGCGCATATAAACAGATCTGCATATTCCCAGCGGCGAATTTAATTGGCTCGATAATAGGCTGTAAAAGAGATCTGCAAGCTATTGTAAATTTGCTCTATTGACTTTGCTTGTCATTGAGGCTTGTAATTTTGCCTTACTGTGGTTGTTGAGCAATGTCCTGCAGATAAGAAGGGGGGGAATATGGAGAAGGCGAAGAAGTTGCTAGGCCTATAATTGCCTTTGTGGGTCGGGATGCGAGGTTTTCTAAGGGATTAAAACTTTGTGATCTAAATCATAAAGGAATTTTAAAGGTGATTAAAATCATATTGATAACGCAGGCGTTTCTATGTCGCTTGTGTGTTCGCTGGTGCTTTGATAATGTCTCAAGGTGCTGCGAAAAATCGCAAGAGAACCTATAGAAATAATAACAGAATGAAATCTAATAATCGCAATATCTTACTTGGCACTATCTTAGCAACGGTATTCCTATCTAGTTATCTGCATGCGGAAGACAAAAGACTCATTCTGTTTGCATCAAAAACTCACAAAGTAACAGAGGCCGTGCTCTGGAAGAATATGGACTCATTCAAATATGGTGATAAATATAGTGCAGGGATCATTGATGAAAGAGAGCTATTCATAAAGGTTGATGACGTTTCACAAATTTCGTATTTAGCTACCATAACAGAATGTGTCGGCGGAGAGTGTGGAGAATTTCATAAAATATGTTCTAAAGCTCTAAAGTGCACAATAGACTTACCTGAAGCAACCTTAACAAGTAGTGTTATCCTTATTGATATAAATCAAGATAATGGAGGTGATGTTAAAGCTTTAACGGATAAATATGGATACGCATGCCATAATGATATACGTGCTGGCTTATATGGCTATCAACCAGAAATATACGAATTGTTATATGACTACGGCGCAGGATCTAGCGAATTTATTAATTACAGTCTATCTCAATCTGAGTGCGCATCAATAACGAAGTCTATCTACGATGATTCATTTTATACGTGGCCACTACATTACGCTCCATTAGTTTCTTCTACTGTAGGTCGGTTTAATTTTGCAATCGCCAAAAGAAAATACAATTACTTTTTGGGCAGTGGCAAATATTCTGAGTCTTTAGTTTCCGTTGATGACTATCTAGATTATATGAATCATCTAAGAGAATCAGTCGGGTACCCATTGCCCATGATAATCGAAGAAATTGAGGGTTCGCTGTTAAGGCTGAATCTTCTATCAAAAGCAGTTAACGCACAAAATGAGATTGATAAGAGTATTAAGATCATTGATTCCCTGATGAAAACTCTATTGCAACAACAGCAATTGTTACAGGATAAAAGCTATATTAAAAGACTGGATTTTCTTTCTCAAAACCTAAATGGTATAGGCCGGCAATTTGATCGTCCTGAACAAGAAGCGATTAGGGAAAAGTTAATTTTTTATTCTGATGAGCTAGTTAAGATTTTTCCATAATGGAAAGGAATTAGCTGAGAATAGGTATGATGGATAATCATTTTGTGTAAAAGAATAATTTATTAAAGAGACGGCATGAAGTTTTGTAAAAGGTCAAATGAGCTTGTTAATATTTACAGGTTGTTTGTGAAGGAGGTTGCAATCGTCCTTTGTATGATAACAGGCTTGGTTCATAACCCTGCTTTTGGTAAAGAGGTGACAAATGAACATATTAACCTGGTACCAGTGATTAACATTTTCTATTCTTACAGCCCGAGCAAGAGTAATTCTTGGAAATCACATTCAGCAATTGTCGATATAAATAAAAAGATGGAGGTTGAGCTAAGCTCAGAAAGACAGATGAAGCTCAGTTTCTTTCAGTCCGATGCAAACGAGGCAATTGTTGTTGGTGGAATCTACAAAAATAATAGTTTGGTAGACAAATTTAAAAAAATAATCGGATTAAAGACAGTAAATGAAATACTCCTGTCAGAGTATCATATTTTCATTGACTTCGACTATATGATGCCCAAGGCCACACAAGAAGAAGATGCTATTAATGTAGGCGTAAAAAGTGGGGGGATGCTGGATGCAACCAATAAATCCTGCATGAGCATTGCTTTGCTGAATGGGATGCATTCTGTGGAGTATCTTGAGTGCAGTCTTATGGAAAGTGATAGGCTAGTATCTATAGGGCGTCATAAATCTGCGCTCGCGATGTTGGAGCAGACCTTGGGGTACTACAGTGGGAATGGTAAAGACTATTTGTATAACAGGGCAGTACTGCTATCAAAAATATACGATATCTCAGGTGTTATGCAGATCAGTGACAACTACAAATTTTTTCGTATGGAGTCAGAGCGAATCTTTAAAAAGATTTGCAATGAAGGCGGATTGTCATCTCCAAAAAACTGCAAAAAATGACGGGAAGATCGTAATAATAAATGCGTTCTTGAATGTGATTCTAAATTTAGAAGTGATCGAGAAGAAATCGGCATAATGAGTCACATCCATCAACTAAGAAATGAAATATTGACCTCTTGTATTACTTTTGGGTGGGTCATCAATTGAATCTCTGTAATTTCACTTAATGATATATTCTATATTTTTGTGCGTGGCGCCTTGGGTAAAAAAAACTAATTTAATTGACACTCCAGCAATGTGAATAGCCGCAGAAAATTTCGAAATTGATTATGAACTGAAAACGCTCAAATAAAATGAATCGCGATGCCGAGAAGCAGGTGGAAGCGATGAATGCCGCGTTGGCAGTGATCGTCAATCACATCGGCCACATCACGGATAACGGCGCCATGATCGCCAACCTGGCGGCAGAGCAAAGTAGCGTCGCCAATGAGATTAGCCTCAATGTCGCTAACATTCGTGAAGCCAGCCGTAGCATCACCGAGGAGGCGGAGTCGTCGGCAGCGCTGAGCGAGGAACTGCAGCAGCTGTCTGAGCAGCAGCGTCAGATTGTCACCCAGTTTAAGGTGTAGCCGGCACCGGCAACAGAAAAGGCCAGCAGTCGCTGGCTTTTTTGCTACGTGGCATTCGGCGCGTTTAGTCGATCAGGCCATACTGGCTGCGCAGAATGTCGATGATCTCCGCCTTGGGGTTAGCAGACAGTGTCAGCGGTTCACCGATCAGTACCGATTCTGGCAGGGCATTGTCCCTGGCTAGGGCGCTGCGCTCCTCCATCCGATCTTTGTTAAGCAGAATGTCCGGATCCGGGAAGTGGTTCAGCAACATCTGACGGAAGCCCTCTTTGGGTTTTTCCACCACCACGCCATCGCGGTACTGGGCCCCATCCCAGATGCGGGAAGAGTCCGGTGTGCCTACCTCATCCATGTAGATCAGCTTCTCCTGACCCTGGCTGTCGGTAACGTAGCCAAACTCGAACTTGGTGTCGACAAACACCTGGTCCATCTCAGTTACATAGACATCCATCTTATAGCCCTTGTAAAAAAATGCTTTACCGATGCTGTAGGCGTGGGGGTCTTGATAGGGTTTTAGATTTGGTTCATGCCTGTGCGCAAGCGCAACCTCCTAGTTAACAGGTTGCGCGCGCCAGATTGCAGTCGTCCAGACATCGACACTCCATGATGCCACCTTTAACATGGCTGTCCTTGTAGCACTGTCTTCGCGCTGTGGCACGTGGCGTAGTTGAATGGCTGCTCTCGCCACATTGCGGTCATAGGAGGCTGAGAAAGTCCCTCTTTTGAAGACAACTGGTTTTCTGGTCATGGAACACCTCTTCTTACGGAAGATGACTCTACCACCTTTATGGGGGGACGGGGTCGTTAGAACACTACACTTTCTATCCACCGGGTTTCAGGTGACAGTGGCTTGAAGCCGGTGAGCTATGTTCCCAAACTCCGTCACAAATATGTTGAGTAATGGGAAGCACCTCAAACTGACGGCGAAATAAATGGAATTTCCTGCTCTGTTGTGCTTTTATTTTTTTGCTGTCATGGTGGGCGATAAAGTAAAGCAACTTACTTTTTAAGTTACGGCGCCATATTTTGCATATGGTTTCTCTAGTTTAGAGGCTGCACTTTGTATATTTTTGAGAATACAGAGATCAATAACAAAAAAGCATCTGATTTTGAAACGAAATCGATGCTCTATCTTCTTGGGATGAGAGAGGATAGTGCCGAAGTTGATATAATTACTGTTGACTGTTTTAACGATGTCACTGCGGCAAATGAAAGCTTCTCGAAAATGTGGGATGTTCAAAGTAAAAACCATAAGAGCCTCTACCCTAGGAAAATTGGCGAAAGCTTAATTACCCTATACGACAACTACGTATCAATTTTTAATTTTTTTGATTACATTCTATTTGTTCCCAAGCTAACTAGAACTTATCTGAATGATGAGTCTCTCCATGTCTATGGATATGAGAACATCGCTGATAGTACGGCGCAGTTAATTGAGCAAAGCTTGGCTAAGAAAATTTGTAAAAAACATGGTACTGTAGACGAGAAAGTGCTTGGTAAGTTTCTGTCTACTGTAACTTTTGTTGAAGATACACATAGAAATAGCACGTACATTAAAAATCTATCCAGATTTAAAAACAAATCCGCTTTACCAGAAAAACTTTACTCGAGTATTTTTGATGAGTTGAGGGATATCCAGTCGGCTCTCAAAAACACCACTATCGAAGGAAGCTTGATTCATAGTCCAGCTGAAGTTCTTAAGTTTGAGCGTCACTTAAGAACGAGAGATATCTATACTTTATTGATAAGTAGGTTGATGGGGGCTGAATTATTCAGTAGCCGAGGTATACCAACTGCGCTGTTTAGCTATGTTAGTGGAAAGTTTGATAATGGTGAGGACATAGCAGACTTTCTTCAGGAATGTGAATCTAATTTATCCCGAGCATTCTTTGACAAGAACTCGGACAATCAGTTTTGGAAAGTTTGTGAATTCATCATTGACAATCTTAAGGTGGACTGCAAGGTGAGTGCGGAGAACCTGTATGGCAAGCTGGTATTTAATGTCAAAGTTACCTCGCATTACTTAAATCAAGATGCAATTATGTACTTGATAGCGCTAGCTAAAGATGGATTTAGTAATGAAAGTTAAAAAAATTGCATTGGGAAATGATCAAGGGGCTTTTATTGAAGAGCGCCTTACTGACGGTGTAAATGTAATCTTCAGCAATGATAATAACCGAGGAAAGACATTAGTTATGCAAGGACTCATGTTTTCCATGGGTTATGAGCCGACTTTTCCCGCGAGTTTTGATTATAAAAACAACTTCTTCTATTCTCATGTCGAAGTTGGAGGCACAGACTTTGAGTTCTTAAGACGCAATAATGCATTATCTGTCAGATATAATGAGCGAGTGCATTTCTTTAGAAGCATTACCGAGTTTAAATATTTCTTTGATGAGCATATTTTTCCATTACCTAAAATTATAAAAGATGGTCGGATCAGAACAGTTGATTTCCAGTTGTTTTATGAGATGTTTTTTATTGGTCAGGATAATCGACGCTCTTCGGGAGTAATAGCAAGAGGTCAGTTTAATAAAGCTGATTTTGAAAGTATGTTCTACTCACTTTGTGGATATGAGCCTACTTCTGTTGGTGAATTTGATGATCCCAAGGCTATTAAGGCGGAGATTAAGAAGCTCAAGTCTCAGCTTGCAAATATCAAGAGGAAGATGAAAATCTTGAAGGCACCAGACTTAGCTGAAATTGTTTCAAAGGTCGGTAATGCAGCGATCTATGAAAAGAGTAAAAAGGATCTCGATAGAGCAAATAAAATTGTTGCAGAACTAAACAAAACCCGGGCTAGAGAAACTAATAGAAAACTAAAGCTTGAAGGCCTATTGTCTGAGTTAAGATCTCTTAATTTGGATATCAATGTTGGTGAGATATCTTGTAAAGAATGTGGTAGCAAAGATCTCATCTATAAGTCAGAAGGCTTTAAATTTGAGGTGACCAATTCACAAGTTAGAAAACAAATTCTGTTTTCTATTCAGAAAGAGATCGAGAAGAAAGAACAAATTATTCTGGACATTTCTGAGGAAATTAACTTTGAGCAGTCAAAGTTGAATGAACTGATTAATACAGCCCCACCAAGGTTAGGCGATATTCTTCTGTACAAAGAAGAAATGGAAAGTGACTCCTCTCTAGATGCTGAAGCAGATATCATTATCCGTCAGATAGAGTCATTGGAAAGGGACTTACTAAATGCTGATGATAGAGCTGAGGGACATAGTCAAGCAAAAGCAGAGCTTCTAAAACAGTTGCTATGCGAGATGAATGTGGCATACAAAACAGTAGATCCAAATGGAAATATTGTTTTCTCTTCACTTTTCTCAAAGAATGACGCTGCATTCTCAGGTTGTGAAGAACAAGAATATTACTTCAGCCGACTTGTAGCTATGAATAAGCTCGTGGAGCATAAATTTCCCATCGTTATTGACTCGTTTAGAGATGGAGAGCTATCTACACCAAAAGAAAGGGAAATGCTTGATATATATAAGTCTCTTCCTAAGCAGGTCATTCTCACTGCAACGCTTAAGAAGCAAGAATACGATGATGAAAAATACTCATCTAATAAAGATGTGAATGCTATTGATTATAGTGGTCACGAAGATTGTCAGCTTCTTGATTCAAAGTATATAAAGTCATTTGAAAGTCTAGTCAACCGGTTTGCTGGAATGACTATTCACTGATATGTTACTGGTTGCGGCTTTCTGATGTAAGCAGGAAAGCTCTAGGAGCATTCAGGCACCAATGGGGCGAGCCACCACATTCAGGCGGTTCAGGGACTTGCCGTGTAATGCTCCACTTAGCATGATCAGCTTGCCTGGTTAAAATCTGCGAGTCACGAGCAGAGCCGGGCTGGCAGAAATCCGCCTACAGTTCTTTGTAATGAGTATTCCTATAAAAAGCACTGCGCTCGAACTTGTGAAGTATCGCAAATATTCTGAACAAAAACGTCAATGGAGCAATTTTGAGTGAGGTTTTTGAATTGTTCTCCACCCATCCTGTAGAAATCAGGATGATAAATAACATCTCCAGCTTCTGGTTCTGAAGAGTCAAGTAACTCAAAAATAACAAACTCTCCAGAGTCCTCGATATCAGCCGCATACATCCCCCGACTAATATTGCCCACCTTAACAATTGCTTTCATGACACCCCCCAATTAATACACATAACCCTTGGTTCAGGTGCGCCGTAGGCGTGATCCTGACCCGATAAAATGGACACGGGTTTGTTATGCTAACTCTCTATGACGCTGCTGCTGTCTCATACTATTTACAAGCAGAGTCGAATAGAATTGCAAAAATGGAAAAATTTCATTAGCACTGAATCGAGCATAGATTTGCTTGGTATCAGTGTCTTTGAAATTAACATAATTCACTAATCTGTGTTCATCTATTGATTCGACTTCAATATCAAAGTGAGCTATTGAGTGTCTAATTTTTATAATTAACTGTCGTAAGTTTGTTTGTGCATCAGGTAACTCTGAATGTTGCAACCCCATTCTTTGTTTGAAATCTAAAGTAAGTCGCTCTCTCGGAATACAATTGATTGCACGCTCTTTAGGCATAACAATTAATCCGAGTAAACAATTTAATGTTAGTGTGTAGTTGAACTGTCTTTCAAACGGTTCATTGGCAATAAGCCCGTTATATTGCTCAATAAGATCAATTGTACGAGTTACAAAATCTTGTTCAAAGTTTCGATAATTTCCCATTTTACCTTTGCTTGATGAGTTGGCATAACAGCTATTTTTATGCGGTAAATCGCCGCCTTTCACTCTGGACACCCTTGCCGCATATCTGCAAGCCGTAGCATTGAGCCGATGAGAGTATTTGTCCCAATGTATCAGTAGATTAGGTCAGGCTCAACGCCCTTAGATGCCTACTCATTAGCGCGAAAGGCGGATCGGCTCTGCAAATAAGCCGCAAAGTCGTGCGTGGTAGACGCTAATGACCGGTATTGGCGCCTTAGCGGTCATTGCCTAGTTGAAAGACTCTGCGGTCATAGCTCGGTGGCGTTGCTTAGCCCGGACGGGCAGGTTTCCGTCATTGTTGTCGATGGATTGAGCGGTCTTTCGTAGGCATGGGAGGTGGGAAAAACTGTAGCCGCTGACCGAGGTTTTTTCGGTTCTGTGAGCCAGTTGGTGTTCATGTAACGCGTTGTATTAGATTGCTTTAATGTACAGTGGCCTTGGCGTATGCTTCGCCGTTCATTGCAGGTGAGAGAGCAATAACAGGTAGGACAACAAGGGAGCGACCGGACCTTGTTGAATGAAGAATATCTCTATTCGTCATAAATTTTCCATCGTGGCTGGGGTGTGCCTGATCATCGCCCTGTCGGCCATGGTGGGTTTCTTTCTGTACGACAGTGGTCAGACCCAGACCCTGATTCGACAGCAGACCTCTGAAAATCTGCGGCAGTCCGCCCGGGCTCATGTGGAGGCGCTGGCATCCCAGCAGGCGCAGATGGTCAAAAGCGTCATCGAACGGCATCTGTTTCGCGGTGACATGCTGGTTCAGTCGCTGCAATTTATGCGTCAGCAGGCGCAGCAGCGCGGGCTGGCCGATGGCAGCCTGAGGCAGGACTTGAAGGCGTTCATCGCCGATCAGGTGGCTCTGCATCCGGATGTACGTGGCATCTATGTGGTGATGAACCCCGATGCGTTGAATGGCAGCGATGCCCCCTTTATCGGCCAGTCCGAGACCGCGTCTAATGAAGCCGGCCGTTTTGCGCCTTATTGGTATCGCGCCGACGGCGGTGAGTTGCAGTTGCAGATCGTCGATGAGGCCGCCATTCACAACCGTCAGCTCAATAAACAAGGGATGCCGGAGAACGAGTGGTTCGATTGTCCCGCCCGTACCGGCGATCTGTGTGTGCTCAACCCCTATGTGGATGAGGTGGGGGCCGGTGGCAACCTGATTACCTCGGTTACTTTGCCTCTGAAGGCCGATGGCAAGGTGATCGGGGTGATGGGCATCGACCTGTCGCTGGCCACCCTGCAGCCGCTGATTGAGTCGGTGGACGCCGAGTTTGTCGGTGGCAATGGCGAGGTGGCGCTGATCAGCCAGGACGGCTTTATTGTTGCCTGTGACGGCGATGCCAGCCGTTTGGGAGAATCGTCGCAGCAGCTGAGCGACGACCTGAAGTTTAGTTTGGCCGCCACCGGTTCTGCCATTGGCTGGAATCGCGACGACAGTCAGTTGTTCGCTCGAATCCCGGTGACCTTTGAGGGCAGCAGTACCTCGTGGACTCTGGTATTCAGTGCTCCGACCCAGCAGGTGTTGGCCAGTGCCCTGGCGCTGGACACTCAAGTGGATGAACATAACCGCAAGGCCATGTGGCAGATGTTATTGGCGGCTGCGGTGATCACCGTGCTGGCTTTAGGTCTGATTTGGTTGGCGTCGTACTACCTGGTGAATCCCATCTGGAACGTCACTAAGCGGCTGCAGGTGATCGCTTCGGGTGAGTGGGATCTGACTCAGCGGCTGGTGGTGGAAAGCAAAGATGAAGTCGGTGTGCTGGTGCATTGGTTTAATCAGTTTCTGGAGAAGTTGCACTCCACGGTGTCTCTGATCGACGAGTCGGTCAGTAACGGTCAGGCGACCTCCAATAGAGCCTCGGCCATCGCAGCCCGAACCAGTGGCAGCAGTCAGCAGCAGTTTCTGGAGGTGGAGCAGGTGGCCACCGCCTTGGAGCAGATGACCGCGACCGCCAACAGCGTGTCGGAAAACGCCGCCCAGGCCGCCACTGCCGCCGATGAAGCCAATGATGCGGCGCAGCAGGGCCGGGAGGTGGCCGAGCACACCAGCCTGGCGGTGCAGTCGCTGGTGGGCGATGTGTCGGCGGCCATGCCGATGGTGGATAAACTGGCCCAGGACAGTGAGAACATCGAGTCGATTCTTGGCGTCATTCAGGGCATTGCCGAGCAGACCAACTTGCTGGCGCTCAATGCCGCCATTGAAGCGGCTCGGGCCGGCGATCAGGGCCGGGGTTTCGCGGTGGTCGCCAGTGAGGTACGCGGGCTGGCAGAGCGGACTCAGGAGTCCATCGGCCAGATTCGAGAGCTGATCGAACTGCTGCAGTCAGAAACCCGGGACGTGGTGGTGGCCATCAGCAGCGGTAACGACAAGGCGCTGGATGCCGAGAAGCAGGTGGAAGCGATGAATGCCGCGTTGGCCGTGATCGTCAATCACATCGGTCACATCACGGATAACGGCGCCATGATCGCCAACCTGGCGGCAGAGCAAAGTAGCGTCGCCAATGAGATTAGCCTCAATGTCGCTAACATTCGTGAAGCCAGCCGTAGCATCACCGAGGAGGCGGAGTCGTCGGCGGCGCTGAGCGAGGAACTGCAGCAGCTGTCTGAGCAGCAGCGTCAGATCGTCACCCAGTTTAAGGTGTAGCCGGCACCGGCAACAGAAAAGGCCAGCAGTCGCTGGCCTTTGTGTTGCGTGGCATTCGGCGCGTTTAGTCGATCAGGCCATACTGGCTGCGCAGAATGTCGATGATCTCCGCCTTGGGGTTAGCAGACAGAGTCAGCGGTTCACCGGTGACCTTTTCGGCGATGTCGATGTAGGTTCTGGACACATCCATCAGTACCGATTCTGGCAGGGCATTGTCCCTGGCTAGGGCGCTGCGCTCCTCCATCCGATCTTTGTTAAGCAGAATGTCCGGATCCGGGAAGTGGTTCAGCAACATCTGACGGAAGCCCTCTTTGGATTTTTCCACCACCACGCCATCGCGGTACTGGGCCCCATCCCAGATGCGGGAAGAGTCTGGTGTGCCTACCTCATCCATGTAGATCAGCTTCTCCTGACCCTGGCTGTCGGTGACGTAGCCAAACTCGAATTTGGTGTCGACAAACACCTGGTCCAGCTCAGCCAGGGCGTTGCTGATCACATCGAAGCCCTCTTTGAGCAGACGCTCGTAGCGGTCGATGTCGTCCAGCTTGGTAAAGTTGAAGGCGGAGTAGTTGTTAACGATGTCAGAGCGGGTAATGTTGACGTCGTCCACCGCTGGCACGCCGGGAATGCCGGTCAGAATCCCTTTGGTTGACGGGGTGATCAGCAGTTCCGGCAGCTTCTGATCTTTCTCCAGGCCATCGGCAATCTCAATGCCGCAAAACTCGCGCTCGCCCTTGGCGTAGCTGCGCCACATGGAGCCGGTAATGTACTGGCGGCAGATCGCTTCGATCATCACCGGGCGAGCCTTCTGCACGATCCACACGAAGGGGTGGGGAATGTCCAGAATGTGGCTGTCGGCCAGCCCTTGCTCGCGGAACAGCTTGAACCAGTGATTGGAGATGGCATTGAGGGCGGCGCCTTTGCCGGGTACGCCGTTCAGGCCTTGCTCGCCATGCCAGATGCAGTCGAAGGCGCTAATGCGATCGCTGATGACCATGATCGCCAGCGGCGCATCGGCGGCGACGTCGTAGCCTTTTTCCTTGATCAGGCGGGCACTGTCGGCTTCGGTCAGCCAGTACACACTGCGGACTTTGCCGCTGTGGACCGGCTTATCGGTACGGATAGGAAGATCGTCGTTAACGGCCAATACGGTGTCAGCAAGACTCATTGCAACTGTCCTGTTGTTAGAGGTTGTAGGGTAGTACTGAAGCTCACCAAGTTTATTTTATGGTTGTTGGTGTGGCTCTACGGCCGGCTTTCAGTGGCCCGAATGATACCAGATAATGGCCTCTGCTCCATCGGAGTTGTTGATATATTAGCCGTATTTTGGCAAACACAGTGTTCTCAAACTGGCGCTAATGTGCCGAATTCAGTCGACATTCCAAGGCGTTTTTGTGGTGCCGATCGCGTCGTTGATTGGCAGGAGTGCGGTTCTGCTTCTAGTCTTAGTGGTTATCGCTAGGGCGGAAACGCTAAGCAGTTCAGAGTTCTGCCTCGGCTTCCATTGCAAGCGGTTTTTGGATGTCGCCTATGACCATTGCCATCGCGCTGATTGCTCTGTTGTTGGTGTCCCTTTGGTTCCATTTCGCCGGTGGCTGGAGCCTGCCCCCTCTTGCGTCCAACTGGAGCGACATTGACCTAACCATTGGCATTACCCTCGCCATTACCGGTTTGGTGTTCATCGCGGTAGTGGTGTTCATGGCCTACGCCGTCTACCGGTTTCGATATCGCCGCCACAGCCGCTCTCAGTATCAACCCGAAAACAAACGCCTGGAGTTGTGGCTCACCGGATTCACTGCCGTGGGCATTACCGCCATGCTGGTGCCGGGCCTGTATGTGTACTCCGACATCGTCACGGTTCCCGACGAGGCTCACCAGGTCGAAGTGTTGGCTCAGCAATGGAGCTGGCAGTTCCGCTTACCCGGAGACGATGGCGTGCTGGGCAAAACCGACATCAAGCGCATCGGTCCCGACAACCCGTTTGGCATCGATCCGGTGGACCCCGCGGGTCAGGACGACCGCCTGGTGGTCGGTAACCGGCTGCACCTGCCGGTCGGCATACCGGTTCAGGTACTGCTGCGCTCCAAGGACGTGCTGCATGACTTTTATGTGCCTCAGTTTCGCAACAAGATGGACGCCGTTCCCGGCATCGTATCGTCGCTGTGGTTCACACCGGTGAAGCTGGGGGAGTTTGAGATTCTCTGCGCCGAGTTGTGCGGCGTGGGGCATTTCAATATGCGAGGGGCCGTTGTCGTTCAGGAGCCTGAGCAGTTTCAGCAGTGGCTGACCGCCTTGCCGACCTTTGCCGAAGGTGCTGCGACCGCGGCCAATGCCGGGCTGTCGCCACAGGCCCGCGAAGGGGAGTCGTTGGCTCAATCCCAGGGCTGCCTGGCTTGCCATGGCTTTGAAACCAGTCCGTTGGCACCAAGCTGGCTGGGGCTGTATGGCAAGGTGGAATCTTTCACTGATGGTTCGCAGCGCGTGGTGGACGATGACTACCTGATCGAGGCCATCGTCGATCCCGGTGCCTCGCTGGTGCAGGGGTACACCAATGTGATGCCGCCCTATGCTGCCCTCACCGAACTGCAACTGGCGGCGCTCATCGCCTACATCAAGGAGCGGGGTGGCGTCGCAACGGATTCCGCTGAGCCGGCAGCGGCCTCGCCAGCCAGTCCATCGCCTTCGGAGCCCGCCGAGGTTGAGGCGACCGAGTTGGATGGTGCTCAGCTGGCACAGGTTAAAGGTTGCATTGCCTGCCACAGCCTTGATGGTCGTGCCGGCATTGGCCCCAGCTGGCTGGGACTGGCAGGCAGTGAACGCACTCTGGCTGACGGGCGGGTGGTGGTGGCCGACGAGGCTTACCTGCGCCGGGCGATGCTGGAGCCGGCGGCGGAGTTGGTACAGGGCTATCAGCCGCTGATGCCACCGATGCCGCTTACCGAAAATGAGGTGCAGGCCCTTATTGATTACCTGAAGCAGTTGTCGCCCTAAGGGGCGGTGGCTCGGTGAACAACGGGAGAGACCATGAGTCAGGAACAGGCGCACCCGGAGCCCACGGGGTTCTGGCAAAAGTACGTATTCAGCCAGGATCACAAGACCATTGCGATTCAGTACACCCTGACGGCCATCGCGGTGGGTATGGTGGCGCTGGTGTTGTCAGGCTTGATGCGCTTGCAGCTGGGGTTTCCCGAGACGTTCGATTTCATTGACCCGGCCTCCTACTACCAGATGATCACCATGCACGGCATGATCATGGTGGTGTACCTGCTGACGGCGTTGTTCCTGGGGGGATTTGGAAACTATCTGATTCCATTGATGGTGGGCGCGCGGGATATGGTGTTTCCATTTCTGAATATGCTCAGTTACTGGACCTACCTGGTGGCCGTATTGATTTTGATGGCCAGTTTCTTTGTTACCGGCGGCCCGACCGGGGCCGGCTGGACCCTGTATCCTCCCCAGGCGATCCTGCCGGGCACGCCCGGAGTGGACGGCGGCATTGTGCTGATGCTGGTGTCTCTTGCGGTGTTCATCGTTGCCGCCACCATGGGCGGGCTGAATTACGTCACCACGGTGCTGCAGGCTCGCACTCGGGGGATGACGCTGATGCGCATGCCGCTGACGGTGTGGGGGATCTTTATCGCCACCATTATGGCATTGCTGGCGTTTCCGGCGTTGTTTGTCAGCGCGGTGATGATGTTGTTCGATAAATTGCTGGGCACCAGCTTCTTTATGCCGGAGCTGATTTCTCTCGGCCAGGCGACGGAGTTTGGCGGCGGCAGCCCGATTTTGTTTCAGCACCTGTTTTGGTTTTTCGGTCACCCGGAAGTGTACATTGTGGCCCTGCCTGCCTTTGGCATTGTGTCGGATCTCATTAGCGTCAATGCCCGCAAAACCATCTTTGGCTATCGGATGATGGTGTGGGCCATTGTCATTATCGGCGTGCTCAGTTTTGTGGTGTGGGCGCACCATATGTACGTCTCGGGCATGAACCCCTATTTTGGTTTTTTCTTTGCCGTTTCGACCCTAATCATCGCCGTGCCTACCGCCATTAAGGTCTACAACTGGGTACTGACTCTGTGGCGCGGCAACGTGCGGATGACGGTGCCGATGCTGTTCTCCATCGCCTTTGTACTGACCTTTGTGTTTGGCGGAATGACCGGGCTGTTTCTCGGCAACGTGGTGGTGGATCTGCCGCTGTCAGACACCTATTTTGTGGTGGCCCACTTTCATATGGTAATGGGGGTGGCGCCAATTCTGGTGATATTTGGCGGCCTTTATCACTGGTACCCCAGCATCACCGGCCGCATGCTGCATGATGGACTGGGAAAACTGCACTTCTGGATTACTTTCCTGGGTACCTGGGCCATCTACTTCCCCATGCATTACCTCGGAGTGCTGGGGTTACCGCGGCGATACTACGCCTACGACAATTATGACTTTATTCCGCCGGAAGCCCATGCCATCAACGCTTTTATCACCGTGGCGGCGCTGATTGTCGGGGTGGCTCAGTTGCTGTTCCTGTTCAATCTGGCCTGGAGCTATTTCCGTGGCCCGCTGGCGAAAGCCAACCCCTGGCAGGCGGCCTCTTTGGAGTGGCAAACGCCGACCTTGCCGCCGGGGCACGGCAATTGGGGGCCCAGTTTACCTGTGGTGTACCGCTGGCCTTATGACTACGGCGTGCCGGGTCATCCGCAGGACATGGTGACTCAAACCGATCCTTGGCAGGCCGGGAAAATCACGCCAACGGATACCGAGGTCCCCTTGGCACCGAACTCGGGAGGTGGGGCATGAATCCGCTGCAAATGCTGGCGACCAAGCCCTGGGAGCAGGGCGGTCAAGAGCTGCCGACCATGAGCCGCGGTAGCGCCGGGTCGGTGGGCTTGTGGGTGACGCTGGCGGTGATTACGTCGCTGTTTTTCCTGTTTGTGCTGTCGTCCATCATGCGGTCTCAATCGCCAGACTGGCAGCCATTGACCGAGCAGCCCTGGCAGCCATTGTTTGATCTGAAGCCGCTGTGGATCAACACCCTGATATTGCTCGCCTCCAGCATGACCATGCAACTGGCGTACTTGAAGAAACAGCAAGGGGAGGGACGCTGGGCGCTGTTGGTGGCATTGGTATTGGCACTGGGGTTTATTGGTGGTCAGTGGTCGGTCTGGCAGAGTTTTGCCGCGGCCGGCTTCGGCCTGACCAGTGGCCCCAGTGCCGGTTTCTATTACCTGCTTACGGGCTTGCATGCGCTGCATCTGCTGGCGGCGCTGCTGGTGGTGGCGTGGCTGCTGCCCCAGTTGTGGCAACCACAGCGGGGGAGGGCGTCGTTGCGGCTGTTGACCCGCTACTGGCATTACCTGTTTGGGCTCTGGTGTGCGTTGTTTGCCTTGGTGAGTCAGCCTCCTGGTCGTTATGAAACTCTGGCGGCCCTGTGTGGCATTGCGGTGAATTAGGAGTTGAGCATGGCTGATTTTCGGCAGTTTGTGACCGATTGGTCGGCGGATAAACAGACCTTTCGCGTGCCCTGGGGCAAGGCGATGATGTGGATTTTTTTGCTTAGCGACACCTTTGTCTTTGGGTCTTTCCTGGTCGGGTATATGGTCGCCCGCACCTCTACCATTGAGCCCTGGCCGTTGGCAACCGAGGTGTTTGCGCTGCAGGTCGGCGCGACCTCGGTGCCGCTGCTGCTGATTGCCATCATGACGTTTATTTTGATTACTTCCAGCGGCACCATGGCGATGGCGGTAAATTATGGCTATCGCCATAAGCCGGTCATTGCGGCACGGCTGATGTTGATTACCGCCATTCTGGGTGCCAGCTTTGTGGGCATGCAAGCCATTGAATGGACCAAGCTGATCAGCGAGGGGGTTCGGCCCTGGGCCAACCCCATGGGGGCATCTCAGTTTGGGGCGGCCTTCTTTATGATCACCGGTTTTCATGGCTTGCATGTGTCCATTGGGGTGATTTTGTTGTTGGTGGTGGCCAATCGGGTGCGTCGCGGCGATTACCTGGCCAGCGGTGACTATGGCATTGTCGAAACCACCGGATTGTACTGGCACTTTGTGGATCTGGTGTGGGTGTTCATCTTTGCGTTTTTCTATCTGTGGTAAGGGAGGCGATGATGGCGATGCAACAACCGGCTCAGCATCCGATAGGCCTGTATTTTAAGGTCTGGGGGCTGCTGTTTGTGCTCAGTGCGCTTTCCTACAGCGTCGACTATATGGCGCTGCAAGGCATGCTGCGCTGGAGTTTGATTCTGATATTCATGGTGCTAAAGGCCGGCCTGATCGTCGCGGTGTTTATGCACATGATGTGGGAGCGGCTGGCGTTGATCTATGCCATTTTGTTGCCGCCTTTGGCCTTGTTGGTGCTGGTGCTGTTGATGCTGCTGGAGTCCGATTACACTCACCTCAGCCGCCTGACCCATTTCAGTAGCGGCTGAGGACAGAGTTATTCCTTCCAGCTGAGCCACAACTGAAACAGCCCGTCGATGTCGGCGCTGCACAGCAGCGGCATCGCTTGCTGCACCTGGCTGTCGGGCCAGTGCCACCACTGCATCTGTTGCAGCAATGCGATCTGTTCGGGGCTGAAGCGAGCCTTAATCTCCCTGGCAGGGTTGCCGCCAACCACGGTGTAGGGAGCCACGTCTTTGGTCACCAGGGCGCGGCTGGCAACAATAGCGCCGTCGCCGATGCGGACTCCGGCCATGATCATCGCCTCTGAGCCTATCCAGACGTCATTGCCCACTTGCGTATCACCGGCGCGGGTAAAGCCATCGTTGGCACCGGCAAAGGCGGGATGGTTTTGATAGAAAAACGGGTAGGTGCTGGCCCAGTCGCTTCGGTGCCCCTGGTTGCCGGCCATCATAAATACGGCGCCGGAGCCAATGGAGCAGTAACGGCCGATGATCAGGCGGTCAACGTCGGTCCGGTCTGGCATCAGGTAACGGGCGCAGTCGTCGAAACTGTGTTGGTGGTAGTAGCCGGAGTAGTAGCTGTGCTCACCGGCGATGATGTTGGGATTGGTGATCTGATCCCGAATCAGAGTGCCCACAAACGGGCTGTCGAAATGGTTTTGCATAGGGTCGGTACTTGTTATTGAGTTTGAGGGGCGGCAATACCACCGAAGCGGCCACTGTAGCGCCGCTGGAGGCCGTTGTCTGTGCGATGATAAACGCTTTTACCACAAAGGGTGCCGCAGCCACCAGTGCTGAAGACGTACCGCACCTGACTCGACGCCGGCACCGGTGCCGGCCTGAGCCAGCATGGGGTGTTGGCTGATCACCTGTTTCAGGGGCGGTTCCTGAGCCTGCTCGATGTCGACCACCAGCAAGTGTTGGCCGCCGGTGATGGGGCGGTGAAAATCTCGCAACAGCTGATCCGGGGTACTGATGCCGATCAGGCCGCCCTCCCAGATGCAGAATCCCAGCAGGATGGCTGCCAGCATCAGAAAGGGGGACCAGCCATAGGCGGAGTTGCCGACATCAAACAGGCTGGCGGCCGCCAGACACAACAAGGCCAGCTGCAGTCCAATTTTGGCTCCCTTTAGGGTGCAGTGGGCTAATTCAAGAAACAGCAATGACGAGGCGGTTTGCAGATGAAAGCGGGCGGCCAGTTTGGGTTTATTACTGACCACATGGATCTGTGCCGGGCTTAATCCCTGGCGCTCCAGTTGCCGCTCAATCTGTTCCAGCTCCCACAGGCTGCTGGCAAGATAAAAGTGTCTGGTCATGGTCCTCTCCCACTGGGATCGTCCGTGATGTTGACAAAGAATGCCCAAAGCCAAACTAACAGTATAAACAGCACGGCGAAGTTCGTCTTTTTTGGCGCCAATGCAAAGATTCGTCCACCTGCATCGGTGCATCTTGGTATACTTGCCCGATTGCCAAACTCAAGAGCCCTATCTTATGCTGAGCTATCGTCATAGCTTCCACGCCGGTAACCATGCCGACGTGTTGAAACACACCGTTCAGGCGCTGATCCTGGAATCCCTGAAGCGCAAAGACAAGCCCTTCGTGGTTCACGATACCCACTCCGGAGCCGGTCGTTACGATCTGCACTCCGAGCATTCTGAAAAAACCGGTGAGTACGTCGATGGCATTGCCCGCATCTGGGGGTTGGATTGCCCGCAATCGATGCACCCCTACCTTAAGGCAGTAAAGGCGCTCAACCCCAATGGCGAGCTTCGCCATTACCCGGGCAGCCCGTTGCTGACCAAGACCCTGACCCGTGAACAGGAGCGCCTGGTGTTGACCGAACTGCACCCGACCGATTTTCCTCGTTTGCGCCAGGAGTTTCGTGGTGAGCGCAGGGCAAAGCTCTATCAAGAGGATGGCTATGCGCGTCTGAAGGCATCGCTGCCTCCGAAAGAGCGGCGCGGTGTGGTGCTGATCGACCCGCCTTATGAGCTCAAGAACGAGTACAAAGATCTGGTCAAAGGGATCAAAGAGGCGGTTCAGCGCTGGGCTTCCGGCACCTACGCCATTTGGTACCCAGTAGTGCGCCGTCAGGAGATCACCACCCTGGAGCGGGCATTGGCCCGTACCGGCATTCGCAATATCCTGCAGATTGAGATGAACGTCGACGCCGACAACATGGATTACGGCATGACCGGCTCGGGCATGATCGTAATCAATCCACCTTGGACGCTGGAGCAGCAGATGAGAGAGTTGCTGCCTTGGTTGACGCCGAAACTGGCTCAGACCGAGCTGGCCAGTCATCGGGTGCATTGGATTGTGCCTGAGTAAGGAAAACGCATTGATTGCAGAAACGCGGCCCGGTCCGCGTTTTTTTGTGCCCGACATCAGGCCAGGGTGGGGCTGACCTCAAACTGAGCGTTGACATCGCTGGCACAGACCCGGTTGCGGCCCTCTTTTTTCGCCTGGTACAGCGCCTTATCTGCCAGTTGATAGATCTGCCTGGAGGAGAGGAATTGACCCGGGTCGATAGATTTGATGCCGATGGAAGCGGTGACATTGAGGGTCATGTTATCCAGTTGCATCGGGGTGGAGGCCAGCTTACGTCGAATCAACTCGCATTGGGCCATCAGCCCCTGGGTATCCGGCGCCATCAAAATGGCAGCAAACTCTTCGCCACCGACCCGAAAGCTCTGACCGTGCACCAGTTGCACCGCCTGGCTGATGACCCTGGCTGCGTGCTTCAGTGCCATATCGCCAATGTGGTGGCCATTTTGGTCGTTGATCAGTTTGAAATGGTCCAGATCGATCAACACCAGAGCTCGGGTTTGGCTGCTGACCTCAATCTCCAGTTTGTCCAGCTCATAGCGAAAGCTGCGGCGATTGGCCAGGCCGGTCATGGAGTCTTTGTAGGCTTGCTCTTTGAGCTTTAGGTTGAGGGTCTCCAATTCGCGATTGCGCTTGAGCATGTCGCGGTTCACTTTGGCCGAATCGTTGGTTTTGGCAATCACCAAGTCGGTTTGCAGCTGGTGGAACTGGCGGGAGATCAGGAAGCCCAGCAGTTGCATCTCAAAGGCAAACACAAACGCCAGCAGGTATTTGGTGTCGAATGGCAGCAGCATCCAGCCCAGGGCGTTGGTAAAGCTCAATCCGATGCACAGCAGTAAGCAGGGCCAGGCCAGGAAAAACAGCGAGTTGGTCCAGCCGGGGCGCTGCCAGGTGGCGAAGGCAGCGCAGCCGCTCAGCAGCGCCAAAATGGTCAGCGACAGAGGCACCATCAGGGTCAGCGAACCCAGAGGTACCCCAGACAGAGTGGCAATCAGGGCGGCGATCAACAGGCCACTGAGTACCTGCAGTGTTCGATAGAGGGGGCGGGCTTGCTGTTTCAGTTCCAGAAAGCTCACCCCAAATCGGGTAGCGCTAAGGATCAGGGCGGTGAAGGAGATCTGCAAAGCCCAGTAGTTGACTTCAGGTAGGGTTGGCCACAGCCACCGGTAGCCAAATCCATAATAAACAAAGGTGCAGGCCAGTGCCGCCATCAGGTATTGGGCGTAACAACGGAAGTTGCGATTCTTCAGAATCAGCGACAAGGTCATGCCATACAGCAGCATGATCCCCAGGGAGCCAAAGAACATTCCGTACAGGAAGTTACGTTGCAGTTGGTGCCGTTGCCACTCCTCCGGCGAGTATAGATTGATGGGCAACAGCTCGAAAAACCCGTGCTTGTTGGTGAGCCGCACCCAGACCACGGAGCTGGTGTTGGCGGGGATCTCCATCTCTACCACCGGGGTTACGCTTTGGATGGGACGGTTGTCAAAAGGCTGCTGATCCCCCATGCGGAAATGGCCGGCCAACTCGGAAAACACTTCAATTTGATCTTGAGTGGCGGAGCGAAATTCTAGCAGTCGGTTTCTGGGGGTATTGGCTTGATTGGTGACGGTGATTTTTAACCAGAATGAGGAACGAGAGACTCCGAAGCGAGTGATGTGGCCATCAAGGGGTACCCATTGCTGCGGGTCGAGGCGAACCACGTCAGACACCAGCAGGTTGGACTGGCTGTCTTCGTAATAGGAAATGCGCATATTAACCGGCGCTGCCCGTAATAAAAAAGGCAGTAGCAACAGTGCTAATAGGACGAGCGGTGTCCGGTTCATCTCACATTTCACTCTGCCAAATCCATTGGCGAATACAATTTTTGTGAAATCTATCACCGTCAAAATTTTGATGCACCGTCAAAATTTCGCTTTGTGATCCAGGTCTAGGAAATGGGGGGATGGCTGTGACAGTGCTTATCGATTGTTGGCTGGCCTAATATTAATTAGGCCAGCAATATCCGCCACTTACCACATGAGGTCATCGGGGATCTGATAGTCCGCGTAAGGGTCGTCTTCGGCCACTTCGCTGCTGTCAGACTTAGGCAGTTCAATCACGATGCTGGGGTCGCGCTGGTTAATCTTGTCTGCCACCTTGGTAGGCACCAATTCGTAGCTGTCGCCTTTAACGACAATGGCTAACTGGTTGGCAATTAACTGCTGTTGCTGAGCCTTGGTGACGTAGATCTTGGTGATCTTACCATTGTGGCTGAAGTTATAGGCGATGTCGCCGCGGCTGCGATCTTGAGCGCTGGTTTCAATCAACTGCTTGATCTGGGCAACGATCGCTTTGGCGTCGGCTTCCTGCTTGCGCTGTTGGTTCAGTTGACGGTCACGCTCTTGCTGCTCTTTCAGGCGCTGTTCAGCAGCCAGCTTGGACTCGTCGGTGACAACCTGTTTGGATTTGCGCTGTTTGTGCTTCTCTTTTTTGGCCTTCTGCACCGATTTCTTATCGGCCAGACCGGCTTTCATTAGTTGGTCTGCTAATGACATGGGAACTCCTGCCATGGGAACAATGATCGTTTCTTGGCTGAAGTGTATCAGTTCCGCGGCTTTTGCCAACCGCAGCAGGCGCTAAATGGCGGTCTCTTGGTCGCTGCTGCACGGGGGGACTGGCTGGAAAAATCGTGGATTTTCGACTTCGACTGCCCTAGGGTGAACCATCTGCCGACTCATTGTGACAGGACCTTTTTTATCGTGACCACCGTTTCATCTGACACCCTTGTTGTAGGACAGCAAGCCACCGGAGCCGATATTACGGTTCCGGTGATCCGTTTCACCGGTACCGGCGCGGCCCCCAGCGTGTACATTCAGGCCAACATTCATGGTGCGGAAGTGCAGGGCAATGCGGTCATTCAGCATCTGGTGGAACTGTTCAAAGCTCATCCTCCTAAAGGGGATGTATGCCTGGTTCCGATGGCCAACCCCTTGGGCATTAACCAAAAAAGCGGAGAGTTCACTCTAGGTCGGTTCGACCCCATCACCGGAGAGAACTGGAACCGGCAGTATCATTTTGAGGCCAGCCTGATTGAGCAACTGCTGCAAACTCATTTGAACGCCCCTGAAGCCGAGGTTGCGGCAGCGTTGCGTCAGGCGATGGCGGCGCAGATTGACGCCAAACTGGCATCGCCCTTTGGGGTGAAAAGTGGCCAGCATCTGGCGCTGAGATTGCAAAAGATGGCCCTGCAGGCCGACATTGTACTGGATCTGCATACCGGCCCTATCTCTGCCCGGCACTTGTATGTGCCCAGTTATGCTCAAGAGCGGGCACACCTGTTTAATATTCCGCTGAATATCGTGATTCCCAGTGACTTTGCCGGCGCCTTGGATGAAGCCAGCTTTAGTCCGTGGTGGCAACTGAGCGAGGCCATGGCCGCCCAAGGGCGAGCGCTGCCGGTGATGGTGGATGCGTTTACCCTGGAATTGGGGTCTCAGGAATATCTGAATGTGGCCGCGGCCCGCAATGACGCCATGGGAATTGCTCGCTACCTGCAGCATCGTGGAGTGCTGGGGGCGTTTGATTTGACCCTGCCGGAAATCCCACAATACGCCTGCACGCTAGAGAACTACCGCGCCATCTACAGTCCTTGTGGTGGTCAGATCGAGTATCTGGCGCCGCTGGGGGTGCCCGCCAGCGCCGAACAGGTTTTGGCCAGAATCTGGCATTTCGATGCGCTGGCCACCTCACGGCAGCAGAGCCGCGAGTTGCGCTTGCCAGAGGATGTGATTCCGGTACTGCATTTCGCCTCTGCCAGTGTGCGTCAGGGAACGGAGTTGTACAAAGTGCTGACACACTATTACCCCTTAACGGGTGCCGATGGTTAATTGGCGGGAGCCTGGTTATCATCTGAGCGACTGAGCCGTGGTCTGGTGAAAGAAAGCGCAGTCGGCCTGTCAGCGCTTGTTTTTCTGCCGAGACAGAGTATTGTTTGCGTCGTTGTCGGCCAGTAGCGCAGCCTGGTAGCGCACCGTCATGGGGTGTCGGGGGTCGGAGGTTCAAATCCTCTCTGGCCGACCACTTATTTTAGAGAAAGGCTCTGATCGTCTAGGTCAGAGCCTTTTTTGCATCTCCGCCCCTTAAAAAGTGCTGCGCACTTTGGGGTCGGACCGGGACGCCGGCCAATGGTGCGCCGCGCCAACGGATTGGCTTTGTGGACAAGTTGTGGTGTGTGGTGGGGTTAATTGACCAAAGAAGAGGCACTTAACTTTACAGCCCTTGCTTTTCCTTCGGGACAAGGTATTATCGCTTGCGTTGTCGGCCAGTAGCGCAGCCTGGTAGCGCACCGTCATGGGGTGTCGGGGGTCGGAGGTTCAAATCCTCTCTGGCCGACCACTTATTCAGAAAAAGGCTTCAGTCGTGAGATTGAAGCCTTTTTTGCATCTCCGCCCCTTAAAAAGTGCTGCGCACTTTGGGGCCGGACCGGAGCGCCGGCCGGGTTAAATCCTCTCTGGCCGACCACTTATTCAGAAAAAGGCTTCAGTCGTGAGATTGACGCCTTTTTTGCATCTCCGCCCCTTAAAAAGTGCTGCGCACTTTGGGGTCGGACCGGGGCGCCGGCCGGGTCAAATCCTCTCTGGCCGACCACTTATTCAGAAAAAGGCTTCAGTCGTGAGATTGAAGCCTTTTTTGCATCTCCGCCCCTAAAAAGTGCTGCGCACTTTAGGGTCAGACCGGGACGCCGGCCGACGGGAGAAAATCCATTCTGGCCGACCACTTATTTTAGAGAAAGGCTCTGATCGTCTAGGTCAGAGCCTTTTTCCATGACGGCGTTACACCAATATCGCGGCAAACAGCGGTGCACTCAGTACCATGGCAACGCCGGTAAATATCATGGCGAGGCTGGCGATAACGCCTTCTTGCTGGCCCATCTCTGTGGCCTTGGCCGCGCCGGCGCCATGGGCACTGGCACCCAATGCCACTCCGCGCGCCAGGGCTGAGCGAATTCCTGCCAACTTCAATATTGGTTCACCAATCAGCATGCCGATGATCCCCGTCAGCAGCACCAAGATGGCGGTCAGGTCAGGTATGCCGCCGAAGGCGGTGGTCGCCTCGACCGCAAAAGGTGTGGATACCGACCGAACCAGCACACTGTGGACCACATCGTCAGGCATCGGAAACAGCTTGGTGGTACACCAGGATGACAGCAGTCCAAACAGTAGCCCCGTTGCCACGCCCAGAGACAGGGTCAGGGGATACTGACGAATTAACTGTCGTTCCCGGTAGATGGGGACGGCGAAGGCGATGGTCGCCGGTGCCAGCAGTGCCATCAGCCAGTGGGTGTACACGTAGTAAGTCGGCAGTGGGATGGCCAGCAGGCTGACCAGACCGATCAGCGTCAGCGGTGCCAGGATAATGGGGGCTAACCACCATCGACGCCGTCGACGATACAGAGCTTTGGCGCCGTAATAGCTGGTCAGGGTTAGGAGCAGGCTCATCAGAGCCAGTAGGCTGATATGGGGCATGGCATTAATGGCTCTGTGGTTGCTGTGAAAGCCGTTGATTGCGTCGCTGCTCAAACCGGAACAGACGCTCCACCACCAGGGCGGTGGCGGCGATAACCACCATGGAGCCGGTGATCAGGCTGACGATCAAACTGGCACCATATTGTTGAAATAACGCATCGTACTTCAGCACGCCAATGACCGAGGGGATGAAGAACAACATCAGATCGCCGATCAACCAGGCTGCGCCCAGTGCCAGGGCGCGCTCAGAGCAGAGTTTCAGTTTCAGGGCCAGTAGCAACAACAGCATTCCCAGGACACTGCCGGGGAAGGGCAAGCGCATCCAGACCGCCAGTTGTTGGGTGAGCCAGGCCAGAAGACAGAGTGCTGCGGTTTGCAGCAGGGTCAGGCAAAGGCGTTTGCCCAGTGCCCGGGGCGATGATGAATTGTGGTGGGAAGGCTGGGTAGGGCGAGCATGACGGGTCATATGGGTGTGTCTTAATTTCAATGGATCGACAGTGTAGCCTTGCTAACAATATAAAAATAATGAATATTAATTATGGATTAAATAACCAAAGGTTTATGAGTTGGATCTGAAAGTCATTCGTTATCTGGTGGAGATCATCGACCATGGCGGCTTTGCGAAAGCTGCCGAAGCGATTCACATCACTCAGCCAGCCCTGTCCAAAGCCATACGTCAGCTCGAGCAGGAGTTGGATTTGGTGTTGCTGGAACGGGGACGGCGCGGCAGCCAACTGCGGCCGACCGTCTACGGCCAGGTGGTGTATCAACATGGAAAAGAGCTGCTGAACGTGCGGCGGGCGATGCTTCGGGAGTTATCGGCCCAGCGAAGCCTGACCTCCGGTGAGCTGCACATCGGCTTGGCCCCGCTGGGCAGTGCTGAGTTGTTTGCACCGGTGATCGCCAAATTTCGACACCTGTACCCCAAGGTGCACATGGATTTGATGGTCAGGGGCGGGGTGGAGCAAACCAGTGCCTTGCTCAAAGGTGAGATCGAGTTGGCGACCGGTATCATCGACTTTGGCGATGAATTTGACGGAGTGTTGATTCGTCAGGATCCCATGGTGGTGATTCTACCCCGGCAACATGAACTGGCCGTTCGCCCACAACTGACTTTGAGCGAGTTGGCGGACTCGCCGCAAATTTTGTTTGAACCTGAGTATGTGCTGCACGAATTGGTGGCCAATGCCTGTGTTCGGGCTGGGTTTACTCCCAAGGACGTTACTCGGGTTAGCCACCCCGATTTTGGTATCGCCCTGGTGGCGGCGGGCACGGGAGCGATGATATTGCCCAGTTTTATTGCCGAACGTCATGCGGTCGCTGGGGTAGTTCGTATTCCCCTGGCTGCCAGCGATCTCAGTTGGGAGTTGTCCCTGTTCTGGCGCCGTAACCAGCCGTTGTCCTTTGCGGCGCAGGCGATGGTCAGTTTGGTTAAAGAGCAGTTGGCGACGGATTAAAGAGAGTGTTCTGTTGCGTGGTTTGTCTTGCTCATCGGAATTGGTGTGTATCGAAGTTTTGGCATCTTTGAATCGAAACCAGCAAGTCGCCTGAATGACGACTTGCTGAACCGAAGGCGGATTTAGAAGGTGATGGTGGCACCGATGGTGTACATCCAGGTGTCGTCGAGCACATCCAGGTACTCAACTTCACCACGAATGGCCAAGCTGCCCAGTTCAAATTCAAGTCCGACGCCAGCGGCGACATCGAAGCCGTCGTCACTGACCTTATCGCCATCGTCGGTCAGATCCGAGTCCCAGTAGATGCCGCCCAGTTTACCGAAGGCGCGAACCGGCCCCAAAGGAATGCCGGCAACGGCAAACAGGTCCAATCCATAGGGATCGACTTTGGTACCAGAGCTGGAGGGGGAGCCTAAATCAACGTAACCGCCTTCCAGCGCAAACAGGCCGTTAAACTGATAGCCACCAAAAATTTTCCAGGCAAAATCATTCTCATCGAAGTCGAAATCGCCAATGTCCGGATCCGATCCGCTCTGCTGAATGCTGGCCGAGCCGATGGAGGCCCCGACATAAAAGCCTTCGTCTTTGGCGTGCGCGGTAGCACAAGCCGTTGCCAGCACGACAGCCAAACTTAGCGAATTTGTCCATTTCATCATCATTTACTCCTCGGTTTCTTGCGTCCTTGTCGCACATTGCCCCGTTGGCGTGTGCGAATCCTCTGCAACCCTTCACACTGTGGTGAATTTGTTGCGATTTGAGCGTAGTAGACAACCAGATAAACGCAAGTTTGCCGACGTTGATGACAGTTTGGTGCTGTTGATCAGCTGGTTGCTACCACCACATGTTGATATTCGGCAGGTAGGGAGTCGTTGTAGGGATCCGATACTGCCCATCGGCGCAGGTAATAGGGAAGCAGTGCTTTGGAAACCTGATGGGTCAGTGACAGGCTGTCCATGTCCATACCATAGTCTCGACCGATGATGACCTGCTGGCGTTGACTGAGTCTGGGGTTGGGGATCAGGGTGATGGCCTGCAGCGTGTTCCATTCCTCATCCTGGGCTTTCTGCTTGGCTGCGGGTTTGTCTTCGATGCTCAGTTGGCCACGAAAACGACTGATGACAAAGTCACGAAACTCCTGATTCTTCTCGCACCATGCCCGAACGTGCCAGCGGAAACCGTTAAAAACCAATGTGTGAGGAGCAAAAAGACGACCGGGATCGTCGTCTGGGCTGGGGTGAGCCAGGGAGTCATAATGGCCTTCCAGCGTCAGGTTGTTGCGGGCGGCCTTAATCAGAGTGCGGATGATGTGGGGTTCAACATAACGGGAGGGGGCATCCATGACATGGGTGCCGCCACTTTGAATGTGGGTCAGTGACAACATGCCACCCAACTCATCGTGTTTGTCCAACAGTTGCAGGTATTCGTGGGCGTGACCTTCACAGAACTGGGGTTTAAAGCCGTCGCCCGGGGTATAGCCTTTGAGTTGACGGTCGTACACCAGCGTCGTACCAGAGAACTCCCGAATGTAGGTGTTGATGTCTTTGGACGCTTGTTGGCGGCCAATGTCAAAAGCCTGGCACAGGTGGTTGGTGGTCAATCGGCCCTCCCATAGGGCGATGATCTCTATCAATCGATATCTCAGTTTCTGGTCTACGCGCATGCTTAAGGTTCCTACCTGCCTGAAAAGTTTACATGTTCATGTAGCCAGTGATGACATGTCGCCCCTGAATACATATCATGCAGCTTAACAGATTGAGCGGCAAAGTCCGACTGGGGCGTCGGTGGTAGCGACGCAACCGCTAGGAGAGTATGAATGGGAGAACAAATGGCTGGTCTAATTGTGTTTTTGGTACGGTATGCCGGAGTTAGAACGGATATTGAAAAAGGAATGAAATAAACACATTTCAAATCACTGTTTTTCGACGGTCATTACGTCATTATATGGGCTTGTCCCGCCTTATTTCATTGAACAATAAGTAGTCATTATGGAAATTTCTTCAATTCAGATCGGCATTGCGACCGTCAGTTTTTGTGTCATTAATTTTATTGTTTGTATCTATCTGGTGGTGCAGTTGAATGCAGTAAAAGAACGACAGATGCAGCACCAAATTGATGCCGATTCACAATTAAAAGAGGTATCGGGGAATCTTTCCTCGTTGATCGCCAACTTTGGTTCCTCTCTGCAAAAGGTCATCAGCGAAGATAATCGCGGCGTCCTGAAGACCCTGGCTGAGCAAAATCAGGCGCTCAAGCACAGTGACACGGCTCTGGTGGCTACCCTGAAGCAGTTGCACCAGGAGGGGGCCGAGCGTCACCGCCAGAGTGAGCAACGACTGCTCGAGTCTGTTGCCGATAGTCAGGAGCGTGTTCAGCAAGCTCAGACTTTACACACCCAGGAATTGGCGCTGAAGGTGCAGCAAGGGGCGCAGCAGGTTGGCGGTGAACTGTCTGATGCCAAAGAGGAATTGCTTAAGCAAATGGGTATCGATCGCGAAGCGAATGCGTTGGCGGTGCACGGCGTGACAGAGAGCATTGCTCAGCATCATCAACAGTCGCAGCGGGCATTGAATGAACTGGTGCAAGCGGGCGAGCGGAATCAGAAACAGAATGAATTTGGTCGTAAGCAGAGCGAACACAGCGTGATAGAGCAGTTGTCCGGGGTGATTCAGGCACTGAAGATCGAGAACGCCATTGAGTTGACCAATGGACTGGCGAACGGCAAGGAATTGAAGGTTGAGACGGCTGACTTCATTAAACATCTGGGTGACTGCAAGGTTACTCGAATGGAGGACAAAGCCTCAAATCAGGTGACCGAGATTATCTACAACCAAGGCAAAAAAGTCGCCTCGCAGACCTTTGCTGACGGCCTGCTTAAATATCAAATGACTTTTGGTTCTGATGGAAAATTGACCAAGGGCGAAGAGTTTGATGACCAGGGAAATATTGTATTCGAGTATCAATACAATGCTGCTGGTGAAATTACGAACCGTATTGATTTTTAACTTCGGCGAGTGTTCTTTTGCCATCACGGCACTCAGATTGAATAAGGTAATGAAGCATGTTTCTTAATGTACTGGCGAAAAACGATCGCAAACACTTTCTGAATCTGGCGCGTTTTGCCATGGGGTTGAACGGTGAAGACAAGGCCGAAGAGGTTCAGATTTTTCAGTCGTTCGTCCATGAGTGTGAACTGCACGGCTACCAGGCTAAAACCGCTGAACCGGAGATAGAGGGGTCGATTCAGGCGTTGACGCACCTGGCTGTCGGGCATAAGCGTGCGGTGATGATTGAGCTGTGCGGCATCATGTTGGCCGACAGCACCATCTGTGACAATGAGCGTGCCTTTATGGGGCGCCTGGCGTCTGCCTTTGAGCTGGAAGAGTACGAAGTTAAAAAGATCGAGCGTTGGGTCTCCGCCATGAACGATATGGTGGCCGAAGGTTACCAGATGGTAGGAGCCTGAGATGCTGGGACGAGTATGGAACGCAGTCAGCAGCGGAGTATCGGCGGTTGTTGATAAGGTTAAGCAGAGCTGTTCAAAAGCCTGGAATGCGGTGACCGGTAAAGACAAGTTCTTGGAAGCGGAGCGTTTGCACAAACAAACCATTCGTCGGTTTGAGAAGGAGCAGCGCCGCTATCAGGAGGCGGTGCAGTCCAAGAGCCTGGAGATAGAAAACCAGCTTAAGGCCATCAATGGCTTTAAGCTGAGCATTTTTGAACAGCAGTTTCCCCGTTTCGTGGCGCTGGCGAATCGTCTGCATAACGTTCGGGTGGCCGGCAGTCATTTCGAAGAGTTCTTTGATGACAATATCCTCGAAGTGACGTCGGGCACTGGCGTGCGCAGCAAACAGCAGCTGTTTGAGATTGATTTTAACAACCTGTCGTTTAAGGAGCTGGCACTGTCGATTCTCACCTTGGGCATCTTCTCTCGAAAGAAGGCGGCTGAATCGCTACAACAAGTGAAAGATGAAGCCTGCCGTATCGACGAAGAAATCGCCAAGATGACCGCGCAATTGGCGAAGATCGACCAGGTTGTCACATCCATCGATACTGTCGCGCTCTATTTTGAGCGCCTGATCAGCAACTATGCGGCGCTGTTGGAGCGATTCGAGTACGGCATCAATACCCAGCGTATTGTTCAGATGGGAGTGACCCCGGAGTTGTTTCGCGAAAAGCTGGATTTTCGCCTGCTGCCGGTGGCTCACATCGAGGAGTTTCAGGCATTGTTCAACCTGTCAGTGGTGTTGAAGCAGATGTCTCAGATGGCGTACTTGAGCGAACAGGGAGAGGTGGTGCACGGGGATACCGAGGCTGCCCAAGCGCTGTTTGACAAAGCCCAACAGATTCAGGCCGCTTAGGATCAAGCATGACTCAGCAGCATCAGCAAATAAAATTTGAAGTCAATCAGGTCACTAAGGCCTTGTCAGGGGCCTCTCCGTTGCAGGCCAGTCGGGTTCTGATTGATATGGAGTTGTATGAACAGCAGGATTCGCTGGCGGTATTGAATGACATCTATCAGGAGTTTGAGTCCAAAAGTAACCTGATGGAGGAGCTGGTAACGCCGCTGGCGCTGAGCGTTCTTGATGGAGTCATCAGCCACAAGGATCTCAAGCTGAATCGCACCGGAGTCAGTGCCAGCCGGGTTTGGCAGGAGATTCAGGGCTTTGACTATGGCGATAACATCCATGTTGTTGATACCGCTGTCAGTAAGAAGCAGCAACTGGAGGCGATGCGTCAGCCCCGTGAATACAGCAAGGAGGTGCGCAAGACCATGTCGAAGCGTAAGCACCTTGAACAGAACAAGGACCGCCATTTCAAGGGTAACACTCAGGCTTACAGTTCCATTGAGTACAACGAGGATGGCAGCCGCATTACGGTCTACCGGAAGCAGGCGGTGGCTGAGAACAAGGGCCATAAGTGGAAAGCCTCCGATACGGACCATGTGATTCCGGTAAAGCAGATCAATGACTACTATGCCAACAATGCGTTGCTGACCGAGAGTGATCTGATGGCCATCACCGATGGCGATCATAACTTTATTGAGATTTCCAACAGCTTTAATCGGGCCAAAGGGGCCAAGAATTTCTCTGATATGCAGCAACAGAAGCAATCCCTTGAGTCTAAACAGGCTCGCGGAGAGAAGCTCAGCAGGGAGGAGAAGACGCAGTTGAAGAAACTCTCTCGGCACAGCGATAAGAGCATTGAAGAGGGGGTTCAGAAACAGAAGGAGTCTGAGCAGGCGATCTTGAATAAGGCGCGGGAAAAGGCGCTGCACAATGTCAAAGAGCAGAAGTGGCAAGTGGCGAAGAAGGCGGGCGGTCAGGCTGCGGAGCAGACCGGATACCAGGCGCTTGGTCATGCCATCATCCTGTTCATCAAGCCGCTGCTGTTTGAAGTGACCGATGCCATTCAGAATGGATTTAGCGAAGGTGTGGGAAAGGCGTCTACTCTGGACGGGCTGAAGTTTCGTTTTACTCGGGTTATGGCCTATCTGAAGCGACAAGTGCTGCCAATGCTGCTTCAGGGCGCCAAAGATTTCCTGCAGAATTTTGCCAAAGTGATGATCGAGGCGGTGGCCGATCTGGTTACTGGCATGTTCAAGAGCGTCATGAAGGTGATCTCCGAAGGGTTCTCGGCCCTGATCGGGGCCGCCAAAATTCTGAGTAGCAGCCGCGAGCAGATGAGCCGGGCGCAGAAGGCCGATGCCATTGTGAAGCTGTTTGCTGCAACGGCGGTGACCTTTGCGGTGTTTACCTTTGAAAACACCCTGCTCAAAGGGCCGCTGGCGGCAATGCCAGACTTCGTCAAAGAGATCGCCCTGACGACCTTGAGTGGCGTCGCGTCGACCATCGTGGTTTACCTGCTCGATAAGGCCGACATCTTCTCAACCAAAATGGAATTGCGTTCCAAACGGGTCGCCGAAGTGTTCGAATACCGGGTCGAGCAGATTAAGATCAACACCGATGCCTTCAGCGCCGAGAGCGTTCGTAAATTGGCCGAGGATAAACTGCGCTTTAAGGCCATTGATGAGCAGATGCAACAGGCCATCGACGCCGATAAGGACGTGAATCCGGCAGTGTATGCCCTGGCGGATCAGTTCAAGATTGACTTGCAGATTAAATCCACCGACGATTTTCTCCATCTGCTTGAGAGCAGCGACGCCCTGGTGGTGTGATCGGCGGACGATGGTGATTGCGGCCGGCCCCTGTGGCCGGCTTTTTTGTCAGTCGACGTTGTATACCAGGATCAGGCTGGCCCCTTTGAGGGCGCTGCCGTAATTCAGCAGCAGGCCGATGCCGATGTTGTCCAGCAGTGGCAGGCGGTTTTCGGTATTCAACAACCACTCGGCGCTGAATTCGTAGTAATGATGGGTATCGAAGGGACGCACGCTGTCGCCACCAATGTCGATGCGATTGAGGCTGAGTCGATAATCCTGATGGGTCATCAAGGCGGGAAAAGGGCGGCGCATGGAGACGCCGTTGAGCCAACGCCAGGACTCAGGGTCGGCCTGCAATGCCGGGCGGTCCACATCAAAACTCTTTCCCCATAGGTAGTTGAAGCTGGTTTTGTAATGCCAGTAGGAGCGGCCTCGTTCAAATCGGTAGTCCAGGCTGACTTCAGGTTGAAGCATCCAGGCATTGACCGACATATTGGTCAAGGAGCCATCCAGCTCGGGCTGCAATTGCTTACTCTTTGAGTTGCGGAAGGTGAAATCGTTGTCATAGCGCATCAGGTGGCTGCCAACTCCCAGCTGAAAGCGCCAGCGTGAACTCAAGGGGTAGCTGAGCCCGGGTTGAATGAACAGCGAGTAGATGCGGTCGTCATTCAGATCCAGAGTGGGGTCGTCCAGGATAAACAACGACAGCTCTTGTTTGCTGCGGACATAGCTCAGGCGGGCTTTCACTCCCCACTGCCAGTTCTGCCACCGTCCCAGGTTCCAGGTCCAGGGTAGGGTATAGACCTCCAGTTCGTTGCGCAGTGCCACCGAGTTGCCATCGCCGAAATCCGGATTGTCGATGGGCAGGTATTCATTGGGATCAAAATTCAGAAAGCCCAATCTAAGCGCATCGGAATCGGTCAGCAGGGCGGTGGTGGCAAATACTTCGTTTAACTGCTGACGAGCGGCAGCCTCGAGGCCTGGCAGCGGTGCCGCCTGAGCCATGCTTGTGCAAAGTAAGCCTATGTAAAAAAGTCGAAATCCCAAAGATTACATCCTGTAAGTAGGGCAGCAATCTTTACTATAGCGGCAATGATGGAGTTTGAGTATCGGGCAGGAAACAGGGCCGTCCCTGGCCCAGGGGAATTAGCTGATGCCGGCCAGCAACGCCAGGATGAAGGCCGGGCAAAAAGCGGCGAAGGCCACGGCGATCCAGTCGACCATCTGCTGGGTGTTTTTGTTTGACATACATGCTCCCTGAGCAAAGAAACGGATCCCGGCGCCGTCTTCGATGAGCGGAACGCTGGGTGCAGCGATTCGAACAGCTAAGCCATTAATTTTCTGAGTGCAATTGCCAAATAAGAATTGCTTAACAGTCTGCGTAAATCTGGTTTGCATCATAACTGGTTGTGGCCAGATAGTGGATTCGGTTATCCGTTGGTTATGACTCGGGGCTGCGACCTTTGCGAATACTGGATTGGATTTAGGTTATTGATGTTGGTGTTGAATTAGCGGCGCAGTTTCTATGAGTTGCCTGAGGGGGCCGGTAACCTGGCAGTCCATTACCAGGCTGGTGCGTGGCCGCTGGCCGCAATGGCAGACCTCATGCGGCAGATCGGCATTGATGTACCAAAGCTCACCAGCCGCCATCGGCACGGTCTGACCATCGACAATGAATCTAAGATCTTCCGGCATCTCCAGGCACAGATGCAGCCTGGCTTGTTGATGCTCCAGCCCAAGCCCGTGATCCCGGTGAGGCAGAATGTGTGCGCCAGGGTCCAGGCGCAGCAAACGCGCCGCCCCTACCGGAGCCACAAACTCTGACAACCACCTCGATAATGAGGGTAATCGTTCTAGAACTGGCAGATCCACCCAGTCGCTGACGCCCTCCAATTGGTGCAGTTGCAAAATCGGATGGCTATGCAAAGTGTGGCGGCCACACCGAAGTGCCAGCCCCTGCCACCTGCCGCGATAGTCCTGATGATTGACGTGATCCTGCCATAGTTTGGAGCCGGCCACAGTGGCGATTTCCGCCTGAAACAGCTCGGGATCAAGCCTGTGAAGACGGGCTGAGACGATGGTCATGGAGTGGTTCTCCCTGGCACTGAAACTCAAACCGCGGATCGCTGCCCCAGCGGTACTCAAACTGAATCTGGTCGAGACGTCGCCATTGATTCAGGGCATGATAGCGGGTCAGATTCAGGCTGCACTGGTTATTGGTCAGCCAGGTGTCCCGGTATACCTGAATGTCGGTGGCCAGAGCCAGTTGCAGCGGCGGCTGACGGGTGGGGATCGCCAGCTGACCATGAATGCGGGGTGCCGTCGATGCGGCCAGTTGTTGTGCCGAGTGGCGATTGAGTTGAAAGAACACGCCCAGTGGCAACCACTGCTCGGTGGGGGCATCGGTTCGGCTATGCACCAGGTGGGCACTGAGATCCACCGATTGTGGGATCAAGGTGCCATCGGGGTGCAACCATCGGATCAGGTTACGAATGATGCTGATCTGCGGTTCTTGCTCGAACAGCGCCTTCATGGTTTCAGACACAATCAGGTCATAACGGCTATCGGCGGCTGGCGTCCACTCCAGAGCATCGGCGTGTACGATCTCGTCGATAAAGTCGGTCAACTCGAGAGCGGTCAGCAGCTGGGTCAGGCGGTCGAGGGAGTCGGCATGAATGTCGAGAAACGTCACTTGCACCTGTCGTGGTTGCAACAGCAGTAGCAGCGGCACCACCAGGCTGCCCAGCGGACCGGTACCGGCATACAGTAACTTCAGAGGTCGCTCGGGCTGGCCGAGATCCCTGATAGCCCGGTGAATGCCGCGTTGAAACTGTTGTACTCGCATAAACTCCGCCGAACACTGGGCCGCCACCTGGGGAGAACAGGCGCGTCCCTGAGCGGTGGTGGTGTGGGCGTTGTCGAGAAAAGTCTCGGGGAACAGTGGCAACTCAAGCAAGTCGCACATGAGCGTCAGGTAGGCGTCCTGCCAGGCCTTGATTTCACCGGGATGCTGTTCAGAGGCGGTTTCCAACTGTTGCATCAGGGCTCGGGCCTGATGATGCACCTGTTTGATGGTGTGTTTCATTGGCGTTTAAAATACCCAGTTTAGACGAACAAAGCCGTTATCGATGTCGCTGTTGTCCAGCTCAAAGTGTTGCCAGCCGGCCGCCAGAGACCAGTTTGGATTCAGTTGCCAGGACAGGTTCAGGTCGCTGAACCAATCGGTGCCGCTGTCGCTGCTGCTCAGGGTTTGCAAAGCTGAGACGCTGTCCATGTCACTGTCCCAGAACCAGGCACCACCCCCGAGGTTAATGGCCCAGTCCGGGGTGAACGACCAGCGGTAGTGCAGGCCGAGATTAACCCCGGAGGCCGAGGTCGGGCCGAGTGTGGCCAGTTGCTGTTGCGTCGACTCCGGATCCAGCGTGGTTCCTCGGTAGCTCAGGCGGTATTCACCGAGATCCTGAAAGCCGACTCGCACCTGCCATTGCGGCAGGAACCGGTAGCCTAACTCCGCTCCCCAGCTCCAGGTGTCGGTGTCCTGGCTCAATGAGGCGACCTGAACCCCGGCAGCCTCCAGAGCGGCCGTTATGCTCTGTGTGTCGCTGTCGGTGTGACTGTAGCCACTTTGCAGGTGCAGCGACCACTGGGCCTGGGCGGTGCTGGCGATGGCGGTGGTGCTCAGCAATGCCAGCAGGGCCCGTCGGCGTCGCAGCAGCATCAGCAGGCTCAGCAGGACTCCGCCCGACAAGCTCAGGGCTCCGCCGCTGCTGGTCTGAGTAACAACGATGGGCTCATGGGCATCGACGGTGACGATGAGCGTCGCTTCCGCCTCTGAGCCAAGGGCATCCTGGATGCGATAGGTCACGCGGTCTTCTCCTTGATAGCCGGGCTGTGGCTGATACCACAGGGTGTGATCGGGGGTGATGGAGACTTGCCCGTGCTCGGCCTCGGCCCAGATCAGGGCCAGGCTGTCGTTGTTCGGATCCTGGTCGTTGGCGAGCACGTCGACGGTGATGGCAGTGCGATCGTCGGTGCTGGCGTAGTCGGTGATGGCCAGTGGTGCATCGTTGGCCACCACGGTCACCACGATCTGGGCGGTGGCGGTTTCGCCCATGCCATCGCTGACGCTGTATCCGATGCGATCTTCACCGAGGAAATCGGCGGGTGGCTGATAGGTCAGCGTGCCATCCGGGTGCAGGGTTAGTTGACCGTGGGTGGCCTGGGCTGCCATTACGACCAGGGTGTCACCATCGGGATCGCTGTCGTTGGCCAGAGGGGTCAGCAACAGGCGGGTGTTGGCGATCATGGTCTGAGCGTCATCGGTCAACTGGGGGGCGAGGTTGCTACTCTGGGGCACCGCCACGCCGCCGGGATCGCTGATGCGATGATTGGCCACTCCGTCGGCATCGTTGGGGCCGCCATCGGTCAGGGTCAGTTGTACACACCAGCTGCCTTCATTGAGGCCCGGTTGCCACAGGGCGCTGCCCGGTGGTGGGCAGTAACCCGGTTCTCCCTGAGCCGAGTGAACCTGGTTGTTCTGATCTTCGACAAAGTCATACCATCCCTGAGATTCACGGTACTTGCGATACACGGCGTTGGCCGGAATGGCTTCGCGCTGAGGCAGCACTAATCGGTAGGCCTGGCCCAGTTGCGGCAGGCCAACGGCGATAAAGTCAAAGGTGCCGCCGTGGAGACGGTGCTGGTCATCAGCGGGAAGAGGATCCTGCTCATCCAACCAGGCACTGTTACGAATGCCGCCTAACGCCATATCGCCGCTACGCAGGCAGATCCCGGCTTCTCCTTCAAACAGGTATTGGGCTTGCTGTTGTACCTGTTCCGGTTGCAGGTTGCAGTCGTCCAGCGCATCCAGGTAGTTGGCAATGCCGTCGTTGTCATCGTCGCCATAGCCTTCCAGGTTATCCGGCAGCAGATCGCCGTCGCTGTCCTCTTCGCCCAGATTGGCCAGGGTCTCAACCACGGTCAGAGTCAGGCTCTGTTCTACGGTCCATTCGCCGTCGCTGGCGCTGGCTTCGATGCGGTAACTGCCTGGAGCCAACATCGCAGGATCGAAGCTCAGGGTGTGGTCCTGATAGTCCGTATCCACCAACTCGGGGTAGTCGTGGTGCCAGTCCAGAGTCAGGCTGTCGCCCGGGTTGGGGTCGCTGGCTTGAGCCATCAGTTGCACCTCGCCCTGGTCTTGGGCCAGTACAATGCGCATCTCCGAAGACTGTTGAGCAGACAGAGTCAGGGCTGGCGGCAGGTTGGCTTCGGTAATGACAACCTGATGCTGATGGCGGCTGCCGGCATTGATGTTATCGCCAAAGCCGATGAGGATGGTTTCATCCCCCTCCGCCAGACCATCGTCCAGTAGGGTTAGCTCTATGCTGGTATGGCGGCCACTGTCAATCTGCACCTCGCTGGCACTGATCAGGTAGTCCTCACCCTCCACTGCCGTGCCGGACAGGGTTAACGCCAGGGTGACCGGGTAACTGACGGCGTCGCCATTGAGCGAGATGCCGACGGGGATGGTGCTGCCTTCGACCGCCAGCTGATCCTTGTGGAAATTGACCATTGGGTGCACCTTCACCACCTGGCTGGCACTGGCCTGTTGACCGGCGCTGTCGGTGGTTTCCCAATACACCTGGTGCAGGCCGGGTTGGAACAGGGTGTGGCCCCGAATCAGGCTGACGGCCAGGGGCGTCCCGGCACTGTCCAGCGCGGTGGCAACGCCAAGATCCACCCGGGTAAACAGGGCATCCGCCTGGACCTCCACCGGCTCAGGCAGGGTCAGTATCGGCAACCCGGCATTATCGGTGTCGCCAATAGAAACCTGAACCGAGGCTTCTACCGGCTCACCCTGGCCGTCGCTGAGCAGGTACTGGAGAGCCACTTTGCCGCTGAATCCATTGTCCAGATTCAGCACCAGTGCGTCGCCGTCGATGTGAGCATTGCCCAATGTGGTGCTGGTTTGCAGCAGCGTCAGAGTATCGTTGTCCACATCCGAGTCGTTCTCCATCACCGCCAGGCGATACTGGCCATCGTCGCGGTAATCCAGTTCGAAGTCGTCGTCCACTGCGACCGGCAGATCGTTCACCGGCAGCACTTGGATGCGTACCGTAAAGGGACTGGAGTCCTGCTTACCGTCGCTGGCGACCATGGTAAAGCTGATGTCACCATGGAAGTCGGTTTCCGGTTCATAGTGCCATTGCTGGCCCAGCAGGCTTGCCAGGCCCTGTGTCGGTGCCGATACCAATCGGAAGCTAAGGGCATCGCCGTCATCATCCTGGCCAACCAGAGGCAGTAATAGCGACTGGTCCTCCTGAGTGGTCAGGCTCAGATCGGCGGATACCGGCTGGTCGTTGGTATTGACCACTTCAATGGAGAAGGGCGGCAGGCTGTCACTGGCACCACTGGCATCGGTCACGCCGATGACGATGTCGCTGTAGAGGCCCACATGACTGTTGTCTGGTGTGCCACTGAGTGTGCCGTTGGCGCTGTTAAAGCTGGCCCAACTCGGCAGGCCGCTGATGCTGAACAGGTGACTGTCCCCGGCATCGGTATCGATCAGTTGGGGCTGGAACTGGTACAGGCTGTCTTCATCAACACTGGTGGCCGGGGTACCACTCAGCAGTGGTGCGGCATTGTACTGCTTGAGAACGGTGTCCTGAGCATCAGCGCCCTGGTTACCGACATCGTCGGTCAGTGTCAGAGACAGGGTCAGGGTGCCTTCGGCCAGTGTGGAGACGTCCAGGTTACTGATGGTCTGCTCGGCAGCACTTAGAGTACCGCTGTCACTGATGGTCTGGGCGCCGTCGTCGCTGATCTGGAATTGATAGCTGAAGCCGGCCTGGCCGCCGCTGATGATGAAGCTCATGGAGGTTTCGTTATCCGCGTCGATTCGATTCTGCACTATGTCGACGCTGTAGTCGGCTGGGGCCTGAGTGTCGACAGTAAGAATCTGTTCCAGTGCGATGACCTGGCTGTTGCCCGCTTTATCCACCGGTGTCAGCTCGGCGTCGTACACGCCGTCGCCCAGGCTTTGGCCGATGGCATCGTCCTGCCAGCGGCCTGAGTCGAGGCTGTCGGCATTAAAGGGACCGAATTGCTGGCCGTCTTGATCAGTCAGGGTATAGCTGAGGCTGGCAATGCCACCTAAATCCGTGTAGTCACCGCCGATCATCGGCATGGCCGTGGCGGTGTTGCCCGTATCCAGTGTGGCGGTCGGGGCGATGTCATCGTGAGTCAGGGACACCAGTCCCACCTGGGCAGAGCGGTTGTCGGCGTCGTCTTTGGCCTGTACGACGTAATCAGACACCTGGTTATCGGCCAGGGTCAGGTCGAACTGCCAAAGATTGCCGCTTACCGTAGTGGTGGCAATGGCGGTGTCGTTGTCGGCCACACCATTGTTGTCACTGTCTGCCAGTAGTATCAGAGTAATGCCGTTTTCGCTGTGGCTGCCCTGAAGGGCGACCTGAGGCGTCGCGGTGTACAGATCTTCCAGCGGTGACAGCACCAGCGGCGACTCAGGCAGGGTGGAATCTTCCTGGTAGTTGCCAATGGCTCGGTCGGTGCTATTACCGGCAGCATCACTGCTGCGCAGCACGAAGTAGTGATCTGCGTTTTGATTCAGCGCCACATCCAGGCTCCAGTGGCCGCCATTGACGGTATCCGAGGCCAGTGGGGTGCTGTTGTCGGCGATGCCGTCGCCATTGGCGTCCGCCAACAGTGCGATGGTGATGGCCTCTTCGCTGTAGCCGGTTTGCGACAGGGTGAGGCTGTCGCTGTTGAGTACCTGGGCCGCCTGTTCCGGGGTCGCCGCTGCCGGCGTCTGTGTGTCCACCAGCAGGTTGGGTTCGGTCTGGGCAGTAAAGCTCAACACCGCGTCGTTGTCGTTGCCATCTCGGGCGAAATCGCCGTTGGTCTGAATGGCCGTGACCGTGACGCCATCGTTGTCGTTGTCGCCCGCCTGGACGGTGTAGCTGAATTGCAGTGTGCTGCTGTTATGGCCACTGACATACGCAGCCTGACGGTTGTCGCTGCCGATGGTCAGGCTGGCAGTGATGTTGCTGCCGGTCAGGACTACCACATCATCAAAGCTGGCGGTCAGGGTAATGACCCCGCCGGCCTTAAACTGGCCTTGGTTCAGCACCAGAGACTGGATCACCGGTCCAACGGCGTCTTTGGCCACGGTATCTACTGCGGCGGTTCCGGCATTGCCTAAGGCGTCGGTGAGCGTTACCGACAGGGTCAGAGTACCGTCACTGAGGCCGGAGACATCGATGCCGGTGATCTGATCGCTGGTTCCTGTCAGGGTACCGGAACCGGTGACCACCGCGGAGCCACCGCTGCTGCTGAGGCTGTATTGATAGTGGGTTGTTGCTTCGCCGCCACTGAAGGTAAAGCTCAGGGCGCCGACGTTGGCGGCGTTGATCTGGGCCTGATCGATGTTGACGCTGTAGCCGGAAGGGGCCTGAGTGTCTTTATCGGCGGTGTGGTTGACCGTTGTGGCGGCGTTGCCGGCGGCGTCGCTCAGGGTCGCCGATGCAGTGAGGGTGCCATCGGTCAATGTGGTCAGATCAAAGGGGCCCAGTGCCTCGGTACCACTGGCTAGGGTCGCGTTGCCGCTAATGGGGGTACCGCCGCCGCTGGAGGCGATGCTGTAGGCCGCAAGGCTGCCGATTTCGGCGCCGCTAAAGCGGATCTGGACCGACTGGGCATTGCTGCCGTTAACGGTTGTGGGGTCAAAGACGATGCTGTGGCCACTGGGGGCCTCGGTGTCCACCTCAATGGTTAGCGGAGTACTGACGGCGGACTGATTGCCGACGGCGTCAGTCTGATAGGCTTTGAGGTTGTGGCTGCCCTGGGTCAGGGGGCCCAAGGCCGTGCTCCATCCGCCGCCGCTGACACTGGTGGTCGCTGTGGCTTCTCCGCCGTCGAGGCTGTCGTTACCGTTGCTGTCAACAAACAGGGTCAGGGTGGCTCCGGTCTCGCCGCTGCCTGCGATGGTGACCGTGGTTTGCTTGGTCAGGTTGTCGCTGTCGCTGCTGCCACTGTCGAAGGCGGTCGCCAGATCCAGTCCGGTGGGGGCCAGGGGAATCTCGGTATCTTTGGTGGCGGTGTCTGTGGCGGTGGTCGCAGCATTGCCGGCCGCATCGGTGACCACGGTGGATAGGGTCAGCGTGCCGTCGCCCAGCGAGGAGAGATCCAGGGGTCCAATGCTGTCGGTGGCTGACGCCAGGGTGCCCGATCCGGTCAGTGGCGTGCCGCCGCCGTCAGAGCCGATGGTGTAGCTGAATTCGGCACCGGTTTCGGCGGCGGCGAAGGTCAGGGTGATGGCGCCTTTATTGGCGGCAATGACCGGGTTTTGGCTGAAACTCAGGCTGTGGCCGCTGGGGGCGGTGGCATCCACCTCCACCGATAGCGGGGCGCTGATGGCTGAGTCGTTGCCTGCGGCGTCGGTTTGGTAGGCCTTAATGGCGTGGGTAGTTTCGGTCAGCGTGCCCAGGGAGGCGGTCCAGGTGCTGGCGCTGACGGTGGTTGAGGTGGTGATTTCGCCGCCATCGAGCAGGTCATTGTCGTTGCTGTCGGCAAACAGGGTCAAGGTGGCGCCGGTTTCGCCATTGCCGCTGATGGACAGGGTGGTCAGTTTGGTCAGGTTGTCGCTGTCACTACTGCCACTGTCAAAGGCGGCACCCAGATCCAGGCCGGTGGGCGCTGCCGGCGCGATGCCATCGTAGCTGACGCGGTTGTCGGTGCTGGTGGCCGCCTTATTGCTGGCTCCGCCGGCATCGGTGGCGACTCCGGCGGGCAGTGAGACCAGCAGATCGCCGTTGCCACTGCTGATGGTAACGGTGGCCTGATAGCTGCTGCCAGAGCCGCTCAGGCCGGTGACGCTAGCACTGACGTCGCCACTGACACTGATGTCCGAGGTCGTCAGACCGGATACGCTTTCGCTGAAGATCAGATCAAACACCACCGCCGAGACGTTGGTGGGGTCTGCTTGTGATGCTCCCTGGTTAATGGTGACAGTCGGCTGGGCGTTGGTGCTCAGGGTCAGGGTGTAATTGCCCGATGAGTCGTCACTGCCGTCATTGACGGTGAAGGTCAGGCTGTCACTGCTGGTGCCTGAGGGCATAAACGTGAGCAGATTACTGTCCAGAGTGGCCTTGGAGATGCTGCTGCCGTTGGAGACAAGGGTTTCGGCGCCATTGTGGCTGCCGTTGCCGTCGCTGTCGAGCCACAAGGTGCCGCTGGCCGGGATCTGGCTGATGGTAACGTGGTCCAAACCGCTCCCTTCAGGGTCGCTGTACCCAAACTCCGAGGTGGCAATGGCTGTGGCGGCGCCTTCATTAACATTTAGGCTGTTGTTGGCGGCGGTGGGCAGATCGTTGACCTGGCTGACGGTCACCGTGAGATCCTGGTTGGCACTGGTGCCAGCATCGCCATCGTTGACGGTGATGCGCACGTTGCGCGCCCCTGGGGTGGGCATCAGCGTATCGCTGTTGGCGTAGGTGAGGGCTCGCAACAGGGATTGAATACGCGCCACAGTGGCATTGGCATTGAAGTTCACCACAAAGTCGTTGCCGGCGGTGATGTTGTTGCCCAAGGTTCCAATAATGGTGGCGGATACCGTGACGCTGCTGCCGGCGGTCGTCCCTCCCAAGGTCACGCTACCTGTGTCTACCGACAGGGTGTCTTCCCCGGCGTCTTCGCCGGAGGTGATGGTGACCGTCAGGTTACCGCCATTAAAGTCCGCCGAGTCCACGTCTGACAGGGTTACGGCGGTGCCTTGATCCAGCACCACTTTGCCGTCGTCCTCCTGGTAGCTGAGGCTGTCGCCATTCAGGTTCGACAACGCGGGGACATCGTTGCTGGCGGCAACGGTAACGGTAATGTCGTTGTTGCTGCTGCTACCGTCGCCGTCGTTGACGGTCAGCCTCAGGTTGCGGGCGCCGGTGGTGGGGTTGTCGGTGTCGCTGTTCTCATAGCTCAATGCCCTCACCAAAGTCTGGGTTCGGGCGGCTGTGGCATTGGCGCTAAAATTGATCACCAGATCGTTGCCGGCGGCGATGTTATTGCCCAGTGTACCGACCACGGTGCCGCCGACGGAAACATTGCTGCCGGCGGTGGTGCCGGCCAGGCTGATGCTGCCGGAAGTGTCGATGGACAACCGATCTTCGGCGGCGTCTTCGCCGCTGGTGATGGTCAGGGTCAGGTTACCACCGCTGAAGTCGGCGCTGTCGGCATCGGTGACCGTGGCGGCGGTGCCCTGGTCGATGATCTGGGCGCCGTCCCCTTCGGTGTAGGTGAAGCTGTCGCCATGAAGATTGCCAATGACCGGCGCGGCGGCGGGCAAAATTGCTGGCTCTACGTCAATGGTGTCGAGGTTAATATTGAAATAGTTGGCAAGGTGGTCGTCATTTTCGATACGAATCTCGTCGACATTGTCAAAAAAGGCGGTAGTGACAGTGAACGTGACAAAGGTGCCGTAACCTATGCTTTCTATATCAAAAGGTTCGCTGCCGATCAGGCTGCCATCTCGATAGCCGTCAATTCGGAAGATTAGTGCGCCCTGATACCCCTGCAGATCAAATGAGATGAGCTGAAACTCGCTGCCGTCGGTGGTTTTGAAGATGACGTTGTTGTTGTTGTAACCGTTTCGGTCGCTACCGATGGCGTCAGTACCGGCGTCCAGCGCGAGGAAATAGCCATCGACGTTCTGATCGAAGGTGAAGTCACCATGAACATAGGGTTGCCCCAGATTTCCTGCGCCAGAGATGCCATCAAAATTCTCATCGTTGGCCGCCGTCAGAGAGGCGGAAAATGCAATGCCGAACATCAGGCTGCTAAGCCGGGAAAACCTGTCCATGGTGTGATCCTGTATTGGGTCAAACTGCGGGGCAACTCCCTGGCCCCGCATTCGATGCTGTGCTGTTGTCTCAGTGGTGAGTTAGTTTCGTGATGGGAAGATGCCCATCAAGGCGATGACGTAATTCATCGCGATGGACGGCTGCATAATGGAAAATGCCTGACTGCCGCCGGTTAGCAGGGTTTGCCCGGTGAGTGCGGCGGTGCCGGAGACCGTCGCCGGGAAGGCCTTCATGGCCGAGTCTGGGGCATCGGAGTAAGCCTTTGTTGCTCGGCCCGGAGCGCCGATAATGGCAGGCACATTACCCTTGGGCGTGTCCTGATTAGCGCTCTCATTGGACGCCGGTGGCTCGATATTGGCAGTGCCGGTAAATGCGACGTTATTCCCCTGAATCTGGTGGTTGTGGCTTGGCAGCTCCAGAACGTTCAATGTGTGGGTCGTCGTTCCTGTGAATTGACCTAGCCGCCAGGTTGGTTGGCCGGGACCTGTGCCGGCGTTGCCGCCGCAGTGAAGCGGAACCCGGCCCCGCATTTCCGGCAGGCCGAACGTGGTGCGACCATCGCCGCCATAGGTGGTGCCCAGCAGGGAGAACAGCGCAGTATTCTGGGCAATGGCCATGATTTGACCGTTGCAAAACGCCCAGCCTCTGGGGGCAAAATTGAAGCCCACCATCTTGATTTCACCGATATAGGGTTCTGACATGTTCACATTCCTTGTGTTGTTTGCATTGCATCGATTGGGTAAGGTGAGCGTTCATTTCAGACAGGATGTCCCTAATGACCGACCGCGCAACCTTACCCCTAACTCTTCGTCGCCATAGTGAGGCGGACTTGCCATTCTTGCGTCGCCTCTATGCCGATGTGCGCCGGCAGGAGCTGGCGGCGGCCCAGTGGCCCGAGGCCCAACTGCAGGCGTTTTGCGAGTCTCAATTCGAGGCCCAGTATCGCCACTACCAACAGCATTATTGCAGCGACCGCTTCGACATCATCGAACTGGATGGCAAGGCCATCGGGCGGCTGTTTGTGGATGCCTGGTCCACTGAGCTTCGTATTGTCGACATCTCTCTACTTCCCGAATATCGCGGCCGGGGCATTGGCAGTCATTGCTTCCGGCGCCTGTTTCAAGAGGCGCAGAGCAGCGATCGCACCGTAACCATTCATGTTGAGCGTAATAACCCGGCTCGAAAGCTCTATGAGCGTCTGGGTTTTCGTCTTAAAACCGAGACCAATGAGATCTATCTGCTCATGGAGTGGCAACCGGCTCACGCTCGCGGGAAAAAATGACCTCGTAGCTGCCGTTGCCCAGCGGCACGCACAGCAGTGGTTGTTTGCCGGTGCTGGCATGTTCGAGGTAGTACACCCCTTGCTCAAACGCCAGTGATTCGTCGCCCTGAAGCACCACGCTCAGGCTTTCAAAGCGGCTGTTGGGAAGTTGGCTGTGATTGACCTGGCTGATCAACAGCGATTGTTGAGTGCCATTATCGTCACTGACGGTGAGGGTTTCCCCCTCAAGCTGCATAAAAGCGGCAAAGGCGGTGCGTGGGTCTGAAGAGACAGAGTCTGTAGTCACGTGAGAGTCCTTTCGCACGAGTTTGCAAATGATGGTGGTTCAAGACCATCTTAGGTTTGGGGCCATTGTAGTCAAGTTTTGGCGGCCGAATCGGCCAAAATTCATCAATATTGATGAGCACTCGCAAGGGAACCGACAAAAAAATGCCCCGGACGCTGAGCGGACGGGGCGTTGTCTTAAACCCGGGTGGCGATCACTTAGCGAACAGGCGGCGATTTTCCTTCATCACTTTCAGCAATGTCGGCGCGTCCAGTTTGGCGTCGCGGACGCGGCGATTTTGCCGATTATAGACTCGGTAGTCGCCGCGGTTGTCGATGACCGTGGTGGTGGAGTCGGTTTTAATGGCGAAATAGCGCTTGTTGCCCACGACTAAGAAGTCGGTGTCCGACGGGCTATAGAGGGTGTCGCCTGAGCTGTATTCGCGGGTGTTATTGGTACAGCCTCCGAGCAGCGTCAGCAGCGTCGGTGCAACACCATAGTGGCTGCTGCGGTAGTTGATGGTTCTGCCGCTTTCCCCAGGCCAGCGGATGATCATCGGTACCCGCAGGGTGGCGTCGGAGAAGTTACGGCTCAATCGGTTGTCCAGGCTGGTAAATTCCTGACCGTCGGTACCGGTAATGATCACCACGGTATCGCTGTCTAATTGGCTTAGCAGCTGCTTTAACTGGCCATCGAGGAAATGAATGGAGCTGCGATACTGGTTGAACAGCACCGCCTGGGCTTCGTTGATGGCCATCTGCGGTTTGACCGTGGGCAGGCCGACGAAGCCGACCGGGGTGCTGTACACCGAGGGTGAGTGATATTGAATCAGGGTAAAGCTGGGTGAGTGGCCGTTTTGCATCAGCTGCAGCGCCTGCTGAGTGCTGTTGATGTCCCGATCGGCAGCGGAGTCAAAGGCGGCCTCTGGGTGTAGGGTCATGCCTTTGAACATCACCGCCATCTTCGGCTCGCTGGCACTGACAGTGGTGCCGACCACATTCAGTCGATAGCCCTGCTGGGCCAGCACCGAGGTCAGGATCGGCTGATGCTGGTCTGCCTGCAATGAGTCTTCGTAGGCGGGCAGCAAGCCATAAAACAGGCTGCGCAGGCCCTGGTCGGCGTCGTTGCTGCCACTGTAGTGGTGGCTGAAGACATGGCTGCCCTGGCTCCACTGGCTCAGGTAGGGCATGGTTTGTTCATTGACCAGGTCCTGCCTCAGGGCGTCGATTGCGATAATGACCACATCGGGCGAGTCACTGGCCTGGCACTGCATCGGTTTAACCGGGTAGTTGAGCTGTGACGTGGGGCGCGCCGTCGAGGTGCGCTCTGCCAGGGTCTCCTCATCGACAATGCCACGACTGGCCATAAAGCTGCGGGCGGTGGCCGGGTAGTGCAGGGGCAGCATCTCATCCATTTTGGTGATGGGTTGGTACACATTGGCGTCGGCCCAGATGTGAATCAGGTGGCCGCCCAAAAAGGCACTCAGCATCACGGTGGCAATCTTTCCGCCCCAGTTACGCCGGTTCAGGCGTTCGATGCGTTTCCATAGGCCGTTGGCGACCAGCAGTTGTATCGCCAGCATGGCCGCAGGAAGAATCAGCAGCCAGGGGGTACTAATCAGCTGTGGCAGATCGGAAAACGAGATGTCGAACACAAAGGGATTCAGGTGCAGGCGGTAATGGTCGAACACCAGAATATCGTACACCAGCACCGTATGAGCCAGCGTGGCCAACAGTGCCGCGTAACCCCGAAGAATTTTTGAGTAGGGTAAAATCAGCGTCAGTGGAAACAGACACAGCAGAAAAACCACAAAGCTGACAAAGGAGAAGTGGCCAAGCAGGGTGATGACTGAGTAAAACTGAGCCAGCAGGGTGTCGGGCCAACCAATGAGCTTGACGTAGCGCACGGCGATGGCGCTGGCCAGCAGTCCATTAAAGAAGGCGAACCAATGGCCCCAGGTGACCAGGCGGGATACTTTGTCTCTTTGCAGATCGGATGCGTGCATGAACGTCGTAATTTACCTAAATTTGAGCCCATATCCTAAGCGGAAAAAAGGCGCTATACCAGCAAGCTAGTGTAAATCTACCGGTTTGGAAACGGTTTTTGCTCTACAGGCAGGAATGAGTGCGGCTAGCCGCTGCGATTATGGCTATGTGTGAGTGGCCGAATCCGTGTCGGTTCAGGGCGTACCCTGAACCGAATGCCTTGAATCAGGCGTCGGCGCGGCTGTCGACCGAGGCGGCCAGGGCCTGACCGAACTGCTCGGCAATTCGCTTGCGGGAACCGGGAGCGATGTTGCGGTTGATGATGTCAGTGGCGGCATTTCCCAGTACCATCAGAGCGAGATCCGTAGGGGTCTCATTCTTTTCCAGTACCAGAATCAGCTCGTTCAGCAAGCTTTCTACGTCGTCGTTGCTGTATTTAGACAGAATAGCCATGGCTTTTCCTGTGATGTTGAATTAAAGGCGCAGTATAATAGCGGATCTGAACGCTAACCACTAACACCAGGAAAAAGATGATTAAGATCGAACAAGCAATATTGCATGCGGTGCAGCGGGAACCCGATGGCCAACTGCGCTGCCGCTTGCGTCCCCAACCCCTGAATCACTCAGATGCACTGGATGAGCTGCTTGCGGAGCTGCATCGTCTCTACACCGCTAAAGCCGGTAAGGGCTTCGGCTATTTTGGTGTCCCTGAAGGGGATGGCGAGGCCAATGAGGCGTTTAAAGAGGCGTTGACTCAATGGCGCACTGGCAACCTCGGATTTGTGGAATACAGCGGCCAGGCCAGTCAATTACTTGAGAAAGAGTTGGCCAAATACGACTTTGCTCAGGGTGGCTACCTGCTGATGGCGGCCTACAACCATGTGGCGTGTGACTACCTGTTTGTGGCCCTGATGTCGCCTAAGCCGAGCGTTTCCGTGTCTCAGGAGATGGAGGTTCACGGCAGCGAACACCTGGATCTGTCGAACCTTCAGCTGGCGGCGCGTATCGATCTGACTGAATGGCAGGCCGATCCAAGCTCGAAAAAATACATCTCTTTTGTCAAAGGCCGGGCGGGCCGCAAGGTAGCCGACTTCTTCCTCGACTTTATGGGCTGTGTCGAAGGGGTCAACACCAAGACTCAGAATAAGCAGTTGGTGCAGGCACTGGAAGACTATGTGGCGACCACGGATCTGGATAAGGATGAACAGCAGCAGTGTCGAGATGCGGTGTTTGATTACTGCAAAACTCAGATTACTGCCGGTGGTGAAGTGCAGTTGAAAGACATTGCCGATGAGTTTGCCGATCATGGTGCGGAAGAGTTCTACCAGTTTACTTCTGCCGGTGAATATGACCTGGAAGAGGCGTTTCCCGGCGATCAAAGCACCCTACGGCAACTGAAGAAATTCTCCGGCACCGGCGGCGGGGTATCGGTGAGTTTTGATGCCCATCATTTGGGGGAGCGGGTGGTCTGGGATCAGCGCAATGACACTCTGACCATCAAAGGGGTGCCACCAAATTTGTTGGATCAGTTGCAAAGACGCTTGAAAGCGTGAGCGAGATCGCATAAAAGAGGGGGCCCTGAGGATAACTCAGGGCCCTTTTTGTTTATAAGGTGTAAAAATTAACCGCTACAAAACCTTGCTGGTAAAGCGAATTTTTATTCATTATTTATATTAATTGGTGTTTTGGCGCCATAATTATGCAAATTGGAAGAATTTATATTTTACAACCCCTCATCTTTGGGCTAATCTGCGCAGCAACTCGTGTTATACGAATCGCAATTCGGCGCTGCGCAGGGCTCACAGGGGCCGGCAGACGCATAAGATAAGAATGAAAGGCACAACCATGCACAAGCAAGCAACAAACGACGCTCAGTTGAAAACCAGCAGAAACCTGCTGCTGTTTTTGCTGCCCTCCCTGATGGGGGTTCTGTTATTCATGACTCCGGTCATGTCAGGAGAGGGATTGACCATCCCCATCGCCATTTTGGCTAATGGTCTGAAGTCCGTTATCGGTGAGTCTTTGCCGTCGGTAGTGGCCGTGGTGGTGGTTCTGATGGGGGTGCTGACCATCCTGACTAAATTGCTGCGTCCGGCGTTTGTCACCAACAACAGCTTTCTCAATGGTCTGTTGAACGTATCGCCGCTGTGGTTTGTGACTCGCCTGCTGGGTGCGGCTTTTGTGATCATGGTGGTGACTGGCAGTGGCCCAGAAATGGTCACCAGTGGGGATACCGGTGCCTTTGTGTTCGGTGACCTGCTGCCCACTTTGTTCTCGGTATTTATCTTCGCTGGCTTGCTGTTGCCGTTGCTGACTCATTTTGGTTTGTTGGAGTTGATCGGTACGCTATTGACGAAGATCATGCGCCCGGTGTTCAACCTGCCTGGCCGTTCCGCCATTGACTGTCTGGCCTCCTGGTTGGGGGATGGCAGTGTCGGCATTCTGATGTCCAGCAAGCAGTATGAAGACAAGTGCTATACCCAGCGTGAAGCCGCGGTGATCGGCACGACCTTCTCTGCGGTTTCCATCAGTTTCAGCCTGGTGGTGATTGCCCAGGTCAGCCTGGAACATCTGTTTGTGCCTTTCTACGCCACTATCTGCATCGCCGGTTTTGTGGTTGCCGTGGTGGTTCCTCGCCTGCCGCCACTGCGCAACAAGAAAGACCTGCTGATTGATGGCAGCAAGCGTCCTGCGGATGCGGAGATGATCCCTGCCGGTCACAGCGTCCTGTCTTATGGCTATCTTAATGCCCTGAAGACGGTGGATAAAATTGACAGCCCGCTGAGCGTGGCTAAAGAGGGCGTGAAAAATGCCGTCGACATGGTGTTTGGTATTTTGCCCGTGGTTATGGCGATCGGTACCGTCGGCCTGATCATTGCCGAATACACCCCATTGTTTGCCTGGTTAGGGGCCCCTTTTGTGCCGCTGCTTGAGTTGCTGCAGATCCCCTTTGCTCAGGAAGCGTCTGAGACCATGGTGGTTGGCTTTGCCGACATGTTCATCCCTTCGGTGATTGCCGCTGGCATCGACAATGAGATGACCCGGTTCGTGATTGCAGCGATGTCGGTGACGCAGCTTATCTACATGTCTGAGGTCGGTGCACTGCTGTTGGGTAGCCGGATTCCAATCAATGTATTTGAGCTGTTCGTTATCTTCCTGTTGCGTACCCTGGTGTCGCTGCCGGTAATCGCATTGATGGCACACCTGATTTTCTGATGATGCTCACACTCCTAAAGGCCAGCGCAATCGCTGGCCTTTTGTTTTTTAATGCGGTGGTCGCTGTTGAGTATTAGTGGGCGGTGATCCCCCCTTGCGGGGACTGCCCCGTGGATAGGGGAGGCATGAACTGCTCGCCCATGATATAACTGTCGTGGCCTCTACGGCTTTAGACCCTGATAAAACATATAACTAACTCTTTTGGGAGGAAAAGGATGTCTAACCGCTCGTCTTTAATTCTCGGCCTCAGTTTGGCCGTGGCCATGGCTCTGGCAGCACTGATTTTGAGTCAAGGAATGCAGCAATTTAAGCTGCTGGATCGCACCGTGGTGGTCAAAGGGTTGGCTGAGCAAGAGGTGGACGCCAACATTGCCATCTGGCCGATTCGTTTCTCCGTCGCCGATAACGACCTGACTCAGGTATACGACTCTTTGGAGCGACAGGCGGAGCAGGTGAGGGCGTTTTTAGCGCGCCAGGGCTTTGGCGATGGCGAGATCACCCTCAATACCCCGGAAGTCACCGACAAGCTGGCACAGTCTTATGGTGCCGAGCAATCGCCGCTTCGTTACAGCGGTACCGCCACCGTCACCTTATACACCAACAAAGTTGCGACCGTGATCACGGCCCGTCAGCAGCTGTTTACCCTGGCTAAGCAAGGGGTCAACCTGGCATCGGAAGATTACAATGCGCGAACCGAGTTTCTGTTTACTGAGCTTAACCAACTGAAACCCCAAATGATTGAGCAGTCCACCCGCAATGCACGGGAAGTGGCAGAGCGGTTTGCTCAGGACTCCAGCAGTGCATTGGGGAAGATAAAACGGGCCCAGCAGGGCATTTTCTCGATTCGTGACCGAGATTCAACTACCCCCCATGTGAAAAAAGTTAGAGTAGTTTCCACCGTGGAATACTACTTGGTCGATTAGGGGGCAGGCTGATGCGATATTGGATTTTGGTGTTGGTCACCGTGCTGGCCGGCTGTGTGTGTGCCCCACCGGAACAGCAGTTCCTGCAGCCGACGCAGGTGCTGTCAGCGGTGGAGGCCGACGAGTTTGAACTTTGCTTTAAGGTGCCTGTTGGTAAGCACTTGGCCGGACCGGTGATGACCAAGGTGAGTTACACCGATGCTAAGGGGCACCATAGGGAAGCGTTTTTGCCGATGGAGTATGCCTCGAAAGATTATCTACCGGCACTGAAGGGCATTCTGATGTTCCGCAAGCCTGAGTACGAGTACCACTACCGACTCACAGAGCAGGGGCAGCAGACCTGGAAGGCGATTCAGGAACTGGTGAGCCAGGCGGGTACCGAGGCGCAACTGGTGCCTTATCCTGAAAATGGCATGTGGCACCATCAGAGTTTGGCCCCGGTTTCTGCCAGTGCCGATGGCAACGATAAGCTGCGGTTGTAGACTGGCACGGAGAAAACAAAAAAGCCTGAGCATTGCTCAGGCTTTTTTGATCGCGGCAGGGAGCTAACGGTCGAACTGCAGCCGCTGGCCGACCGGCTCGCTGGTGGCGGTACTGCCATCGAAGACTCGAACGCCGCCTACCCAGGTAGAAGCGATGGTGGAGCGGAAGGTGCGGCCCTCAAACGGACTCCAGTTGCACTTGTACAACAGGTTGTCTTTGTTGACCGTGTAGGGCTTATCCAGATCCACCAACACCAGATCGGCATGGTAGCCTTCGCGCAGGTAGCCACGCTCCTTCAAGTTGAAGCGTTCTGCCACGGCGTGACTGGTTTTCTGGACGATGGTTTCCAGGCTCAGGTTACCGTCATGATAGTGTTCGAACAGCGACTGCAGTGCGTGCTGTACCAGAGGCAGACCAGATGGCGCCTTGAAATAGGTGTTCTGCTTCTCCTCCCAGGTATGGGGGGCGTGGTCGGTGGCGATAATGTCGATAACATCGCGCTTTACTGCGTCCAGAATCGCTTGGCGATCCCGTTCGGTTTTCACCGAGGGGTTGCATTTGATCTGACTGCCGAGCGTGTCGTAATCGCCGTCGGAGAAGAACAGGTGATGGACGCAGGCTTCGGCGGTGATGTTGGCCCCTTTCAGGCTGTCCAGAGACTTATGGGCCTCAAACAGGGCCAACTCTTCGGCAGTGGTGATGTGCAGTACATGCAGCCGAGCACCGTGCTTTTTCGCCAATTCAATCGCCATGCGCGAGGACTTGATGCAGGCTTCGCGGGAGCGAATCTCGCCATGGAGTTTCATCGGTACCGCGTCACCAAACTTGGCTCGGGCCGCTTCCTCGTTGGCGTCGATCATCGGCGTGTCTTCGCAATGGGTGGCGATGGGCACCGGCGCGTTGGCAAAAATGGCTTCCAGCGTGTCCTTGTTGTCCACCAGCATGTTTCCGGTCGACGCCCCCATGAAGATTTTAATGCCACAGGCGGCCTGGGGATCCAGGTTTTTGATCTGTTCGAGGTTGTCGTTGGTGGCGCCGAGATAAAACGCGTAGTTGGCCACAGACACCTCTGCGGCGCGTTGGTATTTGGCTTCCAGCGCATCGATATTGGTGGTCTGAGGATTCACATTGGGCATCTCCATAAAACTGGTGATGCCGCCGGCGACCGCAGCTCGGGATTCGGTGGCCATACTGCCTTTTTGGGTCAGTCCCGGCTCACGGAAATGAACCTGGTCGTCGATCATGCCGGGAATGAGCAGCTTTCCGCTGGCGTCGATGACGTCGGCCCCGGCCGGGGCGTCAATGGCGGGAGCGATTCGGGCGATGCGTCCTGCATCGATCAGCAGGTCACTTTGCTGGCGAATGCCCTCGTTAAGCAGGGTCGCATTTTTTATCAATGTGGTTTTCATGGCGGCGTTTATGCTCTTGTAAGGGTGTAGGCGCCGCTTATAATAGCGGACTGGGCTCGGTTTCGCCTATAAGGAAGTGCGATGATATTCAGGTTGATTGTTGTTATTTTGTCAGTTTTTGCTTCACAAACTGCTGCTCTCGAGCTGCAGGGGGCGCTGACACAGGGCTCGTTAATTCGGGCTAAAGTTGCCCCGGGCAGCCAGGTGTGGTTGAACGACAAAGCGGTGCGGGTGGATGCCGATGGCAATCTGGTGATGGGCTTCGGACGTGACGCGCCCCTGAGTCACAAGTTGAAAGTGACTGGCCCAAACGGCGGCACTGACACCCATGATATAGAGCTCAGTCAGCGCAGTTACCGGACTCAGAGCATCGAAGGCATTGCTAAGAACATCATGGAGCCGGACCCCGAGGCCATCGCCCGGGCCCGTAAAGACAGTGCCCAGGTGAGGCAGGCTCGGGCCACCGATTCCGACGCCCTGTACTGGCAGCAGCAGTTTATCTGGCCGCTGACCGGCCCCATTACCGGCGTGTACGGCAGTCAGCGCATCTACAACGGCGTCCCTAAACGTCCTCATTTTGGCGTCGACGTGGCGGCGCCCACCGGTACTCGGGTGGTGGCGCCCGCCGACGGGGTGATCACTCTGGCGGTGCCGGACATGTTCTATTCCGGCGGTACTCTGATCATCGACCATGGCTATGGAGTCTCCTCCACATTCTTGCACCTGTCTAAGCTGCTGGTGACGCCGGGAACCCGGGTCAGCCAGGGCCAGGAAGTGGCCGAAGTGGGCGCCACCGGGCGAGTAACCGGTGCGCACCTGGACTGGCGTATCAACTGGTACGGTGAGCGGTTGGATCCCCAGTTGCTGGTTCCAAAGATGGCAGAGAAACAGAAAAAATGATTTCAGAATCAACTTAGTGGTTGAGCATCACTGAGCTTGTTGATAGCATCCAGATGTCGACCTCTGACGGCCATTTGCTCTGAGGAGTGCCTGAAATAGGGATATTTCTCAGGCTGTAGCGGGCCAGATGTGGCGACATCTTTTCTTTTTTCAATTGCACAAGGAGTGTGTGATGTCTACCAAAGCACAACAGTTGTTAATCAAGTTGGGTTTGGACGCGGAGTTGAGCCAGCGTTTCTCTGTGGATCCGAAGCAGGTATACCAAGAATTTGAATTGGAAGCCGAAGGTCAGCAGCAGATTGAACAGCTGATTGCCAGCGGCGATGATGATTCTTCACTGAACGGATTGTTGCTTTTCGTTCATTTTTAAAGAGTCTAGATGGTGATCTTCGCTTATTTAACATCGTGACATTGTGAACCTGGGATATCAGCAAATGCGTTATGTGTGGTTTGTCGTATTAGTTTGTTGCCTGTCCCTGCCGGCATGGTCTGCCGAGAATGATGTTAACGATAAAAGCCAGCAGTTGGAGTTTCTTTTCGATCTGGCAAAAGAAGATCCTAAGAGTGCGCTGCAGCAAACGGAGTTGTTGTTGCAGCGCTTTAATTATCTGAAGCCCAACGAGTTTTGTAAGGCGCTGCAGGTGGCGGCAGTGAGCCATTTAGGGGTAGGGCAGTATCGGCGCTCCTATGAGCGGGCGCAACTGGCGGCCCAGTGTGCGCTGGAAAATAAGTTGTATAAAGAGTTTATCTACAGCAGCAAGATACAGGCCATTAATGCTGCCGCCTTAGGTGAGTTTGTCGAGTCGATCCGGCTTTTTCTCGATGCCTCAAAATATATTGATCGTGTCGATGATGATGCGATTAAATTCGATCTGTTGTCCACCATTGCCAATCATTACACGCTTATCGATGACTATGAGAGTGCCTCTTATTATATGGAAAGGGCGAAATTGTATCGCCAGAAAGGGGCTGAATCCACTTGTATGGAAAGCATGGTTGATCAGCATATTTTAAAACTCAAAGGCAGTTATAAAGAAGTATTGGCGAAACTAGAACAATCTCGTGAGCGGTGTCATACGGATGGTAATAATTACGAGATTATCATGTGGAAACTGTATTACGCCGATGTGAAGATCCACTTTGAAAAATACGACGAAGCGTTGACTGTTCTGGCGGACTCTGAACAACTCTATACTGAAAATAATATCGATTACGCCAGAGACTCGTTGCACCTGCTGTACGCCAAGGCCTATCTCGGCAAGGGCGATCTGGCTCTAGCCAGAGAGCACATTGATGACTCCGCGAATGAACTTAGGTACTTGGCTCAGGATAAATCGTCGTACGAAATTGAAGTGCTGAGGGCCAAAGTCAGTTTTGCCGCCGGTGAGTTTAAACAGGCGGCGGAGTATTATGCCGCGGCTCTTGAACTGAAAGAGCTGTATCTGAAAAAGCTCAACTCAATCACCTTTGCGGTGCAAAAAATTGAGATGAACGCATTGCAGCAGGAGAATCAGGTCAAGGAAGCGCAGGCCCTGCAGCGGGCTCAGGAAGCGCAGCTAATGAGTGAGCGCAATCGCAGTCGCGGGGTCATTGCCGTCAGCGCCGCCGTGGTAATTGGCTTGCTGGGCATGTTCATTACTAACCGCCGAATGGGACGCAGTCGTGACCATTTTCGCAACCTGGCTCATTACGATGCCATTACCAGGGGCATGAGCCGAACCTTCTGGCTGCAAAGCGCCGCCGGACAGTGCGCCAAACTGGATCCGTCCACGCCCATCTCGGTATTGATCCTCAAGGTGGACGGTCTCAGGGACATCAATCTTGAGTACGGCTATGGCGTCGGTGATGATGTGCTGGCCAGGATCAGCCAGGTGGTGGACCGGCATGGCAGCAGCGACAGTCTGCTGGGCAGATTGGGCGGTAACCAGTTGGCGCTGCTGTTACCCGGAGTATCGCGGCCCAATGCGGAATCCATCGCCGAGCAGATTCGGTTGGAGACAGAAGCGATACCGCCGGAAGAGCTGGAATTGAGGCAGGCCGTTACCGTCAGCGTTGGCGTGTGCGGTTACAACCGTCAGAGGGATCTGGCAGAGATGATCCTGAGGGCCGATCGGGTGCTGGATGAGATTCGCGACGGCGGCGGTAATCAGGTACAAACCTTTAAAGGAAGCTACGCATGACACAGGGACGTTTGGATGTGGTGGGCCTGGGGATCAGCATTCCCCGTCATACCAGTAAGTTCACCGAGAGTCAGATTCGCCATGCGGATCAGGTCTATTACTTGGTGGCGCACCCGGTGGCAGAGGAATACCTCGAGGGGCTGAACCCCAAAGCGCGTTCGCTGCAGCGCCATTACCATGAGCAATCTTCTCGGCCTAAATCCTATCGAGCGATGACCGACGAGGTGGTCAGTGCGGTGGCCGCCGGGCAGCGGGTGGTACTGGCCTTGTACGGTCACCCGAATGTGTTTGCGTCGATCTCCAAGTGGTCGGTGAACGAGGTGCGGGCACTGGGCCTGCCGGCACAAAACCATCCAGGGATCGGTGCCGACGATTGCCTTATCGCCGATTTGAACATCGATCCCGGTAATCGGGGTATGAGTCATTTTGAGGCCGGGTTTCTGTCGATGTTTCAGGTGCCGCCCACGCCACACTGTTACATGGTGCTGTGGCAGATCGCGGTTGCCGGCGACACCAGTTGCACCAGCTTTGAAGGGGACGCGTCGCAGCGGCAGGTGCTGGTGGATAAGCTATTGAAGTACTACCCGGAAGATCACCCGGTGTGTTTGTATGAGGCGGCCACTTTGCCGGTGACTGAGCCGAGAATGGACTGGGTTGCCCTGAAAAATCTGGCCCGGGCGCCGATGAAGCAGTACACCACGGCAGTGATGCCGCCGTGTGAAGAGCTGGTTCCCGATGAAGAGGCTCTGGCTCGTCTTGGGGCCACCGTGGATGACATTCGAGAAAAGATCAGCAATCGCAGCTGATCTCGACGCAATAAAAAAGCCTGAGCAGTGCTCAGGCTTTTTTTATGTTGATTGGTTTTGGGGGGCTAATGGTGTCGTTGCCCCACTTTCTCCAGTACCAGCACCACCATAAAGCCTACGACGGCGCAGGCCAGCGCCAGATAGAGTTGATGGGGCTCGCCGGTAATGGACTCAAACTGGCCCGGCAACAGGTTTTCCTGCAGCAGTGGCACCTGGTCTCCTTTGGAATTTACCCGCCAGCTCAGTGTTTGCTTCCAGGGCCAGATTTTGCCCAGAGTACCGATCAATAATCCGGTTAGAAACGCCAGCGTGGCACCGTGAAAGCGGCGTAGCAGGAACGACAACAGGTGAGAGAAGCTCAGCAGTCCCAGCACACAGCCGCACAGGAAGATGGCTATGGTAGTCAGCTCGGCGCTTTTCACCGCACCGAGCACCGGCGCATACAGCCCCAGCAGCAGCAGAATAAAGCTGCCGGAGATGCCTGGCAGAATCATGGCGCAGATGGCGATCATGCCGCCGATCAGAATATTGACTGGCGTCGGGTCCAACGCCAGTGGGTTGGCCACCGAGATCAGGTAGGCGAAGCCGGCGCCTACCAGCAGTGACAGCAGCAACTGCGGCGACCAACCTTCAATTTGTTTGCCGATGTGGACAATGGAGATCAGAATCAGGCCGAAGAAAAAACTCCACAGGCCGATGGGTTGATTCACCAACAGATAGGAGATCACCTTGGCCAGTGACGCGATGCTGATACCGATGCCGGACAACAGAGTCACCAGAAAAGAGCCGTTGATGTGATTCCATACTGCCTTAAAGCCTTGCTGACGCCAGAGACCAAATAGGCTGGGGTTGATGCGGCGAATGCTTTCCAGCAGCGTGTCGTAGATGCCGGTAATGAACGCGATGGTACCCCCGGATACGCCGGGCACTACATCGGCGGCGCCCATGGCCAGTCCTTTCAGGAAGGTTTTTATATCCAATGTCATAGAGAAAGCTGTAACTGAGTAAGATAGTCGGCATTATAGGGGCTGAATGTCGAAAAGTCGTGGATGGACAAGGGGAAGCCGCAGATGGAGTTTGAAAAATACATCGACCGTCGCCAGAGTGACAGCCTGAAGTGGCAAAAGTACGCCGGCCGGGATGTGCTGCCGCTGTGGGTGGCCGATATGGATTTTGCCATTCCCGAGCCGGTGACCCAGGCGTTGCAGGCAAGGCTGAAACACGACATTTTTGGCTATGGGGTGCTGTCTCAGGGGACCAAGCAGGCGGTGTGTCAGTGGTTACTCCGCCGCTGGCAGGTGGAGGCAACGCCGTCGCAGTTGGTGACATTGCCGGCAGTGGTGCCGGGGCTGAATTTCGCGGTGGAATCTCAACAGTTGTCAGACATCGGTTTTTTCTCGCCCGTCTATCCCCCCATTCGTAAGGTGGCAGAAAACCTCAATATTCGTGGCCGGGCCTTTGAATTAAAGATGGAAGCGGGTCAGTACCGTTTGCCATTAGAGCAGATTGAGCAGGCCGCAGCCGATGGCATGCAAGGGTTGATACTGTGCAACCCCCACAACCCTGGCGGCACGATCTGGACCGAGGCCGAGCAGCAACAACTGTTGCGGTTAGCTCGTCGCTACCAACTGCTGCTGATCAGCGATGAGATTCATGGCGATCTGATTCTGCCCGGGCATCGGCATCGTTCGCTGTCGGCACTGGCGCAGGAGCAGGATCGGGTCATTACCCTGGTATCGGCTGGTAAGAGCTTTAATCTGGCGGGCTTGCCCATGGCCTTCGCCATCGTCAAATCCCCGGTTTTGCGCCAGAGTCTGAAGGGGTGGTTGCAGGGGCGCTGTGCCACTCATAATGTGCTGGCAGCGGTGGCGATGGAGGCGGCCTTCAGTCAGTGCCAACCCTGGCTCGATGCGCTGATTGAGTATTTGGGCCAGAACTGGCAGTTACTGGAACAGACACTGTCGCCGGTGACGGGACTGACCCTGATGGCGCCACAGGCGACTTACCTGGCCTGGATTGATTGTCGCGCCCTGGGATGGGAAACCCCGTCTAAGGTGTTCACCGACTATGGGGTGGGCTTGTCTTGTGGCACCGAATTTGGGGCGCCGGGGTTTGTACGGTTGAATTTTGCCTGCCCGAGAGAGACTTTGGAGCTGGCCCTGAGCCGAATGCTCAAGGCCATCGAGACGCATCGGCCTTAGTTGGCAGCGGGCGCAGGCTGAGCGCCAATCACCTGACGAATGTCATAGGGGTGCAGTTTGATGGTGAGGTGGTTGCTTTTAAACGACACCGAAGGGTTAGGCAACGGCTCGTCATCGGCTTTAGAGTCGCTGGATTTGACCGCGATCTCCAGGGTGCCGTCCTCAATGACCGGCCATTTGGCGGTAATCACTGGCAGTTGTTTGACCGCCTTCATCAGCTGCTGTTCGTTCTCTGCTCCGCAGGGCAGGACAAACTCGATGTGTTCCCAGCCATCACGGCGTTTGCGGCCATCGGGGAAGGGCAGTTCGATGACACTCACCTGCCAGGGGCCGACGCTGAGCGGTTGCTCCAGCTCAATCAGGTAGATCGGGCGACCGTTGATCACCTTATCCGACAGAATGGTGCCTCGTTTTTCGAACTGAGTTTTCAGGTGCTCGGCATCGCTCTTCTCGGTGACCCGTAGGGCAATGTGATCCACCTCCAGCTGCGCCTGAACCAGCCCCAGGCGGTTGGCGAAGATGGTGATGTTATGGCCAAACTCGGGCAGTTTGGCGATCAGCTGTTCAAAATTCATCGATGCTTGCCTGCTCTATGACGTTGCCGTCCAAATCCATGACTGTCAGAAGCTTACCATCAAAATGACCCAGGCTGGGGGCGAATCCGCCTTTTGGCAGGGTGATGGAGCCGGGATTGAACATCAAACGCTTTTCCTGCCAGCGGGCCATGGGAATGTGGCTGTGGCCAAAACAGAACAGGTCACCGTCGGCCAGGGGAGGCAGTTGGCTGTCGTTCCACAGGTGACCATGAGTCACAAAGGCGCGTTTGTTACCCAGCATCAGGTTGTTGTAGTCCGCCATCAAAGGAAACTGACACAGCATCTGGTCCACTTCGGAGTCGCAGTTACCGCGAACCGCCAAAATCCGGTCGGCCCATTGGTTGAGGCGCTCGGCGACGGCAGGGGGATTGTATCCCTCGGGTACCGGGTTGCGGGGACCGTGGTTGAGAACGTCTCCAAGAAGGATAAGGTGACGGCATGATTTGCGCTGCGCCCACTCCAGCGCGCGTTCCAGCGCAGGCAGGCAGCCATGAATGTCAGAGATAAACAGCATCAGTGAAACTCGGCAGGAAGGAATGACGTCAGTGTAACTGCCACCTGTTAACAACGCCAGCTAAGCGGGGTTTAAGGGCGTCAGTGTGTGAACTGTCTTTATAAAAAGGCGGTTGCTGGCGGGGATTTGGCTTTTCAATGCTCGGTAGCTAGGGTAACGTGATTCGGTCATCTTAGGGAAATTAGAGAGCCGTGATAAGCGGATGGGAGGGAGTATGCACAATCAGCACAGACTGACGCAGGGGGCTCAGGACGGCCAGACTCCGGTGATGGAAGTGCCAAGCAAACAGGTGGCCACCATGTGGTTGTGCCTGTTGGCGACTTTGACTAAGGAGCAGGTTCAGGCGTTGGGGGACTGCAATATGGCCCTGGCGTTTGATCTGGGGGTGGCGGTCAGAATGGCTGAGGAGGAGCAACAGTCACTGACACTGGTGATTTCCGAGGTGTTGGCCTTTTATAACGACAAGTTGGGCCTGGCTCTGGACTCGTTGACTCTGGCGCCGGCCATCGCCACCGGGGTTTATCGCAGCCAACAGGTTCAACATAAGCGGCACTAGTGAGGGGGATTGGGATCCGCTTCGCCGAATTGGTCTGAGGTTCTGGTGTTGCTGGCTTCGCCCTTGTAGGCTCAACCTTTCCCCAGTTTCAGAGTGGATTAGTTTGCGCGAGACTCTGCTTATCGGTGTCATCTTGTGTGTGCTCATTGCGCCAGCCTCGGCCGGTATCGAGCAGTTGGATGCGGCATTTTCTGATCAGTTCGGACATCCCTGTCACCTGAACCATGAGGTGACCTGGCTGCTGTTTGCCCATGATAAGGCCGGCTCGCATCTGGCCATGAAGGCGCTGGAATCCACCGCTGCCCTCAACGATCCTGGTGGACGTTACTTGGTGGACACCAGCGCCATTCCCGGTTGGGTGGCAAGCTGGTTTGTGTTGCCTAAGTTACGGGAGCTGCCCTACGCCGTTTGCCTGGATCCTAAGGGCGAAACCGCCGAAACGTTGGCGGGTGAGCCTGGTACCGTTCAGGTGTATCGCCTGCACCGGCGAGGTCTCCAGCAACGTCAGGAGTTTTCACAACTGTCGGCCCTGGAGCGACACCTGAGGTTACTTATTAGCACAAGCCCAGAAGCCAAACCCTTGCTACAATAGCGGTTTTAGAGACTTAAGGCGCAGCAGCAATATGGCCAGATTCATCCAAGCGATAGTATTGGCATCGGTGGTGTGGATGGTGGCCAGCCAGGGGCACGGCATGACGAAATCCGTAGTAGGACCGGTTGAGTACCTTACCTTGGGTAAGGCGTCGGTTCGCTATCTGGCCCGCATCGATACCGGTGCAGCCACCACCTCTTTGCACGCCATCAACGTGCGAATCGATTCCTCCTCTTCCCGAGCATCCGACAACATCGGCAAGGTAGTGCGCTTTTCCAGCGGTAATGAACTGGGACAGACTCAATCTCTGGCTGCGGTGGTGGTTGATGTGATTCGGGTACGCAATGCTCAGGGCACCGAATCTCGCTATGTGGTGGAATTGCCGCTGACATTTAACGGCCATACTCGGGAAGTGCGGGTCAATCTTCGCGACCGGAGTCGAATGAAATACAAGCTATTGCTGGGGCGAAACTGGCTTAGCGGTCACCATCTGGTGGACGTGGATCGTCGCCCGGCCGGAGAGGAGTGATGCGCTACCTGATGCTGGTGACGTTGCTGTGGGCGTTCTCCTTCAGTCTGATTGGCGAATTTTTGGCGGGGCGGGTCGACCCTTGGTTTTCGGTGCTGGTTCGTATCGCTCTGGCATTAATGGTGATGCTGCCCTGGTTGCGGCCGCGGCGATTGTCTCTCTCCTCGAGTTTGGTGTTGATGGCCATCGGTGCTTGCCAACTGGGGGTGATGTACGGCTTCTATTACCACTCGTTTGAGTACCTGAGCGTGGCCGAAGTGCTGCTGTTTACCGTTATGACGCCGGTGTACGTTACCCTGTGGTACGACTTACTTCATGGCCGTTTCTCTCCCTGGTACCTGCTGACGGCGGCCATTGCCGTGGCGGGCACGGCGGTGATCAAATACGCTTCGGTCAATGCCGATTTCCTGCTCGGGTTTGCCGTGGTGCAGGGCGCCAACCTCTGTTTTGCCATCGGCCAGGCCAGTTACAAGTGGTGGATGGAGAAGCAGTCGCAGACGCTGCCTCAGCATCAGGTGTTCGCGTTGTTTTATGTCGGTGCCTTGCTGGTGGCTCTGCCGGCTTATCTGATGCTGGGAAACTCGGACCGGTTGCCACAGACCATGACTCAATGGGGTATCTTGCTGTGGTTGGGAGTGGTGGCGTCCGGCCTCGGGTATTTTTTGTGGAACCGGGGGGCGTGCCAGGTGGATGCCGGAGCACTGGCCATTATGAATAACCTGCTGGTACCGGCGGGACTGCTGGTGAACCTGGTGCTGTGGCAGCACAATCTGCAGTGGGGCCGGTTGATGGTCGGAGGCGGGTTGATTCTTGGTTCGCTGTGGTTGAATGAAGCCTGGGTCAAGCCTCGGGTTGAAGCCGCTCGGGCGATGGCATTGGCCCGCTCTGCCGGGCAGGGATGACAGGTTACTGCCAGTCCAGAGAGAACGAAAACAGGGGCCAACTGGCCCCTGTTGCTGGTGTGCAGTTTCGGATTACCAGACCCGTACCGCCAGTCCTTTCAGGTAGAAGCCTTCTGGAAAGGCGCTGCCGATGGGGTGATCCCCGGCCTGGCTCAGGCGCTCGATGATTTGCGCATCTCGACCGGCATCGATGGCGGCATCGGCGACAATCTTCTGGAACAGGTTGGATTCCATCAGGCCTGAGCAGGAGTAAGTCAGCAAGGTGCCACCGGGCTTGAGGATCTGCATGGCCACCATGTTGATGTCTTTATAGCCCCGGCAGGCCCCCATCAGCTGGGCTTTGCTGTCGGCAAACTTAGGCGGATCCAGAATGATCACGTCAAATTGAACCCCTTGATCCCGATACTCTCGCAACAGCTTGAATACGTCGGCTTCGACAAACTCGGCCTTGGACAGGTCCAGACCATTGAGCTCGGCATTCTGTTTGGCCAGAGCCAGAGCCGGAGCGGAAACGTCGGCATTGACCACGTGCGAGGCACCGGCTTTCAGGGCATAGGTGCCGAAGCCGCCACTGTAACTGAAGCAGTTGAGTACGCTGCGACCTTTGACGTAACGACTGGAGGCGAGACGGTTGTCACGTTGATCCAGGTAGTAGCCGGTTTTGTGGCCGGTAACGACGTCCACCAACAGCTGCAGACCATTTTCCTTGATCGCCATCGGCTGTGGTGGCAGTTCGCCCTTGAGCAGGCCGGTGGTGGGGGCCAGCCCCTCTTTCTTGCGCACGTCCACATCGGAGCGCTCATAGATGGCACATTCTGGGTACAGGTCACTCAATACCTTGACCAGAGTGTCCCGCCAGGCATCGGCCCCGGCGCTCAGAAGCTGGCAAACCAGCACGTCATTAAAGCGATCGATGGTGACGCCGGGCAGGCCGTCAGACTCGGCCGCCACCAGTCGGTAGCCGCTGATTTCGTGCTCTCGGGGCAAGGCATTGCGCCCGGCCTGGGCACGCTCAATGCGGCGACGAAAGAATGACTCATCGATGTTGTCATTGGCATCGAAGCTCCACAGTCGCACTCGAATCTGGGATTGCGGCGAATAGGCGCCGCGACCCAGCCAGCGTCCATCGTGGGACAGTACCTCAACGGTGTCTCCCAGGCCGGGGTTGCCATTGACCTTCTTAATCCCTTTGGAGAATACCCAGGGGTGGCGGCGTTGCAGAGATTTCTCCCGCCCTTTCACCAGCACGACGCTATTTTGCATAGTCATTTCCAAGATTTCATGATTGGCGCGGATTGTAGGTGCCATGGCAGGCTGAGGCAAGGGCGAAGGTGAAAACCTGGGCCCGCGCAGGGCGTTTAACATTGCAGAGTAGGGCGGCAGCCAGTCAATGGCTGACAGGCTGCCGCGAAATTGCGTTTACAGGCCGGGCTTAATCCAGGCAGGGGGTGTCGTGGCAGTGATGCACTTCGACGGTAATGTGGCTCAGCTCAGGCACATCCTTCAGTAACTGTTTATAGTGCTCAGGATCTTGCGGGTGGTGGGTCACCAGACTGATGATGGCGGCGCTGTGGTGCCCGCTGACTTTCCACAAGTGCAGATCGGCAATGCGGTTATCCCGATCCGCCTCAATGCGGTGACTGACTTTTTCCGCCAGAGCGTCATTCGGGCAGCGATCCAGCAGGGTCGGATAGGTGTCTTTTATCAAGCCCCAGCCCCAGCGGGTAATGATGATCGCGCCGACCACCCCCATGATGGGATCCAGGCCGGGCATGTCGAAATAGCGTGCGGCCAACAGGGCAAAGATGGCCGTCAGCGAGGTCAATGCATCGGCGATGACGTGCAGATAGGCGGCGTACAGGTTGTGGTCGTGGCTGTGTCCATGGCTATGGGAGTGACCGTGCTGGTGATCGTGGTCATGGTGACCGTGTTCATGGGAATGACCGTGGCTGTGTCCGTGGGAGTGGCCATGATGGTGATCCTCTCCTTGGTGTAGCAGGTAGGCACAGACAACGTTAATCACTAAGCCGACAACCGCCACAATCAGGGCGTTGTTGTAATCGATGGCCACGGGTTCAATCAGGCGCCAGATGGATTCAATGGCCATCATGGCCGCCACCAGTACCAGCGCGACCGCGCTGGTGAAACCGGCCAGGATATTCACTTTGCCGGAGCCAAAGCTATAGCGTGCGTCTTTAGCGGCTTTGCGGGCGAAGCTGTAGGCGAACAGCGTCAATCCAAACGCCGCCACGTGGGTGGCCATGTGCCAGCCGTCGGCCAGTAGCGCCATGGAGCCGGTCAGGTAACCGGTGACGATCTCGATCACCATCATGGCGGCGGTAATCAGTACCGCATACAGGGTGCGTTTTTCGTTCTTTTCCTGCTGCTGGGCAAACTGGTGGCTGTGTTGCCAGCGATGAAGACTGTGACTGTGCATGGTAGTGAGAATCAGTTTTATTATGGTTTGCTAATTTTAGCCAAGCCACTGCCGGAAAAACATGCGACAGCTCATATTTTTAACCCCATATTTACCATGGGTATACAAACAGAGTCCCTACGGGTGTCGCGGCGGGAGTGTTGATCGGTTTTTATCCTGATGGCGGCGCTCGGGCCTTTGGGCGCTTTACAGTTGCCGCAGGATAATGACAATGTGCGTTGGCACCTTTGGGTCAACGATTCGGTGAGAGGCAGCAGTGGCAGACGTTAACTTTGACACCCGGGCATCAAAATTTGCTCGAAACATATACGACAGCAGCAAAGGAAAAATCCGTGAAGCGGTGGTGATGCGGGAGTTGACCCAACATATCCTGCCACACCTGGCCGACACCTGCCCGGTTCTCGATGCTGGGGGCGGTCAAGGCCAGTTGTCGCTGCAACTGGCTCAACGGGGGCACCCGCTGTTACTGTGCGATCTTTCCGGCGAGATGCTGCAGCAGGCACAAAGCCGGGCAAAGGCATTGGCTGTCAGCGATCGCCTAACCACCTATCACGGACCGATTCAGAGCCTGGGAAGCGAATCGAATGGCCCCTATTCATTGGTGCTGTGTCATGCCGTGATGGAGTGGTTGGAACAGCCTCAGCAGACCATCATCGGCCTGCTTGAGCAGGTGGCGCCGGGTGGCTATTTGTCGCTGATGTTCTTTAACTATCGAGGCATGGAGATGCATAACCTGGTTGCCGGGAATTTCGATAACCTGGGTCATACCATGGTGCACGGTAAAAAGAAGGTTAAGTTGGCGCCTCGGCATGGCTTTGATAATCAGCAGGTGATTCGGTGGTTGACCGACGCAGGCATGGTGCTGGAACGGCAGGTGGGGGTCAGGGTGATTCACGATTATCTGCGGGATAAAGGCCGTCAGGAGCAGTCGTTGTCCCGTTTGCTGGAACTGGAGTTGGAGTACTCGGAAAAGCCAGTGTTTCGTGATTTGGGCCGCTACACCCATTTGATCCTGCGAAAGCCGGTTTAATCCTTTTTTTCTCCTGAAATGGGAACCGTTTACTGTGTTCCCGGTCAGATCTTTGGTCATCCTTTTTGACATTCCCCGGGCGACGGGGCAATTTGTCCTGCAGATTTTACGAATTATCGTTATGGAGTGAGCCGTGCGACAGAAGTTACAGGCTTTGGATTTTCGCGCCATTCAGCCTTGGTGGCTAATGGCTGGCGCACTCAGTATTGCCCTGTACGCATTGCTGCCAACGTCTCAGCATGGCCAGATCGTGCTGCCGGATCTCACCACCGAACCGGTTCCGGAGCTGGTTAGCCTCGACAGCGTTACCCTGCCGGAAACCCTCAGTTATGAGATCGCCAAGGGCGACAATCTTAGCCGTATTTTCTCTCTGATTGGCATCAGTCAGAAACAGATGTATCAACTGCTGGAGGCGGATTACTCGGTGCTGGCGCTCGATACCCTGAAAGTCGGTGATCGCCTCAATTTCTGGCTCGACGAAGCCGATAACGATCTACAGAAACTGGAACTGGTGTTTAATCCGGCTCATAAGGTGCGTTTCACCCAGGTGGCTCCCGGAGAGTACGAGGTGGAAGAGATTCGCCTCGAGGGCCAGTGGCGTTCCACCGGCGTTCATGGTGAAGTTAAAGGCAGTTTTGCTCGAGTAGCTCAGCAGGCGGGCCTGAATGCCAACGATGTGGCCGAGATTGAAAACCTGTTTAAGGACAAGTTGAATTTTCGCCGCGATCTGCGAGCTGGCGACCAGTTCGGAGTGGTTCGTCGCTCCCAGTTTGTGGATGACGTGGCCACCGGGAATCATGAGATTCTGGCGGTCAGCTTTGTGCTCAGAGGCAAAGAGGTGGATGCGTTCCGCCATACCGATGGTCAGTTTTACGATGCCGATGGCAACAGCCTGCAACGTGCCTTTCTGGCGCGGCCCTTTAATGGCAAATACCGCATCAGTGATCATTTCAATCGCCATCGCAAGCACCCGGTAACCGGGCGAGTAAAACCGCATAATGGCACCGACTGGGCGTTGCCCAGCGGTACTCCGCTGCTGGCGGCGGGAGATGGGGTGGTCACTCGCGTGGAAAATCATCCTTATGCAGGCCGTTACGTGGTGATTGACCACGGTGGTCGATACCGCACCCGCTATCTGCACATGTCCAAGATTCAGGTTCGCAAGGGCCAGCGGGTCAGTCGCGGGCAGCGTATCGGCCTGTCTGGTGCCACCGGTCGAGTAACCGGTGCTCACCTGCACTATGAGTTCCACATCAATGGTCGCCCCGTGGATGCTCTGAAAGCCGATATTCCTATGGCCTCTTCCATGGCGAAAAAGGAACGCCAGGCTTATTACGCCCAGGCACACCAGTATCGAGAGATGATGGGAATGGTTCAGTAACGATGAAAAAGAGCGGCAATTGCCGCTCTTTTTTTGTGGTTGCGGTTAACCTAAAATCAAAGTCACTGAGCCCTCGCGTTCGCAAGGGCGACACGGCGAGGATGGGGTGGTAGCGGTATGGTATTTGGCTCGCAGGGAGGCGCAGTTGGCACTCAGCATCAAACAACCTTCCGTCGTGCCCGCGGACGCGGGTACCCAGTGTCTGTTCTTAGGGAAATACCAAGCCACTGGGCCCTCGCGTTCGCAAGGGCGACAATGCCTCTTATGTCTTACCCGCGAAGGCGGGTATCCAGTGGCTTTTGCGGTCAACTTAAAATCAAAGTCACTGGGCCCTCGCGTTCGCAAGGGCGACAATTCCTCTTCTGTCTACCCGCGAAGGCGGGTATCCAGTGGCTTTTGCGGCCAACCTAAAATCAAAGTCGCTGGGCCCTCGCGTTTGCAAGGGCGACACGTTGAAGTGAGGTGGTTGTGGGGGATAGGACGGACGCCATCTGGCTTACGGTTTCCTTAATACTCGAATCCACCTTCCGTC
>NZ_KE384368.1:0-15553 GCF_000425405.1 Ferrimonas kyonanensis DSM 18153 | reverse complement strand
CGGACGCCATCTGGCTTACGGTTTCCTTAATACTCGAATCCACCTTCCGTCGTGCCCGCGGACGCGGGTACCCAGTGTCTTTTCTTGGGGGAAATACCCAAGCCGCGTGCCCTCGCATTTGCCAGGGTGACACGGTGTGAGTGTGGTGGCAGGCGCGTGGTTATACCGCCTGATGCATGGCGCCAATGGAGGTCTGGTAGCTGACACTGTTGACCTGGGAGGGCTCCTGACTGATGTCCAGAGTGACGGTGAATTCCCCTTCGTCGTACAACATCTCGCAGGGGTAACCCTGATTTTTCAGTAGCCTGAGCATCGGGTGGTTTTCACTGTGCACCAGAGCGATCACTTGGTCTACGCCCCACAAATGACCGGTTTTAAATAACTCAGACACCAATACGCTGCCAATGCCACGATTCTGGCAATCATCCACCACCAGACAGGAAAGCTCTGCCACTTTGGATTGAGGGGTAGCGCGAATCAGGCGCCCGGCGGCCACCATGCGTTGTTCGGGCCCGAGGGTAATGACGAACGCCAGTTGCAGATCGAAGTCCACGGTGGTGTAGCGGGCGATATCTTCCAGTGATGGGGCATCGATCACTCGAAAGAACCGCATGTACAGAGTGCGGGGGGACAAAGTGGGGTAGATGTCCAGCATCTGGTATTTATCGTCGGGCCGAATGGCACGCAGCGCCACTTCGGTGCCGGAGTGGGTTTGCAGGAGCGTGTGATAGCGGCTTGCTTCATCTGCGCTAAGGGCAGCCGGGTTCAGCATCGTATCTGATCTTCCTACGTCGAGTGGGGGTCAACAGGAGACTCGGAGATGGGAACCACCGGTCTCTCATTGTACAAAGGTCATACCTTTGTCTGATTTAGCGCCAGTTTACCAGCATCAATATGGGAAAGGATAGGGGGACAGTGGTCTGTTCTCTAGCCACAATGGTGAAAAAGATCGCAAAAATGAATCAGCCTCGTCGATGACGAGGCTGATATCGGTTTGGAATTACTGATGATGTTTAGGTACGCAGACCAGAGAGGCGCTCTTTAAGGTCATCGGCAGTTCGAGTGAGCTCATTGCAACCGGCGGTTGACTCCTGAGCGGCCATCTCCACTTCATGAGATTGGTTGCGAACCTGAGTCAGGTTGGCGGCGATCTCGTTGGCAACGGCGGTCTGCTGCTCAGCCGCAGTAGCGATCTGGGCACTCATGCTATTAACCCGGTCCGAATGTTCGGTGATCTTCTGTAGATCCTCGCCGGTCTTACTGATGAGACTGCGGCCGGACTCGGCCATGGTGACGGTGCTGGCCATCACCTGCTCCAGGCTCTGGGTCCCGGTTTGCAGCTCTTCGATCATCTTCTGAATCTCGACGGTGGCGTCCTGAGTGCGTGCAGCCAAAGTACGAACCTCATCGGCAACCACCGCAAAGCCGCGACCCTGCTCTCCGGCTCGAGCCGCTTCAATGGCGGCATTCAGGGCCAGCAGATTGGTCTGCTCGGAGATGCCATTGATGGTGGTGACGACCTCATCAATTTTGGCGGCGTTGCTGTGTACCTGATTGACGGCGGCGGAAGCGTTGTGGACGTCACTGACCAGTGCCTCAATGGCGGTCACGGTATCCTGAATGTTCTTATGGCCATGCTGAGACTGCTCATTGGCCTGACGGGTCTCATCGGCGGTGTGCTCGGCGTGGGTCGCCACCTCCTTCACCGTGGCGGTCATCTCTTCCATGGCCGAGGCCAGGCTGTCCAGGTGTTCACGTTGGCCAATGGCCATGTCGTTGGAGGTCTGGCTCTGGTTCAGCACCTGATGAGCCGAGGCGTTAATGTTATCGGAGATCACCCTCAGGGTATTGACCACATTGCGGCGGGTGGCGATGAGGGCATCGATGGAGTTTGCCAGGGGACGAAAGTCATCCCGGCCGGGGGCAAAGTCGAGGCTCACGGTCAGATCGTTGGCACAGGCCTTGGCCATCACTTCGCGCATGAAGTCCATGGAACCGATAACAAAACGACGAACCACCACGGCCCAGGTGGTACAAAAGGCCGCCACGAAGACTATCAGAATCAGTGGCAGTTTGAAGATGCGGATCAGTTCCTCATTGACACTGAAGCTGTCGTTGACCACCACCATCTGATCGGAGCCAATTAAGGCGGCAGTTCGCACCTGGTTGCCGTTGACCAGGGGTTTGCCTGACCGGGCCGCTTGTGCCAGTGTGTAGTCACTGTTTTGCGCCATTAGCCTGACATCGCCCAGATTTGACAGCGCCTGTTGCCGGGCATCGACCGGCAAGGCGGTCAGAACCTTGGCAATATGGTCAGCTTGCTGAAGTTGCTCCTGCTGATGAGCGTGCACCAACTCGGTTTCAACCGAGCTGAGTACGGCACCGGCCACTAGCAGAAATCCCAGCAGTGGGAACACCGCCAGCAGAGCGAACTTTGCACGAAGAGAGAGGCTGATCAGTAGACGATCCAGCCAACCAAGGGTATTAGAGTCAGACATGTATGCTCTCAAAAGCAGTAAATACAACAACTTCCAAATGATATCGAACCCTGGTGAATTCCCTTTAGGGATTCTGACGGGTTTGGTGATGTGGATCACAAACATTCCTCATTCATGATCGGGAGTCGCTAATGAAAGCGATAACAATTGGGCCGACAGGTCAGTTAGTCACCAAAGAGGTGCCGCCACTGGCTGCCCCCGACCACTGGCCCCTGATTCGGGTTAAAGCCAGTGGCATCAATCGGGCCGATCTGCTGCAGCGCGCCGGTCAGTATCCGCCCCCTCCGGGGGCCAGTGATATCCTGGGTCTGGAGGTGGCGGGGGAGATCGCCTTTGATTGCGGTCCTTGGCGCCGTGGCCAACGAGTGATGGCACTGCTGGATGGTGGAGGCTATGCGTCTGAGGTCCGGGTGCCACCGGGCCAGGTGATGGCGCTGGCGGACACCTTGAGCTTTGAACAAGGGGCGGCCATTCCTGAGGCGTTTTTAACTGCGTATCAGGCGCTGTTTGCTCTGGCTGGACTTCGGGCCGGAGAGACGGTGCTGATTCATGCCGGCGCCTCCGGGGTGGGCAGTGCCGCCATTCAATTGGCTCATCATGCCGATGCCACGGTGGTGGTGACCTGCTCCAGCGAGGCAAAGGCCGAATACTGTCGCCAACTGGGGGCACATCAGGCCATAAACTACTGCAGCGGCCCCTGGCCACAAGCCTGTCCCGGCGTCGATGTGGTCGTGGATGTTGTCGGCGGTGACTATTTGAAGGGCAATCTCAAGGTGATGAATCGAGATGCCAGGCTGGTGAGCCTGTCGATGCTCGGCGGTCGCTATGGCGAACTGGACTTTGCGCCGTTGCTGAGTAAACGAATTACCCTGATGGGGTCGACACTGCGAAACCGAAGTGAGGCTTATAAAGCCAACTTAATCAGTGATTTTGAAGCCGAGTTTGGTGCTGCACTGGCGGAGGGTGAGCTGAGGGCAACTGTGGACAGCGTCTACCCCTGGAGCCAGGTGGAAACCGCCCACCAGCGGATGACAGCCAATCAAAATTGCGGAAAACTGCTGTTAAGCCGGGAATAGTGCCGTTTTGCCGATAAATAGCGGTTTAGCTTGGGTCGACAATGCAGTACAATTTACCGTTTTCACGGAAACTCTCCCCCCTTATTCGCGGTTGGTACAGAGAAAAAACAATCATGCAGCAATTAGCAGAAATTGTCGCTAAAGGTTTGGCTGCGGTAGACGCCGCCAGCGACCTGAAGGCGCTTGACGAAATCCGGGTACAATTCCTGGGCAAGAAGGGCGAAATTACCGCTCTGATGAAATCACTGGGTTCTCTGTCCGCAGAGGAGCGCCCTAAGGCGGGCCAGGCGATCAACGAAGGCAAACAGCAGGTACAACGCGCCCTGCATGCCCGCATTGAATCCCTGCAAACCGAAGCCCTGAACGCCAAGTTGGCGGAAGAGGCCATCGACGTAACGGCGCCGGGCCGAAAACTGGCCGCTGGCGGTCTGCACCCGGTGACCCGTACCATCGAGCGTATTGAACAGTTTTTTGCTGAGATCGGTTTCTCTGTGAGCACCGGTCCGGAGGTGGAAGACAACTTCCACAACTTCGATGCCCTGAACATTCCGGCCCATCACCCGGCCCGAGCAGAGCACGATACTTTCTTCTTTAATCCTGAGCTGATGTTGCGTACTCACACCAGTGGTGTGCAGATCCGTACCATGGAGAAGCAGCAGCCGCCGATCCGCATCATTTGCCCGGGCCGAGTATACCGAAACGATTACGATCAGACTCACACGCCGATGTTCCATCAGGTAGAAGGCCTGGTTGTGGCGGAAAAAGTCAGCTTCGCTGAACTGAAAGGGGTGCTGCATCAATTCCTGCGTAACTTCTTTGAAGAAGATCTGCAGGTGCGTTTCCGTCCCTCTTACTTCCCCTTCACCGAACCTTCCGCGGAAGTGGACGTGATGGGCAAGAACGGTAAATGGCTGGAGGTACTGGGTTGCGGCATGGTGCACCCGAATGTACTGACCGCAGTCGGCATCGATCCGGAGAAGTACTCTGGCTTTGCTTTTGGTATGGGTGTAGAACGCCTGACCATGTTGCGCTATGGCGTTAACGACCTGCGTTCGTTCTTCGAGAACGACCTGCGTTTCCTGAAACAGTTCCAGTAAGAGGCCGACAATGAAATTCAGTGAATCCTGGTTGCGTGAGTGGGTAAGCCCTGCCATCTCGACCAACGAGCTTTCCGAACAGATCTCCATGGCCGGCCTGGAAGTGGACGGTGTAGAAGCGGTTGCCGGTGAGTTTTCCGGTGTGGTAGTCGGGGAAGTGGTTGAATGCGGCCAGCATCCCGATGCCGATAAGCTGCGTGTAACTAAGGTTAATGTCGGCGGCGATGAGCTGTTGGACATCGTCTGTGGCGCGCCAAATTGCCGCCAGGGCCTGAAAGTGGCCGTGGCCGTGGTGGGCGCCGTCCTGCCGGGTAACTTCAAGATTAAAAAGGCCAAGCTCCGTGGCCAGCCGTCCCACGGCATGCTGTGCTCTTTCTCTGAGCTGGGCATCGACGTGGAAAGCGATGGCATTCTGGAACTGCCGGCAGATGCCGTTATCGGTACCGATTTCCGTGAGTTCTTGAACCTGGATGACAGCATCATCGAGGTGGATCTGACCGCCAACCGCGCCGACTGTTTCGGCCTGTCTGGCCTGGCTCGTGAAGTGGGCGTACTCAATCGTCTGCCGGTCACCGAGCCACAGGTGAGCCCGGTGGCTCCAAGCATTGATGATCGCGTGACCATCAAGGTCGAGGCGCCGGAGCAGTGTCCGCGTTATCTGGGCCGGGTCATTAAAAACGTTAATGTGAAAGCGCCGACGCCGCTGTGGATGCAGGAAAAACTGCGCCGTGGTGGTATCCGCTCTATCGACGCCATCGTCGACATCACCGGTTACGTGATGTTGGAGCTGGGTCAGCCGATGCACGCTTTTGATCTGGACACCCTTAACGGCGACGTCCAGGTGCGTCTGGCCAAAGAGGGGGATGAACTGACCCTGCTGGACGGCAGTGAATGCAAACCCAACAGCGATACCCTGTTGATTGCCGATGACAAGGGGCCTCTGGCTCTGGCGGGGATCTTCGGTGGTGAGCACAGCGGCGTGAATGGCGAGACTCAAAACGTGTTGCTGGAGTGTGCCTTCTTTGCACCACTGGCGATTCTGGGCCGTTCCCGTGCCTACGGACTGCACACCGATGCCTCGCACCGTTACGAGCGCGGGGTGGATCCTCAGCTTCAGGCCAAGGCGATGGAACGTGCTACGGCACTGTTGGTTGAGATTTGTGGTGGTGAAGTGGGCCCGGTTGTGGAAGCGGTGTCTGAACAGCATCTGCCTCAGGCGGCCACCATTACCCTGCGTCGCGAGAAGCTGGACAACCTGCTGGGTCACCACATCGGTGATGACGACGTGGCAGAAATTCTGACTCGTCTGGGCTGTGATGTCAGCGTGGTCGACGGCGGATGGCAGGCTAAAGCGCCAAGCTGGCGTTTTGATATGGCCATCGAGCAAGACCTCATTGAAGAGGTGGCGCGCATCTACGGCTACAACAGCATCCCTAACCTGGCCCCGGTGGCTACCCTGGAAATGCCAGAGCACCGTGAAGCCGATCTGTCTCTGAAACGAGTTCGTTCTCTGTTTGTGGATCGCGGTTACCAGGAAGCGATCACCTACAGCTTCGTGGATCCTAAGCTGCAAGAGCGCCTGCATCCAGGGGTTGAGCCTCTGGTGCTGCCGAACCCAATTTCCTCTGAGATGTCGGCCATGCGTCTGTCTCTGTGGACGGGTTTGTTGGGCTCTGTTGCCTATAACCAAGCCCGTCAGCAGTCGCGGGTGCGCCTGTTTGAAACCGGGTTGCGCTTTATTCCCGACGAGCAGGCTGAAAACGGCATTCGTCAGGAAGTGATGGTGGCCGGTGTGATTGCCGGGCAGGCAAGCGACGAGCATTGGGAGATGCCCGCTCGCGCTGTCGACTTCTACGACCTAAAAGGTGACGTAGAAGCGATGCTGGCCCTGACCAATGACGCCGATGCCTTCAGCTTCCGCAGCACCAGCAATCCGGCTCTGCACCCGGGGCAGAGCGCTGAAATTGTCAAAGCCGGCAAGGTGGTGGGCCTGATTGGTGCCATTCACCCTCAGCATGAAAAGAAACTGGGTCTTAACGGCCGTACCCTGGTGTTCGAGATCGAACAAGCGGCTATCGCCGACAGCCAGGTACCCGAAGCCAGCGCCATTTCCAAGTTCACCGCCAGCCGTCGTGACATCGCCATCGTGGTTGATGAGGCTATCGGCGCGGGAGATGTAACAAGCTTGATCAAGAAAATTGGCGTAAAACAACTGGTTGGCGTAAACTTATTCGATGTATACCGAGGAAAGGGAATTGAGGAAGGCCAAAAGAGCCTTGCCATCGCCCTGACCTTGCAAGACGTCGAGCGTACGCTGGAAGAACAAGACATCGCCGACGCTGTTGATACCATCGTTGCTTCTCTTGCCAAAGAGTTCAACGCTCAGTTGAGGGACTGATATCATGGCCTTAACCAAAGCCGAAATGGCAGAACACCTGACCGAAACTCTCGGCATTCACAAAAAAGATGCCAAGGATCTGGTAGAGGCGTATTTCGAGGAAATCCGCTTGGCACTGGAAAGTGGCGAACAAGTGAAACTGTCGGGTTTTGGTAACTTCGAACTCAGGGACAAAAACCAACGCCCGGGGCGCAACCCAAAGACCGGACAAGACATTCCGATCAGTGCGCGCCGAGTGGTGACCTTTCGTCCAGGGCAAAAATTAAAAGCCAGAGTCGAAGACTTGGAGTTGGATTCGGCTGACGCCTGATCCGTTCATACCAAAGTTAAAACCCAGCCGTGATGGCTGGGTTTTTTTGTATATGATAGAGAGATAGTAGCCCATAGGTTTGAAAGGAATCGATCATGAGGTATCTACTGGCCACCACGGTGCTGTGGCCATTGTTGCTGTATCAGGGCATACAGGTGCGGCGTAATATCGTGCGATTGCCGGAAGCCAGGGGCCGTCGTTGTGGCGAACTGGGGCTGGGGCGGCCGTTGAGGATTTTGGTGCTGGGAGACTCCGCCGCCGCCGGTGTTGGCGTCGACCAGCAGCAGCGAGCGTTGAGCGGTCAGTTGATGGCTCGGTTGCAAGACCAGTATCAGCTGCAGTGGCGATTGATTGCCCGCAGTGGTCTCACCACCGCCAAGATGCTGCGCTACATGAGTAAGCGCCGGGCGGAACCCTTCGATGTGGTGGTAACCTCTCTGGGCGTCAATGACGTTACTCGAGGAGTATCTCGACGTCGTTGGCTTCGGCAGCAACAGACTCTGGTGCAGTTGCTTCGGGACAAATACCAGTGCAAACAGGTGATCGTATCGGCGATGCCGCCGTTGGGTCAGTTTCCGGCGCTGCCTCAGCCGCTGCGCTGGACCTTGGGGCAGCACGCGCTGAGCCTGGACGGCAGTCTGAAGCAGTGGCTGGCGCAGCAACCTGATTGCGATCGCATCGAATTTTCACAGGCGCTTCGAGGCGAGGTGATGGCCGCCGATGGCTTTCACCCCGGAGCGCCGGTCTATCAACACTGGGCGGAGACCGTGGCCGCCTGCATTCGCAGCCGATGGCTGATACAGGAGTAACCGGTGGCAGAAACCATCAACTACATCGAGTTTGCCAGTGCCGATCTGGACGCCAGCAAGGGCTTCTTCGAGGCGGCGTTTGGCTGGCCATTTCAGGACTACGGCCCGGATTACAGCGCTTTTACCACTCCGGAGCTCAGTGGCGGGCTATTTTATAATCCCAAGGTGGCCACCACGGCGGACGGTGCGCCACTGCTGGTACTGCACAGCAGCGATCTCGGTGCCAGCCTTGATCGGGTTCGGGCCGCCGGTGGCCGGATTGTAAAACCCATTTTTGAGTTTCCCGGGGGGCGTCGGTTCCACTTTGTGGAGCCAGGAGGTAATGAGTTGGCGATTTGGAGCGAATCATGAGGTCTCTGTGTTGGCTGTTGTTGTTGGGGCTGGGAGGCTGTCAGAGTGCGTCGGTTCCGGATTGTGAGCCTACCCCCTCACCACTGCACCAGATCGAAGGAGAGCTGGTGCAGGTGCCCTCTAAAGGCTATGTGCAGATGCTGGCCGCCCGCGGTGACCTCAATGGCGATGGTAATGCCGATCTGGTGGATATCGTGCGCTTCGATGGTGGTGGCAGCGGCAGCTTCTATTACCTGTCCGCCAACCTGGCTCAGGGCTGTGACTGGTTGCCGCGGGAATCGGTGTTTCTCGGTGATCGCATTGGCCTGGATGGGCTGAGCGTGATCGCCGGTGAAGTGCGAGTGTCAATGCGGGTACGTGGTGACGATGAGCCGATGGCAACCCCCGCTCACATCGTGATCGAGCGCCGTTTCCGGCTGACGGAGCAGGGACTGGTGGCGGTGGATTAGGCCAGGGTTTGTATCTGGTTGCCGCCGGCGGACTTGGCTTGCTGCAGAGCCAGGTTGATTCGGTTCAGGGTCTGGTGCAGGGTAAAGCCGGGCTGATGGCAGCTGACTCCCAGGCTGGCCGAGCAATGGTCACCGTGGGTAAAGTGGGTCTGACCAATCATGGCGTACAGCTTAATGGCGGCCACCTTGGCTTCCTGCAACTCGGTGTCGGGCAGAATCACCATAAAGGTCCCTCCCTGCCAGCGGCCGACGATGTCGGTTCGGCGGGTGTGGGTGGCCAGCAGTTGGGCGATCTCCGCTACCACTTCATCGCCCACCAGTCGGCCATGTCGTTCGTTAATCTTCCTCAGTTGATCGATGTCCACCAAGATTAGCGAAAACTGGTGTTGAGCGCGTTGGGCATGGGCCAGTTCCCGGGCCAGCAGGGTGTCCATCTGGTAGCGATTGGGCAGCTGAGTCAGCTTGTCGACGATGGTCACTTCCTGTAATTCGTCACTGGTCTGTTGCAGCTCTGCGGTGACGGCATCGACAAAGTGCACCAGCCGCTCGATGATGCGAATGTGCTGATTGGCGTAGGGGTCGTCCATCGCCGCATCGATGCTGGATGGTTCGGATTGCAGAGGAGGGCGGCGGTGATTGGATTTTGCTCCCTCCCTCATTCCGATGGCCACCATGGTGGAGTTGAGAAACTCCACCTGACCGCGTTCGGCAAAAAACTCGCCATAGGTATAGAAACCAAAGGTGGGTGCCATGCTCTGAAACGGCAGCGTTTCCAGTTCCACATCGTCTTGCATCAGGAAGCGGCGACAACCGCAGCTGTAGAGAAACACTGCCTGTGGACCAAATTGAGCCATGCTACGGTGCACCTGCTGCGCATCGCGAATGATCAATTTGGGATCGCCGTAGCCGAGTCGTAGCTTTTCACCCTGTCGAATGTCGGCGATGAACTCGATGGAGCGATCCCGGGCGACGCCGACCGGTACTCGAGCGATGAGTTGCTGATTGCGCTGAATCATCAGCGGGAATTCCAGCGAGTTCAGGTAAAAGTTGTCGTCGTTGGCGATGTTCAGGTAGCGGGAAAGCACCTCAAAAGCCGGGCGGTTGTCGATCAGTTTCAGGGAACGATTTTTGACCTCGGTGGCGGTCATGGTTTTGCTCAGCGGTCGCCAGCCTAAATAGGTGTGGCGACTCAGGTGCAGATTTCGGCCACAAAACACCACCGCGACCACACCGCTGTCCAGGCAACGTCCCTGATGCATCAACAACGATTGACTCATGGTGCCGTAGTCGGCGGCGCCGCCGCCAAACACCGGAAACGGCAATGGGGTTCGGTTCAACTCGGCCAGTATATCATTGGCGTCCACTGAGATGGTGGTTGCCAGCAGCAGCACGCCAGCCACGTGTTCAAACTGATCCAGTTGACTGCGCAGCTGGCGGCCGATGCCGTGTTCTTCGCCCCGTTGACAGGGCAGGCTGAGGCTGTATACGTCGCTGTCTTCAAACAGGGTGAATCCGACCACGGTGTGGCCGGTCAGGGTTCGGCCCTGCTGAATCTCACCGGTGGTGGATGCGCCAACCAGTTGCGCTGCGGGAAAACGTTCGATCAGGGCGGCGGTGATGTCTCGACACCAGGAGCTGTCCTGGCTGGCACTGTATAGCTGAATCAGCATGGCATGGGCCGCGTCTGCGGCCTGATGCAGCTCCGGCGCGTCGAGCAGCCTAGTCAGCGCCTGATTGTCCTCAAGGGCGTAGGAAAGCTGTTTCATCCTAGAGTCTGTGCACCTGTATCGTTTTTGTGTGATCCGCCCAGGGGTGAATCCGGCTCATTTGCTGTACGTCTCATTGCCATTCTTACAAATTTGCCAACTGAATAGAATGGATGGTAAGAAAAGAGCGGGAACTTTATTCTGTTTTGTGAGCTTCACTCAGATTAGGGCAGGGTCATGAAAATTCGCAAGATTTCACCGCAAGATGACCAGCAGATTGCTGAAATAATACGAGAGGTGCTGACGGAGTTTGGCGCCAATCGCCCAGGGTTCGCCTGGCAGGATCCGGAACTGGATCGCCTCAGCGAGGTGTACACCGGTCGCCGCAGTGGTTATTGGGTGGCGGAGCTTGAGGGGACGGTTGTGGGGGGCGTTGGCATCGCGCCGTTTGAGTGCCATTGGCCGTCAACCTGCGAACTGCAGAAGATGTATCTGAAACCGAGTTGCCGCGGCAAAGGGGTGGGACAGGCGTTGTTGGCTCAGGCGCTGGCGTTTGCCGAGGAAGCGGGCTTCCACCACTGTTATCTGGAGACCTTTGGTCCCATGAGTCAGGCCCAAAACCTGTATCGTCGCCATGGTTTTGAGGCACTGGATGGCCCCTGGGGCAACAGCGGCCACAACAGTTGTGACTGCTGGATGATGAAAGCCCTTTAAGATTCAGAGTTCGCTCTGTGGCAGGTAGTGGCTGCCACTGAGGTAGCAAGCGATGCTCTGTTCACTGGCATCAAAATGGGGTTGTGGCAACTGGGTCGGGTCGACCCATTGCCAGCCTTCGCACTTGTCCGGCTCGCAATTCACCGGCGTGTCTCCGCCATGTCGCGCCACCAACACCACCGACACAAAATGCTGTCCCTCTTCACGGTAGGTGCGCAGGTTGTTGGTGATGGCAATGACCCGGGGATCCGCAATGCTCAGGCCGGTTTCCTCCTTCACTTCGCGTATCGCCGTTTGCTCAAAGGTTTCTCCCAGTTCCAGATGGCCACCAGGAATGGAGTAATAGGGGGCGTGGCTGCCTTTACGTTTACCAATTAGAATCTTACCATCGTCTCGATGGATAATGACGCCGATGCCGACCTTAGGATGTGTCATGGGGTTACTTCAGGTGATCCGGGCCACAAAGGATCACTCACACTAGCGATAAAGTCAAAGGCAGACTTGCACCCGCTCCGGGCTTGGCATAGCATAGTTAAGATTTTTCTAATGTAAGGGTTTGTAGCCATGGCTGACAAGATTTACCACGTGCGTTCCTCTATGACTGAGGGTTGGAAAGTAACGGCTCAGGTTCGAGACCATACTCTGGTCATCGATCAGCCCAGCGGTGGCAACGAGGGGGCCAACCCATTGGAGACGTTTCTGTTCTCATTGGCCGGATGCATCTCCACCATCGGCAAGATGGTGGCTCGGGAAGAGAAGTTTGAGTTACGCGGCATCGAGGTGGACGTTAAAGCCGTTCTCAACCCTGCTGGCTTGGTGGGTAAAGAGAGCGATGATCCTGTTGGGTTTAAGTCGTTTGAAGTGGTGGCGGACATCGATGCCGACCTCAGTGACGAGCAGAAGCAGCAGTTTCTCGATAAAACCTGCCATCGTTGTCCGATTCACGACAACTTGCTGCGGGCGACCGTGGTGGAGCATCGTCCTGCGTAACCGATTTTCACCAATGAATTAAGTTTTTCTACACTGGCGTAACGCCAAACGCTTAAGGACTCTGCTATAATTCGTCGTCCGATTTAAAGTCGATAAAGGGCCGGTTCAGTGAACCCGTGGTTCACTGATCACTTTGGCCGGTGACCGCCCTCAAACTCAGGGTTTGGGGCGGTCAAGCAATAAGACAGGCGAGAAACTGAGTGACCAGCGCAAAACATCCCACCGATTTTCAACACCGGCCGCAATTTGGCTGGCGATTCCTTCACCCCCGCTATTTGGGCGTCTGGCTGTTTGTGGTCATTGCCGCCGTGTTGGCGTTGTTTCCTTACCGGGTTCGAGATGCCGTCGGGGGCAGCATTGGCTACCTGTTTGGCCGTGGGTTGCCTAAGACTCGTCATCGCGCCGAGGTGAATCTGAGGTTGTGTTTCCCGCAGTGGGATCAGGCTCAGCGGGATCGAGTGCTGGATCAGATGTATCGGCACATCGGCATGTCATTGATGGCCAGTGCGACGTTGTTGGTGCGCAGTGAACGTTACCTGCAGCGCCATGTAGAGTTGATCGGTGAAGAGCACCTGATGCCGTATCTTCAGAGCGGCCAACCGGTGATCTTTATGGTGCCCCACACCTGGTTTATCGATTTTCCCGGCGTGTTGCTGGCATCACGGGGTTACCCAATGACCACCATGGTTAACCCGCAAAAAAACGAGTTGGTGGACTACCTGATGCAAAAGTGTCGCAGCCGTTATGGTGGCAAAGTGTTTGGGCGCGGCGCGGGGATCAAGCGGTTGCTGGATGCCATTCGCGAAGGCCACAGCGCTTACTATCTGCCGGATCAGGATCATGGCATGAAACGCAGCCAGTATGTGCCGTTCTTCGCCACCCATAAAGCCACCTTACCCGGCTTGGGGAAGATGGTGGATGCCACAGGCGCTGTGGTGATTCCCATGGTGGCCAGCTACGATGCCCGCCGAGGTAAATTTCAGGGGATCATCCGCCCGCCGATGACCGATCTTCCCTCCGGCGATGCCGCTTACGATGCCCGTCGAATGAATGAAGAGATTGAAGCGTTGATCACCCCGAGGCCAGAGCAATACATGTGGATTCTTAAGGTGTTGAAAAGTCGTCCCGACGGCGAGCCGGATCCTTACCGTCGCTGACCTGGGCTGACACACTGCTGACATTGGCCTGTGACAAGGGCCCGAAGTGGACAAACAACCACCATCCTGTCCGCCAACCGCTGTTACAGCGGGGGTAATCGTTGTGAGTCTGGCGGGGTTCAGGTAAGGTGAACGCGGTTACACGGACAGCGATCGCGGTAAAATGTCAACGACTCTTTCTTCCAATCAGCCTTATGAGGTTGAGTTTTCAGCTCGAATGTTAGCGCCCAGGTACTGGCCCTCTTGGCTGGCGGTGGCATTGATGTGCCTGTTTGCCTTTGTGCCGCACTCGGTGCGCCATTGGTTGGCAAAAGGGCTGACTCCGCTCGTAAAGCCGTTTTGTAAAAAACCGATTCGCATCGCCCGAGTGAACCTGAAAGCCTGTTTCCCGCACATGAGCGAAGCGGATACCGTGCGCATCATCGACAACATGATCTACAGCTTTGTGTCGGTGGGCATGGGCATGGGAATTTTGGCGTTTCGCTCTCGCAAGGTGCTCGAGAAACGAATTCAGATTCAGGGGCTGGAGCACATCGAAGCGGCTCGCGCCGCAGGTAAGCCCATTGTTTTTCTGGTGCCACACCTGTGGGGCATCGAGTACGCCGGTGCCCGCTTGTCCAGTTGGGGGCTGCCGATGATGGGAATGGTGAAGCACCACCGTAATCCGGTGTTTAACTGGTTCAGTTGTCGTCAGCGCTGTCGCTTTGGCGGTACCGTATATCATCGAGACGCTGGCCTGCGCACTCTGGTTCAGGGGTTGCGTCGTGGTGAGAGTTTCTTCTACCTGCCGGATCAGGACCACGGTGCGGCGAAGAGCATTTTTGCCGACTTTTTTGCCACCTCAAAAGCCACGCTGCCGGTTATTGGTCGACTGGCTAACTGTGGCGGCGCCGAGGTGTTGCCTCTGACCGTTGGCATCGACCAGCGCCGCGGACAGATGACCGTAGAGGTGTTTGAGGCGCTGGATTTGACCCAGACCTGCTGCAAAGAGGAGGAGGCGGTGCTGTTAAACCAGCAACTGGAGCGTCTCATCGCCTGTCACCCAGAGCAGTACATGTGGTTCCTGAAGGTACTGAAAACCCGCCCCGAAGGGGAAGCGCGCTGGTACTAGCCGGGTTCAGTTCGTTGTCGTCTTACTCTTAATCTCCCTTCGCCGTGCCCGCGAACGCGGGTACCCAGCGTCTGCACCTTTGGTCATTCTTGCGCAGGCGAGAATCCAGTGCCTTTCTCAAGGTTAAAATCAAAGCCACTGGGCCCTCGCGTCCGCAAGGGCGACAATTCCTCTTCTGTCTTACCCGTGAAGGCGGGTATCCAGTGTCTTTCTCGAGGTTAAAACCAAAGCCACTGGGCCCTCGCGTTCGCAAGGGCGACACGAGCAGGGTGGGGCAGTTGTGATTGCTTGAGGGGGACGCCATCGAGGTTGCGGTTTCCCTCGCACCCTAATCAACCCTCAGTCGTGCCCGCGAACGCGGGTACCCAGCGTCTGTGCCGTTGTCATTGTTGCGCAGGCGAGAATCCAGTGCCTTTCTCGAGGTTAAAATCAAAGTCACTGGGCCCTCGCGTTCGCAAGGGCGACACGGGAAGGGTGGGCAGTTGTGATTGCTTGAGGGGGGCGCCATCGAGGTTGCGGTTTCCCTCGCACCCTAATCAACCCTCAGTCGTGCCCGCGAACGCGGGTATCCAGTGATGTGATGGACGCCCCCCTACGATACGGCGTCAAATGCGCCAGAATTAAGTTGCGAAACATAATTCCCAGAGGAGCGTCCATCATGTCTATTAAAGCCATTGGAATCGATTTAGCCAAGAGTGTTTTTCAGGTATGTGTTCTGCAGGAGGATGGTTCAATCCTATGGAACCGCAAGGTCAAAAGGGAGAAGTTGCTTCATACCCTGCGCAACTTTCCTGCTAAAACGTTGGTGGCCATGGAGTCTTGTGCCCGCTCCCACTATTGGGGAAGGCGGCTTGAGCAGGCTGGCTATCAGGTGAAGCTCATCCCCG
>NZ_KE384367.1:151345-172036 GCF_000425405.1 Ferrimonas kyonanensis DSM 18153 | reverse complement strand
CAGCACTTCTTGCTGCGCTTCTGATTTGATAGGCACAAACCGAATGTTTGGACGCCGACTGGCTTCGTAGATCGCGAGGCAGTCGTTCTTATCATTCTTGTTGCCACGAACGAAAGGTTTAACGTGCTGAGCTGGAATAATGGCTGTTTGGTGCCCCATCTCATTAAACAAACGCCCCCAATAATGAGATGAAAAACAAGCCTCAATGACAACAAACGCAGCAGGTTGCAGCCTCATGAATGCAATCATTTTTGCTCTATTCAATCGCTTGGAGAACAGCTTATTGCCCGAGCTATCGACACCAAGCAATTGAAACACATTTTTAGCCAGATCGATGGTGATTGTGTTAGCTTTCATGATGGACGCTCCTAATGTGAACTGATTTGTACAAATCTCAGTTTGGCGCATTTGACGCCGAATTTAGGGGCGTCCATCTCATCACCCAGGTTAGAAGCGTTTACCAGAATTGGTAGGCATCAGTTCCGAAGAGGGGAAATTGGTTGGTTCTGTCAGGTCGACGTCGTATTCGGTGTGTTTTGTCGCGCGCAGCCAGGGGAGCCCCCTTTATCGGGCGCAACGGTGCCTTTGAGGGGACTGGCTAGCTTGGTGCTTTGGAGTTGGGCCGTGATTAAGCGCCGAGTAGACGTTTGGCACTGCCTGAGCCGCGAATTCGATGCATACCCTTCGTTTGTTGGCAGTGCTGCAAGCTATGCAGTCGCCCTGCTAAGTGACAAAAGTGGTCTTCAAACCCTTCTGAGAGCTCCATCCAGCACTCGATGTCGATGTCGAGGCGTTGCAGCAGTTTGCCGCAACGAGCTGGAATGACGCCGGTTTTGGTCTTTTTGATGGCTCTGCCAGTAAACTCAACCAGTTCCAGATAATCATTGAGATGGCAGGGGAGTGTTTGCAGGCCTGAATCTCTGGGCTCAAATGGCTTCAGTTGTTCAGGTTGCTTACCTTGCAATGCCGCGCGGATGCGCATCTGGACACTGGTGAACTCCGATTGCTCCGGCGTGTTGGCGATGCCGGCTCGAATAGGGTTGAGATCGACGTAGGCCATGCAGGCCAGCAGTGCTTGTTCATCCAGGAGTGCCTGAGATTTAAATCGCCCCTCCCAGAACCGGCCTGAGCAGTTATCTTCTTTGTTGGCTTCGCGGGCGATGTGCTCGTTGAGTGAGCGCATAAACCAGCTTAGGTCGGTCAGGCGAGAGCGATAGACTTCCGCTTTACGTTCTACTTGGTTTAGCTCGACACGAGTCAGGTTGTCACGCTGCTCGTCGTCGCAATAACGGCGGGTGACGTCGGTTCCCGCAAACAGCCGATGCCAACGGGTGAGTACATCTAGGGTACTCCAGCCATGCGATCTTTGTGCATCAACATACAGCACCACATGACTGTGGTTGCTCATCACGGCAAATGCGCAGATGTCGATGGCAAATGACTGACTTAAATCAAGTAGTCGTTTTTCTACCCAATCTCGGCGGTGTTCGTAACTGATGCCGGTGTAGTCATCGACTCCACAGAGAAAGCTGCGACGAACACAGCGACTGACGCAATGGTAAAACGGGGTATCTTGCAGCGATACCTGCTGACTCCTGGCGGTGGGCATAGTCTCTTCCTTGAAACCAACACAGAGCACAGTGTAGCTGATGACGGGTGAGACGCAGATTGGTTGAGCGTTGAAAATCTGGGTGTCTGGTTAGAGGGAGCGTTGATAGTATGGGTGTCTGAATAGGGACGGGTTGAGCGTTGAAAATCTGGGTGTCTGATTAGAGGGAGCGTTGATAGTATGGGTGTCTGAATAGGGACGGTGGGTGTGGTGGCTGAAGTGACGACGCAATTTAAAGATCGCTGTGTGTATCAGGGGGCTGAGTATTTTATGCCGGTCTGTATCGGTTTTCCGATCGATGACGGCCGAATTATTCCATTGAGTGAGGAAGAGGTTCGGCGCCTTGGAATCGAGAGCATAGTCGGGTCGTCGGCCTGTTGGCGTAACTACATTGCGACCTGGGAGATCAATCATGGCCGGCTTTATCTCATCGGTTTAGAGGGTAAGTATCGGCTATTGGAACCTAAGCCCCTGCTGGCGGATTGGTTTTCCGGGGAGATTACCCTGCCCCAGGGGGAGCTTGTCGATTGCAATGTTGAACTGGATTTTGCCCTGCGGTACACCCAGGAAATCAGATTGTGCTTTCGGTCTGGAGTGATGACTGAGAGTGTCTTGAAATCGCTCGATTAGCGAGTGGTGTAGGCGGAGTCAGGAGACATTGGCTGGAGAGAAGCCTGAGCGGTGGCGGCGAGACTGCCATCACGGCCCAGGCCGAACACTTACCGCTCTGCGGCCAACATCTCGTTGAGACCACCGCCATTGGTGACCTTGGTGTAGCCCTGTTTTTCCAGAATCATCTCGGCGATGCCGGAGCGACGACCGGAACGGCAGTAGACCACAATGGGCTGGTCTTTGGCCAGGCTCAGGTGTGGCATCTCATCGGCGATGATGTCGTGCGGAATGTTGATGGCCCCCTTCAGCCGTCCTTCGGCAAATTCACCCGGGCTGCGGACATCGATGATGACCGCCTCTTGCTGGCGAATCTGTTGCCAGGCCAGTTCGGCGCGCTCGCTGCCAAAAGAGGTCCAGCTGGTCAGTATCAGGATAAGGGCGATCAGGGGTCTTAGCATGAATTATTCTCTGTGAGCTAACTGTCTCTCCGTCGGCATCCCCAGTTTTTTCATTACCAGGGTCGCCGGGCAGAAACCGGTGAATGCGGATTGAATAAGGTTAGCACCAATGAAAACGGTGAACCAGAAGAATAATGGATGAACCCAAAGGGTTAATCCTACTGAAATCAATACCATACTTCCTGCAAATGCTTGGGTGGCGCGTTCGGTTGAAAATCCGCTCATGGTGGTGCTCCTTAATAGTGATAGCGCAGCCTGAGCCAGGCATTGCTGTTGTCATCCAGTTGTCCGAAAAAGGTGTGATTGTCGCGGCCGTTCATCAGGTTGAGTCCGGCGCTCAGTAGCCAGCGATCGTCGACGCGGTAGCTGGCCTGCGGCTTGAGGTAGAAGTCGCGATCGCTGGGCGAATAGAAGGTGAACAGGTTCAGCTGCAGCTTGTCTTGCCAAGCGCGGTAGCCCAGCCTCAGTGTCAACAGGTGCCGATTCTGATCGGTTGCTTTGCTGGGGTCCGGCTGAGTGCTCAGGTAGTCGCCGTACTGGCGGGTATGCTCCAGATAGTATTGCATCGAGCCGGTCAGGTTGGTGATCAGCTCAGACTCGTACCCCAGCAACAGCAGCACTTGATCCGGTGGTGCAATTTGGGTCGAACTGGTGGACTCCAGACTCTGATGATAGGCCGTTTCGGCGTTAAACAGGCCACCGGCCAAGGTGGTACGCAGGCTGGCACCGTAGGCGTTCAGGCGGGCATACTGAGGTGCCGGAAAGCCAGAGTCGAAGTCAATGGCCTTGGGTTGGCCGCTGTGCCCCCAGTAGCCATACAGGGCGTATTCGGTTTGACCGGTACTCCAGAACACCCTGGCTGCTGCGGCGTCGTCGCTGGGTTCATTCGGGCTGTGGCCGGGGGCCACTTTGCCGCCGCTAATGGGGTCGAAGTAACTGAAGCGTTCGCCATTGATGCTGTTGTCTGCCTCGAATCTGGGCATGTACACCAGATCGACATTAAAGCGGTTGCCGTACCAACTGGTCTTAATGGCATTCACCGGCGCCTTCAGGTATTGGTCCTCCTGGCCGGAGAAAAACGCCTGCCAGTCTTTGGGGAACAGATCATTGAGGAACAGGTAATCACCGGTCCCCCAGGTCAGTACCTGTCGGCCCATTTTGAGCTGGGTGTGCTCGCCGACCGACGTACTGACGGACAGATCCCGTACATCCACCAGCCAACCGTCGACCACGTCGTCATAACCGGCGTCGAGTCGCATCGTTGCCTGCCATTGCTGGCCCTGGTAGCCACTTTCCAGACGGGCGATGAGCTGAGACAGGGTGCTGCTGCCCAGGCCCGCTTCATCGGTTTGCAGTCGGCGGCCGGTGCCGGCTTCAATGAAGCCACTGAGGGGCTGCCAAGGGGAGGTGGACTCCTCACCCCAGTCGTCACTCCAGTCATCCTCCCACTCGGGCTCAGTGGCGTGGACTGCGGCGGTGGCGATCAGGGCCAGCATCATGGTCAGGCTGTGCGGTCGTTTCCTGGTCATGACCCCCTCACTTCAGATACTTAACCGGTGGCTGACGCATGCTGCGTTCGCTGAACAGCGACTCGGGCAGGCCTAGGTTGTACTGAACGCCGCGAAACTCCATCAGGGTATAGCCTCCGGAATTCAGGTCGCTGATTTTAGAGCGAAGCACCGTTGGGTAGCCGTCGACAGTGTCCACCTTAATGGTCTCAACCCGGCGGTAGACTTGATCCTGCTGGTCACGGTACTCCACCTTGCTTGGCAGCCAGGTGTGCTTGTCGATCCAGACGCGATAGGCACTGAACTCGACGCTGTCCGGGGCCTTGGGGGTGGCGCCAATTTGATAGTAGTCGTCGGTTTCAGATTCCAGGGTGAAGTTGTCCTCGGCCAGGTTGCGACCGGAGACGTCTTCATAGAAGAAGTGGCTGCCGACAAAGGCGGTGCGTTTGTCGCCGGCGCTGATGCGCTTGAGCAGATCCAGTCCGGGCAGATACAGCCAGCGGTCGTCGTCGCGGCTGACTTTCTTTTCGACCCGGAATACGGTGCCGCGCACGTCGGAGGGGCGGGAAAAAAACACCAGCATCTGTTGGTCTCCACCGGACTCCAGGGTGCGGCGAAGCAGGGTGAACTGACGGGTCTGCTTTCGCCCCTGGGCATCGACGATGATCATCCTCGCCTGACTGCGACCGTCGTTCCCGGCATAGAAAGCGGCCAGGTTGGCCTGGGCCACCACCTCGTCGGCGCTGAGGGCATAACCGCTACGAGGCATCATTATCGACGCCAGCATGACACTGGCAGCAAGCAGTACTCTCATTACTCTACTCCTGATGTTGGGGGGCTGGGGTCGGTTGAAGCTGGGGCGTCAATCGTGGTGCCAGCAGCCACAGACAGGCGGGCAACAGCACCAGGGTGGCCAGCGCCGAGATCGCCATGATGCTGGCCAACAGCACACCGACGGTGATGTAGGGCACCAGTGGCGCCAACAACAGCGGGGTGAATCCCAAGGCGATAACAATGGCGTTGCGGCTGATGGCGCGGGCCGGCTCCTGATACATGGCGATCAGGGCCGGTCGAACCTGGCCGAGTCGTTTCAGCTGTTCCCGGAAACGCTCGAGGAAGTGAATGGCAAAGTCCACCGACAGACCCAGGGTCAGGGCGGACAATACCGCGATGGGCATGTCGTAATCTTTCCCGAGCCAGCCGATAAGCCCATAGATAAAGCTGATGGTTAATGTCAGCGGCACCATGGCAAGCAGGCCATACAGGGGCGAGCGGAACAGCAGCACCATCATCACCAGAACGATGGCAAACGCCGACAGCAGGCTGTCGCGCATGCCGCTGACCATGGCGTCTTGCCAGATCACATTGATGTAGGCCTTGCCGGCCCAGTTGACTTCGATGCCGCTGGGAGCCGGGTGCTGGCTGAGGAACTGGTCCACTTCGGCGATCACCTGGCTCATGTGTTGATTGTCACCGGAGGTCAGTTGCAACCAGATTAACCCCTTGCGGTAGTCCGGGGTCACGAAGTGCCACAGGTCATTGGGGCGATGGCTGGACTGATACTGCAGCAGTGTCTGGGCCACGCCGGCGGCGCTGCCCGGCAGCGCCAGGTCGTGATCTTCGCCGCTGCGCAGTTCTCGGTTAACGGTCTTGACGATGTCCGACAGGCTGTTGCTTTTACCCACCAGGCCGGAGTCGTCGAGGTGACGCTGCAGGTCGTCGACCCAGTGCAGCAGGCTCGGGTCGAGGAAGCGTCGTTGTTGCTCCGCCACTTGTTCCAGCTGCGCCAGCAGGGTCGGCAGCCGCGGATCGTCGCGCTCAAAGCTGGCATCGTCGGTGGCCAGGATCAGTTGCTGCAGCGCTTCGGCGTTGCCAGTGCTGGCTGAGTGCGCCAGCGCTTGGTACTCGGGGCCGAGCAGTTCCACGACTGTGGTTTGCAGTCTGGTGTCCATAGAGGGCCGATCATGGGCGGACAACACCAGGTAGCCATCGTAGGTGCCGGCAAAATGCTGGTTCAGGGCGACGTCGGCAACGCGGATGTCGTGGTTGCTTTTGAACCAGCGGATCGGGTTGTCATTGATCTGTATCTTGCTGATCCCCCAAAAGCTGAAGGCCAGCACGGCCAGGCTGATGGCCACTATCGGCTTCGCCCGGCGAACGCTGCGCTGGCCGGTGGCGTGCAGCAGTTTGCTCAGTAGTCCAGGGGCCTTGGGCGCATGCAGGCGCTGCTGCATCTTGCTCAGGGCATCGGGAGACAAGCGCACGATGTAAGCCGGCAGCAGGATAATGGTCAACAGGAAGGCCAGCAGGATGCCAGTGCCGACAAAGGCGCCAAACACCTGAACCGGCGGGATAGGGGTGATCATCAGTGAGAAGAAGCCCACCGCCGAGGTGACCGAGGTAAACAGCATCGGCGTGAACAGGTCATTGACCACCTGAGTGATCACCTTCTTGGCCTGTTGGCCGGGACGGTAGTGGTCGGCAAATTCGCTCATGATGTGGATGGAGTCCACCACCGCGATGGGCATCAGGAAGATGGCGATCATCGACGACATGATGTGAACGGTAAAGCCCAGGCCGATGAGGCTGCCGACAATGATGATCACCGTGGCCATGGCCACCAACATCGGCGCGACCACCAGCGGCAGCGAGCGGAAAAAATACCACATCAACAGGAAAATCATCACTCCGGCCATGGGGGCGGCGATGGCCATCTGAACAAACATCTCGTGACCAAACTGGTTTTCTGCCACTGGCAGGCCGGTCAGGTAGTAGTGGGCGCTCGGTTGCTGGTCGGCGATGATGGCCCGAATCTGCTCGGCGATGGCAAAACTTTGATCTTTGTCTTTCAGGGGCACATAGATGGCGGCGGCCTGGCGGTCGCCGGAGACCAGGGTGTTGTTCAGCAGTGGCAACCGGGCGACGGCATCGCCAATGGCGCTGGCCTGCTGCGGATCCGTGGGCGCCGATTTCATCATGTACTCAAAGCGGATGGTGCCCGGTGCCGACTGGGAGATGTTATCCACGGTAGACAGTGCCATCAGGTCGGCTTTCACCACCCCGTCAATGGTCAGGATGGCGTCGGTGATGGCGGCCATCTGCTGCAGAGACTCTGGTGTGAAGATTCCCTGCGGCTGCTCCGTGACGGCGCCGACAACGATGCTGTCATAGAGGGCGAATTCGGCCTTGGTGGCGTTGTGAAACAGCCTGGCGGTATCGTTTTCCGGCAGCATGTTCTCCGGATCGGTGTCGATCTGGATCATCGGTACCAGTGCGGCGGCCAACAGCGTCAGGGCCAGCACCAGAGCGTATACCCGTTTCGGATAGTGGGTGGCGAAGTGAATCAGCCAGGCTTTCATATTAGAGCTCCCTAATTTATTAAGGGTACTATAATTTAGTTTTTTCTAATATTCAATGTTGGATTTCCTTCGAGGGTACCTCTTTACGCGGGAGGGAAGGCAAGAAACAAAAAAACCGCGACATCGTGTCGCGGTTTTTGTTGTTCAGGGAGTCAGCTGGGTTTAGAAGCTGTAGTTGAACTGAGCGCCCACCAGGAAGGCGTTGCCTTCGGAGTTCAGCACGTAGCCGTCTTCGTTCACTTCCACCTGCTCGCCATCGATGTAGGAGAAGGCCAGATCGATGTTGGCGTTGTCAGACAGCTGGTAGTTAGCACCGATGCTGTACCAGACGCGATCGGAATCTGGAATGGAGATGGAGCGGTGGCTTTCTGGCACCGGGGTTTCGTCGTAAGCGATACCGGTACGCAGCGTAAACTCTGAGCTGACGTTGTAGGTAGCACCGATGCCGAAGCGCCAGGCGTCTTCGAAGTTTTCATTCTTCAGCAGCACGGTATCGCCCTTGCTGATGGAGACGGCGCCGTCATTGAAGTCCTGATCGGCCACGCCGCGAATCTCTTCAAACACGCTCCAGCCGGTCCACATCACGGTGGTGTGCAGCGCCAGCTTGTCGCTGACCTTGTGGTAACCGGAGAACTCAAAGATGTCCGGCAGTTCCAGGTCCAGGGTGCCGTCGATGGACTGGCCACCGGTGGCGCTCAGGGCATCAGAGACACCGGGAACCATGGTGGTGATGTCGTTCTTCCACTGGCCTTCCAGCTCTACGGTCACCTGAGAGCGGTAGGTGACGGAGAAACGATGGTCGTCGTTCAGTTCGTACATCACGCCGACATTGTAGCCATAGCCAAAGCCGTCACCGGACATGTCCGCCAGTGTGGTGTCGTAGCTTGGCAGGATGGGGTTCATGGCCGGGTTGTCGGACATATTACCGGCGTAGCGTTTCAGCTCGGCGTCACCGTAGATGACGTTGGCGCCCAGGCCCAATGACCAGTGGTCGTTGAAGCGGTAGGAGACGCTGGCGTTCAGGTTCATGGTCATCACTTCGGTCTTACCGGCGATGGAACCCGCCGCGTAATCGCTACCGAAGTCGGTGCCCAGACCGAAGTTGGAGAAACCGGCGAAACCGATGGCGACCTTGTCGTTCAGAGGCATGATTAGGTAGGCGGCGGGCACGAAGGCGGTAGGGGCGGCGCCGTCGATGTCCAGATCGTTTGGATCGGCTGCACCGCTGACACCTTGCATGTCGACACCGGGATCGATGTAGGTGCCAACGATGGAGATGGCGGTTTCATCGAACAGTGACATGGCGGCCGGGTTACGGGCCAGTACGGCGGCATCGTCTGCAGCAACACCTTCACCGGCGAAGGCTCGGCCCAGGCCAGATACGGAGGTTTCGTTAAGCAGGAAGCCGGCCGCTGAGGAACCGGTGCTGATGGCCATCAGCGCAGTAGCAATAATCGTCTTGTTAAACGTCTTCATAACTCTCTCTAAATTCAGATTGTTATTATTATCCCGTCGGACGAACCTCGGGGTCTTTATATGTGTCTTTTTTCGGCGGAGTTCGACGCATGTTCAAACCCAAAATACGCCCCTTTGAATTGGCGCCATTGTAGGGGGGATTGGGCGCCAATACAGCTCCGACCAGAACGTATTTTAGAGTGAATCTGCCACGAAATGCTTCGATTGTGAAGCTATATCACACCATGTTAAGGGTATGTGTATTGAGGGTCGGAATTTAGAGTGAATATCCTAAATTGACACCGGGAAGGGGAAACTGTCTGTGAGGTTGTGAATTGGCAGAGAGATGTGCGGGGGTGGTTGCCCCCGCAAACAGAAAAGCTTAGAGCTTTTGCTCAAAGTTGTGGTGCAAATCCTGAGTTTTGTTATCGGCTGGTAACAGTTTACTGACCACAATACCGGCCAGAGTCGCGAACAGGAAGCCAGGCAAAATTTCATAAAGATCAAAGATTCCGCCCTGCATCTGCTTCCAGGCCACCACGGTGATCGCCCCCACCAAAATGGTGGCGATGGCGCCGAAGCGGCTGTAGTGTTTCCAGTACAGTGCCAGCAGGATTACCGGGCCGAAGGAGGCGCCGAAGCCGGCCCAGGCGTAGCTGACCAGTTCCAGCACGGTGCTTTCCGGATCCAGGGCGATGAGGGTCGCAATCACCGCCACCGCCAAGACGGTCAGTCGGCCGACCATCACTTTTTCCCGCTCACTGGCCTCGGGTCGCAGCCATTTCTTATAGAAATCTTCGGTGACCACCGAGGAGCACACCAGCAGCTGTGAATCGATGGTGCTCATGATGGCCGACAGGATGGCGGCAATCAGAATGCCAGCCAGCCAGGGGTTAAACAGCACTCGGCTCAGTTCGATGAACACCGTCTCAGAGTTGGCCAGAGTTTCGCCGTGGAAGTGCACCGCCCCTGCCAGTCCGGTAGCCAGGGCCCCCAGTAGTGACAGTACCATCCAACTCATGGCGATGCGGCGCGACAGAGGCAGATCTTTAACGTCACCGATGGCCATAAACCGGCTCAGGATGTGGGGCTGGCCAAAGTAGCCCAGGCCCCAGGCCAGTAGGGACAGCATGCCGATGGTCGTGGTGTTGTCTGAGACCAGTTGGGTCATCGAGGCGGGCAAGGTGTCGACACTGGCTCCCTGAATACCGAAGACCATAGTGGGCACCAGCAACAACGCAAACAGCATCAGTAAGCCCTGCAGGAAATCGGTCCAACTGACGGCAAAAAAACCGCCCACAAAGGTGTAGGAGACGATGATGGCACTGCCGATCATCAGCGCCGTCAGGTAATCCAGCCCAAATACTTTTTCGAACAGGATGGCGCCACCGACCATGCCGGAGGAGGTGTAGAACACGAAAAACAGCAGGGTGATGCTGGCGGCGACCAGGCGTAAGGCACCGGTATCATGGAATCGTTTTTCCAGGAAATCCGGCATGGTCAGGGCATCGTCGGTGAAATGGGTGTAGATGCGCAGCCGTTTGGCCACCACCAGCCAGTTTATCCAGGCGCCGACCAGCAGGCCGACCCCAATCCACATCTCACCGAGGCCGGAGAGGTACACCGCGCCGGGCAGGCCAAGCAGCAACCAGCCGGACATGTCGGATGCACCGACACTGAGTGCGGTGACGGCGGGGCCCATTTTACGGCCGCCCAGGATGTAGTCACTGGATGTGGTTGTGGCGCGGTAGGCTAGGGTACCGATCACCAACAACAGAATCAGATAACCGAAAAAGGTTATGAGTGCTGGGGTAGAAATCATGAGTCTACTTTATGTTGTTTATTAAACACGGTCTCATGGCAGCCGGTGAAGGCTGCTGAGTGTTGATTGCTGAGTCTGAAGGCATTGATGTTGATTTGTTGGCTGCGACGTGGCGAAACTCAACAAATGTGATGAAAAATCAAACAGACAGATGGGCACGTAATCCCAATCGGTTTTCATCCTATCAGAGACGGCTATATGTGACTACCTTCACGAACGGGGCTTTATGCTGCCTGGGGCCGCGAGGGGCGGGCGATTGAGGCCAAGGCCGCCGGGGGAAGGGTCATCAGCAGGATGGAACGCTGTTGAGAGCGAGGCGGTGAGCCAACCGGCAGGCCGGTTGGCTCTGGAGCAATCAGATGCTGGAAACGGTGTTTCTCAGCATGGAGACGGCCGAATCAATGTGCTGCTGCTTGCCGCCGACCACGGCAATCTGGAAACGGCCCATTTCAAAGGCTTCACCGGTGTATTTGTCATTGCCAAACTCGGGGGACATGGATTTGTTCTGCTCTTTAGGCACGAAGAACACCGTCATCTTTCCGTCCGGAGTGTCCATCACCATGTGCAGGCTACGAACGCCGTCGAAGTCGCAGTAGTTGGCGTAGTAGATGTGGCCTGGCATCTGCTCCATCTTACCGCCGAAACTGGCCAGCTTGGTGTTCAGGGCTTGGAGGCTGACCGCTTCGTCCACCTTGTCGGCAAAGCCGGCTTCGTGGGCCACATGGGCCAGGGCGTGGTCCCCTAGGCTAACAGGCTGACGAATGAAGGTCAGCGACAGTCCAATTACGAAGGCCACCGAGGCCGCGGCAGCAAGGTGAAACCGCTGCTGCTTTTTCTGCCGTTGAAACTGGTTCAGGTTTTGCTGCAGCAAGATACGGTTGGCCAGATCTTCCGGCGGCGCTACCTTCATGGCCGCGGCAAGATGGTCGTCCATTTGCTGAAGTTCATCGACAAAGCTTTGACGGGGCGCCTCTTGTGAGATGGCGTCGATGAAGTCCTGCTCCTGATTGTTTGGATCGGCATAAGCTTGCCGACGGAACTCTAATTCATCCATTGTTTAACTCCCGGGAAAGCGATTTGTCTTCGAGTCTCTCACGCAGTTGGTTGCGGGCCCGAAACAATCGGGTCATCACAGTGTTTCTGTTTAAACCCATAATTTCAGCGATTTCGTCGCCATTAAAGCCGTGCAACACCTGTAATACCAGGGGTTCTCGGTAGTCCTCAGCCAGTGCGGCGATGTGCTTGCGAAGCAAGGCGTTGTCCACCAGTTGTTCATTGCTGGTGGCGTGGTTGTCGGCGACCTGATAATCGTCGATGTCACTGACATCCAGCTGTTTGCGCTCAAACCGGCGGGCATTTTCACGCCGCAAAATGGTGATCAGCCAGGCCTTGGCCGCCTTGTCATCCTTGAGGGAATCCAGCGCTTTCCAAGCTCTGAGAAAGGTCTCCTGAACCAGATCTTCCGCCACAGTGGGGTTGCCGCTGAGCCAGTAGGCATAGCGGTAGATCTCTGTATTCAAAGCCCTAACCAGGCTTTCATAACGTTTTTGTTTACTCACCATGTCATCTAAGACCGGTGAAGCCTGCGTTTTCTTTCGGAATATTTTCAACATTTTTTTGTTGCCTGTCCCGGGCGGCGGCCTTCACTGCCAGACACCGACATTGCCGGTGTACTGGAGTGAGTGGCCGGTCAGGAGGACGCGCTCCTGATCGTGAGTGCTGATGCCATAGGTACAGAGTGTATCTGTTTTTCAGGCTTTGGGGTTAAGTTCTGGTAAGTGTTGTTGGTTTTGTTGAACTTTTTGTTGTGCTGCGGCCACCAATCTTAACAACTCGGTTGTCTGGGCCGGGTGTTGCTGTCGACCGAACCGGGCCTGCTGTAACCGGTCCAGCTCTGGTGCCAGTTCCGGGAATTGCTGCCGGACCTGGGTCAGTGACGGTGTGGGACCGCGAATGCCGTCCAAGTGGGCGGGCAGCAGTTTCAGCGCCCGCTGAAGATCGTTGTTTTGCGCGGCCTGGGTGAATCCACGCTCGGGTCCGGGGTGCGGCGAAGGCGCCACGGTGACCGCGGCGGCCGTCGGCTGACGCCGATAGCCCCAGATAAAGGTCAGCACCAGCGCCAGGGCGAGCAGCATCGACAGGTATCGCCACAGTGAAGATTCCTGAGGTTGGCGGGGCTGGGCCTGCTCGGGCTGTGAGGGCGCCGACGCTGGCGCTGGCGATGCGCTGGCCTCTGAGGGCAGTACCGTCAGGGTACGGGCCGGCAGAGTGGCGTACTCTTTGCGGTTGAGTTTGGCATTCCACCAGGCGACCCGAATCTCAGGCAGGGTGTACTCTCCGGCGCTGGAAGCCACAATGGCGGTGCTTTGCTGCAGGCGGGCAACGATCTCTTTGCCTTGCGGGTCGTCCCCCCGTTCGGCTTTGTCCGGGTAGCTTTTGAGTCCTTTGGGGTAGTCCAGCTTTAGGTTTGGCAATGCCGCTTCCGAGGTGCCGACGGCGGTCAGGTTGATGATTCGAGTAATGGGATCGCCAACCTTTACGGTCAGTTGTTGTGGATTCCACTGTTCAGACAGGGACACGGCATTGGCCACCAGCCACGGCTCGGTGAACGACGCCGGGGGCTGTTTGACCGTCAGGGTCAGCGGGCTGCCCATCACCTGCACCGGTGTGGACAGGCTGCGGGCAAACAGATCGTTGCTGCGCCCTGGCTTGAGGATGTCACCGCTGAAATCCGAGCCCTTGAGCGTTAGGGTGCCGGCTTGTTGTGGGGTGACCAGATAATGGCGCTCGATCACCCGGTAACGACGACCGTTCACCACCTCATTGCTGTTCTTGTCCTGACCGAGCTGCATGACACTGGCGTTGGCCAGTTGCGGCTCGGTCAACTGACCTCGTTGCAGTTCTGCCGCCAGGTACAGTTTGACCCAGTAGTCTACGGGCTGGCCCAGCCATACCTTATGTTCGTTAAGCCCGGCCTTCATGAAGACGGTGGCCAATTGACCGGCTTCGGCGTTGTCTGCCACCACCTTCAGGGTGATGGGCTGGCTTTGCAGGCCATCGGCCGTTAGCGGCGGAATGGTGACGGTGCCGGTGTCTTTGGGGATCAGCACTAACTGCCAGCGTGTTTCCCTGCGGGTGTTGAAATTAATGATCTGGGTGGAGCGGCTGACGTTGTTGCGAACCACGGTGAATTGGCGTTGCAAGGCCGTGGTGTCCAGGGCGTTGGCATCGACTTCATCGTCGGCAATGACCGTCAGCACGAACGATTGATTGGCCACAACCGGATTGGCATCCACACTGGCTGTTAAGCTGCTGTAGGCCCAGCAAGCGGGGGAGATGCATAGCATCAATAGCAGTACCAATCGATTTACCACTGGGTACGCTCCTCATTTATCTGGCCAGCCCGACGGCGGCGCTCATACTCTAGTTTCATCTTGTTTCTCAGCAGCAGGCTGGGGTCGTCGGGAATCCGCTCCAGCGTGCGGGCATCGATGGACGTCGCTGGCGGTTGCTGCTCAGGGTCGAGTTCCGTTTCGGCCGCTGCCCCGAGTTGAGATTGAGGCTGTTTCGGCGATGGATCGTTTTCGGCGCCGGATTCAAACTCGTCCCTTGTCTGCGACGCCTGCGCATCATCGGGGCCAGAGGAAACCGGCGGTTGCGGGGGCTGTGGTTGGGCCTCTGACTGCGTGCGATTGCTGGGCGCGTTGTTGTCGTCCGGCTGTGGTTCGGCATCCTCTGCAGGTTGAGGTTGATTCTTGGCGGTGCTTTGCTCCTGGCTCGAATCCGGATTCTGAGGCGAGTCCTGGCTTTGCTGGCCCTGACCGTCTTGATCGCCGGACTGTGGATTTTGCTGTGGGTCTTGGCCCTGATTCGGGTCGTTGTCTTGCCCTTGATTGTTATCGCCTTGGCCTTGACTCTGGTTGTTATCGCCGTCGCCTTGTTGCTGTTGCTGTTGCTGTTGCTGTTGCTGTTGCTGTTGCTGTTGCTGTTGCTGTTGAAGCTGTTTGACCAGGTTCAAGTTGGCGGCAGCGGCGTCCAGAGCGGGATTGAGCTGCAGTGCTTGTTCATAAGCCTGTTGCGCCTGTTTGAGTTGGTTCAGGTGGGCCAGAGCATTGCCTTGGTTGTACAGCGACTCGGCCGTTTGGGGCAGCTGCTGGTATTGGGTCAGAGCCTGCTCAAACTGGTTGCTACGGTAGTAGGCTTCGGCTTTTTGATTGCCGTCTGGCAGCAGTTCGGTGGCCTGTTGATGTTGACCCTGGCGCATCAGTTCATTGGCCTGAGACTGAGACGATTGCCACCAGGCGGCGTTGGCAGGGGGGGGAGGCAGCAGCACTAGCGACAGCATCAGTAATGGCAGGTAACGGCGGACGAACCAGGCCGCTGGCAGCAGCAGCAGGGGCAGAAGATAGACGCCCATATCCTGCCATTGGCTGGTGCGGCGCTGTTGCTGTTGAGACTCATCGCTGTGGCCCTGGCGTTGCAGGGGGGCAGCCAAAGTCGCGATATCCTGATCATCCGGGCGGAACGGAATCAGTACCCCGTTGCCGGCATCGGCCAGTTTTTTTAATAACGGCGTATTGGCTTGAGCCACGATCACTTCTCCGGCCCGGTTTTTAACCAGCTTGCCGTCGGAGCGGCGCATGGGGGCGCCGGCGTCGGTGCCCAGCACGTACACTTTCAGGTTCCACGGCTGGGATTGGGCCAGCTCCAGTGCTCGGGCCGCGTGTTCATCGTTGATGCCGTCAATAAACAGAATGATCTCGCCCTGATGGTAACCCGCATCCTTAAGCAGGGTGCTGGCCAACTCTAAAGCGCTGGGCAGATCGGAGCCGGGAACCGGCATGATTTCAGGCGATAGGGTAGGGATCAGGTTGAGCAGGGTTTGCTTGTCGTCAGTCATCGGTGCCAGGGTGAAGGCGTCGCCGGCGTAGGCGATAAGGCCGGTTTCTCCCTCGTCAAAATTCCTGATGAGGTCAATGGCCTTAAACCGAGATTGAGCCAGTCGATTTGGGGTTAGATCGGTGGCATACATCGAGTAGGACATGTCCATAACGATGACCCTGCCCTGGTTGAGCTGAAACACCGGGACCTCAAGACGGGTCCAACTGGGGCCAGTGAGGGCCAGCAGGCACAGGGCGGCCAACCACCAGGGCCATTGGCTGCGACGGCTGGGGTGCTGATCCTGATGGCGCATCAACATGGCAGCCTGCAGATGTTCGGGCACCAGCTGTTGCCAGTTGAGGCCGTGATTGCGGTATCGCTTTGATAGCAGGTACAGCAGCGGCAGCAGCGCTAACGCCAGTAGCCACCATGGCCGAATCAGATGAAAGTCAGTCATGCTGAGTCCTCCGGCCGGCAACCAGTCCTAATGCGGTCAGCAGTAAAGCCAGGCCCAGAGGCCAGGCATAGAGTTCGGTTTTGGGCCGCCATCTCTTTTCGTCTCGTGCCACCGGCTCGAGTTGATCGAGCCTGGTGTAAATCTGTTGCATACTGTCACCGCTGCGGGCCCGAAAGTACTGGCCTCCGGTTTCATTGGCCAGTTGCTGAAGCACCGCTTCATTCAGATCCCGGCTGGGGTTGACCTGGCGTGTATCGAAGCCCATCCAACTGGTTTGCTTGAGGCTGTCGGCGCCAATGCCAATGGCGTAGATCTTAACTCCGGCGTTCTTCGCCAGTTGCAGGGCCTGATCGACATTGAATTGGCCTGCATTGTTGCTGCCGTCGGTGAGCAGTAGCAGTACCTTGTTGCTGTCCTGAAGCTGGCTGAAGCGTTTAACCGCCAGGGCGATGGCATCACCGATGGCGGTTTGTTGCCCCACCAAGCCCAGAACCGCTTCATCGAGGTAGCGTTTAACCGTATAACGGTCGAAGGTCAGTGGCGCTTGCAGGTAGGCACCGTCGGCAAACAGGATTAAGCCGATGCGATCCCCCTCGCGGCGGCGAACAAAATCGCCAAGCAGGTGCTGCATCATGCTGAAGCGATCAATCATGTTGTCCTGATAGCGCATGTCCTGAATCTGCATGCTGCCGGAAAGGTCAGCGGCAATCATCAGATCCCGGCCTTGTCGCTCAAGAGGCACCGGTTCACCCAGCCACTGTGGTCGGGCGCAGGCAATGATCAGGGCCAACCAGGCGCACAGCATGATGGCTTTCATCCAGGCGGGTGTAGGCCGGCGTTCGCTGCTGTGTAGAGGCGACTGGCCCCAGGGCAACTTCAGCGCGGTGACGGCGCCCTGACGCTGGCGAGGCCGGGGCAGTAGCCAAGGAATCACCACCGCCAGCAACAGATAGGGCCAGGCCAGAGTTAACATGGCTTCCTCCCCTTGCTAAGCCGTTTAAGGGTGTGAGTCAGCAGGGCTGTGATGCTGTCTCGACTGACCTCGGCATTGGCCTGATATTGCCGCTGTTGCAGTTGTTGCCATTGACGCTGATGGTCGGGACTTTGAAATTGAGCCAGCCACTGCGTCCACTCGGTGCCGCTCAGGGCCGCGACCTGCTCTCTGGGGTAGTAGCACAGGGCGGTGCGTTTCATTAAACCGCTGACATCGGCAATGGTTACCGTTGCGGGTAAGGCCTTGAGCTCCCTCTGGGCACATCGCAATGGGCGCAGGTGGCGATGGCGGCGCCATAGTACGACCAACCCAAGCCCCAGGGCCACAATCAACACCAGCACGACCAGGTTGGCGCTGACAGACAGTGGCCATGACCAGGGCGCCGGTTCGGTGATGATGTCTTTCAATTGAGCTAACGGATCGGGTGCCATAGTGTTTCCAATTGCTCTGTTAAGGGAACGGCGGCATCCACCTGGCTTCTTGCCAGGCCACGTTGTCGGCTACCCAGAACAAAGTGCTGTTGTTCCTGTTGCAGTTGTTGCAGCCATTGTTGCCGCCCGGCCTGATTAAGGGTGGTCAACTTGCCCTGATACCACACCGGCAACACCGCGTCGGCATTGAGCTGAGACAGCCGCTCTGACAGTGGGTCGGTAATTTGAAACAGGCGAATTTCGCTGTGCCTGGCCAGCTCAGCCAGGATATCGAGATGGTGATCGTTAAACCCGAGTCCATCGGAGATCACCAACACCACGCTGCCCGGGTGCGCCAGTCGTCGTAACCGATTCAACCCGGTATCCAGGTACCCGGGTTCCGCTTGTTGTTCAGCCCGGTGCAGTTCGACCAGGGAATCCAGCAGTGGCGAGATGCCTTGACGACGAGCCCGAGGCTTGTGTTCTCGATGCCCGCCCTCGCGGCAGATAATGCCGCCAAGTCGTTCACCGGCGTTGATGCTCTGCCAGCCGAGCATCGCTGCAAGATGGCAGGCTTGAACCGATTGCAGCAGTAGGGCGGAGCCGCAGTGGAGCCGATTGCCCAGATCCACAAACAGCAGCACCGGTCGTTCCCGTTCTTCTCGAAACAGCTTGGTGTGGGCATGGCCGGTTCTGGCCGTCACTCGCCAGTCGATGGTGCGGACATCGTCGCCACTCTGATAGCGGCGGACTTCGTCAAACTCCATGCCACGGCCTTTAATGCGGCTCAGGTTCTGGCCGGCACGGTGGCTGGTGCGGGGTAAGCCTTTAAACGGGTTGTTGCGTGCTGCCGGGCCTCGGTAGACCAGCAGTTCCTCTAGGCTGACATCAATACCGTTACTGTGAGTCGGCAGGTTGACCATTAGGACAAGGCTACCAATTTTATAATTTGGTTGATGATATCGTCGGCATTGACCCCTTCGGCTTCCGCCTGGTAGCTAAGCAGTAATCGATGTCTGAGGACATTAGGCAGAACCGCTTGAATGTCTTCCGGTGCCACGTAATCCTTGCCGTGCAGCCAGGCTCTGGCCCGGGCGCAGCGCTCGAGGGCGATGGTGGCCCTTGGGCTCACGCCCCACTCCAGGTAACGTTGCAACTGGTCGCTGTAGCGCTGTGGCGCTCGAGTGGCGTCCACGAGGTGGACCATGTAGTCCTCCAGTTGCGGCGCCAGGTAGAGCTCCAAAGCCTGCTTGCGGGCGCTGAACACTTCGGATTGAGTCAGTGGCACCGGCGGTTGTGGTGGTGCAGACAGGGCTTCCTGGCGGCTGAGGGCCAGAATCTGCTTTTCGACATCGGGACCGGGGTAGTCCAGAGACAGGTGGAGCAGAAAACGATCCAGCTGAGCTTCAGGCAGCGGGTAGGTGCCTTCATTTTCAATGGGGTTCTGAGTGGCCAGAACCAAAAACAGTTCTGGCAGCCGATAACTGGTTTTGCCCACCGTTATCTGGTTTTCGGCCATGGCCTCAAGCAGTGCGGATTGAACCTTAGCCGGTGCTCGGTTGATCTCATCGGCCAGCAACAGGTTGTGAAATAGCGGCCCGGCCTGAAACTCAAACTGACCGGTTTCCTGTCTGAAAATATCGGTACCGGTCAGATCGGCAGGCAGCAAATCCGGGGTAAACTGGACTCGATGGAAGTTGCCTTCAATGCTGTCTGCCAGGGCTTTTACTGCACGGGTTTTGGCCAGCCCCGGTGGTCCTTCTACCAACAGGTGACCATTGGCCACCAGCGCGATGAGAAGTCCTTCGACCATCTCAGGCTGGCCGATGACCATCTGATTGAGGTAGTTTTTTGCCTGTTCAAATCGTTCCAGCAACATGTGGGCGTCCGCTTTCGTCTGTAAGTCCGATACTATCCTATTAAAATCAGTTACTCCCTGCCAGAGGGAGTCTAATTCTGAGGCGACTGGAGCCCAAAAGTTCCCTGCTGCGGCATCGAGTGCTGGTTTCCTGCACAGACCAGGACGGAGATCAGTCGGTCAGGGTACCCTGCTGATATTGACGAATGGCGGTATCGATCTGCTGTTGGCTATTCATCACAAACGGCCCCCAGTGCACGATGGGTTCCCGAATCGGCTCTCCGGCCAGCAACAGCAGTCTGGCATCCTCGTCGGTACTCAATTGTACCGTATTGCCTTCGCCAAAATAGAGCATATGGCCTGCACCGACTGAGCGCTTGTCGGTGGTCACGCTGCCCTGGTACAGGTAGGCCATGACCTGCATGGTACTGGGAATACTGAGTTGCTGTTCGCCGTTGAGACTGAGATCGGCGATTAACATGGGAACGGCCTGGCGCACCAAAGGGCCGCGCTGGCCGGAATAGGTGCCGCTGATCAGTCTCATGCTGCTGCCCTGAGTCAGCTCGATGTCGGGAATGGTCTCTTTTTGAAAATCCTGATAGTCCGCAGCTTGCATCTTTTTCTTCGCCGGCAGATTGAGCCATAGCTGGAAGCCATGCAACTGCCCCTGGGTCATGATGGGCATCTCCGAGTGAATGACACCCCGGCCGGCACTCATCCACTGTGCCCCGCCATCGGTGAGTTCCCCCCGGTTGCCAAGGTGGTCTTGATGCAAAAAGTGCCCGCTCCTCATGTAGGTCAGGGTTTCGATGCCACGATGCGGGTGGGAAGGGAAGCCGCCGACGTAATCTCGGGATTGATCGCCTTTGAGTTCGTCGAGCATTAAAAAGGGATCCATCAGCGGGTTTTTAAAGCCGGCGATACGCTGGATGGTGACGCCATCGCCGTCCTGAGTCGGACGCGAGGCTTCGATGTGAATGAGTGGTCGAATGGTCATACTGAGTCTCCGTAATGTCATGGAGCCAGTATGGACCCAGTTTAATCGAACGAAAATTGCATAAAATAGCGGTTAATAACCAGCTAAATCGAAAGGATGAGCGGTTCACTGAGTGGCGTCGGTACCCATCTGAACCGGCAGCCGTTGCTGTGATGGCCTGAGGGTTATGACCAACAGGCCACGACACTAATGCGAAGCACAGAGTTTTTGTGAAGACAACAAAAAAGCCTGACTCTTTCGAATCAGGCTTTTTGTATAAGTTGGTTGCGGG
>NZ_KE384367.1:145530-150190 GCF_000425405.1 Ferrimonas kyonanensis DSM 18153 | reverse complement strand
TGCTGGACTTGAACCAGCGACATATGGATTAACAGTCCACCGTTCTACCGACTGAACTAAAGGGGAATCGAATTGTTGAGTGTTTTAGCTCTCTCCAGAGTAATAAGTGTTTTAACTCTCTCCAGAGGTATAAATTGGTTGCGGGGGCCAGATTTGAACTGACGACCTTCGGGTTATGAGCCCGACGAGCTACCAAGCTGCTCCACCCCGCGACCGAGGCCATGCACTATAGCGAATTGAGCGAGTAGCTCAAGCACTATTTCACTATTTTTGGTTCGTGTGACGATTTATGCGACACCTGGGCCTGTTTGTATACGCGAGTGGTGAAAAATGGCTCACAGGCGAATCAAATAGCGAGTCGTGGCCGGATTTAGGTGATCGTCGAAGTCAAACAGAGTCTCATAAACACCTACTAGTTCTCGCGGTAGACTAACAGGGTTAATGGGCTGAATTAGAGGGATTTAGTGGTTGGTTAGAGTGTTTGTTCAATATGGCTGTTTGAAACTTCGCCATTAAAAGTTAGAATCGGATCACACTTTACTGGTCAGACCTTGCTGGGATGGGGTTCCGGCGTTGGGGTTGAACAGGGTACATCGAGAGGACAAACGATGAATAAAAGACAAGAGGTCACAACCCGAAGTGGAGACCGGATTGCCATAGTTGCGGGACTAAGAACGCCTTTTGCCCGCCAGGCGACGGCGTTTCACGGTGTATCGGCGTTAGACATGGGTAAGATGGTGGTATCGGAATTGATGTCCCGATACGACTTGGATCCACAGAGTGTGGATCAACTGGTCTATGGCCAGGTTATCCAGATGCCAAAAGCGCCGAACATTGCCCGTGAGATCGTTCTGGGAACCGGAATGAACGTCCATACCGATGCCTACAGCGTGACCCGGGCCTGTGCCACCTCCTTCCAATCGACCGTGAACATTGCCGAATCGATTATGGCGGGCACGGTGGATGTGGGCATCGCCGGTGGTTCCGACTCCAGCTCAGTATTGCCAATCACGGTGTCAACCAAGCTCGCCCGTGCGCTGGTGGATCTGACCAAGGCCCGAACCCTCGGGCAGCGCATTGCCATCTTCCGCCGTCTGGGGCTCAAGGATCTGGCGCCGGTTCCACCGGCGGTGGCCGAGTACTCCACCGGCATCTCCATGGGACAAACCGCCGAACAGATGGCCAAGACCCATCAAATCAGCCGCGCCGACCAGGACGCCATGGCCATTCGCTCTCATCACCTGGCGGCCAAAAACTGGAAGTCCGGTGTGATGGCTAACGAGGTGATGACCTGCCATGTCCCCCCTTATAAGGGCTTTATCAGTGAGGACAACAACGTCCGGGGTGATGCCAAAATCGAGAAGTTGAGTACTCTGAAGCCGGTGTTTGATCGCAAGCACGGCTCGGTAACGGCCGCTAACTCCACCCCGCTGACCGATGGCGCCTCGGCGCTGATTATGATGCCGGAGTCCAAGGCCAAGGCGCTGGGCTACGAGCCGATCGGTTACATCCGCAGTTGGGGCTTTGCCGCCATCGATGTGTTTGATGACATGTTGATGGGACCCTCTTATGCCACTCCGTTGGCCCTGGACCGTGCCGGTATGACCCTTGCCGACCTGGATCTGATCGAGATGCACGAGGCGTTTGCGGCTCAGGCACTGGCCAATATGAAGATGTTTGAATCCAAACGTTTTGCCGAGGAAAAGTTGGGCCGCAGCGCTGCCATTGGCGACATCGACATGGATAAATTCAATGTGATGGGCGGCTCTCTGGCTTACGGTCACCCCTTTGCGGCAACCGGTGCACGGTTGATCACTCAGATGTGTAATGAATTAAAACGTCGTGGTGGTGGCGTGGGGCTAACCACCGCGTGTGCCGCCGGTGGTCTGGGCGCAGCAATGGTTCTGGAGGTAGAGTAATGAAGACAGATAGCTTTCAGGTAGAAGTCGGCAATGACAAGATCGCCGTCATTACCATGGATGTGCCCGGCGAAACCATGAACACCTTACGCAGCGAGTTTGGTGAAGAGGTGCGACAGGTACTGGATTTCATCAAAAGCCGCAGCGATCTGCTCGGGATCGTGTTTACGTCTGGCAAGCCGGATTCTTTTATCGCCGGCGCTGACATCAATATGTTGGCAGACTGCCAGACCGCTGAGGATGTGTACACCCTGTCCCGGGATGGGCACAAGTTGCTCAACGAGTTATCGCGGCTGCCTTTACCTGTGGTCGCCGCCATTCATGGCCCCTGTTTGGGAGGGGGCTTGGAGTTGGCGCTGGCCTGCGATTACCGGGTGATCAGTAACCACGCCAAAACGGTGCTGGGATTGCCGGAAGTGCAGTTGGGCATCTTGCCTGGTGGCGGTGGCACCCAGCGGCTGCCTAAGCTGGTGGGCATCGCTAAGTCGCTGGACATGATGCTGACCGGTAAGCAACTTCGCGCTAAGCAGGCGGTCAAGTTGGGCGTCGCCGATGAGATGGTGCCAAACACGGTGTTGCTCAGTGCTGCCAAGAAATGGATCGGTAAAGGCAAACGCAAAGCGGCTAAACCGAAATTGAAAGGGGTAGAGAAACTGCTGGAGGCGACACCGGTCGGGCGTAACGTGATCTTCGATCAGGCATTGAAGACGGTGATGGCCAAGACTCAGGGCAACTACCCGGCACCGGCAAAGATCATCGAGTGCGTCAAAGCGTCGACCAAGGATCTGGAGTCGGGACTGAAACTGGAAGCGCGTCACTTTGCGGATCTGGTGATGTCGCCGGAATCTGCGGCGTTGCGGTCGATCTTCTTTGCGACCACAGAAATGAAGAAGGAAACCGGTGCCGGCGACGTCAAGCCAGAGAAGATTGAACGCGCCATGGTACTTGGGGGCGGGTTGATGGGCGGCGGTATTGCCAATGTCACCGCCATCAAGGCTAAGGTGCCTGTGCGGATCAAAGACATCTCCCATCAAGGGATCTCCATGGCACTGGGGTCAACCTGGAAGCAGTTGGATAAGAAAGTAAAACGCCGTCATATCACCGAGGCCGAACGGGATAAGGCGATGGCGATGATGACCGGTACCACCGATTATCAGGGCATTAAAGATGTCGACATTGTGGTAGAGGCGGTGTTTGAAGATCTGGGGCTGAAGCATCAGATGGTGAAAGACGTTGAGGCGCATTGCTCAGACAGTACCATTTTTGCCACCAATACCTCTTCGCTGCCCATTGGACAGATCGCCCAGGCGGCTCAGCGACCAGAAAACGTCATCGGTCTGCACTATTTCTCACCGGTGGAAAAGATGCCACTGGCGGAAGTTATCGCTCATAAGTCCACTTCTGCTCAGACCATTGCTACCACGGTCGCTTTCGCTAAGAAACAGGGTAAAACACCCATTGTGGTTCAAGATTGTGCCGGGTTCTATGTAAATCGTATTTTAGCCCCCTATATGAATGAGGCTGCCACCCTGGTTTTAGAGGGTGAACCCATTGAAAAGTTAGATAAGGCACTGGTTAAATTCGGTTTTCCTGTCGGTCCAGTTACACTTTTGGATGAGGTAGGTATCGATGTGGGCGCCAAAATTTCGCCGATTTTAGAGGCGGAATTGGGATCTCGGTTCGCGGCCCCACCGGCTTTCGCCAAACTTTTGGCGGATGACCGTAAAGGTCGCAAGAATGGTAAGGGTTTCTACCAGTTTAATGGTAAGAAAAAGGGGCCTAAGCCCGTCGATGAGAGCGTATACAAGGTGTTAGGCATTACTCCTCAGGGGCGCCTGTCGGACTCTGAGATGTCTGAGCGCTGTGTGGTGCATATGCTGAACGAAGCGGTTCGCTGCCTGGATGAGGGCATCATCGCGTCCGCACGAGACGGTGATATTGGTGCCATCTTTGGCATCGGTTTTCCGCCGTTCCTGGGGGGGCCGTTCCGCTATATCGACTCGCTGGGGCAAAAGCGCCTGGTTGAGATACTGCAGGGCTACCAGAGCAAGTTTGGCGATCGGTTTGCTCCCAGTGAGTATCTGGTGAAGATGGCCGAAGAGGGGCGCCATTTTTACGACTAAGTGATCGGGGTTCAATAAGAGGCGGCGCAAGCCGCCTTTTTTATTGGACAGTTTTTGAGCTGACTATATAATGCTCGGCTTGTTGGTGTGGCGCGGTAGTGAGAAGAAACGTGATGTGGTTGATACTGGCATTCGCAAGTGCTCTGTTCTTTTATGCCGAAGCCTTGAAAAACGGCCTGGCGCCAAAAACCTGGGCTGTTGCCGGCTTGCTGTGCGGCCCTTTAGTCTGGCCTCTGTTTCAGGTACATCGCCGCATGGCCATGCTGCAATGCCGTGGCCAGGGCAACGTTATCTGGAAAATATAAAGGAGCCCGAAGGCTCCTAGAGTAAAGGTCTTATGGTTGCCACCTTGTGGCGATGACCTGTCAATTTACGACCACCAGCTCCCTGCCGGTACTTCTCTGATATCCAATTCAGCGTTGATTCGTTTGCGAGGCTTACGAATCAGTGTGGCCCTAAATAGTGTGGCTATCATTTTGATCATGATGCGTGCTCCTTCTATACAGGGTGAATATCAACGCCTGGTTTGAGTTAGGCGGTTGTTGATTCAGACAGCTTGATCCATGGCACCGAACCGGCGACTTGCTGGTTCTGCTCAGACAGCTTGATCCATGGCAC
>NZ_KE384367.1:39010-144748 GCF_000425405.1 Ferrimonas kyonanensis DSM 18153 | reverse complement strand
GACAGCTTGATCCACGGCACCGAGCCGGCGACTTGCTGGTTTTGCTCGGACAGCTTGATCCATGGCACCGAGCCGGCCAGCTTGTTGGTGGTTTCGGATAACTTGATCCAGGGAACGCTGCCCGCGACCTGCTGGTTTTGCTCGGACAACTTTATCCATGGCACGCTTCCGGCGATCTGTTGCAGCGCGTTGGCCTGCTCAGGGGTATGGCTGATGGATGCGACACCGTAGAAAGAGGTAGCAGTAACGAAGGTGGATAACAGAAGCTTCATTGCTGTAGTCATAGTGGTTGCCCTTGCTGAATGTTAAAAATAGACAGCAAGGGTTTAGCAATGGTTGTGCCAATGTTGTTTTGTGGTAAATTTCCTAGCTTTTCAAAGAGATTTTGGATTTCTCATTTTTAAGCTTTTGTTCTATATGACTTTCTTTTAGCGGTTTACTGAAATGGTAGCCTTGAATTAATTCACACTTAAGAGCCTTTAAAACAGTAAGTTGCGATTGCTCTTCAATCCCTTCTGCCACCACTTGCAAGTTCATGTTGTGGGCGATGGTAATGATGGAGTCGACCATTTTCATGTCGCGATCGGAAGTGGCGATGTCATCGATAAAGGATTTGTCGATTTTTAACGTATGAATCGGGAACCGCTTCAGGTAAGACAATGAAGAGTATCCAGTGCCGAAATCATCCAATGCCAGATGAATCTGCATCCGGTTGAGGTCTTTCATAATCTGAATGGCTGCTTCTGGCCGCTCGATGACGGTGCCTTCGGTGATCTCCAGTTCCAGGTTGTGGGCGGGCAGGCCGGTCTCGTCCAGAATCGCTTGAATGCGCTTGCACAGCCCGGGAGAGCTAAATTGCTGGCTGGAGAGGTTCACCGCCATTCGGCCCCGCAGCAGGCCTTTTTTCCGCCATTGCTCGGCGGTGAGACAGGCTTGCTTTAAGACCCAGTTATCGATGTCGATAATCAGACCAGTCTCCTCCGCCAGGTCGATGAACTGGTCGGGGAACAGCAGACCCTTGCTGGGGTGGTTGAGGCGAACCAGTGCTTCCATGCCAAAGATGGAGTCGGAACCGAGGGCCATTTTGGGTTGATAATGCAATTCAAACCAGTGCTCCTTCAGGGCTTGGCGAATCATGCTTTCGACCTCGAAGCGCTTAATGGCGTCCTGATTCATAAAGTCGTTGAAGAACTGGAAACGCTGCCCTCCCTGACTCTTGGCGTGGTACATCGCCAGATCGGCTTTTCTCAGCAGTGCATGAGGCTCGACGTCATCCTCGGGGTAGCTGACGATGCCGATGCTGGCTTTGACGACGATCTCCTCTTCGTCTACCAGATAGGGTTGTTCAAAGGTGGTCAGGATCCGCTTGGCGATCTTACTGGCATTCTTCACCGACGAGGTGCTGTCGGCGATGACGGCAAACTCGTCGCCGCCGAGGCGGTAGAGTTCGCAGTCGTTGGGCAGTTTGCTGTTGAGGCGGTTGGCCACATGACACAACAAGCTGTCTCCCACATCGTGGCCCAGGGTTTCATTGATGCGCTTAAAGTTATCCAGATCAAACACAAACAGGCAGTGTTCGCTTTGGCGCTTGATGCGGGCGTCCAGGCTGATGTGCAGGTAAGTGCGGTTTGGCAGTCCGGTCAGCACGTCGTTGTTGGTCAGTCGCCGCAGCTCCACCTCATTCTGTTTGCGGTGGGTAATGTCGGTAAGGATGCCGACAAAATAGCTGGGGTGGTTGTCCTCGGCCTTGATCAGATCGATCACCACATCCAGATGGATTTTCCGGCCATCCGGGCGGCGGTGCTCAAGTTCGCTGGCCCAGTTGCCCTGAATCTTGACGATGTTGGAGATTTCCTGGAAGTAATCGGTGTCCAGATCTCCCAGTGACAGCGGAGTGCCTATCAGTGCCTGGCGTTTGTGCCCCAGGATTTGACAGCCACTGTCGTTCAGCTCCAGATAGTTGAAATTGGCATCCAGAATGAACATCCCTTCGGAGATGTTGGTCAGGGCGCGGGCAAAGATGGTCAGGCGCTCTTCCGCTTCTTTGATTTTACTGATGTCTTTAATGGTTCCGGTCATTCGCGATGGTTGATCGTCACCGTCACGTTCGACAATCTTGGCCCGGTCGAGGATCCAGATCCAGTTGTGCTGTTTGTCTCGAACCCGGTAGGTCGCCTCAAAATGATCGATGTCGCCACGGAAGTGGGCTTCAAGGGCGGCGCGGACACGCTCCCGATCATTGGGGTGGATGTTGCCGTTGTCGGTGGGGGTGCTGCGTTGACCATCTTGAGGAAAGTCCAGGGTGCCCCAGATGTTGGAGCGGTATATCCGTCCGGAATCGATGTCCCAGTCCCACATCTCATCGCCACTGCCCCACAGAGACAGCTTGAGGCGCTCCTCACTCTGAGCGATGCGCGCCTGAACCCGACGTCGCTGCTGAATGGAGCGGAAGGCCAGGTAGATGATGGCCATCAGTACCATGGCGTAGATTGCCTTGGCCGAGGTCGACAACCACCATGGGGGAAGAATGGTGACCTCAAGACTGCGAACCGGGCTGTCGTGGCCGAGGCCATTGGTGCTTTTTATCTCGAACCGGTACTCGCCGTAGGGCACGTTGGTGTAGGTGGCGATGCGGGAGTTGTTGGCGGTTTCCAGCCAGTTGTCATCCAGGCCATGGAGTCGGTACAGGTAGGAGATGTTGTAATCCAATGCCTCTGTGGGCGAGGAAAAGCCGAAAGAGAATGGGTAATCGCTGCTTTTCAGGGTGATGGATTTGGCCACCAAAATGTTCTTGCTCAACTTCTCACTCACCGGCACTTCTCGGTTGAAGATTCGAAACGAGGTGATTACCGGAGCGGTCGCCCGTTGCTGGGTTTTGTCGATGTCGGAGACCAGGTTCAGTCCGCCGCTGCCACCAAAGACCAACTTGTCATTGAATTTACCGCTGGCCATGCCGTTAAACTCGGACAGGGCTCCGAGCTTGGTATCGTAGATGTTGACGGTGTCGCCACTGCTGCGATCGACCACCACCAGGCCGCCGGAGGTGGCACTGATGATGCGTTCCGGAGTGACTTCAAAGGAGTAGGCCACGCTCTTGTTCAGTTTACTGAACTGTTCGATGTGGCCGCTGCTGTTTATCTCAAACATGCCGGTATCCAGTGCTTGAGCGTAGATCTGGCCATTGGCGATTTTTGTGCCGGAGATGATGCGTCCCTTGAGGAATTCGCCATTTCGAATCAGTTCGTCGTCCAGTTTCACCAGTTGAATGACGCCATTCTGAGTACCGATCACCAGGCTGCTTTTGGTGACTGCGCCATTGAGAATGGGGTGTTTAAACTGCTCATCCAGCGGAGCCGGAACAATGGCCGGGGAGGGGCTGTTGAGGTTGAGCATCATCAAGCCGTGATCCACGGTACCAAGGTACACCTTGCCCTGATAGATATCAGGAATGATGCAGCTGAAGGTGGCATCGTGCTTCAGGGTGGTGGTATTGAAGTTGGCATCGACAATGACCAGGGTCTGGCGACCACTGATCAGCAGTTTGTCGCCAAAGGTGGCCACGGTTTTGGGGCCGGCAATGGCGGTGTTGAGGCTGCGGGTTTGCTCAAACTGCTCATTATAGAAGTGAACCTCGGGGTCATCTTCCAGAACCACCAACTCCTGGCCAAACTGGTGAGCCCCCCAGACGTCATTGCCATTGTCATTGGCAAACTTTTCAACCACTTTCTGTTGATTACTCTTTCTGAACAGGCCGTTGCCATTGGTGCCAAACCAGAAGTTATTGCCTGAATCGGTGAACAGGCTAATGATGGGTTTGTTGTTATCCTCGGTGTGAAACTGGCGGATCTTGTAAGGGTGTTCTGAGGTGTCAACGGCGATGATTCCGGTTTCTGAGACCACCCGCAATGTGCTTTCCCGCTCGTTGTAATCCAGCTTTTCAAACTGTTCGCCAGTCAATATTTCCGTTAATTCGCCACTGCGGCTTAAGCTGAAAACCTGGTTGGCGGTTAACAGGAACCACTCATTGATGGCGCGATCGATGTCGATAACGTTTAAGTTGCCATCCGTCAGCGGCGTCCATTGCTCGTTGCCGCCCGGTTGATTCGATTTGACCTGGCCGGAGGCGGTCAGGGCCAGGTTCAGCGTTTTTCCGGGGAGGCTTTTTTTGATCGCTTCGCCGGCGCTGAGTTGCTCGATGACGCCGGAGTGGATGTTCAGTGAAAACAGTCCCTGAGTGTTGGAGAGCCAGATGTGGTTTTTGTACAGTGTCAGGTGATTGGTGGTCAGCCCCGAGGGAATGTCGATGGTGGAAAACTGCTGAGAGGTGATGTCATAGCGGCTGATGGCGGTTTGGGTCGCTATGTAGAGCGCGTTCTGCTTGGCGACGTACACCAGGTCGTGAATGGTGTTGGAACTGAGGCTGTTGGGATTGCCCTCCTCATGACGGAACACCTTGAATTCGTTGCCATCAAAGCGGTTTAGGCCATCGAGAGTAGCAAACCACATCATGCCCTGGTTGTCTTGGGTAATGGCGGTGACCACCGATTGGCTCAGCCCTTTCGCCATCGACAGGTGCTGGAGTTTGGTGACCGGTTGCAATGAAGCCGCCATGCTCGCCATGGAACTCAGGGCAAGGGATAGGATAAGGGCGACGACCAGTTTTAGCTTCATATCTGTATTTATACGTTCTTATGATATAGAAAACGGCCCTATTTGGACCGCCTAACACTGTATACAACTATTTTACAATAGCATCTGTTACGAGGTGACAGCAACCGCAGATACTGCGGTTAAGCTGTTGAATTACAGCGGCATCACAGAGCGGGTTACATAGAAAAGCGACCGGCTTCCGATTTAAATTGATTCAGGTCTTCGATGCTGCTGGAGCCGGTAATGGGAGAGTTATCCTGATGCTGGTTGCCACAACTAAAGAGAATCAGCCTGTCCGGGGTCTTGGCTTTCATTCGATTGACGATAAAACGAATCATGTCAGCGCGCTCCAACAAGGCGATCTTGTCGGCGATTCTCTGCCGCTGATCGAAGTCGCAGTCGTGGTTGCCGATGCTGGTCCACAGGCGCTGGGCCCTGGCATTGATGTTGGCATCCGGCTCGAGAATCTGTTGAATCAATCCCTGTTTGGTGGCTTGCCACTGTTCATGCGTGATCTGCATCAGCGCGTAGCTGAAATCGGCAATGAACTGGTCGATGGCTTCAATCAGTTTCAGCGGGCTGGCCACCGGACTTTGAATGTAGAACATCAGTCCCGGGTAGTGGTTCAGCGGCACGTAACTGGTGCCGACCATGTAGCCCAGTTGTTGCTTGGTTCGCAGTTCGTGGAAGAAGGTCGATGACATGGCGTGGTTGAGCAGGCTGAACATGGCGGCCTTGTCGGTGCTGTGCTGCCTGGATTGGTAGTACACCAATATGGCGCTGTCCTGATGCTCGGCGGGCAGTTCCCTGAGGATAGTGCCCTTGTTGTCGATGCGCACCAACTCCCTGGCCACCTCCTCTCCGGGTTGGCTGACCAGCGCCAGTTGGCGATTCAGGTCCTGGGCCAGGGCCACGGCTTCGTCTTTCAACCAGTCTCCGTAGACGAAGGCTTCCACGTTGATCTGCTGATAGATTTTACTGATGTGACCGTGCAGCTCCTCCAGAGTAACGGTTTCCAGTCCGGCGGCCAGCCTCAGGGGCTCATAGCTGCGGTGCTGCAGCGTGGCGGTGAGGCTGTTAAATAACTTTGAGATAGGCCGGGCGTTGCGGACCGCATGCCAGTTGCGCATTAGCCTGGCTTTGGTGTCATTGAAGCGTCTGGGCAGAAAGTTCCGCTTTCTGGCCTGGGTCAACAGCAGCGTCAGCAGTGCCTGCTGCTTGCCGGTAAAGCCGGTCAGGTGCAGGGTCAGTCCACCCTGATGGGGGTAGATGTTATAGGACATACCGGCGATCTCGGCCGGATAGGTTCGCTCGCTGAGATCGTCCAGCAGCATGGCGATGTACAGTCGGGTCAGAGCCGCCGCTCGTGTGGTGCGGTGAGCTTGTTCACTGTCCAGGGCGATAAACAGGTGGCCTTTGGGCACATTGAACTCATTGTCTTTGTAGTGCCAGAGACGAAACCCCTGTTGATTGAAAACCACTTCGGGACCGGTGCTTTGCGGCTGCTCCTGTCGGGGGCGAATATTGCCCAGGATGTAGGGGTTGGGGCCGGGTAACCCCAGCTCGTGGGAGCGGGGGACACTGGCCCAGCGCTGTCGGCGAGCGGCGGTGATCGGAGTGATGCGATAGGGGGTGTTGTACCACTTGGCGTGCCGATCGGTATCGAGCTCTGGCAATACCAGTTGAATCCGCAACTGATCGGGCACCATGGTGTCCAGCAGTGAGGCGGTCAGCTGATGATCCAGGGCGTCCATGCGGTAGTCGCCAAAAATCACGTCCTCGGCCGGGTAGTGCTGCAGGTTGATGGCCAGGTGGCTGGCCAGATCCAGCGGTTTATTGGCTTCCTGATACTTGAACGCCAAATCCAACAGGGTTTTGCGCTCTTCATAGCGCCAGTCTTCGAGGCATTGTTGGCGCACCACTTCGATAAACTGAAACATCAGTCCGATGATGGTGTCTTGTTCGCCGATCCCTTTCTCTGTCAGCTGAAAGCTGATGTTGAAATCTTTAAAGTTGTAGCCATTGATGCCGCCGCCGGCAGACAGGTTGGTGGCCAGTCCCTGACGTTTCAGCAGTGATAGCAGGCTGCCCCGACCTTCGTAACCCAACATGTGCGCTAAAAAAGTCAGTGGTTTGAGGTGATACCATTTGTCCACTCCGGGAAGCGGAAAGGTCACCGTGAGTCGCCGCTGCGCTTTCAGGGGCGTGGCCTGCACCTCGATGTTCATCTCTTTGTCGGTGTACAGCGGAATGTCCGGGTAGCACTTGTGAATGTCCCGGTTGACGATGGCGCTGAAGTACTGCTGCAGCCAATCCCGCATCTGCTCGAGGTCGGCATTGCTCACCAACACCAGGGTCATCAGGTTGGCGGAATACTGGGTGCGGTAGAACTCCAGCAACTCCTCCCGAACCGGACGCTGGTTACGATCCGCCAGGGTGTCCAGGTTGCCGACGGAGAACTTACTGAAGGGGTGGGCCGGATTTACGGTTTGTTTATGCACCTGATACAGGCGGCGCACGTCATCCCGCAGTTTCATCTTAAACTCAGAATCCACCGATTGGCGCTCTTTGTCCGCCAGGTGAGCATCGAACAACGGCGCGGTAAAGAACTGGCTGAAGCGCAATAACCCCTCTTGAAAGCGGTCGTGGTTGATGTCGAAAAAGTAGCTGGTGAACTCCGGTCCGGTCCAGGCGTTGTGGTTGCCGCCGTTCTGGCTGATGAACTGCTGGTATTCTCCCGGGTGGGGAAACTTTTCGGTGCCGAGAAACAGCATGTGCTCGAGGAAGTGGGCCATTCCTTCCCGATCGTCGGGATCGTCGAAGTGGCCGACATTAACGGCCAGTGCGGCGGCGGACTTGGTGGCCGTGGAATCGGCGATCAGTAAGGCCCTTAAGCCATTGTCTAGCGTGACCTGAGCGTATTTTTTGTTATCGTTGGGGCTGACGATCAGTTCTGGCATCAATGTTGAATCCTATAGGCGTACGGCCGAGCTTTGGGTATTGCGCCGGAGACAACGTTGGGCAATCTAGGTGCTTTTTGTGGTAGTTATAAGCCTAGTTAAAGCTGGCTGCGTACGTATGATTTTTGTTAGCTTAAACCTTTTTTGCGGTGAAAACCAAAAGATATCACTTTGTTACGTGATGTCTTTTTTCCGATAGCCGGCCCTGCCGAAGGGTGGTTAACTTTGCAGCGGGCTTTCTATACAATGCCCGCTTCCAGAACATCGAATCGGATCGTTTCGGCAAGATACAGCCGCCGGGTTAAGCCGACGGAATGGATGACTTTTTGGGGTTAGCATGCGTTTTTATTTGATGCGTCATGGCGAAGCCGGATTTGACGCCACGGTAGACAGTCAGCGGAACCTGACCGATCTCGGTCAGAGAGAGGTTCTGCACATGGGGGCCCGACTGGCCAGAGAGCTTGGTGACTGCCGGTTGGTGCTGGTCAGCCCCTATGTCCGTGCCCAGCAAAGTTGGCGCTGTCTGCAAGCGTCGCTGCCCGAGGACGTCGAGGTGATCACTCTGGATGAACTGGTGCCCAATGCCGATCCCGGCGTGAGCCATGATGTGATTGCGGCACATGCCGAACTGAGTGCCACCGATGCGGTGCTGGTGGTGGCCCATATGCCCCTGCTGGCTTATCTACTGCGCGAGTTCGTTGCCGGCATTGAGCCGCCGCTGTTTGCCACTGCCGCCGTGGCCTCGGTGGAGGTCAGTGACGGCAGTGGCCGTTTGCTGGCTCTGCAGTCACCGACGGTGCCCGCCGTCCTCTGAGCCGATATCCACCAGTACCAGTAAGGCGCCATTGCCTCCCCACTCCAGTGGTGCCTGGTGATAGCCGATCACCTCCGGGTGCTGGGCCAGCCAGCTTGGGATCTGCTGCTTGAGCACACCGCTGCCGATGCCATGCATAATGCAGGCACAATGCACGTGGTGTTTTTTGCACTCTTCAATCAAGGCGATTAACTCAAACCGGGCTTCCTGTGTACGGTAGCCGTGCAGATCCAGCATCATCTCCGGAGGGTAATCGCCCCGTCTCAGCTTTTTCAGTTCGAACGGGTCTTCGCCCTGGCGCAGATAGCGGACTGGACCACTGTCGGGCATGGCCGGTTGGAATTCATCAGAAAAGTAGCTGTCGGCAAGCTGCCGCTGCTGCTTCTCCTCCACCTGAATGCGTTTCGGGGCGGCTTTGGGGTGATGGTGTTTGTCCTGACTCAGGGGCTTGACCCCCGACATCATCTCGGCAAACGACCCTTTTTGATTGTCTTTACTCATGGACGGCATTTTAACCCAATCATCGTGGCAAAAGCGATGCAGGGCAGGGAACAGATAGATCAGATCTTTAACGCGATAGGGTTTACAATGTGGCGCAGTAGAGACAGACAGGATTTATCTGGTGGATAAAATTTTTATTGATGAAGCGGTCACCGAGCTGCATACCATCGAAGACATGTTGCGTTGGTCGGTCAGCCGTTTCAATGATGCCGGCATCTATTATGGCCACGGTACCGACAATCCCTGGGATGAGGCGGTGGCCTTGGTGCTGCATGCTCTGCACCTGCCGTTGGAGCTGGGCCACGAAGTTCGCCGGGCCCGCCTGACCAGCAGTGAAAAGCAGAAGATTGCCGAAATGGTGATTCGCCGTGTGCATGAGCGCACTCCGGTGCCTTATCTGACCAACAGTGCCTGGTTTGCCGGCCTGGAGTTCTACTGCGACGAGCGAGTGTTGGTGCCGCGGTCGCCCATCGCCGAACTGATTGATAAGCAGTTTACCCCCTGGATGTACAACAAGCCGGTTAACCGGATCCTGGATATGTGCACCGGTTCGGGCTGCATCGCCATCGCCTGTGCCTACGCGTTCCCGGAAGCGGAAGTGGACGCGGTCGACATCAGCAGCGATGCGTTGGACGTGGCTCAGATCAATATTGAGCGCCACGGCGCCCTGCACAGTGTTTTCCCGATTCAGTCTGACTGTTTTGATGCCTTGCCTGGTCAGAAATATGACCTTATTGTGTCCAATCCACCCTATGTGGACAGCGAGGATATGTCGGATCTTCCCGAAGAGTTCCACCATGAACCTGAGCTGGGCCTGGCGTCCGGCGTTGATGGTCTGGATCTCACCCGTCGAATCTTGCGGGAAGCGGCCGACCACCTGAACGACAACGGTGTCCTGATCGTTGAGGTGGGCAACTCCTGGGTGGCGCTGGCGCAAGAGATGAGCAGCGTCCCCTTTACCTGGCTCGAGTTTGAAAATGGCGGCGACGGCGTATTCGCCCTGACTCGGGAACAACTGGTGGAGCACCAGGACAGCTTTTAATTACTGACAAGAGGGAGAGCCCCAACGCGATGGCTGGCAATACAATAGGAAAACTGTTTACCGTAACCACCTATGGTGAGAGCCATGGGCTGGCGTTGGGGGCCATTGTTGATGGTTGCCCCCCGGGGATTGAACTGAGCGAAGCGGATCTGCAACTGGATCTGGATCGCCGTCGCCCGGGCAGCTCCCGTTATACCACCGCCCGCCGGGAAGCCGACGAGGTTAAGATTCAATCCGGGGTCTTTGAAGGCAAGACCACGGGTACCCCCATCGGCCTGGTCATCGAAAACACCGATCAGCGCAGCAAAGACTATTCGGCCATCTCCCAGGTGTTCCGTCCGGGTCATGCCGACTACACCTACCATCACAAGTACGGTGTCCGTGACTATCGCGGCGGGGGCCGCAGTTCGGCGCGGGAGACCGCCATGCGGGTCGCGGCCGGGGCCATTGCCAAGAAGTACCTGGCTCAGGCGTACGGCATCGAGGTGCGGGCCTACCTGTCACAGCTAGGACCGATTAAGGCGAAGCAGGTGGACCTGACCCAGGTGGAAAACAACCCGTTCTTCTTTCCGGATGTGACCAAGCTGGATGAGCTGGATCAGTATATGCGGGATCTGAAGAAGCGGGGAGATTCCATCGGAGCCAAGGTGACGGTGGTGGCCACCGGGGTACCGGTCGGGCTGGGTGAGCCGGTGTTTGACCGCTTGGATGCGGATCTGGCCCACAGCCTGATGAGCATCAATGCGGTTAAGGCGGTCGCCATTGGCGATGGTTTTGACGTGGTTGAGCAGCAGGGCAGCGAGCACCGGGACGAGATGACGCCGGAGGGGTTTGCCAGCAACCATGCCGGTGGTGTACTGGGGGGGATCAGCAGCGGCCAGCCGGTGATCGCCCACCTGGCTCTCAAGCCTACCTCCTCGATCATGGTGCCGGGTAACAGCATCGATGTCGAGGGTAAGGCCACCGAGATGGTGACCAAGGGCCGTCACGATCCCTGTGTCGGCATTCGTGCGGTACCCATCGCCGAGGCGATGATGGCGATCACCCTGATGGATCACGCCCTGCGTCAACGCGGCCAGAATGGTGCCGTGACCGTGTCTACCCCGACTCTGTCGATGAACGATCAATGACCTTGAACTTCTGGCAGCCACAGCGACAGCTGTTGGCTGCAAACTACCTGTTCTATTTCGCCATGCAAGGGCTGACTGTGCCCTTCATGGGCATCTACCTGGATCTGCGTGGTTTCTCGGCGCCGGAGATCGGCACCCTGATGGCGGCACAGATGACCACCGCCATGGTGTCCCCCTACTTGTGGGCATCGTTGGCCGACTACAGCGGTCGCCGTGCCTTAGTGGCCAAGCTGGGGGTGGCTCTGGCGTTGGCCGGTTTCGCCGCACTGTTTATTGCCCAGGGTTTTTGGCAGACGGCGCTGGCCTTGATGGCATTCAGCTTTAGCTGGAGTGGCATTTTGGCTCAATTGGAGGTGCTGACGCTCAGCTCTTTGAAACCTCGAACCGAACTCTACAGTAAGATTCGCAGTTGGGGCAGTGTCGGCTACCTGTTGATGGTGGTTGCCGCCGGTTGGGCGTTCGAACGCTGGGATGCCGGATTGTTGCCCTGGCTGGGGGTGGCGCTGCTGGCGGCGATGATCGGTTTTACCCTGGCTTTGCGTGGTGCCGGAGAACAACCGCAGCGTCAGTCCGCGGACTGGTCCGGCATTCACTGGCCCAGAGTCGGCCTCTATCTGGCGTTTGCTTTCAGCCTCAATGCCAGCCATGGCGGCTACTACGGGTTTTACGTGCTGTACCTTCAGACCCTGGGGATCAGCGAGTCCATGGCCGGGGTGCTGCTGGCGTGTGGGGTGATGGCGGAAGTGGCGCTGTTTGCCTTGATGCCGCGGTTGTTGCGACGAATTGCCTTGGATCGGCTGATGATCCTCTGTGGGGCCCTGGCCCTGTTGCGTTGGTATCTGACTTCGCAGATGACCACGGTCGCCGGGCAGTTGCCGGCGCAACTGCTGCATGCCGCCAGTTTTGCCCTGGCCCATGCCTGTGCCATGCAGTTTATTCATCACGAGTTCAAGCCCGGCATTCAGGGGCGAATGCAGGCGCTGTACGGCAGCCTGGCCTTTAGTGGTGGTGGCGCCCTGGGAATCTACCTCAGTGGCCATTTGTGGCAACAGCACCCGGAACGGGTGTGGCAACTGGCGATGGCCTTGGCGGCGCTGTCGTTGGTGATGGCGCTGCTGTCTCAAAGCCTGGGGTACAATAAGCGGATCGCGGAAGACCAACAGCAGCAACCGCAGTCCTGCACGGAGTCCACGGCCTAATCCAGGTCGGTAACCTTTGCCTGTGAGAATGAGAAACGACGGATTCTGGCTGCCTCAACGGCGGTTCCTGGCAGCCAACTACCTGTTCTATTTTGCCATGCAGGCGTTGACCGTGCCCTTTATGGCGGTGTTTCTGAAGCTCCGAGGCTTCTCCGTTTCTGACATTGGCACCCTGATGGCGGCAAAGATGGCCATTGCCATGATTGCCCCCTACTTGTGGGCCACCCTGGCCGATCGGTATGGGCGACGCACCCTGATGATCAAGCTGGGGGTGGGGTTGTCATTGCTGGGATTTGCCGGCCTGTTTGTTGCCGAGGGCTTCTGGCCCACGGCCGTCGCCCTGTTGCTGTTTGGTGCCAGTTGGAGTGGCATCCTGGCCCAGTTGGAGGTATTGACCCTCAGCGCCCTTCGCCCCCGGGTCGAGTTCTACAGCCGAATCAGGACCTGGGGCAGTTTGGGATTTCTGCTGATGGTGATGTTGGCCGGCGGCTTGTTCGAGCGCTGGAGTGTCACCCTGATGCCCTGGGTCGGTTGTGGACTGCTGGTGGTCATGCTGCTCTTTGCCCTGCCGCTCAGGGGCAGTGACGAGGAGACTCGCCAGGCCCACGTCGATAACTGGGGTGGCGTCAACTGGCTTCGGGTCGGCACCTTTATGCTGTTTGCCTTCTGTCTCAATGCCAGCCATGGCGCCTTTTACGGCTTCTATGTGCTCTATTTGCAATCCTTGGGGATCGGCGAGGGGGTCGCAGGCATGCTGGTGGCTTCCGGTGTTGTGGCAGAGATGGCGCTGTTCACACTGACCCCTCGGTTACTAAAGCGAGTGTCATTGGAATGGCTGATGATCGCCTGTGGTATGCTGGCAATACTGCGCTGGTATCTGACTGCCGAAATGAGTTCTCCCTTGGGTCAATTGCCAGCTAACTTGCTGCATGCGGCCAGTTTCTCTCTGGCCCATGTCTGCGCCATGCAGTTTATTCACCATGAGTTCCGTCCCGGTATTCAGGGGCGGGTGCAAGCGCTCTATCGCAGCCTGTCCTTCAGTGGCGGCGGGGCTTTGGGGGTGTATTTCAGTGGTCAGTTGTGGTTGCGCCAACCCGAGCAGATCTGGTGGCTGGCCATGGGGCTGGCCACGACGGCTTTGCTGGTTGCGCTGGGGTTTAAGGGATTGCACGACAACAAGAGGATGGAATCGCGAGGTGAGCAACAATCAGAACCAGGTGCTGATTCGACTGTTTAATCAGGGCCTGGGTAAGCAGTTTAATACCCGGCTTATCGATCAGGGCAGCGAACCCCTCTACCTGCCAGCCGACGAGCAGTGTCCTTTCCACCGTATCTTTTTTGCTCATGGTTTCTTCTCCAGTGCCCTGCACGAACTGGCGCACTGGACCCTGGCTGGGCCAACGCGCCGACTGCGGCTGGATTACGGCTACTGGTATCACCCCGATGGTCGTGATGCACAGCAGCAAGCGGAGTTTGAGCGAGTCGAGGTGAAGCCTCAGGCCATCGAGTGGGCCCTGCATCTGGCGGCGGGACGCCGATTCAATGTCAGTGTCGACAACCTGGGAGGCATAGAGGTGGATCGCCGCGCCTTTCAGCTCAAGGTGCAGACGCAGGCGCGCCGCTATCTGGTTCAGGGATTTCCGCCACGGGCGGGAGCGTTAATCGAAGACGTTCGTCGTCACTACCGTACACCGGCGCTGTCAACCCAGCGGTTTGAGTTTTGAGGCAAGGATGAATCGACCATTTCGACTCGGAGTCATTATCAATCCCGTGGCTGGACTGGGGGGCAGTGTCGCCCTGAAAGGCAGCGACAATGTAAGCCAACAGGCGCTGGCCCTGGGGGCGATCCCCAAGGCACAGCAGCGAATGGCCGCGGCACTGAACGCGTGCCAGTCGCAGTGGCCCGCCATTGACTGGGTCGCCGCCGGCGGGGCCATGGGGGGAGATCTGCTTACCGGGCTGGGGATTCCCCACCATTGCCTTTATCGCAGTGGTGATGACAGTGAGGCGGCGGATACCCAAGCGGCCACGCGGGCGATGATGGAACACGGCGTCGACTTGCTGTTGTTTGCCGGCGGTGACGGCACCGCCCGCGACATCTGTTCGGTGGTGGGCGAGCGGCAGCCGGTACTGGGGGTGCCGGCGGGGGTGAAGATTCATTCCGGTGTTTACGGCATTACTCCCAAAGCCAGCGGCGAGGTGGTGGCGATGATGAGCCGGGGCGAGCTGGTGAGCACCATGATGGCCGAAGTGCGTGACATCGATGAAGCGGCATTTCGTCAGGGGCGGGTGCAGGCTCGTCATTATGGTGAGATGCGGATTCCCGAAGCACTGCAGTTTGTTCAGGCGGTGAAAATGGGGGGCGTCGAAGTGGATGAACTGGTACTGGATGACATCTGTGCCGATTTGCAGGAGCGGATGGAGGAGGGGGGACAGTTTGTGATGGGCTCCGGTTCCACGGTGGCCGCCGCCATGGCGATGCAGGGGTTGGACAACACTCTGCTCGGGGTTGATGTGGTGCGCGATGGCCAGCTTATTGGCCGGGATCTGACAGCTGCTCAGTTACTTAAGTTGGTTGCTGAGGTGCCCAGTCGACTGGTGGTGACCCTGATCGGGGGCCAGGGCCACCTGTTTGGCCGGGGCAACCAGCAGCTCAGCCCCGAGGTAATACGCGCCATCGGTCGCGACAACATTCTAATTCTGGCCACCAAATCGAAGCTGAAAGCGCTTGAGGGAAGGCCGATGATCGCAGATACTGGCGACCCTGAGCTGGACGCTCAGCTGGCCGGTTGGTATCCCATCATCACCGGCTTTCACGATGAAGTACTGTACCGGTTAACGTAGGATAGGGTGAATGTTAGACAGGTTAGAACAACAGGCCGACCAGTGGATGACCGAAATGGTCGAGCAGGGCACCGACGACCAGGTGTTTGCCAGTGGCTACCTGCAGGGGCACTTGGCACTGAGCCTTAATGAGCTGGATGAACAGCAGCCGCAATTGCTTAGCCTGTTGTCGGAAGACATGGAGAAGCGCATCAGCGCAGCCAGCACAGAACTGGCGCCGGATGATCTGAATTTGGTGCGCCAGGCCTGGCTTCAGTTGCTGCAGCGGTTGCAGCAACTCGGACACTAAAAAAAGGAGGCCGGCGCCTCCTTTTTTTATTCCGGAACCGGATGGCCTTTGTTCAGCCGCCGCTGCCAGAAGCGTCCCGGAACCACGCGCGCCAGCAGCGCCTGATCGATGGGCCTGGGTTCGGCGCACAGGCTGGAAACCACCGATTCGGCCATCAGCGCGGCACTGCACAGTCCTCGTGAGCCCAGTCCGGCCAGCAGGTGCAGCCCGGGCTGGGAGGGCAGTGGCTGCTGGCGCAGTTGTGACTGTCGGTCGATGATCTGCGGCCAATCCGGAACCGGGCCGGCCAGAGGAAAGTGGTCCCGTACCGAGCCGCGCACGGCGGCGCGGCCGCTGTCATCAAACATCAACTCTTGGGCCCAGCCGCACTGACCAAAACTGGCGTGCATGCGCTGGCGAATCTCCGCCACATCCTGTTGCTGCCAACGGCTATCACTATTGCGCTTAACGAAACTGGCGCCACTGGTGAGCCGTCCCTGCAGTTGTGGGATCAGGTAGCCGTCGGCGCACAGCACGGTTTTTAGCTGGTTCAGCCTTGGGGTGGTTTGGGGGGCACTGATCTGGCCTCGAACCGCCTGAATGGGCAGTGGCGCAGTTTGTGCCAACTGGTGGCTCTGGTGCCCCATGGCGATCACGACCTGGTCATGGTGGGTTTGCTGGCCATTGTGAAAATCCAGTTGCCAGCCGTTGTCGCTGGCGGTCAGCGATCTCAATGGGTGGTCATAGTGGCACTGCAGTTGTCCCAGTTGACCGGCCTGCGCGAGCAGTGCCGGAATCAACTGGTTTGGAGCGACCCAACCGCCGAAGGGAAAGAACAGCCCGCCCCGGTCCAGCGGCAGATCGGCAATGTGGCTGGCCTGCTGGCGGTCGATGCCGTGCACCAGTTCTGGCGGAAAGCCCGCGGTCGCCACTTTGGCCAGTTTGGCCTGATCTTTGTCGTTCTGACCTAGCTGAACCACACCGCACCAGTCATGGTCGATGCTATGCCCGGCCGCCACGGTGCGGTTGAGGCGCTGGCGGCTGAGGAGGAAGCCTTGTTGGTACAGCTGACTTAGCCCATCCTCGGCCAGGTTCATCAGTGGATAGATGGCCCCCTGACGGTTGCCCGAGGCGCCATCGGCACTGGCCTGGCCCTGGCTGTACAGGGTGACACGAATGCCTCGCTGAACCAGGCTAAGGGCCAGGTGTGCCGCCGCCACACCGGCACCGACGATGGCCACTTCGGAGACGGTTTTGGCGACGGGCTTGGCGTTCAATAGCTGGCCGCTGATCATCTCGCGCTTGACGCCGTAGCCATGGTCCTTGGTGACCGAAAAGCCAACGCGTTCCAGCCCGCGGCGTACGTGCCCGGCAGCGGTAAAGGTGGCGTAGGTGGCCTGGTGACGGCTGAGCCTGGCCATCTGAGTGTACAGTTCGGGTTGCCACATGGCGGGATTTTTGCTCGGCGTGAAGCCATCGAGAAACCAGGCATCGAACAGGCCGCTGTTGTCCGTTACCATCGATGGCAGAATCTCGTTGACGTCCCCCAGCCACAGGTCGACCACCACCTCGCCCTGGTCGAACTCCATGCGATGACATCCGCCGATCGGGGCGGGGTAGGCCTGCTGCAGTTGTCGGGTCTGATGCTGCAACTGTGGCCAGTATTTGTGGGCCCGGCGCAGGTCGGCGTCGGTGACCGGGTGTTTCTCCATGCTGACAAAATGCAGCCGTCGGCAGCGGGCCTGTGGGTGCGCCTGACGGAATTGGCGAAAGGCCTGCCACAGCAGGCACAGGTTCAGGCCGGTGCCAAAGCCGGTTTCCGCCACCACCAGAGTGGTGTGGGGGTGGGCTATAAATCTCTCGGGAAACCCGTTATGTTTCAGGAACACATACTGAGTTTCGTCGATGCCGTCCACGGTGGAGAAGTACACATCGTCGTATTCGATCGATACCGGAGTGTCGGAATCGCGCCAATCCAGTTTGGCGGGAAGGATGGGAGTCACGCTGGGTCTCACTGTCGCTCTTTTGTCGCCATTGTAACGCTGTATAGGGAAAGCCGACCAGTTTCGCAAACAAAACAGGCTAAGATGGCGTCAGTTTAACGGATCTTCATACACAGGAAAAAATGATGAAGCGAGCTGTAATTACCGGACTGGGTATTGTTTCCAGTATTGGCAATAACGCCGAAGAAGTAACGGCAGCCCTGAAGGCCGGCAAAAGTGGCCTGAGCTATTCAGATCAGTTTGAAGAGCTGGGTCTTCGTAGCCGCGTCTGGGGTGATCTGAAGATCGACCCGGCTGAACACATCGATCGCAAGAAATTGCGTTTCATGGGTGATGCGGCGGCCTACGCCTACATTGCCATGGAAGAGGCGATCAAAGACGCCGACCTTCCAGAAGACCAGGTCAGCAACCTTCGCACCGGCATCGTTGCCGGCTGTGGCGGTGCCTCTTCCCTGAATCAGGTGCAGGCTGCCGATACGCTGCGCAGCAAAGGTGTGCGCCGTGTGGGCCCTTACCTGGTGCCGCGGATCATGTCCTCTACCGCCTCAGCGTGTCTGGCGACCCCGTTTAAGATCAAGGGCATTAACTACTCCATCAGCTCCGCTTGTGCCACCAGTGCTCACTGCATTGGCCATGCCGTCGAGCAGATTCAACTGGGTAAGCAGGACATCGTGTTTGCCGGGGGCTCCGAGGAGCTGCACTGGACTCTGGCGATGGGCTTTGATGGCATGGGCGCGCTGTCCACCAAGTACAACGACGATCCGACCAAGGCCTCCCGTACCTACGATGCAGACCGTGACGGCTTTGTGATCTCCGGTGGTGGTGGCATGGTGGTGGTGGAAGAGCTGGAACACGCTCTGGCCCGTGGTGCCAAAATCTACGCTGAAATCGTTGGTTACGGCGCTAACTCCGATGGCTATGACATGGTTGCGCCCAGCGGTGAAGGGGCGGTGCGTTGCATGAAGCTGGCCCTGGACCAGGCCGGTGGCGACATCGATTACATCAACACCCATGGCACCAGTACGCCGGTTGGCGATACCCGTGAACTGGGCGCCATTCAAGAGGTGTTCGGCAGCAACAGCCCGGCCATCAGTGCCACCAAGGCGATGACCGGTCATGCCCTGGGCGCCGCCGGTGTGCACGAGGCCATCTACAGCCTGCTGATGATGGAAAATGGCTTTGTGGCACCCAGCATCAATGTCGACAACCTCGATGAGGATGCCAAGGGACTGAACATTGTCACCGAGACCGAGGAGCGCGAGCTGACCACCGTCATGAGCAACAGCTTTGGTTTTGGTGGCACTAACGCCACGCTGATCATGCGTAAATACCAGGATTAAGCGTTCATAATCCCATAATCCACAGAGCCGGGATACTGCGTCCCGGCTCTGCTTTTGTTACACTCCCCCTCCTGTTACCGCAACTCCTCCTACCCCGATGATTATCGTAGCTGATGAGAATATGCCGGCTCTGGATGCCATGTTTGGCCATCTGGCAGAGATTCGTTGTTATCCTGGACGGGCGATTGGCCCTGATCAAGTGCGCGACGCCGATATCCTGCTGGTGCGCAGTGTCACTCAGGTCAATCAGGCGTTGATTGACGCCGCCAAGACACTGAAATTTGTCGGTACCGCCACCATCGGCTTTGACCACATCGACGTGGCAGCATTGGAAGCCAGAGGCATTCCCTGGAGCAATGCCCCTGGTTGTAACGCCGAGGCGGTGGGCGAGTATGTTCTGACGGCGCTGCTGACCCTGGCTGAGCGGCTGTCGGTTTCCCTTGAGGGCAAGACCCTGGCGGTGATCGGCGCCGGCAATACCGGCTCTGCCACGGCCCGACGTGCGCAAGCGTTGGGGATGCGGGTTCTTTTGTGTGACCCGCCGCTGCAGGCGGCGGGGGACCCCCGCCAGTTTGAGTCATTGGAGGCGGCATTGGCCGAGGCAGACATCGTCAGTTGCCATGTGCCTTTGGTCCGGGATGGCGACCACCCCACCTGGCATCTGCTGGATGAGGCGCGTTTGACGGCGCTTAAGCCGGATACCTGGCTGGTGAATGCCTGCCGGGGCGAGGTGGTGGATAACCAGGCCCTGCTGGCGGTGAAACTACGGCGACCGGATCTTAAGTTGATTCTCGATGTGTGGGAGGGAGAACCGTCGCCGATGACGGCACTGGTGGAGGTCACCGACCTCGCCACTCCGCACATCGCCGGCTACAGCGTCGAGGCCAAACTGCGGGGCAATTGGATGTTGCTTCAGGTGCTGGCAAAGCAGTTGGACCTGGGGCCGGTGGCAGACTTTACCCAGTTTGTGCCGACTGCCGAGATTGCTTCGCTGCGGTTGAGCACGCCGATGAATCAGTCTCTGCTGGCGCGTGTTGCCCGGCTGGTGTACGACATCGACAGCGAAGATCGCCGTTTTCGGCAGTGGCAGACCCAAGCCGGTGGCTTTGATCGGCAGCGAAAAGCCCACCTCAATCGCAGAGAATTTCTATCCTTAACCGTGGGTCACTCGGGGCAAGCGGCCCCGGACCTGTGGTCTGAACTCGGTTTTAATAAAGAGAGATAACCCATGGCACAGGCATTTAATGTCGCAATTTTGGGCGCTACCGGCGCCGTTGGTGAAGCCCTTATCCAGATTCTGGAAGAGCGGGAGTTTCCTATTGCCGAGCTGCATCTGCTGGCCAGTGCCAACAGTGCCGGCAACACCAAGGCGTTTAAAGGTAAGAGCCTGACGGTTACCGATGTGGCGGAGTTTGACTGGAGCCAGGTAGAGCTGGCCTTTTTCTCCGCCGGTGGTGAGGTGTCGGCTCAGTATGCTCCGCTGGCGGCCGAGGCCGGCTGCGTGGTCATCGACAACACCTCTCACTTCCGCAATGAGCCGGATGTCCCCCTGGTGGTACCAGAGATCAACGCCCACGCGCTGGCGGAATTTCGCAATCGCAACATCATTGCCAACCCAAACTGTTCCACCATTCAGATGCTGATGGCGCTGCATCCGATTCATCAGCACTACGGCATCGACCGGATTAACGTGGCCACCTACCAGTCGGTCTCCGGTGCCGGGCGCCGCGCCATCGAGGAACTGGCCAAGCAGTGTGCTCAGTTGCTGAACGGCTTGCCGGCGAAAAATGAGGTGTTCGATAACCAGATAGCCTTTAACGTGCTGCCGAAAATCGACGATTTCATGGACAACGGCTACACCAAAGAAGAGATGAAGATGGTCTGGGAAACTCAGAAAATCTTTGGTGACGCCAGCATTGCGGTGAATGCCACCGCGGTGCGGGTACCGGTATTCCACGGCCATGGTGAAGCGATTCACCTGGAGACCCGTCAGCCGACATCGGTGGATGAGGTCAAGGCGTTGCTGAGCCAGGCTCTAGGACTGGTGTTGATGGAAGAAGACCAGGATTACCCCACTCAGGTCGGCAATGCCACTGGCCAGGACGAGGTGTTTGTAGGACGGGTGCGCCAGGACATCAGCCATCCTTGTGGCCTGAACCTGTGGGTGGTGGCAGACAACATTCGTAAAGGTGCCGCCCTCAATGCGGTGCAGATTGCCGAAACGCTGATCAGCGATTATCTGTAACCACTACCGGTAATGCCCGCCGCAGCCGCTCCGAATTCGGGGCGGCTGTTTGCTATGGCGGGGGGCAGCGAGGCCTTGATCACTTCGGGCTGCTGCCAGCCAAGCAACTGCTGTCGTCCTTATGACAGATGAGATATAGTGTTGAGATCGCAGCATTTAAAAATCAAACCATAGACAGAGATATGCGGGCCTGCAATATGACTGGAAAGCAAAGGGTATTGGTTGCCCTGTTGAGTGGGGCCATGGCCTGCTCGTACTCATTACATGCCGTTGGCGAAGGATTGGCCGTTGCCGGACCTCAGGGTGAACTGAAACAGGTTACCATTGGGCCGACCTCCCCCAGCGATACTTTATGGCGTCTGGCCAAAGCTCATCAACCGGAAGGCGCCACTGTCTATCAGACCATGTTGGCGCTGTACCAGGCCAATCCCCAGGCGTTCAGCAGTCAGAACCTCAATGCCCTTGAAAAAGGGATGATCCTTACCCTACCGGATGAGTCGGTGATTCTTGCCATCGATCCCGTTGAGGCAAAGGGGCGAGCGTCTGCCGATGACAAGCGTTGGGGCTCGGCACCTGTGGCACCCAAAGCCAAAGCCAAGGCGTCGCCGACACCCACCGTTACTCCATTGCCGGCGCCGCAAGCGGCCGCGGCTCCGGCAGTCAATAAAGAACTGGCCCGTCTGAACGATGAACTGAACCTGCAAAAGCAGCAATCGGCGGAACAGATTGGGCGTCTGCGACAGGAGTTGGGTCAATCCATCGATGAGATGGCGGCGATGTTGGAGCAGAATGAGCTGTTGAAGGCCCGCCTGGACGAGCTGAATCAGCAGGTGCTGACTCTGCAGAGTGCCCTGGATGATCAGCAGACGGTCAATCGGCAACTGGAACAGCAACTGGTTTCTCCCATGACCAGCACCAATTCCGCCGAGGTGGTGGAGCCGGTTCAGGATATTGAAGAGAGCGGTATCTGGCAGCAGCTATGGGCCAAACCCTGGCTGGTAGGCATCGCCGCCGTGGTACCCACCCTGTTCCTGCTGGCACTGGTGTGGTTGTACATCCGTCGCCGGGCGCCGGAGCCTGATGGCAGCATTGCTCAGGTTTCGGATCCGGTTCAGCCAGCCACCGCCGCAGCCCAGCCGGAGTCGAGCGTTGCAGCGTCGGTACCGACGGACACTCAGGAGGCGGCGGCGATTCAACTGGAGCCTTCTGCCACCGAGGCCGAAGAGCCGGTGCAGTCGCTGGAGGAGTTATTGCAGGAGCATCAGGCCATGGAAAGTGGCGATGCTCAGCCTCAGGAGCCAGATTTCAATGATGAGTTGCTGGCCAACATGGCCATCAACGAACTTGAGCCTGACGTAGACACCGTGATGTCTGAACTTGGGGTGGCTCTGGATGACAGTGCCGACATGGTCGAGTTGATGAACGAGGCCGACGACAATGGCATGGCCATGGCGGAAGACGACATTGAGGCCTTGCTCAAGGACCATTCGCCGGTGGATAGCGCGCCACAGCCCAAGGCTGAGGAGCCGGCCCCTTCGGTGTCGGCAGCAGAGCCCGAGCCGATGGATCGCGGTCTGGATCTCAGCCTGGATAACGCGCCGGAAGTGTCATTGGACCCACCCGGGGACGAAGAGTTTATCGACATCGACAAACTGCTGGATGAATCTCACAGCGAGGAGGCGCCGGTCGAGCCTTATAACGGGCTGGATCTGGATATCGGAGACCCGGATTTGACCAGTCTGATTGGCGAACAGTCCGGGGTAGACGTGGATGACGAGGTTAGTGGCTACAGCGCCAAACTGGATCTGGCCCGCGCCTACATCGAGATCGATGACAAGGACAGTGCCAAGGCGTTGCTGAGGGAAGTGATCGAAAAAGGCGCCAGCGCTCAGCAGGGGGAAGCCCAGGAGTTGCTGGACCGCCTGTAAGTGACCAAATGATCAACAACGGTGGCGCTGGCCACCGTTTTTTTTGGGGCATTGGCATGAGGGCCGATTCACAGTTTGGCCCTGGGCTGGCGGATCGGTCGCTTAGGGTGTGTGCCGGTATTGGATGACGACAAATTTCAGCAACGCAGACCAGATCGAACCCGGGTTTGGTATTACAATGCTCGGCCGCACGGTGGCAGCGGTAAAATTGCCGTAATTTGGTATAATGCGCCCCTTTTTGAACAGCAGGTAGTACGGGTATGAGAGTCGCACTGGGAATTGAGTATGACGGCAGTCGCTATTTTGGCTGGCAACGCCAGCGGGAAGTGGTTGGCGTTCAGCAGCGACTGGAGGAAGCCCTGTCGGTTGTTGCCAATCATCCGGTGGAGGTGTTCTGTGCCGGCAGGACCGATGCCGGGGTGCATGGTACCGGCCAGGTGGTGCACTTCGATACCGACGCGGTTCGCCCCGAGCGAGCCTGGACCCTGGGGCTGAACGCCAACCTTCCTGGCGATGTTGCCGTGCGCTGGGCTAAGCCGGTCAGCGATGAATTTCATGCTCGTTTTTCAGCAACGGCCCGACGCTACCGCTATATCATCTATAACCACCGCTATCGACCGGCCATTCTGGGCAGTGGCGTGAGTCACTATTACCACGAACTGGATGAAACCTTAATGCACCAGGCGGGTCAGTTGTTACTGGGTGAACAGGATTTCAGCTCTTTCAGGGCGATTCAGTGTCAGTCAAAGTCGCCGTGGCGGAACGTGCACCACCTCAGCGTCAGCCGTCGTAACCGCTATGTGATTGTCGACATTAAGGCCAATGCCTTTGTTCACCATATGGTGCGCAACATTGTCGGATCGCTGATGACCGTGGGGAAAAAAGAGCAGCCGGTAGAGTGGATTGCCGAGTTACTGGCGGCCAAAGATCGGAACTTGGCCTCGGCGACCTCAAAGGCTGAGGGGTTGTATCTGGTTCAGGTGGACTACCCGGAGGAATTTGCGATTCCGGTGAGCGAACCGGGACCACTTTTTTTACCCGACCCGTTGTAGCGAGTTAACCACCAGACAGTGAATTTAGCCGCATTTTCCCTGAGAATTATCGGGTTAGACCAGTTTTCAGTATCGTCAGTGTGACCTTTGTGGTTTAATTTGTTCAGTTTGAGCCCAGGTGCCAAAAAAAGAATTCGAAAACAGGCTACTATTATTCAGATAATGGCCTGTTTGCAGCAGATAACGGCCTAATCAGGCCATTCATTTACAGGACTAGCGACGATGAGTTGGTTAGAGAAAATCCTGCCGAAAAGTAAAACAGTCGCGGCCCGTCGCCACTCCGTACCAGAGGGGGTATGGAGCAAGTGTGGTAACTGTGACCAGATCCTCTACCGAGCAGAGTTAGAGCGTAATCTGGAAGTGTGTCCTAAGTGTGACCACCACATGCGAATTGGGGCCCGAGCGCGGCTGGAAGGGTTCTTTGATGCAGAGACCATGCACGAGATCGGTGCCGATCTGGCGCCGCAGGATGTATTGAAGTTCCGGGATTCGAAAAAGTACAAAGACCGCATCAGCCAGGGCGAGAAAGCCAGTGGTGAATCCGATGCGTTGATCGCGGCAGAAGGCATGCTGAAAGGCCAGCCTGTGGTGGCGTGTTCGTTTGAGTTTGCCTTTATGGGCGGCTCCATGGCCTCCGTGGTCGGCGCCAGATTCGTGCGCGCGGTTGAGGTTTGTCTGGACAAAAATCTGCCCTTGGTGTGTTTCTCGGCCAGTGGTGGCGCCCGTATGCAGGAGGCGTTGTTTTCGCTGATGCAGATGGCCAAAACCTCGGCGGCGTTGGCGAAGATGAGCGAGCGAGGCCTGCCTTACATCTCGGTATTAACCGATCCTACTATGGGTGGGGTTTCTGCCAGCCTGGCGATGCTGGGTGACATCAATGTGGCTGAACCTAAGGCTCTGATCGGCTTTGCCGGCCCCCGGGTGATTGAGCAAACCGTTCGCGAGCAGTTGCCGGAAGGCTTTCAACGCAGTGAATTCCTGTTGGAGAAAGGGGCCATCGACATGATCGTCGATCGTCGCGAAATGCGCGATACCCTGGCTCGAATTCTGGGCAAGTTCACCCACGCGGCGCCTCAAGAGACCGAATAATGGCCAATGCGGCACCCTTCTCAAGCCAGTCCTTGCAGGACTGGCTTGATTTTATTCTGGCGGTTCACCCGTCTGACATTGACATGGGATTGAGCCGGTTGCGTAAGGTGGCCGAGGCCATGGGGCTGGATGCCTTGCCCGATTCCACCGTCGTCACCGTTGCCGGTACCAATGGCAAAGGTTCCACCTGCGCCATGATGGAATCGATACTGCACCAGGCCGGTGTCAGCACCGGTGTCTTCAGTTCCCCTCATCTTCATCGCTACAACGAGCGGGTTCGCCTCAATGGCAACGAACTGGGCGATCAGTCTCATCGGGATGCCTTTGCAGCCATTGAGCTGGCTCGAGGCTCAACCCAGCTGACTTTCTTCGAGTTTTCCGCGCTTGGCGCCCTGTATCTGTTTGCCCGGCACAAGCCGCAGGTGGTGTTGCTGGAAGTGGGTCTGGGAGGGAGGCTGGATGCCACCAACCTGATTGATGCCGATCTGGCGGTGATCACCTCCATCGATCTCGACCATCAAGAGTACCTTGGCGACAGTCGTGAATCCGTCGGCCGCGAAAAGGCCGGAATCTTTCGATCCGGAGTCGCTGCGGTGATTGGTGAACCGGAACTGCCGGCTTCGGTGACCGAATACGCCCGTGAATTGGGGACGCCACTGATACGAGTCGGGCACGAGTTTCACGCCGACTATCAGGCTGACCATTGGCAATTTCGTCGTCCCGGTCGTCACCTGGAACAGTTGCCGCTGCCGGCGCTGCCGGCCATGAATGCCGCCACGGCGGTGGCGGCCATCGATCGCCTGATGCCCAACATTGGCCCCGAAGCGATGGCGGCCGGCTTATCGGCAGCGTCTCTGCCGGGAAGGCTGCAGCCTCTGAGCCTGTCACCGCCGGTCTACGCCGACGTGGCCCATAACCCTCATGCGGCGCGTTATCTGGCCCAACGGTTGGCGTCGATGAAGGGGCCGGGACGGGTATTGGCGGTGTGCGCCATGCTGGAGGACAAGGAGATCGAAGCGTCGCTGGCGCCCCTGATGACGGTGGTGGATGGCTGGTTCGCCGCTCCGTTGGCGGTGCCAAGGGGCAGTGATGGTGAGCGCATCGCCAGGGCCGTCGGCGGGGCGCCGCACTATGCCTCGGTTGCCGAGGCGATGACGGCGGCCCGGGCGCAGCAGCAACAATTAGATCTAGTCATTGTGTTTGGCTCCTTTTACACTGTGGCTCAGGCGCAACACGCAATCGCAGGAGAATAGGGCTTGTCTGCTCAGTTAAAGAATCGGATTGTTGGCACTTTGGTGCTGACCGCACTGGCGGTGATCTTTCTTCCCGATCTCCTCAGTGGTGAAAAACAGCGGGTGCAGGAGAATTTTGCCACCATTCCACTGCGACCGGTGTCGCTGCCCGAGCCAGTGCCGGAGCAGGCGTTCGATGACGTGGCTCTGAGTGACACCAAGGTGCAAAAAGAGGCAGTTAAACCGACGCCGAGCAATGCCCCGGCGGCTGAACCGGCCAGCAAGCCTGCCGCGAAACCGGCGGCCACCGAGATTCGCCAGGGTTGGACCATTCAACTGGGTACCTTTAAGAACGCTAAGAACGTTAATAACCTGGTGAATCAACTCCGTGACCAGGGGTTTCGAGCCTATACGGTGCCGGCCAGACCGGTGGAGGGGCGTTTGAACCGGGTCTTCGTCGGGCCGGACATCTCCAAAGACGCCTTGATGAAAGAAAAGGCGCGCCTGGCCAAATTGACCGAGCTCAATGGCAGCCTGGTGCGATACAAGGCCACCGATATTTAGTCTGATTCAGCACAGAGCCCGCATTTATGCGGGCTTTTTAGTGCAAGTAACAGTCGATCAAATTTAGATGTGAAAGGGCGGGCGCTCTGTTAAAATTGCCGCCCAAACGTAGATTCGGAGGCGATACTCGCTGTGATGGTTTGGATTGATTACGCCATACTGGCTGTCATTGGACTTTCTGTCCTTATTAGTCTGGTTCGCGGCTTTGCCCGCGAAGCGATGTCTTTGGTGGTGTGGGTGCTGGCCTTTCTGGTCTCCAGCCGCTTCTATGAAGACCTTGCGGTTTACCTGAGCCAGATAGACGACCCCATGTTGAGAAATGGCGCCGCCATCTCAATTCTGTTTGTAGCAACACTGATTCTCGGTGGCCTGCTGAATTACCTCATTGGCCAGATGGTCGACCGAACCGGCTTGACCGGAACCGACCGGGTGCTGGGTGCGGTGTTTGGTGCTGCCCGTGGCGCCCTGGTGGTGGCTGCGGTACTGTTTTTCCTCGATAGTTTTACCGGGGCGGCGTCCTCGGGCTGGTGGCACGATTCGGTGTTGATTCCCGAATTCAAAGTCGTCATTCAATGGTTCTTCCAATACCTGGAGCAAAGCTCCAGTTTTTTACCAAAAATATAATAAAACCATGACCCTACTAACTATGAACATCTTACCGAATAAGGATCAACAATAATGTGTGGTATCGTCGGAATTGTTGCTCATTCCTCCGTCAACCAGACCATCTATGACGCGCTGACTGTGTTGCAGCATCGCGGCCAGGATGCGGCCGGCATCGTCACCGTGGATGCGGAAGCGTTCCGGTTGCGAAAGGCCAACGGTCTGGTTAAGGACGTCTTTGAAAGTAAACACATGCTGCGGCTGCAGGGAAACGTGGGCATCGGCCATGTGCGTTACCCGACGGCGGGATCCTCAAGCTCCTCCGAGGCGCAGCCGTTTTACGTCAACTCCCCCTTTGGCATCACACTGGCTCACAACGGCAACCTGACCAATGCCCATGAGCTGAGCGATTCCATGGCCAAGATGCGTCGCCACATCAACACCAACTCGGATTCCGAGCTGTTGCTGAATGTACTGGCGCACGAGATTCAGCAGATGCCAGGTTATCAACTGGATGCCGAGCAGGTGTTCAGCGCCGTTAGCCAACTGCATAAGAAGGTGCGCGGCGCTTACGCTTGCGTGGCCCTGATTGTCGGGCAGGGGATGGTGGCATTCCGTGACCCCAACGGCATTCGCCCGCTGGTGCTGGGCAAGCGTCAATCGGAGAAGGGTCAGGAATTCATGGTGGCCTCGGAGAGTGTGGCTCTGGATGCGGTGGGCTTTGAGTACATTCGGGATGTGGCGCCCGGCGAGGCGATTTACGTTGACGTCGAGGGCCATCTGTTTACCAAACAATGTGCCGAGCAACCGCTGCTGAGTCCGTGCATCTTTGAGTTTGTGTACTTTGCGCGTCCGGACTCGACCATTGACGGCATCTCGGTGTACGCCAGTCGGGTCAATATGGGCCGAAAACTGGGGGCTAAGATCGCCCGGGAGTGGGAAGATCATGACATTGATGTGGTGATTCCAATCCCGGAAACCTCCTGCGACATCGCGCTGCAGATTGCCAATGAACTGGATCTGCCTTACCGGCAGGGGTTTGTGAAAAACCGCTACGTGGGTCGTACCTTTATCATGCCGGGGCAGGCGGAGCGTAAGAAGTCGGTACGTCGGAAGCTCAATGCCATTGCTCAGGAGTTTAAGGGCAAGAATGTTCTGCTGGTGGATGACTCCGTGGTGCGAGGCACCACCTCACAGCAGATCATCGAAATGGCTCGTGAATCTGGCGCCCGTAAGGTGTACTTCGCCTCGGCCGCACCGGAGATTCGTTTCCCCAATGTCTATGGCATCGATATGCCGAGTCCACAGGAGCTGATCGCCTATGGCCGGGATGTGGAAGAGGTGTGCAGCCTGATTAAAGCCGACGGCCTGATCTATCAGGATCTGGACGACCTAGTGGCGGCCGTAAGCGAGGAAAACCCGACCGTGAATCGGTTCGATACCTCGGTGTTTAATGGTGAATACGTGACTCAGGATGTGGATCAGAGCTACCTGGATCAGCTCACCGCCTCTCGCAGTGACGATGCCAAAGCCCTGCGAGACTCGGAGCAGAGCAGCAACCTGGAAATTCATAACGTCTGCCACCCCTAGGAGGCGATGGCCGTGCCCCTGCCGGGGCGACAACGAAAAAACGCGCCCTGCAGGCGCGTTTTTTTTATACCGTCGTTGCCGGGTCAGGCGACGTAGGATGGGCCAAAGCCCAGGTTCCACATGATCACCGAGGCGGCGAGTATTGCCACCAGTAACACCAGCCCGCAGGTTACCAGCGAACTGGCATAGATAAAGCCGCGCTCTTCGGGAATGTTCATGATGATGGGCACCCCGGAATAGAGCAGGTAAACCGAGTAAGCGATGCCCGCCAAGCCGACCATCATCACAAACCACAGCTCCGGGTACAGGGTGGCAAAGCCAACCATGAACAACGGGGTGGCGGTGTAGGCGGCCAGTTCCACCGCCTGGGTGGTGGTGGGGTCAGCGCCAAAGGTTTTGGCCATCCAGTGCGCCAGATAGGCCAGCAGAAATACGCCGGCGATCAGGGCGAAATACATGGCGAAGGCCATTTTCACCGCACTGGCCTGAGTTAACTTGATGGGCTCGCCGGCACCGATGCTCCAGCCAATGTAACTGCTGGCGAAAAAGCCACAGATGGCGGGGATCAGTGCAATGACCAGGATGTGAGTGAGGCTGGCACCTATCCCTTCATGGGTGCGTTCAATGCTCTGCCACTCTTCACGTGGATGGGTATACAGTCCCCATAAATGATTGAGTATCATAGTTATTATCCCCTGCTAAACGTCAATGTGCGTTAGTCGTCGGAACTTCAGACGATACAACTACTGCTTACTCGCTCTGTCGGTGATCGTCGACCGGGTGCGGCCATTGCCAGTGGCGTCAACCGCGGATGGACTGATCAATTTTAGAGCAGGTAGTACTAGTTATTAGGGATTGCGGCGTTTGAGTCAAGCAAGAATTTGACTTGGATCACGAAAAGTCTCGCTTGTTGGCGACCGGTTATGAGTTTGATTCAATAGCTTGCGAGTCGATCAGGTGGCGGGCAGGGCCTGACTGGACAGCTGACACTGTTCCGGAGTGACCAGCAACACGCTGTCCTGCTGATACCAGTCACCGACCACCAGGCGCTGCCGGGCTTCATTGAGCTGATGGACCGCGGGGCGGTGGGTATGGCCGTGAATCATGCGGCGGGTCTGGGTCTGTTGCATCAGTTTGTCGACCGCCCCTGGGGAGACGTCCATGATGCTCTGATCCTTGCTCGAGGTGGCGGCTTTGCTTTTCGCCCGGGCTCGCCGTGCCAGTGCTCGTCTTAACTTCAATGGCAGAGACAGCAGCATCAGCCGGAACCAGGGTTTGTTACGCAGGCGGCGAAATTTCTGATACTCGATGTCGGCGGTGCACAGGCTGTCGCCGTGCAGAATCACTGTCGGTACCCCATAGAGGTTGAGGGTATCCACTTCCGGTAGCAGTATCAGGCCGGCTCGTTTGGCAAAAGCCGGTCCAATGAGGAAGTCCCGGTTGCCGTGAATGTAGTAGATGGGCGCAAACTGGCGAGCCTGATGCAGCAGTGAGGCCACTTCGAGGTTGAATTCAGTCAGGTCATCATCGCCAATCCAGGCTTCGAACAGATCCCCCAAAATATACAGGGCATCGGCTCCTGGCAGCTCTTTGGCCAGGAAGCGGGCGAAGGCGTGAGTGATGTCCGGCCGCTCGGCGCTCAGGTGAAGGTCGCCGATAAACAGGGTGCGAGGGCCGCTGGCAGCGACCCTCTGAAGGTTATCAGTCTTCAAGCTTGGCGCTCTCGATAACCACGGACTCCAGCGGCACGTCCTGGTGCATGCCGTGGTTGCCGGTTTTCACCGCCTTGATCTTCTCGACCACGTCCATGCCTTCAACCACTTGACCGAATACGCAGTAACCCCAACCCTGAGAGGTTTCGCTCTTGAAATCCAGGAAGGTGTTGTCATTGACGTTGATGAAGAACTGAGCCGTTGCGGAGTGTGGATCCGGAGTACGGGCCATGGCAATGGTGCCGGTCTTGTTGGACAGGCCGTTGCTGGCTTCGTTCTGAATGCCGCCGCCATTCTCTTTCTGCTGCATGTCTGGGGTGAAACCACCACCTTGAACCATGAAGCCGTCGATGACGCGGTGGAAGATGGTGTTGTCGTAGAAACCGTCTTTTACGTAAGACAGGAAGTTCTCAACAGTAATGGGCGCCTTGTCGGCAAACAGTTCCAGCTTGATGTCGCCGAAATTGGTAGTCAGTGTCACCATGATTGGGACCTCTTCAGTTATGGTTGGCAAATTTTACCTTATCCACAAGGGACTAGGAAGCCGGTGAGGGCGAGTCGACCAACTCTTGTTCATGCTGGCCATCGATCTGAGTGATAACAAAAACCCGCTCCGTAAGCCCTGAACTCGTGATAGACTTGGGCCTTTGATTTTTACGTACCGTCAAACAGTATAACGAGCGCCACAATGCTAAAGATATTTAATACGCTGACCCGACAGAAAGAGACCTTTACCCCTATCGAGCCTAACAAAGTGGGCCTGTACGTGTGTGGGGTAACCATCTACGACTACTGTCACATCGGTCATGGGCGTACCTATGTGGCGTTTGACATCGCGGTGCGGTATTTGCGCTCGCTGGGCATGGACGTGACATACGTGCGTAACATCACCGACGTGGACGATAAGATCATTCGTCGTGCCGCCGAAAATGGTGAAAGCTGCGAAGCGCTGGTTGAGCGTTTCACTCAGGCGATGCATGAGGATTTTGATGCCCTGGGTCTGCTGCGCCCCGATATCGAACCCACGGTAACCGGCCACATGCAGGAGATCATCGACATGATCGCCGTGCTGGTGCACAAGGGCCATGCCTACGTTTCCGACAAGGGCGACGTCTGGTTTGAGGTGAAGACCTTTGCCGATTACGGCAAGTTGTCCCGTCAGGATCTGGAGCAACTGCAGGCCGGCGCCCGAGTGGATGTGGAAGAGGACAAGCGCAACCCCATGGACTTCGCACTGTGGAAAAGCGCCAAGCCAGGTGAACCAAGCTGGTCGTCACCATGGGGCCAGGGCCGACCCGGTTGGCACATCGAATGTTCCGCCATGAACGGCAAGCATCTGGGTAAGGTGTTCGACATTCACGGTGGAGGCTCGGATCTGATGTTCCCCCACCACGAGAATGAAGTGGCGCAGAGTTGCTGCGCTCATGATAACAACTACGTCAACTACTGGATGCACGGTGGCATGGTGCAGGTTGATAAAGAAAAGATGTCCAAGTCCCTGGGCAACTTCTTTACCATTCGTGATGTGCTCAAGCAGTACGACCACGAAGCGGTGCGTTTCTTCCTGCTGTCCAGCCATTACCGCAGTCAGCTGAACTATTCGGAAGAGAACCTGAATCAGGCCCATGCCTCTCTGGAGCGTCTGTACACGGCGCTGCGGGATGCACCGCAGCAGGGTGAGGTGTTGCCAGAGTACCTGGCCCGTTTCCGTACTGCCATGGACGATGACCTCAATACCGCAGAAGCGGTATCGGTATTGTTCGAGCTGGCCCGTGAACTGAATATCGCCAAAGAGCAATCCGGTGACGCTGCCGGGCTGGCGGCTACCCTGCGTAACTTGGGCGGGGTGCTGGGCATTTTGCAGCAGCCGCCGGAGCAGTTCCTGCAGGGGGGCGGTGACGATGACGAAGTGGCTCAGATTGAGGCACTGATTCAGCAGCGCAATGACGCCAGAGCGGCCAAAGACTGGGGAAAGGCCGATGAGGCCCGGGATGCCCTGACCGCCATGGGGATCGTGCTGGAAGATGGTGCTGGTGGGACTTCATGGCGCCGTAAGTAACCACTCACCTGCAAAAAAAGCCCGCGAAAGCGGGCTTTTTTATTGGCTGAACCAGGGTTGGGTGGTGTCAGCGGTGCCGACATTCAGCCCCCGGTTAACTGTGGTACTGCTCGCAGGCGAACAGGGTGTTTTGCAGCAAGCAGGCGATGGTCATCGGTCCCACTCCGCCGGGAACCGGCGTAATGTGCGAGGCGCGCTGGCTGGCAGCGTCAAACTCGACGTCTCCCACCAGTTTACCGTCGGCCTGACGATTGATGCCGACATCGATGACGATGGCTCCGGGTTTAACCCATTCACCGGGAATGAAGTTTGGCTTGCCCACCGCGACCACCAGCAGGTCGGCCTGGGCGACGTGGTGGCGCAGATTGTCGGTAAAGCGGTGGCAGGTGGTGGTGGTGCAGCCGCGAAGCAGCAACTCCAGCGTCATCGGCCGGCCGACGATATTGGAGGCGCCGACCACCACGGCGTGCAGGCCATGGGTTTTGACACCGGTGGATTTGATCAACTGCATGATGCCCAAAGGCGTGCAGGGGCGCAGCACCGGAATACGCTGAGCCAAGCGGCCGACGTTATAGGGGTGAAAGCCGTCGACGTCTTTGTTTGGCTGAATCCGTTCAATCACGGTAGCACTGTCGATGTGATCCGGAAGCGGCAACTGCACCAAGATGCCATCAATGCTGGCATCGGCATTGAGCTGGTCAATCTGGGTCAGCAACTGGTCCTGGGTGGTATCCGCTGGCAGGTCAAAACTTTTGGAGACAAAGCCAACCTGTTCGCAGGCTTTGCGCTTGTTGCCGACATAGACCTGAGAGGCGGCATCGCTGCCGACCAGGATGACGGCCAGCCCGGGCGCACGTAGCCCCTGGCTGGTTCGGTGTTGGACTTGAGAGGCGATGTTCTGTCGAATTGATGCGGCAATGGCTTTGCCGTCTATTAGTGATGCTGTCATCCCTACAAACTTCCCTTGTAGTTGAGATTAAGTGACGCTGGTGCGCATTTTGCCAGCAAAACGGATCACTGTCATGGTATTAGTGTGTCTCACGTACAGCATTTGTCCAATCGCGGCGGCATTTGCAAAAAAGTGATTGACCTGACTGGGAGCCGCCGCTAATATTCGCCTCCGTTGACGGGGCTCAGCCTCGAAACAACAACACTTTGTCGGTGATTAGCGCAGCCTGGTAGCGCATCTGGTTTGGGACCAGAGGGTCAGAGGTTCGAATCCTCTATCACCGACCACTTTAATACCGTGTTTGGTGTTTAGGCCCGGGCTGGTAGCGCATCGTCGCTATTAGAAAGTGCGGAGCAGAGGTCGTCCTTAGGTTCGAATCCTCTATCACCGACCACTTTATATGTGTGGGATGAACGATCTGGTTTGTCGGCATCAAACACAATAATATACACCGGTAAGGTTGTATCTTGCGCCCGTAGCTCAGTTGGATAGAGCAGCTGCCTTCTAAGCAGCTGGTCGCAGGTTCGAATCCTGCCGGGTGCGCCATATAATGGTGGCTGTAGCTCAGTTGGTAGAGTCCCGGATTGTGATTCCGGTTGTCGTGGGTTCAATCCCCATCAGCCACCCCATCTTTAAAAAGCCCCTGCTTTGCAGGGGCTTTTTTCGTTTCAGCTCGGTGCTCCGCCACCGATACAGAGCCCTAAGGTGTTTCGGCCCTGTCCTGACGGACCTGCAAATCGGGGTTGCTGGAGTAGATGCCCTTTTGGCTGATTCGGTTTTCTGCTGAGATCCAACCGGCGCGGTACAGGGTTGGCAATTCTCCGCCGTGTTGTTCAACGTAAGCCGTCGCCGCCTGAAGTGCCTCTTCATAAGGGATGTCGACGGTCTTGTCGGACAGGGCGCCGTGGCCCTTGATGGTCATTACTCCGTTCGACCAGGTGACTTCTATCATCTGCTGGCCGATGTGACAGTATTGAGCTTTCATTGCGGAGCTCCTTTGCTGGGCTGCCTTTCGATTCGGGTTGATGCCGGCATTCTGCCTTCCCTATGAACGCCCTTCCGTGGCCGTTTGCTTCGGTAAGTGTTGCACAACAAATGAGCAAATGGTGGCAGGAAAGGGATCTTATCCCGCCTTTAACAATGCCATCTCGACTCCGTCAATACCTATGGCTATAATGGCGCGTCCTACTATTGGCTTAGGCAGGTAGTGGCAGGCGTTTTCGGAGTTTCCGAGTCGATTTTAAAGCCGTTTCTATGCAATCACTGGTTTTTCAATCATTGCGTCTGCAAGCACTCCTGATACGCGCGGTTTACATTGACTATACCGCGGCATATTTTTTGCCAGCTGACGACACGGCTGGTCACCAAGAACACGAGTACTTGAGGTAACGTAATGCAAGTTTCTTTTGAAACCCTTGAAGGCCTGGAACGCCGCCTGACTATTACCGTTGAGGCCGCTGAATTCGAGCCTAAAGTAACCGAAAAAATGAAGGCCGAAGCCAAGCGCGTACGTCTGGACGGTTTCCGTCCTGGCAAGGTGCCAGTTTCTGTATTTAAGAAGCGCTACGGTGCCGCAATTCGCCAGGAAACCATGGGCGAACTGATGCAGCAGAAGTTCTTTGAAGCCATTGTTGAGCAGAAGCTGAACCCTGCGGGCGCCCCTCGTTTTGAGGTGATTGCCAGCAACGAAGGTGAAGACCTGCAGTTTGCCGCTCTGTTTGAAGTGTACCCAGAAGTTGAACTTCAGGGTCTGAGCGACATCGAAATCGAAAAGCCAGTCTGCGAGGTGACCGACGCCGACGTTGACACCATGATCGAAACTCTGCGCACCCAGCACGCGACCTTTGAAGCGGCTGAGCGCGAAGCGGCGGATTCTGACAAGGTGAAGCTGGACTTTGAAGGCTCCATCGACGGTGAAGCGTTCGAAGGTGGCAAGTCTGAAGGCTTTGAACTGGTTCTGGGTTCCGGCCGCATGATCCCTGGTTTCGAAGACGGCATTCTGGGCAAGAAAGCCGGCGAAGAGTTCAGCATCGATGTGACCTTCCCTGAAGAGTACCACGCTGAAAACCTGAAAGGTAAAGTGGCTCAGTTTGCTATCAAGCTGCACAGCGTCGATGCCCAGGTTCTGCCTGAGCTGAACGACGAGTTCGTTGCCAAGTTCGGCATCGAAGAAGGCGGTCTGGACGCGCTGAAAGCGGAAATCCGCAAGAACATGGAGCGTGAACTGACTCAGGCTCTGAAAGCGAAGGTAAAAGAGCAAGCTCTGGACGGTCTGCTGAAGGCCAACGAGATTGACGTACCTAAGCCATTGGTTGAAGGTGAAATCAACGTTCTGCGTCAGCAAGCGATGCAGCGTTTTGGCAACCAGCAGGCGCAGAACATGCCTGAACTGCCAGCTGAGCTGTTCACCGAGCAAGCCGAGCGTCGCGTTCGCGTCGGTCTGCTGCTGGGTGAAGTGATCAAGCAAAAAGAACTGAAAGTGGAAGATGAGCGCGTAAACGCCCTGATCGCTTCCATGGCATCTGCCTATGAAGATCCTCAGGAAGTTGTTGAGTACTACAACAACAACCAGGAGATGATGCAGAACATGCGCAACGTTGCTCTGGAAGAGCAAGCGGTTGACGCCCTGATGGCGGATGCTAAAGTTTCTGATAAGGAAGTGAACTTCCAAGAGTTCATGAATCAACAACAGCCTAGCGCTTAAGTTGATTTGACTTGGCCTGTCAGGCCAATCATATTATGGCTCGTATGGGGTTGTTCTCATGCGAGCCATTTTGTTAGGAAACGGATTGAATATGCAGCATTTGCTCGAATCTCCACTCAATGCACTGGTCCCTATGGTGGTTGAACAAACCGCGAAAGGGGAGCGTTCATACGATATCTACTCCCGCCTGCTGAAAGAGCGTGTGATTTTTTTGACCGGTCAGGTTGAGGATCATATGGCCAACCTGGTGGTGGCCCAGTTACTGTTTCTGGAGTCCGAAAACCCGGATAAAGATATCTATCTGTACATCAACTCACCCGGTGGCTCGGTAACCGCAGGGATGTCGATTTACGACACCATGCAGTTTATCAAGCCGGACGTGAGCACGGTGTGCATGGGACAGGCGGCTTCCATGGGCGCGTTTCTGCTGGCCGGTGGAGCCAAGGGCAAGCGGCATGTACTGCCAAACTCCCGGGTGATGATTCACCAGCCATTGGGTGGTTTCCAGGGGCAAGCCTCTGACATCGCAATCCACGCTCAAGAGATCATTGGTATCAAGCAGAAGTTGAACTCCCTGTTGGCCGAACATACCGGTCAGCCGCTGGAGATCATCGAACGTGATACCGACCGTGATAACTTCATGAGTGCCAATGACGCCGTTGAATATGGCTTGGTCGATTCGGTATTGACTAAGCGCGGCGTAGAGTAAAGCAAAGCGGTCGCCGGTGGCATACACTGAAGGGTATGGCAGGGCGACAGGCACAGTGATGAGGTAGCTGAATGAGTGATATCTCCAAGGGAGACGGTGAAAACAGCAAACTTTTGTACTGCTCTTTTTGTGGAAAGAGTCAGCACGAAGTGCGCAAGCTGATTGCCGGCCCTTCTGTTTACATCTGTGACGAGTGTGTGGACCTGTGTAACGATATTATTCGTGAAGAGGTCAAGGAGTTGGTGCCGAAGCGGGACAGTGATCGCCTGCCGACGCCCCATGAGATCCGCGCTCACCTGGATGATTATGTTATTGGGCAGGGACAGGCTAAAAAAGTGCTGTCGGTTGCCGTATACAACCACTACAAGCGACTGCGCCATGGCGGCGACAACGCCGAAGTGGAGCTGGGTAAGAGTAACATTCTGCTGATTGGTCCTACCGGTTCCGGTAAGACGCTGTTGGCGGAAACCTTGGCTCGCTTGCTGGATGTGCCGTTCACCATGGCCGATGCCACCACCCTGACCGAAGCCGGTTATGTGGGTGAAGATGTGGAAAACATCATCCAGAAATTGCTGCAGAAGTGCGACTACGACGTAGAGAAAGCCCAGCGCGGCATCGTCTACATCGATGAGATTGATAAGATCTCCCGTAAGTCTGACAACCCATCCATCACTCGAGATGTTTCCGGTGAGGGTGTGCAGCAGGCGCTGCTGAAGCTGATCGAAGGCACCGTGGCGGCGGTACCGCCTCAGGGTGGCCGCAAGCATCCTCAGCAAGAGTTCCTGCAGGTGGACACCTCCAAGATTCTGTTTATCTGCGGTGGCGCTTTCGCCGGCCTGGATAAGGTGATCGAGCAGCGTGCGCTGACCGGAACCGGTATCGGTTTTGGTGCCGAGGTTCGCGGCAAGAACGACACCCAGTCGTTGACCGAAACCTTCCAGCAGGTTGAACCGGAAGACCTGGTGAAATACGGTTTGATTCCTGAGTTCATCGGTCGTCTGCCTGTGGTGGCAACCCTGGGTGAGCTGGATGAAGAAGCCTTGATCCAGATTCTGCAGGAGCCAAAGAACTCATTGACGAAACAGTATGGCGCTTTGCTGGCACTGGAAGACGTCGAATTGGAGTTCCGCGACGATGCGCTGCGTGCCATTGCCGCCAAGGCGATGATTCGTAAGACCGGCGCCCGTGGCCTGCGCTCCATCGTGGAAGGGGTGTTGCTGGACACCATGTACGACCTGCCGTCCACTGAAAATGTCAGCAAGGTTGTGATCGATGAGTCTGTGATTAAAGGCGAATCGGCTCCCATTCTGATTTACGATGGCTCAGACGCCCAAGCGGCCTCCGCCGAATAAGTCGGTAGCACATTGAAAAAAGGAGCCATTTTGGCTCCTTTTTTTTATGCCTTACGTATTAATTAACGATTGAAACTGGCTGTAACGCCCCCATATACTGAATTACAGAAGCCTGTTTCCCACAGGCTGGTAGCTGAAATGGAATAGAGCCATGACAATAGAGCGCTCCGACCTTATCCATATCCCGGTTCTGCCATTGCGGGATGTGGTGGTCTACCCCCATATGGTGATCCCTTTATTTGTTGGTCGTGAAAAATCGATCAGCTGTCTGGAAGCGGCAATGGAGCAGGACAAGCAGGTCCTGCTGGTGGCTCAGAAAGAAGCGGAGCTGGACGAACCCAGCATCGAGGACGTGTACCGCATGGGTACCGTGGCTTCCATCCTGCAGTTGCTGAAACTGCCCGACGGCACCGTCAAGGTGTTGGTGGAAGGCAGCCAGCGTGCGGAAGTCGAGACCTTTACCGACGAAGAGCCGTTTCTGGTGGCCAATGCCCGTTACGTGGCAACCGACCAGATGGATGAAAAGGAAGAGGAGGTGCTGGTTCGCACCGCCATCGGTCAGTTTGAAGGCTACATCAAGCTCAACAAGAAGATTCCGCCCGAGGTGTTGACCTCGCTGAACGGCATCGACGAAGCGGCCCGCCTGGCGGACACCATGGCGGCGCATATGCCGCTGAAGCTGGAAGAGAAGCAGGCCGTTCTGGAGATGGGCAACGTCACCGAGCGGCTGGAATACCTGATGGCGATGATGGAGTCTGAGATCGACATTCTCCAGGTGGAGAAGAAGATTCGCAGCCGCGTCAAGAAGCAGATGGAGAAGAGTCAGCGCGAGTACTACCTCAACGAGCAGATGAAAGCGATCCAGAAAGAGCTGGGTGAGCTGGATGACGTGCCCGACGAGTTCGAAGCGCTGTCGAAAAAGATAGATGAAGCCGGTATGCCGGCCGAAGCCAAGGAGAAAACCGAGGCGGAGCTGAATAAGCTGAAGATGATGTCGCCGATGTCTGCCGAGGCCACCGTGGTACGCAGCTACATCGACTGGATGATCAGCGTGCCCTGGACCAAGCGTAGCAAGGTCAAAAAAGACATCGCCCGCGCTCAGCAGATTCTGGATGCTGACCACTATGGACTGGAGAAGGTCAAAGACCGGATTCTCGAGTACCTGGCGGTGCAGTCCAGAGTGCGGCAATTGAAAGGGCCGATTCTGTGCCTGGTAGGGCCTCCAGGGGTGGGCAAGACCTCATTGGGGCAATCCATTGCCCGTGCCACCGGACGCAAATACGTTCGCATGGCACTGGGGGGCGTGCGTGATGAAGCGGAGATTCGCGGTCACCGTCGTACCTACATCGGGTCGCTGCCGGGCAAGCTGATTCAGAAGATGGCCAAGGTTGAAGTGAAAAACCCGTTGTTCCTGTTGGATGAGATCGACAAGATGAGCTCCGACATGCGTGGCGATCCGGCCTCGGCACTGCTTGAGGTGTTGGATCCGGAGCAGAACAACGCCTTTAACGACCATTACCTGGAGGTGGATTACGACCTGTCAGACGTGATGTTTGTGGCCACCTCCAACTCCATGAACATTCCGGGCCCACTGCTGGACCGCATGGAAGTGATTCGTCTGTCCGGTTACACCGAAGATGAAAAGCTCAACATTGCCAAGCAGCATCTGCTGGCCAAACAGTTGAAGCGCAACGGCCTCAAGCCGGGTGAGTTGACCATCGATGACGGTGCCATCATCGGCATTATCCGTTACTACACCCGTGAAGCCGGGGTGCGTAGCCTGGAGCGTGAAATCTCTAAGGTGTGCCGTAAGGCGGTGAAGCAGTTGTTGTTGGATAAGAAGCTGAAATCGGTCACGGTGGACGGCGATAATATCAAGGAATATCTGGGTGTTCAGCGCTTTGATTATGGAAAAGCCGAGCAAAATAACCAGGTCGGTCAGGTGGTTGGATTGGCCTGGACCGAAGTGGGCGGCGACCTGTTGACCATCGAGGCGACCTCGGTGCCGGGCAAAGGCAAGCTGGCTTACACCGGTTCCCTGGGTGACGTGATGCAGGAATCGATTCAGGCGGCAATGACCGTGGTGCGCTCCCGAGCTGAGAAGCTGCGGATTAACCCGGATTTCTATGAAAAACGGGACATCCACGTTCACGTTCCTGAAGGGGCGACGCCGAAAGACGGGCCGTCCGCAGGCATCGCCATGTGCACCTCTCTGGTGTCCAGTCTGACCGGAAATCCAGTCAAAGCCGACGTGGCCATGACCGGGGAAATTACCTTGCGGGGTGAGGTGTTGCCCATTGGTGGCTTGAAGGAAAAACTGTTGGCTGCACACCGCGGTGGAATAAAAACCGTACTGATTCCTAAGGAAAATGAGCGTGATCTGGAAGAGATTCCAGACAACGTGAAGAAGGATCTGGCTATCCATCCGGTGCAGTGGATTGACGAAGTTCTCAATCTGGCACTGGAGAATCCGCCGGAAGGCTTTGTTTCAGTGGCGTAATCTTGGCCATTAATCAACAAAAATGCGCTTTTTTATGGGCGCATTTTTGTTTTAGGTCGAAAAACCGAAAAAAGGGCTTTTCAATCTCGATTTGCATGTGTAGTGTATGTTTTGAACCAAGGCTCAGTGCGCTATAACGCGCGGCATGACTGGCTTTGAGCGGTATCCTGATTAGGAAATTGCGGTTCTCTGAATGCTTGAACTTTGAATTTAGGCTTGATATAAAACTCTCCGCAGACCGCGCTAGCGATGGAATGGCGACGGCGCAAAATTAGAATTGAAGGGGATGAAATGAACAAATCTCAATTGATCGATCAAATTGCTTCTGGTGCTGATATCTCAAAAGCAGCAGCCAGCCGTGCTTTGGACTCTTTCATTGAAGCAATCACCGACACTCTGAAAGAGGGCGACAAAATCTCTCTGGTAGGTTTCGGTACTTTTGAAGTACGTGAGCGCGCAGAGCGTACTGGTCGTAACCCACAAACTGGTGAAGAGATCAAGATCGCTGCGGCGAAGATCCCTGCATTTAAAGCCGGTAAAGCGCTAAAAGACGCGGTAAACTAAATAACCAGAAAGCGCTCAACGACAACATCGTGAGCGTTTTTTAGTTTCGGAGTGGTAGTTCAGTTGGTTAGAATACCGGCCTGTCACGCCGGGGGTCGCGGGTTCGAGTCCCGTCTACTCCGCCAGTTTTTTATTAAAAGGCGCATCAACGATGCGCTTTTTTTATAGGTACCAAGCTGCGATTTGGTATTACCCGTTCTAGCTCGATCCAGAAGAGACATCAGATGTTAGAGAAAATTCGTGAAGGGTCACAGGGTGGCGCCGCCAAGATTATTTTGGGCGCTGTGATTCTCTCATTCGCGTTGTCAGGCATTTACAGCTACCTAGGCTCCAATGGCCAGGTCAACGCTGTGACCGTCAACGGCGAAGATATTACCCGTTATGATTTGGATAAGGCGCTGCAGAACGAGCAGGGCCGTCTGCGCCAGCAGATGGGCGAGATGTTTGATACCTTGTCTGCCGACGCCAACTGGATGGCCAGTGTGCGCCAGTCGGTGCTGGAGCGGATGATTGCCGAACGTCTGATTGATCAAAAAGCCAAAGACCTGGGTCTGCGCGTTTCTGATGAGCAGATTAAGCAAGCCATTGTTGCCATGCCAGAGTTCCAGCAGGACGGGGTATTCAACAACGATCGTTACCAGGCGGTATTGCGTCAGGTCAACATGACGCCGGATCAGCTGGCCACCATGATCGGTCGCGACATGGTTCGTAACCAACTGCTGCGCACCCTGCTGGGCAGTGAAATTGTGACCACCGAGCAGGCACTGAGCCTAGTATCACTGCAACAGCAGCAGCGCGATTTCCGTTATCTGACCATTGCTAAGGCCGACTTCGAAGCCGATGTTGCCATCACTGATGATCAGATTCAGGCGTTCTACGACAAGAACCTTGACCGCTTTGCCACTGCCGAGCAGGTGAGCCTGGAGTACGTTGAGTTGACGGTTGAACAGTTGATGAAAGACGTGCAAGCGTCTGACGCAGCGGTTCAGGCCTACTATGACGGTCATCAAAACCTGTATCAGAAGCCGGAGCGCCGCCTGGCGGCTCACATCCTGATCGAAGGTGACGATGACGCCGCTAAGGCGAAGGCGGATGACGCCCTGGCTCGCATCCGCGGCGGTGAGAGTTTCGCCGAGGTGGCGAAGGCCGTCTCCGACGACTTCTCTGCCGACAATGGCGGTGAGCTGGACTGGTTTGAGCAAGGTGTGATGGATCCGGAATTTGACCAGGCCCTGTTTGGTCAGGATAAGGGTCAGGTTTCCGAGGTTCTGAAGACCGACTATGGTTATCAGATCGTGCTGACAAAAGACGTAGAAACCGGTGCGGTGGCGCCTCTGGACGAAGTTCGTGGTGACATCGAGACCGCGGTTAAGTCCGAGCAAGCCCAGGACCGTTTCTACGAGCTGCAACAACTGCTGGCCGACGTCAGCTTCCAGGTTCCTGAAAACCTGGAAGATGCCGCGATGGAAGTGGGTGGTGAGGTGAAGAGCACCGAGCTGTTCAATCGTTTCAACGCCCCGGCGCCGTTTAACGACCCGAAAGTGCTGAACGCGGCGTTTTCCGATGCGGTGGTGCTGGACAACATGAACAGCGACATCATCGAGCTGGAGAGTGGCCACGTGCTGGTGGTGCGTGCCAAGGACTACAAGCCGGCGGGTACCCAGCCTCTGGCCGAAGTTCGTGACCAGATTCAGGCTCAGCTGGTGGCGGAACAAGCCTCAGCCCAGGCCAAGATTGCCGCCGAAGCCAAGTTGGCGGAGCTGAAGTCTGGCACCGAGCTGGACGGCATGGTGGCGGTCGATGCCATGGGCCGCATGGGCAATGCCGAGGTGGATGGCCAGCTGGTTCAGCAGGTGTTTGCCATGGCTAAGCCAGCCGGAGACAGCTCCTACGCTGCGCTACAGATGAGTAGTGGTGATTACGCCGTTGTGGCCCTGGATAAGGTCAGTGCCGGCGATGCCGACACTCAGGTGGCCGAAAACCTGAAGCTGCGTATGGCCAGCATGATGGGCCAGGGCAGCTACCAGGCTCTGGTGGCGGCACTGCGTGCCAATGCCGATATCAGCTATCCTGTAGCTGAGTAAGCCTTGCGGCCCGGCGATGCCGGTTACCCGTTAACCACAAAGCGCAGCCTCGGCTGCGCTTTTCGTTTGCGGGTCAGCGCGGATGGTCGGATGTGCCAGCTTTTCCTTTTCGTTATCATCGCTTTTGGATAAGCTTGCCTGAAAAATTTTCTACTGTGGCCCGAACGGGGCGCGATCGCCTGCCAATGTGCAGGAACAAACCAAAGGAATATCGGATGATCATCAAGCCAAAAATTCGCGGTTTTATCTGTACCACCACTCACCCGGTTGGCTGTGAGCGCAATGTACAAGAGCAGATCGCTTACACCCAGGCCAAGGGCGCCATCGCCAACGGCCCGAAGCGGGTTTTGGTCATCGGCTCCTCCAGTGGCTACGGCCTCTCTTCTCGAATCGCTGCGGCGTTCGGTAGCAATGCCGCTACCATTGGGGTGTTCTTTGAAAAGCCGGCCACCGAGAGAAAGCCAGGAACCGCAGGCTGGCACAATGCCGCTGCCTTCGACAAGCTGGCCCACGAGGCGGGCTTGTACGCCAAGAGCCTCAACGGCGATGCCTTTAGCCACGAGGCCAAGCAGAAGACCATCGACCTGATCAAGGCGGACCTGGGTCAAGTCGACATGGTGGTTTACTCCCTGGCGTCACCGGTGCGCAAGATGCCCGATACCGGTGAAGTGGTTCGTTCGGTGCTCAAGCCAAAGGGTGAGACCTACACCGCCACCGCCGTAGACACCAACAAAGATACCCTGTTTGAAGCGTCCATCGAGCCGGCGACCGACGAAGAGATTGCCGCCACCAAAACCGTGATGGGCGGTGAAGACTGGGAGTTGTGGATCAACGCCTTGTCCGACGCTGGCGTTCTGGCACCGGGTTGTAAGACCGTTGCTTACAGTTACATCGGTACCGAGATCACCTGGCCCATCTACTGGGATGGTGCCTTGGGCGATGCCAAAAAAGACCTCGACCGTGCCGCGCACGCGCTGGACAGCCAGTTGAGCAGCATTGGCGGCAGCGCCAATGTGGCGGTACTGAAGTCGGTGGTGACCCAGGCCAGCTCCGCCATTCCGGTGATGCCTTTGTACATCGCCATGGTGTTTAAGAAGATGCGCGAAGAGGGGGTCCATGAAGGCTGCATGGAGCAGATCTATCGCATGTTCAGTGAACGCCTGTATAAAGCGGATGGCTGCGCTGCCGAGGTGGATGAGTCCAATCGCCTGCGCCTGGATGACCTGGAGCTGCGTGAAGACATTCAGGCCCACTGCCGTGATTTGTGGAGCAAGCTGACGGATGAGAACCTGGCCGAACTGACGGACTACGTTCAGTACAAGGAGGAGTTCCTCAACCTGTTTGGCTTCGGCATTGACGGTGTCGACTACGAGGCTGACGTCAACCCGCTGGTGGAGTTCGACGTCATCGATATCTAAGTCGAATCCAAGTGAAAAAACCGCCGCCAGGCGGTTTTTTTATGGCTGCGGTTTGGCGGCAAGGTGATCGAAGTGGGCGTGATCGTTGCGGCAGAAGCTGGCCAGCAGCACCAGGGGCACAGGCGTAAAGGATTCGGTATGGAGCGGTCGATAATCGCTTTCGACCTCGGCGATAGGCCGAATCCCTTGCTCTGGCTGGCTGAGGCCAGGATAGCGAAAGTCCACCACCAGGTGTTGCCACTCGACCCAGTAGTGCGGGGTATCGCCAAGGTGGCGTTGATGACCGAGTTTCAGTTGCCATGGCTGGTTGTGATGATCGAGCAGGCTGGCGACCACCTGACTCAACCGCTCGGACGAAAGAGTCTGAGTCGGCAGGGCAAACAAGTGATTAAGCAGATCGTCCGGGGAAAAAGGCGTCATGGTTCGAACCTGTGGTTGCATCGCCTGCACAGAGTAGCCTGACCGGGGCGGTGCGCCAACCTCTTTCATGACCAAGCCCTGAGAAATCCCAGGGCTTGGCTGTGAAGGCTACAGTTGGTAGAACAGGTTGACCCAGGCGCTCCAGCCGAGGGGATCGTCGACGCCGTTGTCTCCGGCCCAGCCGGTGCCTAAACGCAGGTTGAGCCCATCCAGCTCCGGCAGGGCATCGTCCAGGTAGGGCCCCAGCCCCTGCAGTTGATACTCGATGCCGTATACCGGCAGGCTGTCGCCATCGTCCATCTGATAGCGCTGATAGAAGCCACGTATGGCCTGGTAGCCCAATCCGGCTTGCCACTGCTGCAGCTCCTGACCCACCAGGGCAGACAGGGGCAGGGCGGGGTTGCTGTGCTGGCCCCAGGGCAGCCAGGAAGGGGTCAGGCTGGTGTCGCTGCCACCGAGGCGGAGCAGGTCATAGTGACTGGGAGCCCCGAGCAGGCTGAGGCGCTGATAGCCTCCGGACAGCTGCCAGTCACCATAGCCCAGCGCCGCTGCCACTCCCGTGTCATAGCGGTGCCATTGTTGCTGGTCGGTTTCACCACTGCTGGCACGGCCAGCGAGCTGATAGTGGCTATTCCAGCGGCCGCGCTGCCAGCGGCCGTTAACCGCCACATCGCCATAGACGCTGCGCTGATCGATGCCATTGCGGCCCAGGGACTGATCGTCTATCTGGCTCAGGGTGACCCCGGTACTCAGCTGCAGCGACATCAGATCGCTCCAGCGTTGTTGCCACGCCACGCCCAGGTGGGCACCGCTGCGCCGCTCATCCAGCTGGGGAGCCAGGCTGCCGTCAACACCCTGAAAGTCCTGTTGCAGATAGTACAGATCGCCGTGGACCTGTATGGGCCAGCCTTGCCAGCGCAGGCTGGCGATCAGCCCCTGCTGGTGGCCATCGGGGTCCCAGTGTGCCATCAGTTGCCAACGCAGGCGGTTGATGGGGTCGCCGCCTTTGAGGCCAAACTCCAGCCCTTGTTGCCAGGACGACAGGTTGGCGCCAAACGCCAGCGCGCGGTATTGCGGACCAGTGCCGTAGGGTTGGGCATCCTGGCTCAGGTGTGGCTGTGGTGTTGCATCGGCAGGTTGGCTCGGGGCGGCCAGGGCGATGGTGTTACCAATCCGCTGATTCAGGGGTTGTCGGTACAGGCTCTGTCCCTGGCTGTCGGTGACCACAAAGTAGAGCCGCTGGTCATCGGCAGTGGCGGCGGTAGCCAGCAGCTTGTGGCTGGTGAGTCGCTCGAGTTGGTGCTGGTGAAGATCAAGGCGGTAGTTGGCAACGCCATTCGCCTGGCCCAGGGTCAGCAGCAGCGTCTGGCTATCGAGCCACAGAGGGTAGCTGACGAAGTTGCCCTGATTAACCTGGCTCAGCGCCAACAGCTGTTGTTGACCGCCCTGGTCCAGTATCAGTTGCCACTGGCCGTGACGGTGCCTCAGGAAGCTGATTTGATCGCTGTCGGGGCGATAGGCGGGGAAGTCCAGCAGGTCATTGCCCTGGGCTTCTACGACCGGCGTCAGGGTGCCGCTGCTCAGGTCAATCTCGACGATGCGGTTGTGGCCATATTGACGCTGCAGCGCCAGTGCCCGGGTGCCGTCAGGATGGGGAGCTACGCGCACCAGGTTTTGGTTGTGGGTCAGGCGCCGCACTCTATTGCTGTCGGGGTGCCAGGTGAACAGATCGAAATGCCAGTTGTTGGCGGCATCCTGTTGGGCCTGGCTGAAAATCAGGGTGTGGTCGTCGAGCCACCTCGGTGCGGTCATGCGCCAGCTTCGGGTTGGCAACTGGTGCAGGGGGGTAGGGTTAAACACCCTGGGCTCGATGTCGGCAATGTCTTCGGGATCTTGCCTCAGCCGCGCCTGTTGGCGCTGTTGCCACTGTTGTCTGGCCTTTGGGTCATCGGCGGTGGGGTAGATCACCAGTCGTTGGCCGTCGCTGTGTTGCTCTTTCAACAGCAGTGCCAGCTTGCTGCCGTCGGCGGACAGGGCGGGTCGCGACAGTCCCCATTGATGCTCAAGCCACAGACTGGCCTGTGGGTCACTCATGTGGGTTTCCGCGGCCAGAGCCTGGTAGGTGGTCTCGGCCACAAAACGGCGATACAGGCGCTGGGGAGATTGGCCAAAGACCCCTTGGAAGGCCTGCTCAAAATCGCGGCCTTGCTTGGCGGCCATGCGAGTCCAGACCGCGGGCAGGCTGTCGGCTCCATACTCGGACTCTAGCCACAGCAGGTAGCTGGAGCCCATCAGGTAGGCCATGCTCATGCCCAGGTAGGCGTCGTTATCGCCGGACAGTTGCTGATAGCTCGGCAGGGCCCCTTCACGAGCCCACTGCTGCAGAATGGCGTTGACCAGGTGGTTGGCTGGCCGCCCCTTGCCGTTGTGCTGATGCTCAATAACGGTGGCGTAGCCCTCTGAGGCCCAGCGCGGCATCTGCAGGAAGTCGACGTACAGTGCTTGCCACAGTTGAGTCAGGGAGGAGCGGGAGGGACGGGACAGGTGATTCAGGTGAGCCTGTTCATGGACCAGCAGTAAAGTTCGCCAGTCGTCCATGTAGGACAGCACCGAATCGGACAGGGGCGCGGTGGTATAGAACACGGTGCGGCTGCGTCCGATCAACGGCAATGCAAAGCCGTTGGCCGCATTGAGGGGATCGCGCACCACGATGTCGACCTTTTGATCCAGATGATGGCCTATCTGGTCGCCGACGTGGCGCTGAATGGTATCGGCGTCCGCCGCCAACTGCCTGGCCCAGAGTTCGTATTCCGGAGTGAAATGGATGCGGTAGAGATCGGTTTCCAGGGTGTGCCAGTCGTCGCTGGGACGTTCGGCCAGCGCCGGTAGCGCCAGCAAAGCCAGGACCAGCAACAACAGCATGGGTTTGAGAGACACGGGCGGCTCACTTCCTTGTTGAAGACATAAAAGTACTGTAGCCAGATTTGATTTTATTTATCAAAATCAAAACGTAACCGCACGAGTATCTAAGCCGGTTCAGTGTCGCTGCTGCTCCAGTTGGGCTTCCACTTTCTCCAGAGTCACGCTCAGCAGATCCAGTTCCAGTGCCGTCAGGGCTTTGCTGATGTAGGGCACCAGCAGTTCAATGTCGCCCAGAGCGCGCTCGCAGGCGGTAATGCCCACGTGCAGCATCTGATCGTAGCTGAACAAGGTGATATTGAGGCTCTGATCCGGCAGTAGCACCGAGTAGGGGGTGATGGAGCGAATCGGCGCGCCGAACAGGTAACGGGTCTCCCGCGGGCCCGGCACATTGGAGATCACCAGGTTGCTGATGGTGGGCAGTCGATTGTCCAGCTTCAGCTTGCCAATCAGCAGCATCAGCGCATTGGTGGCCACCGAGAGGTTCATGAATGCCGTGGGTGAAAAGGCTTTGGCCTCATGCTTGATCTGACGGCTGGAGATCATGATCTCCTTCAGTCGTTCGGTGGGTTGATTCTGGCGTTTACCCAGCTCAATCAGGGCGGGAGAAAAGTGGTTGTCCTTGTCGTTGGCATCCACCTTCATATTGACCGGCATAATGGCCACCAGAGGCTTGTCACTGGGACGTTTGTGGTCGATCAAATATTGATGCAGCGCCGCGTCGCACACCGCCAGAACCACTTCATTGACCGAGGCGCCGGTGAATTTGCTGATCCGCTTGATGGAGCTGATGGGCAGGCTGCCTTGGGCGATGACCCGGTCGTTGATCGGACGCTGATTGAAAAAGGTTTTTTCGGCGGTGAACGGGATTGGCATGCGACTGATGGTGGGGTAGAAAGCCCGGGAAAACAGTTTGCCGGTCAGCTTGGCCAGGTTGGGCAGTTCCACAATTTGGTGATACAGGGCGCTGCCAAAGTCGTAGGCCTGTTTCAGGGTGTTGTTCTGCCGTGCTCGCCGTGGGCTGTTGAATTGCCAGAAGGCCGGGCTGATGTTGGTATCCGGCACCTCGGACAGCAACTGGTCTACCATGGCACTGAGCTTCATGCCATCGGCACAGGCGTGATGAATCTTGATGTAAAGCGCCACCTGGCCGCCTTTAATCCCCTCGACAATGTGGCACTCCCACAGCGGTTTACGCCGATCCATCAACTGGCTGTGCAGCTGAGCCAACATGCGCTGCAGTGCCAGTTCGTCTCCTTGCTGTGGAGCCTGGTGCAGAAAGACGTGTTGTTCAATATTGAGGCTGGAGGTGGTTTTCCAGTAAGGCCAGCCGCCGGCACCGACTTTCAGGATTCGGTTAAAAGGCGGGTTGGCGATATGGCATTGAAGCAAGTGCTGAAACAGCTCGGTCGCGAAATTGCGGTCGTCGGGTTCGAGCATAAACAGCCCCCCCACGTGCATCGGGGTGTGGGCAGACTCGAACAGGACAAACGAGGCATCGATCAATGACAAGCGGGCCATATCAGCAAACTCCATCTACTTCGTAGGGCAAATTGTAACCGGCACCAATCCGTTTCAGGCCGGAACTTTAAATTAAGCTCATAGCGCTTGTGGGTCAATGACTTAGTTTAAGTAGTCATTGAAATGCGGTTTTAGTTAATTACGGCTGATATTTGATGTTTATCACTTTTTGTGAAGGTCGTACCTGTTGATGGTCTCAAAAAGCGACCGCCGGGCTAAAACTCAAATAAATCAGCTGATTCCACTGGTTTTGGCCAGATTTCTGGTGCCTTTGTCGACTATAAAATGTACTTATTCTTTGTTACTACAGAGAAATGTAGTTCGGTTAACGGATTAAAGTACAAATACTTAATTTACCCTTTGTTACTATTCGAGGGTTGAAAGTCGCCACCAGCAGCGACTGCGTACGCTACGACCCTTCTTGCCCGCGTCCGGGTACCGTCTTTGGGATGTCTGAATGACTTATCTGCAAAACTTGAGTATCAAAACAAAATTAGTGGCTGCCAACCTCATCGGCATTGTGTTGATCCTGGTGGGCGCCGGCTTTGCCCTGTCCAGCCAGCTGTCCGTGGTGGGCTATTACCAGGATATGTTGCACAACGACATCCGTGCCCGTGAAGAGGTGCTGGTGGTTGAAGTGGAGTTTAAGAATCAGGTACAGGCGTGGAAAAACGTGCTGATTCGAACCGGTTCCCAGGCAGACCAGGATAAGTACTGGGGCAAGTATCAGAAGGCGGAAGCCAAGGTGCTTGAGCATGCCCAGGAGACTCTGGCGCTGTTGCAGCAGCTTCAAAGTGCTCAAGCACCCAAAATGCAGGCGTTTCTCACCGAACTGCAGAGCCTGAACCGGCAATACCGGCAGGGGCACCAGTTCCTGAAGGACAACCAGTTTGACGCGGTGGCTACGGATCAGCAACTGCGTGGCATCGATCGGACCCCGTCGACGCTGTTGGAACAGATTGTGAACGAGATGACGGCGAATCAGACCCGGTTAATTGACGAGAACCAACAGCATGCCGAAGAGCAGCTATTGGTGGGCATCATCGCCTTGATTGCGGCCATCATTATTGCCATCCCAATGGGAATGGCAGTGGGCAATGCGGCGGTTGTCAGGCCGACCCGGGAGCTGGGTGCGTTTCTACGGCAGCTGGCGTCGGGCAACTTTGCCGCTTCGCTGACCCTGCAGCAACGCGATGAGGTGGGGCAACTGGCCGAGGATGCCCGTGACCTGCAGCAACAGTTGGTGGTGATCGTGCAGAACCTGGTCAAGGTGTCCAATGCCCTGGGGGCTCAGTCCGAGACTCTGAAACAGGAGATGAGCGCCAGCGGAGCGGAGATCCATGAGCAGAATACCCAGACCGACCAGATGGCCAGTGCCATGACCGAGATGGTGGCGTCGGTGACTCAGGTCAGCAACAGCGCTCAGGTGGCAGCCGACAATGTGGCAGAGACCAATGGTCGTCTGGGGCAAAGTAAGGCCGGCCTAGATGAGACCAAACGCAACATCATCGAACTGCAGGGGGCCGTGAGCCAGTCCGGTGAGGTGATGCAGCGGTTGGAACACGAAAGTCAGGAGATCGGCGCCATCCTCGATGTGATTCGCAACATCGCCGATCAGACCAACCTATTGGCTCTGAACGCGGCCATCGAAGCCGCCCGGGCCGGTGAGCAGGGACGGGGATTTGCGGTGGTAGCCGATGAAGTTCGGTCTCTGGCATCCCGGACCCAGGAGTCGACCCAGCAGATTCAGACCATGATCGAGCGTCTGCAGAAGGAGACTGAAGAGGCGGTTTCCTCTATCCGTCATGGCCAGCAGTATGCCGATGTCTGTGCCGGACAGGCGCAGGAAGTGGATGACATGCTGACCCAGGTAACCGGCGAAGTGAGTCACATCAGTCAGATGAATATGGAGATCGCGGCTGCGGCCGAGGAGCAGAGCCGGGTCAGCGAGGAGATCAGCCAGAGCGTGTTGCGGGTCAAGGAAGTCGGAGAGTCGGTGGAAGCCAACGCCAGTCAGGCGCTGGCGGTGGGAGAGCAGATCCTCAGCCACGCCGATGAGTTGCATCAACTGGTGTCTCGGTACCGGCTGTCCTGACGGCAGGTTGGACCCGTCTTAAACATAGCTAGACGGTTTTTGACTAAGCCAGTTGTCAGTGACAGCTGGCTTTTTTGTGCAAGCAATGCCAGCGAAGGGGGCGGAGTAAGGGCTGAAAAAAGCCAGCTCACGGGGAGCTGGCAAGGTCAGGAAAGGCTGTGGGTTGATACGCAGCGGCGGTGATGGATGTTCGCCGCTTCCCTGGCCCGGATTGGCTTAGAAGTAGTAGCCAAAGTTGAGGTTGATTCGCTGATCCCAGCCGTCACCGGCTTCAGGCAGGCCGACATGGTCATCCAACTCGGTGGAGAAGGTCATGTTCTTACCCTGAATAAAGTCAGCCATGATGTAGAGCGGACCGGCAGCAATGGCCATGCCGGTGACGTTCTGGAAGCTGTCATCGAAGCTGGCATCGTCCACATCCGGGGTTAACAGGCCAAAATCGTTGTAGACTTTGATGCTGCCAAAGCTGGTGGTGAAGCTCTTGGCAACATTGAAGGAGTAGATCTGCCCCTTGGAGGCCACTTCCCACTGCCAGCCGGCACCGGCGACACCGATTTTGTTGCCATCCATACCGGCAGGGTTTTCGGCATCAAATTCATATTGCATCGCCTGCATCTGCAGGTTCCAGCCCTGATAGCTGGCATCCAGGTGCAGAGCGATGCCGTAGCGATCACCGGTATCGGTGGTCTTGCTGTTGTAGATTTGGCCAAACTCCGCCGAGCCACCGGCCTTAACGAGTAGATCGCCCTGGGCGTAGTGGTACACCTGACGCAGGTTGATCTGGTTGATCTCTTCGTTATGGTAATCGGTGCCATTGACCGTGCCACTGAACAGATCTGGGGTGTAGGCCTTGTTGTTGCTGGAGTTGTACTCGCCGTTCTTAAAGAAGGCGATGTCGGTCTGCCAGTCACCGCTGCGGTAGACCGCCTTGGCCCCCACATCGTAGTCGTCTTCGAAGCCCAGGTAATACGGCAGGCCAAACCACCAACTGTTTGAAATAAAGCCGGGGTTGCCGAACGGCACCTTGGCCACACCAAATTGCAGTTGCCACTCCGGATCCAGGTCGTAGTAGGCGTAGCCGTATTTGATGAAGTTGGTGGAGGCGTTGAAGCGGTATTCGGCCGCCAGGCCCCAGTCGCCTTTCTGGCCATTAAACTTCAGCGCCAGGATGTCGAAGTTCAGGTCGCCGCCTTTGTCTTTGGAGGCGTCGCTGTACATCTTGAGGCCATAGTTGACCCGAACGGCGCCGCCGACACTGATGCCATCCTCGGCCTGAGCGGAGGTGGCAGACAGGGAGCCCAGAGCCAGGGAAATAATTAAGGCTGACCGGGTTAATTTAAATACAGTCATTTTATTATCCAGAATAATTCAGTTATTTGAGGTTTTCAGTACCGTATGGACCAAAGCCCCAGGCGGCTTGTCGAATCACATCCACTTTGTCAAAAGCGGCCTCTGCCGGCTGATGATTCTCAACGTCACTTTTCCAGTAATATTTAAATGAACCCCAGTTGGCATCGCCGGGGTACCAATAAAAGATGGTAAGTTTTTCGTCATTTAGATTTGGAATATTATGAATGGCGTAATCATTAATGAAGAAGTACTGTCCCTTTTCGATTGTCTGCATCTGATTCTGAGCTAGCGTTTCGGTCTTGCCATCGGCAATGTAGTAACATTCGCCTTGAGGATGGAAGTGGGGCGCGTGGTCGGTTTTACCCATGGAGACAATGCCCATTACCGATGGCGAGTCGGACAGCTCTTTCCAGCAGTAGTTGGAGGGGGAGTTTTTAATGTCACCGTCTTTGCATTCAACCACGTTTTTGCCGCTGTCATCGAAGGTTAGCCAGTTACGCTTATCTTTGGCGATGGTGTCGTCGGCCTTAATGTTGGCCAGGGTGAACTTGCCTGACTGCAGTCCGGCAATGTATTTTTCGGCCAGAGGATCTTTACACTCGGCAGGAATGGTCCACTGAGGGGCATAGGTGGAGCTGGTCAGTGGGGTTGGAACCGGACTGTGATCTTTGGCCAGCGCCGATAACGGGGCGCCAATAAGCAGGGTCGAGATTGCAATTGCGAGTGTTGTTTTCATCATCTGTTTCCTTGTTTGATTAATTAGTTCGATTTAATTATTCAATGTTGCTGGCGGCTAAAATGCGGGATGGATCACGGGTGGTTTTTGTAGGAAGAAAGTTTCATGATCCAGTTCAAATGCTACGAAAAAATGAGAATTGGCAACGAAATTAAATGCCTCTTGCCAACAAATAAAAAGGCCCCTTAATGGGGCCGTAAATAAAGATATATCGAGATTAATTTTCTTTGAAATTGTTAAACTCAAAGTTGTGACAATTGCTGCACAGCGGCTGTTTAGGTTGATGTTCACCGTGACATTCGATGCAAGGGACTTTTTTGCCGTAATGCATATTGTTGTGCGGGTTCTTCCACGGTTTTTCATGGTTGGAAGTTTGGTTTATCAACTCCTCCAGATCGTGACAGTCCTGACATAGGCTATCGGAGGGCGGCTTGCGCATTCCCCGGTCATGGCAGGTCTTGCAGCCCATCTCGTAGTTGCTCAAGTGGTAGCTTCGGCCCTGCTTGGCGCCGGCTTTGGTCAGAGTACCGGCATGGACGCCAGCGGCCAGCGATAGGGCCAGGGCGGCAGTAACAACAATGGAACGGTTCATGGATAACCTCATGCTTTCATAATGGAGCGGGCGGCGGTGATGCCCATGGCCAGACAATCGGGAATGGAGCAACCGCCGAGGCGGCTGACGCCGTGAACCCCACCAGCCACTTCGCCGCCGGCGTACAGGCCAGGGATCGGCGCGCCGGTGGCCGCGGCAATCACCTCGGCCTTGGTGTTGATCTGCACACCGCCCATGCAGTAATGCACCTTGGGCCACAGACGGATGACGCTGTAGGGCGCGGACATCTGCTTGCCCTGGGTCAGGTTCATCGGCTTGCCAAACTGGGCATCCTTACCTTGGGTGACGTAGTCGTTCCACTCCTTTACCTGGGCTTTCAAAGGTGCCAGTGGAATGTTGAAGTGGCTGGCGACGGCTTCCAAAGAGTCAAACTCCCAGCCCACTTTGGCTTCCAGTACGTTGTCCAGGCTGTGTTGATTCTGGCTGGAGTGGGCTTTGGCGGTCAGCAAAATGGCCGGCAGTGGATTGCCGTCGGCATCCCTTCGTTGCAACTCGGCGTCGGCGCGAGTCTTCCGATCTGCCAGTTCGCTCATGAAGCGTCGACCGGTCATCAGATCGATGGCGATGGAGTGGGGGAAGTTGAAAATGGCGTAGTTGGGGGCGTAGCCGAAGCCGCCTTCATCCGGTGATGCCCAGGGGCCGGATTGAATGTGGGCCAGGTGCACCGGATTGGCGCCGCCTTTCATCATGGCGATCAGGCCATCACCGGTTGCACCCGGAGCGTTGGTGCTGACCACCTCTTTGGTGAGCGTTGGATCCTGAGCCATGCGCAGACGGATGTTCTGAGTGAAGCCGCCGGTGGCCATGACCACCCCCTTGGTGGCTTGCAGAGTGGCGGGTTTGCCAAGACCTGGGCGGTCATGATAGTGGCCTTCCATCACTCGAATGCCACTGACCCGGCCTTGCTCGTTGAAAACCAGGTCGTCAAATTTGACTCGGGTTTTAACGATGATGCCCTGTTTTTCACATTCGGCCAGCATGGGCCGAATAATGCCTGCTCCGGAACGCTCAACCACCTGATGGCTTCGTGGTGCCGAGTGGCCCCCTGGTTGCTGGCAGAAGTCCAGGTACACGGCACCGCATTCCTTAGTCATCTGAAATGCATATGGACCCAGCTTGGCATTGTGCTCCAGCAGGGCCCGGTCGGCGATGCCCCGGCCGGCTTTTAACTGGTCACTGACCATCAGCTCGGCGGAGTCTTCGATGCCAAGTTTGTTTTGCAGCGGGGTGTTAGCGAAACAGGCCTGGCCGGCATTGATCACGCCGTTGCCACCGCAATATGGCATTTTCTCGATGACCAATACCGATTGGGCGCCGCGGCGCTTGGCTTCGATGGCGGCCGCCAGTCCGGTAAAGCCGGAGCCGACGCAGATGATGTCGTAGCTGGCATCCCAGCGAGTGGAGTCAGTGGCGCTGCAGCTGGCTGCCTGGCTGGTAAAAGGCAGAGTGGCGCCCAGAGACAACGCCCCCAGGGCTTTCAGCGTTGTTCGCTTGGTGGTATCGGTGGTCATTGTGATGGTCTCCCGGTGTGTCATCCGAATTTTTCGGTCACTATGGCGATGCGGTGATGGGGTTAGTGAGATCTGACTCACACCAGGCCTGAGGTGAAAAAGAGTTTCATGACTGCCCTCGTGAACTTTTCTCTTTTGTGAGTAATGGTGGGTTTTGTGGAGGTCTGTTTTAAAACAAAATTGGGCCACGGGGATTGTTGATAGGAGTCACAACAAAATTTCTGAAGAAAAGGTAATTTTGAATTACTGAATCAGGAATGCCATTGACTATGCACTGTCCCAATACGCAACAAGCGGAAATTAAATGCCAGATTCTGTTGGATGCTGCGGAGCAACTAATTGAAGAGCAAGGAATTATTTCGTTTAAATTTTCAGATATTGCCAAGGTGGCCAACTGCTCTACCGGTTCGGTATACAAGTTTTTTGAAAGTAAGGAGGATGTGTTGTTGTGTTTGTTTCTTCGCAGCGCCACGTCCAATAATATCCCAGATATTTTAGATTCTGAACAATCACTTAGCTATCAGGAACGCTTTCTTATCCCCATATTAACCACCTATGAAACTGTAGCTAAAAGCAGCAGTTTCATGTCACTTAGATCGGTGTCGGTAAACAGCAAAGTCTGGACTCTCGCCAGTTGCGAAAAAGTGGATCGCTTTAAACTCAGGGCCAATCGATTTTTTGATTTAATCCATGAGTTGGCATTGGATGCTCAGGCCAACGGGGCTCTGGATGAAACGCCGGATCGGACACTGTTACTGGCGCAGATGATCTATTTCCAGCTGTATGGTCAATCGACCGCCTATGAAAGTAAGTTGATTGATAAAATGGTCGAGCACCAGCGAGAAAATGTTGAGATGGAGTGCATTTTGGCCATTGTTAACTCCTTTAACTGGAATGAAAAAGTGACGGTAAACCAGTATCGTCAATTAAGAGAGCGGGTGGCTCGTTTTATTGAAAAGGGGATAAAATCCAAGTTGTCCTGTAAGAAGTGCCTCGACGCCAACCTCAAAATTCGCCGTCGTTCTTAATGTCGGTGACGACCACAGAATCCCCAGGTCGCACTCTTTAACGCTTTTCGCTACACTACTGTTCATTCATACAGTTACTGTGTCGCCATGAAACTCTACATTGCCGAAAAACCCAGCCTGGGGCGCGCCATTGCGGCGGTGCTGCCCAAACCGCACAAAAACCATGAAGGCTACATCGAGCTGGGTAACGGCGATTGCGTCAGTTGGTGCGTTGGCCACTTGCTTGAGCAAGCTGAGCCCGGTGATTACCAGGCTCACTGGCAATCCTGGCAGGAGCAGCATCTGCCGATTGTGCCGGAGGAGTGGCAGCTGAAAACCCGCAAGGGGTGCCAAAAACAATTGACGGTGTTGCGTAAGTTGATGAAGCAGGCGCAGCAGCTCATTCATGCCGGTGATCCAGACCGAGAAGGGCAGTTGCTGGTGGATGAGGTGATTCATCACTGCAAGGTCAGTCGCACCAAGCAGCAGCAGGTTCAGCGCCTGCTGGTCAGCGATTTAACGCCGGCGGCAGTGACCCGGGCGCTGGGGCAGCTGCGCCCAAACCGTGAGTTTGTGCCCCTGTCGGTATCGGCACTGGCGAGGTCGCGAGCCGATTGGCTGTACGGCATCAACATGACCCGGGCCTATACCCTGCAGGGGCGAAAGGTCCACTATCAGGGCGTGTTGTCGGTGGGGCGGGTGCAAACGCCGCTGCTGGGGCTGGTCGTTCGCCGGGATAAGGCGATTGCCGATTTCGTATCGCGCCCTTTTTACGACGTGTTGGCACAGCTGGTGACCGAGGATCAACAGCCGTTCACTGCCAAATGGCAACCCAGTGAGGCCTGTCAGCCCTACCAGGATGAAGAGGGGCGGGTGCTGTCGAAGCGGCTGGCGGAGAATGTGGCCGAACGCATTACCGATCAGCCAGCGGAGGTAACCAAGGCGGAGAAGAAGCGCAAATCTCAGTCGGCTCCTTTGCCCTATAACCTGTCGGCACTGCAGATCGATGCCGCTAAACGGTTTGGCTTCAGCGCCCAAAAGGTGCTGGATCTGTGTCAGAGCCTGTATGAACGCCATCAACTCATTACCTACCCCAGGTCCGACAGTCGCTACCTGCCTAAACAGCAACACCGGGATGCCCCCAAGGTGTGTCAGGCGGTGGCCCATCACTGTGACGAACTGGCGGAGGCGGTGACCGGCGCCGATTTGAACCGCAAAAGCCGGGCCTGGAACGATGCCAAGGTCGACGCCCACCATGCCATTATTCCCACCGGCAAGCAGGGCAGTGCCCGCATCAGTGCCGACGAAGCGAAGATCTACCAGCAGATTGCTCGCCAGTACTTACTGCAGTTTTACCCGGATTACCGCTTCGATGAGACCAAGGTAACGGTGACCATCGGCACCGGGGTGTTTACGGCCGCCGCCAAGGTGCCGGTAGAGGCCGGCTGGAAGGCGCTGTTTCCGGCCAAAGAAGGCAAGGCGGAGACCGAAGAGGAACACCAGGCTGCATCGTTGCCGGTGCTGCAGCAGGGCCAGTCGCTGCACTGCCGGCAGGGGGAGGTGGTGGAGAAGCATACTCAAGCCCCCAAGCACTTCACCGATGCTACCCTGCTGGCGGCCATGACCAACATCGCCCGCCATGTGGCCGACCCGAACATCAAGGCCATCTTGAAGGAGACCGACGGTCTGGGCACCGAAGCCACCCGGGCAGGCATTATTGAGCTGTTGTTCCGGCGCGGGTTTCTGATCCGTCAAGGTAAGCAGATTCAGGCCTCCGATGCCGGTCGCGCCCTGATCGACAGTTTACCTGAACTGGCAACCACGCCGGACATGACCGCGCAATGGGAAGCGGCTCTGGAAGCGATACGGGAGCGTCAGCAAAGCTATCAGGGCTTTATGAACCCGTTGCAGCAACAGCTGCAGCGCCTGGTCGAGCAGGCGCGCCAGCATGTGCCGGAGTCGTTAAGGGGCGTGCAGGCGCCTAAACCCCGACGCAAGCGGAAATCTCCCGCGGGCCGGGGTGGGCGAAGCAAGGCCTCGGGCCGTTCGCCAGCCAGCAAAAGAAAGGCCTAGTCCGGTGCCGGCTTTGTGAGCTGAGCACTCCTAATCGCATTGGAAAAGGGTCAGAATGCTGCTAGAGAACGTCGGTATCGTCGTCCGGGCGCTACCGAAAGCTCCGTCCTGTCACAATCAACAAGCAGTGGTCCAATCATGGTGCAACTCCAACAGTTTCAGCAGCAAGCCCTCTCCCTTATTCGTCAATCCAATCTGACTCAGAGCCAGAAGCAATTGGCCCTGTCTCAGCTGGCGGAGTCGATGCTGCCGGAACCGGCGTTTTCGACCGAGATTCAGCAAGGACTGGAGCAGGGGGTGTTTCACGACATGTTTGAAAGTAGCGCCCCTTATAAGCCTCGCTACGTCCTGCCAGATTACGCCATGGCGATGCGCCAGGGCTGCGAGTTTCTCGAGCTGGAGCCGCCGCAAGATCTGGACGAAGCGATCAATTTTCTCACTATCCTGTATCAGCATGTCCCTTCCGTAACCAGCTACCCAGTGTTCCTGGGGCAGTTGGACCAGTTGTTGGAACCTTTCGTGGATTCAGCGCTGACCGATGCCCAGCTGGAGAAGAAGCTGAGGCTGTTCTGGCAAATGATCGACCGCACCCTGCCAGACTCCTTTGTGCATGCCAATATCGGCCCCGAAGACAGCCGGGTTGGCAGGGCGATCCTCAGGGTGGACGCCAGCCTCAAGCAGTCGGTGCCCAACCTGACCTTTCGCTACGACCCTCAGTGTACGCCCCCGCAGTTACTGCAGCAGGTGGTGGACAACATCATCGCCTGCAATAAACCTCATATCGCCAATCATCCGCTTATCGGTGCCGACTTTGACGGCGACTACGGCGTGGTGAGCTGCTATAACTCCCTGCCCATCGGCGGTGGCTCTCATACCCTGATGCGGTTGAATCTGCGTGCCTCCTTTGCCCGTTGTGACGGCAGTGTCGAGGATTATCTTGGCCGGGTGGTGTCTGAGTGTGCCGAGCAGATGGCCGAAGCCATGGCCCACAGAATCCGCTTCCTGGTGGAGGAGTCCAGCTTCTTCCAGTCTCATTTCCTGTGTCGGGAGGGGCTGGTGCGACTGGATCGCTTTACCGCCATGTTTGGTATCTATGGCCTGGCGGAGCTGGTGAACCAATTGATGGATCATCAGGGTAAGCCGGGGCGCTATGGGCTGGATGCCGAGGCCACCGAGATTGGGCAGCGCATCGTGGCCGCCTATCAATTGCAGGTGGACGCCATCGACATGATCTATTGCGCCGGTGGCAAGCTGGTGTTCCACTCTCAGTCCGGGATCTCCTGCGACGCCGATGAAACCGCCGGCACCCGGATTCCGGTCGGCAGTGAACCCGATACCCTTAATCACATCAAGGTGTGCGCCCCCATGCATCGTTACTTCGATGGCGGCATCAGTGACATCTTCGCCATTGATCCCACCATACGCCACAATCCGACCGCGTTGACCCGGCTGGTCCAAGGGGGGCTGGGGCTGGGGCTGAGAATGTTTACCGCCAACCTCAGCGATAACGATTTGGTTCGGGTCACCGGTTTTATGGTGAAGAAATCCGACATCGACAAGTTCCGTCAGCAGGCGGAGCGGCACCACTCCACCTGCTTGGGGGCGGAGGCCGTGGATGTGGTGGGAATTCTCGAGCGTCAGGCGCGGGTGATCAGCCACGAGCAGCACCCGGCGGCACTGTGGAAATAACCGCATTGGCACCGCTGGCACCGGTCCCAAAGCAAAAGCCGGCGACGGCGCTGCTGAGCAAGGTGCTGGATTTCAGTTGTGTCGATGGCCCCGGCAGTCGCATGGTGTTGTTTTTTCAGGGCTGTAACATGGATTGTGGCAGCTGCCACAATCCCCAGACCATCGGCCTGTGCAATCACTGTGGCGACTGTGTGTCACACTGCCCCCAGGATGCGCTGACTCTGGTACGCGGCTCGGGGCAAAGGAAGGCGCTGCGCTGCGACCCTGCGCTGTGCCAACAGTGCGACGACTGCCTGCCGCATTGCCCCAGAGGCGGCAATCCGGCGGCGCTGCGATTCACTCATTCGCAAATGCTGGCCCGCATCAGCGCCAATGCGCTTCTGCTCGATGGGGTCACCTTTTCCGGTGGCGAGGCCACGTTGCAGCGACGCTGGATTCAGGGGTTGTGTGACGCCATGGCGCTAACGCCCTCCTGTCGACCCTTGACCCGGTTGCTGGACTCCAATGGCTTGCTGGCCGCCGAACACTGGCCGGCGCTGCTGCAGCGGGTGGACGGGGTCATGCTGGACATCAAGGCGCTGGATAATGGCCTGCACCGCCGCTTAACCGGACGCAGTAACCACCAGGTATTGGCGTCCGCTCGCTTGCTGGCCGAGGCCAATAAACTCGAGGAGTTGCGCTGGCTGGTGATCGCCGGCTGCAATGATACTGACGCCGAAGTTGCCGCACTGATTCGGCTGCATCGGCAGCTACAGAGTCCGGTTCCGATCCGCCTCAACGGCTTTCAGCATCATGGAGTGCGGCCGGAGTTTGCTGAAACCCACCCACCGACCCTGGCTTCTCGGCTGGATCAGCTGGACGCTCAACTGACTCAGGCGGGGATTGAGGTCAGAAGAACTGGGATCCAGTGACCGGCTCCGGTATCCTGACCGGCTTTAACGACGTTGATTGGATGAGTGTGTATGGTTACGGCTGAATCTGCCGATTCCGTGGTGGTTCTGGATTTCGAGACCACCGGGTTGTCACCGGGCCAGGGAGATCGTGCCATCGAGATTGGTGCGGTTAAGTTGCATCAGGGCCAGGTGGTGGATCGATTTCAGCAGTTGATGAACCCGGGCTTTCGGGTCAGTGGCTTCATCGAGAGTTACACCGGCATCAGTAATGCCATGCTCTCCGCTGCTCCAGGTTGCGCTGAAGTGATGGATCGGTTTGCCGATTTTATTACCGGAGCCAATCTGGTGGCCCACAACGCCTCGTTTGACCAGCGTTTTCTCGATGCCGAACTGGCCGCCATCGGTCGGAATTACCAAGGTGGGTTTGCCTGCTCGATGTTGATCGCCCGGCGCTGGTACCCGCAGGCGCCAAACCATAAGCTGGGGTCGCTGGTGGCCTACCGGCAGATCGAAAACGATGGCGTGTTTCACCGAGCCTTGGCCGATTCCGAAATGACCGCCCGCTTGTGGATGATGATGGTCAACGAGATGCAACAGCGGCACCGGCTGGCAGGACTTCAATTCTCTCAGTTGCAGAAGCTGGCTAAAACCCCGAAGGCCAAAATCGACCACTACCTGGCATCGTTGGCGCGTTAAGGCGCTGGTTGCGGTGCGCTGCGGCGCAGCAGCCAGCCAAGGGCCAGCGTCAGTAACAGCGCTAACAGATCCAGCAGCCAACCTCGCGCCAGAGTGGTGCTCCAGATGGGAATGCCCAATGAGATCGGAGGGGAGTAAGCCAGTCCCAGCCCGGCCCCAAGCGGGCGGATGATCTGGCTGGCAAACAGCAGCAGCGCCATGATCATCGCCCAGCGTTGCTGTCGCCAGAGGCCGATGGCGGCCAGCAGCGGCAGTCCTCCATACAGGGTGGCATAGACCAGAGCCGGTGCCAGGCTGGCGGTACCGGCCACTGTTATCGCCAGGCCGATACCGGCATAAAGGCCGGTGCACAGGGCCAAAAAACGGGGCAGAAGCAAGGGTGAACTCCTTAAGCTAACCAGCCTGTTACCCTAGCATGTTGCGCGTGTGGATCGGTATGCGGCTGTCGAAGTCGAGAGCCGTCAGCGACTGCGGACCGCTGAGGTCGGCCGTTTGCGAGCGAGCGGATGGACTAACCTCGGCGGCGTGACCCGAGGGCACATCTTATAGACAAAACCATAGCGCAGGCGGTGATAGTCGCTTAAAAAACCATGGAAGCACTGGTGCATCTGCTCCAGTTCCTGGCGCCGGAAATCGGCCAGGGGGCGCTGCTGTTCATCCAGGTGGCGAGTCTGGCGCTTGGCCTGCAGTCGGCTGTGATACAGCTCGGACGTTGCCATCGTGACTGCGTAGTCAGCCAGTTGCCGCTGAAATTCAGCCATCGTGCCAGGCAACACCTCATCCACCAATCCCAGCTGCCGGGCCTGCGCGCTGCCCACCGGCAAGCAAGCCTGGGTCAACTGCTGTGCCATCGCTTCGCCAACCCGCTTGGGCAGGGTGTAGGTCCAGTATTCTGAGCCATACAGCCCCATCGACTGATAGTGAGGGTTGAGCACCACGCCGTCCCGGGCCACCACGGTGTCGCAGGCCAGCGCCATCATCACCCCACCGGCACCGGCGTTGTTGCCGACCGCAGCCACCGTCAGCTTGTCGTCGGTGAGCAGAATGGCTTCGACGACATCGTTGATGGCGTTGATGTTCTGCCACGACTCGGCCGCCGGATCGGCGGCGGCTTCAATGTGATTGAGGTGAATGCCATTGCTCCAGAAGTCATCCCCCCCCATCAGCACCAACACTCGAATGTTCCGCTGACAGGCTTGCCGATAGGCGCTCAGTAAACGCTGGCATTGCTCGGTGCCCATGGCGCCGTTGTGAAAATTGAACCACAGATAGCCGACCTCATCCTGCTGAAGGTAGCTGATCTCGCTGAAACGATTCGGATCATAGTCTGGCAGCAGCGGCAGTTCGGCTTCGGGTACATCGGGCAGGCGCGATTGCAGCACCCAGGTGGCGGGCAGTTTGATGAACAGGGTGTCGTCGGTCTTTTGCCGTTTAAGGTGAGAGATCCAGACCGCACCGTCCTTGGTGGCCACGCAGATGGCACCGTGACGGGTGGCGAGGATCGATTTCGGCTTTGGCCCGGTGAGTTGCGTCTCCCGGTGGGCGCCATACAGGTGCACCGCCAGGCCGCAGAGCTCATCCAGCACACCGGGTACGCTGTCGGCGGCGTGGATTTTGCGAAGGACGGTGTCGGTGTCGTCTTTGAGCCAGTCGATGCGGCGCTGTGCTTGTTTAATCAGCGGTTTCAGCTCGCCTTTGACGCTGGGATCGGCGTAGTTCAAAGGGCGAGGAGCAAACCCTCCCTGGCGCAGATGCTGCATTAATTCGGTGACCAACAGGGCGGCGGCGGTGCTGACCTCCTGGCGGTAGAGACTGGCCTTGGGGGCCGAGCGCATGGGAAACGGCTGGCTGCCCCAGATGTCACCGGCGTCCATCTCCTGGTCCGCCTGCAAGGCGGTAACGCCCCAACTCGGTTGTTGCTCGAGAATTGACCAGTCCAGGGACGAGGGGCCCCGATCGCCGGTGATGCCGGGATGAATAATGATGCACAGGTAGTTTTGCCAGATGTCATCGGCAATCCGGTGTTTCAGGAATGGGCACAGGATCAGTTCGGGTTGGAACTGATTCAGGGTTTTTCTAAGCTCCCGTTCGTGGGTCGCAAACACCACGCTGACGCAGTGCCCTTCCAGGCTAAGCTGCTGATGAATTCGTTGTGAGAGGCCATTAAAGGCGGTGACCAACAGTAAAATTCGCATGCTGTCTCATTGGTTGTTACAGGTGGTGCTAAAGCACGATGGGTGCCCTGGGCTGAAATCGGCACTGGCGTTGCAGTCGTTGCCGCAGTCTGGTCGACATAGTGACCCATTCCTGGGCGCTTGGGTATGGACAAAAGCCCACGAGGATCACAAATGTGGCATTTTTGATGATTGTTTTGTTGTGGTTGTGATGGGAAATTGTGAACTGCCTCCAGCTTCAGCTTCGAGCCTGTCGATACCCGGCGAGCTGCGTCGGTGTCAATGTTCGGTTACAACTGTCTGCTTAACAGTCCCATTCGGTCTCGTTTAAGCTCAATGTCTCGATGGTGAGCAGGTGGAATGGGTGAACCTTTGCCTGCCCGGCAGGTTCTAATGGCACAGGTGACAAAAACAAGGGGAATAGAATGGATTTCAAAGGCCTACTCAATCAGGTGATGGCGTCTGGCGGCGATCTGGCTCAACAGGCGAAAACCAGCATGGGGCAGAGCAGCTCCAGTGGGGGTAGCGGCATGTCGGACATGACCAAGGGAGCCATCGGTGGAGCCGTGGGAGGCAGCCTGTTGACCATGTTGGTGGGGTCGAAAAAGGGCCGCAAGATGGGGAAAAAGGCCGCCAAACTGGGCGGGGCGGCGGCGCTGGGGGCGTTGGCCTTTAAGGTGTTCAACGACTGGCAATCCAATCAGCAGCCACAGTCCCAGTCTGCCTCGACTCCTGAAGCGGTGCCGTCTCAGCCCACGGCTGCATTACCGCCACAAACGGAGCAGCATTCGATGGTGGTGCTTAAGGCGATGATCGCTGCGGCCAAGTCCGATGGTCATGTGGATGACGATGAAAAGAGTCGCATTTTTCAGGCGGTACAGGCCATAGGAGCCAGTGCTGACGTCAGCGCCTTTGTGCAGCAAGAGCTGGATAAGCCGCTGGATCCGGTCGAGATTGCCGCTGCTGTTGGCTCTCCCCAGGAGGCGTCGGAAGTGTACCTGGCCTCGGTGTTGATGGTGGATGAACAGAACTTCATGGAGCAGGCCTATCTGAAGGAACTGGCGAAACAGCTGCAGTTGCCACCGGAGTTGGTGGCTCAATTGGAGGCCCAGGTAGCGTAACTCGACAGCGGTACCCATCCATAAAAAAGCCCGGCATCTGCCGGGCTTTTTGTTGTCTGGTTGACGCGCTGAGATCGCTGAATGTCGATGTGCCTGCCGTTAATTATGCCGAAAATTGACGGGATTAGTTCTAAAAATCAATAAATTTCATTGTGAATTAGACTCATTGGTTGACAGTGGAGGGCGGGATGTATACAAATGAATACACCGTATTTTTGAGGCAATGGCGATGACGACTCGCAAGCATCCAGTCAGTGCCCGGCTCAGCGATGCCGACTTCGATCTGTTGATGTCGGTAGAGGGAGAGGGGATTCACACCCAAAGTGACAAACTGCGTGAGTTAATTCGGGTGTACCGGATTTTCCATGGCACCGAGCGGACACCAAACCAGGCCTACAAAGTGGTGGAAGATCTATTGGCACCAGCCCGGGAGCGGGTATTCAGCCACGCCATGACCGACCAAGGCTCGCCGCTGCTGGCGCACCTGCTCGGTTGGTTGCCCACCAGTCTCGCCCCCTTGGCCAGCACCAACCCGGCAATGCCAGTGTCGGCCATGGAGGCTCAGGCGCTGCAACGAACTCTGGAACTGTTGCAGCATACGCTGCGAATGAACCTGGTTCCGTCTTATCTGAATGAGGACGCCAGCAAGGGACAGACTGAGAGTCTGACTGCCCTGGCGACATTGTTTCTGGAACTGAATAAAAAGGATGAACGAGATGAATGAAGGCATTTTTAGTCGCATTGGCCGTTTGGTGACGGCGTCTGCTAACAGTCTGGTCGACAGCATGGAAGACGCCGCGCCTGAAATGGCGATGGAAGGCGCCATTGCAGAGATGGAGCAGGCGGTGGATGAATTACGCCTGGAACTCGGCAAGTTGGAAGCCGCCAAGCACCTGACCGCCAAGCAGTATCAACAGGCATCTGCCGAGCATGATCAACTGGCAGAGAGTCTGACCGCCGCACTGGACGCGGGTCGGGATGATCTGGCGGAAGTGGCCATCGCCAGGCAGATGGACATCGAAGCTCAATTGCCGGTGTTGCAGCGCCTGCTGTCCGAAAAGAGTGATCAATTAACCGAGACTCAGGGCTACATCGATGCGCTGTTGGCAAAACGACGCGAGATGCTCAATGCACTGAATGACTTCCGTGAAGCCCAGAAGCAGAGCAGTCAGTCGGTATCCGGACAGCCGCAAGCGACCACGCCCACCCAGAGTGCCGAGCAATCTGAGCGTGCCTTCAACAAGATCCTGTCTCGGCAAACCGGTGTCCGTCAGCAAGGGGCAGGTAAGGACCACCAGAAATTGGCGGAGCTGGAGTCTCTGGCCCGTAAGAGTGCCATCGCCCAGCGCTTGGCCAAGGCCAAGCTTGCAGCCGAGGATTGATCCTAATGGCCTTTTTGTTTGCCGTGGAAAACACCCCTTTTAGCATTGCGCTGATGTTGATGCTGTTTATCGCTCTGTTTGAAGGGGTGGCAACCGTTCTTGGTGTTGGCGTGTCGGCTTTCCTCGACAGTCTGTTGCCGGACCTGGATCTGTCCATCGATGGCGCCGAGATGCCGCAGGGGACGGTATCCCGCTTGCTTGGTTGGCTACTGGTGGGCAAGGTGCCGGCGATCATGTTATTGATTTTGCTGCTGACGACCTTCGGCATTCTGGGGCTGACCGTTCAATACCTGATTCTGGGACTGGCGGGCCTGTCGATATCCGGTTGGCTGCTTTCCCCGCTGGTGTTGTTTGCCAGCCTGCCGGTTGTCCGCTTTTTTGCCGCGAGGTTGGCTCGCTACGTGGGGGCAGACACCTCTCAGGTGGTAGAGGTAGGGGATCTTGTCGGCTGCGTCGGCGTCATCACCGTCGGTGAGGCCAAGGCTGACTTTCCGGCTCAGGCCAGAGTAAAAGACCGTTTCGGCACCCAACATTACGTCATGGTGGTGCCCGACGAACCGAACAGCCGCTATCGCCAGGGTGAGTCGGTATTGTTGGTGCAGTACCACGGGCAACATTTTTCAGTAATAACCCCAAGCAGTTCTCTTTTGAATGAGATGGAGTCTCAGTAATGACCACAAATTTTTCTTTTATTCTCACCGTCGCCGGCAGCGCCTTCGTGTGCTTGCTGCTACTCGGGGTGGTGTTTTCCCGCTTGTACGTGCGCTCTTCCAAGGAGCAGTCCTTTGTTCGAACGGGCTTTGGTGGCCAGAAGGTGATCATGAACAGCGGTGCCATGGTGTTGCCGGTGCTGCATGAAGTGATTCCGGTCAATATGAATACCCTGAGACTGGAGGTCAGCCGTAAAGAGATGCAAGCGCTGATCACCAAAGACCGCATGCGGGTCGATGTGTTGGCCGAGTTCTATCTGCGAGTCAAGCCGGACCTGGATGCCATCGCCAACTCGGCTCAGACTCTTGGCCGTCGTACCATGCACCCGGACGCCCTAAAGGACATGATAGAGGGTAAGTTTGTCGATGCGCTGCGATCTGTGGCGGCGGAAATGAACATGGATGAACTGCATGAGCAGCGAGCGCAGTTTGTTCAGAAGGTGCAACAGGTAGTAAGTGAGGATCTGCTGAAAAACGGTCTGGAGCTGGAATCGGTGTCCCTGACCGGACTGGATCAGACCAAGAAAGAGTTCTTTACTCAGGACAACGTGTTCGATGCCGAAGGTCTGGCCAAGATGACTCGCTCAACGGAAGCGCGCCGCAAAGAGATCAACGACATTGAGCAGGAGACCATGGTCGAGATCGAGCGCAAGAACCTCGGTGCCGAGCAGGATAAGTTGGAGATCAACAAGCAGAAACGCTATGCCCAGCTGGAGCAGCAACGGGAGATTTCCATCCGTGAAGCTCAGCAAAAAGCGGAAATTGCCAAGCAGCAACACGATCGTCAACGTGAGGCTCAAGAAGCTGAGATTACTGCTGCCCGCCAGGTGGAACAGGCCAAAATTGCGGCAGAGAAACAGACTCGAACCGCGGAAATCTCCAAAGATCAGGAGCTGAAGACTCAAGAGATTGAACGGGATCGACTGTTGTCTGAGCAGGACATTACCCGCCAGAAGTCCGTTGAGCTGGCTGAGCAGGATCGAGCCATCGCGGTGGCTGAAAAGTCTCAGCAGCAATCGTTGGCCGACAAAGAGGCGAACCAGGCGCGTGCTCAGGCGGTGAAAGCGGAAGAAGAGGTGATGACCGCCCGTCAGGTCGAGGTGGCTCAGCGGGATAAACAGATTGAGATCATTGAGGCTCAGAAGGAAGCGGAGAAGCAGGCGACCGGCGTTAAAGTCTCAGCCGAGGCGGAAAAATTTGCGGCGGAAGATCGGGCCGAAGCGCTAAAAATTGAAGCGGAAGCGGATGCAGCCTCCACTAAGATTCGCGCCGAAGCCAGTCAGGAGCAGTATCGCATTGATGCCGAAGGTACTCGACTGATGAACGAGGCTCTGAACGCGCTCAACGAGAATCAGATTGCGCTGAAACGCATCCTGAGTCTGCACGATGCCTTGCCGGCCATCATTCGTGAAAGTGTCAAGCCGCTTGAGCAGATCGATGGTATGAAGATCATCAGTGTCGATGGCCTCAATGGTCAACAAAGCGTTGGCGGTGGTGGTGTGTCTGATCAAGGGGGCAGCCTGCCGGAAGCCTTGGTCAACAGTGCATTGAAGCATCGTGCCCAGGCGCCTTTGGTGGACAGTTTGCTCAAAGAGTGCGGGTTGGATCAGGGCCTTGAAGCGTTGACCAAAGAAAGCTAACGCCTCGCAAGGGATGTCGTCGCCATGGTAGCGACATCCATAAAAAAGCCCGGCATCTGCCGGGCTTTTTGTTGTCTGCAGTCAGTGTCAGATTTCAGACTCGGTTTTTGCTTCACCAATGGCGTGTTTGGCCTGGCGCTCTCGCTTACTGAACAGGCGCTCAATAATGACGAAGAACAACGGAATAAAGAAGATCCCCAGGAAGGTGGAGCTCATCATGCCGCCCAGTACGCCGGTACCAATGGCGTTCTGAGCCCCGGAGCCAACACCGGTACTGATGGCCAGCGGTACTACCCCCAGGCCAAAGGCCAGAGAGGTCATCAGAATCGGCCGCAGACGGACTCTGACCGCGTGCAGGGTTGCTTCGATCAGGCCGGCACCTTTTTCGTAGTACTCCTTGGCAAACTCCACAATCAGAATGGCGTTCTTGGTGGCCAGACCGACGGTGGTCAGCAGCCCCACCTGGAAGAATACGTCGTTGGACAATCCGCGGCCATAGGTTGCCAGCAGTGCGCCGATAACGCCCAATGGCACCACCAGTATCACCGCAAAAGGCACCGACCAGCTTTCATACAGCGCCGCCAGAACCAGGAACACCACCAGAATGGACAGGGCATACAAGGCTGGCGCCTGATTGCCGGACAAGCGCTCTTCATAGGAGAGGCCGTTCCACTCGATGCCAAAGCCCGGAGGCAACTGTTTGGCCAGGTCTTCCATAATGTCCATGGCGGCACCGGTACTGAAGCCGGGCGCGGTGGCCCCCTGAATGTTCAGTGCCGGCAGGCCGCCAAAGCGTTCCAGGCGTGGCGAGCCGTACTCCCAGCTGCCGGTGGCAAAGGCGGAGAAGGGCACCATCTCACCCAGGCTGTTGCGCACGTACCAGGCGTTGAGATCGTCCGGCTGCATCCGGTATTCCGGTTCGCCTTGAACAAACACCTTCTTCACTCGACCGCGGTCGATGAAGTCGTTGACGTAGGAGCTACCCCAGGCGGTGGCGAGGGAGGCATTGACGTCGTTGATGTTCAGGCTCAGTGCCCGCAGTTTGGCGTGGTCAATGTGCAGCTGGTATTGGGGCGCGTCTTCCTGACCATTGGGGCGAACGCCCACCAGGTTGGGATTTTGCGCCGCCAGACCCAGTAGCTGGTTACGGGCGGCCATCAGGGCATCGTGACCTTGACCGTTCTTGTCCTGTAGGTAGAGGTCAAAACCGTTGGCGGTGCCCAGTTCCAGTACCGCCGGAGGCACGAAGGCAAACACCATCGCCTCTTTGATCTGCGAGAATGCGCCCATGGCCCGGTTGGCGACCGACTGGACATCGCTGCCAGCGGTTGTGCGCTCTTCCCATGGCTTCATGTTGACGAACGCCAGGCCCATGTTCTGACCCATACCGGCAAACGAGAAGCCGGAGACGGTGAATACTGATTCCACCGAGTCACCTTCCTGCTCCAGCAGGTACTCTTCGACCTTGTCCAGCACGTGCAGGGTGCTTTCCTGGGTGGAGTTTGGTGGCAGAATCGCCTGCACAAACATCACCCCCTGATCTTCATCAGGCAGGAAGGCGGTCGGCATCCGCATGAAGATCCAGGCGGTGGCAACCACCAGGGCCAGATAGATGAAGAACACTCGGCCGGTGCGTTTCAGAATGCCACCCACGGTGCCTTCGTAACGATTGGTCCAGCGATCGAAGGTGCGGTTAAACCAACCAAAGAAGCCTTTATCGGTATGCGCATGGCCTTTTTTGATCGGCTTGAGCATGGTGGCACACAGGGCCGGTGTCAGGATGATCGCGACCAGCACCGACAACGCCATGGCGGAGACGATGGTGATGGAGAACTGACGGTAGATCACGCCGGTGGAGCCGGACATGAAGGCCATGGGCACAAACACCGCCGACAGGGTCAGGCCGATGCCTACCAGGGCGCCGGTGATCTGGTCCATGGATTTACGGGTGGCTTCCAGCGGGCTGCAGCCCTCCTCGGACATCACCCGTTCGACGTTTTCTACCACCACGATGGCGTCGTCCACCAACAGGCCGATGGCCAACACCATGGCGAACATGGTCAGGGTGTTGATGGAAAAACCGGTGACGGCCAGAATGCCGAAGGTACCCAGCAGTACTACCGGTACCGCAATCATCGGGATCAGGGTGGCACGGAAGTTCTGCAGGAACAGGTACATGATCAAAAAGACCAGGACGATGGCTTCCAGCAGGGTGTGGACCACGCCTTCGATGGATTTGCCGACGAACGGAGTGGTATCAAACGGCAGTACCACATCCAGCCCCTGAGGGAAGAATGGCTTCATCTCCTCGATCTGGCTCATGACTCGTTCGGCGGTATCCAGGGCGTTGGCGCCGGTGGCCAATTGAATCGCCAGGCCGGAGGCCGGCTGGCCGTTGTAGAACGAGGTCACCGAGTAGCTTTCGGCGCCCACTTCCACCCGGGCAACGTCACCCAGGAACACCTTGGCACCGCTGGAGTCGGACTTCAGCACGATGTCGCGGAACTCTTGTGGCGTCTGCAGGCGAGATTGCGCCGACACCGTGGCATTGAGCTCCTGGCCCTGTACCGAGGGGGTACCGCCCAGCTGGCCGGCGGAAACCTGAGCATTCTGCTCCCGGATGGCGGCGACCACGTCATTGGTGGAGAGGCTGAACTGGTTCAGTTTCAGCGGATCCAACCAGATGCGCATGGCGTACTGAGAGCCAAACAGGGTGATGTCACCCACACCGGCGACCCGGCTCATGGGATCCTGAATGTTGGCGGCCACGTAGTCGGCGATGTCCGCCTTATCCATGGAGCCATCCTGGGACACGAAGCCCAGAACCATCAGGAAGCCACTGCTGGTTTTGTTGACGCTGATGCCCTGGGCCTGAACCTCCTGGGGCAGCAACGGCATCGCCAGTTGCAACTTATTCTGAACCTGAACCTGAGCGATGTCGGCATCGGCTTCGGCGTTAAAGGTCAGGGTAATGGTGGCGTTACCAAAGCTGTCACTTTGAGAGGCGATGTAGCGCAGATGGTCGAGACCGGTCATCCGCTGCTCGATCACCTGGGTAACCGTATCTTCCACTGTCTTGGCCGAGGCACCCGGGTAGGTGGCATTGATCTCAATGGTCGGCGGCGCAATGCTGGGGTACTGAGACACCGGCAAAGTGGTGATGGCCAGCGCACCCGCCAGCATCACGATGATGGCGATCACCCAGGCAAAGATGGGGCGATCGATGAAAAAACGAGCCATGTATCGTTCCCGTTAGTTAGCTGCGTGAGCAGTGATTTCCTGAATCGTCACCGAGGCTCCGGGACGTACACGTTGCAACCCTTCGGTGATCACCTTGTCACCGGCCTGCAGGCCGTCGAGGATACGCCATTGGTGATCAATCGCCTGAGCGGTGGTCACGTTGCGGGCTTCGACTTTGTTGTCGGCGGTGACCACCATGGCTCGGCCTTCTCCTCGAGGGGTACGGCTGATGGCTTTCTGTGGAACCAGGATGGCACTGGGATCGGTGCCGACGGTCATGCGAGTCCGAACGAACATGCCTGGCAGCAGAACGCCGTCAGGGTTCGGGAACTCGGCCCGCATGGTAACGGAGCCGGTACCTTCATCGACGGTGACTTCGGCAAACTTGAGGCTGCCAGGGTGGCGGTATTCACTGCCATCCTCGAGGATCAAGGTTACTTCAGTGGTTGCAGATTGCTGCAGGGCGCCGGAGGCCAGTTGGGTTTTCAACTTGAGCATTTCAGTACTGGACTGAACGATGTCGACGTTGATGGGGTCCAGCTGAGAGATCTGGGCCAGGGCCTGAGACTGGTTGGCAGTGACCAGAGCACCCGGTGTTACGCCGGAGCGGCTGATATGACCGGAGATGGGAGCTTCCACCTTGGTGTAAGCCAGGTTGATTTCTGCCTGGTTGATGGCCGCTTTGGCCATCTCGACGCTGGCCTTGGCTTCCAGGTAGGCGGCTTCGGCGAGATCGAAGTCCTGCTTGCTGATGGAGTTGGAGCCAATCAACTCGCGGTAGCGCTCGGCGGTTGCCCGAGTGGAGATTTCATTGGCCTTGGCTCGTTCCAGGTCGGCCTTGGCGCTGATCAGTGCGGCTTGATAAGGGGCGGCATCGATCTGGTACAGAGACTGGCCGGCAGTGACATTGCCGCCTTCGGTAAAGCTGCGGGCTTCAATGACGCCACTGACCTGGGGACGGACCTCAGCTTTCATAAAGGCACGGGTACGTCCGGGCAGTTCAACGGTGATCTCCTGCGACTGCGGCTCGACGGTAATGACATTAACTTCGGTAGTGTGTGGGCCAGCTGGGCCTTGAGGGCCCTTGCCCTCTGAGTTACAAGCCGTTACCCATAATGCTGCAGAGATAACTGCAGCCATTTTCAGCGTTTGCCGCATCAGGACTCCTAAACAGAATGGTGCACTCTGCGCCCAAGGCACAGCCGAGGGCGCAAAAATTTGAAAGTATTTTTGATGATGGTGCATTTATCTCATATTTGCTGGGGATGAAACAAGCTGAAGAGAACAGGAAAAGTGTAAACAGATAAAATAGCCACACAGGGTAAATTCATCACTGTTGCGGTTTTGTTGAATAGTCAGAAAATTTGGTTTTCTTCGGCTCGGGAAATCTCGTTCATATTCTGCATCTTGATATTTCAGTAAATAAATATTGTTTATTTTCAGTGGTTTATCTTTTCTCGGCGATGATCGATAGCCGATTTGAGTGCTCATAGAAACTTTATATTGTCAACAAAAAGCTTTGCTAAATGGTAACTTTAGTGGGAATAACATCGGTGTGGAATTGCCAATATATTCAGGCTTCATTCAGTATTATTTAGACTCGACATATTTGGCATTAGTTTTTTCCTGCCAATCTGTCTATGGGGATTTCATCACTCTTTATCCGTTTTCATTCCACTGTTGCTTCCTTGATCAGGACCGACCGTTCGAGGTCTCCGGGCGCTTTCAATCCTCAAAGTGGTCGTGGCTGTGTCTTTGATGGCCCAGGGCCGTTGTTGTCCCTTGGTCATAGGGGTGGCCTGGCGGCCTTAAGGCAGGTGCTATCGCTGTCCCCGAAAGCGCAATGTTACAAAGAGGTAAACGTGCAATAGGATCCCGGTCTCAGAAATGGCCAGAGTTGGCGCTGGCGGACACTCTTTACTGCGATTGTGTGAAAATTTTTGTGTCTGAGGGGATTCTTCTCTATATTGCGCGGGTTTTACTGCCGTTCCGGTGCGTCTATGCAGCCACCGTCGGCGACTCTGTACACCCAACAAAAATGAGACCGCGGTGCCCATGCAGGCCGGCGGCAATAACAAGGTAGACCCTACAATGAAGAAAATCACCCTGGCGCTGGCTTTGCTGGCGTCCACGTCTGCGTACGCCGAAAGCCCAATCCAATGGTGGGACGCCAGTGCCACCGTGTTGCACGGTGAAGACTATGATCTGGCTCCATCACATCGTCAGACCACGTTGACTCTGGAGACGGCTGGAGCGTGGAGCTATGGCGACTGGTTTGCCTTCTACGATTTCATCGACTTTAACGGCACCAGTGAGTCGGCCTCTTACGGCGAAATCTCGCCTCGCTTCAGCTTTGGAAAGATGCTGGGGAAGGATCTGAGCATGGGGCCGGTGACCGATCTGTCATTGGCGTTGACCTATGAAACCGGAAAGGGCCCGGTGGAGAGCTTCCTCTATGGTGTCGGTGCCGATTTGACCCTGCCTGGTTTCACCTACTTTCAGCTTAATGCCTATAAGCGTGATGCCATCAATGACGACAATATCAGTGACGGTTGGCAGTTGACGCCGGTATTCCGGGTCGACATTCCGGTTGGCGATGCCAACCTGGTGGTCGACGGTTTCATCGATTGGGTGGTGGCCGCCGATAATGACGGTTACCAAGAGAACCTGCATTTTAACCCACAGATCAAGTACGACCTGGGCCGTTCGCTGTTTGGAGAAGCCAAATCCAATACCCTGTTTGTGGGTATTGAGTACGATTACTGGCAGAACAAATACGGTGTCGACGGCATCGATCAAAACACCTACTCGTTCATTGTGAAGTATCACCTGTAACCGGTAGCGATGACAAAAGGGGCCACAGGGCCCCTTTTTGTTGCCTGTGTGGTGGTCACTGCTCGATACTGGTGTTGCGTCCACAGGAGGAGACTGCCGTGCTCAGGTTTGATGTGTTTGGAACGCCTATGTCGGTGCTCAGGAAAGAGGGCGAGTGGTGGCTGTTTCGCGACTCCGACACCGGCGCTCGGGCGCGGGTGTACGAGGTGGTGATTCCACCGCAGTTGACCGAGGCGGAGCTGGGACGGTATCTGGATGACGTGTTTCATGAGCGAGCCAGTCCTCGCCATCCGTCGGTACGCCGCCTCTAGCCCGCCCCGTTGCCGGAGCGGGCCGAGACAGGTTATGACTCCACGGCGTCCAGGGCCTGGCTGACGTCGGCGATGATGTCGTCGATGTTCTCAATGCCCACAGAGATGCGCACCAGATCTTCACTGACTCCGGCGGCCGCCAGTTCCTGCGGATTGAGTTGTCGGTGAGTGGTGGTGGCCGGGTGGCAAGCCAGGGATTTGGCGTCGCCGATGTTGACCAATCTCAGGATCATCTTCAGGGCATCGATGAATTGGGCACCGGCCTGACGTCCGCCCTTGATGCCAAAACTCAGAATGCCTGAGGCCTTGCCGCCACAGATGCTGTTACAGGTCTCGAAATAGGGGCTGTTGGGCAGGGCGGCGTAGTTGACCCATTTGACCTTGAAATGATCGGTCAGGTAGGCCGCCAGTTTTTCGGCATTTTTGCAGTGGCGCTCCATTCTTAGCCCCAGGGTCTCCAGTCCTTGCAGGATCAAAAAGGCATTATGGGGCGAGATAGCGGCGCCGGTATTGCGCAGCGGCACCACTCGGCAACGCCCGATAAAGGCGGCTTCCCCTAAGGCTTCGGTGTACACCACGCCATGGTAGGAGGGATCCGGTTCATTGAGAATCGGGAAGCGGGCCTTGTTGGCCACCCAGTCAAATTTACCGGAATCGACAATGATGCCCCCCACTGCGGTGCCGTGACCGCCGATGTATTTGGTCAGTGAGTGAATCACGATGTGGGCACCCAGTTCAAAGGGGCGGCACAGGAAGGGCGTGGCGACGGTGTTGTCGACGATCAGTGGCACGCCGTGGCGATTGGCAATGTCCGCCAGCTTTTTCAGATCAACCACATTACCGGCAGGGTTGCCGATGGACTCGCAGAAAATCGCCTTGGTATTGGCATCGATGGCGGCCTCAAAGCCATCGAAATCGTCCGCCGACACCATTCGGGTTTCAATCCCCTGTTTTGGCAGGGTGTGGGCAAACAGGTTGTAAGTGCCACCATAAAGTTGGCTGGTGCTGACGATGTTGGAGCCCACTTCGCACAAGCACTGAATCGCATAAGTAATGGCCGCCATGCCTGACGCCAGTGCCAGGGCGCCAATGCCGCCTTCCATGGCTGCCACACGCTGTTCCAGCACCGCGGTGGTCGGGTTCATGATGCGGGTGTAGATATTGCCTGCGACCTTCAGGTCAAACAGGTCGGCCCCGTGCTGAGTGTCGTCAAAGGTGTAGGAGGTGGTTTGATAGATCGGCACCGCCGCCGCCTTGGTGGTGGCTTCAGATTCATAGCCGTGGTGCAGGGCAAGGGACTCCAGCTTCATGCTCTTACTTCCTGTTTCTACTAGTGGAACCTTTAAACATACCACCCAATGGAGGCTAATAAATAGTCAAAAATGGTAAATAACTACCCGGAATTGGTTATGAAGTCATCGCCCTGCTGCAGTGGCAGGGGGCGGTCGGTTTTGCTGGGGCGCCGCCGTTCAAGGGGGTCACAGCTTGTGAAATGCCTTTAGGAAGGCGTTCTTACCCTGCTCAAATTTCTGATGCTGGGGATGATTCATTGGCCGCCTGGGGTCGTCAAACGCCGGCATCACGTAGCCCCAGTTTGAGTTGCGGGCAAAGTACACCACCACATTGACGTGGCTGTCCCGCCAACGATTTTCTATCACGTGATCATCCCCTTTGGCCTCGGCAGTTTTCACCTGAATCCGATGAAAATGGGGGCCGTCCGAGATCAGGATGTCGGTGGCGTGACCGTTGTCCAGCACCGGAGTAAACACCTGCCAGCCATCCTGCATCAGCCATGAAATTACCCGGCTTTCAAACGAGGTGTTGATCAGGGCCTGGTGGGTACCGGCCTTGGTGGCGGTAGTTCGAATGGGCATGCCGACTCCTGTGACGGTGACAATCGCTGCAGTTAGCATAGCCAATGGCCAAACAAAGAGCTTACAAAGGCTTACTTGCGCTTGCTGGGCCTTACCCCGGCAGTCTCCGCAGGTTGAGATACTGCCGATAACACTTTGTTTACCTAAAGGCACAACAGGAGGCGCTATGAGCGCACAACCTTGGGCTGTGTTGACCGCCCTGGCAGTACTGACTCTGGGCGGCTGCAACAGCAGCAGTAACTCGAGCAGCCCCGCCCCCACCCCGACTCCGGATAAGGGGAACGCCGCGCTGGAAAAAGCGTTTCCGTTGCATACCAGTGTGTTTGGGGTGAGCATTCGGGCCACCAGCAACATCGATAAAGCCAAGATGCTGCATGCGGCCAATGTGATGGCCCAGTACCTGGATAATGATGAAAATGGTCTGGCAGACAATCAGGCGGTGGTAGAGGCTCTGGTCAACAAGCGGGCCACCCTGATCATGGTGCCAGATGAAGCGGACCTGGAAACGGTCGGGGAAGGGCTACCGCAAGGGGGAGCGTTTCAGGATCTGTATGGTTCAGAGGTGCATCCGCAAGGATCGACGCCGGGCCAGTTTGACGCCACCCTGGAGGAGGTGCTGCACCTGATCACCCATGAGGGCTATGCCTCGGTGTATCCGAAAATCTTCGGCGAAGTGGCGGAATCGCAGATCGCCGATGCCATGGATCAGGCCCGCGGTGGCCGTTTTGAGTCGATCCCGGCCAGCTACCCCGATGGCGCCTGGTACACCTACGACGATGAAAGCTGCGATTACAGCTGCATGGTGACCGAGTACACCTACTGGGCGCTGACCTCATTGTTGGGTGGCCAGAGCCACCCGGGGCGTCTGCAAGAGATTGAGCACGAGTGGAAACTCAATACCCCGGACAAGGTCAAGCTGGGGGATTCGGCGGTGTATACCCTGCTGACCAATGGTGAGTACGGGCTGGCAACGGTGTTACCGGATGGGCACTACGATTACCAGACTTTTACCATCAGCGGTGACTGACAGGGACAAAAAAAAACCGGCCATGGCCGGTTTTTTTTATGGGGTTGGCACGGTGTCTCAACCAGCCAGAACCTGAGTAACCCAGGGCAGCATCTGTTTCTTGCGGCTCAGGAAGCCTTCGAACACCAGGCTGCCATTGTTGGCGTTCTTGATGGTGTCGGACAATGGACCGGCCACCATCAGGGTGGTCTCTTCGGTGCGGATGTTGGTCAGCATCAGGGCGATCAGGTCCAGGCCTTTGTCGGTTACGCGCTGTTCCATCAATGCTTGCAGGTTAGCCAGTTCGTGCTCAACCTGGCCGTAATCCGCCAGCTCCAGCTGACCGAGGTTGGTGGACTTGCCGGCAATCTCGTAGCCTTTGACGTCTTTGTCCAGCAGCGCTTCGGTGCTCAGGCCTTCGACGTTGGTTTTGGCCGCCAGCAGATCCGCCAGGAAGGGCTCGACTTCGACACCGGCCAGCGGTGCCAGCAGTTCAACGATCTCGGCGTCGCGCTCGGTGGTGGTGGGCGACTTCAGGCCAACGGTGTCGGACAGCAGGGCGCCAATCATCAGGCGGGCCATCGGCTGAGGAATCTCGACGTTGTGAATGCCACAAAGTTCAAACAGCACCGAGGCGGAGGAGCCCAGAGGCATCAGCCAGGCTTCCAGCGGTGCGGCGCTGGTGAGGGTACCCAGACGGTGATGGTCGACAATGCCCACCAGATCGGCGTCGTTGATGTCGTCCGGGGCTTGCTCCGCTTCACTGTAGTCGACCAGATACACCTGCTCGCCCTTCAGCGGCTTCTCCAGCAGCGGTGGCACTTCGACACCGGCAAAATCGAAGATGAACTGGGTTTCGCGGCTGATTTCACCCAGGCGGAAAGGGGTGGCTTGCTTGCCGCGGGCGCCCAACCAGTGGGTGGCGATGACTGCGGAGCAAACGCAATCGCTATCAGGGCTCTTGTGGCCAAATACGTTGATCATTGGGGATTCCTTAAAACTACCGCGGGCGCAGCTGTGGCCCAGTTTCGGACAGAAGGCGGCTACTATAAAAATCCCGACGGTCTGTGTAAAGCCTTGGCGGTGGATTTCCCCTCAATTTGGTCGCTTCCGGTACCTGTTCGACAACGGTGACCGCCGTTCGGCGCTGACGGAACACGAGCCTCTTAGTCTGATTGAGCATGGGTTAGTTGAAAACGCTTTTGATGAAAGTGCTTTTTATTCCGATGATTAGCCTTCGAACTAAGAGGAAGTGCGGATGATGAGGAATGGACTGCTGCTGGCTTTGCTGCCGCTGATGGTGCTGGTGGCGCTGACCACCGAAGGTGGCGTCAGGGCCACCCTGGAGCTGGTGGCTTTTGTGCTGGTGCTGGGGCTGCTGTTGTGCCGCCCCGCAACCTCAGCGATTCAACAGGTAGATGAGGGACAGTGAGCTGATGGTCAGCCACAGGCCAACCCCCAACAGCAGAGGCTTGGGCCCGGCCTCTTTCAGCCGTTTGGCAGAGATGCCGCAGCCGATCAGGAACAGACACAACACCAGCACCCGCTTGCCGGTTTGAAACGTCAGTTCATACAGCGGCGCGCCCTGAGGCAGCAGGTAGGCGATGGCGATGGCCACGCAATACAGCACAATGAATCCCGGCACCGCAATGCGTCGCTCGCTGCTGCGAAACAACAGGGCGCTGATAAAGGCCACCGGAATGATCCACAGCGCCCGGGCCAGTTTCAGGGTGGTGGCGGTCATTAACGCCTGATCGCCGTACGCCTGGGCGGCGCCGACCACCGATGAGGTGTCATGAATGGCGATGGCACTCCAGATTCCAAACTGTTCCTGGCTCATGTTCAGCAGGTGGCCAATGGCGGGAAACAGGAACAGGGCCACCGAATTCAGGACAAACACCGTGCCCAGAGCGATGGAGGTGTGGTGATCTTTGGCGTTGATGGCCGGGGCGACGGCTGCGATGGCGCTGCCGCCACAGATGGCGGTGCCGGCAGAGATCAGGTAACCGGTTTTGTGCTCCAGCTTCAGGGCTCGGGTCAGCAGCCAGCCCAGAATCAGGGTGCCAAATATTGAGATCACGATGATCCCCAGTCCGGCCTTGCTGGCGGCGATGGCTTGCTCCAGGTGGATACCGAATCCCAGCGCCACAATGGACCCCGCCAGCAGTTTCTTGGCCACCGGGCCGGTCTTCAGGCCTTCTGGAATCCAGCCCAGGCTGGCCATGACCACGCCAAAGATCAGTGCCAGCGGTGAACTGATGGCAGGCAGCAGGCACAAGGCTGCCACCAGCCAGAACAGCCAGTCGGTGGGACGAGAGAACAGCGAAGCAAAGCGGATTGGCATGAAACGACACTCGAGCAATCTTTGGAGGGGGCACAGTATAGAGCCGTCGCCACCAAGAGATAAGCGCGGGATCACAGTTTTGGCAGATTATGGGCGCATTTTAACCGTTGTTGGCATCGACGCGGTGCGCCAATCCGAGCAACGATGTTTTTTTGGCCTTTTGGACTGACTTTTGAATCCAAGTTGAGATTTTTATCACAATTGTCTGGATTCCCGCGGTCGCCTTGGTTACTCTGCATGCTTAGATAAACAGGTTGTCCTCCCGGACAACACGTAGAGGCGCATCGCCTATCAGTAAACCAGTCGAGGGTGACCCCCGATGACCCTGGTTGAAAGGAGTCGATGCCGAAGTGAAACGGGCGTCATCCCGCTTTGCTGGGGCCGCATTCAACAGGTGCGGCACTGCCATAGTAAATCCCAAAAGGAGTTTGGGGATTAAATTTACTGTGGAGCGCTACTGAAGGAAGACGAGTCACGTCCTGTGGCCCGTCCGCGACCTGTCGTCGCGTCAGCAGCCTCCATCGTACCTATAAGATTAAAAAACGATGGCTTTAGTAAGTTACGCCGAATCGGCATTATCAATTGTTCCTCCTGTGGTGGCCATTGGCCTGGCGATCATCAGTCGACGCGTGCTGTTGTCACTGGGGCTGGGCATTCTCACCGGCATCCTGATGCTGGCGGACTTCTCGGTAACCACCATGGTGTCAGAGGTGGCCCGGCGGGCAACGGCTCTGGTATGGGAGGACGGCAGTTTCAGCAGTTGGAACCTGTACACCATCGGCTTCCTGCTGACCATGGGCATACTGATGGCCTTGATCTCGGTTTCCGGCGGCACCCGTGCCTTTGCCAAATGGGCCCGGGGGCGCATTCGCCACGGCCGGGATGCCAAACTGATGACGGTGTTTCTCGGTGCCATTATCTTTATCGATGACTACTTCAATGCCCTGCTGGTCGGCAACGTGGCCCGCCCGGTGACCGATCAGTACGGCATCTCCAGGGAAAAGTTGGCCTACTGCATCGATTCTACATCGGCCCCGGTGTGCGTGGTGTCGCCCATCTCCACCTGGGGCGCCTACATCATGTCGCTGCTGGCGGGACTGCTGGTGACCCATGGCATGGGGGACGTCAGCGCCCTGTCGGTGTTTGTGCAGATGATTCCAATGAATTTCTATGCCCTATTTTCGCTGCTGCTATTACTGTGCGTGCTCTGGTTTAATCTGGATCTCGGGGCCATGGCAGTTGCGGAACGGCGCGCGGCCCAGGGGCAATTGTGGGATCCGGCCAAGGGCATGCCGGCGGGGGAAGACCTGGGGCTACCGGATGCTCGCCGTGGCCGGGTGATGAACCTGATGGGGCCATTGGCACTGTTGATCTCATTGGTGGTGTGCCTGATGTTGTTGTCCGGTGACATGGCGCTGGCGGCCCAGGGGCTGGACTTTACCCTGATCGGAGCGTTGGAAAATGCCGCCGGCTCCTGGTCGATGTTCACCGCCGGCACCATTACCGTGGTGATCACCAGCCTGGCGATGATCGCCCAGGGCGTGCCTGTGTCGGTGTTGCTGCAGGCGATGGCGAAAGGGGTTCGCTCCATGGCGCCGGCGGTGTACATCCTGCTGATGGCCTGGACCATCGCCGGGGTGATCTCGGACTTGCAGACCGGCCACTACCTGGCCAGCCTGGCGGATGGGGCATTGCCCGTGGCCATGGTGCCGGCACTGATTTTCATTCTGTCGGCGCTGGCGGCGTTTTCCACCGGCACCAGCTATGGCACCTTTGCCATCATGTTGCCCATCGCCGCCAACCTGGCGGCGGTGCTGGAACCGTCGTTGATGCTGCCGGCGATGGCCTCGGTGCTGGCTGGTGGCGTGTTTGGCGATCACTGTTCCCCGATTTCAGATACCACCATCCTGTCATCCACCGGATCCGGCTGCCACCACATCGACCACGTGGCCACCCAGTTGCCGTACGCGGTGATGGCGGCGATCATTTCGGTACTGGGGTATCTGACTCTGGGAGTCACCGGGTCAGTCCTGGCCGGTTTGTTGGTGTCTGCCACCTTGCTGGTGGTGACGGTGGCGCTGCTTAAGCGGCGGGCCGCTGATCGAGGCCAGGTGGCGCTGGCCTGAAACCACCCATGGAGAGGGGCCGGGCTACGCAGTCTGGCCGAATAACGCAGAGAGAGGGTTATGGATTATTTTAACGTCGACAATGGCCAATTGATGGCAGAGCGGGTTTCGGTCACTGAGGCTGCCGAAGCTTATGGTACGCCGCTGTACCTGTATTCCCGAGCCACCATTGAGCGCCACTGGCAGGCTTTTACCGATGCCATGGCCGGACGGGACCATTTGATCTGCTATGCGGTCAAGGCCAACAGCAACCTGGCCATTTTAAACCTGATGGCGAGGCTGGGCAGCGGTTTTGACATCGTCTCTGGTGGCGAGCTGGCGCGGGTCATCGCCGCCGGTGGCGATGCCACCAAGGTGGTGTTTTCCGGTGTCGGCAAGACCGAGGCGGAGATGGAGTATGCCCTCAAGGCCGGCATTCACTGCTTTAATCTGGAGTCGGAACCTGAACTGGAGCGGCTGCAGCAGGTGGCGGCTCGACTCGGCCTGGTGGCGCCGGTGTCGCTGCGCATCAACCCGGACATCGATGCCAACAGTCACCCCTACATCTCCACTGGATTGAAGCAGAATAAGTTTGGCATTCCTACCAGCCAGGCGTTGCCGGTGTACCGGCGGGCGGCGGCCATGGACCACATTCAGGTGCTGGGCATGGATTGCCATATCGGCTCTCAGTTAACCGAGTCGCGGCCGTTTGTGGAGGCGTTGGAGCGGCTGTTGGCGCTCATGGACACCCTGGCTGAGGAGGGGATTGAGCTGGCACACCTGGATCTGGGCGGTGGTTTGGGTGTCAGCTACGGTCAGGAGACCCCGCCGTTGCCCACCGAATACGTGCAAGCGTTGTTGCCCACTCTGGGACAGCGAAAGCTGAAGCTGATTCTGGAGCCGGGACGGGCGATCATGGCCAATGCCGGCATTCTGGTGACTAAGGTGGAATACCTGAAACAGGGGGAAGACCGGGACTTCGCCATTGTCGATGCGGCCATGAACGATCTGTTGCGCCCCAGTCTGTACAACGCCTGGCAGGAGATAGTGCCGGTGACCGCCAGCCCGGCGTCGCCGCGTGCCTATGACGTGGTTGGCCCGGTGTGTGAGACCGGCGATTTTCTGGGTAAAAACCGGAAGTTGGCCATTGCCGCCGGAGACTATCTGGCGGTGCGTGGCGCCGGGGCTTATGGCTTTACCATGTCGTCCAACTACAACGGCCGTCCTCGAGCCGCAGAGGTGATGGCGGACGGTGACCGGATGCACCTGATTCGAGAGCGGGAGAAGCCGGAGCAGCTGTGGCGGGGAGAGCATTGCTTGCCCGAGGCCTGAGCCAAGCAGCACGCCCGCGTTCGCGGGCGTGTTCAGTTTTACGCTGGCAAAAGTCAGTCGTAGATGGTGGGGATCGGTTGGCGTTTGTGCTGAGTCGCTTTGTAGATGCTGATGATGCGTGCCTCGGCGCTGGCGTCGATGGCTTTGCCTTCCAGGAAGTCATCAATCTGATCGTAACTCAGTCCCAAGGCCACTTCGTCTTCCAGTTGGGGACGGTCCTCTTCGAGATCCGCCGTTGGCGCCTTGACCACCAGCCGCTCTGGTGCTCCCAGGTAGCCAGCCAGCTGCCGTACCTGGCGCTTGTTCAGGCCAAACAGCGGCGCCAGATCGCAGGCACCATCGCCGTGCTTGGTGTAGAAGCCAGTGACATTTTCGGCGCTGTGGTCTGTGCCAGCGACCAAGCCGCCCAGCAGACCGGCAATTTCATACTGGGCGACCATCCGCATACGGGCCTTGACGTTGCCCTTGACGAAATCCAGTTTGCTCTGGTCGTCGGTCAGCAATCCGGCGTCGCTCATGGCCGCCAGAGTGTCGGCGTGAATGCCATCCACCCCGGACTTCACATTGACGCTGATCTGCTTAGAGGGCTGAATGAAGCGGCAGGCCATCTGTGCCTCCTCTTCATCCTGCTGGATGCCGTAGGGTAGACGAACCGCGACAAATTGATAGTCCGCCTGTTCCCGGTCCTGATTGAGGCCATCGACGGCCAGTTGACACAGGCGGCCGGTGACGCTGGAGTCGACACCACCGCTGATCCCCAGAACCAGGGTGTGGCACCTGGCTTCTTTGAGTTTGGTTTGAATGAAGGCAACCCGGCGCTGAACCTCAAACTCTGGCTCGATGGCGGTCAGTACTTTCATCTCTCTGAGGATCTGTCCTTTCACTGTGTTACTCCCGTTGGACGCTGCCGATGTCAAAGTCGTTAATCTAACATCGGACGTGATAAGGGAAAAGCGCGGCGGTGGCTGTGGACGCCGAAGTTGACGCTGCTGATGCCGTGATCCAGCGTTGAAATACCGCTCATTCGCTGACGCTGGCGACTGCATGCCCAACCTGTCAGGGTGGGTGGGTGTCGCACTTCTGGGAAAGGTGTGATTCGTGTAATTCTGGGTGTTGCCGGGTTTGTGATTAAGCTCTCATTTGGTCGGGGTGGTGCATCAGGGTTGTTGATGGGGGTCATCATTAACCCTGATGCATTATCGAGTGACCGGCTTCTTGGCGATTAATTGCCTGGCTTCATGTCGAATGCATTCACGCACCGGGTTATCGGAGGAGTCTGCGCGCCAGACGAACGACAGGGTTCGGGCCATGTTCAAGCCGGGAACTTCCAATGCCACCAGTTCACCGCTTTCAATCTGAGTCGCGACATCCAGGTAGGGCAGGCAACTCAGGTAATAGCCCTTGGTGACCATGGTTCTCAGCACTGCCACGTGCTCATACTCTCGCCACACGTCCAGATCCGATACCAGCCCGTGGATGGCGCTGTCGAAAATCCGCCGGGTGCCGGCGCCGGGTTCACGCAGAATCCACTTGGCCTGTTCCAGTTGCGCCGCACTGATCTGTTTCTGACGGGCGAAGGGGTGGTGCTTGGCGGCGACGATCACCAGGTGGTCGTCGCACCAGACCTCATGGCAGATACGACTGTCGTCGCAGCGGCCTTCGATGATGCCCAGGTCGAACTGGTAATCCAAAACGCCATTGATCACCTTTTCGGTGTTTTTAACCGCAAGATCGATGCGTATTTCCGGAAAATCGTTGTCAATTTTGCTAATCAGTTCTGGCACCAGGTGCTCGGCGGCGGTTTGGCTGGCGGCCAGTTGAATCTCACCGCTGATCAGGTGTTGATCGTACAGGCCCAGCTCAATCTGGCGGGCGTCATGCAGTAGCTGTTTCGCTTTTGGCCGCAGCCAGCAGCCCCAGTGGGACAGCACCATGCGTTTGCCCTGGCGCTCAAACAGCGGCCGGCCCAAAGACTTCTCCAATTGAGACAGAGACATACTGGTCGCTGATTGTGTCAGTGACAGGGTGTTGGCGGCTTTGCTGACGCTGCCATGATCGGCGACGGCGTTAAAAACGGCCAGTTGCTTAAGGGAAAAGCGCACCGTTGCTGCTCCAGATTTGAGAGTTAATGAGGTTCATTCTGCATTGAAGCACAGCTGAGTCGAGTTATAAATTTTTCTGAACAAAACTGGAAGAAATATCAATTATCTCGCCACGATGAGACCTAATAAACTGTAACCGTAGAAAAAAATAAAACCTTTTCCACGTACCCACAGAGATGACGTTTGCACGCGGACGCAGATCCGTCGTCATCCCGACCTTGATGAGGTGGCCTATGCACGCACAGATGACCGTATCCCAGGTAATGCACACCCCGAATTTGGTGTTATCCCCGCAGCAATCGGTCACCGAGGCCCTGGACGCCCTGCTGGCGGCCGGTATCTCCGCTGCCCCGGTGGTGGGCAACGATGGTCGCCTGCTTGGTTTTTTGTCGGAGCATGATCTGCTGATCGACCTCTGGTGTTGTGACTACCAGCCGGACCAGCCGCTGACGGTGGCCGAGTTGATGCAGGCCGAGGTGGATGCCCTGGCGCCCGGGGACAACTTGATGCAGCTGGCGGAGACCATCTGTGTGGATGTGGGCTCGGTGTTCCCCACCTCCGATGGCGGCAGCGCCACCTCTCTGTGCGCCTTGCCTCTGCGTGAACGGGCCCGGCGCAGTCGCCAGTGGCGGCCCCACCACTACCCGGTAGTGGACCAGGGCCAACTGGTGGGAATGGTCAGCCGCCGGGATCTGATGCAGGCGCTGAGACCGCTGTACGCCGGGTGTGCCTGAATCGGGTCAACCGGGTCGAATGTTCTGGTTGACCCGGAAAACGTTATCCGGGTCGTAGCGGCGCTTAACCTGCCTCAGTCGCGGGTGATTGAGGCCGTAGGTGGCCTCGATGCGCTCCTGTCCCTCCTCCATCATAAAGTTGATGTAGGCGCCGCCACTGGAGTGAGGGTGCAGGGCTTGCCAGTAGTCCCGGGCCCACTGTTTGAGCTCGGCGGCTTTGGCCGGATCGGCATCGATGCCGGCGATCACCATTGACCAGGTGGCACTGCGGTTGGCCCAGGCGGTGTCCTCGGGGGCGACGTCGTGGACGGCACCGTCGATGGGGTACAGGTGCATCAGAGACAGCGCCGACGGGGCTTTGGCGGCATGGTGCAGGTGGATGTCGATGGCGTCGTCACTGAGCTGATTGAAAAAGTCGCCCTTCCAATACCACTGCAATCCCGGCGGCAGCAGGGGGTCAAACAGGGCTTGGATTGCCGGGAATGGCATGCTGCCCATGTGCTGGAACAGTGGTTCGGGCAGATCGTTGAGCATGGGGGCCAAAGCGGCTTTGGCCGCGGCTTCCGGGCCGTTGAAACAGGAGATCAGGGCGCAGATCTTTCGGTTCCAGATTGCCTCTGGAAATGGCGGGGACGGCGGTACCGTTTTCAGTCCCAGAAAAGTACACAGCGTCGGTGGTGCCGATGGCAGGAAGTCGCGATACCACTGCATAATGGTTCGGGCGTGCTCTACGGCCCAGAACACCGGACCGCCGTAGATCATCTGCACCGGCCTGGCCTGAAACTTGAATCGAACCACCACTCCGAAATTGCCTCCTCCCCCGCGCAGGGCCCAGAACAGATCCGGATGTCGATCGGCACTGGTGGTAATCATACTGCCGTCGGCCAACACCACATCGGCTTCCAGCAGGTGATCGACGGTGAGCCCATACTGGCGACTCAGATAGCCGTGACCGCCCCCTAAGGTGAGCCCTGCCACGCCGGTGGTGGACACGATCCCTGCTGGAACGGCCAGGCCAAAGGCGTGGCTGGCATGGTCCATGTCGCCCTGACTGCAACCGGGCTCTACGGTGACGGTGGCTTCATCGGGGTGCACCTGTACCGACTGCATCAGCCGCAGGTCGATGACCAATCCACCGTCGCAACTGCCCAGCCCGGGGCCATTATGCCCGCCACCGCGAATGGCGATAAGCAGATCGTGATTGCGGGCAAACTGCACCGAGGAGATGACGTCGGCGGCGTTGCGACATTGAACGATGACCGCCGGATGCTTGTCGATCATGGCGTTATACAGAGTCCTGGCATCGTGGTACTCCGGGTGACCAGGGTGCAGCAGGCGGCCACGTAATCCGGCTTCGAAGTCAGTGATGTCACTGGCGGTTGGCATGGGGTGTTCCTCGGGAAGCGAGCCTTTCCCAAGTCTAGGAGTCGTAGGGGGAGCCCTTAGTCTAGTTCGATATAAGGATTGAGCCGCGGGCTATGAAAGTTCAGACCTCGATGCTGAGTACCTGATAGGCCGGAGTTTCATAGGGGTGGGCTTGCTTCAGGGCGGCGATGATGTCCGGTTGCAGGGCCGCCTGAAACACCAGTTCCACCTTGTATTCCGGCTCCCGGTGCACCGCATCCTGTTGGCCGAGGAAGGGCTGGCTGCCGGCGAGGGGGCGAAATTGTCCCTGGCCCTCGGTAAACCAGCAGCAGCTGTCGTAGTCGCCGATGCGGCCGGCACCGGCATGAAACAGCGCCTCCAGCACCTGGTTGAGATGGGGCTTAGGTACGTAAAACTCCAGCTTTTTCATAGGCTCTCTCTCCTGCAGTGACCTGAGTGTACTGTAGCTCACTTCTTCGATCGCGGCGATGCGGGTTTAGTGGGTCTTTGCCACTGGCAATAAAAAAGGGAGGCCGAGGCCTCCCTTGGGTTTGCAAGGATGATTGGGTTAGCTGATGTAAGTCTGGCCGGCGTACACCACGAAGTGGCGCAGGGCCAGCACGCCCATGATGGTGCAGCAGGAAACGGTGATCAGAAACGGCTTGGTGTGTTTCCAGGATTTGGGGGCAAAGGTGTTGGCCACTACCGGCACCGCCAGTCCCAGACCGACGACACCAATCCAGAACACCTGAGCCCAGACACCGTGACTGATGGCGGCGGTGGCCGCCTGTGCCGCCGGGCCGGAGAAGTTCAGGCCAACAAACAGCAGCACCAGGCACAGGGCTTCGTTGAACGCCACCGGGTACTCGATGCGGTGCACCTGCTCGATGCAGTCCGACGGTTTTTTGCTAAAGAACAGGGTGGCCACCAGAATGTTGCCCGCCGAGCCCACCGACAGTGCCGAAGCCAGGAACAGCGCCGGCAACACCGCGGTGTTGAGGATCGGGTAGCTGATCATTGCCGACAGCAGGAAGCCGGTGTAGACGCCGACGCCGATGGCCAGGGCGAAAATCAACTTATTGAGCCCATTTTCCATGGAGCGGCAGAAGCCCAACAGTCCTTTCAGGGACGGCATCACCGACAGCAACGGTTTTTCAAACACCAGCGCCGCGTAGATGAACACCAGTGGAATGTACACCAGCAGCACCAACACCCCCCAGGCCATCACCGAGGTGAGGTTGTAGTTGAGCAGAATCAGGTAGAACTCAAACGGCTTGGTCAGGTCCAGCACTAACAAGGCCATGCCAGCACAGATGGCGGCGGGACCGATGATGGCCGATGCCTTGATGACCGGCAGGCCATCGACCGGCAGGCCGCGGCTTTGTTTGTACCAGCGCAGGCCGATGGCAACCAGCATGGAGCCGGCGGACAAGCCGGCCATAAACAGATAGACGGCGATGATCCAGTTCCAGACGACTGGATCGTATTGCTCCATAGAGCCCCAGACGTTGTTCATGCTTTGATTCCTCCCTTAGTGCCGGGAATGCGGTAAACCCGGGGCTTGGTGCCCAGGTGAGCCTTCTCTTGGTAATTCGGACGGGTATCCAGTAACTGGCTGACTTCACTGTTGGCATCGGCGGCATCGCCAAACACCAGTGCCTGGGTCGGACAGACACTGACACAGGCCGGCTGTTCGCCCCGGGCCAACCGGGTGTCCTTACAGAAGTTGCACTTGTCCGGCACTCGCGTTTCGGGGTTGATGAAGCGCACCTTATAGGGGCAGGCGGCGATGCAGTACTGGCAGCCGACGCACTTGTCCTTGTTGATGGTGATGATGCCATCGTCGCCGACGTAGGCGGCTCCGGTGGGGCATACCTTGACGCACGGGGCGTCTTCGCATTGCTGACAGGAGACGCGGCTGTAGTTGTAATGCAGGTTGGGGAAGTTGCCCATAGGCCCCTCAATGCGTACCTGCAGCCGGGTGACTGAATCCGGAATGCTGTTTTCGCTGCGGCAGGCCACGTTGCAAGCCTGACAACCGATGCACTTGTTTTCGTCGTGCACCATTACGTAACGTTTTTTCATGACCAACTCCGATTAGATCTTTTCCACTTTCACGCCGGTGGTGTGCAGGTTCATTCCCACAACCGGAGCGGTAACGTGTGGCAGCAGGTTGCCGCAATGCACCCCTTTGCCGTAGGCCCGGGCCAGCTCTTTGTTCTTGGAGCCAAAGCCCATGTAGGCAAACACGGTGTCCGGACGAATGCCCGGGGTCACCAGCGCGGTGCCCTCTTCACTGCCGATGTCGTTGTGCAGTCGAATGGCATCGCCACTCTGAATCCCCAGCAGACCGGCAGTCAGCGGATGCAGCCACACGGCGTTGTCGGACATCAGGTTGGACAGGAAGGGCACGTTGTGGGTAGCGCCGTTGGTGTGGATGGCGGTTTTTCCCTGAATGAAGAACAGCTCGTCGGCTTTCTTGAGGGTAACCTCGCGGTATTTGATCACTCCTCGTCCTGGTGCCATGGTTTCCACCTTGTCGGAGGAGAGTTCAATCTTGCCGCTGGGGGTCTTGAACTTCATGGCGCTGGCGTAGGTGCCGTCGGCGTCCACGGCGTGGGCGTTGGGGTAGGCGGCGGCGAATTTAGCCACCATTGACGGTTCACGCAGCATCAGCGGGGTGCCGAAGCTGACGTAGCCTTCCTGCTTGATTTTTTGCAGCAGCGGCACGTCCTTTTTCACCTGCAGCAACTGCAGGGTGTCCATGTTCTCCCAGGGGAAGAACTGGCCCAGGCCCAGTGCATCGGCGGCCTGTTTCCAAATCAACCAGGAGGGACGAGTGTCACCAATGGTTTCAACCACGGGCTGACGCACGTAGTAGGCCGGGTTTTTGCCGGACTTGTCGAAGATCTCTTCGTCCCGCTCCAGATAGGTGGACTCGGGCAACACCAGATCGGCGTAGGCGGCGGTTTCGCTGACGTAGACATCACAGCAGACCACAAACTCCATCGCTTCGATGGCTTTGACCACTCGGGCGCGGTCGGTCATGGTCTGCATCGGGTTGGTGCGGCTCATCACCCAGCCATGAATCTTATAGGGCTGGTTTTCCAGCGTGGCATCGAGGATGCTTTGATAGATGCCGCCGTTGGACCACAGCATGGCGAACTGCTTGTCCACCGAGTCGATGCGGGCCGCGGTGGGCTTAGGCATGCCGTTGACCTTGGGCTTGGCCAGGCCAGGTGTGACGTCGCCACCGGCGAACTTGTTATAGGTCTTGGCTTTCTTACCGGCGTACAGGCCACCTTTGCGTTCGATGTTGCCGATCAGCACGTTGGCGGCGAACAGCGCCCGGCGCAGTTCAAACTCTTCGGTGGTGAAGCTGGCACGGTGGCCGAAATCGACCACGGCATGGGGGGCCGCTGCGGCGTATTCATGGGCGATGCGGCGAATGTCCTCGGCCGGCACGTCACTGATGGATTCGGCCCATTCCGGGGTGTAGGCCTTCATCTCTTTGGCGAACGCGTCGAAGCCATTGACGTAGCGTTCGATGAAGGCTTTGTCGTACAGGTTGTCGTAAATCAGCACATGACACAGGGCCAGGGCTACGGTGACGTCGGTGCCGGGTTTAATGGCGTGCCATTCGCTGGCTTTATCGGCGACGATGGAGAATCGCGGTTCAAATACCACCAGTTTGGCACCGCGGTCGGCCTGGGCCTTCATCAGTCCGCGGGTCTCGGACATGTTGATGCCTTCGTACAGGTTATGGCCGAAGTTGATGATGTATTTGGAGTTGCTCAGATCCCGCTTCATCTTGGTGCCAAACATGGCCAGGGCGGCAATCTTGTAGCCGGACGGACAGGTGGAGCCATGGGTGAAGGTATTGGGGCTGCCAAAGGCTTTGGCCAGGTGGAACAGGTGCTTGTGGTTGGAGCCGGACTTAGAGGAGAAGGCCACGGCTTCTGGGCCATACTGCTGTTTGATGCGGCCCAGCTTGTCCGCCATCATGGCATAGGCTTCATCCCACTCGATCTCCTGCCACTTGCCTTCGCCGCGGGCGCCCACCCGTTTAATGGGTTTGACCAGGCGCTGCTTATCGTACAGCAGGCTGTGTCCGGCGCCGCCACGGGCGCAGACGGCACCACCGAAGGACTTGGCGTTGCTGTTGCCCAGAATCGACACGTTCTTACCGTTGACGATGCGGGCGGAAATCGGGCAGCGGGTGGAGCACATCTCACAGATGCTGTGAATGGCCTTGTCGGAGCCTTTGAGCATGGGCTGTTCAAAGGCGCCGAGAGTACCTGGCAGCATGCTGGCCAAGGCGCAGCCTGCGGTGCTGGCACCGGCACCTTTGATAAAGGTTCGCCGATCGAGTTTCATCTTCATTCCCCTTTTCGATGCTGAGCCCAACGGGCGTCAGTCGTGTCCGGCTGAGCCGGATGGATAGGTCATTGTGCTGTGGCTACTGTGTGTCTCAGGTCGGTGCCACAATTCGTTGTCAGCATCAGTTTTAAGCCGGGAACGGCCAGGGGGGTATTGTGGTAAACCACATATCGCCGCCGTGGGTGACGGGAGTGTGAGCTTGGCCACAGCGGCTTCGAGTGCCTAATTAATCGGCGTTGACGCGTCTATTGTGGGAAACCACATGGTGGCCAATTTAGTGGTATCAGGAACAGTTTTCGGCGGATTTGCGGCTTGAGTCACTCGCGAGTGCGTCGCCGGCAATGGCGTGGGGGATCAGTAGGGAAAACTGGCACCGGTGTCGATAATAGAGCGCAGCGCGATTTTCATTTTGGTGTGGTCGGCTTGCTGGCAGTCGGCGTTCCAATCCAGAGTGGACAACACCAGGTCGCACAACTCAAAGGCTTCCGTCAGCGGCAGGGCGCCCCAGGGGACAAATACGTGGTTGGAAAAGATCATGGTGCCACGGGAGATGACGGTCATTTTTCGAAAAACACTCAGGGCGTGCTCTTGGCTGGAAAGGATCTTCCCGGCTGCGATCCCCTGCAAAAACTGCTGCCGACGGTAGCCAATGATGCGGGTCATGGAGGCTTTCATGGCTTGAGCGGACTCTGAATCCGGGGCACCAAACAGCTGTCTATTGGTGCTGACGAGGTCGATGCCGGAGTTGTCCTTGTGCAGGGAACGAATGTAAAACTGAAAACAGGTGGTGCAGATGATCACCTCACGAAGATTCAGAGGTTCATGCTCCAGTTTCAGAACCAGTTCAAACACGGAGTTAATGGCCTGGTTATGCAAGTAGGCCAGCAGCTCCTCTTTTGAGCCGAAGTTGTTGTAGATGGTGCCGACCGACACCCCGGCACGTTGTGCGACGCCACCGAGAGAGAAACGAAATACGCCCTCTTCCCGAATCGCGGTCAGTGCGGTACGGGCAATCAGGTCTTTTTTATCTACTTTGCTCATGCCTGGTTTTCCTCTGGTCAATCGGGTGAGCGGGGACGCTCACTGCCGGTGTCGGCCTTTAGGCAGGGGAACACCGGCAGCGAGTCAGTCAATGTTAGTCTGTGTGACTCTGGTCTTGGTGGCAAGTGCCGCAGGCCCAGGGATCTGGCCAGGTTTTGTCGGTGTCGTAGTAGCTGTTGGTGGACACGTGACGGGCGCCGTAAGGGGAGAAGTTGCCCCAGTCATTGGGGTTGCGGGTGCCACCATCAATGATGTTGGCAATCCAGTCTTGCTCGTGCAGCAAGCGGTTGCTGCTGGCGGCACCGTGGTTTTTCAAGCCGGAGTCCGGTGCATGGCACCAATAGCAGGTGGCAATAGCACCATGCCCTTGTGGGGCGCCGTTGTTGCCGTGACAGGAGGCACAGTAGTAGGGCTGGACGTTGTCAAAGCCCTCGGCAGAGTTGACCGGCCAGGAGGAGCCGCCATGACCTTTAGGATCTTTCTGGTCGTTGTGACACTGAGTGCAGTCGGCGATCTTCCAGCCAAAGTGGGTTTGATTCAGCAGCGGGGCGTTGCCGGTCGAGTGATTCTTAGGTGGAATCTCCAGACGACGAACCGTGGCGGTATCGGCGGCAATGCTGCCTTCAGAGCCTGGAATGTTATTGGCAATTCGTGACTCATAGCGGTTGAAGTTAAAATCGTAGGACTCGTTGAGGTAGAACAGGAAGTCTTTGACATCAGGATCGCGGCCGATCGGATAGGGCATGATGGAGAAGCGTTCCATGCCATAGGGCATCTGGTAGGCGCTGAGCATATCAGGGACAAAGTAGCCGCCGCTGCCGTTGTTTTTAAAGTTGAGCAGGCACAGGCGGTCGGCCTGATAGGGGATGGACTGATCAACCCCGGGAATGGGAGTACCATTGCCAGCCAGGCGCTGCTCGCCATCGATATTGAATTTGCGACAATCCTGTACGTTGGCACCGAACTCGCCGGAGGAGAAAAAGCTGCCAAAGCCGATCATGATGCCGCCACCGGGAATGCCGCCGGCGGATTGGCCAAACAGCGGGGCTTTATCCAGGCCAAATTGATTGACGATGGCACCGGAGGAGAGAACCGGCCAGAACGAGAAGGCAAAGGTCGGAGTGCCCGGGTCGTCAACCAGAACGGTGCCGTCGTCGTTGGCGATGTGATCGTTGGCCGACAGAAAGATGTCCATCAGGGTGATGACACCGGGCTGATACATGTCGCTGCGCAAATTATGCGGCGTCACCTTCATGTGAGCGGCATAGGGAATTGGGGTTGGCAGGTTGTTGGGATCGTATACGTCGCCATCGAGGAAATAGGGCAGTTCCATAAAGGTGTAGGGACGCCCTTGTTCATCGATAGGGTAGGCCTGATCATTCGGTACATTGATTTTTCCGCCATTGGCGAGGTGGCGTTTGATGTCGTGTTTCATCAGCCACTCGCGCCGTTCGGTGTAGCCGGCAAGCTCAGGGAAGAATCGCAGTTCCTGATCTTCCCGGGCCAGGAAACGGTCAATTTGAATGTAATTCTGGCCGTTGAGAGTGGTGCGATCACCCTTGCCGTAACCTCGACTGTTATTGAATTTGAAATGCCAGCGATTGCTGTTGTAATACGCCGGGTACTGGCGATCATAGCGTTGTTCCAATGCCGGAGTGGCATCGTCTATCTCAGAGGTTGAGAATTGATTGTCGGACGCATCGAAGATGCCGTCGCCATTGACGTCCCAGTTCACTGTGAATTCATAGGTGTTGAGCTCAGACAGGGGGTAATCGTTGCCCTCAAAGTTATAAGGTACGGCGGTAATGGTGATCTCGAGATCGGAACGAAGGTAATCGACGTAGCGGAACACATCGAAGGCAGAGAAGTGCCCTTGTTGAAACAGGTCCGGCCTGGAAGTGCCTTTGGTCAGTGCGTCACCAACGTTATTTAGCCAAAGTTCTACGTCATCCAGATTAACCTCAAAAGTGGTTGGGTATTTTGAATTGATGCTGGGTTCGTGAGTGGCGATGCCCTGTGCCGCGGCATCATAATTGATGATAATGCCGTCGTTGTTTACATCGGCAAAATCGGAATCCGGCTCGGCGCCGCTGGCTCGGGCGCGTATCTGCAGCAACTTGGGATACTGGACGCCGTCAACGTCGATGAGGGTATTATTGCTGACGCAATCGGTGCCAAAGAAGCGCCCTTTATCCTGCTCGGTCAGGTCGTTGACCGACTTGCCCAACTGCTTTGCCGCCCTGATGGCAAAGGTGCCATCGGGATCTTTGGGGTAGAGTTGGGTGATGGCTCCGTTTTCGGCCACCTTGGTCACCGGGTTGCCATTGGCGTCGATGGCGCAGGCGTACATCCATTGCTGAACGCTGTTGATTCTTCGACCCAGAGAGATGGTGACGATGCCGGTAGACTCGCTCTTGCCATTGAGATCGATATAGCCCTGATCGACGTGCTTCCAGGCCGGGTTATCGGGACCGGCGGCGTTCGAGGGCGGTATTGCCACGGGTGGAAGTTCCGGTGCGACAGCTTGCGAGTCGGAATCGCTGTCGCAACCATTAAGGGTCAAAGACAGTATCCCGGCGAGAGCCAGGGCTGATTGTTTACGTTTCATAATGACATGGTACCTATATTAGGTTGCTATTATTGGTATGACAGATAACAGTGTGGTGAGTGTTGTTGGTATTAGAGCCAGCCTTCTTGTGCCGCAGACCAAATTAAATTTGGTTTGTTAATGGCACCAAAATACTTTTTGGCAATATCCAGGTGGTAATCAACCCCTCGGGTTGTCAGGTAAAGAACGTCCGATATTTCGCTGGTATTAAGACCCAGTGCCGTCAGTTGGATTACCATTTTTGTCTTTGTGCTTATCTTTCTTTTATTTTCAGGAACTGGATGCGCTTCAGCCCATAAGCTATTCACAACTTGCCATGCCCGTCGCTGGCTTGAGTGGTTGATACACAGCATCAGACCGCAGGATTCATCGCTAACACCGTTAGTAATTAAATAAAGACAATTAACCCCGAGAGAACGCACGGTTTGTTCTAGGTGTCGCGATTGTCCCTGCGCTCCGAAAAGTGTCATTAGCCTAATGGCGTATTTTCTTAGATCTTTGTGAGAGACCCAGTAATGGCTGCTTTTTAAAAAATCCATGTTGAATTGAGTAATGGATTGTTTATTCAATTCAAAATCAGAATGAGAACAGGTGTTTTCGTTTTTGAAAATAATCCAGTCCACACTTTCACCTGTTTTCGTTATTAAACCTCGATGATGAAAATGATACAGATAAGCGCCTTGGCCTTTGTGAATGCAGCTAACACCTTCGCTTACGACATCGAGCGGTAAGCCGGCTCGGTGCCTGGTGCACGTTCTGAGTGATTTTGAGGTAAACTTTTTCGATTGTCAGCGCCCGCCACGGGATCGGGGTCTCAATCTGTCTGAGGGCGGCGCTTGGTCATTCGATGGTTTTTGAGAAAGTGTCAGTATTGAGCAGAAGCAAGGCCGCCTAAAATTATAAGCTATTGAATATATGGGTCTTATATTCGATTTTTGGCTCGAGTAGCCGTTGTGATCCGCAGCACCCTGCCATCGACAGGCGTGGTCTTAGGCGCTCTCGGTGATAGCAACAGTGCGGTGGCGTGCGGGTAGGCGAACTGTGGTGAGACGGGGGGCAGAGCGGCTTTCCGGCAGAAAGCCGCCTTGGTGCGCAATCAGTTTTGTGGCTTCATGTAGCGGTCGAAGTTCTCGATGTAGTCGTCCATGTTGGCTTCCAGCATCTTGCGGTACTCTTCGATGTAGTATTCCATCATTTCGACCTTACGAACCGCCATCTCCTCTTTGGTTTTAAAGCCCGCAGCGCCAAACCAGGCGTTGTAACGGGCCACGCCCCACATAAAGGAGGCACTGACCTCGCCGGCTTCCACCTTGGGGTCTTTATTGTGGTCGTTGGCCAGGTGGATGTGGGCGTTGGCGCGGTCGTAGAAGCTGTTGTTGGAATCGGACATTGTTCGTTCTCGCTGTTGTTGTGCGGATCGGGGTTCGCAATCAGGTTTCTAACACTAGGGCGTTTGCCCGCAGGAAACCGTAATGACGTTCACAATAATGGATGTGATGGCGTTCGTCTATTCCTGCTTAAGCCGGTGGTTTTTCCGTATCAGACGATGGGGCGGCCTTTAGGCAGGCCGGGCAGATACTGCGCTCTGGCGAGCCCAGGAGAACAGCGATTGGGATCGGTTGTTCGCATTTGAAACACAGGCCAAAGTGTTGGCAGGGGAGGCGCATCAAAGCGGTCTGCAGTCGCTCGATGCGCAGGCGACAGCCACTTGCATCGTCCGGGCTGCAACGGTGCAGATCGTACTCCAGGGCAGCGATCTGCTCTCGAATCCGCTGTGCCAACTGTGCCTTGAGATGTTTATCGATGGGGAACTCTCCTTTACGGTTTAGGCTCTGCCGGGCGTCGGGGCAGAGTGATCTTCGCGGTACAGCCCCCTTGAGCCTGCTCGTTGTTGCGAATCTGGAATTGGCCGTGTTGTTCCTTTACCAGATCCGAGCAGATGGCCAGCCCCAGCCCCAGGCCATCGGATTTGGTGGTACTGAATGAGGCGATCATCGAGTCGGGATCCTGAGCAAAGCCCGGGCCGTTATCGATCACCAGCAGCCAGGCCTCATCATCGCTGAACTCCAGCCGGACCTCAATCTGACCGTGATGATCGGTTTCCATTTCAGACAGGGCATCGATGCTGTTTTTTATCAGGTTGATCAGTACCTGTTGCATGCCGACTTTATCGGCCTGTACGAAGTAGGGTTCACCTTTGACCTGAGTGCGAACGTCGATGTGGTGACGCTCCAGTTCCAGCTTCAACAGCGACAGGCTTTCATCCACCAGACTCAGCAGGTTGACGTTCATCAGTACGGTTTCCCTGCGCTTCAGTAGCCCCCGAATGCGATGTACGACGGCGCCTGCCCGCTCCGACTGCTGATTGATCTTATCCAGCAGTGCCAGCATCTCGGTGTCTGGTTGAGTTTGCCGTTTCAGCCGAACAATGCCCCCTTCGCTGTAGTTGGTGATGGCAGCAATGGGCTGATTGATCTCATGGGCCAGTCCGGCGCCAATCTCGCCCACCACCGCGGCACTGTGCAACCGCTCAAGCTGCACGGCTTTGCGTTTTAACTGGCGCTCGGTTTCCACCAGGGTGTCGCTCTTTTGGCGAAACTTGTACTCGATCCACAGGTGGTAGAAGGTAGCAATCAGGAACAGCAGTCCTGCCAGAATGCCCCATTTACGATTGGCCTCCAGCCAGGACAGAAACAGGTCCCACTTGCTGGTTTCCTGCTCCTGATAATGCAGGTCGGAAAACAGCTGAATCACTTTAAGTTGGCTGATGGGGGCGGTCCAGCCCAGGGTGCCGGCTTGAATGGCGGCCGGATCGTCCGGTGTGAGCGCGTACAGGGCGCCGGTGATCTGTTTGGTCACCGAACTGCTGACCTCCTCGCTGGCGGCGAAGGACCAGTTGGGGTACAGCTGGGTGCTGACCTGGCAGTCGTAGCCTGGAGGACGGCTGGGGTTGATAACGCGAAAGTCCTCCATGCGGATAACCCCTTTTTCCACCATCTCCTCCAGGGTGCAGAACGGAGTGATGGCGGCATCAATGTTTTTGTCTCGGACCTGAAAGATCAGTGGCCCCAGAGGAAAGCCGAGAAACTTCACTTCGTCGAAGAAATCGTCCGGATTCATCCCCAGCTTGTGCATCAGGCCGACGGTGGCCTGGTAGCCGCCCAGTGCGTGGCGGCCGCTGGCGGCAATGACCTTGCCCTTGAGATCGTACAACGTTCGGTAGTCACTGTCGGCGCGAACAATGATGGTGGAGCCAATCGCATAGGTGGTGCCGTTGTGTTTGCGCGAACGCATGGTGGCCAGCCACGACAGCGGGAATTGATTGGACAGAAACAGGTACTGACCCGGGTTGGTGACGATGAACTGAATCTCGCCGGCGCCAAGGGCGGTGTTGAGTTCCTCGAACGAGCCGGGGCGAACGGTGAAGTGGGCCCCATCGACCCGGTCCGACAGGTAGTCCATCATCGGTTTCCAGCGCTCTTCGGCCTGGCGATAGCCCCAGTTGGCCAGCACTCCGACCTGCAGGTGCTGCTCCTCAGCCTCGCCACTTTGGCGGGCCAGCGCACACTCTATACGACACAGGCTGATGAGGGTAAGGGCAAACAACAGTGGCAGCAGCGGTTTCACAGGGGACCTTGCAATGGCTGGACAATGGTTTAACCATAAGGCAGGTCGAGGTTAAATCAATGTGAAGCGATTCAAAGTTACTGCTTTTTATCTCGCTTATTGATGGGAACTGAGATATCACTCTATAAGAGACAACTGTATTAGGAATTTCTATGACCTTGAGTGCCGACACGCCGGTGTACCTGGTGGATGATGATGCCGCCATTCTCGATTCGCTGAGTTTCCTGATGGAGGGCTACGGGGTGACACTGACCGGCTTTCAGCGGGGCGCCGAGTTCCTGAGGCAGGTGGACTTGTCTCAGCCTGGCTGCGTCATTCTCGATAGCCGCATGCCTCAACTGAGCGGGCAGGAGCTGCATCAGAAATTAAATGATGCCCACAGTCCACTGGCGGTGATTTTTCTGACTGGTCACGGTGATGTGCCGATGGCGGTGGAGGCGTTGAAAAACGGCGCTTTCGATTTCTTTCAGAAACCGGTGCAGGGCAAGGCGCTGTATGAAGCCATCGAACGGGGTGTGGGCCACAGCCTGAAACTGCATCACGACCTGCAGCAACTGGCGCTGCTGAATGAGTTGACCGAGCGTGAGCAGCAGGTGTTCCGGCTGGTGATTAATGGCCATACTAACAAGCAGATGGCCGATACCCTGTTTGTGTCGGTGCGCACCATCGAGGTGCATCGTTCTAACGTGATGAAAAAGCTCAATGCCAGCAATATGGCAGGGTTGCTGAAGTTCTCCTCGCTGCTTGAGGGAGAGCATCACTGAGGCTAACCTCAGCCCACGAATGGAGGGCTATGGGTTTAAACGATCAAATCGGTAGCCCCCCTGGTTGCCGCCCCAGATAAAGTTGTGGTCGGCATCGTAGCCCCGGGCCCACTTCACCACCCTGTCGCGGTAGACGCTGATCTCGATGGTGGTGTAGCTGGCGCCGTACATTTTGCTGGTGCAGGTACCAATTCGGGTCTGTCCATGGTAACGCTGCTTATCAGCCTGCCAGCGCAGGTAGACTTCACAGCCGCTTCGAGGCGTAATTTGCTCAGGGGTCAGGGGCGCCAAACGGGCGGGGTAGCGCCAGGCCTGCATGTAGCGTTGCGGCTGGTTTAGGGTATAGGGCGTGTAGGTGAACTGGCCTGGGGCGGTTTGCTGCAGCCGCAGCACTCTTTGACGATAGGGGCGTTCCGGCCGTTTGACCGACGCTTGTTCCATGTACAGCCAGGGGGCCTCGCTGCTTGGCCAGACAGACACGGTATGCAGTTGCAGGTGGAAGTAGTTTTCCAGTTGCTGTGATTGCTGTTCGCTGCTGAAGTTGCCCTGTAACCATTGGCTTAGGGTCGCCAAATCCCCCGCTGTTTGGGCGTTCGCGGTCAGTGGCAGCATCAACAGTAAGCTGACCAGGAGCTTCATCAAGGCCAATTCCATGCATCAAAGTTGAAATGGGATTGTTACACATTGTGGCAAGCTTGCGGGCTGAGCGAGGGCAAAAATTTCGCGTTATGCGGTAAAGCGCACACGGGAGAGGGCGTCGGAGCAGAAAGAAAAATCCCCCGCACAACCGGGTTGTGCGGGGGAGCGCCTGGATAATGTTGGCTGGCCAATTGGATGATAAGTTGGCGAGCGATAATTCGGTACAATGGCGTCTTAGTAATCGGAGTCCGGCTCACTGACTGCTGGATTCCGTTGACTGGTACCCTCGTGCCAGTATCGGGCCTTTGGTACGGCTCTGAGACTGAAACGATTGCTCCTTTTCGCCTAAACAGGGAAGGCGAAGTAGAGATAGTAACAAAACAAAAGCCTGAAAAGTCGCCAGTTTGCGGCTCTGTGAACTTTGTTGTTGGTGCGTTAGTGGCTGGCTTGTGGCGGTCACAAATATGTGCATAAGTGTGATCTGTTTGGGGTGGGGTTTGGTGGAATTCTGGGCTGAAATGGAAAGCGTCTACTGTAAATCCGCCGCCGTTGTCGGTTCACTCCCCTCCCTGGGCGTGAATGGCGAGTCACTTCAATAACAAAATTATGCTGTCTTAGCCTGGATGGGGCCCAGCACTCGCAGTCGCAGTGTGTCATAGATCCAGTTGAATGCGATGGCGTACACCAGGAAGAACAGCACAAAGCCGATATCCAGCATCAGTACCTGCCAGAACCCCATCTGCAGAATCCACATCAGCATTGGTAGAGACACCGCCATAAAGCCCACTTCAAATCCCAGCCCATGACCCAGACGAATCATCGGTGTGCGGGTCTCACGATTGCTGCCGAAGCAGCGGTCGAACATCAGGTTGTAGACATAGTTCCAGGCCATGGCCAACAGCGACATGGCGATGGCGGCCCAGGTCATGCTGTGGCCGGCTCCGGTAACCAGGCTGCCAAGGTTAATCACGATAACCAGAGCAATCAGCTCAAACATCAGCGAATGAAAAATGCGTTCTTTGGTGGACATAATCGGCTCCTAAAAATCACTATGCGGCCATTTTATTTTCTTTTAAGATGGATGAAAGTTAGTAGCTATCGGTTTTGTAGATATGTATACCCTGGAACAGCTGCGCATGTTCGTGGCGGCGGCAGAGCAGGGGTCGTTTTCAGCGGCGGCCCGCAAACTGGGAAAAGCGCAATCGGTGGTCAGTCAGGGCATTGCCAACCTGGAGATCGATCTGAACCTGACCCTGTTCGATCGCCAGGGGCGATCACCGGTGCTGACTAAAGAAGGACGAGTGCTGTTTGAGCAAACCCAAATGCTGATGCTGCATCATCAGCGGCTGCAAAGCAGCGCCTTGAGTCTGAGTGCCGGTGAGGAGAGTCATCTGGTGCTGGCCCTGGACGAAGTGCTGATGATGCCGGGACTGGAGTCCATCCTGGCAGAGTTTACCCGGCAATTTGGCTCGACCTCGCTGGAGTTTCTGACGGTGGCCAGCCCGGATGTGGTGTCTTTGGTGGACCAGGGGCGGGCTCACCTGGGGCTGATGTTTTCCCAGATCCCCTATCCGGCAGAGTTGGATGCCAGCTACATCGGCAGTCTACCGTTTCAGGCGGTGGTGTCCCCGGACCACCCTCTGGTGGGGGAGTCGAACCTGACCTTGAGTTGCCTAAGTGGTCATCGTCAACTGCAGGTTCGGGGCACTCAGGGCAAGCCGTTGGTGGATTTTCCTGTGGTGAGTCAGGATTGCTGGGGATCCAACAATTTCTACATGACCGCTGAGTTAGCTTGTCGCGGCTTTGGCTGGGGTTATGTGCCCAGTCACCTGGTGCAAGATCCGGCTTTTTCGCAGCGACTGGTGGCGCTGAATATGCCGTCTGATTCTCAACAATGGCAGGTGCCGGTGGATCTGGTGACCCGTCCCGAAGCGGGCTTCGGCCCGGCGTTGCAGTGGTTGAGCCTGTCGTTAAAAGGATTGCTGGTCGCCGGAGGAGCCTCGGAGCGGTGACCATAAAAAAAGCCTGCGTCTGCAGGCTTTTCTACTTGGTGGTTGAGGTTAACCTTCCAGGCCCTGACTGCGCAGGTACTCATCGTAGGTGCCGTGGAAGTCGGTGATGCCGTCTGCCTTCAGCTCGATGATGCGGGTGGCCACCGAGGACACAAACTGACGGTCGTGGGAAACGAACAGCAGGGTGCCCGGATAGTTTTCCAGTGACAGGTTCAACGCCTCAATGGACTCCATGTCCATGTGGTTGGTGGGCTCGTCCATCACCAGGATGTTGGGCTTTTGCATCATCAGCTTGCCAAACAGCATTCGGCCCTGCTCTCCGCCAGAGATCACCTTGGTGGATTTCTTGATTTCGTTCTGGGAGAACAGCATCCGTCCCAGGAAGGAGCGGATGGTCTGTTCGTCGGCGCCTTCGGTGGACCACTGTGCCATCCAGTCGAACAGATTCATATCTTGTTCGAAGTCGGCGGCGTGATCCTGGGCGTAGTAGCCGATGTTGTGGTTTTCAGACCATTTAATGGTACCGGCTTTGGGTGCCATCTGCCCCACCAGGGTGTTGAGCAGGGTGGATTTACCGACACCGTTCTGGCCGATGATGGCGATGCGCTCGCCCACTTCCACCCGTAGATCCAGACCACTGAACAGCAGTTCGTCGTAGCCCTGAGACAGGCCTTCCACCTCCAGGGCGGTCCGGAACAGCTTCTTCTCTTGCTCAAAGCGGATAAACGGCGACTGGCGGCTGGAGGCTTTCACTTCGTCCAACTGAATCTTATCGATCTGCTTGGCCCGTGAGGTGGCCTGGCGCGCCTTAGAGGCGTTGGCAGAGAAGCGGCTGACAAAGCTCTGCAGTTCGGCAATCTGGGCTTTCTTCTTGGCGTTGTCCGCCAGCAGACGCTCGCGGGCCTGTTCGGCGGCGGTCATGTATTCGTCGTAGTTGCCGTGGTACAGGCGCAGCTCACCGTAGTCGATGTCGGCCATGTGAGTGCAGACACCGTTTAGGAAGTGACGATCGTGCGAGATGATGATCATGGTGCAGTTGCGCTCGTTCAGCACCTCTTCCAGCCAATGAATGGTGTGGATGTCCAGGTTGTTGGTGGGTTCGTCCAGCAGCATGATGTCGGGATCAGCAAACAGCACCTGTGCCAGCAGCACTCGCACTTTCAGGCCCGGGGCCACGGCACTCATCAGGCCAAAGTGCTGCTCCTCGGGAATGCCCAGCCCCATCAGCAGTTCGCCGGCGCGGGCTTCGGCGGAGTAGCCGTCCATCTCGGCAAATTGCACTTCCAGATCCGCCACCTTCATGCCTTCCTCTTCCGACATCTCTGGCAGGCTGTAGATGCGATCCCGCTCCGCTTTCACTTCCCACATCTCTTTGTGGCCCATGATCACGGTGTCGATGACGCTGTACTCTTCGAACGCCCACTGATCCTGGCCCAGCTTGGCCATGCGGGTGTTGGCTTCCAGGCTCACATTACCGGCAGAAGGCTCCAGCTCACCGGAGAGGATCTTCATAAAGGTCGACTTGCCACAGCCGTTGGCGCCGATCAGGCCGTAGCGGTTGCCGCCGCCAAACTTGGCGTTGATGTTTTCGAACAACGGCTTGGCGCCGAACTGCATGGTAATGTTTGAGCTGATGATCAAGGTGGTGGTCCCGGACTAGAAAATGGAAAAAACGCCGCAGAGTACCTGTCCAGCAGGGTTTGTGCAAGTTTTGGGCGCCATCAACCCGTGAGAGTGGAAAAAACGCTGTTGGCAGACAGAGCG
>NZ_KE384367.1:0-38855 GCF_000425405.1 Ferrimonas kyonanensis DSM 18153 | reverse complement strand
TTTTGGGCGTCAACAGGCCGTGAGAATGGAAAAAACGCTGTTGGCAGACAGAGCGCCTGTCCAGCAGGGTTTGTGCAAGTTTTGGGCGCCATCAATCCGTGAGAGTGGAAAAAACGCTGTTGGCTGACAGAGCGCCTGTCCGGTGGGGTTTGTGCAAGTTTTACGCGTCAACAGACCGTGAGAATTGAAAAAACGCAGTTGGCTGACAGAGCGCCTGTCCGGCGGGGTTTGTGCAAGTTTTGGGCGTCAGTTAGCGCTGACTCAGGCTGGAATGTCGGCATCTCAGAGTGGGGTTTGCTACCATGGCGGTTTTACCGGCCAGCAGGTTGCCTCTCGTCTATGACTCCCTCCAGTACGCTTCGTATCGCGACCTTTAATGCCAGCATGGAAGCCGGTAATTACGCCGTGGACGGCGGGCCGCTGGATCCCTCGGCGCTGGCCCGGAATCTGGCCTCCGGGGCCCATCCGCAGATTCGCAATATCGCCGAGATCATTCAGCGGGTGCGTCCGGATATCCTGCTGCTGAATGAGTTTGATTACATCGATGACCCCGGCGCCGGTGCCGAGGCGTTCATCCATCACTACCTCAAGGTGGGCCAGAAAGGGCAGCCGGGCATCGACTATCCCTACTATTACTGTGCGCCGGTCAATGCCGGTGAGCCCAGTCCGCTGGACATCGACGGTGACGGCGTCGCATCGGGGACGCTGGGGGACGCCTATGGATTTGGTGCCTACCCGGGTCAGTACGGCATGCTGGTGTTGTCCCGCTATCCGATCGATCACCCACGGGTGAGGACGTTTCGTCAGTTTCTGTGGCACCGCATGCCGGGTGCTTTGCCGGTCACCCATCCGGATGGTCGACCGTTTTACGATGAGGCGACCCGGTTGGGAATGCGGCTCTCCTCCAAGTCGCACTGGGACGTGCCCATCGTGGTGGGGGAGCAGACGCTGCACCTGCTGGCCGCCCACCCGACGCCGCCGGTGTTTCATGGGCCGGAAAAGCGCAACGCCGCCCGCAACTACGACGAGATTCGTCTGTGGGCCGACTACATTGACCCGCAAAAAAGCGCTTACCTGGAGGACGACAAGGGTCAGAAAGGCGGTTTGGCAGCGGCAAGTCGTTTTGTGATTGTCGGAGATTACAACGCGTCGGCTGTTGAGGGCGACAGCCACCCCGGGGCCATTGAACAGCTGTTGCATCATCCCGGGATTCAGGCCGACCCGGTGCCGGGCAGCGATGGTGGCCGTGACCATTCACCGGATAATCCCTATGGGGCGCAGCATACTGCCGCCTGGCGGGCCCGGGTGGATTACGTGTTGCCGTCGAGTTGTGGTTGGAGGGTGATTCAGTCCGGGGTGTTCTGGCCGACACGCCGAAGCCGGTTGCAGCGACTGGTGGCCAACCGCCAGGCGTCGTCGGATCATCGTCTGGTATGGCTGGACGCGGTGTTGACCCCCTGACTGACATGCACCAAACGCATACCGCTGTTGCATTTATTTCAACTGCGTTTGCTCTGGTAGCCTTGCTAAATGGGGAGTAGCATTGGCGCCCGATTTGTTTGATTGAGCGTGTTGATGCGATCCCAATCCCTGTTTGCTCAATTGCTGAGAATGACCCTGCTGCTGGGCGTGGTGCTCTATGGCGTTCACCACAGCAGTGGCCTGCTGGCGGCCTTGTCCGATCATGCCATGGATTCGGGCTGTCATGCCGGCGACGGTGGCTCCGAACATCAGCACGCTGAGACAAAGTCGATGTCGCATCATCATCTTCATCGGGGAATGCCTTCCCCTATGTCCGAATAAGACCGCGTTCTACCTCGCCCTTGGTGGCCGCCATGGCCATTGCATTTCCCTGGAGTTGTTTTGAGTATTTTCCGTTTTCCTCTGTTGGTGTGGATGGGCATCGCCGTGCTGATCATCAGCCTGGGCATTCGCCAGTCCTTTGGCATTTTTCTCACCCCAATGGTGGAGAGTTTTGGTACCGGCCGGGAGTTCTTTTCTTTGGCCATCGCCGTCCAGAACCTGTTGTTCGGACTGTTTCAGCCCCTGGTGGGGATGGCGGCGGATCGCTATGGGGCCAGCAAGGTCATGGCGCTGGGCGCCATCGCCTATGGCAGCGGCTTGCTGATGACGGCGTTGACTACCGAACCCAACTGGCTGTTCGTGTCGCTGGGGGCCTTGGTGGGCTTGGGTCTGAGTGCCACCAGTTATGTGATTGTGTTGGGGGCGGTGGCACGGGCGGTGCCGCCACAGCATACCGCCAAGGCCTTTGGCCTGACCACCGCCGCCGGTTCCTTTGGCATGTTTGCGGTGATCCCCGGCGCTCAGGCGATGCTGCACCAGTTTGACTGGCGCTTCACCATGGAACTGTTTGCCCTGATCTGCACCTTGATGATTGCGTTTGCTTCTTTCGTTAAGCCTGCCTGTCCTTCACAGCCCAGCGAAGTGTTGCCGAAGCAGACTCTGAAACAGGCTCTGAAAGAGGCGTCTGCTCACCGTGGCTACTGGTTTATCCACCTGGGGTTCTTTGTCTGCGGCTTCCATGTGATGTTCATTGCTACCCACCTGCCGGCCTATCTGGCGGACCAGGGCTTGTCGGCGCAGGTGGCCGCCATGGCGCTGGCCTACGTCGGCATCTTCAACATCTTCGGTTCCTATTTCTGGGGACTGTTGGGGGATCATTTTGATAAGCGCTATGTGATGAGCGGCCTGTATCTCATGCGCACCGGGGTGATCGCCGCCTTTGTGACTCTGCCGGTGACCGAGCACACCGCAGCGCTATTTGGGGGGGCCATCGGCTTTTGCTGGCTGGGCACCGTGCCGCTGACCTCGGGACTGGTGCGGCAGATTTTTGGTGCCCGTTACCTGTCTACCCTGTATGGGCTGGTGTTTTTTACCCATCAACTGGGCAGCTTTCTCGGCGCCTGGGTCGGTGGATTGATTTTCGACCATTACGGCAGCTATCAGCCCATCTGGTGGACCACGGTAGTGATGGCGGCGCTGGCGGCGGTGTTGCACCTGCCGATCAACGCCCGCCCCGTGCCCCGGCTGCAACTGCAGCCGGCCTGAGTCATCCCTGCTGCGCGGCGGCAGAATCGGCGCCGCCCCCCAGTGACCGGTAGAGGTTAACCATCGACTGCATCCGGTCCCGTTTGATCTGTGACAGCGCCAGTTGGGCACTGAACAGCTGACGCTGGGCATCGAGCAGATCCAACGAGGTGGCGACGCCATTGGTATAGCGCAGCCGTGCCAGTCGCACGTACTCGGTAGAGCTGGCCACCAACTCCTCCTGTGCGGTAATGGCCAACTGTGAGCGATGGTAAGCGTTGATGGCGTCATTCACTTCGAAATAGGCGGTCAGCACCACGGCGCGGTAGGCCAGCAAGGCCTGCTCGGCGTTCTCCTTGGCGATGTCGTACTCGGCGCTGATGCGCCCGGCATTGAACAGCGGTGCCGTCAGCCCCCCCAGCAGCGACCAGGTCACGCCCTGGCTGTCGAGAATGTCTCCCAGCTGCTCGCTTTCGTGGCCATAGCTGCCGCTGATGGTGAACGAAGGGAAGAACGCGGTCTTGGCAACGCCGACATTGGCGGTGGCCGCAATCAACTGCTGTTCGGCAACCTGTACGTCTGGCCGCTGAGTCAGCATGGCGGAGGGCACGCCCACCGACAGGTTGTCCGGCAGCTGTTGAAACGGCTGGTCGACCCGGGTGTCCGGTTGCAGCGCCTGGTCAAAGCTGCCCAGCAGAATCCGCAGTTGGTTGGCGGTCTGCTTGCGTTCGAAATCCAGCTGCGGCAGCGTCACCCGCGCCGACTGGTATTCTACCTCGGCTTGCCTGACTTCCAGCCCGGATATGACGCCGTTGGCCCGGCGCAGCCGTGCCAGTTCCAGCTCCTTGAGACGCAGTTCTACGGTGCTGGCAGAGATGCGGTAGCGCTGCTCCACATCCAGCCACTGGTAGTAGCGGCTGGCGACGTCACTGATCAGGCTGACGGTGGCCAGGGCCATCTGCTGTTCACTGGACAGCAGGTTGGCGTAACTGGCCTGACTGCGGCGGCGATTGGCTCCCCACAGATCCAGCTCCCACGACACCACTCCGGCCAGATACAGGGTGTCCTCAATGTCGGGGTCGGTACTGGTGAGGCCGCTGTCCACAGACCGTTCTCCGCTGGCGCTGAGGCTGAGCTCGGGGTACAGGGCGGCGTCGGTGACCGTGACCTGGGAGCGGGCCGCCCGTAACTTGGAGGCCGTGGACTGCAGATCCAGGTTTTGAGCCAGGGCCTGCTCGATTAACCGCTGCAGGTTGGGGTCCCGGTAATACTGGCGCCAGGACTGTTGACCAAGGTGAGTGGTGCTGACGGTATCTGTGTTGTCGTGATACTGAGCCGGCAGGTCCAACTGGGGCCGCTGATAGTCAGGCCCCAAGGCGCAACCACTCATGATCAAGGCCAACAGCAGCGGGCTGTAGGGGCGCAGGTGTGTCATAAGCGTTCTCCCGCCGTTGCGGTTGAGGGGGCCTTGCTGTCTCGTCCCTTAAACCAACCGGCACAGGTAACGAAGAACAGTGGCACCAGCACGATGCCGATGGTGGTGGCGAACACCATGCCGCCGAGGATGGGAATGGAGATCGACTGGCGGCTGACCGCGCCCGGTCCGGTGGACAGTACCAGTGGCAGTACCCCGAGAATGAAGGCCATCGAGGTCATCAAAATCGGCCGGAACCTCAGGTTGGCCGCCTCCATGGCCGCGTCGAGACGGCTGCGACCCTGTTGGTGCAATTGGTTGGCGAACTCCACGATCAGGATCGAGTTCTTGGCCGCCATGCCGATGAGGGAGATAAAGGCCACCTGGAAAAACAGGTTGCTCTCCATGCCACTGACCAGGGTCGACAGCGACGCCCCCAGCATGGCAATGGGGGCGATCAGCAACACCGCCACCGGGATGGTCCAGCTTTCGTACAGCGCCGCCAGGAACAGGAATACGAACACCATGGCCAGGGCGATGGCGATGCTGGTCTGGTTGGCGGATTGCACCTCCTGATAGGTCAGGCCGGTCCACTCGTAGCGAAACTCATTGGACAGCATCGGCGTGGCCACCCGCTCGATGGCCTTGATGACATCACCTGTGGCGTAGCCGGGTGCCGGGGTGACATTGATGGAGGCACTGGAGAACAGGTTGTAGTGAGTGACGGCCGCCGGTCCCACGGTGTAATCATAATGGGCCAGTACGCCGATGGGCACCATGGCGCCGCTGGCGGAGCGCACGTAGTAGTCCTTAATCTGACTCGGGAACTGGCGGTAGCTGTCTTCGGCCTGAATCTTGACCCGGTAGACCCGACCAAACAGGTTGAAGTCATTGACGGTGGAGGAGTCGGTAAAGGTTTTGATGGTGCCATAGATGTCGGAGACGTTGACGCCGATGGCCATCGCCTTGGCTTCATCCACCGACAGCTTCAGTTGCGGAATGGCCGCCTGCAGCGACAGACCCGCCCGGGCCACTTCCGGTTGCTGTTTCAGCTGTTCCACCAGTTGGCCGGCATTCTCCATCAGCCCCTTGAAGTTGGTGCCTGAGGTGTCCTGCAACTCCATCTCGACGCCGGCACCGTTGCCCAGCCCGGGGACCGCCGATGGCAGGTACAGGTTGAACTCCGCCTCCAGCACCTGGTTGAGTTCCCGTTGAATCTGATGCATTACCCGCTTGATGGTGGCCCCGTCTTGTTTTCGCTCGGGCCAGGGTTTAAGAATCACTTCGAACTGGCCGTTGGCCTGGTTGGAGCCGGAGCGGCGATTCTCGCCCGCCAGGGTAAAGGAGTAGGCCACCGCCGAATGGGCCATCACGTGTTGCTCGGCTTTTTTCAGTACCTCCTGGGTGCGGTTTACCGTCGAGCCGTCCGGCAGGGTCATGTCGATGAAAAACCGTCCCTGATCCTCATCGGGCATAAAGCTGGCGGGCAGGGAGGTCATGATCATATACACCGCCACCACCATGGCGGCAAACACCAGGTAGCTGCGGCCGGCGTTGCGGTTGGTGAGCCCCACCAGCGCCACGTACTTGTTGGTGCTGACATCCAGTTTGTGGTTGAGCCAGCGGAAAAAACGCGGTCGCTGGCCGTTGTCGGGTTTGAGCAGCAAGGCGCACAGGGCCGGGCTCAGGGTCAGGGCCACCACGGTGGAGATCAGCACCGCCACGGTAATGGCCACCGCAAACTCCCGGTACATGATGCCGGTAATGCCGGCGAGGAAGGAGACCGGCACAAACACCGCCGCCAGCACCAGGCTGGTGGCCACCAGGGCGCCGGACAGCTCTTTCATGGCGGCCCGGGTGGCATCGGCGGCGCTCATCCCTTTCTCGTTGATCAGCCGCTCGACGTTTTCCACCACCACGATGGCATCGTCGACCACGATGCCGATGGCCAGCACCAGCGCCAGCAGGCTAACGGTATTGATGGTGAAACCGAAGGCCAGCATCGCCGCCAGGGTGCCCACCAGTGACACCGGCACCGCGATGGCGGGGATCAGGGTGGCGCGCAGGTTCTGCAGAAACAGGTACACCACCAGCACCACCAGGATCAGCGCTTCGATCAGGGTCTGCACCACCTCGGAGATGGAGTCTTCGATAAACAGTGACGCGTCGTAGAACACCTGCCAGTCCATGCCCTGAGGGAACTTCTGCGCCAGCTCTGCCATGGTCTGTTTGACCCTCTGGGTGACCTCCAGGGCGTTGGCGCCGGGCAGCAGGTAGACCTGCAAAATGGTGGCGTTCTGGCCATTGAGCTGCGACTGCAGGGTGTAGGCCGAGGAGCCCAGCTCGATGCGGGCGATGTCCCGCAGCCGAATCAACGAGCCGTCACTGTTGGCGCGGACGATCACCTCTTTAAACTGCTGCACGCTCGACAGCCGGCCGGCTGCGGTGATGGGCAGGGTCAGGCTAAGATCGTCCACATTGGGCTGGGTGCCAATGGTGCCGGCGGGGCTCTCTTTATTCTGCGCCTTGATGGCGCTGATGACGTCGCTGGTGGTGAGGCCATGGCCGGCCATCTGGTCCGGTTTCAGCCACACTCGCATCGAGTAACTGCGAGAGCCGGTGTTGCGGGTGCGGCCGACGCCGGGAATCCGTCGCAGCGCCGATTCGATGTTAATGGTGGCGTAGTTGCTGAGGTAGATCTCGTCGAAGCGCTCATCGCTGGAGGTCAGTGCCAGCTTCAGCAGCTCCACCGAGGCCTCTTTGGAGACCGAGACCCCTTCGGTCTGGACATCGATGGGCAGACTGCCCGAGGCCTGTTGGGTGGCGTTTTGAACGTCCACCGCCGCCAGATCCGGGTTGGTGCCGACATCAAAGGTGATGGTGACGTTGGTGCTGCCGGAGTTGGTGCTCTTGGAGTTCATGTAGATCATGTTGGGCACCCCGTTGACCTCCTGCTCCAACGGCGTCGCCACCGATTCGGCGGCGGTGGTGGAGCTGGCTCCGGGGTAGGAGGCGGAGATCTTCACCTGTGGCGGGGTGATGTAGGGGTACTGATCGATGGGCAGTTGAAACATGGCGATCAGCCCCAGCAGCACGATGACGATGGAGATGACGCTGGCGAAGACCGGTCGATTGACGAAGAACTGGGCCATTACTCTTGCTCCTGTTCCTGCTGCTGCTCAATCTTCTGCTGCTCCAGGGCGTCCGCTTTCTCCTTGGCGTCCTCGCGGGCCTTGTACTCCTCGGCGGTTAACGGCTGCGCCAGCTGGCCGTGGCTGACCCGGTGCATTCCTTCGACAATCACCAGTTCGCCGGCGCGCAGGCCGCTTTTGACCACCACACCTTCCTTGCCTTGATGCTCGATGACGATAAAACGACGCTCGACGCTGTTGTCGTCCAGCACCACCATCACGTAGACGCCGCCCTGATCGACCCGGGTGGCTTTCTGGGGAATGACGATGGCGTTGTCGATCTCAGACAGCTTGATGCGCACGTTGGTGTATTGGCCTGGCAGCAGTTCCCGATCTGGATTGGGCAGTACCGCCCGTACCTCAAAGGTGCCGGTTTCCGGGTTGACCGAAGGGTCGGTAAAGCTGACATCACCCCAGTAACGGTATTGGCTGTTGTCCGGTAGGGTGATCTGCACAAAGCCTTCGACCGCCTTGCCCTCGGTTTCCGCCTCGATTTTGGCGCTGCTGCTGGTCATGCGGCGGCGGGCATTGAGGTAGTCCAGTGCCGACATGTTAAAGCTGACGTAGATGGGGTCCACCTGCTTAACCCGGGTCAGCAGCGATTGCCCCTTGCTGCCCACCAGGGCGCCGATGTCCACTTCGGAGCGGCTGACCAGGCCGTTGATGGGTGCCTTGATGTCGGTGTAGCTCAGTTCCAATTCGGCTTCTTCCAACTCTGCCTGACTGGCTGCGCGGTTGGACTTGGCCTGGGCCAGAATCGACAGGGCGTTGTCGAAATCGAGCTGACTGGCGGCGTCCTGCTCGTACAGCGGTTGCAGTCGCTTCACATCGCGCTGGGCTTTTTCCAATGCCGCCTGCTGCGACTCCAACTTGGCCTTCAGCCGGTTCACCACCGCAACGTAGGGCTTGTTGTCGATCTGGTACAGCAGCTCGCCGGTCTCCACCGCGCTGCCCTCCACAAAGGTCTTGTCTTCGACAAAACCGTCGATGCGGGCGCGCACTTCGACATCCAGCGAGGCGCGGGTCACGCCGACGTAGTTGCCGTACAGCGGCACGGTAGCGGTGCCGACCTTCTCTACCACCACCAGTTTGGGAGTCAGTTCCATGGGCGGCTGTTTACAGCCTCCCAGCAATAGCAGGCTGGCGGCGAGGCCGCAGAGCAGGGGGGTACGCGCTGTGTGAAGCATGGTCGTTATCCGCAGTGGCGGCGAACGTCAAGGGCGTCCGCCTCGGTGATCCGTACCGAGCCGTGTACACACAGAATCTGGCGGGTTACCGAGGCAAGTGCTCGGTGTTTTCTGCCGCATCCTGCGGGCACAAAAGTAATCGATATGAGTAAGTTATAGCCGTAGTGTAGAGCTTAACGGCCTTCGAATTCAATGGCTGACTGGCCGTGGCGGCCAGCGTGACGGGCGAATTCCCTATGCCGCTGTCAGCGGTTGTCGGTTTACTTTGCCCTCAAGGCCTGTTTGCCCCTGGCGGTCATAAAACCGTTATCTGTTTGTCATCGGGCCAGTCTAGCTTCGGCGTGATTTTTCAATAACTAAGGATGGAAAAGTGAAGAATCTCAATCGTCGACAGTTTATGACCCTCGGTGGCGGCGCAGTCGCGGCCAGTTTTGCGGTACGTCATCACAGTGCCCATGCCTTCTCGCTGTTCAGCCAGCCGGCACAGCGGCCACCTCAGCCGGACAATCGCAGTATCGATGTCGAAGCCGCCGCCTCGGTGTTTCCCCTCTCGGTGGCCTCGGGTGACCCTTGCGACAGCGGTGTGATGCTGTGGACCCGTATCGAACCGAGCCGGTATCAGCCTGGTGATTCGGCGCTGGTGGAGGTGTATGAAGATGCCGCCATGACCAGCCTGACGTTGGTGCTGGAGGTGGATGCCGCTGAGTTCGGCCCCGAAGGCGACTACACCCTGAAGGTGGATCTTCAGGGCTATTTGTCGGCCGAGCGGGCGTATTACTACCGCTTTGTGTATGCCGGAGTCAGCAGTCGACTGGGCCGCTGTCGTACCAGCGCTCCTCGAGGGGTGGACAGTGACGCGGTTAAGCTGGCGGTGCTGACCTGCCAGGATTACACCAATGGCTACTACGGCGCTCTGGATCATGTCGCCGATGATGACAGCCTGGACTTTGTGGTGCATCTGGGAGATTTCATCTACGAAAGTGTCGGTGACCCCAGGTTTCAGGAATTGCCGTTTGAAGACCGCCTGATTCAACTGCCCAGTGGCGGTGTGGTGGCCATGGATCTCAATGACTACCGTCACCTGTACCAGAGCTACCGCAGCGACCGTTCGTTGCAGCGGGCGATGGAGAACCACACCTGGATCATCGCCACCGACGATCACGAAACCGCCAACGATGCCTACTGGGATTACGACCGCGATACCCTGGGGGTGCCGGATCACCCCTATAGCACCGATGAGCAGTACGGCAATGATCCGGCACGGCTGACTCAGCTGAAGCTGGACTCGCAACGAGCCTGGCTGGAATACACGCCGACCCGGGTCAGCGTTAACCCTGAGGCGAGTCATCCTCACCAGTACAGCCGCATCTACCGGGAGTTCTATTTTGGTGATCTGCTCAGCCTGTACATGACCGACAGTCGCAGCTACCGAAGCCCTCATCCCTGCGGGGAAGGGGATGCGCTGCAGCGTTATGTGCCGCTGGGCTGCACCAACATGGACAACGCCGATCGCACCATGCTGGGACAGACTCAGAAGCGCTGGCTCATCGACGGCCTGACCGCCAACGACACTCGCTGGAAGGTGATGGGTAATCAGACCTACATGGGACGGATGGCGGCCACGTTGCTGGGCAAGCCGTTGGCGCTGATCAACGTGGATGCCTGGGACGGTTATCAAGCGGAGCGGCAGCAGATCGTCGAAGCGGTGAAAGGCGCCGACGTCGATAACTTCGTGGTACTCACCGGTGATCTGCACAGCTACATCAGTTCCTATGTGAAGCTCGATTACAGTAAGTCACTGAATCTGCGCAGCAGCAATCTGGTCGGAGTGGAGTTCATGACCCCGTCGGTGACCTCCGCCGGCATTGTCGATGGTCTGGCCAACTTGTTGAACCGGGAGCTGAAGCGGGCCGACATTGTCGATGCCTTGTCGGAAGCGGCGATGATCATCAATAACCCGCACATGAAGCTGTTTAACAGCAAGGATCACGGCTACTCGACCATCGAGTTTCAGCGCAGTCATTGCGAGTGGACCGCATACTGCGTCGACAAGAACCACCGAGAGGGTGCCCGCACCACTCTGGCCCGTCACCGCAAATACAGCGGCTTTCCATGGATTTTCCGCCAATCGGTGTAAATTCCGGTGCCGCCTGAGCCGGAGCCAGGCGGCTGCAACAGCTTGAAACGTTATTGGAATGTTAATCGGCTACGGTCAATGGTAGCTTCATGCGGCTAAGGAGTGACTTGGTTTATGTTTGATAAGGGATGATCATGATTAAGACCGTTTTGAAGCGCCTGGGGATTGGGGTGCTGTCGCTGGTGGTAGTGGCTGGCGGCTTTGCCGCGCACGAATGGTACGCCGACAAGCCGGTGATGCTGCGGGCGTTTCTGGATCGAACGCTGATTAAGATGGCCTTTGACAGCCCGGAAACCCTAACGTCGCTGGGATTTTTGGAGTCGGTGGGCATCAATGGTCATAACGCCGAACTGGACGATGACAGCCCCGAGAAAGGGGACCAGATGCTCAATGAGCTGCTGGCGGCCAGGGAGGTGTTGCTGAGCTACGACGATGCCGATCTCAACGAGGATGAGCGGCTGTCTAAAGATGTGGCGCTGTATCTGCTGAATTTCATGGAGCAATCGCAGCAATTTCGCTATCACAACTACCCGGTGAACCAGCTGTTTGGTATTCAGAACGGCTACCCCAGCTTTATGCAGGCTAAGCACCCGATCACCAGCGTCGAGGACGCCGAGTTTTATCTGTTGCGGTTGCAGAAAGTGGAACGCAAATTCCAGCAGAACCTGCAGGGGCTTAAGCTCCGTGAACAGAAGGGCATCATTCCTCCCCGGTTCGTGATCGAGCGGGTGTTGGAGGAGATGAATGATTTTGTGGCTACGCCGGTCACCGATAACATCCTTTATACCTCGCTGGATGAGCGCCTGTCTGCGCTGGAGGAGCTGGAGCCAAATGAGAAGCAGCGGTTGCTGGCGGCCGCCGCCGCCAACATTCGTGACTACGTGCATCCGGCTTATCAGGTGTTCATCGACTACTTTGTGGCGCTCAAACCCAAAGCTGGCAATGACGACGGCTTCTGGCACCTGCCCGATGGCGACCAGGCCTATGCGGCGTCGCTGCAGTTGTTCACCAGCACCGATTACAGCGCCGATGAGATTCATCGGCTGGGGCTGGCGGAAGTGGACCGCATTCAGGCACAGATGTTGAGTATTCTGGCCGGCCAGGGCATCGACACCGACGCTGGCTTTACCGCGGCCATCGATACCCTGGCCGCCGATCCCCGTTTCTATTTCGAAGACAGTGATGCGGGGCGACAGCAGATCCTGGCTGAGTATCAGCGCATTCTGGATGAGATCAATGCCGGGCTGGATGGGGCGTTTAACATTCGCCCCCGGGCCGGCATGGAGGTCGTTCGAATTCCTGAGTTTAAAGAGAAGACTTCCCCTGGCGCCTATTACGAGCAACCGTCACTGGATGGCGCTCGTCCGGGCCGCTTCTTTGCCAACCTGTATGACATCAAGGCAACCCCCAAGTACAGCATGCGTACCCTGGCGTATCACGAAGGGATTCCCGGTCACCACTTTCAGATTGCGGTGGCCATGGAGTTGGAAGGCCTGCCGTTTTTCCGCCGCATGTCGCCGTTTACCGCCTACGTCGAGGGCTGGGCCCTGTACGCGGAGCAGGTGGCCTGGGAGTTGGGGTTCCAACAGGATCCGCTGGACAACCTGGGCCGTTTGCAGGCGGAGCTGTTCCGCGCTGTCCGCCTGGTGGTGGACACCGGCATCCATGCCAAGCGTTGGAGCCGAGAGCGTGCCATCGATTACATGCAGGCCAACACCGGCATGGCCAATTCCGACGTAGTGGCGGAGATTGAGCGCTACATCGTCATGCCGGGGCAGGCCACGTCCTACAAGGTCGGTATGATGAAGATACTGGCACTGAGAGAAAAGGCCAGGCAGGCCCTCGGTGAGCAGTTTGAACTGGCGGCATTTCATGATGCGGTATTGAAAAACGGCGCCTTGCCGTTGAGCATTCTGGAGCAGGTGGTGGATGAGTACATCGCCACCACCCAGAGCCTGGCCAAGGCCGGCTAATCGCTGCCAACAATGACACGGGGCCCCATGGCCCCGTTGTTATTTGAGGCGGGTCACCACGCGAATGAAACCGTAGTCGCTTTCGGTGATCAGCAGGTTGCCCAGATTATCCAGCGAGATGGCCCGGGGTTCGCTGATTTTCTCTCCCGGTTGATTAAACGGCCGGCCGTCGCCGCCATGCTGATGGTCGCGGCCGCCATCTACAAACAGGTGGATGAACCCGGACGGGTCGACAAACCACACCTGTCCGCCCTTATGAGTGGCCAGAAAGTAGCCGCCGTTGGGGTGAAACCAGATACCGCGTACCTGATACAGTCCGGTCTGAGTGGCCTTAAAGCCATCGCCACCGCCATTGATTCGCCCGTTTCCGGCCACCACCTGTTTACTGCCATCGGCGGAGATTCGATAGACTCGGTGGGCCTGGCGGTCGGTGACATAGAGCTGGCCCTGGCCGTTCACCGCCAGGTTGGCCAGTTGTTTGAAGCCGTCCGCCACCACTTTAATCCCGTGTTCTGGTGTCCATTGTTTCAACAGCTTGCCCGAGCTGTAGTACACCAGAGACGCATCCCGGTTCACCCAGAGACCGCGACCGGTCTGAATGCCATCGGGATCGGTGAACAGGGTCGAGAGTTCGCCACTGCGGCTTAGCTTGCGAACCTTGCCGTTGCCGGTGTCGAGGATGAAGGTGGTGCCATCGGGGTAGACCCACAGGCCATTGGGGCCATTGAGTCGTCGCTCTGTGGCCGGGCCGGGTTGGTTGCCGTCGTCGCCGGCTTCGCCAGTGCCGGCAACCGTGAAAATGCGGCCATCGGCGCTGATCTTGCGAATGGCATGGGCGTCTTTGTCCACCACCATGATATTGCCTCTGGCGTCGGCGATGGCGTGGTGAGGCCGGGAAAGCTCGGCCCGGGTGGCGGGCGCCGCTTCAAACTGAGGCCGCCAACCGTTGGCGTATTTGTCCCGAATTTTGCCAACACCGCCGACGGTATAGAGGTTGCCGTATCCCGCGCAGAAATCGCTGTAGGTGGTGTAGTCATTGCTGCCAGCAGCCAGAGTGGCGGAGATCAGGGCGCCGAAACTGATGGCGCACCACAATAAAAAATGGGCAAACGGCGTGGTTTTTCTGTGTTCAGATCGCATCTTCCTAGCCTCATTGAAAAAAAACCAGCCATCGCAGGGACAATGGCTGGCGAATCATGACGTGAGATGAATGTTGTTATCACGGTCGTTGCACCGGCGTTCCGCCTGGCTCGCAATGGACGGTGCCCTTTCCGTATTTAAAGCGTACGCTTCTTGACCATCTCAAACCCTGATTTTGATCAAAAGTTTTAACCAAATCTGTCATTGCTGTTTTCACTATCCATATTTTTGGTGGCTTTTCATGGCTACAGTGAACTTATTGGTTGAAACTAATTTTGTATTTTGGCGAGTTTTCACCAGTCGGTGTGAGCTGGATCCTGATCGACGGGTATGCATGAGATTCGAGATCACATCTTGGTGATCGGGCGTTATGTGCATGTTGGATATGCAGTGAAATCAATGTTTCTGGTGGCTTTTCTGACATATGCTTGGGTCATCGTGCGTTCGCCTATTGCCGTTGGCGTGGGCGCCAACGGGGAACGGCCTGTTTCTGTGAGCGGAAGCATGGAGTGGGCCGGCCTTTATCCACACATCCATAGGAAACTAACATGTTTAATGCGCTGTTATTGACCCAAGAGGGCAAAACCACTCAGGCTCAACTGGGCAAGCTTCAGGACAGTGACCTGCCCGAGGGTGAGGTGCTGGTCAGCGTCAGTGCCTCGTCGCTGAACTACAAAGACGGTCTGGCGATCACCGGCACCGGTAAGATCATTCGTGAGTTCCCCATGGTTCCTGGCATCGACTTTGCCGGCACTGTGCTGGAGTCTTCAGACGATCGCTATCAAGCCGGTGATAAAGTGATTTTGACCGGTTGGGGCGTGGGTGAAAACCACTGGGGCGGCATGGCCGAACGTGCTCGGGTCAAAGCCGACTGGTTGGTGCCTATGCCTGCTGGCTGTGATGAGCACAAGGCGATGATGATCGGTACCGCCGGTCTGACGGCCATGTTGTGTGTGCAGGCCCTGCAACAGGGCGGCGTGCGGCCTCAAGACGGTGAGATTCTGGTTACCGGTGCCAGTGGTGGTGTTGGCTCTGTGGCCGTTACCCTGCTGGCCGAACTGGGCTACAAGGTCGTCGCATCCACCGGCCGCATCGAGGAAAATGGCGACTTGCTGCGCAGTTTAGGTGCGTCGGATCTGCTGGCGCGGGAAGAGTTGGAAGACAAGTCTCGGCCACTGGAGCGTCAGCGCTGGGCCGGCATCGTCGATACCGTCGGTAATCAGGTGCTGGCGACGGCCCTGGCACAGATGAACTACGGTGGTACCGCCGCCATCTGCGGTCTGGCCGGCGGCTTTGCCCTGCCGACCACGGTGATGCCGTTCATTTTGCGTGGCGTACGTCTGCAAGGCGTAGATTCTGTGGCCTGTCCGTTCGATAAGCGCCAGCAGGCCTGGGAACAAGCGCTGAAGATTCTGCCACAGAGCTTCTATCAGCAGGCGTGTCAGACCATCAGCCTGGCTCAGGTGCCTGAGTATGCCAGCGAGATCGTCAAAGGTCAGGTGACTGGCCGGGTGATTGTCGCCCTGTAATCGCCGTTACTCGGTGTATCGCGATCAAAAAATCCGCCCTGATGGCGGATTTTTTTGTTTATCATCTTCAATGCTCGTTCAGTGGCCGCGGGCCATCAAGCCAGAGTGCCGCTGAGTACCGGTGCGGTGGCGGCGATGATCTCCTCCCGCAGCCATTGCTGCGCCGAGTCGTGATCGATTCTCGAATGCCAAAACAGGTGGTAATCGATACGGGGCAGGGGAAACGGCAGGGTTTTCACCCTAAGCTCATGTTGTTGGGCGACCTGTTCGGCCAGGCCGGATGGCAGGATCAAAATCATCTGCTTGAAGCCCATCAGTGTCAGGGCATTATCCAGGCTGGGGGTGCGCAGTATCACTTGCCCCCCGGGCCAGGGGGCCATCGCTTCATCCAGTAGTGCCTTGACGCCGTCGCTGATGGCGACGATCGCCAGGGGATAACGCTGAAAATCTTCGGGCTGCAACTGTTTATTGGCAAGGGGATGATCCGGCGCCACCACGGGGCGAACGCCAACCTGGCCCATCTCTTTCTGCATCAGTTGGGTGTTATTACTGATGGCTCGGCACATGGCCACATCCACCCCTTTTAACCCCAATTGAGTTTGCAATTCCTGATGCTGAACCGGAGTGACTTCAATCTGAATCTCCGGGGCGCGTGAATACAGCCGCGGCAGAATTAATGGCATCAGCGCCTGCATGGCAAAGTCGGTAACGGCAATGGTAAATTTTTGTCGACATTGGCTTGGAGTAAACTCCCTCGGTGCCAATAAATGACTGAGTTCGGCGATGGGGGCCTGCAACCGTTGCTGGCAGCTTAGGGCAAAGTCGGTGGGCTGCAGGCTGGGACCGACTCGAGTAAACAGCGGATCGCCAAGCATGGTGCGTAAACGGGATAAAATCCGGCTGGTGGCGGACTGACTCAAGTGCAATCGTTTGGCGGCCTGGGTGACGCTGCGCTCTTCGATAAGAACTTGCAAGGCAATCAACAGGCTAAGATCTCGGCGATACAGTTCTTCTAATTCCATTATTTGCTCGTTGCTAATCTGAACATGATCACAATATCAGCCTGAGAGAAAAAAGGATCCTTTCTTTCTTGCAATATTTGCGTTCATGCCCGATTTGGAACCCATTCCATAATAGGTTTCTGACATTGTTTTTCCTGCTAATTCGATATTTATCCGATATTTGTCCTTCAGAAAAAATAATTCGTGATAAGGGTCTGACTATCCCGTTTTGGAATTGGTTCCATCTTTATGATTTGTCCTGAGATAACTAAACAAGGGTGAGAACCAGATGAGTAATGTTGATCTGTTAGGACGCCGTAACTTTATTAAGGGACTGGGCGCAGCAAGTGTCGCTATGGCCGCACCGGCCATGGCTACCTCCATCAGTTCCGACGGTGTGAAGTGGGATGAGACAGTAGAGATCGCCATCATCGGCTCCGGCTTTGCCGGTCTGGCCGCAGGCATCGAATCTGCTCGTAAGGGCTGTAAGTCAGTCACCATCTTTGAAAAGATGCCGGTATTCGGTGGTAACTCCGCCATTAACGGTGGTCTGTTTGCCGCACCGGGCACGCCGATGCAGAAAGAGAAGGGCGTAAAGGATTCCGTAGACCGGATGGTTGCCGACCAGCTGAAGTCTGGCCGCGGTATCGCCGACGAGGCGCTGCTGCGTCACGTGGCCTCTCACGCCAACGAAGCGCTGAGAATGACTCAGGATGCCGGTGCGGTGTTCCACCCTTACCTGCAGCAACTGGGCGGCCACTCCGTCCCTCGTACTTACCAGACCACGGTAAGCTGTGGTGCCGGCATTACCCAACCTCTGGTACGTGAGTGCCGCAAGGTGGGCGTAAACCTGGTTAGCCGTACCAAGTTTGACGGTTTCATCCTGGATGAAGCGGGCAAAGTGGAAGGTGTGAAGCTGAAGAAGGGCTACTACTTCGGTGAAGAAGATACCGGCGAGAGCATCTACGTTCGTGCGACCCGCGGCGTGATCATGGCCACCGGTGGTTTTGCTCAGAACATCGACCTGCGTATGGCCCAGGATCCAACCCTGACCGCCGAAGTAGGCTGCACCAACGCCAAGGGCGCGACCGGTGAAGGCATGTTCGAAATGTTCCGTCTGGGCGCGATTCCAGTGCACATGGCTCACATTCAGTCCGGCCCATGGGCGTCTCCGGATGAAGGTGGTTTCGGCTACGTGTCTAACTACTCCATCTTTAACTTCCCGCACTCCATCGCGGTAAACCGCATGACCGGTAAGCGTTTCATGAACGAAATTGCCGACCGTAAGACCCGTGCGGACGCCGAGCTGTCCTGTCGTGATGCTAAGGGTGAGGCCCTGCCACCCATCATGATCACCAGCTACGAGCACGCCAACCAGCACCCGAACTGTAAGAAAGTTCTGAAGTACGGTGTCGGCTGGAAGTTTGACTCTCTGGAAGAGCTGGCGAAGCACTTCGACGTGCCGCTGAAGCCTCTGAAAGCCCAAATCGAAGAGTACAACGGCTACGTGAAGTCCGGTGTGGATGAGCAGTTCGGCAAGAACATGGGTAAAGCCAAAGGTAAGTACCTGAAAGCGCCATTCACCGTGGTACGTCTGTGGCCAAAAGTGCACTACTGCCAGGGCGGTGTTCAGGTGAACACCAAAGCGGAAGTGAAAGACAGCTTCACTGGCCAGCGCATCGAAGGTCTGTACGCCGCCGGCGAAGTGTGTGGCGGTATCCACGGTGTCAGCCGTCTGGGTAGCTGCTCCATTCCAGAGTGTATGGTAATGGGCATGACCGCTGCACGCAGCATCATGGGCGCCTGAGTCAACAACGGTTTATAGAGGAATAGATGATGAAAAAGTTAATGACCCTGGCTGCTGTTGCTGCTGTGCTGGCTAGCACAAACGTTGCTGCTGAGATCAAGGCAGACGCTTCCCTGGTAGACCAGGGTATGGTTGAAGGCCGTACGTATCACCAGAAGTTCTACGACAAAGAGAACTGCAAGGTGTGTCACGGCACCAACGCGCCAAGCTACCGTCCTGCTGATGACACCTGCCTGAAGTGCCACAAAGTGGACAAACTGGCTAAGAAAACCGCCCGTAAAGGCGAAGAAGAATGGCAGAACCCGCACAACAACCTGCACTACGGCAAAGAGGTGCCTTGCACCGAGTGTCACGCTGAGCACGAAGCCAAGCAGCCACTGTGTAACGACTGCCACACCTTTAAGTTCGACAAGCATAAGCACTAAAAATATCTGCTGAACTTTATGGGTTAACCGGCATCTTTAGGGGCATCCCCTTCCGATAAGCGCCACCGCTCCTTGGGTGCCGGACACTATTTAGCCCTCTTACCGTTGTTAAAGTAAGAGGGCTTTTATTTTTGGATGACACGATGATGAAAACCTCAATTCTTTTGGCTGGCCTGTTGGCCGCAAATAGCGCGATTGCAGCAGACATTCCTGATTTTCTTGATAAAAAAGAAATTCAGAATGCCGAATTTAAATGCCTGGGTGAACCAGCAACCTATTCTAAATCTGAACAGAAGTACGTTGATATTCTGTGGCAGGAAACTCTGAAGTACCTGGAAGGGTACGCCGTGGCACTGAGTACCACTGACGGCAACTGCCGTAACTCAGATCAGACCATGTATCAGACCAACACTCACGACCTGAAAGGTCCGCAGTACATGTGCATCATGGACCGTCGCGACATGAAACTGATGGTCAAGCACATCTACGCGGTGATCAACAATCCGGACAAAGCCAAGCAGTGCTTCGGTGCCCGTGAAGATGTGAACTGGATCTACAGCCCAGGTGGCGAGCTGGAGAAAAACTCTCCGGTTGCCCAGTGGCTGAACCGCACCACCTTTGAAGAGTTCTTCGACAAGAAGGTGACCGACAAAGAGGTGAAGGAGTTTGGTAAATCGTTCACTAAGAACTTTGCCAAGATGGTGACCGGTGATGACATTCAACTGCCAGCAGCCTTCCCGTTTGACGTCAGTGCCAATGCCTTGCCGAACCTGTGGGCTTCTGTGGGCTGGTTCCCGATGTATGCCGAAGACAGCGAGCGCAACAAGCGCAACTTCGATAAGACCCGGGGCAACTACGCCTACGCCGAAGTCTTCGGTCACTGGGGTCTGCTGCGCATCGATGAGATCAACAACGAGAAAGTGGGCGCCGAAGTGGGCATGGTGACTCAGCGCATCGACTCCTTCTACCCGTACCACAACCACGCCATCTCCGAGATCTACTACACCATGCGCGAGCCAGCGTGTGCCGATGAGTTCCAGAACTTTGCCGTTCGTGAAGACAGCCCGTTGGTGAAAACCATCAGCGAAACCGACACCATTCGTGAGGTGGAGATTGACGCCGGCATGCCGAATGAGGCGTGGTTCTGGGCCAATACCTCACCGAAGAAAGACGACCTGGCTTACTTCCATCAGAACACCATCCACGCGTTCAACTACAACGGTGCCAACTGTCACGCCAAGCCAGAAGAGAAGGCGATTGTGACCGTGTGGGCCCGTTCTAACGCCAACGATAAGCGCAACGACTACGGCACCACCCGCCTGTGCGAATCGGCCGAGCACCCCGACACTCCGGCCATGCGCGGCGAGAAGATCCGCTGTGACCTGACCAAGACCAAGTTCTAACGACTCACCCGATGGCTGCCCCCGGTTGGGGGCGGCTGTTGCCCTTGTGAGTTGGATGCCTGCACCACCCCCATAACTACAGGACCGCGCCCCTGGGCATCCGCGCGGCTTTCACAGACTCAACAGCATCCGCTTGCGTGAGCAAGTCGGCTTTGTTGCGCCTGAAAAACAATGATTCTTAAAATAATTAAGGACAGGAATGATGAAATACACAAACACTCTGGCCATGGCAGTGGCAGCCCTGATGGCCGGTGGCAGTTTTACCGTACTGGCTGAAGACGGTATCGATGTCGGTGGTACCGTTCGCGCCAACTACCAGTACAAAAGCTACAGCGACGCCTCCGAAGACAAGATGGGCGACTTCAAGTTCGACATGATGGCGCTGAAATTCAGTGGTGAGCTCAATGGCATTGGCATGGCGGCGGAATACCGCTTCTTCGATGGCTGGGAAAGCCTGCGTTATGCCTACGCTTTCTATGATTTTAACGAGCAGTGGCAGGGCCGCTTCGGCCTGACCAACGTGCCGTTTGGTAACCCGGGTTACATCTCCAACAGCTTCTGGTTTGGCCTGCCTTACTACCTGGGCTTTGAAGACGATTACGACATGGGCGCCACCTTCCACTACGACGGTGGCAGCTGGAAGACCGACATCGGCCTGTTTAAGAATGCCGAATACAGTGCCTCTCGTAACGAGCGCTACTCGACTGACTTGTACAAAGGCACCGTGAACGGCACCGAGTACAACAACGAAGAAACCAACCAGCTAAACCTGCGTCAGGTGTACATCATGGACTATGATGGCGGCAGCGCGACCCTGGGCGGTTCACTGGAGTGGGGCCAGATCTACAACAGCAAGACCGGCGACAACGGCGATCGCTACGCAGTGGCGCTGCACATGGATGCCAAGTACGGCGACTGGAAGCTGCAACTGCAGGCAATGCAGTACGAGTACGATGCCGACAGCCCACAAGATGCCAACAAGATTGCGGTATCCGCCTATGCCTGGCAGTACGAAGTGGCCGCCAAGGGTCAGATCTACAGCGTTAACCTGGCGAAGAGCTTCCCTACCTCCTGGGGCAGCATCACCGTGTATAACGACTTCGGTATGCTGACGCCGGACACCGACGATTCCAGCTATGACGACAGCCTGATGAACGTCACTGGCATGGCCATCGCCGCTGGCCCGACGTACACCTACATCGACTTCATTGCCGGTGAGAACATGTACGCCGCCGGTGTCAACGACCACGTTGGCCTGGCTCAGACCGACAGTGGCTGGGACAACCGCATCAACGTTAACTTTGGCTACTACTTCTAAGTAGCCAGACACAGGGGACAGCAGTCTTGTCCCCGACAGGTTACCGCCGAAGGAGAGAGCGGCGGTAGGGGTTTGGTGACCGGGGCATCCTCTGAATAGCTGTGCGGTTTCATCATCATCAAAACTCCCTGCATTGGCCTTAGGTTCGATGCCTGGGTCACCGAACTCCGTCCTGAATCGTGCGCCGCAACCTTGTTGCGGCGCACTTTTTTTAGGCTCCCTGCCAAGGTAGGGGCTGCTGCTTAACAGCGAATCGCTCAGCAGAGTTTGAGTGTCAGACATGAAAAAGCCCCGCAGTTGCGGGGCTTTTTTTCGAATGGCTTCGATTAGCTGGGGTCGATGACCATCTTGCTGATGTTGGCCTTCAGCAGTGCCCGCAACTGTTCCAGCGCCTTGGTTTCCGACGCCGGGTTGATGTAGAACGACTCGTTGAACATCGGCAGTGGTGGCAACTTGTGCTCTGCGGCATCCAGCACTCGCATCTTGTCGCTGATTCGAAACTCGGCGATGGGAGCAATCACCAGGTCGTCTTCCACCGCCATGCACAGTGCTTGAGGCGATGGGGTCGACAGCAGCACGTTGATGGGGCGCATGGAGATGTTGTGGTTAGCAAACACCTGGGCGCGAATGGGGCAGTTTTCCGGGTACAGCGCCATGGGTACGGTCGAGCGGTTATGGGCGTTGCCGTTCTTGGCGGCGGCCCAGACAAAGCGGCGTTCAAACAGCAGGTCGCCGTGAGGCTGTGGATGCCAGTGGGTGGCGATGATGGCATCGAACTCGCCGTTTTGCAGGCGCTTAAACAGGTTACCGCTGACGTCGGTATCGATTACCAGCGCCAGGTTGGTGAATTCGCGAATGAATTCAATCAGGCCACTTTCCAGGTACCACTTAACGTAATCCGTTGGCACCCCCAGGCGAATGATCTGCTTGGTATCGGTGTCCTTGAGGTCATCCAGAGCCTGAGAGTTCAACTGCACCATCTTGTAGGCGTAGTTGAGCAGCTTTTCACCGGCTTCGGTCAGGGTGGTGCCGCGGTTGTCGCGCTCCAACAGGGACTGACCGACGCTCTCTTCCAACTTTTTGATCTGCAAGCTCAGCGCGGACTGGGTACGACAAACGCGATCTGCCGCTTTTGACATATTGCCGGTTTCGGCGACGGCGATGAAACTCTCTAAAAGTTCGACTTTGAGCATGGTGTATTCGCTTTGCAAATGATGCCCCAAGTATTACTCAATATTAGGTATGACCAAAGGTTGCTATGGTGTAACTGTGAGTTTCAACATTAAAAATCTGGAGCCGGCCATGAGCAATTGGGAACAACGGGGCAATTTTCTGGTTTCCGTAGCACAGCGCTGTTTGCGGGGACAAAAGAGCTTTAATTTGTGCCGTTCACATTTGGTGAAGGCCAGTCAAATTTCCAAGGGCACGGTGTACAACCATTTTACCAATGAAGCGGATTTGGTGGTCGCGGTGGCCATCGCCGAGTTCCGGGATTTTCTGCAACAGGCGCTTCAGGATGAAGAAACTTACGCCGATCCGCTGCACCGTTTTCTGTACCATCATTGCTGGCGGATGCGCGACGTATTGTGCAACGATCGTTTCGTGATCTCCCGAGTGATGCCCAATACCGATCTGCTGGAGCAGGCCGGCGAATATTACCAGGCGGCGTACAACAAAGCCTGGAACGACTACAACCAGTGGAACAAGGATCTCATTCGAGAGATGGGCGAAGTGCAGGGGTTCGATCGGGGCACTCTGGTTCGTAACTTCGTTCGCGGCACCATGGTGAACATCGATGAAGGCGATACCGATTGCTGTGACATCGAGCTGTACCACCAGTACTGTTATGCCCTGGCGCAACTGCTGGGTCACTCCGATAAGCGGATTCCCACCCGTAACGAACTGTCTCAATGGCTGATTCACCTGCAGCAGGCCGCCTGAACTAATGCACTTATGGTCTATTGATGGACCATATTGTTATCAGCAATTGAGTAACAGACTCGGTCAAACACCTATCTTCTAGTTGAACCCTCTGTGTTTAACTGGAGATAGGCAATGGATAAGCGCAAAACCCTCAATGCAACGCTTGCCGGCTTGATGTCGGTGGGTTTCCTTGTGGCCGCCAATCAAGCCCAGGCCGTGCCGGATCAGCCCGAGGCGTGGGAGAAGTGTGCCGGAGTGGCCAAAAAGGGCATGAATGATTGCGGCGCCCTCGATGGCAGCCACGGCTGTGCCGGTCAGGCCAAAACCGACAACAGTGCCCAGGAGTGGGTGTACGTTCCCCAAGGCACCTGCAAGAAGATTGGCGGTAAAGTGGCCAAGGTGAAACCCGCCAAGGGGATGAAGAAGTCATGATCCCAGGGCGGTTGCCCGGGATCGAGCCTGACAGCGTCAGCATCAGTCTGCGGGAACAACACCTGCAGCAGGTTTTGCAGCGGCGGGAGCCGCTGCCCTTTGTTGAGGTGATGGCAGACAACTACCTGGCGCTTCGCGGCCCCCATTACCAGCTGCTGCAACAGGTGGCGCAGCGCTATCCCGTGGTGCTGCATTGCGTGGGGTTGTCTCCGGGCTCTGGCGGCGCCGATGATGATTACCTGCGCCGCCTGGGTCGCATGGCCTCGGAGTTGGGGGCCATCGCGGTGTCCGATCACCTCAGCGTCAGCCAACTGCCCGGGGGGCGGGTGCATGACTTGCTACCCATCCGCTACCGTCCGGAGATGTTGCCACCGTTGGTGGCGGCCATCCATCGGATTCAGGACGTCACCGGCCTGCCCTTTATCATCGAGAATATTTCCCGCTATCTGGCCTATGCCGACGACTGCCTCGATGAAGGCGAGTTGCTCGACGAGTTGCACCGGCGAACGGGCGCCGGGATGCTGCTGGACATCAACAATCTGTATGTGACGGCGCATAACCTGGGGCAGTCGCCAATGGCGCTGTTGCGCCGGTTCCCCCTGGGCGCCGTGGCCTATTGTCATCTCGCCGGTTATCAGCAACGCCGTCATCTGCTGGTGGACACCCATGGCAGCCGGGTCAGCGAGCCGGTGTGGCAATTGTACGCCCAGGTGCTCGCCGCCATGGGCCCCAGGCCAACCATCATCGAGTGGGATAACGACATTCCGCCGCTGGAGGTGCTGCTTGAAGAGGCTCGGCGAGCGGAGACGTTGATGCAGCAGCAGGAGGCGATATGAACTGGGTCAGGGATCCGCTGCAGTACCACCGCGTTCAGGGGCCGGCCGGGTTTCAACCATTGGCGGACGGCATCAGCCTGGATGAGGCGCTGGAGGTCTATCGCCAGAACCGTGCCGGAGCCCTGGTGCAGGCTTTGCTGAGTACCTTTCCGGTATGCCGCTATGTGTTGGGAGAGGAATTGATGCTGGCGATCTGCCGCAACTGTGCGGCATCGCTGGACGCGGATCAAAGCCTGGAGCGGGTGGGGGCGCAGCTGCTGCCCTGGTTAAGGGGGCAGCCTCAGGGGGCAGCGCTGTTTGCCGATTACCCTTTCCTGCCGGCACTGCTGCAGTGGGAGTGGGGCTGGCACGGCGCTTATTACGCCTACGACTGGCCACCGCTGAACCCGTCTCGGTGTCAGCAGTGGCTGGACGGCGACGGCTCGACCCTGGCGCCGTGGCGATTGAATCCTGCACTGACGCTGGTGGCCTCGTCCTATGCCATCGAATCGCTGTGGCTTGGCGGCAGGCGCCTGGTCGAGGGCAGTGATGAGGAGTTGCAGGTTGAGCGAGGCGCGATGGCCTGCTGGGCCATCTGGCCGACGCCGACTGGAGTGGAGTACCGACGGCTGACGGCTGCGGAGTTGGCCAGCCTGCAAACGCTGCGCCTGCCGCTGCGCGGACTCAGCGAGCGGCCGGTTAGGCTGAATCCCGAGCATTTGGTGGCGATGATCCAGTGCCAGTGGCTGGTGGCCCGGGATGGTTAGCTGGCGTAATGCATCTCCAGGTCCCGGGCCAGGGCGTTTCGCACCTCGGGGGGAGCGGTGATCTTGGCGACGCCGGCCAGGGGGTGATCGATGCCGCAGTGCAGCGATGCACCTTGCTTGATGTCGATGATCGCCTCGGGCGGAAACTCAAATCGAAGAAAGTGAACGCTGGAGGTCTTATCGGCCTCGCTGCGGGCCATGTCCTCGTCGGCGATGGCCATGATTCGCTGGCCGTCTCCCACTTGAAGCCACAGGGTATGCTCGATGCCCGCTAACTGTGCGAGTCGCAGTTTGCGCTCATCGACATTGGTGTACTCAATCAGCATGGTGGCTTTGAGGTTGGTGCCATCGGGGATCAGCGGATTGTAGGCATCCAGCTCCTCCTGAATGCCGGCCCGTTCAAATATTCCCTCGATGCGCAGCATCTCCTGAATCTGGTAGCGAATGGTCAGGGCGTCCTCGAAGCTGAGACGAATGTGCTCGCCTAACTGCAACTGCCGCAGCCGTTTGTGCTCCATGATCTGGCGCCGGAACAACGGCCGTTTTTCTGCGTAGGTTTCCAGAGACCACAGCTGGTCCCGGGTCAGTTTACTCATAGCGGACTCCGACAATTACAACCCATAGGCGTGTCTGAGCAGGGTCATCGGGTGACTGGGTTTAGCGTCGCCCTCCTGCAGGGAGGCCAGGTGGGCGCTGGCCATGGGGCAATCACTGGCAAGATGGGGGGCGGCCTGCTGTGCCAGCTTTCGTACTACCGGCCGGGCGATTTTGACCGCGTGGTCGTAGCTTTCAACCTTGAGGGCGTAGGTGCCGTCATGGCCGGAGCAGCGCTCGATGGCGTCGATGCGGGTGCCGGGGATCAACTGCAGGATGTCGCGGGTCTTGAGACCGATCTTCTGCACCCTCAGGTGGCAGGCGACGTGGTAGCTGACGTCACCCAGTTCATTGGCAAACTCGGTGTTCATCAGCCCGGCCTTGTGGCGCTGATGCAGGTACTCAAATGGATCGAAGAACGCCCGCTGCACCGCCGTCACGTCGGGGTCGTCCGGGTACATCAGCGGCAACTCCTGTTTGAACATCAGCACACAGGAGGGCACCGGCGCGATCACATCGAATCCCTGGCGAACCAGATCCGCCAGTATGGGAATGCTGTGCTGTTTTAACGCCTCGACACTGGCCAGATCCCCCAGCTCCAGCTTGGGCATGCCGCAGCAGTGATTGCCGGGTACCAGCTCGATGTGGATGCCGTTGTGCTGAAACACCTTAAAGAAATCTTCGCCGAGATCCGGTCGATTGGCGTTGCCGTAGCAGGTGGCAAACAGCGCCACTTTACCGCTGGTCTCTCCCGCTGCCACCGGGGTGATTTCCCGGGCCAGCGGTCGGGTACGTTGACGAATGGTGTGGCGATGGTATTGGGGCAGGGTGGCACGACGGTCGATACCCAGAGTCGCCTCCAGGCCCTTGCGAAAGCCGCTGGAACGATTGAGGGCGTTGACGGTAACGTCTACCAGTGGCAGCGTTGCCAGCCTGCCGACGGCGGTGGTGCTGGTCATCAGCCTATCCCGTAATGGCGGCGGCGACTCCTGAAACTGAACCGCCTTGGCCCGCAGCATCAGGTGGGGAAAGTCCACGTTCCAGTCGTGGGGCGGCACATAGGGACACTTGGTCAGGTAACACAAATCGCACAGGTAGCACTGATTGACCACCTGGGCATAATCGGCCTTGCGGACGCCATCCACCTCCATGGTGTCGGAGTCGTCCACCAGGCTGAACAGGGTAGGGAAGGCCTGACACAAGCTGACGCAGCGGCGGCAGCCATGGCAGATATCAAACACCCGCTCCAACTCGTGGTCCAGCGATTGCCGGTCGTAGAAGCTGGCTGATTTCCAGTCCAGCGGATGACGAGTGGGAGCGTCCAGACTGCCTTCCCTGTGGGCCATCGATGGCCTCCTTAGCTCGGGTTAGCGAAACTTGACGTCGAGGATGGCTCAGCCATCCAGGTTATCCAGGGCTTTTTGAAAGCGGTTGGCGTGGCTGCGCTCGGCCTTGGCCAGCGTTTCAAACCAGTCGGCTACTTCGTCAAAGCCCTCGTCGCGGGCGGTCTTAGCCATGCCCGGGTACATATCGGTGTACTCATGGGTCTCGCCGGCAATGGCGGCCTTGAGGTTGTGCTCGGTGGCGCCGATAGGCAGGCCGGTGGCGGGATCGCCCACCTCTTCCAGGTACTCCAGGTGGCCATGGGCGTGGCCGGTTTCTCCTTCTGCTGTGGAACGGAACACCGCCGCCACATCGTTATAGCCTTCGATGTCGGCTTTGGAGGCGAAATAGAGGTAACGTCGGTTGGCTTGTGATTCACCGGCAAAGGCGTCTTTCAGGTTTTGCTCGGTCTTGGATCCTTTAAGCGACATGGGCACTTCCTCGTTACAGAGACTGGGGTGCGAGCCTGAGAAAAGGGCTGTTACTCAAAGGTAGTTACTGCAAAAACGCTTCACCAGTGAATATAAATAGAATATTTAGATTGAATTCATCGGCATCTTGGATGGGCCGACTGCATAATGAGGCGTGACCAGCTCAAGTGTCTGACGGGGAGGGGGAAAGCAGTGTGGAGAGAAGGTGCGCAGAGACGGACGCCTCTGCGCGGGCACGTTAGCCTTTGACCAGAGGGTCGACAAAGGTGACGGCCATGTCCCAGGGCTGCTCAATCCAGGTGTCCTGAGGAATATCGACCACATAATCGTCCACCAGGTGTTTGCCCGCAGGTTTGGCGCAAACGGTAACAAAGTGGGCTTTAGGATACAGCTCGCGAATCATCTCGGCGGTGCCGCCGGTGTCGACCAGGTCGTCGATAACGATGAAGCCTTCGCCGTCGCCCGGGGCTTGCTTGACCACGGTCAGGTCGCGTTGGTGGTTGTGATCGTAGCTGGAGATGCAGACGGTATCGACGTAGCGAATGCCGAGCTCACGGGCCAGAATCGCTGATGGTACAAGGCCGCCACGGCTTACGGCGATGATCCCTTTCCACTGATCCGCAGGCAGAAGGCGCTCGGCCAGTTGGCGGGAATACATCTGCATGTTGTCCCAGGTGATGACGAACTTGTTACTCATGATCCAATGAACCTCAAAAGACAGGGACCGGGTCCGCTGTACTAACTTATGAAAATTTATTGGGCGGTGATTCTAGCAAAAAAACCGGTTTGTGGCCCGAAATTCCCATCCTAAAGTTTAAAAAACAGTGATCTGATTCGGGTTCAAAGTCTAAATGGCTAAAAATCCATCCTTTTAGAGTGGTGACTGGCCTGGTGACAGCGAGTCACCAGGCCGTTGCGGTTAGTGTTGCAACTGAGGCCACAGCGAGGGGAAGCCCCAGCCCTGTTCGCCAGCCACCACCGGTTCGCCGGTCAAATACTGATATAAGGTTGGCGCCAGTGAACCGTTGACGGCGGCCGGCAGCGGCGTACGGCTGGTGATCGGGGTGCCCCAGAACCCCAAGAAGGCGTCCTTTTCCAGGTAGTGCTCACCGGCATGGCGGCCGGGTACCAGGGTGTTGTAACCCACGCCCTCTTTCGGGAACAGGTTGATGGTGCCGGCACGGTCTTCATCGTACAGGTGGGCCAGCTGGTTGACCGAATCGGGCCGTGGGCCAAACTGAGTCAGGGTGCGCCACTGGGTGTCGGTGCACCAGCTGTCGGGGTGAGTCAGGGTCGCCTCGGTCAGGCAGCGGCGAAGCAGCGCTCGTTTTTCCGCACTCTGATGCTCGGACAGGGGCGCCAGATAGGGATTGCTGCGATCTACATCCAGTAGTTTCGGCTGGCCGTGGTTGTCGGCTCGGCGGTAGAACAGTCGATTGCCGTGGCGCTGAATGATCTCATCCTGACGGATGCCGTCGCGATAGCCCACCAACCGCAGGGTGCAGCGGTCGGGGCTGCAGGGGGTTTCCCTGACGGCCAGATAATCCAGCGAGTCGTGCAGGCGGCGGGCGGTGGCGTCAATTAGATCGACCCGGCTGCCCTCGGGAGCCTGCAGCGGGGTCCAGTGGGTCAGTTCATGGTACAGCGGCTGGGTCTGCCAGCCACTGCGAGCGTTGAACAGATCCAGCATAAAGTTGCCGCCGGCGGTGGAGGCGATCACCACATCCAGCTCACGGTTACTGGGGTAGTGATGGGCGTTGGTGATCTTGGGGCCTTCCCCTTCGTCGGAAGAGATCTTGCGCACCGACAGGGGGTAGCCCAATTCGGTTTCCAGTGCCTGCAGCACCTCGACTTCCGGGTTGAGGGCGTAGTAGATGGGCGCCAGGCCGTGATCGCCGGCCATGCCCCACAGGGTCTGATCGTAGATGCCGGCCTGCTGATACAGCTCGGTGTAGCGGCCAAGCCAGTAGTCGAGTCGATTCAGTTCGCCGGTGGGCGCGATGATCTCATCGCTGAAGGGACCTTTGAAATGGGCGAAATGATCCGGCCAGGGCAGGTACATCAGCAGATAATCGGGCATCCCCTGTTCCGACAGTGCCGCCAGCTTGCCCAGTCGCTCTTTGAGCAACTGTTTGCGGCTGAGTTTGCTCAGTGGCGCCCACCAGCTCTGCTGCTGGTAACGCTCAATCTCCTCAATTAAGGCACGGCGCTCGGCGCGAATCTTGGGTTCTGCCTCAGCGCGCCTTGCCAGCTCTCCGGCGCAGCGGCGTTCGCCAAAGTCGCGAATGGCCTCTCCCAGCCCCAGGTTCACCAGCGCGTCATAGCTGATCTGGGCGTTCCAGTCATACTGGGCATTGCAGCTCATGGTTTTGAGGTGGGGCAGGCGATCGAACATGGTCTTGGCGCCGTGGTCCTGAAACAGCTTCTCCAGTTGCAGGGCGTCGTTGCCGAAAAAGTAGTAGGCCCGGTCCTTATCCCGATCCACGAAGTGGAAATTGGGAATGCCGGTGCCCCCGGGCCCGGCGACGGTGGCGCCGGTTTTGATGATCGGCAGGTTGCGGACACTGATGGTGGGGGTGGTCGAGGCGCCGTGCTCGGTGATGGCCGTCGGTTGAGTGCGGTATAGGGTTTTAAAGAACGGCAGGTAATGGGGATCGGTATCGACGCCTTCGGCCCGGGCTGTAAGGTAATTAAGCTGCTGACGGTGTTCCGGCTCCACCACGCTGTCGTTATGGGGGCGGTAGGTTTTGTGCTGACGGTAGTTGGCTAGGGCATGGGTGATAAAGGGCGTCGGGGTTGGCGTCACCAGCGCCCGCATCAGTCCCTGCTGCAGGCCGTCCACCGCCACCTGCACCGCAAAGCCCCGTTGATCCTGGCTGGCTAAAAACGCGCGCAATGCGTCTGGGTCGTCGTCCATCTGCTGCTGCATCCAATCGCTGAAGGCATCGATGCGTTTTTGCTCCAGAGCAAACTGCCGGTAGTTTTTCAGCACGTTGTAGCGGACAAAGTCGATGAGGGTAATGGTGACGGCTTCGGCTTTGTTGTTGACCGAGCCGGCTCGCTCCGGCGCCGCATCGGCGATGATGGCGGCGACGGCGTGTTTAAACTCTCCCGGGGCCATGTTGGCCTCGAAATCGGTCAACAGGCCGATGATCAGCGGTTGCACTCGTTGAATCAGCGCCCGGTCGGCGGCGCTGTCGTCCAGGTAGCGGTACTCGGCGGGCAGATGACGACCCAGCACCCATTCGTCGTTGTTAAACAGGGCGTCGTACAAGGATACCAGGGTGGCAATCAGCCGATCGTTGATCAGCTCCCCTTCCGGCTCTGCGGCGTCGACGACCGGGTCATCGACGCTGAACAGCGAATGCTCATAGCGTTTGAGCTCGTCGGTTGAGTATTGCTGTTGCAGGTAGGCCTTGAACACATCGTTGCTGTCGTAACCGCCGTAGCGGTCTTTGAACATGTACAGGAAGTGGCCCAGCTGAATGGCGTACATCGGGTTGGCCAGGCGGCTGATGACCCGGCCCTTGGTGGCGCTGTCCAGTGGCAGGGTCAGGATGTAGGTGTCCAGGGTGGTGCCACCGATGGTAAACAGGGTCAGGTCACGGGTGGTGGTGGCCACCAGAGTACTGGTGTCGAGAATCTGCTCTTTGATGATGTGGCTGGCGTGATAGAGGCCACCTACCACGGGCACTTTGCCAATGTCGGCAGCCAGGGCGGGTTGCAGCAGTTGCGTCAGCAGCAATCCGCCGCAAAGAGTCCGCATCATCATTGTGTAATCCTTTGTTTTTCAAACAACAAGGCACAGGGTAGCGGAAAATCGCGTCGGGAGGGAGTGATGAAATGGCAAAGCATGAGCGCGCCGGTAACGAATCGGCGCGCCCGTGGTACGATAGGCCAGGTTTGAATCAGCGGTAGATGTGGTCAGCCCACAGGGTCAGGCCGGTGGTGACACTGCCAAAGTTGTCGCCGGCCACCAGGGGCAGGCCATAACGTTGGCGGAAAAACTCCTGTACCAGGGGGGAGTTGGAGGTGCCGCCGGTCATAAAGATGACGTCCGGCTGACAGCCGGCCTGGGCGATGGCATCGTCGGCGAGGCGACCAATGGTGTCCAGTGCTTTTTCGGCACTGGCTTTAAACTGCTGCTGATCGACCTGAGCCTGCAGGCTCGCCTCCAGGAAGCTCAGATCCACCTGGGTATTGGGCTGGTCACTGAGGGCGATCTTCGCTTGCTCGGCGTAGGCGCTCAACTGGTAGGTCTGGCGTTCGTTGGCCAGAGTCAACAGCCGACCGACTTCGGTCAGCTCGGGTTCCCGTCTCAGGCTGTCCAGTAGCCGGCGGGTGTCGGCGTCGTAGAAGCGGGTCTGTGACGACAGATCGTTGATGGCGGCAGCGTCCCAGTACGGCTTAACCGGCACCGGCTTGCCACTGGGCTGCATCAGCCGTGAGCCCAGATGAGGCATCAGACTCTGGAAGTTCAGCGCGATGTCGAAGTCGTTGCCGCCCACCCGGACCCCGGCATACCCGAGAACCAGGTCTTGATGGTCTTTTTGCTGCAGGTAGTTCGGCCCCATGGTGACCAAAGAGATGTCGCTGGTGCCACCGCCGATGTCCACCACCAGTACCTTCTGTTCTTCGGTCAGCTGCTGCTGATAGGCCAGACCGGCGGCCATGGGCTCGTACAAAAACTCCACCTGCTTAAAGCCAACAAAGCGGGCGGCGTTGTTCAGAATTTGCAGGGCCTGACGATTGCTGTCATCGCTGTTCAGGCCCTGGAAGTTAATGGGACGACCGATGACCACCTTGTCGGGACGGGCCTGACCGGCCTGATCCAACTGGCACAGCAGGTGCCACATCATGGCGGCGACCACATCTTCAAACTGCTGTTGTTGCGGCGGTAACAGGCCACTGGCACCGAGAAAACTCTTCGGTGATTTGACGTAGTAACAGTCGGCGGGGTCTTCCAGGTAGTGATTCAGGGCACTGGCGCCAAACTCCAGTGAGTCGCCATAGCCATCGAGCTTGAGTTCGTTCATGGCGCGGGTGCTGGCGGGCAGTTGGCCACGACGGGCTTGCTGGAACGGCGAGTGCAGTTGGTGCTGCTGTAATTGTTTAAACAGCCAGGCCGCCATCATCTCTCGCTGCGGAGCAAACAGCGTCGAACTCATGTAGCGACCGTGATCCGGCAGCTCCACCAGTTGAACCGCCGCCTCGGCCATCACGCCAATGGCGCAGTTGGAGGTGCCGAAATCAAAACCTGCGATGTTGGAGTGTGTCATGGCCTGCCCGTCGTCGAAGAAAAGCCGCGCAGAATACCCAATGTGCTGCTGCCATACAAGCGATGTGACGGGGATTAGTCCGCCGGCGCTTCAAACCCGCCATTTGGCTAGTACCCCGCTGCTCTGGTGCGCTTTACCATCGGGACTGACTGGGACGGATTCGGGAGCGTCGACATGGCGAAAGCCGGCAACAATGCACTGCGGCGATGGTTGCTGATCGGACTGCTGGCATTGACGGCGCTGATGGGCGGGATGCCGGTGGCATCTGCCGGGGCCGACATTGAGCTGGACGGCATGCTTATCGACCGCACCATTACCCGCTTTGGTAAGGACTTTTTGTATTACTACGGCAACTACTGGCGTGATTTGCCCGGCACCCAGGGCTTCACGGTCACCGTCTATGAAACCGTGTATCCCCAGGCCGGTACTCGACTGTGGATACTGATTAATCAAACCAAGGTGTATGAAACCTACTTTGGGCGGCGCCACAACAACATGAAGCAGCGCGCCGACGACGCCATGCTGATCACCATTGATCACGTGGCCCAGGTCAAGGCAGACATCATGCTGGGGCATCAGGACCAACGCTGGTGACACGGCTAAGGAGTGACGATGAAACGGGCAGTGGCAATGATGGCGCTGTTGGTGAGCGGGCCGGTGGGGGCGACGCAGCTGACGTACACGCCAATTAATCCGAGTTTTGGTGGTAATCCCTTAAATGGGTCTTTCCTGTTAAATAAAGCACAATCGCAGAACGATCATAAAGAAGCGTATAAAGAAGCCAGCTTTGTTGAACAATTCCAAGATGCACTGGAACGAAATTTGTTATATAGCCTGACCAGTGACATCTCCAACGGTGAATTTACTGCCGGCACCTATAATACCGGCGAGTATATCGTCGAAGTGCTGGATACCGATCCGGACAATATTCTGGTGAAGATTACCGATATCGCGACCGGAGAAATAACCGAAATCATTCTGCCGAGGCTGAGTTACTGATGAAAAAACTGTCATTGATGCTTGGCCTGTTGCTGCTCGGCGGGTGTGCAGCCTTTTCCAAGCCAGAACTGTTTATTGAACCCGCCCTAATCGATCCGGTGAGTGACACCATGCAGAGTCTGCAGCAGCAGCCGACGCCTCAGTACCGGATTCCGGTGGCGGTGTACGCGTTCCGGGATCAGACCGGTCAGTACAAGCCTCAGGCCAACGTCAGTTCATTTTCGACCGCGGTCACTCAAGGGGCTACCTCGATGCTGATTCAGACGTTGCTGGACACCCATTGGTTTGATCCGGTCGAGCGTGAAGGGCTGCAGAACCTGCTGACCGAGCGCAAGATCATTCGCCAGAGAATGGATGGCAATGCCGATACCATGGGCACTCTGGCCGATGCCAGGCTGCTGTTTGAGGGCGGCATCGTGTCCTACGACACCGACGTGGAGACCGGGGGCATCGGAATGGAGTACTACGGCATCGGTGCGTCGGAGTTGTTCCGCAAAGACCAGGTGACCCTGTACCTGCGCGCCGTGGATGTGGTGACCGGTAAGATCTTGATTTCGGTGTCGGCCACCAAATACATCTTTTCTCAGGAACTGCGGGCCGGCTTTTTCCGCTACGTCAGTCTAAACCGGCTGGCGGAGGCCGAGGCGGGCTACAGCACCAACGAGCCGGTGCAGCTGTGCGTCAAACAGGCACTGGAAGCGGCGGTGATCGAGGTGATCGAACGGGGGGTGTTGCTGGGGTATTGGGCGGCAGAAAGTTAAATCTTGAGAGCGTGTCTCAGGGCTGCGAAAGCGGCCCTTTTTTATATCTGAAATAAAATGGGATTAGTCAATTAGAGCTTATTAGTCTGAATGTTCTAGTCCGGATTTAATTGTTTTTGTTACCTTGTTTTAATTCATTGGCTTATCTGTTTTTGGTTATTTTTATTCAGCCGTACGGACTATGTTTTTTCCATTTTAATGTTCTTACTCTATAGAGGCTTGCTAAGTCTGAGGGTGTTATGAAATATCTGCTTGTTTTACTTTTGATGACCAGTTCATGGCTATGTGCCACGGAGCTGTCTCTGCCTTTGCAAGCATTGATTAATCGACCATCTGTGGATGGTTTATTACAGCAAAACAGTCGTAACTATGCACTGGTTCATCAACTGGGCAGCGTCAACCAGGCCGAGATCGTGCAGGCCGGCGGCGTTGGGAATGTGGTCGTATTAACGCAAACAGGATGGCAACAACGCTCGACCCTGAATCAACATGGAAATGGCAACACAGCGATTGTCACTCAGATTGGTAGTGGTAATGCGTCGTCGGTGACTCAGACCGGACGCGGCAATCTCGCCATCAATACCCAGATTACCGACAACAGTGACATCGGCATTAACCAAACCGGGAACTTCAACAAAATCATAGTGAACGACTTTTCTGGTGGTGGTACGCCGCTGGAACAGCAGTTCAACCAAACCGGAAGTTTCCGCACGGTGATCGTGAATCACTATTGAGATGACATTAGGAGAGTACGATGAAACGTGGATTCAATCTGTCAGTAATCACCATTGCCCTGCTCAGTGTGGGCTTCTGTGTCAACGCCGCCGATACCGTCAAGGTGGATCAGAAGGGCGTGGAAAACAGCGCCGAATACCGCTCCTGGGGCGACAACGACGCGCGCTTCCGTCAAAACGGCCAGTTCAACGAGATCAACGCCGCCGACGTGAAATCCACCAACAACCAGATGGACTACCGTCAACGTGGTGAAGGCAACGTGATTACCCAGGCCGACTTTGAAGACGGCGGCAACCATACCCTGAAGATGGACCAGAAAGGCCATCAGAATGCCATCGAATTTAACCTGGATCGTGGCGTTGTCGACGGCAACGGTTACAACATGAAGCTGGTGCAGGATAGCGCTGTTGGTGCCGGCCACCTGCTGAAGATGGAGCTGCAGGGGGACGGTGAGAAGGCCGACATTGCTCAGATCTCCGGTGATGGCCCTAATCCCGTTGGTCATCGGGTTGAGATGTACACCGTTCGCAGTGATGACAACAACTACACCATCAAGCAGTACGGCGCTGAAAACAGCATCACCTACACCGGCATGTTCGCTGACAATAACACCGTGATGGCGGATCAGCATGGGCGCGAAAACGTCATCGGTGCTCGACTGAACTTCGTGGATAGCAGCATGGCTAAGTTTGACCAGGACGGTCAGCGCAACCAGGCCCAACTGCTGATGGTGGGAAGTGGCCGCCCAATGGATGCCAAGGTAAACCTGTCTCAGCATGGTAAAGACAACCGCCTGCAGTCATTCGTGACCATGGCCGACACCTCGTTGGTTGAAGCGAGGCAAGAGGGCAATGGTAACGTGCTGGGCAGCGCCGTGACTGCCGTGAAAGACACCGAGCTGAAGACCGAACAATATGGCAAGGCCAACATGATCTCGGCCACCGTCAGCTGGGCAGACAGTGCCAAAGTGGTTGTTCGTCAGCAGGGTGAAAGCAACATGGCTGCTGCCAACGTGATGATGGTAAAAGAGAGCAAGATCAAGGCGGATCAGCAGGGGAAATACAATCAAGCGAACCTGGGACTGATCGGCATTAACTTCGAAAACGCCAAGGTCGAAGTGGCCCAGAAAGGCGAAAGTAATGCGCTGGGTGCCATGGTGACCAATGCGGTACGCTCCGAAATGCTGCTGAAGCAGAAGGGCGTAGGCAACCAGTTGGCACTGGGTGTCAATGGCATCGAAGACAGCAACATCAAAGCCAAGCAGCAGGGTCAGTACAACGTCGCCAATCTGCAGGTTGTTGGTGAGGGCGAAAGTCTGAAACTGACCACCGATCAGCAGGGACAGATGAACCAACTGACCGCCCTGGTTACCGATGTCGACAATGCCAAGATTCGCGCTGCCCAACATGGCCAGCAGAATACCGCGATGCTGAATCTGAACGGTAAAGATCAGGGGACCGATGTGGCTATGAATCAACACGGTAGCCTCAATGCCATCTCCCTGATGTCCACCGCCGCCAACCTGTGGGCGGAGATCGATCAGAATGGCGAGTACAACGTCGTAGATCTGGAAACCAACTCCAACGGTGTGGGTAACATCATCGACGTCAGCCAGCAAGGCAACAGCAATACGCTGAGCGGCGATCAGAAGTCCGGCGGCAACACCCTGTTGGCCGATCAGCAAGGCACTGGCAACGTCATTACGTTCCGCCAGACCTCCTACGGCAACACCGCTGACTTCACCCAGCAAGGCACAGGCAACGTCATCTCCGTCAGCCAGTTCTAATCTGCGCTGAATGCCTGTGATGGCTCCCGCCTTCGGGCGGGAGCCTTTTTACAGCGGATTAAACAGGAGGGATTCAGTTCAGCTTGCCGACCAGCTCGGCGCGGCTGTGGGTTTCGGTTTTACGAAATACCGATGCCAGGTGGGCCTTTACGGTGCACTCACTGATGAACAGTTGGCGGGCAATCTCCTTGTTGCTGGCCCCCAGGGCCACCAGGCGAACCACACCGAGTTCCCGCTCGGTCAGTTTGCTGATGCCATCGCCATTGCTGATGTGGAGCTTGTGGTTGTCCTTAATGAGTTGTGACAGGGCCTGCTCCATATGCTGGCGTTTAAACCATAAACCGCCGCTGAGCATGGTCTGTACACCGGTGAGTGCCCGTTCCACCTTGTCGCTGCGGTACAGGATGCCGCGCACGCCGTGGTGAATCAGGGTGACCGGATTGCAGCGACTTTCGACGGCATCGTAGACGGTAACGAATTGATGCAGTAGCAGTGGCTCCAGCCAACTGGCGACGGTACCGTTGATGGCGGGCATGCGATCGGCGGCGATCATAAACAGGGTCGACGGATGGCGCTCGGCATACTCGGTGACCTGGTGATGGCCATTGAGTTCGGCCACCTCACTCGCCAATGTCTGGCAAAGCTGATGCAAGGGCGAATTCAGCCCGGGCGAGTGCAAAAAACAGATGCTGGTTATCGACTTCTCCATGTTGACCTCTTATCCATGTCCACTGTGGGTAAGTGGCTCGTTATTTCACAATATCGTAACAGCTGGCCGGGTCACTTTGATTGCGATCAACAATGATTCCGATGCGGCTCCTTTCTCAAAGGTAATGATTTTATTAGATCTTTCTAATGGTCTGGCCAGTCAACGTGGCAAAAATGAAATTCGCTGCTCAGGCCCGTCAGTAAGCCATTTGCGCTAAATGAATCTTGGTTTTTGAACGGGTGAATTGCGTTTATTGAAACACTCGTTAGCGCAATGCCAGCGCACCGACAGCTGGCCTGATGCAACCAGAATTAACATGTTGCAGTTATGTTGACGAAGATTGAGTCTTGGTATTGGCGAACTTCAGAGTCAAAGTCACTGGGCCCTCGCGTGCGCAAGGGCGACGACCCTTCCTCCGTCATGCCCGCGAACGCGGGTAGCCAGTGTCTTTCGTTGGTTAGTCGAGAAGCAAAGCCACTGGGCCCTCGCGTTCGCAAGGGCGACGGTGCGAATGGGGTGGGTTAGTAATAAACGAGCAGTTGTGACGTTGCAGCAGAGATCGGTGCGGGTCATTACACTCAACAATCTAAAAAACCTTCCGTCATGCCCGCGAACGCGGGTATCCAGTGTCTGTGCCTTTTGTCATTCTTGCGCAGGCGAGAATCCAG
>NZ_AUDJ01000016.1 GCF_000425405.1 Ferrimonas kyonanensis DSM 18153 | reverse complement strand
AATTAAAAAGTTTTTTGAAGTCCGAAAACTTCGACTCAATGAATTACTGAATTAACTTGTTATAGTCACTCAGTGCAACATTGATATATGAGATATCAATCCTGCGCGAGTGCCCACACAGATTGTCTGACTAATTGTTAAAGAACGTTGCTTGCTAACTCGTTGGAGTAGCGAAGCGAGGTGCGTATCTTACGCTTTCCTCATTTCCCGTCAAGCGTTATTTTCAAAGGCTTTTCCGAGTGTCGAATTGTTGCTCAGTGCTTAACGAAGTAAGCCGCTGTGCCCCGTCGACAGGAAGCGCATTATAGGGAGCCCCCAGCGGAACGCAAGAGGGTTTTTCGATAAAAAAGGTCGTTTGTGATCATTCTGACCTAAAAGCCTCAAAAGCAGACAAATTCAGGTTAAAGATCAAACCCGTAGCCCCTCAATAGCCGTTTTAACCCCATGCTAGGGGCAGCACCGCTCCACAAATACCGATTTGGTATCGACAACGGCGCCTCAAGCCGATGGCTAAGTAAAGTCTGCGCACGGCGGGCAATGGCGTCACCGGAATCCACCAGAGCCACATCTGGCCCCAGCACCGCAGACAACTCTGCTCTTAATAGAGGAAAGTGGGTGCAACCCAGCACCACCACATCGGGGCGAACGTCATCCGCCATAAAGGGCTGCAGAATGGCGGCCAGCGTCGAGGTCGGCACGGCCTGGCCGGCGAGCTTGCCCTCGGACAGCCGAACCAGTTCGCTGCTGCCCAGGCGCAGTACCCGACAATCGGCAGCGAATTGATCCACCAGGGTATCCGTATAGGAGCGGGACACCGTTCCCGGGGTGGCCAACAAACCGATCACCTTGCGGCGGCTCAATTGGGCCGCCGGTTTAATTGCCGGTACCACCCCGATCACCGGCACCGACAGTCTTTGCCGCAATGCCGGCAGGGCCAACGTACTGGCAGAATTGCACGCCACCACCACTAATGCCGGTTTTAGGGTATTCACCGCGTCATCAATCAACGCCACACAACCCGACACCAACTCCTGATCTTCCAACTCTCCATAAGGGAAGCGTGCATTGTCAGCCAGATAATGGATCGGCCAGGCGGGAAACGCCTGCCTGATATGGCTATAAACCGACAAGCCGCCTACACCGGAATCAAACAACAGTATCGAACTCATGGAAATCTGGATCATCTAACGCGAAAATGGCAGCTGATGATTTTCACACAGAGCCGGTCATTTACCAAGAGGACTAGACTTACGGTCGCGCTTGGTTAGAATTCCCCCTCTTTTACCCAGCTACCGGAGACCACCATGGATCTGAAAGCTCTTGATCCAGCTAATTACGATCAGCAATTGGCACAAAAATGCGAGCGCATGACCACCATGTTTGCGCCCTTTAACGCTCCGGACCTGGAGGTGTTTGCCTCCGAGCCATCCCACTACCGCATGCGCGCGGAGTTCCGGGTGTGGCACGACGACGACGACCTGTACTACATCATGTTTGATCAGGCGAAAGGGGGCAAAGTCCGCACCGATCAGTTCCTGCCGGCCAGTGAACTCATCAATACCTTTATGCCCAAGTTAATGGCCGCCATCAAACCTTTCCCGGCGCTGCGCTTCAAGTTATTCCAGGTGGATTTTCTCTCCTCCCTCAGTGGTGAGTTGGTGATCTCCATGCTGTATCACCGCCAATTGGATGAAGCCTGGGAAACCGGCATTGCCGAGTTGCGCCAACAGTGGCAGCAGCAGGGGTATAAGGTCGACATCATTGGCCGGGCCAAGAAACAGAAAATCTGTCTGGAGCGAGACTACGTCGACGAGATCCTGACGGTTCACGGCACCCCGATGCAGTACCGTCAGATTGAAAACAGCTTTACCCAGCCCAATGGTCGGGTAGCGGAAAAGATGTTGGAGTGGGCCGTCGACTGTACTCGAAACAGCAGCGGCGATCTGCTGGAGCTGTACTGCGGCAACGGCAACTTCTCCCTGGCGTTAGCACAGAACTTTGAGCGGGTGCTGGCCACCGAACTGGCCAAGCCTTCGGTCGAGTCAGCTCAGCACAACATCGCCGCCAACCACATCGACAACGTCACCATCGTTCGCATGTCCGCCGAAGACTTTACCGACGCCATGAACGGCGTCCGCGAGTTTCGTCGCCTGAAGGGCATCGATCTGACCGCCTTTAACTGCAACACCATCTTTGTGGATCCGCCGCGCGCCGGTCTGGATAAGGCTACCGAGAAGATGGTGCAGGGTTACGATCGCATCCTCTACATCTCCTGTAACCCGGAGACTCTGCTGGATAACCTACAAACCCTGGGCCAGACTCACAAGATCACCCGACTGGCGCTGTTTGATCAGTTCCCCTACACCCACCATATGGAAGCGGGTGTATTGCTGGAACGTAAGTAAGCACTAACCGCCCCAACAAAAAGCGCAGCCCTTAGGCTGCGCTTTTTCGTTGCCGTGACCCTGGTGCTAACGGCAGGTGTCGATAAAACCAAAGTTGACATCATCGCTGTGAACGATGCCCAAACAGATATCCTGAATCCGGTAGTATTGCAGAAAGCCAGGCTGATCACTGAACGCCAGCCGGCCCGTTGACGAGGTAGACAAGTCCAGAATGCCCCATTGGGTACAGGTGTCCTGATGGCACACCACCACCGCGCCATTGGCATCCACCTCCACGCAACTGTCAGAGGTACAGCTGCTCAGTGGCGCACTGAACGCCATAGGCTGAGAATCGGACCGGGCCATGCGGGCATTCCAAAGTGCCACCCCCATCATCGTCTGCGGCGAACTGACCTCAGCATCGAAACCGCAATAGCGATCGGCAAACGCGGACACCTGTAACTCATTGTCAGATTGACGCACCTGAGCCAGTCGAGGTGACTTCTCATCCCCCACAGGCAACAGTTGATTGGACGCTGACAGCGTCAGACCCGATGGGCTAAGAGAGGGGGAAAAAACGCCGAGCAGCAGTTGGCCACTGTCGGTCTTTAGGGCATACCCCGGTCGAGTAAAGCTGGAACCGGGGTCACACGCCTGACGACCAAAGCCCGCCACCGACACCGTTCCCATCCAAAATGTTTCGGCATTATTCGCTTCTACGGCCGCCGCCGAGTCGGTGCAGCCACTGATTGCAACACTCAGCCCAACAGACACCACTAAAGCCTGCAGTTGTTTCAACTTCACAATCCCTTCCTTTTCATTGCGCAAGTGAATAAAACTCGATTACTGATGCAGTCAAGCCTATCACAAAAGGAAGTCAAACCGTTGATTTATAGTTGATTAACCTGAGGTTCCAGGTCTTTTTCCCGGCCACTTCGCTGCAGAGACTCCGAGCCTTTGGCGATCATCTTCAACTGGATGATCAGTCGCTCGGCCAGGGCCTGGCGCTCCTTTTTATTCAGATCCAGCGCTTCGGCACCACTGGCAAACACCAGCGTCACCAGCGCTTCGGCCTGAGCGTAGGCCAGATCCGGTCTACGGCCGGCCTTGGCTTGAAGGTAGTGATTCAATTCATCGATGAAATGGCGAATCTCCCGGTTCACCGCACCACGGAACGCCGCCGAGGTGCCTGAGCGCTCCCGCAACAGCAAACGGAACACATTGGGGTTGCTGTCGATGAACTCCATGAAGGTCTCGATGGAAGCGCGAATGACACTGCCGCCCTCTTCTGCCCGTTGCCGCCCTTTACGCATCAGTTGCCGCAGTGTCAGGCCCCCTTCGTCCACCATGGTCAGGCCCAGCTCTTCCATATCCTTGAAGTGTCGATAAAACGAGGTTGGAGCAATGCCAGCTTCCCGGGCCACTTCCCTCAGGCTCAAGTTGGAGATGCTGCGCTCAGCACTCAGCTGATTGAATGCCGCGTCCAACAATGCGCGCCGGGTGCGCTCTTTTTGCTGTGCTCGAATCCCCATTGATTTACTACCCTTAATGAACAAGTCGACCATTCTAACTTGAATGTCGACAAAGCTCACCTGCGACCTATATCAATTGCCGCTTGAGTTCTTCGACAAAGATCACCAAAATAGCGCACAGATGTAAGCTGAATGAGTATCACGGATGAATCCTAAACCGCCACTGATCATACTAAATGCCCTTATCTTCGGACTCACCGGCCTGGCCGCATTGACCCTGGCGCCCCTGCACGGGTATCTGGTCGGCTACCAAACTGAAACCCTGGTGCTGGCCGTGCTGTTGTGGGCCTGGAACGGCCTGTCGATCACCGCCGGCTATCACCGCCTCTGGTCCCACAAGGCCTATGCGGCCCACCCGGCCGTACAGTGGTTCCTGGCCATTGGCGGCGCCATGGCATTGCAAAACAGCATCCTGCACTGGGCCTCGGATCACCGCCGCCATCACAAGCATGTGGATCACGACACCAAAGACCCCTACAGCGCCAGCCGTGGCTTCTGGTACAGCCACATCGGTTGGATGCTGCGAAATTATCAGGGCGAACCGGACTACAGTAACGCCCGGGATCTACAGAAAAATGCCATCGTGATGTTCCAACACAAACATTATGCCGTCTTGGTATTAGCCACCAACATCGCCCTGCCACTGCTGGCAGGCGTGCTCATTGGTGACATCTGGGGCACCTTCCTGATGGCCGGCGTAGTACGACTGGTGGCGATGCACCACGGCACCTTCTTTATTAACTCCCTGGCCCATATCTGGGGCAGCCAGCCCTACAGCGATAAACAATCCAGCCGCGACAACGGCGTCATTGCACTGCTGACTTTCGGAGAGGGCTACCACAACTTCCACCATACCTTCGAGTATGACTGGCGCAACGGCATTCGCTGGTTCCATTTCGATCCGACCAAATGGCTCATCGGCGCCCTGGCCAAGCTGAAACTGGCCTCCAACCTGAGGGAGGTGCCGGCCGAACGCATCGAAACCGCCAAGTTGCAGATGCAGCTGAAGCAGAGCAAGGCGATGTTGCTGGATCGAGGACTGCCGGAGGAGTGGCTCAATAAACTGGAGCATCAGTACCAGAGCGTACTGGAGCGAATGAAGCTTTATTATCAGGCCAAGCAGCAGACGCTGAAAGAGAAGCGACAGCATCTTGACAGCAGTGCCAAGTCGCAGTTGAAAGAGATGAAGCAGTGTCTGCAGGAACAGCAGCAGCAATGGCTAAAACTGCGGCAACAACTGGCAACGGCCACACTGGCCAACGGCTGATGCAGCCATGACACTGCAGCAGTGGCAACAGCAGGGCCGCTGGTTCCATCAGGGCGGATACCGGCGCTTCTATCTGGATCAAGGCCAGGGGCCGGTCCTGCTTTTGATCCATGGCTTTCCCTCCGCCAGTTGGGACTGGCACCCTCTGCTGCCGCAGTTGAGCCGGGACTACCGGGTCATCGCCATGGACATGCTGGGCTTTGGCCTCAGTGACAAGCCGCACCCCCATCGCTATCGCATCGTCGATCAGGCTCGGGATTGGCAAGCTCTGCTGCAGCAGCTGTCCATAGACAAGGCCCACATCCTGGCCCACGATTACGGCGACAGCGTGGCCCAGGAACTGCTGGCCATCGACCCGAACCGCTGGCTCAGTTGCTGTTTCCTCAATGGCGGCCTGTTTGTCGACGCCCACCGGCCGCTGAAGATTCAGACGTTGCTGGCCTCACCGCTGGGGCCGCTGTTGATACGGTTTCTCGGCCGACGCCGTTTTGACGCCAGTCTTAATCGCATCTGGGGTGATCAAAAACCCACCACAGCCGAACTGGACACCCTGTGGCAATTGCTGCTGTTCAATCAGGGGCGGCGAGTGATGCCATCGATTCTGGATTACATGGCTCAGCGCCGACAGCACCAGCAACGCTGGACCCAGGCGCTGGTGGACACACAGGTGCCGCTGAAGCTGATCGATGGCACTCAGGATCCCATCTCGGGCCACACTCTGGTGCAACGCTATCGGCAGCTGATCGCCAATGCCGACATCAGCGAACTGGATCGGGTCGGCCACTACCCACAGCTGGAAGCCCCCGAGCGGGTACTGAGCCACTGGCGGGACTTCATTAACCGCAGCCAAAAACAAACAGGGCCAGCCGCTGGCTGACCCTGTGCAATGGGTGGCTCTGGTCTACTGACTAAAACTGACGTCCATCCACACCAAACGGTGAGAGGAACTGGCCTGGGGATCGTTCACCATCTGCCCCTGACCATTGTCCCGATAGAACAGCGCCTCGCCGTCGTCGCCAAGCTGAGCCCAGACGATACCCTGATCAACAAACTTCAATTGCTGCTCCAACATGATGTAGTCGTTACGCAGCGCATTCAGGCCAGTAATGATGCCAGGCATGCTGTGGGTACTGGCCGTGGTTTGGGCATAATCGACCCCGGCAGCACTGGTGGGGGCCTCCCAGTTCACCCCGGTAAAGCGGTGCAGGGTGCTGGAGTTGACCAGAGTCCGCATGGCGCTGGAATCGGCACGGTAGCTGGGGGTACCATCGGCGCCCAGGGCCCAGGCCCCCTCATGATCGTTGTAGAAGTTACCCATCAACACGAAAGGACGGCTGCTGTCGTAGCCCCCGGTGATGCGACGGTTGTTATCATCGTCATTGACGATGTAGTTGTTGTTATCCTGACTGATGTAATCGGCCACAAACTCCACCTGGGCGCGATTACGCATGTAGGCTCGGTTAGAAGCGTCCACCTCCGCCGGCTCTCCCAGGTAGGTTGTTAGTAGCTGCACTATGCGACCGTCTGGCAGTCTCATCGGAATGTCGACAAAGTTGGTGTCCATCAATGGCAGGCTGTTCCAGGTGTCGGTGGCAAACCAATCATTGCCACTGCCGTCCTGAGGCTTCTGCTGACCATCGGCGGTCGGCACCTTTTTCCACTCCAATTGCCGGTAGGTACGAACGTTGTTTTCATCCAGCGCATAGCGGGACAGCAGCGCAAAACTCTTCTCACCGGCATAGTGACCATAGCCTTTGGCGTCGAACGGCAGGGTGCCTGGCGCCGAGCCATCTTTATTCAGATCATCGAGCACCGGAATGCCGGAGTTACTGGTGGCCAAGTACAGATAGGGGTAGCTGACCGGCTCCAGGTCCGGATCCTGTGCCTGATTCAGATACTCACTGACAAACAGCTCCAGAGCCCGCTTGCGATACTCTTCACCACCGAGTCCGTCGGCACCGGAGAACCCGGTCAGCAGCAGCACATCCGGCTTGGCCCGTTGAATCACTTCAGCCACATTCTGCAGACGCTGCTCGTTACCGCTGCCGGTTTCACTCAACGCCTGGTTGTAATCGGAAAACTCCATATCGGCATGGTAGGTGGCAAAGCGGATGGTGTCGCTGAAATCATTGGTGCCGCTGGAATCACCGCAAGCGCTGAGCCACAGCGCCGTGGTCACCGCTAACATGGGTTTCAAATTCATCGGGAGTCTCTTGACTGGATTAATGGGACTGCCGCTCAAATTACGACCAAACATGAATAAAATCAAGGACATAAATGATGCGCATTTGTGATGAAAATGTTTACCGGGAAACCGATTTTCCTTTAAAATCCAGCACCTAAGTAATTTGAGCAAGAGTAAGAAAGCAATAACAATCGAATTTAATCGTGAGAATCTGCGCCAACATGGATTCCCTTGGCCTTCGCATGGGGTATCATCAGTGCCATTTCCACCAAAACCGAAACAGGCGAACGACGATGACCACTCCCATCAAACTGACGGAATACAGCCACGGCGCGGGATGCGGATGCAAGATCTCCCCTAAGGTATTGGATACCTTACTGGCCAGTCAGTTGACGCCCTTTGATGACCAGCGTCTGGTGGTCGGCAATGCCAGCCGCGATGACGCCGCCGTCTACGATCTCGACGGCACCACAGGCATCATCAGCACCACCGACTTCTTCATGCCCATCGTCGATGACCCCTTCACCTTTGGCCGCATCGCCGCCACCAATGCCATTAGCGACATCTATGCCATGGGCGGTCGACCCATCATGGCCATCGCCATTTTCGGCTGGCCAGTCAACCTGTTGCCAGCCGAGGTGGGGCAACAGGTGATTGAAGGCGGCCGCGCCGCCTGTCGCGACGCCGGCATCATGTTGGCCGGAGGCCATTCCATCGACGCCCCAGAGCCGATTTTCGGTCTGGCGGTCACCGGGCAGGTGCCCCTGTCCCAGCTTAAGCGTAACGACACTGCCACCGCAGGCAGCACCCTGTACCTGACCAAACCCCTGGGCGTCGGCATTCTGACCACGGCTCAGAAACAGAAGAAACTGGCACCAGAGCACGACGGCATCGCCGTGGAAGCCATGTGCCAGCTCAACACCATCGGTGCCGAGTTGGCACAGATCGACGGTGTCTGCGCCATGACCGACGTCACCGGTTTTGGCCTGGCCGGCCACCTGATCGAACTGTGCGAAGGCGCCAACCTCAAAGCCCGGGTGTCTCTGTCCAAATTGCCACTGCTGGATCAGGTCGACCACTACCTGGCTCAGGGCTGCGTCCCTGGCGGTGCCGGTCGCAATTTCGACAGTTACGGCCACAAACTGCCGACCCTGGACCCGCGCAGCCGCACCCTGATGTGCGACCCCCAAACCTCCGGTGGCCTGCTGATTGCGGTGGAGCCTAAGGCGATTGCCCAGGTCGAAGCCCTGCTGGCTGCCGCCAATCTGCCCCTGCACCCCATCGGCACCCTGGCCGAGCCCCAGGGTGAAGGCCGCATCGAGGTAACTGAATAATGGCCACCGTCAGTGCCGAACACTACCGTGACATCCTGCTCTCCGACCGTCCGCTGATCGATCTGCGATCGCCGGTGGAGTTTGCCAAAGGCGCCTTCCCCAACAGCGTCAACCTGCCTCTAATGACCGACCAAGAGCGCGCCGCCGTAGGCACCTGTTACAAGAAACAGGGTCAAATGGCGGCGATTGAACTGGGCCATAAACTGGTTCATGGCAAGGTCAAGGCTCAGCGACAACACGCCTGGCGAGAGTTCATTGAGTGCCACCCGGATGCCTACCTGTATTGCTTTCGCGGCGGTCTCAGAAGCCAGCTAAGCCAGGAATGGATTGCCGAAGCCGGACACCAGCGCCCCTATATTGAGGGCGGCTACAAGGCGATGCGCAGCTTCCTGATGACCCAGACTGACACCATCACCGCGCACACGCCGATGTGGATCATCGGTGGCATGACCGGTTGCGGTAAGACCGACTTCCTAAAGTGTCGCCAGGATATGGTGGATCTGGAGGGGTTGGCCAACCACCGGGGTTCCAGCTTTGGCCGTCAAATCACCGAACAACCGGTGCAGATCAATTTTGAAAACGCCCTCGCGGTGGCGCTGATGCAGCATCAGCAACACCACCGTCAACTGGTGCTGGAGGATGAGAGCCGTCTTATCGGCCGAGTGTCGTTACCCCTGGAGATGCACGAGCGCATGCAGGCAGCGCCACTGGTACTGCTGGAAGTGTCACACCACGACCGCATCGAACGAATTTTGCGTGATTATGTCACCGACATGGCCACTGCCTTCATCGACAGGGACGGCCAGGAGCTTGGTTACGCCAACTTCCAGAACCATCTGCTGGGCGCACTGGACCGAATACAAAAACGTCTGGGCGATCAAAAATACCGCCAACTTCGCGGCGTCATGGAGTTGGCGCTGCAGCGTCAGCCCAGTGGCGATATGGACGGTCACCGACAATGGATCGACTCTCTGCTGCAGGATTACTACGACCCCATGTACCGTCATCAACTGGAGAAACGACGGCAACGGGTGGTCTTCCAGGGAGACCATCAAGCTGTCCACCAATGGCTGGATCACAAGGCCAGGCACCAGTAACAAAAAACGGCCCCGAGGGCCGTTTTTTTATCCGTGCTGCAGTATCTCTCGCCAGGGTAGCGTTGGTGCCCCCATAACCAGATAGTTGGGATTTTCCAGGCTCTCGCGCTCATTGTAGGACAATGGCTGCAGATCGATATCCAGAATCCGGCCGCCGGCCTGCTCGACAATGCACTGCGATGCCCCGGTGTCCCACTCGCCGGTCGGCCCCAGGCGCAAATACACGTCCGCTTCCCCTTCGGCCACCATACAACTCTTCAGCGATGCGCTGCCAAAGGGCACAAAGCGGTAATTGCGTCCGGGCTCCAGCAGATCGGTTACCGCTTCCAGACGCTGACGGCGACTGACGGCGATCACCATCTCCTTATCAACCTGAGAGGCCTCACGACTGTGAATGGCGCTGTTAACGCCATTGGCGCGCTTAAACGCTCCCATACCTTGCACGGCAAAGTAGCACACCTGAGAGATAGGTGCGTACACCACCCCCATCACCGGCACGTGATTGTCAATCAGGGCGATGTTTACCGCGAAGTCGCCACTGCCAGCGATAAACTCCTGAGTGCCATCGAGAGGATCGATCAACCAGTAACGCCCCCAGCCTTGGCGGTCACTCAATGGAATGTCGGCGTCTTCCTCCGACAGGATCGGAATCTCCGGCGCCAGTTTGGTCAGGGCCGCCACGATCAGCTCATGGGCGGCAAGGTCGGCGCTGGTCACCGGGGTGTTGTCGGATTTGGTGATCTCTTGATAATGACCGTGTTCGTAAATCGTTCGAATCTGCTCGCCAGCCTGACGCGCAATCTCAATGACGGGTTCTAACAGCGTGTTATCTCTTTCCACAACCTCTACCTACCGCGGCAAATCTCTAACTAAGTTTCAGCGCTTTTCTCGCTAAAAACAAGGCGCTGATCGCTCGGGATTCGGAGAAATCCGCGCGCGCCAACAACCCGTCCAGATCGGCAATGGGCCAGGGCACCAGTTCCAGCGGTTCAGGCTCATCCCCTTCTAACTTGCTGGGCGTCAGTCCTTGAGCGAGCAAGATATTCATTTTGCTTGAAAAGTAACCAGGCGCTAAGGCCACTTCCATCAGTGGCGTCAGCCGTTCGGCTTGAAAACCGGCCTCCTCCTGCAGTTCACGGTTGGCGGCCTGCAGCGCATCTTCGCCAGGATCAATCAGCCCCTTCACAAAACCCAGTTCATAGGTCTCGGTGCCAACGGCGTACTCCTTGACCAGCAACACGGTGTGCTCATCCAGCATCGGCACCACCATTACCGCGCCACGGGATCCGCCCTGCATCCGCTCATACACGCGCTCGACGCCATTACTGAATTTGAGATGGACCTGCTCGACCCGAAACAATCGGCTCTTGGCCACCAGTTCGGTGTGGATAATCTGCGGTTTTTGTTGCGAACTCATGGATTCCAGGATTCAGGGTTGCGTATGGGATTAGCATACACATTCGCCTGCCGATTTGATATTGGTCACATAATAAAAAGGGCCGCCGAAGCGACCCTGTAGTGACAAACCCGACCTAAAACCCGGGGATGCGACCCGAGTACTGCAGCGGATAAGCGCCACTGGCATCCGCCTGACCCAGAAAACCCAGAGACTTGGTCAGTGCTTCCGGTTGACTGTCGGTTGCCCGAATTCGAGCATCCAGCTCGACCTGCATGTTGGCTTTCAACATGGCGGTTCCGGAGACGCCAATGCGATTGTCCTGCTCGGTCATGGTCAACATCAGATTGCCCTGCTGACAGCTAAGCTTACTGCTGAGGTTGCCCAGAGGAAACTGGCCGAACTGATTATTCACATCCAACTGCTGGACCATCAAGCGACCATCGAGGCGCTCACACCAAGGCTGCCCCTGGGCAGCATCGGCCAGGTTGAGGTTGATGTCACCCGCCACCTGGGTTCGAAACGGCAACCGTCGTTTGCCCACCAGCACCGAAACCGGACTGTCCAAACGCAGGCCTTGTACCTCCAGCCCAGACAGGCCATAAGCCACGGTACCGCGACCACTGATTGCGCCATTCACCGACACCGCCGCTTCCACTTTCCCTTGCAGCAGTGACCAGGGAGCCACGTTCCAACTGAGGTTTTCCAGGGTTCGTCCCGACACCGTCAGGGTTGCAGCCCGGCCCTGCCACAGGCTGCCGTCCAGCCCCTGCACCTGCACCCCTTTGGGTTTGGGCGCCCACTGCCAGACCACAGAGACCGGCACCGTAATCACCAGGAACACAATGTACAACGCCAGTGCGGCGACGCCATATTTTACAAAACGCATGTTACCCCTTCACCAGCTGTAAGCGCCGAACTTCTACCTTGCCATTGGTATCGGCTCTGGACAGATCCAGCGCTTCCACCCGTACCCCTTGCTCAGACAGGAAGGACAACCAATTCAACAAACCATCAAAACTGCTCTCATCCAGCCACACCTGCAACTTGTCGCCCTGGGGCTGCATGCGATCGATGGACAGGGCAAACTGTCTGGCACTCTCGGTAGCCAACTGACTCAGGCTGCCTCGCGCCTGGGTGCCACTGCCGGACTTTTGATTCAGGTAACGACTGGCATCGGCCTTCAGGCTGGCCAGTTTGGCCTGCTCCGATTTGAGACCGCGCTCGGCCTGAGTCACCGCGCTGCCCAGAGGTTGCCAGACCATCCAATAGAACAGCCCGACCACCAGAAACGGCGCCGCCAGAGTCAGCATCTGCCGCTCACGGGGATTCAATTTACTCCACCAGAGTTTCACTGCTGCCATCATCGTGTCCTCACCGTCAGGGCGCCACTGACCCCCTGCTCCTCATTGTTCATCGCCCCGGTTTCCACCACAAACTGGCCACCGGCGTGCTGCTGAAACTGTTCAAACTGAGCGAAACTCTTGGCATTAACCTGCAATCTGATCTCGCCACGATCGGCGTTGTAGCGCAGCGACACCGGCTTCAGATCGGGAATGGCGGCAAAGGCCGGTTGCAACTGCACAAACATGGTCAGCAACTGCCCCTTTTGACTGCCACCGCCCAGGGAGCGCACCTTAGACGCCATCAGCTGACTTGGATGCAGCGCCGCGTTCACCCGCTCGTTGGGGAACAGTCGCTTGTAGATGGCATCGGACTCGGCCCGGACCGCCGCCCGCTTACTGTCGAGCTGATACCACTGCATGCCCTGATAGGCAATGGACAATAACAGGGTCACCACCGCCACCGCCGCCACCTTGCCCCAGATCTGCCAGACCCGGCCATATTCACGCTTGGGGGCATACTCACCGCTGAGCAGGTTGCAACGCGACTGGGCCATACCCTGAGCCAATACCTGCATCGGCAGTTCCAACTGCTGATATTGCCAGTCGATGCCGTCGATGGCCGCCGGTGCCGGGGTAAAGGTGGCGATGGCCGTCGGCTGCTCGGTATCTGCATGTTCGGCGGCCACCATCGGCAACCAGTCCAGATCGATGCAACTGCCCCCCAGGCCAAATCGGCACAGCCATTGCTGTTCCAACTGCATCACTGCACCGCTGCAGGCAGAGGGACACGGCAGGGCCAGCACGTCCGGCACGATGCGATTCGGCACCAGTTCGGCATCGCCGAGCCAGTTTAACCAGGTCGCCATCTGCTGATGACTGACCACGCTGACCGCCAACTCGTCACCGTCACGCTCGCCGGTGACAAAATGGAGCTTATCCACGTCTTCGGCCAGCTCATCCTCCAGCATAAACGGCAGGCCCTTAATGGCCTGACGGGCCATCTTGGCGGGCAGGGTCACCTGAGTCAGGGTCAAGGCACTGGAGTCCACCAATACATCCACCGGCCGACCGCCGGCTCGCTCAGTCAGGCTGGACAGAGCCGAGGCATTGCGCAACACCCCGGATCCAATGACCGCCTGCTGCTCCTCTGACCAGGTTATCCAGCTAATGGGCGCATCGGCACGCTCGCCCAGACGCACCACTAATCGTTCGCTCACTGTTGGCCTCCATACTGTCGGGTCAACACCACAAATTGGGTGCCTCCCGACCGCTGTAAAATACTCTCAAGCCGGAAGATGGTGTTATCCACCTTGGCGGCGCCACGGAATCGAAAATGACTGCTGTCGACCACAAAGCTGCTCTTGGCTTTGTCATCCAGCTTGACACCCTGCACCGCCGATTCTTCCCAAAACTTGTCAATGCTTTCCCAACCGTCCTGGGGACGGTTGCCAATCAAATCTTCCACTTGTGAACGACTCAGCTCACCATTGAACATGCCCACCAGCAACGACGCCCGTTCTACCGGCACGGTGTTAACGTTCACGATCTGAGTCGAATCCCCGGGGATCACGCACACGTAATCCTTGAGCGCTTTGTACATCGGCTGGCTGATCCCCAGTACCGCCCGCATCTCGCTGTGGTGCCACATTGGCTGGTTGGCGGCACGGTAGGGCACTTCCCTCGCTTCGTAGTCCGCGTCTTCGGCACCATAGCTGCCCTGAGTACGGTCATCCGCATCCAGGTAATCGTGCAGTCGCTCCGCCGCCATCTCCGCCATGTAGAGATCAAACCCGATGTCTTCCAACATCGCCTGAAACTGCTTCTGCACCATCGGCTTCTGGTTCGGATTGGCCTTTTTCTCGTCGTCGGTTAACCCCTGAGACAACGCATTGATGTTAAAACAGCTGCGCATGTCATCCAGATGACCGATGATCTGACCGCCCTCGACCGGGTAGATCACATCGGCGGTGGCCCAATACTGCTGCAGGTGGACGGTGCCGTCGGCGTCTTCCATATCCTGCTTCAGCGCTCGCTTGGCCAACTCCTCCGCCGACAGGGCAAACCAATAGGCCTGCTCATACTGGTTATGGTTGACCGTGCGTCGCACCGCCAATCGGCTGCGTTCGCTGAACGAAGCGGCGATGGTGGTCATCACGGCCAACACCAGCAACACGGTGAGAAGGGCGATGCCCTGTTGTCGTTTCACCCTCAGTTGCCCTCCTCGTTGCCGCCGGAGTTGTTATCACCATTATCGCCGCCATTACTGCCGCCGTTGTTGCCACCGTTATTATTGCCGCCGTTACTGTCGTCATTCTGCGCACTGCCGACGCCATCCGGCAGCAGGAAACGACGCTCCACTTCGCCAAAATCTTCCAACTCCATCTTTACCGACACCGCCCGGGCCAGCGGGCTGCCATTGAGTTTGGTCTGCCATTTGTCGTCCACATAGAAGGCAAATTTCAGATCCACCACCTTGTCCAGCAACACCAGTTCCTGGGGATCGTCTCCCTCTATGGGATCCGGATAGATGTGATGCAACCGCTGCAGTTGATTCTCCTGCAACCGGTAGCCCACTTGCTGCAAGGTGCCTCGTGGCAGCTGGCCTCTGGGGTTAAGCCACCCCAATCGGTAAAAACTGATGCCGTCGGCATCGGAGTCGATCCAGCCATCGCCAAACTGATAGTTAGAATCGCTGGGCTCGGCGCCTTCGCCGCGGACCGGACGCATGACCATCTGCTCAAAATCCCTTTGCATCAGCGACATGGCCCGCTGAACCTGCTTTAGCCGCAGATGGTGAGTCTCGCTGGTCTCATTCACCGACAGCACATTGGTCAACACCCCGGCCGTGGCCACCCCAAGCAGGGCAAAGATCGCCATCGCCAACAGCATCTCCAGCAGGGTAAAGCCGGAGACCTTAGTCCGGTTTGGCCACATAGGTGGTCACCTCGCTGATGATGGGGTCAAAACCAGGATCCAGGCTGACTTTAATTCGAATGGCCCGGAACTCCTCGTCACCGGTCTTGATCACTTCCTGGCGCCAGTACCACTGCTGGTCTGCCAGTTCTACCCGGCCCTTTTTACTGTTACCCAGCTCGGGGAACGCCGATTCCAACCGCGCATCCACCATGCGGTTGTGAGCCACAAAGGTGGCAAACGTTTTCTCTCGCAGTATCGGCACCGCCGCCAGTTGCTCACCGGCGCTCTTGACCACCGCAATCGCGGCCATGGCAAATACCGCCAGGGCCACCATCACCTCCAACAGGGTAAAGCCGCGGTGCTTCACTGCTCCTCCTCCAGGCGTACGATGTCACCGATGGCATTGCCTTCCAGTTCAATCATCAGGGTGGGACGCACCGTGTCGTCTTCAAACTGGAGGGAGAATGGGGTGATCTCCCCGGAGGGCAGGATCAACAGTTGCGGCTCAGGATTGTTTTTCCTCTCCTCGTCCGATTTTTCAAACAGCGATTCATCCAAGCCGAACTCGCTCTCATCCTCTTCATCGGACTGTGCCAGCGGCATGCCTTCAATAGACAGGCTCAATAGCACCCCTTCCGGCATCTGCCGCTCCCGGTACAGGCGTTCCGCCTGCAGCGGTTCCCAGTCGTCCTTATCGACATTGAAGCGGGCAAAGAAATAGTGATCCTCTTCCACCACCACGCCCACTTCCTGACCGGACAGCACCGACTCCTCCAGAGCCATGGACACCACAGAAGCAAACTCATTGGCGGCCTTATCCAACGCCTCCTGGCGTGGATCGCCGCCCACCGTCAGGGTCACCGACATGGCGGCCACCCCAATCAGCACCAGCACTAACATGATCTCCAGCAGGGTAAATCCCGACTGGTGCCGAGGCGAGATCCGCATTACTGGTAGTCCGTCAGGTTCCAGTTGCAGATGTCATCTTCAGAACCGAGCTGGAAGTCCGGACCGGCAGAGCACAGGTCAAAGCGACCTTTCTCGCCTGGACTCAGCAACACGTAATCGTTGCCCCAGGGATCCTTAGGCAGGCGCTTGATGTAACCACCTTCACGGTAGCTGCGTGGCTCCGGGGAGAAGTTGGGGCGGTTCACCAACGCAGTCACCCCCTGCTCGGTGGTGGGGTAGATGTTGTTGTCCAGGCGGTACATGTCCATGGCGTTTTCCAGCGACACGATGTCCGCCACCGCCTTCTGAATGTCAGCCTTGTCCTTGGAGCCCATCAGGTTGGGGGCAATCATCGACGCCATAATGCCGATGATCACCAGTACCACCATCACTTCCAGCAGGGTAAAACCGCGTTGACGGTTATGTTTGTTTCTCATTTCTGACCTCTAAAGACGTAATTAAATTAGGGTATTCATTGCCATCATCGGTTGCATGATGGACACCACAATAAACAGCACCACGCCGGCCATGGTCACCACGATCAACGGCTGCAACACCGCCAGAGCCACACTGACCAGGGTTTCAAACTCCCGGTCCTGGTTGTCGGCGGCCCGAGCCAGCATGTTGTCCAGCTCACCGGATTTCTCACCGGAGGCAATCATATGCAACATCATCGGCGGAAACAGCTTGGTGTGCTGCAGGGAGGCGCGCAGGCTGGCCCCTTCACGAACCTTGGTGGTGGCTTCGGCAACGGCGTCGCGCACCCTAAGGTTCAGCAACACGTCCGAAGCGATGCTCATCGCTTCCAGCAACGGCACCCCCGACGCCGACAGGGTGCTCAGGGTCCGGGCGAAGCGGGCGGTATTCAGGCCGCGGGCGACCCGGCCTACCACCGGCAATTTCAACACCGTAGTATGCCATTTCACCTTCAGGTCCCGATTGCGCAGCGACTGCTTAAAGCCGATCACCGCCACCAGGATCACCCCTAGTATATAGAGGCCCCAGTTCTGTAAAAATTCCGAGGAATCGATCAACAGCTGGGTGGTCCACGGCAGCGACTGGCCCATGGAGCTGAACTGCTCTACCACCTGAGGCACCACCGCCACCAACAGGAAAGACACCACGCCGATGGCCACCAGAGTCAGGATGATGGGGTAGACCATGGCCTGAATCAGTTTGGAATTGAGTTCCTGCTGGCGCTCCTTGTAGTCGGCCAACCGCTCCAGCACCACTTCCAGGTGGCCGGATTTCTCACCGGAGGCCACCATGGCCACATACAACTCGTCGAAGATGTGGGGGAATTCGCGCATCGACTCGGCCAGCGAGTAACCTTCCACCACCTTGGAGCGCACCGACATCACCATGCTTTTGGTTTTCGGCTGCTCACTCTGTTCGGCAACCGCCTTCAGCGCTTCTTCGATAGGCAGGCCACCGGCCACCAGCGTCGACAGTTGCCGCGTCAGCATCGCCAGGTCCGACGTGGACAGCTTGTGTTTAAACAAGGTGAAGGAAGCCGTCTGCTTGCTCTTTTCCCGAGCCGCGGCCACCTGAATGTCCAGTGGCACCAACTGCTTTTCACGCAGCTGACTGCGGGCCTGGCGGGCGGTATCGGCTTCGATTACCCCTTTCACCTGCCGGCCACGGCTGTCCATGGCCTTATATTCAAACGCCGCCATGCTTTACTCCTCCCGAGTGACCCGAAGCACCTCTTCCAAGGTGGTCTGGCCCTCAAGCACTTTAAAGCAACCGTCGGCGCGAATGGACGGCACCGACTGGCGAACGTATTTCTCGATGGCCAGTTCACCGCGGCCACCATGAATCAATTCGCGGATGGCGTCGTCCACCACCAGCAATTCATGGATACCGGTCCGACCACGGTAACCGGTCTGGTTACAGGCGTCACAGCCACAGGCTCGATAGATGGTGGCTGGCTGAGACAGCCCCAGCAGATCCATCTCACGGGCATTGGTTTCATGGGGCTGCTTACACTCTTTGCACAGAGTCCGGATCAATCGCTGCGCCAATACGCCCAGCAACGAAGAGGACACCAGGAACGGCTCCACCCCCATGTCCTGCAATCGGGTAATGGCACCGGCGGCGGTATTGGTGTGCAGCGTCGACATCACCAGGTGACCGGTCAGAGACGCCTGAACCGCAATGGAACCCGTTTCCAAGTCCCGAATCTCACCCACCATCACCACGTCCGGATCCTGACGCAGAATCGCCCGCAGGCCGCGGGCAAAGGTCATGTCAACTTTGGTATTCACCTGAGTCTGGCCGATGCCCTCGATTTCGTATTCGATGGGATCTTCGACGGTCAGGATGTTGCGGTCGCGGCTGTTGATTTCGGTCAGACCGGCATACAGGGTGGTGGACTTACCAGAGCCGGTGGGGCCGGTGACCAGCAAAATGCCGTGAGGCTTGCGGATCAATTCATCGAACTGGTCCCGAATCGGCTTGCTCATCCCCAGTTGTTTGAGGTTCAGCATCGCCTGGTTTTTATCCAACAGACGCAGCACCACCCGCTCACCGCGAGATCCAGGCATGGTAGACACTCGCACATCCACGGCCCGGCCGCCAATGCGCAACGAGATACGACCATCCTGAGGCACCCGCTTCTCGGCGATGTCGAGACGGGCCATTACCTTGATTCGCGACACCAGCAACGAGCTGATCTTGCGCTGTTGTTTCAGCACTTCACGCAGTACGCCGTCGACGCGGAACCGCACCACCAACTCTTTCTCGTAGGTTTCGACGTGAATGTCCGACGCACCAACCTTGATCGCTTCCGACAGCAGGGCGTTGATCAACCGAATTATCGGCGCATCGTCCTCGGCATCCAACAGGTCTTCGGTTTCCGGCAACTCATCCGCCAACGAGGTCAGATCATCGTCCTTGCCGATGTCTTCCATCAGCTGCTGGGCTTCGGAGCTGTCCTGCTGGTACACCTCGGTCAGCTTCAGCTCGAAGGCGGTCTGATCCAAGGGTTGCAGCTTGATGACGCCACCGGCAATGCGGCGGGCCTCCAGCATCGCCTTGGGCGTGCAATCCGGTCCATAGCTGAGCACCAGCTCGCCGGACTCCAGCTCATCCAGCACCAGGCTGAAACGGCGGGCAAAGGCAAACGGCAGGCGCTGACCACCCGCGTCCAACTCGTCGTCGGTGTCGACATCTGCCGCCACCGCTTCGGTGTCCAGTTCCGCCTGCTCTAAAGCCTGCTCGAGTGCGTCATTGTGGGTCGACTCACTCATGAATTACTCCTTGACCGGCGGCACGTCGGTGCCCAGGCCATTGGTCTTGTCTTTCTTGAGGCTATCCAGTTGCTCGTTCATCCAGCCACTGTCATCACGAATCGGCGTATTCATGTCATTGCCGTTCTGGTAGTTGTCCAGAATCGCCTTGGCTTCCGGGGTCAGGTTCTGAGGCTGGACCCATTCTGGCAATACCGGTACCTGAGTGTACGGCATCAGTGCCACGCCCTCTTCATCCTGAGCCAACTGCTCGGCGCGGATGTAGTTGTACTTGCGACCGGACAGGCCATTCATGGTGACCCCATCACGGATGATGGTCGGCTTGATGAAGATCATCAGGTTGCGCTTGGTCTTCTTGGAGCTGGTGGAGGTAAACAGCGCCCCCAGATACGGGATGTCACCGAGCCAAGGCACCTTGGAAACACTCTCCTGCACGTCTTCGTTCAGCAAGCCACCGAGGACGATGGTCTCGCCGGAATCCGCCAGAACCGTGGTTTTCAGCTCACGCTTACCGAAGGTCACGTCCACCGAGGTGCGGCCATTGACGTTGGAGGTCTCCTGAACGATCTCCATCTGCACCGCGTCACCCTCGTTGATCTGAGGCCGCACGGTCAGCTTGATGCCCACCTCTTTGCGCTCTACAGTCTGGAACGGGTTGTCGTTGCCGGAGCTGGCAGCGGAACCGGTGATCACCGGCACCTCATCGCCGACAATAAAGCTGGCTTCCTGGTTGTCCAGGGTGGTGATGCTCGGGGTCGCCAGGACGTTGGAGTTGGTGTCCGATGCCACCGCCTGCAGCAAGGCCCCAAAGTCACCAAACTGCACACCCCAGGCCATGCCGTTGACCTTGGCCAATGCCGCAGCCAGGGTGGAGATATCGCCATCGGTATCCGGGTTGGTGGTACAGTTCTGGCCATCGACACCGGTACATACCGTGCTACCTGGCTGATCGCGCGCATCCCACAGGCCGGCACCGATCTCACCGATGGTGACGCCGGTACCATTGTTAAACTGCGTCAGGCCACCGGCCTCGGAGTACATCTGCACCCCAAAGGCGATGTCGTCGCCTTCGGCGATCTCGACGATGATCGCTTCCACCAGCACCTGGGCGCGGCGAATGTCCAGCTGACGAATCACGCTCGACAGCTCCTGCATCTGATCCGGTTGGGCGTTGATCACCAGGGCATTGGAATCGGCGTGGGCCATGATGGTGATGCCTTGGCTCTTGCTGCCGGAACGGCTGCTGCCCTTAGAGGCCTCGTCGGCCTTCTCCAGGCTGTCGGCAAAGCCGGACAACACCTCTTGCAACTCCTCCGCCTGGGCGTACTTGAGGTAGAACACCTGGGTGTTCCCTGAGTTGCGCATATCCTGATCCAGTGAGTGCACCAACTGCACCGCCCGCTTGCGGGCCTTCTCGTCGCCACTGACCACCACTGAGTTGGTGCGCTCATCGGCCACCACCTTGGGAATGCTGCCACTGGCATTGCCTTGCTGGCCGCCACTGCGGTACAAGGCATCGATGATGCGAACCATCTCCGCCGCCGAGGCGTACTGCAGCTTCACCACCTGAACCTTGGTGTCGCCCTGAAGATCGACCCGCTTGACGATCTCCACCAGCTTGTTCACCACCGCGGCACGGCCGGTGATCATCAGTACGTTAGAAGGATCGTAGTTAACGACGTTACCGCCGCCGCTGTTGTCATTGAGCTGGCGCAGCAGCGGTGCCAACTGTTTGGCTTCGACGTTGTACAGCGGCACGATGCGGGTCACCATTTCGTCGCCGGCACCGGGGCGTTCTTCGTCCGCGACGCGAATGTTGGCGTTCTTGGCGTCTTTGCCCTTGATTACCTTGATGATGTCGCCGTCCATTTCGACCACGGCGTAGCCATACACCTGCAGCACACTGAGGAAGAACTGGTAATACTGATCGTCGTTAAGCAGGTCGTAACTGCGGACATTGATTTTACCGCGCACCGTCGGATCGACGATGATGGTTTTTTGCAGGTTTTTACCAACAATATTGATAAATTCCTGAATGTCTGTCCCTTTAAAATTGGCCGCATACTGAGCCGCCATCACCGGCGTACCCATGGCAAAAATCGAAGCTCCGGCAATCAGACCCGCAGCAATGCGATTGCGAATCCAAGGCGTTCGGCGTGTGTGTGTCTTCATTGTATTCCCCATAGCCTCGATCATTTTTGGTTGGGCAGGCTAAACATAATTTCAGTAAGTTGACCTTCACGCTCCACCATCACGGCCATTTCCGTCAGCTCCGGCAACTCCGCCAGTAACTGCATCGCCTCCGACATCTGGGTGAGATCATATCCATTGATGGCCACCGCCAGATCACCGGATTTCAATCCGGCATCGGTAAACAGGGCGCGGTCTTTACCGGGATTCAGGCGATAACCTTTCAGGCCACCGTCCGCTTTCACCGGACTGATTGAGATGTAGTCGGTCAGCTTACCGGGATCGGTCAGCAGATCCGTGCGGGCGGCGTCCAGTTGCGCCGACACCTTATTATTATTGCGCATATCCTGAGTCCGCGGCTCGGAAGAACGGGTCTTCAGCCTCTTGGTCTCTTCGGAGATGGTTTTGCTGTATTCGATGCCGTCCAGCATCAGGGTTTCGTAGCGACCGCGATTCACAATAATGGCGCGATCGGCATACACTTCGTGCAGGCTGGCCGAAGTGCTCTTAATCTTGTCACCGATGCCATAGGTTTCCTGGCTGCCGGCACTTTCGATCACCGCGATGCCACGCTCCTGCTCGGAACTGGCCACCAGGCCGGTCAACAAAATGCGCAGGGTGGTTTTAGGAGCATCGGTGATCAGGCTGGTGTCCACCGGCTTAGGTTTGCTGGATTCTTTACTCTTATCAACATCGCCGAACAGCGACAACCGTTGCACCGGGGTCAAGTCCAACGCCCCGCTCTGGCCGGACTGTTGCACCGACGGTCGCCATACCGCCGCCTGTTCCTGAGTCTCAGGCACCAACATCCAGGTCAACTGAGACGCGATATAGATGGCATAGACAGCCAACAACAGGGTAAGAACGCGGGCAATGGCCGCTTGTGGCAGTTTTGCAAGACCGTGAAGCCCTTGCTGCAGATAATCCATATTATTAGTGCTCTTTACTCATCCAGCCAGCAGCATTATCGAGTTCATTTAGAAAGAAATTTCACAAATATTCATGCTAACCCACGGTCTGCCGTACGAACAAGCATAATACTTGGACAATAAAAGTAGATAGGCGAATAATGGTCAAATTTGACCAATTATGCTACCTTTGGCGACCGCATCACGCTGTGAGGCCTCCCCAGTTTTTGATCTTAAAAACTGCCGTTATGTCACTCTTTTCATAATCTGACACTGACCATGACCAAAAAACGTACCAATACAGAAATTACTGCTGTCCGCCTGGATAAATGGCTGTGGGCCGCACGTTTTTACAAAACCCGGGCTCTGGCTCAGGAAATGGTCAGTGGAGGAAAAGTCCACTATAACGGCCAAAGATGCAAGCCCAGTCGTCAGGTTTCTATCGGCGGAATGATAAAACTATGGCAAGGGCATGATGAAAAAGAAGTGGAAATAAAGGGCCTGTCCGAGAAGCGGTTATCCGCCCCTTTGGCTCAAGAAATGTATCTTGAGACCGAACAAAGCTTGAAAAAACGCCAGGCCGCCTCCACATCTCGACACATCCTGGCAGCCGGAATGGCCAACCCCTCGGTTCGCCCCGACAAAAAACAACGCCGCCAAATCATGAAGCTGAAACAGCAGTAAACGAGAGACCATCATGAGCCAAGACAAATTACACCGCTACCTGTTCGAGCAAGCCGACGTCCGTGGTGAGATCGTGCAGCTGCAAGACAGCTACCAGCAAATGCTGGCCGGCAAACCCTACCCCAAGCAGGTCGCCACCCTGATGGGTGAAATGCTGGCCGCGACCTCTCTACTGACCGCCATCCTGAAGTTCGAAGGCGAAATTGCGGTTCAACTGCAGGGCAACGGCCCCATCAGCCTGGTGGCCGTCAATGGCAATCACAACCAGCAACTGCGCGCCATCGCTCGCTGGGAAGGGGAGCCGCAGCAGCAGGACTTGCGTGAGCTGATTGGCACCGGCCAGCTGGTGATCACCATCACCCCCACCGACGGCGAACGCTATCAGGGCATCGTTGGCCTCAGCGAAGACAGCGTCGCCGGCTGCCTGGAGCAGTACTTCGCCCAGTCGGAGCAGTTGAAGACCCGACTGTGGCTGCACGCCGATGGCGTTAACGCCGCCGGCATGCTGCTGCAGGTCCTGCCTCAGAGCGACAAAGAGCAGGATGTGGAGTTCGAGCACCTGGAGTCCCTGACCGACACGGTCAAAGCCGACGAGCTGTTTGGCCTGGAGGCAGAACAGGTACTGCATCGCCTCTACCACCAGGAGCAGGTGCGCCTGTTTGACGCCACCGACGTCAGCTTCAAGTGCGGCTGCTCCAAGCAGCGCAGCCTCAACGCCCTGGCCAGCCTGCACAAGGATGAGCTGCTGGAGATCGTCGAGGAACAGGGTCAGATCAACATCCATTGCGACTACTGTGGCGAAAATTACCGCTTCGATCGCATCGATCTGGAAGCGCTGTGGTCCGGCAGCGCCCCCCAGTCTGACCAACAACACTGATAGATTCCCGCTATCAATGAATAAGGGCGACCATCAGGTCGCCCTGTGACCCCGCTCACGAACATCGATCTTTGCGCCCATCCTCGCTACACTCCTCATTGAACAGTAAATGTTCAACCCAGTCCCCAAAAAAATTGAATAAGGCTGATGGCCTGACCATCGCGCCAAGGAGTCAAAACAGTATGACCACATGCAGGATGCGTGTATTGCCCAACCTCTCCACCAGCGAACTGGTTGAGCAAGCACTGGCACGTGGCGAGGGCGTCCTCGCCGACAACGGTGCCCTCTGTGTCGAAACCGGTACCAGGACCGGCCGCTCACCCAACGACCGCTTCATCGTTCGAGAACCCAGTACCGACGCCGACATCGACTGGGGCAAGGTCAACCGCCCGTTCGACAGCGACAAATTCGATGCCTTGTGGCTGCAGGTGGAGGCCTATCTGGCCGAAAAGGAGTGTTTTCAGTCTGAACTGGAAGTCGGCGCCGACCCCGAACACTACCTGCCGGTACGGGTGACTACCGAAACCGCCTGGCAACAACTGTTTGCCCGCAACCTGTTCATTGTGCCCAAGAAGTACAATCAGTCTGATAAGCCGGAATGGCAGATCTACAACGCCCCGGGCTTTCAATGCCAACCGCAACGAGACGGCACCCATTCCGACGGCTGTGTGATCATCAACTTTGCTCAGCGCAAAGTGCTGCTGGCCGGCATGCGCTACGCCGGCGAGATGAAAAAGTCGATGTTTTCGGTGCAGAACTTCCTGCTGCCCGCCAAAGGTGTGCTGCCGATGCATTGCTCGGCCAACGTCGGCGAGACCGGCGACACCACCCTGTTCTTCGGTCTGTCCGGCACCGGAAAGACCACCCTGTCGGCGGACCCCAAGCGCGCTCTGATCGGCGATGATGAACACGGCTGGGCCCCGGGGGGGGTGTTCAACATTGAGGGCGGCTGTTACGCCAAGTGCATCGATCTGTCGGCCAAGAATGAGCCGGTCATCTGGGACGCCATCCATTTCGGTACCGTGCTGGAAAACGTGGTGCTGACACCACAGCGGACCCCGGATTATGGCGATGACCGCCTCACCCAGAACAGCCGTGCGGCCTACCCACTGGAGCACATCGAGCGCCGAATCGCCGCCAACCGCGGCGCCGAGCCCAACGCGGTGGTGTTCCTCACCTGTGACGTTTCCGGCGTTCTGCCGCCGGTTTCCTGCCTCAGCAAAGAAGCCGCCGCCTACCATTTCCTGTCTGGATACACCGCCAAAGTGGGTTCAACCGAGATGGGTTCCTCCGCTGGCATCGAGTCCACCTTCTCCACCTGCTTCGGCGCGCCATTCTTCCCCAGGGCCGCCGGCGTGTACGCCCAGCTGCTGATGAAGCGGATTGAGAGTTTCGATACTAAGGTGTATCTGGTGAATACCGGCTGGACCGGAGGGCCTTACGGTCAGGGGCAACGGTTTGACATCCCCACCACCCGCGCCATCATCGACGCCATTGTCTCCGGGGAACTGGCCGACACCAAGACCGAGCACCTGCCGCAGTTGAACCTGTCGGTACCGGTCGCGGTCAGCGGCGTCGACAGCAGCCTACTGAACCCCCGAAACACCTGGGCCGATCAGGACGAATACGATCGCTATGCCGCTAAGCTGGCGGCCGAGTTTAGCGAGAACTTTGTCAAATACGACGTGCCTCAAGCCATCATCGATGCCGGTCCGAAACGCTGACACCTTTAGATATCGTCACCGAGCCGCCCCATAGAGGGCGGCTTTTTTACATTTTGTGTGTCACCGTAAAAAAAAATCGGCCTGCTGGGCCGATCCGCTGACTACAACGGCAATGGCCATTGGCTTACATCAGCAACGGAAAGCCGCTTAATTGAATATTTTATCCCATCATCGCCAGCCCTTGATGCAGCGCCTTCGGCTGCGGATCACTGACTCACCACCTCAGTTTAAACCTCTGTTTTAAGTGGCTATTCAAGTGGAAAGCAGAGATTACAGCACCCTCGATATCGGCAAAACGCCAGTTTGAGCAAAAGATGCACAGGTGATAATTTTCGAGCAGTCGATGGGGAAGGACGAACATTGACGATCGCAACTATTTCAATCAAGGGAATGAACATGACTCAAGCTACGACCTTTACCAAGCTGGCCCTCAGTGCCGCGCTGACCGCAGCCCTGAGCACTCCAGCTCTGGCCTGGGAACCCGCTACCGGGCCAGGACTGACCATCACCAGCAACGCGCTGGCCAAGCGCGCCGGCACCGGCCCTCAAACCCGCTTCATCGTCCACTATAAGCAGGATCTGAACGGCCCCATGCTGATGTCCAACATGAGCAGCGCCGAACGCGGTAAGGTGATGCAGCAGAAGGCCGACGTCCTTAGCAGCCAACTGAGCAGCAACATCCGCTTCGTCCGCAGCATGGCACTGGCCCAGCGTCACGTCTTCGCCGTCAAAGAGAGCCTGGATCAGACCCAGGCTCGTCAGCTGATGGATTCCATGCTGCGCGCCGATGACAACATCCAATCCATCGAGATTGACCAGATCCTGCGGCCGCTGGCCACGCCCAACGATCCGCGCTACAGCGATCAGTGGCACTATTATGAGGCGGCGGCCGGCATGAACCTGCCCGCCGCCTGGGACAGCGTTACCGGTGCCGGCACCGTGGTTGCCGTACTGGACACCGGTTACCGCCCCCATGCCGATCTGGTGGGCAACATCCTGCCTGGTTACGACATGATCAACGACACCTTCGTGTCCGTGGACGGCGACGGCCGTGACAGCGACGCCCAGGATCCCGGTGACCACGTTCTGGCCGGCGAGTGCGGCAACAACTACCCGCCCTCCGATCAAGGCAGCAGCTGGCACGGCACTCACGTCGCCGGTACCGTCGCCGCCGTCGGCAATAACAATCAAGGTGTCACCGGTGTCGCCTACGGCGCCAAAGTGGTACCGGTACGGGTACTGGGTAAATGCGGCGGCTATACCTCTGACATCGCCGATGGCATCATCTGGGCATCTGGCGGCTCGGTGTCCGGAGTTCCGGCCAACGCCAACCCTGCTGACGTCATCAACATGAGCCTGGGAGGCGGCGGAGCCTGTAGCGCCACCTCACAAGCCGCCATCAACACCGCCCGAGCCAACGGCGCCACCGTGGTGGTAGCCGCCGGTAACTCCAATGAAAACGCCAGTGCCCACAACCCGGCGAACTGTGACGGCGTGATTACCGTCTCTGCCCTCGGCCGTGACGGCAACCGCGCCTACTACTCCAACTACGGCAACGTGGTGGATGTGTCCGCTCCCGGCGGCGCCATGAGCTTTGCTGGCGACCCTAACGGCGTTCTGTCCACCTACAACGCCGGCAGCCTGAATCCGGGTGCCGACAACTACGACTACATTCAGGGCACCTCCATGGCCGCCCCTCACGTGGCAGGCCTGGTCGCGCTGATGTACGAAGCGGATCCCAGCATGACTCCGGACAAAGCAGAAAGCCTGCTTAAGTCAACCTCACGGGCGGATGGCTGTTCCAACTGCGGTGTCGGCCTGGTGGATTCCGCTGCCGCCGTCGCAGCAGCGGCCGGGGGCGACACCGGTGGCGGTAACGGTGATGGCGACACCATCATCCATGAGAACGTCTCTGCCGACCGCCGGGACTGGGTCTTCTACAGCGTCGATGTGCCTGCCGGCACCACCACCTTGACCGTCACCACCAGCGGCGGCAGCGGCGATGCGGATCTCTACACCCGCTTTGGCAGCCAGCCGACGACCCGTGACTACGAGTGCCGCCCGTACGACTACGGCAATGACGAAACCTGCGTGGCTTCCAACCCGTCTGCAGGTACCTGGCACGTCGGCATTCGCGCCTATCGCGCCTTCTCCGGCCTGACGGTCACCATCAGCTACGAATAATCTCGATTCGCAGCCATTAAAAAGGGCACCCCTTGGTGCCCTGTTTTTGTGCTGCTAAGCTCACTCTGCCCCTTGCGGTGGCTGCCACAGTTGCCAACCGGCATCACTGACGTCGCTGGACTCCTTACCCAATAACAGGGTCGTCGGCGAAACCCAGGTCAGGGCTTCCCATTGGCCATCCGCGACCGGCCGGTACTCCTTGGCGTGCTCCCAGTCGACCCCCTGCTCGTTCAGATCGGCAATCCACACGAAGGCATTGAAATCCAAGCCACCACGATAGCCCAACAGGGCCAGCTTTCCCGTCTGAGGCTGCCAGTCGGCGGCGCTGATGTACCCCCACACCGGCAAAGACTGCTGCGCCTCGACTCGATAACTGCCGGGGGTTTTTGGCAACTTATACACCCGCGAGCGACCGTTACCCCAGTTTTTAGAGAACACCCACAGCGACTCCCTGGTGGCCACCAGGGCTTCGCAGTCAAAGTTATGGGTGTAGCCCTTGCGGCTAAAGTCGGTCTGCTCGGCAAAGCTGAAATGGATCGGCACCGCACTCACCGGGCCATCGCCCTCGGGAATCGGCGTCCGATAGATGGTCAAATCCTCACGGTTGCCGCGATTGTTGCCACAGTCCGCCACAAACAGGTGCTCACCATCGCTGGCCACATCCTCCCAGTCCCGGGCTCGAACGCCACTGAAGCGCACCTGACCCAGAGGCTCTCCCGCAGCAGAGAAACGAAACAGTCGGGCACTGTCGCCACTGTCATTGTGCGCCCACAACTGTTGGCCGTCCCAGGCGATGCCGGAGATCTCATCCAGCGCCGACGGTAGCGGCAGCAGTTGGGGTGGTTTCGGCGCCGCCAGGGCGGCCGCCAGCATTAACGAGGTAACCATACTGTCGCTTTCAGTCCTCCATGGCTGCGATTGGCCAGTTCCACCCGGCCCCCTTCGCTATCCACCACGCGTTTTACGATCGCCAGACCCAATCCTGACCCCACCGACCCTCGCGCCGTATCCCCCTGAGTAAAGGGCTCAAACAACGCCTCTATTTTCTGGGGTGGAATGCCTGGGCCGTTGTCGGCCACCGAAAACCACACCCACTGGTCATCAAAGCCAGAACTCAATTTCAGGTCGCCGCCACCATAACGAATGCCGTTCTCAATCAGGTTGGCCAGCACCCGTTTCATTGCCACCAGCGGCAGCGAAATCGCCGGCACCTGCCCCAATTCCAGCTTCACCTCGGTGTGACGCAGACTCTCCTGCTGTGCCGCCTCCTGCAGCAGCTGATCCAAACTGTGTTCGGTCAACTCTTCCGCCGGATTGCCGCGCACAAATTCGATGAACTGATCGATGATCTGGTTCATGTCATCGATGTCGTGCTCGATGCCCTCTTTCAGGAAGCTGTCCTGGTCTCCCATCATCTCACTGGCCAGACGAATGCGGGTCAGTGGGGTTCTCAGGTCATGAGACACCCCGGCCAACAGCAACTGGCGGTCGGTTTCCAACTGCTTCATGGAACGGGACATCTGGTTGAATGCCTGGATCACCGCCACCACTTCCGCCGGCCCCTTTAGTGGCAGCGGATCCGGGAATTTCCCCCGCGACACCGCCAGCGCCGCCCGTTGCAACCGCCTCAGGGGGCGACTCTGTTGACGGGCGAACCACCAACCGCCGGCCACCGACAGGGCACCGATCACCATCAGGTAAATAGTCAGAGGAGAGATTTTCGACTCATCGAAGCCGGTCAGGGGGACCCGCAGCCACACCGACGGGGCCTGAGGCGGGCGAATCCAGATCAGGAACTGCTCACCGGCGGAGATGCGGACTTCGGCATCGCCCCCCAGGTACTGGGACATCTGATCCGACAGCACGTAGTAACGCCGGGCCATGCTCAGGCCGTTCTTGCGCGCCTCAGGTTGGGTGAACACCTCCATGTAATCGTCGTCTTCCAGCTTGTCCCGCAGCGCATCGACCACCGTCAGCCGAGTACGATCCAGCTCCAGATCGCGAAACAGCAGCTCCACCTGACGCGCCAGCAATTGGTTGATCTGCTGCGTCGATGGCCGAATCACGTAGATCGACATCGACACATAGGACACCAGTTGGTTGATCAGCAGCAGGCAGCCAATCAGCAACACCGTCTGACCAAAATTGCTGCGGGGCAGCAGTCGCGTCAACATCCGCTGGCGCTACTTAGCCGAACTGCCGTCGGGAACAAAGACATAGCCCAGGCCCCAGACGGTCTGAATGTATCTTGGGTTACTGGGGTCATCTTCGATCAACCGGCGCAGGCGCGACACCTGCACATCAATGGATCGCTCCAGGGCACTGTAGTCCCGGCCCCTGGCCTGGTTCATCAGTTTGTCCCGACTCATCGGCTCTCTGGGATGAGACACCAGCACCTTGAGCACCGCAAATTCACCGGAGGTCAGCGGAATCACTTCATCGCCTTTAAACATCTCCCGGGTCGCCAGGTTGAGACGGTAATCACCAAACACCACCTCCTGCTCCTGCTGAGACGGGGCACCGGGCAGTTCGCCGGGGCGACGGCGCAGTACCGCCTTAATCCGTGCCAGCAATTCACGGGGATTAAAGGGCTTGGGCAGATAGTCATCGGCCCCCAGTTCCAGGCCAATGATGCGGTCCACTTCATCGCCTTTGGCGGTCAACATCACGATGGGAATCTCATTGTTGGACTGGCGCAGACGACGGCAGATACTGAGGCCATCTTCACCAGGCAACATCAGGTCCAGCACCAGCAGGTGGAAATTCTCCCGCTCCAGCAGGCGATCCATCTGTTCGGCGTTGGCCGCCGCACGCACCTGATAGCCCTGCTCACCCAGATAACGTTCGATCAACCCACGCAACCGCAGGTCATCGTCCACCACCAGTACCTTGGAGGTTTCCTGATTCATTCGCCTCTCCCTTAATCCGCTGCTCGATAGCGTATTTCGTTGATATAGTACACCTGTTCGCCTTCAGGTGTGGCAACGATCACCTCGTCATCCACCTGCTTGCCCAACAAGGCTCTGGCCAGCGGCGAGTCGATACTCACCTTACCCTCGCTGACATTAAATTCGTCCGGTCCCACCAGCTGATATCGGCTGTGCTCACCGGCCTCGGACTCCAACTCCACCCAGGCTCCGAAAAACACCTTGCCCTCCTGGCGGACATCGGGCTCGACTATGCGCAACACCTCCATCCGCTTGGACAGAAACCGCACCCGTCGGTCGATCTCCCGCAGACGCTTTTTGCCGTAGATGTACTCGGCATTTTCAGATCGGTCCCCCAGTGCCGCCGCTTCCTGTACGGCCTGAGTCACCCTGGGGCGCTCCTCTTTCCACAGGTACTTCAGCTCCTGCTCCAGAAGATTCCAGCCTTCACGGGTAATCAAATTGGCTTTTTTCATTTGGCTTCAATTTCTTAACGGGTCAATCCGAGGAACTGTAATGATATCAACCCCTGAGCCTTTGCGCCTCAATCTGACACAACATTCCTGCCGGGTGTGCTATGGTGCCAGTCGGTTTTTATTTCCAACCTACACCAGACAAAGGCCATTTGACTCGCTATGCAGACCATCGCTCAACGACTCGCCCAGGAACTCCAGGTTCGTACTCAACAGGTGGACGCCACCATCGCCCTTCTGGACGACGGTGCTACCGTGCCCTTCGTCGCCCGTTACCGTAAAGAAGTGACCGGCGGCCTGGATGATACCCAGCTGCGGCAACTGCATAGCCGTCTGAACTACTTGCGGGAGCTGGATGCCCGCCGTGAAACGATTCTGCAAAGCATCGACCAACAAGGCAAGCTGGATACAACTCTGGTTACAAAGATCCGCGCCGCCGACAGCAAGACCGAGCTGGAAGATCTGTATCTGCCCTACAAGCCCAAGCGGCGCACCAAGGGCCAGATCGCCAAGGAAGCCGGGCTGGAACCGCTGGCGGATGCACTGCTGAACCAGCGCCAGCTGGATCCGCAACAGACCGCCAACGACTACCTCAATGCCGACGCTGGCATCGACACCAGCAAGGCCGCCCTGGACGGCGCCCGCGCCATTTTAATGGAGCGGTTTGCCGAACAGGCCGAGGTGATCGCCGCCGTACGTGAGCACATGAATCAGCGGGCACAGATGGAAGTGAGAGTCAGCCCGGGACAGGAGCAGGCGGGCGCCAAATTCCGCGATTACTTTGAACACGACGAGGCCTTGAAACGCATCCCGTCACACCGGGCGCTGGCAATGTTGCGCGGCCGCAACGAAGGCGTGCTGACCCTGACGCTGAATGCCGACCCGCAAGCGGAACCCGGTAGCAAACACAGCCAATGCGAAGCCATCATCGCCGAGCGCCTCAACTTGAAGCTGGGCAACCAGCCCGCCGATGCCTGGCTCAAGAGCGTGGTGCAGTGGACCTGGAAGGTTAAACTCAGCCTGCAGATGGAAACCGAGTTGTTAGGGCAGATGCGGGAGCGGGCCGAAGCCGACGCCATCAAGGTGTTCGCCGACAACCTGGGGGACCTGCTGATGGCCGCCCCGGCTGGCCCCCGCACCACCCTGGGGCTGGATCCCGGCCTGCGCACCGGTGTCAAAGTGGTGGTGGTGGATCACACCGGCAAACTGCTGGCCACCGACACCATCTATCCCCACGCGCCCCGCAATCAATGGGACGCCTCGATTCAGACCCTGGCCAAGCTGGCCAGAACCCATGGGGTTGAGCTGGTGGCCATCGGCAACGGCACCGCCTCACGGGAGACCGACAAGCTGACGGCGGAACTGAAACAGCGCCACCCGGAACTGAAGCTGGAGAAAGTGATGGTCAGCGAGGCCGGCGCCTCGGTCTATTCCGCCTCCGAAACCGCCGCCAAAGAGTTCCCGGATCTGGATGTGTCCCTGCGCGGCGCCGTCTCCATCGCCCGCCGACTGCAGGATCCCCTGGCAGAACTGGTGAAAATTGACCCTCAATCCATCGGCGTCGGGCAATATCAGCATGACGTCAGTCAGACTCAGCTGGCCCGCTCTCTGGATGCGGTGGTGGAAGACTGCGTCAACGCCGTCGGCGTCGACGTCAATACCGCCTCGGCCGCACTGCTGACCCGGGTCGCCGGATTAAGCCAGACTCTGGCCCACAATCTGGTCAGTTACCGGGATCAGCACGGTACCTTTGCCGAGCGAAAACAGTTACTCAAGGTGCCAAGACTGGGCCCCAAAGCGTTTGAGCAAAGCGCCGGCTTCCTGCGCATCAATCAGGGCCGCAACCCATTGGACAGCTCCGGCGTGCACCCGGAAGCCTACCCTCTGGTTGAGCGCATCAGCCGCCAGTGCGGCAAACCTCTGGACGCCCTGCTGGGCAACAGTCAGGTTCTCAAGACCCTGTCGGCGTCTCAGTTTGCCGACGAGCAATTTGGCATCCCCACCGTCACCGACGTATTGGCCGAACTGGACAAGCCAGGACGGGATCCCCGTGGCCAGTTTGAAACCGCGCAATTTGCCGATGGCGTCGAGACACTGAAAGATCTGCAGCCGGCGATGGTGCTGCAGGGCGTGGTCACCAACGTGACCCACTTCGGCGCCTTTGTGGACATCGGTGTCCATCAGGACGGCCTGGTACACATCTCGGCCCTGTCGCACCAGTTTGTGGATGACCCGCGCAAGGTGGTAAAAACCGGCGATGTGGTGCGGGTGAAGGTGATGGAAGTGGACATCGAACGCAAGCGTATCGGCCTGTCCATGCGCCTGGATGACGAACCCGGGCAAGCCAGCAAAGCCAAGGGCCGTCCTCAGGACAAGCGCAAGCCGTCAGCGCCGTCTGCACGTGGCAACGCCAAATCGCGCCCGTCGTCGTCTCCGGCTGGCGCCATGGGTAACGCCTTTGCCGATGCCTTTGCCAAGGCTAAGCGTTAACCTGAAAAGCGGGCGGCTCGGCGGGCTGTGCCACCTGGGTGTAAAAGCGCTTAATGATGCGGGTAAATCGCTGGTAATCCGTGTCATTTAAGTGAGCCCCCGGGTGGGCATCAACCCTGGGGCCTCGACCGTCACTGTCCTGGCGGCTGACGCCAGGACGGGCAAAAGTGGGGGGACGCCAGATCTCAAACTGAGGTGGGGACTGAGACGAATGCTGTTGCTGCCCCTCCTCCCCGGAGGACTCCTCGTCCGACTGGCGCCGTTTCAGTTTGCCGCTTTTCTGATGATTGATGCGATCGTGTTCCGGGTCCAGAGCCCGCTCGGATGCCGACTTGTCCGCCTCCCGTGGCGGAACCACAGGCGCACGGGCCAACTCCTGCTGCCGAACGTCGTCGGTGGCAGGGTTGGTGGTCACTATCGGCACTTGTGGGTAATTGGATACCAGGAACATCGCTTCTCCTCTCCTGGTTAATTATTCTCCAATCCCACTAAAAAGTAAAAAAATCCGCTATTAACAATGAAACTGCTTCAATGCCGCCAGGGTCTCTTGCGGATGGGAGATAAACGGCGCATGGGCGGCTTTTGGCAGCACCACAGACACCGACTGCGGCGCCAGAGCATCCACCAGTGGCACTCCAGAGGCCGGCACCAACGCATCCAGGCGACCATAGAGACGCAACCAGGGAAGGCACACCTGAGGCAGCGACGCCCGTTGATCCACCTGTTGCAACACCGCCAGCCCCTGTCTTAACGCCGCCTCATGGGGGCGCTGCGCCTTTGACAACGCCTCGCGAATCAAACGGGTATCCTGACGGGCACTGCGGCTGCCCATGGCCTGCAAGGCCACGAAGCGATCTAAGGTGCCATCAAAATCCAGTTCCAAGGCGGCGGCAAAGCCCGCCAGCACCTCTGGCTTAATCCCGGGCCACTGCGGCCGTTGCTCGAAACAGGGGCTGCTGGCCACCGTCACCAGCTGCGATACCTGCGCCGGCTGATGCCGGGCCACCTCGGTGGCCACCAGCCCCCCCATGGACCACCCCAGCAGGGTGCAGGGCGCAGACAACTGGTCATCGAGGGTCTGGATCACCGCCGCCGCCAAGCCGGCCACCGTCAGGCCATCACTCAGAGGCGGGCTGAGACCAAAGCCAGGCAGATCCAGCAACCCCACTCGAAACCCCTGCTCAGCCAGCAGGTCGGCAAACGGCGCGAACACCGCCGCATTCATGCCCCACCCATGCAGCAACACGATGGGGTGGCCCTGTCCCTGCCAAGTCAGGCTTAATGGTGTGGGGTCGGCTAGGCTTAATGGCATGTCAATTCTCTATCAGACTCTGGATCGGCTGGTGGCCGTCAGTCTACCCAACCGCTGCTACCTGTGCCAGCAACCGCTGCATCAGGGGCAGGGATTGTGCGAAACCTGCTGCACCGATGGGCAGCTGGGCGCCGTGTGTCTGCACTGCCACAAACCCCTCGCCCAGACCCCTCCTCATCGCTGTGGTCACTGCTTGAGTCGCAAACGCTGGCGACCAGTAATCAGCGCCTTTGACTACCACCAGCCAGCGGGGCGCTGTGCCGCCTTGATCAAGACTCAACACCAATGGGGACTGATTGCCCCGATGGTGGATCGGCTGCAACAGCGAATTCTGTTTTATCACGCTCAGGGGGTGATCGGCTGGCCTCAGGCGCTGGTATCGGTCCCCATGCACCGAAGACGCCTGCAGCAACAGGGCTTCAACCACGCCCACCTGATTGCCCAGGCACTGTCGCAGCGACTGGGAGTGCCTCACGCCTTTACCCTGGCTACCAAGGTAAAGGCCACCCGACCCCAGCATCGCCTCAGTGGCCGCGAGCGCCGCCAGAACCTCTGCGGGGCCTATGGCATTGAAGCCAACTCGGGCATGAGTCAGGTGGCGCTGGTGGACGACATCATCACCACTGGCACCACCCTGGCCATGCTGGCTGCCAGTCTGGGAAAACAGGGCATCGCCGTCAGCCAGTACTGGACCCTGGCCAGTGCCATTCAACGCGTCAGCCGCTAGCCAGCCTCTACCTACCGGGCTCAGTTCAGTGCCGGCACCAGATACAGGCTGTTGGCCACCAACCGCTCGGACCCCAACCAGAAGTTCCTAAACAAGGGGTTGTCCGCCAGCAACACGACCGCTCCCTTATCCTTGCGCGCCACTACCGCACTGGCCTGGCCGCCAACGGATGACTGGTACTCCGGCGCCATAAAACCAGACAGCAACGGCCGCTCGGCGTACCGAGCCACCTGATGAGCCTGACCACCATCCAGCTGCAGCACCATCTCCCGATCCTTCATCATCGGTAAGCTCGCGGTTAGCCCGAAGCCAAGGGGGTGACTGGTATCCAGCCGCCAATCGACAATCGCCCCGCCAATGGTCCGCCTGGCATCCTCTTGGTAACGCTCGGCAAACTGAATCGGATGGTCCTCAAACTCATTCTCCAGTTGCCGTCGCCCCACGATGCTGACGTCCACCAAATTCCAGTCGGCCACCTCACGGGCGCCGCCCTGCCAGGCCACCAGCACCCCACCCTGACGCACAAAGCGCTGAATCCTGGCCTCAATGGCCGCAGTCATCTGCCGGTAGCGGCCATCCACCAGAAACAGGTGAGTGAACTCCTCCATGGGCACCCGCTCGGCGTACTCAGCGTCGATCAGGGTGGCCGCCACACCCACTTGCTGATCCAGATAGCTCCACAATTGCCCCACCTCATACTGGCTGACATTGCGCCCCACCAGAATCAACGGCCTGGCCGCGGTGGCGGGCCGGAACTTGCGGCTGCCCAGATCCGGACCATTCAGCGCCTGTCCTCGAACCACTGCCTGGGGTGACAGCTCATAAGTAGTCCTCAGCGTGGACAGCGCCGACGCAATGCCGGGTTGATTGCCAGCCATCAGCAGGGTGCCGGGATGCACCTCAATCTCACCGTCGTGGCCCTGCAGCCGCCCGGGCAATTCGGCAAAACGAACCTGGATCTGCCGCGACAACAGATAGGCCAGTGCCGCCGGCGCCTGGCGTTGATTCCAATCCAGGGTCCAAGCCAGTGCCGGCCCGGTTGCCTCGGCCGCCGGTTGCGGCAACTGGCTGACCACCTTGGGGCGGCGCTTCAGGGTGACCACCTCCAGGTTGAACGCCAAATCGACTCCGAAGGCCGACACATCGTAGAAAGTGTTGTCGGCAAACTGAGTCCGTCGGTCAAACAACGCCGCCACCAAGGCATATCGGGACTGGGCAAACGGAATGTACACACTGCCCTTGGGGTAGCTCCCCCCCTTACTGGTCACCGAATTAGCCAGATACTGAAACTCTACCTGATGGGCAGACAGAATCTCTGCCAGGGCCTGAAGCCGGCCCCGATCGCCACCACTGCTCACCAGCAACCCGGCGTCGTTTCGATCCTGCCCCTGCTCGAGGGAGTGCACAAAGAACTCATGTTGATACTGCTGCAGTGCCTTCCCTTGCTCGAAACTGCCCCGCACGGTGGAGAATGAGGTGGCCAACTGGTTGCGAATGGCGTCCCGAAAGCTGCGCTGGCCATACTCGGTGTCCCGCAGATGCCCGCGAACCGATGCCTGCTCAAACAGGATGCCGACGCCGCCATTGATGTCCGGATAGGTGGAGCCCTTACCGTAATAAAAATCATCAAAGGACTCACGGGAGAAATAGGGTTGGCCCAGTGCGTCCAGGGCTTCGGCGTGGTAGCGCCCCAGCGCCGAGGTCAGCGACTGGTTCTGCGCCGGAGTCAACGGATGGGTGCGGCTGGGTACTCCGGGCTGAAAGAAGTAGCTGCTGTTGTGGCCCATTTCGTGATAATCACCAACCACATGGGGCTGCCAGCGCTGATACACCGCCACCCGGCCCCGACTCTCCGGGTGGCGCAGATACAGCCAGTCGCGATTCAGGTCCGCCAGGAAGTGGTTCACCCGGCCACTGGGCCAGGCCTGAAAATGCTCGCGGTGCCAGTTACTGCCGTTGAGTTGGCTGCCGGTATAGCCGTTAACCCAGTTGGCAAAGCGATCGTTGCCGTCCGGGTTCTGGCTGGGGGTGATCAGAATCACCATCTCCTGTAACCAACGCTGGACCTGGGGCGATTGCGACGCCGCCAGGTAATAGGCAAACAGGGTGCCGGCGTGCAGGCCACTGGCCTCATCACCGTGAATGCTGTAAGCCAGCCACACCACAGTGGGGCCTCCGACCCGGTCCCTCTCACTGACCCGAGCCCGATCGGCCAGTATCTGATCCAGTCGCTGTTGGTTGGCCTCGGAAGTGATCACCGCGGCAATCTGCTGCCGCCCCTGATGACTGACACCGGCAGACTCCAGGCTGACACGGGGCGACTGCCGGGCCAGGGTCTGAAAATAGGCCAACACCTGATCGTAGCGCAAATGCCGTTCGCCAATGGGGTGGCCAAATTGCTGAGTCGGCGTCGGCAGGGTCGGCAGATAGCGGTCCTGCTGCGGCAGCAGCGGATCGACCCTGGCCAGGGCCATTGCGGATATCAGGCTGAAAGCTAAAAGAAAAATGCGCATCTTCCGTGAACTTATTGTTGTTATTTAGTAAAAACATGCTATCAGTCACACTCGGCGCAATCCAGCCAAAGCGTGACCCGGATCGCCATTAGGGGCTATAATCCGCTCCCCCGTCGGGTTATGATGCAGATAACCGACTTTATTAGTCAGGCATTAACCGCAGTAGAGAGCAGTTATGATCACCATTACCGAAGCCGCCCAGAGCCACTTTTCAAAGTTGCTCGAGCAGCAGCCGGAAGGCACCAATATTCGAGTTTTCGTCATCAACCCCGGCACCCCACAGGCGGAGTGCGGCGTATCTTACTGTCCATCCGATGCGGTGGAAGAGGATGACACCACTCTGCCATTCAATGGCTTCGACGCCCTGGTTGACGCCAAAAGCATTCCATTTCTGGAAGAAGCACTGATCGACTACGTTACCGATCAACTGGGCTCGCAGCTGACTCTGAAAGCCCCCAACGCCAAGATGCGCAAAGTGGCCGACGACGCGCCGCTGAAGGAGCGCCTGGACTACGTAATTCAGTCACAGGTAAATCCGCAACTGGCCAGCCACGGTGGTTACATCACCCTGGTGGAGTTGACCGACGACGGCGTGGCCGTGATTCAGTTCGGCGGCGGCTGTAACGGCTGCTCCATGGTAGACGTCACTCTGAAAGACGGCATCGAAAAGCAGCTGTTGGAAGCCTTTGCCAACGAGCTGACGGCCGTTAAAGACGTCACCGAACACCAGCATGGCGATCACTCTTTCTACTAAGAGTCGATGCCATCCTCCACGCCCGGCCTGGCCGGGCGTGGTCGTTTCTGAAGGCCTAGACCACCGATTCAGGCCGCAAGGCGACGGGTTTAAGGTAGCGGAAGTAGTGCCAGGCTAACGTGATGCCCCGCAGCGCCATAAAGCCGTTCAATGCCAGCCATAAACCATGATTGCCCCAGCCTAGGCTCAGCCACCACAGCAAGAAAAACCCCAATGCCGACAGCAGCATGGCATTGCGCATCTGGGCTCCCTGTGCCGCACCGATGTAGACCCCATCAAACAGAAAACAGCTGAATGCCATCAGTGGCAATACCACGACCCAGGGGAGGTAGGTTTGGGCGTGGGCCTGCACCGGCGCCAGATCCGTCAACATCCCGATCAGCGCCTCTCCGCCGAGTGCAAACACCATCGCAAACCCCACTGCCGTCAGGGCCGACCAGAACCAGCCCAGGATCACCGCATCCACAAACCGCTGCCGATCATTCCGCCCCCAGGCCCGTCCCACTTCCACCTCGGCGCTGTAAGCAAAGCCGTCCAGGGCGTACGCCATCACCAACATGAAATTCATCAGCACCGCGTTGCCAGCCACCACCACATCCCCCAGGCGGGCGCCCATGATGGTGACAAAACTCAAACACAGCTGCAGACACAAGGTGCGCAGGAAAATATCCCGGTTCAGGCGCACCAGGCGACTGAGGCCATGCAACGACCAAGGCAGGCGCCCGACCCGGTTGGCCACCAACACCCGCCACACCAGGTACGCCGCCAGCGCCATGGTGCCGTACTCGGCACACAGGCTGGCCCAGGCCGCGCCAGACACCCCCCAACCAAAGCCCACCACGAACAACAGATCCAGGCCAATGTTGAGGCTGTTGCCCAGGATCAGTTGCCACATCGCCACCTTAGGCTGGCCTCGCCCCAACAGAAACCCGAGCAATACCAGGTTGATCAAGGCGGCCGGAGCCCCCCAGATTCGAATCTGAAAATACTGACTGGCGTACAGCTGAACCTGATCGCTGCCCCCCGCCAACGGCAGCCCCCAATGCAGGATCGGCCACTGCAACACCAACAGCATTGAGGCCAGGCCCAGCGCCAGAATCAACCCCTGTGCCAACACCCGCAGTTGTGCCTGAATGTCGTCGGCCCCATGGCCCTGAGCCACCAAGGCGGTGGTGCCCATGCGTAAAAATCCCAGCATCCACATCAGAAAGGTTATAATCATGGACCCGACGGCCACACCCCCAAGGTAGTAGGCCTCATCGAGGTGACCGATAACCGCCGTATCCACCAGCCCCAGCAACGGGATAGTGACATTGGATAAAATCATCGGCCAGGCCAGCGCAAAGGTGCGCCTGTGAGCCTGACGCTGAGTCAGTACGGCTGGAATCGTCATCGAAACTTGGAACCTTAATATGAATCGCAATGTAGTAAGACTGGCTATCGTGGCAGGTCTTTTCTGTGCTTGGCCAAGTCTGGCCAGCGTAATACTGCAGTATCACCATGTTAGCGAAGATACCCCCGCCAGCACCAGCGTCACCCCGGCACAGTTTGCTGAACAGATGGCGTACCTGGCGGACAACGACTTTAACGTGGTCCCCCTGAACGACGTCATCGATGCCGTGCGCCAACGCCAGGCCCTGCCCCCGAAAACCGTAGCCATCACTTTTGATGACGGCTATCAAAACGTGGCCGACAACGCCCATCCCATTCTGCGCCGCCATCAGTTTCCCTACACCCTGTTTGTCAGTATCGCTCCCATTGAGCAGAATTATGGCGAGATGCTGGATTGGGACGCGCTGCGAGCCCTGTCCAGAGAGGGGGCCACTATCGCCAATCACAGCTACGCCCATGATCATCTGATTCGTCGCCTCGACGGTGAAACCCAGGTCGCCTGGCTGGATCGCATCGAAGCCGACATTCGTCAAACCGAAGCGATCATCGAACGGGAAATCGGCTACAGCGTTCGCCAATTGGCCTACCCCTACGGCGAATTCAATCAGGCCCTGAGAACCCGGCTGGCCAATATGGATTACGTCGGCATCGGCCAGCACTCCGGTGCCACCGGCCCTTACAGCAGCTTAACCGCCATCCCTCGCTATCCGGTGGCCGGTCCCTATGCGGATATGTCGGCCCTGAAGGTGAAGCTGCACAGCCTCAATATGCCGGTCACCAAATTGGAGGGAGAGGAATCCCAACTGGTGGATCGGGACCGGCCAACCCTGACCGTCACCCTGGCCGGTGACGATGTCCGCACCGATGCGCTGATGTGCTACATCCAGGGACAGGGGGGCAAGGCGCCCATCTGGCTCGATGATCACAGCTTCAGCATTCAGGCCGATCTGCCGTTACCGGCGGGCCGATCCCGCTACAACTGCACCGCGCCCAGCAAAACCAGCGGCGGCTACTACTGGTTCTCCCAGCCTTGGGTGCAGGCCCGTGCCGACGGCAGTTGGCCCGAAGAGTAATCCGATTAACCCGCCCCCCTGCCCGGGGGGCGGCGGTTCTCATGCTGCCGCTGTTGCAGCCAGGCCTGTATCTGCCGGTGTTCGGCATTGCCAATCAGCGCCAGTTGCGGATGAGTCAGATTGGGCACATTCACCACCTTGATTCGGTTCGAGCGCAGCGGTTGCAGCTCAGCATAGGGCGACACCGCATCGCCATCCGAAGCAAAAATCAACGTCGGCAAGGCTAACTCGGGCAACAACTGCCGAATGTCCAACTGTGACTCCTGCAGCGACAGCGTCGTCAGTGCCTGACGGGCACCTTGCCGCATACTGTCATCCGGAATCCAGCCCAGGTACCAGGGGCGGGGAAAGTTCAGCACCGATTGTTCCAACCCCAGCATCGGCGCCTGCAGAATCAGTCCGGAAACGTCGTTTCGGGCCGCCGCAAGGTGGGCGGCAGCCACCGCCCCCATGGAGTTTCCAAACAGGTACAGGGGATAGGTTAATTGGGACTGGTCATCAAGCCAGGCGCTGAGCAAACGGCCATCCTGAGTGCCAAAACTGAAGTCGGAATGAGAACCGCCGTGACCAGGCAGGTCCGGAATCAACACCCGATAACCAAGAAATCGCCAGTACAGGCCGTTGGCCGACATCAGCTCCTTGGTCATGCGAAACCCGTGCAGCAACACCACGGTGCCGACGCGGCGGGGTAACTGGTCACGACTCAGCAGCAACTGGCTCTCATGGCCATCGATCTGCAGCGACGATCGCAGCCGAGTCGAGTGCAACGGCTTTCCTGTCAGGTAATGAAGACAACGCCCCTGAAGACAGAAGCGGCCGTCGTTGAACCCCTGTTGGGCCAATTCCTGCCGCTGGGACGGCGCCAAAGTAACCGAGTCAAAGTCGGTAATTCGTTTGGCCACCATGGTGCTGCAGCCACACAGCAGCCCCAACAGCACCCCCACACACCACTGACGCATTGGCGTTCCCTTTCCATCATCAAAGTCAGCAGTGGCTCAAAAGCGGCACTCTGGCGTAAGCCTTAACTGCGGAACCGGGCGATCGCCGGCAGGTCTGTCTTCAGCTGGGTCATCGACACCAGCCTGAGTTCGCCGACGCCTCCCTGAGGCCGAAAAATCGCCTCCAGTTGACCGCTGGGATTGATCAGTACGATGTCGGCACTGTGGTCCACCGAGTAGCCATCGGCGCCGTCGCTGTCGACCATGGCGTACATCAACCCCAGGCTGCGGCTTAAGGCAAACAGTTGACTGTGCTCACCGGTCACGGCCCGAAATGATGGATTGAAATAGCCGACGTACTGATGCAGCCGCTCACTGCTGTCCCGCTGCGGATCCACCGACATCAATACCACCTGCAGATCCAACTGCTGCGCCAATGGCGGATAGGCCGACGCCAGCCTCGCCATGGTGCTGGGGCAGACATCAGGGCAGGAGGTGAACCCCATAAACAGCAAGGTCCAGTGACCACGCAGACTGTCATTGCCATAGGGCTGGCCCAGATCATCGATCAGTTCAAAGTCCACCAACTCCCGCGGTTGCGGCAACCACAGCGCCGACACCTTTGGCGGTTGCTGGCCGCTCCAGGCCAACAACACTCCGGCCAGCAATGCCGCTGCGGCTACCCCGCCATACACCCAGCGCATTACAACCCCACCGGCAAGTAGTGATCCACCAACAACAGCACAAACAGCGCCAGTAGCTGCCAGATGGAGAACAGGAACAACTTGATGGCGGAGTCTGGCTTGGGGCTGTACTTCAGCTGCCAGGCTTTCACCAGAAACCACAGGCTCAGTACCGTTGAACCCAGCAGGTAGATGCCGCCACTCATCCCCACCAACACCGGTAGCATGCAAGCGATCACCAACAGGAAGCTGTACAACAAGATGGAGGTTTTGGTGTATTCGATGCCATGGGTAACCGGCAACATCGGAATGTCGGCCTTGGCGTATTCATCCCGGCGGTGCACAGCCAAGGCCCAGAAATGGGGCGGCGTCCAGGTGAAAATGATGATCACCAACAACAAGCCATGGCCATGGAAATCGCCTGTCACACTGGTCCAGCCCAATAACGGCGGCATCGCCCCCGCCAGGCCACCGATAACAATGTTCTGCGGTGTCGCCCGTTTGAGAAAGCCGGTGTAAATCAGGGCATAGCCCACCAAGCTTGCCAGAGTCAGCCAGGCGGTAAGGGGATTGACAAACCCATACAGAATGACAAAACCCAGGCTGCCGATAACGGCGGCGAACACCCCACCATGGAAGGGAGAGACCCGGCCTGTGGCCACTGGCCGGTTGTGAGTCCGGGCCATGATGGTATCAATACGGCGATCCAACAGGTGGTTGACCGCCGCCGCCGCACCGGCCATCAGGCCGATCCCGGACAAGCCACTGACCAGGGTCGGCAACGCCACCCACCCGGGAGAAGCCAGAGCCATCCCCACCAGCGCGGTCACCAGCATCAGTAACACCACCTTGGGTTTGGTCATCTCCAGATAGTCGCGCCAGGCCAACGCCGGGTTCCGCTTACTCCAACCTATGGCTTTCAACATGGCACTCTCTCCCTTAGGGCCGCCGGCTGCCGGCTTTGGACTCGATAATTGATGCACACCAGGGTCATCACCAACAGTGCGGCACCGCCGTTGTGGCCCACCGCGACCGCCAATGGCAACTGCCACACCACATTGGCCACGCCCAACCCCACTTGGATCAGGGTCAGCACCACCATTGCGATGCCCCAACGGTTCAACTGCGGATGGCGCATCAGACGCAGTGCCAACCACAACAACAGCAACGCCGTCACCACCGCCCACAGTCGGTGGCTGACATGGATGGTCATGCGGGCGGCATAATCCAGGGTGCCAAATTCATAGCTGTTGGCCGCAGGCTGTATCAGCCGAAACGCGGTGGCCGGGTCCCACTGCTGCCACCAGTTGCCTTCGCATATCGGCAGCGTGGTGCACACCACTGCCGCGTAGTTGGCCGAGGTCCAGCCCCCCAACGCAACCTGAAGTACCAGGGCCACCAAGGCCACCGCCGCCAGCAGCACCAAGCTGGGCTGCTGCAGTTCCAACCGTTCAGGTTGGCGTCGCATCCATAACAACGCCAGCAGCGACAACACCGTCAGTCCCCCCAGCAGATGGCCCATCACCACCACCGGCATCAGGTTCAGGGTAACCGTCCACATTCCCAACGCGCCCTGAAACAGCACCAGCCCCAGTAACGCCAGGCCGTGGCCCCGCTGCGGCGTGCGCCAACTCAGCAGCGCAATGGTCAAAATCATCAGTCCCAACAGGCTGGCGATGTAACGATGCCCCATCTCGGCCCAGGCCTTGGCCATCTCCAGCGGTCGATCCGGGAAGCGGCTCAGGGCCAAGGCTTCGTTAGCCTTGGCCTCGACCGGCGTTAAGAACCCATAGCAGCCGGGCCAATCCGGGCAACCGAGGCCGGCGTCAGTCAGGCGGGTAAAGGCCCCAACCACAATCACCACAAAGGCCAGCGCCGCCGTGGCCAGGATCAATCGATTCATCGGTCCCCCTTAGCCCACTCGAGACAGCTTCAGCAGCTTTCGCATGTCCGCCAACAGATGTTTGCCCTGCAGGATCTGAGCGTCCTGGCCCTGCACATCACCATAGCCCATCACCCACTGCCCCAAAGGGTCGACAATGACCAGAGTCTGTTCAGTCAACGCCGATTTCACCGCGTCATTGGCCCGAGCCATAAGGAAGCCTTTCTCAGTCAGGATCTCGGCCAGCTCCGGCCGCTGCTGGTAATAGAAGACCACCGCATTCACCCGCTCCCGTTCTCGACCGAGGGCTTGCAGTACTTTCTGCATCGCGGTAAGGCGGTCTTCACAGCTGGCGTCGCATTGGGAGGGCAGCAGGTACAACAACTGCCACTGCCGTTCGGCGGGGTTGGGTTGGGCCAGCGAGCGGTAATGCAGGCCAGCCAGTAACTGGCCTTTGTTGGTGGCGCCCCCTTGATACCAACCCAGCTGCAGCACCAGCAGGGCGGTTAAGAATGGCGCCAGAAACACCACCAGCAGCATTAATGGTTTGCGGTTCCGGGAGTTCATGATTGCTCCTCTCATCATCAGGGCTCGGCAAGGCCGGCCGCCGGTTACAGACAATTCAAGACGCTCCTCCCAGTACCGCTAGGGGGAAACAACAGTGACACAGATCACACTATCTGGCTTGGGGCAGCGGCGCAAGAGGCCGTTGCCGGCGCCACAGCAGATAAACGATTACCAACCACGCCGTTGCCAGGCCAAACCACTGCACCGCGTAGCCTTTGTGCTTATCCGGGCTCATGGAAATCGGCCGCCACTGGCGAATAAATCCAATCTCGACCGGCTGGTCGACAAACAGCAGATAGGGCAACGTCGCTTGTTCCAACATCTGCCCAATTTCCTCGAAATTCACCGCCTGAATGCGGATCTTGTCTCCGGGTTCGCCATAACTATGACGGGACAGCGGGTTGTGCCCAGGCCGATACAAGCGTCCCGATACCGACAGCGAGTCCGGCAACGTCGGCAGCATCGGCAACGTATCCCGGCGAGAACCCGCAGCCACAAACCCCAGATCCAGCAACAGCAGAGGCTGCTCATCCGCCACCACCACCGGCTGAAGCCACTGGTAACCGACCTGACCATTGAGGGTACGGTTGTCCAGCAGCAGCGGCGGCAGTGCCCGCGGCTGCACCGATACCGCCAGACCAAATCCGCTCACATCGCCCCCCTCCTGAAGCTGATTCCAGCTCAGCGTCTGTTGCCCCCGTTGCTGCAGTTGTTGTTGCAGTCGCTGCTTGGTGTCAGCCCGCTGCAGCTGCCACCAGCCTAACTTGACCAGTGCACAAAATACCGCCAGAGTAATCAGAGGGAACCACCAATACTTCATACAAATCCCGACTAAGGAAGGTCCATGCAAATTGCGTTAAAACTGCTGCTTGTGGCGCTGCTGCTGTTCATTGTGTTTAATCTGGGCCGAGCCTTGCTGTTGATGCTCAAGGACAACAGCGGCAGTCACAACATGAGTCAGTACCTGGGGCGGCGTGTGGCCTTGTCCGCCTTTGTGGTGGTCCTGCTGATCCTGGTGCTAATGGGAGGCTGGCTGCAGCCTAACCCCCGCCCCTATTAAAGGATGTAGACGAACACAAACAGCAACAACCACACCACATCCACAAAATGCCAGTACCAGGCACTGGCCTGAAAGGCGAAATGCTTCTGCGGCGTAAAGTGCCCCTTCACCACCCGCACCAACATCGTCAGCAGCATGATGGTTCCCAGGGTCACATGCAGGCCATGAAACCCGGTCAACAGGAAGAAGGTGTTGCCATACACGCCGGAGCTCAGGGTCAGGTTCATCTCTTGATAGGCGTGCAGGTACTCTTCGCCCTGCAGCGCCAGAAAGCACACTCCCAGCAACACCGTGGCCGCCAACCAGCCGGTCAGAGGCCGGCGCCGATCCTGCTCCAATGCCACGTGGGCGAAGTGCAAAGTCACCGACGAGGTTAACAGAATCAGGGTGTTGTACAGTGGCAGTCCCTGCCAGCCCATGGCCTGGGTGGTCTCGCCTCCCGGGGTGGTTACCAGCGGCCACATCGCCTCAAACGTCGGCCACAATACCTCATGAGTCATGGCATTGTTGCCGGCGCCTCCTAACCAGGGCACCGCCACCATGCGGGCATAGAACAGGGCCCCGAAAAAAGCGCCGAAAAACATCACTTCAGAGAAGATAAACCAGGACATCCCCTGTCGGAACGACCGGTCCATCTGCCGGGAATACAGGCCGGCCATGGACTCGTTGATCACCGTGCCAAACCAACCAACCACCATCACCACAATCACCGCAATGCCGGACAGCAGCACGTAACCAAAGATGCCGGTATCGCCGCTCTTGAGGCCGCCGACGTAGTTTCCCGCTCCCAATGCGATAAGAAACAGGCCGATGGCACCAACAATGGGCCAGTAGCTCTGCTCGGGAACGTAGTACTTTTCATGTTTCATCGAATTGCTCTCCTTAGCCACGCTCATTGGCCTGGTCGGTCACGTTGTAGAGCGTGTATGACAGGGTCAGGGTCTGAATCTCCTCCGGCAGGGCCGGATCCAGATAGAACAGCAACGGCATCTGGGTTTCTGCCCCCGCTTCCAGGGGCTGGTGGTTAAAGCAAAAGCACTCGATCTTGGAGAAATAGAGTGCCCCCTGCCCCGGCGTGACCGAGGGCACGGCCTGACCAATAATGTCCCGCTGGGAAAGGTTGCGAGCCAGAAAGGCCACCTGACGGGTCTCACCAGGGTGTACCTGAATGCGGTTGACCTCGGGTTCAAACTGCCAGGGCATGTCGCTGTGTACCGAGGTGATGAACTCCACGGTGACCAGGCGTTGGCTGTCCACCTGCTCGCTGTCGGCCGCGGCGGTCTGACGAGTCTTGCCATTGATGCCGGTAATGTCGCAGAACACGTCGTACAGCGGCACCAGGGCAAAGCCAAAGCCAAACATGGCCACCGTGACCAGCAGCAGCCGGGTCACCAGACGTCGATTGGCGTTAGGGCCAGTCATCTCACGCTACCTTAGGAGGGGTATCGAAGGTATGCAGTGGCGCCGGAGAGGCCACCGTCCACTCCAGCCCTTCGGCACCGTCCCAGGGCTTGGCCGGCGCCTGCTGGCCGCCGCGAATGCACTTGATCACCAGGGCTAGGAAGATCAGTTGCGACAAGCCAAAGGCAAAGCCGCCAATGGAAACGATCTGATTAATATCTGCAAACTGCAGGGCATAATCGGGAATCCGTCTCGGCATCCCCGCCAGTCCCAGGAAGTGCATGGGGAAAAACAGCACATTGACCGACACCACCGAGCACCAGAAGTGCCATTTGGCCAGGCGTTCGCTGTACATGTGGCCGGTCCATTTCGGCAGCCAGTAGTAGGCCGCCGCCATGATGGAAAACACCGCCCCGGTCACCAGCACGTAATGGAAATGGGCCACCACAAAGTAGGTATCGTGGTACTGGAAATCCACCGGCGTAATGGCCAGCATCAACCCGGACAGGCCGCCGATGGTAAACAGCACGATGAACGCCAGCGCAAACATCATCGGCGCCTCAAAGCTGATGGCGCCCTGCCACATGGTGGCCACCCAGTTAAACACCTTGACCCCGGTGGGCACCGAGATCAGCATGGTGCAGTACATGAAAAACAGTTCCGCCGCCACCGGCATGCCGGTGGTGAACATGTGGTGGGCCCAGACGATGAAGGACAGCAGGGCAATAGACGCGGTGGCGTATACCATGGAGGCATAGCCAAACAACTTCTTGCGGGAAAACGCGGGCACAATGGCGGAGATGATGCCAAACGCCGGCAAAATCATGATGTACACCTCTGGATGACCAAAGAACCAGAAAATGTGCTGGAACATCACCGGGTCACCACCGCCGGCGGCATCGAAGAACGCGGTACCGAAGTACTTATCGGTCAACACCATGGTCACCGCCCCCGCCAGTACCGGCATCACCGCGATCAACAGAAAGGCGGTGATCAACCAGGTCCAGACAAACAGTGGCATCTTCATGTAAGTCATGCCCGGAGCACGCAGGTTGACGATGGTCACAATGACGTTGATGGCGCCCATGATGGAGCTGATGCCCATGATGTGAACCGAAAACACAAACAGCGCGGTGGAATCACCGCTGAAGGTGGTCGACAACGGCGCATAGAAAGTCCAGCCGAATGCCGGACCGCCCCCTTCCATAAACAAACTGCCGATCAACAGGGCAAAGGCAAACGGCAGAATCCAGAAACTCCAGTTGTTCAGCCGTGGCAGTGCCATATCCGGGGCGCCGATCATCATCGGGATCATCCAGTTAGCCAGCCCTGTAAACGCCGGCATCACCGCCCCAAATACCATAATCAGTCCATGGACCGTGGTCATCTGATTGAAGAAGTTCGGCTCTACCAACTGCAGGCCCGGCTGGAACAACTCGGCCCGAATCACCATCGCCATGGCCCCACCGACCAAAAACATGGTAAAGCTGAACCACAGATACAGGGTGCCGATCTCTTTGTGGTTGGTGGTCAGCAACCATCGTTTCAGGCCCTTCTGCGGTGCGTGGTGATGGTCGTGTTCCGTTTCGATGTGGCCGACATCGGCCTGATTTTCTCGTGTCGCTATGGTCATGACTGTGCCCCTCATTGTCCCTTAGAGGCGGCTACATCCGCCGTCTGTACCACATCGCCGGTGTCATTGCCCCAGGCGTTTCGTTCATAAGTCACCACCGCCGCCAGCTCCTTGTTACTCAACTGAGCCGCAAACGCTTGCATGGCGGTTCCGGCCTTGCCATGAACCACAATGTCGATGTGCGCCTTCACCTCACCCAGGGCGATGGGGCTGTCTTTCAATGCCGGGAACACCCCCTGCAGGCCCGCGCCGTTCGGCATGTGGCAGGCCGCGCATCGAGACAGGTACACCTGCTCTCCCAGGGTCATGCTCTCCTCCATAGTCAGTGTCTGGGTCAGGGCTTCGGTTTCCGCCTTGGCCGCCGCTGCCGCCGCCCCCTGCTGCTCGGCCAGCCAAAGATCAAACTCCGCTTCTGGCAACACCTCCACCACCACCGGCATGAAGCCGTGGTCTTTTCCACATAACTCGGCGCATTGACCTCGGTAGGTGCCAGGCTTGTCCACCCGGGTCCAGGCTTCGTTGATGAACCCCGGGTTGGCGTCCTTTTTCACCGCAAAGGCCGGCACCCACCAGGAGTGGATAACGTCGTCAGAGGTCATCAGGAAACGGACTTTGCGGTTGACGGGAATCACCAACGGCTTATCCACCTCCAGCAGGTAGTTTTCGCCTTTGGCTTCGGCGTCATTGATTTGGCTTTGAGGGGTGGACATCAGACTGAAAAACTCCACACCCTGATCGAAATACTTGTAATGCCACTTCCATTGGGAGCCGGTGATCTGAATGGTGAGGTCGGACTGACTGGGATCTTCCATCGCCACCAGAGTTTTGGTGGCAGGCACCGCCATGACGATCAAAATAATGAACGGAATCACCGTCCACAGAATTTCGATCTTGGTACTTTCATGAAAATTGGCGGGCACCGCGCCTTTGGACTTGCGGTGTGCAATCAGGGAGTAGAGCATCACTCCAAACACCACCGCCGCAATGGCACAGCAGATATAGAAAATGGTCATGTGCAGGCCATACACCTGCTCACTGATGGCGGTCACGCCCGGGGTCAGATTGTAATCCGACTCGGCGACCGCCCACACTGGCATCAAGGCGATGATGGCCAGTAAAGCAATCCTTCTCACATCAACTACTCCTCTGTGTATTGCATGACGCAATATCCAGAGAAGAGCAGCACAGTAATGCTCAGCCCTATGAAGCTCCCCTCCCCTTAATCGGTTTGGGCACACAGCCGACGCGGTTCCGCGTGACCGTTACTTCTGCCTCACACAGTTCTTCGACTGTGTCTTTTCTAACCTAATGACATATTTCGATTTGATCAAGATCAAGAATAGCACTCAATCCACGTATGCAAGGGCAAAAAAGAGGAAATCTCTTTAATTTGTCGATTGGCAATAGAAAACACTAAGGGTATGAAAAGGTGTATTAAACAGCAGCAACTGGAGGCGAACAAGGTTCATTATTAAGGACAGGCCTGAATCCACGGCTCAAGCCAGCATTCCCCGAGGTTAGTGAATCCAGTTCGACACCAGTTGAGTGGTAATGCGGCTGGTTTGAGATTGAAACAGATAGCCGGAACATTCGGCACGGCGACTGGCCAACTCCAACCGGCGCCAATCGCGGGCGGCAATGGTAGGCAACCAGGCCACCACCGCGCTACAAGTATGCCCGGACAGCGCCTGTTCGACGGCCCACTGGCCTTCGACGTCGTCCTGACAGCGAACGATCAGAATGCGGTCCATGGCCACTCCGGCATTTTGCAGAATCTGTTTCCAACCGAACCTTGGTGGGTTTACCAGCACCAACCAGCGCTGCTTCTGGCTCAACTCCGCCAGCTTCGGTGCCAATTCAGTCAGGGCCGCCGCGCCGCTGTCCAGTCGGGTCAATCTGGGGTTGGTGGACCAATTGCCCTGCCACAGGCCGGGATGACGAAACTGCGTTCCTTGCCGAGTCTTCATTATTGCAATCCTCCGTTTCGAATCACACCCACCGCCAGGCCTTCAATGCTCAGAGGCTCATGCTCCAGGTCCACCACAATGGGTTGGTATTCACTGTTTTCGGCGTGCAGGTACACCAGATTGTCTTTACGCTGAAACCGCTTCACGGTCACATCTTCGCCCACCCTGGCCACCACAATCTGGCCGTTGTGAGCCTCCTGCTGACTGTGTACCGCCAACAGATCCCCATCCATAATGCCGATATCGACCATGGAGTCGCCACGCACCCGCAACAGATAATCGGCATTGGGACGGAACATGCTGGGGTCCAACTGACAATGCTGTTCGATATGCTGCTGAGCCAGAATCGGCTCCCCCGCTGCCACCTGACCGATCAACGGCAACCCCAGTTGCTCGGGTTCCGGACCGGTATCCAACAGGCGAATGCCGCGCGAGGTACCGGGGACTATCTCGATCACCTGCTTGCGCGCCAACGCCTTCAGATGCTCTTCGGCGGCATTGGCACTGCGAAACCCCAGACGTTTGGCGATCTCCGCACGAGTCGGCGGCATGCCGGTCTCCTGCATATGGTTGCGGATCAGTTCCAGCACCTGGGTCTGTCTCGGGGTTAACGGCTTCATATCTCTACCTGTTTATCTATACAGTACCACTGTGAGTATATACAGGTAGGCGATAAATTCAACAGTAATTTATTGAATTTGACTGGCCAAATCCCCACAGCCGGAACACCCGCTGACAATTGGCCGGTACAGCAGACTGCCGCCTGAGTCGCTTTCGGTGTAGAATCACAACCAGTTAACGAACAAAAAGCGAATAGAACGGTGACCCAAGAATTCTTATCGCCCTGGATGAAGGGCGCACGCTGGCTGCAAAAGCCGGTAGTGAACAGCCGGTTGGTGCCTGAAGACCCCATTGCCGAGCTGGACATCGATACCGACCGGCCCCTGGTGTACGTCATGAGCCACGAGTCACATTCGGATCTGCTGGCATTGCATGAGGCCTGCCTCAACGCCAACCTGCCAAGCCCGTTGAAACCTCTGCAGATCAAAGGTCAGTCCGTCAGCCGTGTAGTCTGGCTCAACGGCGCCACCCCCCTGTTTGGTAAAGCGAAAAAGGCCGACTTCCTGGCACGGTTCGAGAAACTGTTGTCGCTGCATCAACAACACGACGACCTGGACGTTCAAGTGGTGCCGGTGTCGCTGATGTGGGGCCGTGATCCAGGCAAAGAGGAAAGCGTTAGCGCCACCCTGCTCAACAAAGAGCAACCCACCTGGCTGCGCAAGTTTTTCATTCTGATGATGCTGGGACGGGATACCTTTATTCGCTTCTCCCGCCCGGTGTCTCTGCGCTATATGGCCGACAAACACGGCACCGACGACAGCATTGCCCAGAAACTGGCTCGGGTGGCCCGAGTCCATTTCGGTCGTCAACGCACCGTGGCCACCGGACCTCGACTGCCGGATCGCGATGCCCTGTTCCGTAGCCTGCTGGCCTCCAAGGGGCTGGATGAGGCGATTCGGGAAGAGGCCAAAAGCAAGAACATCAGTGAAGAGAAAGCCCGCGAACGCGCCCTGGAATACCTGGAGGAGATCGCCGCCGATTACTCCAGCAACCTGATCCGTATCGGTGAGCGGCTGTTGTCCTGGATCTGGAACAAAATCTACAATGGCATCAATGTCCGCGGCGCCGAACAGGTCCGCCAGCTGTCTCAGGACGGCCATGAGATTGTGTTTGTGCCCTGCCACCGCAGCCACATGGACTACCTGCTGCTGTCCTACATCATCTATCAACAGGGGATGGTGCCGCCGCACATCGCCGCCGGGGTCAACCTGAACTTCTGGCCCGCCGGTCCGATTTTCCGTCATGGCGGCGCCTTCTTCATTCGGCGCTCCTTCAAAGGCAACAAGCTGTACGCCGAGGTGTTCCGGGAATATCTGCATCAGCTGTTTGCCCGTGGCTACTCCATTGAGTACTTTTGCGAGGGCGGCCGCTCTCGCACCGGCCGGCTGTTACCGCCGAAGACCGGCATGATCGCCATGACCATTCAAACCGTCCTGCGCGGCATCGAACGGCCCGTCACCCTGGTGCCCATCTACCTGGGCTATGACCATGTGATGGAGGTAGCGACCTATCACAAGGAGCTGAAAGGAAAGAAGAAAGAGAAGGAGGGCATGCTGCAGGTATTGTCCGCCATCAAAAAGCTGCGCAACTATGGCGAAGGCTATGTCAACTTTGGTCAGCCGATCACTGTCCATCAGTTCCTCAACGATAAAGTGCCGAACTGGCGCCAGGACACTCAGGCGGATCCGGATCAGCGTCAGCCCTGGCTGACCCCGGTGGTCAACGAGTTGGCCGGCCAGTTGATGTGCAACATCAACGATGCCGCCGCCGTCAGCGCCGTGACCCTGACCGCCACCACGCTGCTGGCCACACCACAGCATGCCATGGCCCGAGCCACCCTGGAGAAGCAGCTGGATTTCTACCTGAAGTTGCTGCAGGCGGTACCCTACACCCCCTACACCACCCTGACCGACGGGGACGGCAAGTCGATCCTGAAAACCGTGCTGGATCTGGAGAAATTCCAGCTCAGCCAGGATGAGCTGGGTGAGATCGTCAGCATCGCCGACAACCAGGCGATCACCATGACTTACTACCGCAACAACATCCTGCATCTGATGATTCTGCCCAGCCTGATCGCTTCGCTGGCGCTGAAGTCCGATCACCTCAGCCGCAACCAGCTGATCGACCAGGCCAGCGAGCTCTACCCTCTGCTACAGGCCGAGCTGTTTATGGGGCTGGATGGGGAGTTGGAAGAATACCTGCAGGCGGTGATCAACGAACTGATCAACAACGGCCACCTGGAAGAGCACGGTGATCACCTGCGAGTGGTCGAAAGCCACCGCAATGCCCTGATGCAACTGGGTGCCATCAGTCAGGAGACTCTGCAGCGCTACGCCATTCTGCTGTCCCGCCTGCAGGCGGAACCCCAGATTGAGCGCGGTGCGCTGGAGAAGGAAAGCACCAAGCTGGCCGAACGTTTGTGCAAACTGCACGGCACCAGTGCTCCCGAGTTCTTCGACAAGAAGGTGTTCAACACCCTGACGCTGAGACTCAAGGAGATGGGCTGTATCGGTGACAAACCCGATACCGACAAGATCAAAGCACTGGCGCAACTGGTGCTAAAACAACTGCCGGTAAGCATGCGCGCCTCCATCAGCCAGGTAGGCTGATAGCGAACGCAGCGCCAATCAGGGCCCTACGGGGCCCTTTTTTTGAGACATAGAATGAACAAACACCGCTCTCCCTCCCTGCTCGGCGGGGCCATGATCATCGCCGCCACCACCGTCGGTGCCGGTATGTTTTCCCTACCGGTCACCAGCGCCGGCATGTGGTTCAATTACAGCCTGTTGGTCTTGGCCATCGCCTGGCTGTGCATGCTGCTGTCCGGCTTATTTGTGCTGGAAACCAACCTGCACTACCCCGATGGTGCCAGCTTTGACTCCATGGTCGGCGATACCCTGGGCCGTCCGTGGCGAGTCGCCAACGGCATCTCCATCGCCTTCGTCCTCTACATCCTGACCTACGCCTACATCAGCGGCGGCAGCTCCATCGTCAGCCACTTGATGGAAGCCACCGCCGGAATCGAAATGGACAGCCGACTGGCATCACTGAGCTTTGCCGGCGTGCTGGCGGTGATCGTCTGGATCGGCGCCGGCGCCGTAGACCGCATCAGCACCCTGATGATCGGCGCCATGATTCTGACCTTTGCCGCCGCCAGCAGTGACCTGATGAGCGGAGTCTCACCCCAGCACCTTTGGCCGAACGACAGCGGCAATACCGAGTACGCCATCTTCGGCCTGGCGGCACTGCCGTTCATGCTGGCCTCCTTTGGCTATCACGGCAACGTCCCCAGCCTGGTGAAGTACTACGGTAAGCGGCCCGCCACCATCGCCAAGGCGCTGCTACTGGGCACCGGCCTGGCGTTTGTCATCTACGTACTGTGGCTGACGCTGACCTTCGGCAACCTCAGCCAACAACAACTGCTGCCGGTGATTCAGGCGGGCGGCAACATGGGCGACCTGGTGGCGGCATTGGAGCACAACAGTCAGGGCAGCATAGGGTCGGTGCTGTCGATCTTTGCCAACCTGGCAGTGGCCAGCTCCTTCCTCGGGGTGACGCTGGGCCTGTTCGACTTCATCGCCGACCTGTTTGGCTTCGACAACACCCTCAGCGGACGCAACAAAACCGCCGCCATCACCTTCCTGCCGCCGTTGCTTCTGGCGCTGGCCTGGCCCCATGGCTTCATCTACGCCATCGGCTTTGCCGGCCTGGCGGCCACCTTGTGGGCCGCCATCGTCCCGGCGTTGATGGCGCGCACCATTCGCCGCCGCTATCCCAATGCGCCCTACCGGGCGCCCGGCGGCCAGGCGGGCATCATGGTGGTGATCGCCTTCGGTCTGCTGGTGGCGGTGTGTGAAATTGCCAGCAAGCTGCAGCTGCTGCCGGTGTTCGGTCAATGACCCGCAATGCAGTATTGGCGCTGCGACAACGGCTTATGGCCGAGTCGCAGCGCCCCTATCGGGCTCGAGGCGCCACCTGTGAGCGCTGTCAGGGCTGTCTGACCGTGGTCAGCCACTGCTCCTGCCGTTACCAGCTGCCCCAGCAGACCCAAGTGGATTTTTGCCTGGTCATGCACCGCAAAGAACCTCTGAAACCCACCAATACCGGTCGACTCATCGCCGACATCCTGCCGGACACCAGCGCCTTTATCTGGGACCGTACCGAACCGGATCCGGCCATGCTGGCGGTGCTTCAGGATCCGAATCGACAACCCTATCTGGTGTTTCCCGGCGAGTACATCGACCAGGGTGAGGTGCTGGCTGCACCGCGCCCCTGGCCAGAGGGAAAACGCCCCCTGTTTGTCCTGCTGGACGCCACCTGGGCCCAGGCCAGGAAGATCTATTTCAAGAGCCCCTACCTGCAAACCCTGCCGGTATTGAGCATCGATCCGGACCGGCTCAGCAACTACCGTCTGCGGGAAGCGGCCCATCAGCACCAACTGGCGACTGCCGAAGTGGCCGCCATGGTACTGGAGCTGGCCGGTGAGCCAGACGCCGCCGATGTGCTGGACGCCTACTTTCAGGTATTCTCTCAACGGTACTACGCCGGCAAGCATCAACTCGATGCCCCGGTGGACGGCGACCCGTTCCAACGATTGAGTCGCCATCAGCCTCAATAAGGAACCTGTATGCGCAACCGGTTTGTACAGTGGCACACCTTCCACGCCGTGGTCAGTCACGGCAGCTTTTCCGCCGCCGCCGAGGCTTTGGATCTGTCCCGGGCACTGGTGTCCGGACACGTCAAACAGCTGGAACAGCACTACGGCATCCGGCTGCTGAACCGCACCACCCGAACCCTGTCTCTGACCGACGAGGGCCAGGCGTTGATGCAACAATTGTCACCCTTGCTGGCCCAGGCGCAGGCACTGGAGCTGGCGATGCAACAACGCAGTGACGAGGTGGTTGGCCTGGTGAGATTGCAGATTCCGGCGGTCCTGGATGCAGAACAATTGCGCCAGGTGCTGGCGACCTATCTTCAAGCTCACCCCAAAGTAGAACTGGAAGTGATTCTGGGCGAATCTCTGGATAATCTGGTCGGTCGTGGTATCGACTTGGCACTGCACATCGGCAGTGTCGACGACAGCTCCCTGGTGCGGCGGCCGCTGTGCGACATCCACACCATGCTGGTCGCCAGCCCGGACTACTGGACCCGGGCCGGCGTGCCCACCACCGTTGCCGAACTGAGCCAGCACCGAGGCATTCACTATCGCCACTGCCTCACCGGCAGCCGCTGGGATTTCATTGACGAGCAGGGCAACCCGGTGCTGGTAAAACCCAGGTTTGTGGCCCACACCGACAGCGAAGCCATGGCCCTGAGCCTGGCACGCCGCGGTTTGGGCGTCACCACCGCCCTAGACTTCATGTGCAGGGATGATCTGATCAACGGCCGTCTGCAGGCCCAGCTGAGTCAATGCACCCACCCGGTGTCCCTGTCGGTGATCTACCCGGCCCGCCAGCATAAACCGCCGCGGACCGAGGCGCTGCTGCAGCGGTTACAGCAGGCCTTTGCCAATCCAATGATCCACCGCTAACTGCGCCACCTGACGTTCGATCGCCGACGGCACCGGCTGCACCACCTTGGGGCCATCAAAGGTCCCCTGTGCCTGTGCCGCCAGACTCAGTGCCTGTAATGCCAGCCCCAGATCCATGATCTCGATGGGATTGCCATCCCCGGCGGCCAGATTGATCAGATTGCCCCGGCTCAGCAAATACAGATCCCGGCCTCGAAAACGGATCGCTTCCACCTGTTGCCGCATCACCGTCACCGACTCCGCCTCGGCGCGCAGGTAATCGAGCTCGATCTCCCGAGCAAAATGACCGGCATTGGCGATGATGACCCCCTCTCTCAACTGGTCAAAATGGTGGCGGTTGAGCACGCCATCGCACCCGGTCACCGTCACGATCAACTCCGCCTGAGGCAAGGCCTGTTCCAGTTCGGCAGTCGGAAACCCTTCCATATGGGCTTCGAGGCGAATCAGCGGATCCTGCTCCACCACGGTCACGTGCGCCCCCATGCCCCGCAGTCGCATCGCCACGCCGCTGCCACAGTAGCCGTAACCGATGACCAGGGCCCGCTTGCCATGCAGCATCACGTTGGTGGCTCGCATGATGCCGTCGACCACCGAACTGCCGACGCCATAGCGATTCTCGACGATGCGCTTGGCCTGGGTGTCGTTGATCACCAGGGTGGCGAAGTTCTGGCTGGGCGCCAGTTTCCGCAGCCGGTTGGCGCCAGTGGTGGTCTCCTCGGTGGCACCACGCAACTGGCTGCGCAGGGAGGCAAACTCCGGCTCGGTAAACAGCAGGCTATGGAGATCGGCGCCGTTGTCGGAGATCAGGTCCGGGCCGGCCCGCAACACCTCGCGGCACTGTTCGATGTGGTCTTCAAAGCTCTCATGGCGATGACCCAGCACCCGTACCCCATAGTCCTGCTCGATGGCGACCACGGTGTCGTCCTGGGTGGTGCCAGGGCTACCGGTGATCACCACCTGGGCTCCTCCCCGGGTCAGCGCCTCCAGCCAGACCCCGGTTTTTGCCTCCACGTGCAGGCAGATCCCCAGTGTCAGGCCGGCAAAGGGGCGGGAATGAGCAAACTGCTCCCCCAGGGCGCGGACGATGGGCATGTTGGCCCGCGCCCAGGCGATGCGTTGGCGGCCGGATTCGAGCAATTCGGTATGAGTCATGGTGCAGTCTCCGTGTTGATTTGGTACCAGTATGGAGTGCGAGCCTGCACCGAAAAACGCCTGAGAATGAATGCACTGTTCAGTAGATCCGACAACTGCACGGTCGGAAAAAAAGATCAGGTCAGGGCTTGACCCTCCTGCAACGGGAGGCTTTAAGCTGCCCTTATGACAACGAATGCTCCCCATCTGCTACGTCGACTGGGCTGGGTACTGGCGCTACTCCTGACCGTCAGCCTGCCTATGTCGGCCGCCCCGGTTACCGGCCATGGAATGCCTGCCATGGCCGGAGAATCCGTGGTGATGGACTGCGCCAATCCTCATCAAAGCGAGTGCCCCGAACGCTGCCTGTGCTGCGTCGGCATTTGCCCAATGAATTCCCTGATGGCCGTGGTGTCTGTCGGTCCTCAGGCAGTTGCAGCGATGGGGAGCATTCACCCCTTTTTGGTTGCCCCCGGCGACTATTGGGTTCCACTCAGCCACCCCCTGCGACCTCCGGCCCGGGTTTACTGATCTGCTTAGTTTTATTCACTTACTTTCAGACTTAGGAAACCCATTATGAAGACGTTTTTATCTGCGATCGTCATCGCCGCCAGTGCCTTTTCGACTTCCGCCGCCACCCTGTCACTGCCTTCGTCGGTATGGGCCGTCAGCCTCAATGGTAAACCGGTATCCCAGTTTGCCAGCCAACTATCACTGACCGACGGTCCCCAGGTCGTGGAACTCAAGTACGGTGAGCTGTTGCAACTGAATGCGGAGGATCACGAGATGATTACCTCGGCGCCGCTGTACCTCAGCTTCGAGGGCGACGGCAGCGAACGCTATCAGTTGTTGCTGCCGATTCTTGAAGACGAGCAAGCCGTACGCCAGTTTGCCCGCCAGCCCAAGGTCACCTTGCGCAGTGATGCCGGACCGGTGGAAAACCGACTGTTGACCCAGAGCCAGCTGTTGGTACTTATGGCCCGCCACACACTGGACCGCTAACCAGACTCGGCGGCTTCGGCCGCCTTTTTTTTAAAAGTCATTGACCTTGGAGTCGCTCCAGGGTTTAGCCTTAACGGCATGAATGCAATGCGCTCACCACGCCATCCCCGACTAACGGTACTGATGATACTGCTGCTGTTGGTGGTACAGATCAATCCGGCCATAGACAAGGTCAGCCACAGTGACCCTGTGGTAATGCAGGTACTGGAGATGCAGCGGCATCACCCAGATCTGTCGTCCGATCCAGTTCAATGCCAGCAATGCGCCAGTCAGTGTTTCTCCGCCCACTTGTGCATCAGCCTGCCAGTCAGCTACGCATTGACGCTGACCGCCAGCGAACACCGTCCCTTTTCTCAATTGTTGCTCATCAACGGCCTCAGTGTGGCACCGGCCACCAAACCTCCCAAAGCATACTCCTGACCCTCACCCCAAATTAATCACTGACTTTAGGAGTACCATTTATGAGAGCGCTTCTGTTCGCCCTAATCCTGTCCGCGCCTGGTCTTGAGGCCGCGACACTGCCTCTGCCGGACGGCGTCAGTCTGCTGTCGATAAACGGCAACGCCGCCCCCCGCAACGACCAACCAGTAACCCTGAAACCGGGCACGCAGGTGATCCAGCTGAGCTACACCGAGCTGCTGACGGTCACTCCAGAAGAGCACGAACTGCTCAGATCCACCCCGGTATTTCTCAGCTTCATTGCCGGGGAAGGCGACTACCGAGTTCGGTTACCGGAGCTGAACAACTCCAAAGCGATTCGCGCCTTTATCGATGAACCGACGTTTACCCTGCTCGAGGGCAAGACCCCACACCCTGCCCGTCAGCTCACTGAAACCCAGTTAATGGCGCAGATGGCCCGACTCCTGGCGAAAGACGAGGGATAACCACTGCCACTGAACGTGGCTGTCCCTCAATAAAAAACCGGCCAGGAGGCCGGTTTTTTTCTATTTCACCCGATTATGATCCGCCGTTGAGGGAGTCCAGAATGGCGCATTGAGGACGGTCACTGCCGTCGCAGGCATTGACCAAGGTCGATAGCTGCCGCTCCAGTTGCTGCAACTGGCGCACCTTATCCTGCACCACCAGCAACTGCTCGGTGGCGACGGATTTCACCGCCGCCGCAGTGCGATCCTCGCTGGCATTCAATGACAACAACTGAGCGCATTGCTCCAGGCTGAACCCCAGAGCCTTACAACGGGCCACGAACTGTAACTGAGCCAACTGCGACTGTTGGTACTCACGGTAGCCATTATCACCCCGACGGGCTTCGACCAACTTAATGTCGTGATAGTAACGGATGGTTTTTACGCTGAGCCCGGTTTCCCGGGCTACCTGACCAATCTTCATCCTCTTACTCCCTGTCCAGTTGGCGACGGTAGACCAGCAGATAGATGGCGGGAATCACAAACAGCGATAACAAAGGTGCCGTGACCATCCCCCCCACCATAGGCGCGGCAATCTTCTGCATCACTTCATTGCCAGAGCCGGCCCCCCACATGATCGGCAGCAAACCAAAGAAGATGGTGGCCACCGTCATCGCCTTGGGACGAATGCGCATCACCGCCCCCTCCAGCAACGCCGCCTTCAGGTCCGACTCCTGTCGATACCGATCCGCACGTTGCCGGGCCTTGATGGCGTTGTTCAGATACACCAGCATCACCACCCCAAACTCTGCCGCCACACCGGCCAGGGCAATCATTCCCACCGCCACCGCCACCGACAGATTGAACTCCAGCAGATACAACAACCAGGCCGAGCCCACCAGAGCAAACGGCAGACTGAGCATGATGATGCTGGCCTGAAGCGTCGAACCAAAGGTCATCATCAGCAGCAGGAAGATCACCGCCAGGGTCATCGGCACCACTTGCACCATCTTGGCTTCCACCCTTTGCATGTACTCATACTGACCGGCAAAACTGATGCTGTAGCGGGGAGGCAGCTGCAAACGGCTGTCCAGCAAAGTGCGGGCTTCATCGATGTATTCACCGATGGAGGTGCCCTTGATGTCGACAAACACCCAGGAGATCAGGCGGCCGTTTTCACTCTTGAGCATCGGGGCGCCGTCGCTGATGCTGATGCTGGCCACCGTTGACAGCGGAATGTAGTGACCGCTGGAGGTCACCACCGGCAGCTCCCTGAGCTTGTTGATGTCGTCACGAAGCTCACGGGGGTAACGCAGGTTAATGGGGTAACGCTCGGCCCCCTGCACCGATTCGCCAATCTGCATGCCGCCAATGGCCATTCGGACCACGTTCTGCACGTCCTCCAGGGTAATGCCATAGCGGGCGGCCACCGCCAGCTTGGGCTCAATGTCGATGTAACGACCACCGCCAACCCGCTCGGCAAACGCCGATACCGTTCCAGGCAATTGACTCAACATCGCCTCAACTTCACCGCCTATTCGCTGCAGTTCGTCCACATCGGCGCCGGAGATTTTAATGCCGATGGGGGTTTTGATGCCGGTGGACAACATGTCGATGCGAGTCTTGATGGGTTGCACCCAGGCATTGGTCACCCCGGGTACTTTCACCGTTCGCTGCAGTTCATCGATGATCCCCTCCAGCGTCATGCCGTCGCGCCACTCCTCTCTGGGGTTCAGCATGATGGTGGTTTCCAGCATGGTCAGCGGCGCCGGATCGGTGGCCGTCTCGGCGCGGCCAACCTTGCCGAACACCCGTTTCACTTCGGGCACGGTCTTAATCAGCCGGTCGGTCTGCTGCAACAACTCCGCCGCCTTGCCGGCACTGACGCCGGGCAGGGTGGTCGGCATGTACAACAGATCGCCCTCCTCCAGCTCAGGCATAAACTCCGAGCCCAACTGACTCAGCGGATACCAGGCACTGAACAGGGCCACTAACGCCAACACCAGAGTCAGACGCGGAAAACGCAGCACCAGCTTCAACGCCGGCTGGTACAAGGCAATCAGCACTCGGCTGATGGGATTTTTACGCTCGTCGGGGATGCGCCCGCGAATGAAATACCCCATCAGTACCGGGATCAGGGTAATGGCCAGCAGTGCCGAGGCCGCCATGGCAAAGGTCTTGGTGTAGGCCAGCGGATGGAACAGTCGCCCCTCCTGCGCCTCCAGCACAAACACCGGCATAAAGCTCAACGTAATGATCAGCAGGCTAAAGAACAACGCCGGTCCCACCTCCACCGAGGCCTCTTTCATCAGTTGCCAACGGGTCTCGCCCTGCGGCTCATGGCCATGGTCGGCACGGTAGTGCTCCAGGTGTTTGTGGGCATTCTCCACCATCACAATGGCCGCATCCACCACCGCCCCGATGGCAATGGCAATGCCGCCCAGGCTCATGATGTTGGCATTCACCCCCATGAACCCCATCACAATAAAGCTGATCAGGATCGACAGCGGCAGAGTGATCACCGCCACCAGCGTCGAGCGGGCGTGCAGCAGAAACAACAGACACACCAGCCCCACCACCAGCATCTCTTCGATCACCTTGTGGGTCAGGTTCTGCACGGAACCCAGAATCAACTGGGATCGATCATAGGTGGTCACCACCTCCACGCCGTCCGGCAAACCGGGCTTGAGTTGCTCAAGCTTCTGTTTTACCGCTTCAATGGTGGCCAGGGCGTTTTCCCCATAGCGCATCACGATGATGCCGCCCACCACCTCGCCTTCGCCGTCCAGCTCGGCAATACCGCGCCGGGATGCGGGGCCAACCCGCAATACCGCCACGTCTTTGAGCAGTACCGGGTTGCCGGATTCCGACACAATGCCCACCGGAATATCGGCAAAATCCTGCAGATTCTGGCGGTAACCTTTGGCACGAATCATGTACTCGGCTTCGGCCATCTCGATCACCGAGCCACCCACCTCGGCATTGGCCTTGTCGATGGCCATCTTCACTCGACCAATATCCAGCTTGTACAGCGCCAGTTTATGGGGATCCACCACCACCTGGTAGCTCTGCTCCATGCCGCCAATGGTGGCGACTTCAGACACGCCGGCCACACTCTGCAGCTCCAGCTTCAGGTACCAGTCCTGCAGGCTACGGAGCTGGGCCAAATCGTGTTTGCCACTGCGGTCCACCAGCGCATACTCAAACACCCAGCCCACACCGGACGCGTCGGGCCCCAACTCTGGCTTGGCACTGGCCGGCAACTGCCCCTGAACCTGAGACAGGTACTCCAAAACCCGTGACCGGGCCCAGTAGATGTCGGTGCCATCCTCGAAGATGACGTACACATAAGAGTCGCCGAAAAAGGAATAGCCACGGACGGTTTTGGCCCCGGGCACCGCCAGCATGGCCGACGACAATGGGTAGGTGATCTGGTCCTCGACCAGTTGCGGTGCCTGCCCCGGATAGGAGGTCTTGACGATGACCTGCACATCAGACAGGTCTGGCAAGGCATCCAACGGGGTGCTGCGCAGCGCCTGCCAGCCCACTAGGGCAATCACCGCCATGATCACCAGCACCATAATCCGCTGGCGAATGGAGGCTTCAATGATTTTTTCTAACATGCCGCCCCCTAGTGATTGTGGCCGGCAGATGCGCCGTTGCTCATGCGCATCAGACTGCCTTTAAGGCTGGCCTCTGAGTCCAGCAAAAACTGCCCGGACACCACCACCCGATTACCGGGAGTCACACCGGACAACACCTCAGCCATTCCCTTGGCAATCATTCCCAGCTGCACCTCTTTGACCACAAACTCGGTGTCGCTCTGCTGCACCACGACCCGGTTATTGCGACCCGTCTGAATCAGCGCCTCGGTGGGGACCAGAGTCAAATTCCGCTTGGCGGTACCATACAGCTCCACGTCCACCAAGGAGCCGGGCTTCAGCTTGCCTTCCGGATTGGCCAGCGCTACCCGTACCTGCATGGCCCGAGTCACCGGATCCAATTCCGGATAGATGTAGTCGATGTTGCCATCCAGCTCAAACAGCCCCAGCGCCGAAGCCGTGACTGCGGCCGCCTGCCCCTGACGGAACCAGCCCTGCTGGTTTTCAAACACCTCGGCAATCACCCAGACCCGGTTTAAGTCCACCAGTTTGAGCACCTCGGTTGAGGGCTGAATGTACATACCATCGCGGACGTTAAGCTCGCTGATGACCCCGTCGTGCTGGGCGTAGAAGGGAACCCGATACAGGGTCTGGCCACTGCGCTCCAACGCCTGAATCAGGGCCGAATCCATGCCGAGCAACTCCAGTCGCAAACGGGCCTTTCGAATCAGTTCACCGCCGCGGCGCTTATCCCGCTTCAGGGTATCCAGCGCCAGCAAAAAGTCGTCCTGGGCACTGACCAAATCCGGGCTGTACAGCTCAAACAGCAACTCCCCCTGTTTCACCTCATCTCCGGCGGATGCCACCCCCAGCTTCTCAATCCAGCCGGACACCCGGGCGTGGACGTGGCTGATGGCGTCTTGATCGTATTCGACCGTGCCGATGGTATTGATGTACCGCCACAAGGTCCCCTGCTCGATGGTCTGTACCCGCATGCCCAGCGCCTGCTGCATGCCGCCGGGCACCCCGACCACCACCTCTTCGGTACTGCCACCCAGGTCCACCTTCTCCAGGTTCATGCCACAGATGGGGCAGGTACCGGGTTCATCGGACACTATGTGCGGATGCATTGGGCAGACGTATTTCACCTGTCCTTGTGGACCGGAATCGACGGGAATCAACGTTGGCGCAGCCGTCGCCGGCGAGGCCAATGGTTGTGAGCCCTTATCCATGGCCGAGTGGTCATGGCCTTGATGTTCGGTTGCCTCTTCCTCCTCTTCTGCGACCAGAAACATGTTGCAGATGGGGCAACGATCGCCCTTGTGCCCAGTCTCCTGCGGGTGCATCGGGCAGGCATACTCTGCCTCTTCTTTAGTCAGGAACATGTTGCACTTGGGGCAGCGATCGCCCTTGTGCCCAGTCTCCTGCGGGTGCATCGGGCAGGCATACTCTGCCTCTACCTTGGTCAGGAACATGTTGCACTTGGGGCAGCGATCGCCCTTGTGCCCGGTCTCCTGCGGGTGCATCGGGCAGGCATAGACACCGGCTTGCGCCGCCACTGCCCCATGATCATGAGACTCGGCGTGCACCACAGCCGTAAGGGCGGGCATCAGCAGAAACAGGGCCAGCACCGGGTAGACCCAGTGGCGGTATTGGGTGCGAATCATAGTGGATTCTCCTTCGGCTGCCGGATCATGGCCGTCAGCCGTACTTCATAGTCACAACATCGAATGCAATCGAAGCTGCTTAAATGGGGTGCCAGTCACGGCACCCGCTACGTCAAAGTCGTCGTATTGCTATGAAGATCTAAACGATGGGAGGTCGTTCATCGGACTCCAGGTAGACGGAGTCAAAGGAGACAAAGTAGAAATGGGGTTCCAGAGGCTGAGGGCCGGCACTGGTCCACAGCGCCGCAATCAGAGAGGAAGACCCGGGTGAGCAATCCTGGCATTGGCTGCAACCGCCCTGACAGCTCATAACGCTGCCCGGCTCTGCATCGTGGTCACAGCAGCAATCACCGTCGTCCGCCATCTGCTTCTGGGTCATCTCGGCACTGCCGTGGCAATCCATGGCTGCCATCATGGCGGAGTTATCGACATCCACCATCGGCATCATCGGCATGCGCGCCACTGCCCCCTGGCTCAAAAGCGCCAGAGACAACACCACCATACTCAAGATTCTCAGCAATGAGTGCACATCGAATTCCAGTTAACAGGCCACAGCCAGGATCACCATTATGAACGATTTCCCATCCAATAGTTCAACTTTATTGGCGCCAGCGAGCTCGAGGCGCCAATAAGACGGCCTCATCAATGGTGCTGATGGCCGGAAGTCGCCGAGGCCATAGGCTCCAGATCCATGCCGCATTTCGGGCAACTGTCGCCTGCAAAGCCACGAATGGCCGGATTCATCGGGCAGGCGTGGGTGTAAGCCTTACGATCGGCTTTGGCCACAGGCTCCAGATCCATACCACACACCGGGCAACTGTCACCGGCCATACCGACCACCTTAGGGTTCATCGGACAGGCGTGGGTGTAGTGGCCCTGGTGGTGCTGCATTCCCTGGTGCTTAGGACAGTTGGCCTTATCGCAATCCTTGTGGTGCTGCTGCATTCCTTGGTGCTTAGGGCAGTTGACCTTATCGCAACCCTTGTGGTGCTGCTGCATTCCCTGGTGCTTGGGGCAGTTGGCCTGGTCGCAATCCTTGTGGTGCTGCTGCATCCCCTGGTGCTTGGGGCAATTGGCCTTATCGCAATCCTTGTGGTGCTGCTGCATCCCCTGGTGCTTGGGGCAGTTGGCCTTATCGCAACCCTTGTGGTGCTGTGCCATCGCCTGCAACTTCATGCCGCACTTGGGGCATTCGTCGCCCTGCTGGCCTTGCACCTTGGGATGCATCGGGCAAGCATACACCGCCTCTGCGCTATGGGTCATGGCACCATGGCCATGACCATCAGAATGGGCCAGAGTCAGCGGAGACAGCATCATCGCGGCCATCAGCGCCAGGGCAGTAAACAGATTTTTCATTTTAACTCTCCAAAATTAGTCAGCAAATTGTGAAATGGCCAAAGGCCTTGATATCAACCGCAGCTAACCAATGGGAGGACGCAGGGCCTGCTCCTGAACCACAGAGGCAAAATGCGCCGGGACATGCATCGGGGTGCCGCCGACGGTGGTCAACAGCATACTCACCATCGACCCCAGAATACCGGAAGGGGCCACCAGAATCTGGCACTGACCACACTCCCCCTGACAGGGATGGTTATGATCATGACAGGGAGGCGTTGATGGCTGACAGCAAGAAGACTGGGACGGCGCCGACTCTCCGAGCACGGCCGAGTGGTGACTGATGGCCTCGGTCTTGGGCGCCAGATGGATCTGTGCCACCGAGCCCTGAATCATCAGGGCCAAGGACAGAAACACCATCAGAACCACAGTCAGGCGGGGCATCGGACACTCATTACATTAGAAAGTGGTTATATTGTTGCGCAACAGCGGCAAAGAGAATGAGTCGTACTTCACAGTTCAACCGATTGTAATGGATTAAAAATCAGCATGTTTTAAGTAGCGTCGAATAAGATGAAGGCAGAAATACCTCACTGATCCGCAGACAGCGATGCTGCAACTCAAACTCCCGCTGTCGTCCCCACAGCCCTTCTTGGGCCTGAAAACCCAGCCTGCGGGCCTGCCAGACCGCAGTACTGTTATCGCCATAATGACAGACCTTGAGCGGCCCCCGAACCAGGTTTGAAGCCGCAAACAGCCGCTCTCCCAGAGGCTGACGCCCCAGGGAGGCGAAATCGATCTCCGAGGCATCCAGCGTGCTCATCGGAACCTCGGTATTGGCGTACACCCAGGCCACACCATCCAACTTCAGCAGCACTTCCCGCTGCCAGATCGGCTGCCCCAACGCCCAACCCGGTCCGGGCTGGGCCGCCGGCAACACCCCCTCCTGCAGCAATTCCACCTCGAAGTTGCGGCACAACGCCTTCAGTTTCAGGGTCAACGATCCCTTGTCCTGCAACCAGGGCAGCAATTTTTTCGGCGGCTGTTCAAGGTTGACGGCCGGCGAAACGTCCGCATGGCTCAGGGGGTTAAGGGTGGTCGCCGTCATTACAACTCCTGTTTGTCGTTCCGCTTTCGCCAGACGGGCACGGCCCGGTTGCGGCGGCGCCTGCGCACACTTCGGCAGACCGCGAATTCGATTGGCATCACACATAGTATCAAAACTAGTTGTGGAGCCAAGCCTCACTCTGTATTAGAGTTGACTCGCTGACTACCTACACGTGCGATTGGAGAAACAAGCCGAATGCGATTTGCCAACATTATGTTTATCTTGGCCCTGGTGCTTTGTCCTTCAGTGCACGCCGAACAAGCACCGGCGGAAGAAGCCGAAGCCACCGACAGCTATGGCTACTACGGACTGGAACCGGAGATTGTCACCAACTACGTTACCGAATCCTCGCGCCTGGGCTACATTCGCGTCAACATCGAGTTGATGCTGGAAGATGCCAGCAACGTGGCCATTGTCGAGCATCATGCACCACTGATCCGCAGTACCATCATCGAGATTCTTGGCGAGCAGACCGAAGAGAGAATTAAATCCCTCACCGGCCGAGAACAGATCCGCCGACTCTGCTTTGAGACGGTCAACAATATGCTGGAGAAAGAGGTGGGTGAACCGCTGTTGGTCAACCTGCTGTTCACCAAATTCCTGTATCAGTAGCGCCGCCTGGCGTCTAAGGCTCCCTGAACCAGACCAACCAACAGCCCGCCCAGGTGGGCCCAGTTGGCCATATTAAACAGCCCCATGAACCCCAGCAGCAACCACATCACCAGAAACCCCATGTAGGAGGAAGGCAGGCCGATGCCCGCCTGCGGCCGTAATCGACCGCTGATCCAGCTGTAACCGACCAGGGCGTACACCACCCCGGACAAGCCACCGAAGTTTGGACCACTGAGCGCAAACTGCACCAGATTCGGCAGCGTCCCACCGACCAACAGCAGCACCATCAGCTTGCCGCTACCCAGACGCAGCTCCAGCTTGCCCCCCAGATACCACCACCACAGCAGATTGAACACAATGTGCATGGGGTCGAAGTGGATCAGCGTCGGGGTAAATACCCGCCAGAACTCCTGCACCGAGAAGGCCTGCCAGCTGCCAAAGAAGTGCAGGGCATCAAACAGGGGCCGTTGCCACCCCAGAAACCAGGGGATGTAGATGGCGATGCACACCAGCATCACCACCAGGGTCAGCGGGCCAGCCTGTGACAGTATGCCGGCCAGGGACTGAGACAGCGGCTTGCCATAGTTCAGACCATTACTGGTGCTGCCAGTATGCCAACTGGCTTCGTGATAGCGCCGATGATTCGGATCCTGCAAAAATCGCTGCAGCTCCTGATCGGCGGCGTCGTGATCGGCATCGGCCACCCAGATCTCGACCCCCTGCTCCAGCGGCTGCAGCTGAGCCTGAATGCCGCGACTAGCCAGGTAATCGACAAACGCCTGCGCCGCCCTTGGCTGATTCAATACCCCCAGGGAGATCATCCTGCCTCCACCTCGGCACCGGATTTCGACCAGGCCTCCATGCCGCCGATGAGGCTGAACACCTGCTCAAACCCCTGTTCCGCCAGATACTCGGCCGCGCTCTGGCTGGAGATGCCGTGATAACAGATCACCACCAGTGGGTCGTCGTATTCCCCTTCCATCATAAACTGAGCCAGATTGCCCTGATGCAACCTGAGCGCGCCGGGGATGTGGCCACGGGCAAACGCCTCCGGGTCACGGATGTCCACCAGTTGCACCTCTCCCTGCTGCTGCAACGACTGCAACTGCGTCAGGTCGATATTGTCGTATTTGGCCACACTGTCCTCCTGCGGGCTCCGCTCGTTGCCCCATCTTAACGAAAACGTCGCCGAATAAAAAAGGCCGGCGCATGGCCGACCTTGTGAACGCACCGTCGCCGGCAACGACGTTAGTCCCAGTTCAGGATCACCTTGCCCGACTGACCACTGCGCATCACATCGAAGCCCTGTTGGAACTCATCGATGGGGTAGTGGTGGGTAATGATCGGAGTGATGTCCAACCCAGACTGAATCAGGCTGGCCATCTTGTACCAGGTCTCAAACATCTCGCGGCCGTAGATCCCTTTGATCACCAGCCCCTTAAAGATAACCTTGCCCCAATCGATGCCCATGCTGCCGGGAGGAATGCCCAGCATGGCAATCTTGCCACCGTGATTCATGGTTTCCAGCATCGAATTAAAGGCACTGGGCACACCGGACATCTCCAGCCCCACGTCGAAACCTTCGGTCATGCCCAGTTCGGCCATGACATCTTCCAGCTTCTCTTTGGCAACGTTGACGGCCCGGGTCGCGCCCATCTTGGCGGCTAACTCCAGCCGGTAATCGTTGACGTCGGTGATCACCACGTGGCGAGCGCCCACATGCTTGGCAACCGCCGCCGCCATGATACCAATGGGGCCGGCCCCGGTGATCAGCACATCTTCACCCACCAGATCGAACGACAGGGCGGTGTGCACCGCGTTGCCGAAGGGGTCGAAGATCGACGCCAGATCGTCACTGATGTCGTCGGGAATCTTGAACGCATTGAAGGCCGGAATCACCAGATACTCGGCAAATGCCCCCTCGCGGTTCACGCCCACGCCAATGGTATTGCGACACAGGTGAGTGCGGCCGCCTCGGCAGTTACGACAGTGACCGCAGGTGATGTGACCCTCGCCAGAGACCCGATCGCCGAGGGCAAACCCGCGCACCTCCTGGCCCATGTCCACCACTTCACCCACGTACTCGTGGCCCACCACCATGGGGACAGGAATGGTCTTTTGCGACCACTCGTCCCAGTTGTAGATGTGCACGTCGGTACCGCAGATGGCGGTCTTCTTAATCTTAATCAGCAGATCATTGTGACCCAGCTTGGGCTTGGGCGCCTCCACCATCCAGATGCCCATCTCCGGCTTAAGCTTCGATAACGCTTTCATGGTGGTCATGCAATGATCTCCAGCTCTTTGCCGATGCGGATAAAGGCATCAATGGCTTGGTCGAGTTGAGCCCGGGTGTGCGCCGCCGACATCTGAGTACGGATTCGCGCCGCCCCTTTCGGTACCACCGGGAAGGAGAAGCCAATGACGTAGATCCCCTCGGCCAACAGTCGGTCGGAAAACTCCGCCGCCAACGCCGCGTCCCCGATCATCACCGGAATGATGGCATGGTCGGCACCAGCCAGGGTAAAACCGGCTTCGCTCATGCGGGCGCGGAAATGCGCCGCATTGTCCCAAAGCTTAGCACGCAGTTCATGCCCGTCGGCAATCATGTCCAGCACCTCAATGGAGGCCGACACGATGGCCGGGGCCAGGGAGTTGGAGAACAGGTAGGGACGGCTGCGCTGACGCAACCAATCGATCACCTCTTTTTTGGCGGCGGTAAAGCCACCGGAGGCGCCGCCCAGAGCCTTGCCCAGGGTGCCGGTAATGATATCGACCCGCTCCATCACCTGACAATGCTCGTGGGTGCCACGGCCGTTTTCACCAACAAAGCCGACCGCATGGGAATCATCCACCATCACCAGGGCACCGTACTTGTCCGCCAGATCGCAGATGCCTTCCAGGTTGGCGATGACACCATCCATGGAAAACACGCCGTCGGTGGCGATCAGCGTATGGCGACAGCCAGCTTCGGCCGCCTGCTGCAGGCACTGCTCCAATTCGACCAGGTTGTTGTTGGCATAGCGGAACCGCTTGGCTTTGCACAAACGAACGCCATCGATGATGGAGGCGTGGTTGAGGGCATCACTGATGATGGCGTCTTCGGGGCCCAGCAGGGTTTCAAACAGGCCGGCATTGGCGTCAAAGCAGGAGGAGTACAGGATGGTGTCTTCCATTCCCAGGAACTCGGACAGCTTGGCTTCCAGTTGCTTATGGATGTTCTGAGTGCCGCAGATAAACCGCACCGAGGCCATACCAAAACCGTGATCACTGAGCCCTTGCTGCGCCGCCGACACCAGGGTCGGGTGATTGGCCAGTCCCAGGTAGTTATTGGCGCAGAAGTTGATGACCGTTTCGCCGCTGCTCACTTCGATGGCGGTTTGTTGAGGTGAAGTGATCACCCGCTCATGCTTGTAAAGCCCATCGGCTTTTACGCCCTCCAGCTGTTGCTGAATCTGAGCGTAAAATGCAGAAGATGACATGCTGCCTCCCGTTGGCATCCTGAATTATTGGACCAATGGTCGACGCCGCAGCGCTCCTCTCCGTGGTCACGCCGGTGTCAGGCGGCACAGGATTCTGTGCCGCAGCGGTCTGGGGACGGAGGAGGTGGCGTCGTTGATGAGCGTCGGCCATCTTTTTTTTATTGCCGACATTCTAACGAGGGAGCGCGATCAGCGCAGCAGCAAATTGCGCTTTAATGCAACAAAAGTGGGATTTACTGGTCCGATGGCTTGAGCGTATCCAACAGCGATTCGTCGGCCATAGACGCTTCGGAGCGGCTTTCCACCTGCTTCAGCAACTGCCGGTACTGGGCTTCGATGCGATCAAATTCCGGCCGCGCCTTTTCAGAGATGTAGCCGCGGAAGGTGGTCAACACCCGCAGCACACCCTGATAGATCTCATCTTTAGACAGGTTGCCATCCACCTTCTGGGCACTCTGGAATCCGATCCAGCAGGTGATGATCATCTTCAGGGTCTGGGCCAGATCGGCAATGTAGATGTCCGCCAGCACCACGGTGCCGTTGTCACGCAAAATCCGCAATGCACTGGAGGACTGCACGTCCATCTTTTTTTGCACTTCGATGTAGCGCTTACGCAACTCCTGATCCCGATTGAGAATGTCCGCCAGGTTGGCGTAGAAAAACCGGTACCGCCACATCACCTTGAACATTCCGTCCAGGTAACGCACCATAAAACCGAGATCACTCTCGCTCTCTACGTCGTAGGGGCGAAATGCCTCCAGAATGTAGCTTTCATATTCGCTGTAGATGCTGCGAATGATGTCTTCCTTGTTGCGGAAGTGGTAATACAGATTACCCGGGCTGATCCCAAGATGGGCCGCAATGTGATTGGTCGTAATCGCCCGTTCGCCATGCTGATTAAACAGCTCACAACTGGCTAGAATAATTTTATCTTTAGTTTTCATGGGCTCGCCTTCTCTTTGTCACCCGCTAGCTTACCTTGGCGTGGCTAGATTTGAAACAGTATGCGCCCTGCTCTATGATGCGGGCGTCTCCCTGATAGTTATCCAACCATGAACCGAATCAGTTACAGCTTACTGCTTATTCTTGCTACCCCTTTGGCGCTGCTCTATTTCGGCTGGCGTGCACTCAAGAGTCCGGACTACCGAGGCCGGCTAGGGGAACGGTTCGCACTGGGTCTCCCCCGGGTCAGCGGTCCACTGATGATCCACTGCGCCTCCATGGGTGAGACCCTGGCGGCACTGCCGTTGATCAGAAAGCTGCAACAGCAGTATCCGACCACCCTGTTGTTGGTGACCACCACCACTCCGACGGGATCACAGCAGGTCAAAAAACACCTGGGCGACAGCGTCTTTCACTGCTACCTGCCCATGGATCATTCGCTGATAATGCGCCGTTTCCTGAACAAATTAAAGCCAAAAGCGATCATTCTTATGGAAACTGAACTGTGGCCTAACCTGATCCACCACAGTTTCTGCCGCCACACTCCGGTGATCCTGGCGAACGCCCGCCTGTCTGAGCGCTCCGCCCGGGGTTACGGCCGGTTTCCCAAGCTGGTGGGGCCGATGCTGAACCGACTCACGGCGGTGGCCGCCCAGAACAGCAACGACGGCGCCCGCTTGGTCAAATTAGGGGTCAGCGCCGCCCGTCTTATCGATTGCGGCAGCCTGAAATTTGATATCCCCATCGACAAACCGGCCCGTCAGCAGGCCGCGGAATTGGGGCAAACACTGTTTGGTGCCCGCCCCCGCTGGATTGCCGCGTCCACCCACCCCGGTGAGTTCGAGCAGGTTGTGGCCAGCCATCAGCAACTGCTGCGCACCCACCCTGAGTTACTGCTGGTGTTGGTGCCCCGGCACCCGGAACAATTTGATCATGCCGCCGATCTGTGCCAACAGGCCGGACTGACCCTGCAACGCCGCAGCCAGACCACCGAGGTGGCTGCCGACACCCAGGTACTGGTGGGCGACACCATGGGAGAGTTGATGGGATTGTACGGCGGCTGCGACATCGCCTTGGTGGGCGGCAGCCTGATCGAGCGAGGTGGGCACAATCCACTGGAACCGGCGGCGTTTGGTAAACCGGTGCTAATGGGACCGCATTACTTCAATTTTCAGGAGATCGGCGATCAGTTGCAGCAACACGGCGCGCTGCTCACCGTGGCGAATCAAGGTCAGTTGACCGAGACCCTGCGCAGCCTGCTCAATGATCGCCGTCAGCGGCAGAGCATGGGCGAGGCGGCGCTGCTGTTCGTGTCTCAGAACCGCGGTGCCACCGAGCGACAACTGCAGGTGATCCGCGACGCCATTACAGCCGGTACCCCTTAAGCAGCAGCGACCAGTCACTCTCCTGCCACTTCAGCCCGGAGACCCGCTGCGCCTCTTTGCGCAGTGATCGCTGCAACCGGTCCAGGTTGGCCTGCTGCCATTTGCGATCGGGTTTGCGCATCTCACCGCGGTCAAAATCGATCAGGTAGAACTGTTCGCTATCCAGCAGAATGTTGCGGGCATTAAGATCGGCATGGTAGACCCCGGCCTGGTGGAACCGGGCCAGCACCTGACCCAGCTGAATCCAGCGCGACTCGCTCAACGACGCCTGAGACAGCGCCCCCACCAAGTCCTGACAGCCCATCAGTCGCTCGGTGATCAGGTCGGCACGGTAGCTGAATCCCTGGCGCTCGATGCGAGCGGCAACCGGTCGACAGGCAGGCAACTGCAGCGCCTGAATCTGCTCCAGCAACTTCAGCTCCCGATAGGCCCGGGTCTTATTCAGGCCCGGCCACAAATAAGCATCTTCAATCAGCTTGCCCGGTAACCCGCCCCGGTAGTAATGACGCAGCACAAAATGACCGCCGTCGATCTTCAGAAACAGCGCCGGGTTTCGGCCACTGGCATCGGAATGACCATCAATGCGGTTACCGCGCTGAAGCCATTCCCGGTCAAACCAGCACTCCTTGGCGGGACTGTCGTCTGCCAGCAGCAGGGTGTTCTCTCGGTGTTCAGTCAATTGCATGACAACTCTCGGTGGCGCCATTAGAAATCACAAAAGTGACGCCATTGTGGAGCCACAACCCGGGCAACGCAACCGACAAACCCAAACGGCACTTGGTCAGCGCCGAGAATTTCTTTAAACTTGCGATTTTACGGCAACCACCAGCCCAATTATGCCCATTCCAAGCAAAGTTAACTCCATCTGCATCATGCGCCTGTCGGCCATCGGCGATGTCTGTCATGCCGTGGCCATGGTGCAGGCGCTGCAAAAGCGGCACCCCGATGCCGCCATCACCTGGATCGTGGGCAAGATCGAAGCCGCCCTGCTGGACGGTCTCGACGGTGTCGAGCTGGTCGTGTTCGACAAACGCCAGGGCTGGCAGGGATACAAGGCTCTGTGGCGCACCCTCAAAGGCCGCCATTTCGATGTGCTGTTGCACATGCAGGTTGCCCTGCGAGCCTCGGTGGCCACCCTGGGCATTCGTGCCAAGGTAAAGGTGGGGTTTGATCGAGACCGGGCCAAAGAGGGGCAGTGGCTGTTTACCAACCACCGCATCGCCCCCCAGGCCAGTCCCCACGTGCTGGACGGTTTTATGAATTTTGCCCGCGAACTGGGGGTAACCGACACCGATCCAAGCTGGAACATGCCCATCAGCGCAGCCGATCACCAGTTTGCCGCCCTGCAGATTCCCGACGGACAACGCACCCTGGTGATTTGCGCCGCCGCCAGTAAAGCCGAGCGCAACTGGCTGCCAGAGCGCTATGCCGCCGTGGCAGACCATGCTGCCAGCCTCGGCATGACGGTGATGCTGTGCGGCGGTCCGGCGGCCCTGGAACTTTCCCTGGCCGACGCCATCCAACAGCATGCCAATACCCAACTGGTCAACCTGGTGGGGCAAACCAACCTGAAACAACTGCTGGCGCTGTTGCGACGGGCCACGCTGGTACTGGCGCCCGATACCGGTCCGGCCCACATGGCCGTCACTCAGGGCACCCCGGTGGTGGGACTGTACGCCCACTCCAACCCGGCTCGCACCGGCCCCTACCGGTATCGGCACTGGGTGGCCAGTTGCTATCAGCAACACGTGGAGCAACAGCAGCAGGCGCCGTTGGCACAGATCCCTTTTGGTACCCGAGCCAAAGGCGCCGAACTGATGGCCGCCATCGATGTCGATACCGTCATTGAACAGGTTAACGGCGCCCTTGAGGCATACACTTAAGCCAGCCAATATTCCATTTTTTGCTTTGGGGCAGACTCAGGGCAGCAGTTATAGGAACAGCGTCATGCGCATTCTGATCACCGGCGCCGCCGGTTTCATCGGTTACTACGTCAGCCAGCGTTTGCTGGCCGAAGGCCATCAAATCGTTGGTCTGGACAACCTCAATGATTACTATGACGTCGAGCTGAAACAAGCCCGGCTGAAGCAACTGCTGCCCCAGCCGGGGTTCCAGTTTGTCGAACAGGACCTGGCGGATCGGGACGGCATGGCCCGGCTGTTTGCCAACGACAATTTCGATCGGGTGATCCACCTGGCCGCCCAGGCCGGCGTGCGTTATTCCATCGACAACCCCATGGCTTATCTGGACTCCAACCTGGCCGGCATGCTGACCATCCTCGAAGGCTGTCGTCAGCAGAAAGTGCCACACCTGGTGTACGCCTCCTCCTCGTCGGTGTACGGCATGAACAAGAAAGTGCCGTTCAGTGAAGCCGATGCCGTCGATCACCCCATCAGCCTGTACGCCGCCACCAAGAAGTCTAACGAGCTGATGGCCCACACCTACAGCCACCTGTACGACCTGCCTACCACCGGTCTGCGGTTCTTTACCGTGTACGGCCCCATGGGACGGCCGGACATGGCCTACTTCAGCTTTACCAAGAAGATGCTGGCTGGCGAGCCCATCGATGTCTTCAACCACGGCAAGCTGTCGCGGGACTTCACCTACATCGACGACATCGTCGAAGGCGTGGTGCGGATACTGGAACAGGTACCGGAGCGGGATGACAACAACGACTGCGCCAGCCCGGATAGCTCCAGCGCCCCCTACCGCTTGTTCAACATCGGCAACCATCAACCGGTGGAGCTGATGACCTTTATTCGCACCCTGGAGCAGGCTCTGGGCGTCACCGCCAAGCTCAACATGAAACCGATGCAGGCCGGTGACGTCTACACCACCTACGCCGACACCGACAACCTGCAACAGGCGGTCGGCTTCAGCCCGGATACCTCCCTGGCCGATGGCCTGCAGAAATTCGCCGACTGGTATCGTGCTTTTTATGGCTAAGAGCCCTCGCCCCACAAGGGAAGCCCCGGCTTCCCTTGTGTTCCTCCTGGCAACCCTCTAGCATCCTCCTATCATCCAGAGAACCGATTCAATTTCATGTCAAAACAGAAAATCAAAGTCCTGGTCATCGCCGACTACCTTGGCCGCAGCAACCTCAACCCGGTGCGTCCCGAAGCCGCTCAACTGTTCGGCCTGCAGCAATCCGGCGAGGCCGACATCAGCGTACTTTGCAGCCCGGAATCGGTTCTGGTGGACTACTACCGCGACAACGGCCTGACGGTCATTCCCCATAAGATCGACGGCAAGTTATCGCTCAAAAGCATTCGCTTCATCCGCAAACTGATTCGTGACCAGGGCTTTGAGCTGTTGCACCTGTTCAACAGCCGCGCCATCAGTAACGGCGCTACCGCCGCCATCGGCCTGCCGGTCAAGGTGATCGCCTACCGCGGTCAGACTGGCAGCATTAAACGCTACGATCCCTCCAGCTACCTGAACATGCTGCACCCCCGCATCGACAAGATTGTCTGCGTGGCCAAGGCGGTGGAATTGGATCTGCGCAAGCATCTGTGGGGCAACAAGGACAAGCTGGTCACCATCTACAAGGGCCATTCCCTGGATTGGTATCAGGCCCCCAAAGCCGATCTGTCGGCGCTGAACCTGCCCGACGATGCCTTTACCCTGTCGCTGGTGGCCAACCTTCGGCCCCGCAAAGGCCTGCACGTGCTGATGGAAGCCACCCACCACTTTCCCAAAGATGCCCCCATCTACACCCTGCTGGTGGGCGCCAATCCTGACGATCCCAAGGTCAAGGAGATGGCCGCCAAGGCGGTAGACCCCAGCAAGGTGATCGCCCTGGGCTATCGCAACGACGCCCCTCAGGTCTCTGGTGCCAGCGACATCATCGTGTTACCGACCACCAAACGGGAAGGCTTGTCGCGGGCGATTCTTGAAGGCATGGCCTACGGCCGGGCCGCGGTTGTCACCAGTACCGGCGGCAATGCCGAGCTGGTAAAAGACGGCGAGTCCGGCTACGTGGTGGATCCCAGCGACGCCCCGGCCCTGGGCAAAGCGATCACCCGTTTGTGGCAGGATCGGGATCAGACTGACGCCTTTGGCGCCAATGCCCGCCAGCGCATCGAAACCATTTTCAATGTGCAACAGGGCATCGATAAGCACCTGCAGCTGTATAAGCAGCTGACCGGACGCCTGTAGAATGGCCCAGCGCTGCGGTCACCGCCAACAACAGCCGCAGCGCTTTTTCATCCACAATCGATCGGTTCTCTGCCTCTATCCCCCTCTGTCACTAGACTTTTAACATCCCGAATCATATCCTTTGGTCGACTTTGCCCACCGCCGTCACAAACGTTGATTCTGAGTCGGTCAGGGCACACCATTACTGGCATTCTATAGGCCGCTCTTAACCCTGAAAGGATCACATCGATGCACACCCTATCTGCCCTGATTATTTGTATGAATGAAGAGGACAGGATCCGTCCCTGCCTGGAGTCACTCAAAGGATTTGCAGATGAGATCATCGTGTTCGATTCAGGCAGCACCGACAGCACCATCGACATTGTCCGTGAGTACACCGACAAGGTGTGGATCACCGAAGACTGGCCGGGTGACGGCTTTCAGAAGCAGCGTGCCCTGGATCAGGCCAGCTGTGACTGGGCGCTGATCATCGACGCCGACGAATGGCTCGACGACAACATGAAGCGCACCATCGGCAACATCCTGGCCCAGGACACCATCGAAGAGACCGCCTTCAAGCTGCCCTGGGGCAACGTCATCATGGACAAGCTGATGAAGCACGGCCGCTCCGCTCGGGCACCCAAGCGGTTGTTCAAGCGGGAAGGGGCCCACATCACCCCGGTGGTGGTCCATGCCCACGTGGTCACCGAAGGCAAGATGTCCACCATTAAGGACGGCTTCCTGATGCACAACTCCCTGCGCGGTTTCGACCACCTGATGGAGAAAAACCGCACCTACTCCTGGGAAACCACGCAGAAATACTTCGAACAGGGCAAACCCAGCCTGGGGCCGGAAGTGGCGGTACTGCGAGCCCTGTGGACCTTCTTGCTGATTTACATCATTCGCCTGGGCTTCCTCGATGGCCGTCGCGGCCTGATGATGGCGGTGATGTTCGCCCAGGCGTCATTCAACAAATACGCCGGGCTGTGGTATCTGGAATACCGCCGCGACAATCCCCCGAAGAAGTAACCGCAAAACCGGCTTATCGACGAACAGACATTAACGGGTACCACGTGCATCGCTGTCATAATCAACGCTATCTGATGTTCATCCATCAAAGTTACGCTTACGCCATGCTACGGCCGCTGCAACAGGCCATTCGGGCTCATGGCGGCGAGGTGTGCTGGTTTCTGGCCACCGATGAGGTTGACCCGGGGTTTCTGGCGTCGGACGAACGCCGGTTGATGAGCATCGATGAGGTACGCGCGTGGCAGCCCCATGCGGTGTTGGTGCCTGGCAATGTGGTTCCCAGTTTCATTCCCGGCATCAAGGTGGGCGTGTTCCATGGCTTCAACTCCGGCAAGATCAACAGCCGGGGCCGCGAAGATCACTTCGAGATTCGCGGTTGCTTCGATCTCTACTGCACTCAGGGCCCCAACACCACCGCTCCGTTCGTGGAATTGGCCAAGCAACATGGTTTCTTCGATGTGGTGGAAACCGGCTGGGCCAACCTGGACCCGCTGTTTACCCCCTGCGCCGATAACCCCTACCTCGACGGCAACGATTCCAGGCCCACTCTGTTGTTCTGCTCCACCTTCTCTCAGAAGTACAGCTGCGCCAAAAAACTGGTACCCGAGCTTGAAGCGCTGAGAGACTCGGGCAAGTGGCGCATTCTGGTGCAGTTCCATCCCAAGATGGAACAGGCGGTGATCGACACCTATAAGGGGATGCAAAACGATAACCTGACCTTTGTCGAAACCGACAACGTCATCCCGCTGCTGCAGGCCGCCGATCTGATGCTGTGCGACACCTCATCGATGTTGTTGATGTTCCTGCTGCAGCAAAAGCCAGTGGTCACCTTCAATACTCAGACACCACAGCCACACCTGCTCAACGTCACCGAGCCTGAGCAGATTGCCGAAGCCCTCGAGCTGGCCCACAGCCGCCCGGCGGAGTTGATGGCCGCCATCGAGGCATTCAGCAATCAACTGCACCCCTACCGGGATGGCCGCTCCACCGAGCGAGTCCTGGTGGCGGTCAACACTCTGATCGAATCCGGGCTGGGGCACCTCAAGGCCAAGCCACTGAATCTGATCCGCCGCTTCAAGCAACGAAAGAGCCTGGGCTACTGGCGCTGGTAGACCGGACTCGGCAAAGGAATCCCAATGGAATTTTACGTCTGCTCCACCGTGCGTCACCTGCTGTTTGCCGTGTTACGAGCCAATGCCCGTCCTCAGGTGCAGTCTCACGTGGTGCTGTTTGCCGACTACCAGGGCATTACCCCCGACCTGCTGGATACCGAGGTGCTGCCCGATCACATTCAGGTGCACCTGCTCAGCCGCCGGGCAACCAGCAAACTGCAAAGCAAAACCCTGACCGGCACCCTGTTCTATTTTCTGGCCATGCGCGATCTGCCGGCGCCGGCCCGCTTCCGTCGTCACTTCTGCGAACAGTTGGCCAGCCTGTCCCCGGCCCTGTCCCGAGCATTGCTGGAGGCCGATCAGCCGCAAATGGTGCTGTTCAATGAAAAGAACAAGATGGCCCGCCTGTTCAGTCGAGTGGTGCCCCAGTTTTCCATCATCGAAGACGGCGAAGGCAACTACCGCAAACTGCCGGTAAAGACCTTCAAGCAACTGGGGCGGCTACTCACCGGTCGTACGCCGTCTTATAAGGTGTTTGGTGAAAGCCCCCGCTGCCGACAGGTGCACCTGCTTACGCCGGAGCGGGCCCCCGACTCCATCAGTCACAAAGCGGTTAAGATCGATTTCCTCGATCCCAAGGAACAATCAGCCATGGTGCTGACGCTGTTCCGGCTGACGCCACCGGCACACACCGGCCAGCGCGAGGCGGTGCTGAGTACCCAGCCCATAGAGAACATCGCTGGCTGCGGGGTGGCCGGCAAGCTGACCATCTACCGCACCCTGATCGACGCCCTGATGGCCCAGGGCTATCAGGTGTACCTGAAGATTCACCCGGCAGAAGACACCGACCAGTACCAGGAGTTTGCCCAGCGCTGCACCGTGCTGAACGCCAAGGTGCCGCTGGAGGCGATTTTGCTGGGTATGCCTTCGGTGATACCGGCCATCTCGATCCTGTCCGCCGCCGGCACCGGCTTCGAGCAGCACTGCCACCGACTGACCCTGGCGGACACCACTCTGGCCGACACTCTGGGCCGCTGGGGCAGCGACCCCACTCGCTGGCAAAAGGCTCTGAAACAGGCCCTCGTCAGCGTCAGTAACGACTGAACAACTCATAACACGCAACAAGGGCACCCTAGGGTGCCCTTGTTGGTTTCTGGCCGACACACTCAGCGCTGAGCCTGAGTCAGCACCCGCTGAAGCACCTCACAGCTGGTGTCCATCTCGGCCTCGGTCAGCGTCGGGTGCACCAGAAACATCAGGCTGGTCTCCCCCAACTGCACCGCATTGGCCAGTGGCGTAGCCGGACGCCAACCGGTGCCATCAAAGGCTTTCTCGTTGTACACCTCGGAACAACTGCCCTGCATGCACGGCACCCCGGCGTCGTTGATCGCCGCCACGATGCGGTCCCGGCTCCAGCCCGGCGCCAACTGTGAAGGTTCGATAAACAGATAACACTTGTACCAGGCGTGCGTGACGTAGTCCGGCACCGGTATCGACCGAATCAGGGCAAACTCACTGGCGGTGCTCAGCAAGCGCTCGGCGTTGGCGGTGCGCCTGGCCTGCCAGTCGGCCATCCGCCGCAGTTGGATACGGCCGATGGCCCCCTGTACTTCGGTCATGCGCCAGTTGGTACCGAAACTCTCGTGCAGCCAACGGAATCCCGGCGGATGGGCTTTCTCATACACCGCCGCATGGCTCTTGCCATGGTCCTTGTAGCTCCACATCGCCGCCCACAACGCTTTGTCGTTGGTGGTCACCATGCCCCCCTCACCGGCGGTGGTCATGATCTTGTCCTGGCAGAACGACCAGGCACCGATATGGCCGATGCTGCCCACCGGGCGGCCTTTGTAGCGACAACCATGGGCCTGGGCACAGTCTTCGATGACGTAGAAACCGCGCTGCTCTGCCAACGCCATGATGGCGTCCATCTCCGCCGGCATTCCCGCCAGGTGCACCACGATCACCGCCTTGGTGCGTTCGGTCAGCACCGCCTCGATGGTGTCGGCACTGACATTCTGGGTGTCCAGATCCACGTCGGCAAACACCGGCGTGGCCCCCGCAGTAACGATGGACGACGCCGAGGCCAGAAACGTCCGCGAGGTGGTAATCACCTCGTCACCGGCGCCGATGTTCAACGCCTTCAGGGCCAGATCCAGGGCCACGGTGCCATTGGTCACTGCCACCGCGTAATTGCACTCGCACCAGGCGGCAAACTCTTTCTCAAACTCGCGGCACTCGCCGCCGGTCCAGTAGTTCACCCGGTTGGACAGGATCACTTCGGCGGCCTTATCGGCCTCCTCCTGGCTGTAACTGGGCCAGGGGGAAAAGGGGGTATTCAACACGTTGTCTTACTCCGACTTCAGGGGTTTAGCGGGGACGCCCACCACGCAGTCATTGGCCGCCACATCGGCCACCACCACCGCGCCCGCACCGACGGTCACGCCATCGGCCACGGTAATTAATTGACGCAAACAGGATTGCGCTCCCAGCCAGCTGCACTGGCCCACTTGACTGCCACCGCTCATCACGGCGCCCGGACTCAGGTGTACCGCATCGGCGACCCGGCAGTCGTGCTCAACCACGGCGGCAGAATTGACGATCACCGCGTCACCAACCCGGGCATCCGCATTGATGACGGCGTGGGCCAACACCACGGTTCCAGCCCCGAGCCTGGCATACTGGCTGACGCAAGCACGAGGGTGCACTACGGTCAACATCGCCACTGCGGCCTGCTGCAAACGCCGTTGCACCGCCAGGCGTACCGGATTGCTGCCGATGGCCACGACTACGCCGTCCAGGTGGGATCGGCAAGCCAGCAGTTGCTGCTCACCGCCCATCAGCGGCCAGGCGGACGACGCATCGTCGGCATCGTCAAATACCACCACCTGACAACCGGGGTGCTGCTGCTCGATGGCATCCGCCACCACCTTGCCATGACCACCGGCACCGAACACGGCATAGACCGCTCGGCCCTCGGCTTTCAGGCCTTGCAACCACTCAGTCTGCGGCAGGCTCATCGATCACCTCACCACTGCGGTAACTGCTTGTGGCCGATTGACCCAACAGGTCACTGATGCGGGTATGACTGCCAGCGCTGGTGTGCATACACAACATCAGGTTGTTACGGGTAAAGGCCTGACCGGCTTCAATCGCTTCGGCGGCCACCACCTGCTTCTGGCGCTGACGATACACCAGTTCGGCGTCGGTCATCGGTTGCCAGCTGGCCGCATCCGGGTTGCCGAGGCGATGAAAACGCCGCATTCTGGCCACAAAGTGGGCCATCGCCTGCGGCAGTAATCCAGCCTGGGCATCGGTGCGCTCCGCTTCCAGGGTGACGTGCTTTTCAAAGATGCGCAGCCCGCGCGCGTAAGCCATCAAACAGGCCTCCAGCGATTCATCGCTGTCTGGCGGTGAATGATCGGCGTAGCCGATGCGCACTCCGGGAAAGCGCTGGCACAAATGATTGATGCGCTCAAAGCAGACGTCTTCGATGTCGGTGGGGTAGGCTTGAAAGCCGTGCATCAGCAACAACCGATCCTCACCATAGGTGGCCACCAGGTACTCCACCTCTTCCAGGGTACGACCACCAATGCCAAAGGCCAGAGTCTTGGGCAGAGCCTGTACCGCGTCAATCAATGCCTGGTCATTGAAACTGACCGAATGGATCTCGACAAACTCCACCGAAGGGCGCTCGCACAGGGCAACCGCGGCGGTGTCCAGCGGCATCAGGAACAGCCGCAACCCTCGGGATTCGGCCCGATCCAACGCCTGCTGCCACTGCTCTAAGGTGAAACACCAACTGGTGATCAACCCGTGACTGTCGGCACCGTGGCTGACAAACTCATCGGCATTGATCAGCACCTGAAACTTGATCATGTCGGCACCGCTGTCGGCGGCGGCATCGATCAACCTCAACAGATAATCAAAGTCCCCTTCATGATTGAAGGCGGTCTCGGCAATCACAATCATAACTGCACCTCTTTCACCACGTGGCAGGCATCAATGCGTCGCTGCTGATCCGCCAGGAAGGCGGCAAAGTCGACATTCTTGCCGTAGGGCAACTTGATGTTGGTATCCATGGGAATGGCCTTGAAGGTATCCGGTTTCTGATCCAGCATACGCAGCACCCCGGCCAGGGACACGGCATCGGCCCGATCCCCCAGCTCCCGCAACAGCGCCCGGCCGACGGCCAGATCCGCCGGGGTATCCACCGTCAGGCTGAAATGACTGTAATCCTTATCCACCTTGAGCACACCGCAGCGATAACAGCTCGGATCAAAGGCAAACAGCATCAGATACTCACTGACCTCGGGATCGATCTTGGCGTAGATGTCCTTCAGTGCCGTCACCTTGATCACCTCGGCGGTGATCCCCAGCGGTACGTTTACCACCCGGCAGTAATCCAGTTGCTGCTCGTAACACTGGCCAATCTGCTCATCCAGCATGTCACCGGCGGTAAACACGTTGTCACCGGTGACCCGAATGACGTAGTCCGCCTGAGTCTGCTCGGCCACAGCCAGCATCCGCTCGATCACCGCGGTCGCCGCACCGCGGTAGAGCTGGATGCCATTTTTATCGGCCACGTCTTCCATGATGTCGTCACAGCTTTCGCTGGAGGTGCACAGAAAAATGTCGTCGACCCGGCGGGCCTTTTTCAAACTGGTGCTGATGATGTCCAGCATCGACACACGACGCTCGGAATCGAAGCTGCGCAGCACTTTCAGTGGCAGCCGCGTCGATGTGGTGCGAGCAATAATACAGGCTACGGTTTTCATGCAGTTAGTTTCCTAAAGGGCGCCGACGGCGCCCTCTATTGTTGTCGGTTTACTTAGCCCAGATCATCCCAGCTGAGCAGTTCGTCTTCACCCTTGGCTACCTTCATGGTGCGGCCAATTACCTGCATCTCCATCTCCGGAGGAATGCCGGTTCCCGGGCGCTTAAAGGTAAAATCGCTGGCCTGCAGCACATGACCTGGCTGCAGATCCCGGGTCAGCACCACGCTGCGGCGGAACTTGTCTTTCTTGGCCAATTCGGCCTCGGACACCACCCGTTTGCTACAGCCCATGGCGATCTGAATGTTGCGGGACTCGTCGCAAATCACCTTCAGCTCGGCCGGATCGGCGGAGATGGCGTGATCCCAGCCCGGCAAATCCTTGTCGGTGGTGTAGTGCTTCTCGATCAGGCAGGAGCCCAGTGCCACCGAGGCCAGCGGCAGGGCGCTGCCGATGGAGTGGTCGGAGAAACCGATGGGGTAGTCGTAAGCCTGCATCAACATGCTGATGTTGGCCAGGTTGACGTCTTCCATCGCCGGTGGGTAGATGGAGATGCAGTGCAGAATCACGATCTGGCGGTTGCCGGTGGACTCGATGGCTGCCACGGCATTATCGATCTCGGCCATGGTAGACATACCGGTGGAGATGATCACCGGCAGGCCTTTTGCCGCCACGTGCTTAAGCAGGCGCAGGTTGGTGATGTCCATGGAGGCGATCTTGAAAAACGGCACCCCCAACGACTCCAGCAAGTCCGCTTCGGTTTCTGAGAACGGAGTGGAGCAGAACGCCACCCCTTTGTCATCGCAATAGCGCTTCAGCTCGTGATGGTCCTCGGTGCTCAGGGCGTATTTGTCCACCATCTCAAACAGGGAACCGAAGTGCTTCTTCTTGCAATCGTCATAGCTCTGATTGCGATCGTACTCCTCTTTGGCGATCAGCGAAGTGTTGCTCCAGGACTGGAACTTCACCGCATCGGCACCGTTGTCGACCGCAGAGTCGATCATCGATTTCGCCAGTTCCATATCCCCATTGTGGTTAGCGCCGATCTCGGCAATCACGTAGGGGCGACCAAAGTTACTGATCTCGCGATCGCCCAGCTTGATAACTTTACTGTTCATTACAGCTCCTAAATTGCGCTCCACCAATAGGCATTGGTGGGATGAATAGTCGTGAGTCTCTGCCGCATCTGAGCCGGCGTTTCCGCCTCAAGTTGCGCCAGCAGCCCTTGATAGTGGTGCCGTCGATCGGCGTAAGCCGTAAGCATGGCACTGAAGCCATGGGCCCGGCAATACTCCGCCATAACCCGATAATGGATCGCTTTAACCTCAACGGTGCGTTTCAGCTTCTCCGGGGTCAGGCTGTTGGTAAAGCCGGCGGTGTTCTGTTCATAAATACGGTAGTAGGTGGTGCTGTCCACCCGTTTGCCCTTGAGGCCATTAAGCAGCAACGCCGAGGTCAGAAACCAATCGTAGGCAACGACGTCCAATGGACAGGTCATGGCCTCGATCACCGCCGCTGCCGCCTTCACATTGAGGGCAAAGTGGGACAGGCCGACAAAGTTGTGCGCCATCAGCGCATCCACCGATGTCACCTGAGACGGCTGCTGCCCCTCGAAAAAGTCACGCTGACGATTCGACAGCAGATTAAGGCCGGTGTAGTAGAAACCATATTCGTCGCTGTAGGCCGCCTTGGTGCGAGCCACCCTGTCGGCGGCCATCACGTCATCGGCATCGATGAAAATCGCCAGCTCATAGCCCTGCTCGAGGGCATAGCGCAGGGCCCAGTCACGAGCATCCGGAATGCCCAGATTATGCTCATTGGCCACTTCCGTACCAACAAAGCCGAACTGCGTCAGCGGTGCGTCCAGGCCATAGTTGAACGCCACACAATCAAAATTCTGGTCGGTTTGCGCCGCGATGGAGGCAAACAGTTCGGTCAGGTAAGGCTTGGCCTGCTGGTAGACGTGGGTTACCACCAGAGTCCTCATGCCTGTGCCCCACTAAAGCTGGCCACGTAACGACCGAGGAAGGACCGACTGCCACTGGCATCGGCGATGACCGCCTCAATCTCCTGGCGCAGTTGGGTCAGGTCCAGCTGCTGATCCGCCTCGGCGGTGGACAGCAGAATCTTGCGATTATCGGTGGGGATCACGCTGTCCATGTCGTAGAACAGCTCCTCGTACAGTTTCTCTCCGGGACGAAGGCCAATGATCTTGATGTCGGACTGAGCCCGTGACAACTCGATCATCTTGCGCGCCAGGGTCAGAATCTCCACCGGCTCGCCCATCTCCAGCACAAACAACTCGCCCCCCTGGCCCTGAACCCCGGACTCGATCACCAGCCGGGCCGCCTCGGGAATGGTCATGAAGTAGCGGGTCATGCGTTCATCGGTGATGGTCAGATCCCGCCCCTCTTTCAGCAGCTCCTTGAAAATGGGAATCACACTGCCGGCAGAGCCGAGCACGTTGCCAAAGCGAACCGCCATGAAGCGGGTATCGGAGCGACGATTCATCTCCAGCACAATCAGTTCGGCCACCCGCTTCGAGGCCCCCATGACGTTGGTGGGATTGACCGCCTTATCGGTGGAGATCAGCACGAAGCGGCCGATGGCCAACTCATCGGCCACCTGGGCCACATTGAGGGTCCCGAGAACGTTATTCTTCACCGCCTGCACCGGCGAGCGCTCCATCAGCGGCACATGCTTATGGGCGGCGCAGTGGAACACCACATCGATGCCCTGTCCCGTCAACTCTCGCACCAGCTCGGTGCGATCCTGAATCGAGCAGATCACCGACGAAAACGCAATCTCCGGGAAATGACGGCCGACAAACAGCTCCAGCAGATACAGGTCGTTTTCATTCACGTCCAGACCGATGATTCGGGCGGGGGCAAACTTTGCCACCTGGCGCACCACCTCACTGCCGATGGAGCCGGCCGCACCGGTTACCAACACGGTCTGGCCCTGAATCTCTGCCGACACCCGATCATCCGCCAGGCTGACTTCGTGGCGCCCGAGCAGATCGGCCACGCTGACTTCGCGCATCTGGTTGAGAATCGGATCCTCAAACACAATGTCCAGCGCCTGGGGAATGATTCTGAGCTCAATGTCCCATTGACGACAGGTCTCGGAGATCACCGCCAGGTCATCTTCACCGATGTTGGAGATGGCCACGATCACCTTATCGATGGGCTCCGCTTTGGCCAGAACCGCCAGCTCATCCATGCCACCGGCGATGCTAATGCCCAGCAACTGCTGACCCCAACGGGATGTATCATTGTCCAAGAAGTATTTCAGTCGATAACGCTCTGGCTGACGCAGCAAGGCATCGGCGACGATCTTACCGCCGCTGGACGCACCAAAGATGACCACATTTTTCATAGAATCGTTCGCCTTCTACTCTGTCTTATCCTGCCACTGCCGACCCCGTTCGTCGCCAGACGGTCTGTGGAAGCACCGGTTTTCCCCTCGGCCTGCGTTGACCCAAAGGATAAAAAACACTGGAAATACTGAAACTACAGCAGTATTTGCAAAGCTGCTATTCTACACCAACATCGCCGGCGACTGACTCAAAATTTCATGCCGGAGCGCAGTCATTCTAACCCATTCACCAGAGGCCCACATGAAACGCATCGCCATCTACCCAGGAACCTTCGACCCCATCACCAATGGCCACCTGGACCTGATTAAGCGCAGCGCCAAGTTGTTTGACCACGTGGTGGTCGGCATCGCCGCCAGTGCCAGCAAGAAGCCTTTGTTTTCATTGGATGAACGTGTGGAATTGGCGCAGCGCATTACCGACGACATCGACAACGTCACCATCAAGGGATTTTCAGGGCTGCTGGTGGATTTCGCCAAGGCCGAACAGGCCGATGTGCTGGTCCGGGGATTACGGGCGGTGGCCGATTTCGAATACGAATTTCAGCTGGCGGGCATGAACCGTCACCTGCACCCGGAGATGGAAACCATCTTCCTGACCCCGGCTCAGGAGTACACCTTCATCTCCTCCAGCCTGGTCAAGGACGTGGCCTCTCATGGCGGTAATGTCAGCGAGTTCCTGCACCCGCTGGTGGATGCCGCGGTCGCCACCAAACTGAAAAACCGGTAAACCGATTCAGCGCTGGCAGCGGTCGCAAAACACCGTTGCCCGCTGCCCCAGTTTCACCTCGGTCAGAGTCTGCTGACACAACGGACACGCCTCGCCGCCACGGCCATACACCAGCAGTTGCTGGGCGAAATACCCCGGCTTGCCATCGGCCTGGGTGAAGTCTTTGAGGGTGGTCCCCCCCTGCTTGATGGCCCGTGCCAACACGGTTTTCACCTCATCCACCAATTGCGACGCCTGGGCATGACTCAGGGTACCGGCAGGACGGCGGGGATCGATGCCGGCGCTGAATAGCGCCTCGTTGGCGTAGATGTTGCCTACACCGACCACCACCTGGTTGTCCATCAGCGCCAGTTTAACGGCCTTCTTCTTGCCTTGAAGCTGCGACATCAGGTAATCGGCATTAAATGCGCTGGTGAGGGGCTCAGGGCCCAATTTGGCCAGCAGCGGATGCTTAGGCAGGGGCCCCGTCCACCAGATGGCGGCGCCGAAGCGTCGTGGATCGTTAAGCCGCAGCACCGCTCCACTGTCCAGCACCAGGTCAAGATGGTCGTGTTTTTCCGGCGCCGGTGCCGGCTTCAGCACCCGCAGACTGCCGGACATGCCCAGGTGCAGAATCAACACCCCGATGTCGGTTTCCAGCAACAGGTACTTGGCCCGTCGCCGCACCCCAGTGATCGCCTGCCCCTGCATCTGCAGAATCTCCGGCTCGATGGGCCAGCGCAGTTGCGGCTGTCGCACCACCACCTCGGTGACGCACCGCCCCTGCAAGTGGGGACGGATCCCCTGACAGGTCACTTCCACTTCCGGTAATTCAGGCATCCTTCCCTTCTCGGTTTAACAGTTGAGCGCCTTCGGCCGACAGCAGCTTCCACCACTGCGGCTGCCCCAGCAGCTTCAGGTAGCCGTAGCGAGGATAGATCAACACGGTAATCGGCGCCGAGCCGTCATCCAGATACAGGTCCACCTGCACCGGTTGCATCGGCGCCGGAATCGGCTCGGCGATGGGCAGCAACCTGGCCTCACGCCAATGGGCCATCAGCGCCTGCAGTTGAGCGTCGGCCACCGCCGGCGCCGAACGCCAGTGTTCGCCGTCGCGGCGCACCACCAGCTCCTGCATCACCAGAGCCTCGATGCCGGCTCCCTCCGGCAACAGCGGATAACTGCTGCTGTTGGGGCTGATCAGGTTGCTGACATACAGCATCAGCATGCCAAACAGGGACAACGCCAGAATCAGCACGTTGTTCCAGGTACGACGTTTCGCCATAAGCACGCTCAACTTCAGTTAAGTTATTCTGAAATTGTAGTTTTTTATCGCCCATAAAAAAACCCGGCCGAAGCCGGGTTTTTCAAGAGTCCAGGATCAATTACTTGATTTTGGCTTCTTTGTACAGAACGTGCTTACGCGCCTTAGGATCGAATTTTTTGATTTCGAACTTTTCAGGCATGTTGCGCTTGTTCTTGTCTGTAGTATAGAAGTGACCAGTACCAGCAGTGGATACCAGACGGATCTTCTCACGACCACCTTTAGCTGCCATGATTTATCTCCTTAAACCTTCTCACCGCGGGCACGCAGTTCTTTCAGAACTACTTCGATACCCTTCTTATCAATGATACGCATACCTTTGGTGGATACGCGCAGCTTCACGAAACGCTTTTCATCTTCAACCCAAAAACGGTGAGTTTGCAGGTTTGGCAGAAAACGACGCTTAGTGTGGTTTTTTGCGTGGGATACGTTGTTCCCGGTTACCGGACGCTTACCGGTAACTTGACATACTTTAGACATTTCAGTCTCCAAAATATTGCTCGAGCATCATTGTGCCTCGTATGGCCGTCGCCCGAGGCACACGAAGGGCGCATTTTATACAAGATAAAGAAGCAAAGATCAAGCAAACTGATGTTAAAGCCATCCTCTTTGTGCGAATGAGCAGCATTCGCCATGGCCGATGACCAAGTGATCGAGCACCGATACATCGATCAGTGCCAAGGCATTCTGTATCCGTTTAGTAATGGCACGGTCCGCTTGGCTGGGCTCACTGACGCCACTGGGGTGATTGTGAGCGAGTATCACTGCTGCCGCATTGGCAGCCAGAACCGTTTTCACCACCTCACGGGGGTACACATTAGCGGCGTCTATGGTACCACGAAATAATTCCGTTAGCTTGACTACTCGATGCTGACTGTCGAGCAACAGCATGGCGAACACCTCATGCCCTAAATGACCCAGGCTGACCTGCAGATATTCCTGGGCCGAATCTGGGCTGGTGAGGGCATCGGCCTGCTGACTTTTCTCCCCCAGACAGCGGCGCCCTAACTCCAGCGCCGCCTGAAGCTGGGCGTATTTTGCCGGTCCCATGCCGCGAATGTCGGCAAACTGGCGGCGATCCATCGCCAACAACCGATTCAACCCGCCCGCGTGCGTCAGCAGTTGCCGTGCCAGTTCCACCGCGCTGCAACCGGCGATGCCGGTTCGAAGAAAAATCGCCAGTAACTCGGCGTCGCTTAAAACACCAACCCCTTGAGCCAAAAGACGTTCTCTTGGTCGTTCGGTCTTCGGCCAATCCCGTATTGCCATGACGCACCTCCTTGTGGATCCGGCTCGCTCCGTGTGGCATCGGTCATTGATTGCCACGGCACTTCCTGTGTTATCTTAGGCGCCATTATCGAAAAACGACCAATGGCCATGAGCAAAATCACTCGAAATATTGTGTTGGGAATCAGCGGTGGCATCGCCGCCTACAAGGCCCCAATCATCGTTCGCCGTCTTAAAGAGACCGGCGCCGACGTCCGTGTCGTCTTGAGTGGCGGCGCCAAAGCCTTTGTGACCCCGATGTCGCTGCAGGCGGTGTCTGGTCATGCGGTCGCCCACGATCTGCTCGACCCGGCGGCCGAACAGGGCATGGGCCACATCGAACTGGCCCGCTGGGCCGATGAGGTCATCATCGCCCCCGCCAGCGCCAACTTCCTGGCCCGGCTGGCAGCCGGCATGGCCGATGAACTGATTACCGCCATCTGCCTGGCCACCGAAGCGCCGATTCGCATCTGTCCGGCCATGAATCAGGTGATGTACCAGGCTCAGGCCACTCAGGCCAACCTGGCGACTCTGAATGCCCGAGGCATAACTCAGTGGGGTCCTGCCAGCGGCGATCAGGCTTGCGGCGAAGTGGGACCCGGGCGAATGCCGGAGCCGGAGGAGATCACCGCCCTGTCATTGGCAGCCGCCACCGAAGCCGCCGCCCCCAAGCCACTGGCAGGCAAAAAACTGTTGCTTACCGCCGGCCCCACCCGTGAGGCTCTGGATCCGGTGCGTTACCTGTCTAACCACAGCTCCGGCAAGATGGGCTTTGCCCTGGCCGAGCAAGCCAGGCAACTGGGTGCCGACGTGACCCTGGTCAGTGGCCCGGTGTCCCTGGCGACGCCAGCGGGCGTGACCCGCATCGACGTGCAATCGGCACAGCAGATGCTGGATGCGGTCATGGCCGAGGTGGATCAACAGCACATCTTTATCGGCTGCGCCGCCGTGGCCGATTACCGGCCGGTCAGCGTCGCCGATAACAAAATCAAAAAGAGCAAAGACACCCTCACCATTGAGATGGTGCGCAACCCGGACATCCTTGCTACAGTAGCCAGCCACAGTAAGCGACCATTCACTGTCGGCTTTGCCGCCGAAACCAATGATGTGGAACGTTATGCGCTGGATAAACTGGCCCGCAAGCAACTGGATATGATCGCCGCCAACGACGTCTCCAAGCCCGGTCAGGGATTCAACGCCGACAGCAACGCCCTCACCCTGTACTGGCAGGGCGGCCACCAGGATCTGGGCCACAGCGATAAGGCCAGCCAGGCCCGGCAGTTGCTGCTCACCATCGCCGACAAACTGAATCAATAAGAGCGACCCATGAAAACACCTATCGAATTGAAAATCCTGGACTCCCGACTGGGTAACGACTGGCCTCTGCCGGAATACGCCACCCCGGGATCCGCCGGCATGGATCTGCGCGCCATGCTGGAGCAGCCACTGGTGCTGGAACCGGGTCAGAGCCAACTGGTGCCCACTGGCATCGCCATTCACATTGGCGACGCCAGTCTGGCCGCCACCATTTTGCCCCGCTCCGGCATGGGCCATAAGAAAGGCATCGTCCTGGGCAACCTGGTGGGACTGATCGACTCCGACTACCAGGGCCCGCTGATGTGTTCCCTGTGGAACCGCAGCAACACCGCGGTGGAGATCGAACCCGGCGAACGCGTCGCCCAACTGGTGTTCCTGCCAGTAGTGCAGGCGGCGTTCACTCAGGTCGACGCCTTTGACGCCAGTGAGCGTGGCGAAGGTGGCTTTGGCCACTCCGGTACCAAGTAACAGAAGACCCTAGGCCATGACCACCACACAAAAAAGCAACCGCCGTGAGCAGATACTCCAGTGTCTGGCTCGGATGCTGGAAACCTCACCGGGCCAGCGCATCACCATCGCCAAACTGGCCGCCGAAGTGGGGGTGTCGGAAGCCGCCCTGTATCGCCACTTCCCCTCCAAGGCTCGAATGTTTGAAGGCCTGATCGAGTTCATCGAAGACTCGTTGCTGTCCCGCATCAACCTGATCATGGAAGAGGAAACCGACACCATGGTCCGCTGTCAGCTGATTCTGCAGCTGCTGCTGACCTTTGCCGAGCGCAACCCCGGCATCACCCGCCTGCTGACCGGTGATGCCCTGATCGGTGAGCAGGAACGCCTGCGCGAGCGCATCAATCAGCTGTTTGCCAAGATTGAGACCAATCTCAAGCAAGCCTTGCGGGAGAAGGCGCTGCGGGAAAGCTCCGGCTTCTACCTGGAAGAGGGTATGCTGGCCAACTTGCTGCTGAGCTACGCCGAAGGCCGCATTGCCCAATACGTGCGCAGCGAATTCAAGTTGATGCCCACCGAGCGGTTCTCCGAGCAATGGGCCTTTATCCAGCGACAGCTGCTGCAAAGCTAATGTCGCCGAATGGCGGCAAAACCATCGACAACGGCACCGAAAGGTGCCGTTTTTCGTGATTACAGGACAATAAAAAAGGGCACCCGGGAGTGCCCTTGCAACGGTTGTTATACCAACAGGCGTCAGATGCCGTACTGCTGCCGGTAGGCACTGACCTGGGCCAGTTCGGCTTCGCGGCCAGGCTGCTCCTTCAGGTAGGTGATCAGGTCACCCAGGGTAACGATGGCGATGATGCTGCAGCCGTAATCCCGCTCCACTTCCTGAATGGCAGACAACTCGCCCTTGCCCTTCTCCTGACGATCCAACGCAATCAGCACCCCGGACAGCGACGCCTGATGGGCCTTGATGATCTCCATCGACTCGCGAATGGCGGTACCGGCAGTGATCACGTCGTCCACCAGCATCACCTTGCCGGTCAACTCTGAGCCCACCAGGTTGCCGCCCTCACCATGATCTTTCTTCTCTTTGCGGTTAAAGCAGTACGGCTTATCGATGTCATGATGGTCCGCCAGCGCCACCGCCGTGGTGGTGGCGATGGGAATGCCCTTGTACGCCGGTCCGAACAACAGATCGTAATCGATGCCTGAATCCGCCAGCGCCGCCGCGTAGAAGCGACCCAGCCGAGCCAGGTCACGACCGGTATTAAACAAACCAGCGTTAAAAAAGTAGGGGCTCTTACGGCCAGACTTCAGGGTAAACTCGCCAAAACGCAATACGTTACGTTCTAGGGCAAACTCAATAAATTCTCGTTGGTAAGCTTTCACTGTTTTCCGACCTTTATTCTCATTGTGGGTACAAAAAAGCGACCACCCGGGTCGCTTCAAAAAATCATTAACCGACGGCGAGCGCCGCCTTCTGGGCTTCGACGATGTCGGCAATCCCCGACTTGGCCAGCGCCAGCATCTCGAGGAGCTCCTCGTGGCTGAAGGGTTCCCCCTCGGCGGTGCCTTGCACCTCAATCATGCGACCATCTTCCGCCATCACCACGTTCATGTCGGTCTCGGCGGCGGAGTCTTCCACGTACTCCAAATCACACACCGCCTGGCCATCCACCACGCCCACGGAAACCGCCGCAATCATGAACTTGAGCGGGTCCTTGGTCAGCTTCTTGTCACGCTGCAGGCCATTGAGGGCATCCACCAGGGCCACGCAGGCGCCGGAAATGGCGGCGGTGCGGGTGCCGCCATCCGCCTGAATCACATCACAATCGATGGTAATGGTGTACTCACCCAGTTTTTTCAGATCCATGGCCGCTCGCAATGATCGGCCAATCAGGCGCTGAATCTCCAGGGTACGGCCCCCCTGTTTGCCCCGGGCCGCTTCCCGGCCACTGCGGCTGTGGGTCGCCCGTGGCAACATGCTGTACTCGGCGGTCACCCAGCCCTGGCCCTTACCCTTAAGGAAGCGGGGCACGCCCTCTTCGACGGTGGCGTTACACAGCACCTTGGTATGGCCAAACTCTACCAGCACAGAGCCTTCCGCATAACGGGTGTAGTTGCGGGTAATGGTGATGGGACGAGTTTGGTTCTGGGCGCGGTTATCTGGACGCATGGAGTCAGCCTTGGCTTGAAAATTTGGGGTCACATTATACCGATCCAGCGCCCGTTAAGCGAGGCCGTAAGGCACTGGTCTCGGCCGGACACTGGGCCGTGGACCGGGTGCCACACGCCGGGGTCATGCCATTGATACGCCGGTTGTTTCCCCCTAAATATCTGTTATAACTGAATCACCAACAGATCAAAAAAGCATCACTATGAAACGAGTCGGCTATGGATTGCTGCTGATGTGGGCGCTGTTGCCACTGTGGAGCCAGGCAACCACCCCCACGTTGAAAAACGTCATGGAACAAGACACTCCGGCAGAAGAGGCCGCTTCGAAGCCCGCCCCTGTGGCGCCGCCGACCGTGGCCGACGAACATGAGCGCGGCTCGCCCCGCTCCTCCATGGAAGGGTTGCTGCACGCCATGCGCTACGGCGACTTCGAGCAAGCGGGCCACTACCTGGACACCCGCAACCTGCCGGCAGCGGTGGCCGCATTAGACTCGGCGGAACTGGCTCGACAGCTGAAGGTGGTGCTGGATCGTACCCTCTGGGTCGACCTGCAATCCATGAGCAACAGCAAACACGGTCTGACAGAAGACGGCTTGCCCAGTTATCGGGATCTGGTGGGCAAAATTCCCCTGAAGCGCCGCCAAGTCAGTGTCTATATGCAACGGGTGCCCCGTGGTGACGGCGAATCCATCTGGAAGGTCTCCAACGCGACCCTGTCTTACATTCCAGAGTTGTACCGCATCCATGGCGATGGCCCCATCGGCGAGTTTTTAAGCCAGCATCTGCCGGTGTTCGAGGTGATGGGTCTGCAAAGCTGGCAACTGGTGGCCCTGCTGCTGTTCCTGCTGATCGCCTACCTAATAAGCTGGCCGTTGTTTTGGCTGACCAACACCCTCATCGGCCGCCGCGGCGAGCACACTCAGCACCTGCAAAAGTTCATCCGCGGCCCGCTGAGGCTGCTACTGCTGGTGCTGGTGATTCGCCAGACCTTCCCTCTGGTTCGCCCTTCCATCGAAGCCCAGGCGTTTGCCGAAGGCCGGACTCTGCTGATCATTGCCTTTATCTGGGTCGCGGTGGCCGGACTGGAATTGACCCGACAACACCTGATACTGGTTCTTAAGGAAAAGGGCAAAGATCAGGGCGCGCTGCTGATGCGACCGCTGTTTACGGTGGCCAAAACCCTGGTGATTCTGACCGGCCTGTTGTTGTGGCTGGAGAACCTGGGCTTCAAAGCCACCACCATCCTCGCCGGTCTCGGCATCGGTGGCCTGGCGGTGGCCCTGGCGGCGCAGAAGTCGGTGGAGAACCTGATCGGTGCCATCACCCTGTACATGTCCACCCCGGTGAGGGTCGGCAACTTCTGCCGCTTCGGCTCCCAGATGGGGGTGGTCGAAGAGATTGGCCTGCGCTACACCCGCATCCGCACCCTGGATCGCACCGTGATTCACATCTCCAACGCCACCTTTGTCGACCTGCAACTGGAAAACTTCTCCGAACGCGAGAAAATTCGCTTCAGCCCCACCATCCACTTGCGTTACGACACCCAGGCCAGTCAACTGCGACCGCTGATGGATGCCATCACCGAGGCGCTGCAAGCCCACGACAAGGTGGACGAGGCGCCGGTGCGGGTGCGGTTCCACAAGTTTGGCCCTCAGGCGCTGCAATTGAACATTCTCAGCTACATCACTACCACCGATTTCCCGGTCTACCTGGAGGTCGCCGAAGCGCTCAACCTGACCATACTGACGCTGCTGGAACAGCATAAGGTCTCGCTGGCCGACGCCACTCAGCGCCGACTCAGCCACCAACAAACGGCGCTCACCAGCGAATCCTAAACCACCACGCCCGCGAGGGCCCCTTCTGCATTAAAAAGGAGCCCTTTCACCACACTCGACGTTGATCTGAGCCCGCCACCGAGGCCCCGACCTCGTCTGGTTGGTAAAGATCCCCTGTGGCTTTTGGCGTTGCCTGCCGGGGTTGGTATAATCGCAGCACCTCCACATCACAAGGCCATCAGCTAATGATCCACAGCATGACTGCGTACGCCCGCGGTGAAGTAAAAGCCGACTGGGGCAACGCCTCCTGGGAAATCCGCTCAGTAAACCAGCGCTACCTGGAAACCTACCTGCGCCTGCCCGAGCAATTCCGCTCCCTGGAACCCATGCTGCGTGATCGCCTGCGCAAACGCCTGGCTCGGGGTAAGGTCGAAGTCAACCTGCGCTTTGAACTGGCAGAAAACGCCGGTGAAAGCATCCAGATGAATGAAAAACTGGCCGCCCAGTTGATCGACAAGGCCCAGCACCTGCACACCATGGCCGGCATCGGCCAGTTGAACCTGGTGGAACTGATGCGCTGGCCCGGCGTGCTGGAAGCCAACGAGCGAGACATGGATGCCATCGGCAAAGAGTTGATGAAGGCATTCGACACCACCGTCGACAGCTTCCTAGAAGCCCGTGGCTCGGAAGGCCAGGCTCTGGAACAGATGATCATCGAGCGCCTCGATGGCGTCACCGAGCAGGCGGCCTTCGTTCGCAGCCGCATGCCGGAGATCATGGAGTGGCAACGTCAGAAATTGACCGACCGCCTGGCCGAAGTGAAAGAGGACCTGGATCCGGCTCGCATCGAGCAGGAGATGATCCTGATGGCGCAGAAGATGGACGTCGCCGAAGAGGTGGATCGCCTCGACGCCCACGTGGCCGAAACCCGCAAGGTTCTGAAAAAGGGCGGCGCCTGCGGCCGACGCCTGGACTTCATGATGCAGGAGTTCAACCGCGAGTCCAACACCCTGGCCTCCAAGTCCATCAGCACCGACATCACCGCCGCCGCCGTGGAACTGAAGGTGCTGATCGAGCAGATGCGCGAGCAGATCCAGAACATCGAGTAAGCCACGCCCCTTCTCAGCCAAGCCCCGCAATGCGGGGCTTTTCATTTTCAACTCGGAACAGAGACCGAGCACGCTAACCTTCAGCTCTCAGTGTTGACTCGGGAGGCCTCGAACAACCGACTTGTGGCCGTCAGGCTCGACATGGGTAAACCCCGAGTTGGTCGAACGTCCACCGGCAACGAAGATTCACTTCCCGGCCACTGTGATTGCCTACCCTTTTGCATACTCCCGCCACTCTGCCAGCTCGCGGGGATCCCCGTGTACCTTCAGCCAGCGGATGAAGCTTTGGGGACAGCGGGTGTGCAGGTTCAGCTGGCACCAGGCATCCAGGGCCGCCTGGGTGGTGTAGCCATCCAGAAAGGCATCGAACGCCCTGTCAGCGTGCCGCCAGAAACCGTGATCAATGCGGCCGCGCTCCGCCAGGAAGGGGTGGTCTCCCTTCGGCTCGGTGTGCTTAAACACCTGTTGGGACAGATCGCCCAGGATACGGTGGATAACATCGGTGCCCATCTCCTGCAGCGACAGCTCGTCGATGCGATCGATCTCATCCCCCACCAGCAGGCTGATCCGCTCCATCAGATAGTCGGTGTTCATGGTGGTGGCCAGCTCGTAGGCAAACATGTCCAGGCGGGCGAACACCCGATCCCGAAACTCTTCCTTGGAAAAGTTGCCCTCCTTAAGCGCCCGCTTATAGAGGCGAACATTGGGGTGCTTGCTGATCAGCTCCTTCTGCAGCGTCGGGTAGGACTGCAGCTGCTCTTTGGGCAACAGCGCCAGCAGATCAATCAACTCCGGCGTATCCACCAACAACTTGCCCAACTCCGATTTGGCATTGGCTGAAAGGGTGTGCGTCATCGTCTCCATCAACCCCTATTTCTGTCTGATGTTATTGCTTTTACGCCAATTTATCTTCGATTTCTAGGAGTCATAGGATTTCTTGGTAATCCTCCAGCTGCCATAGTGAATCTGCGGTCAACGGCGGCCCCGCGGCGGTTGACCACCAATATCAAGGAACTCTCTGACGCCAAGGATGGCCCCCTCCAGCTTCCCGACCCAGTCTCGCCCCACCCGGGCAGCACACTCCGATGCTCGCCCCACCACCGCAAACCGCAGCACCGCCCCAGACCAGGGCTGTCGCAACCTCAGCAGCGGCAACCGTACGTCGCCATCAATGCTCATCAGATCCGTTAGTGATGTCTGGTGATTCTCTCCTACCTACCATGGGCACCACTCAACGGGGACAGGAGGTCGCTGGCGCATTGGCCCCCGTAAGTTAAGCCGGCCCCCAGCAGCCTGACCCAGGCCAGGGGAGAGAACCGATGCTACCCGGCACATCAACGACGGCCTTGAGCCGAACCCATTCACTGAAAATCAGAGAGACTGTAATGAAAAAATTCGTAATCGCTTCCGTACTCAGCTGTGTCACCGCCATGCCTGCCCTGGCCCAGTCCGGGGACTTCACCCTCAACCCCATGGTCGGTGTGGCGCACAACAAGGAGTTCGGCAGCCAGGTGGCCCTGGGCCTTGAGGGTGCCTACAAGGACTTCATCTTCGGCTACGCCTACAACGGCGATAAGGAGTCCAACGGCACCGCCGGCCCGCTGGACCTCAACGACGAGACACCGATCATGGCCAGCGCCTACTCCAAGGACAAGTACCGCGCTCACCAGCTGTACTTGGGTTACCAGTTCCAAGTGGGCAGCGGCCACCTGGCCCTGAAAGCCGGTGCCGAGCTGTCCAAGCGTAAGATCAACGCCGGCCTCAACCTGCAGACCGCCCCCGGCCACGAGGATTACCACAACGCCGGCTTCGATCTCAGCGCCAGCAGCAGCAACGTGTGGAAGCCGATGGTCGGTGTCGGCTACTACCTGGACAATGGGTTGAACTTCAACCTCCACTACACCATTCACAGTGGGAACCGCGCCATGAAGGGCCAGGTGAACGCCTACGACAACGACAACAGTGCCACCGAGGCGACCAGCGGCAACATCAAGGATCGGGATCTCAGCACTCTGATGTTTACTGTTGGCTACCGATTCTGAGGGTATGCGCACCTTAGGGTGCGCTTTCTCACTTTCCGTGTTTTTACCAATCACTGAAGGCGCGAGTTGGCCCCAAGCCTTCACCCAAACCGGGACTTGGGGCCAACACAGTGACTTTTACTTAAATCCATATCTAAAAAACATGCCATCACCAATGTCATTGCAAGTATATATTTACAAAAATCCACCTGAAACATATAAACAGCGACTGGATCAACCTAAAAGTTTACGGATAAAATAAACACTTTAAAATTCATTATTAACCCTTAATCACCCCTCTAATTTACCACTAAAATCACCACCCTGATCACTCTCCATTTCTTCCCAAACTGCATCCAGATCCAACTTCTTCGTCAAACCCACCTGACAGTCACAATTCATTCTTTGTAATTTAGCTACAGATTGACACACAACTGATTTGTTTTATGTTATTGCCAACGCCCATGAAGGTTGCTCAACACCGAAACCGCCTGTTCTGGCACAGATTGCGGCGATTGCCCGAGCGCACCATTCGTCGCCGAAATGGCATTTATTTCCAAACTCATTTGAACTGGAATCGTGATTCAATGTTTAATTTGGTCAACTTTAAGAATAAAGGCATTAGCTTTCAGTTGTGTTCGATTATCGCCACATTGATTGTTCTGTCATTCTCTATCACTGGATATCTGGTATATCAAGAGAGCTATAAAACGCTTCTCAATAAAACTCTGACCGAGCATGAATCCAAGGTTAAAGCATTAAGCTCGACACTGGAGCAAAGTTTTAATGGCTACTTAACCGAAGCCAAAGTGCTGGAAAATACCTTTCAGAACCAATATCTGGATGGCCTCTCTGTTGCCACTACACCGGTAACGCTCAAAGGCAAAGCGGTACGCGACCTGGCCACCTTTGGCGAACGCGTTAGCAACAACCGTCTGGTGGACCGCTTCACCAAGGATACCGGCGCCGTTGCCACCGTGTTTGTAATGCAAGACGGCGACTTCATCCGCCTGTCCACTTCCCTGACCAATGACCACAATCAGCGGGTGGTGGGCACCGCCCTGACCCGCAGCAGTAAAGCCTATCGAGCCCTCAAACAACTGCAAAGTTACTACGCCAAGGTGGCCCTGTTTGGCAAGCAATACCTCACCTACTACGCCCCCATGCTGAATGACGCCGGTCAATTAATCGGTGCCACCTTTGTCGGACTGCCGGTGGATAAGGCCGCCCAGGCGTTGTTCGAGAATTTGTCCAACATCAGTTGGGGAGACAGTGGCTACACCATTATTTTCGACAACGCTGCCGACAATCGCGGGGCCTATCTGCACCATCCGGTTAAAGACAACCTCAGCAAAAACATCATCCAGTTAGCAACACCGGAAAAACCGTTCCAGAACCTGTTTGAGCGCGATGCCGGCGTGGTGCGTTACCCGCACGAATTCAACGGCGTCGTCGGTGAAAAATACCTGGTGTTCGCCGCCGTCTCCGGTTGGAACTGGGTCATCTCCGGTGGCACCTTTATCAACGAGGTAACCAAGGAATCTCAGCAGTTAATGACCACGATTGTCCTGGTCGCCGGCCTGGCCAGCCTGTTTACCGTGGCCGTCGTCACCTGGTCGCTGCAACGCATCATTCGCCCCCTCAGTCGGGCCAACGGTTACATGAGCGCCCTGGGCCAAGGCCGGGTCAGCCTGGACATCCCTCAAGTGCCTGCCGATTCCAGTAATGAGATCACCAACCTGACCCACAATATGCGTACCATGGCGCAGCGATTGAATCAGCTGGTGGGCGACATCAAAGTCACCAGTGCCCACTCCCATGCGGCCGCCGACGAGGTCTCCGGATTCGCCAACAACAACCTCAACCAATCAGAGCAGCAGCAACAGCAGGTGGATCAGATGGCCACTGCCATCGAAGAGATGGCCTCATCGGCCAATGCCGTCGCCGAGCAGGTGGAAGCGGTGGCCAACAACGTCCGCAACGCCCACCTCGACAGCGAATCCGGCGCCCGCCAGGTGGTGGAGATGGAGCAGGAGATCGGCAATCTGGGGGAGCAGTTAAACGCCTCAACCGACGCCATCCATCAGGTCAGTGAAGAGAGCAAGAACATTCAGTCGGTCACCAATATGATCGACTCCATCGCCGAACAAACCAACCTGCTGGCGCTGAATGCCGCCATTGAAGCCGCCAGAGCCGGTGAGCAGGGACGCGGCTTTGCGGTGGTAGCCGATGAGGTTCGACAACTGGCGCACCGCACCCAACACTCGGTGCAGGAGGTGGTGGCCATCATCAGCCAGTTGCAGGGCCGCATCGATTCGGCCGTGGCGCTGATGAACGCCAGCCAGAGCACCAGCGTCACCGTCAAAGACAAGGCTCAGGCCGCCGGAGGTGCCCTGAGAAACATCACCAGCCAGATCACCGCCATCGCATCCATGGCCGAAAGCATGGCGACAACCTCCGAGCAGCAAGCCCAGGTGTCGCAAGAGATCGCCGCCAATGCCACCCAGGTCAGCGATCTGAACCGCATGACCCGCGACACCTCGGCACAAACCGCCGACAGTGCCGCCGAGCTGCAGCGACTGTCAGAAAACCTGAATACTCAGGTGGCATTTTTTAGCTGATCACTGCCAGCGGCCGGCAACGTCCGGCCGCGCTCCCGGTTTGACTGCCGGCGCTCCCATCACCAATTGAGTGCGCCGACGGCGCAACTCCGGCTCTGGTGACAACTGCAGCGACGCGCCATCAGCCACCATCCCCAACCAGGCATAGGCATCGCTGACATCGGGAAAGCCCCTGTCATCAATAATCTGACGATAATGGTGACTGAACAGTGAAGTGCCACTGAGGCGATCAAACTGGTCAATCAGTTGCGGCACACTCCAGCTGCGACCACTGTGCCGACAGCACGCCACAAAATCGGCCACTACCTGCTGCAGAGACGACGGCGCAGGCAACCGGCGCAGTGCCACGTCGATGTGAAAAAAATAGGCGGCACCACTCCAATAGACCCGCTGATAGCTGCGACTGGCCCACATGGCGCCACTGAGGTTACGCAAACTTTTGTTGTGCTTACTCGCCGCCGCCCTGCCGCGCCGAAATCCCCCATCCAGGCTCGACAACGCCTGCTCCTGAGTCAGGATACCCGCGCGCCCGAGCAGCAGGTACTGCAGATAACTGGCCAGGCCCTCACTGAACCAGGGCGCATCGTTACCGGGAAAGGGCAACAGCAGATGACTGAACTCGTGCATCGCAGTCCAGTCCTGACGAAACGCCTCAGCGGAGTAGTCCAGATTCACATAAAACCGAATGCCCTCCTGGCCAGAGCGAATCACCTGAGCCCAGGGCACCGGTCCCTGTCCCCGGTTAGCGGTCATCACCTCGATGCTGGCACAGGGCACCGGTACTGCGCCGCCGTAATCCGAAACGGTCCGGGCGGCTTCGACCAGCCACTGCCTCAGCATCGACTGCTGACGCTGATCCATCGACGGGTGCATCTGAATCCGCATATCATCGCTGCAGATGGCCGCCCCCGCGGCGGCAGACGTCAACATCATCGCTGCGACAATCATTCGCCATCCCATAGATTCCTCCCTGACGTTCGATACCACCAAGTTAACGGTTGTCACAATCCCCGCTAACTGGATTACGGGAATTGAGTTAGACTAGATGGGCATAACCTCCTAACAATGACTACAACGAGATTATGCCAATGACCCTGACCCCCGAGTTTCTGAAATCCCTTCCTAAAATCGAACTTCATATGCACATCGAGGGCTCTCTCGAGCCAGAATTGATGTTCTCTCTGGCGCAACGTAATGGCATTGAACTGCCCTACGATTCTGTCGATGCCCTGCGCCAGGCCTACGACTTCAGCAACTTGCAATCCTTCCTGGATCTCTATTACCAGGGTGCCAATGTCCTGCAAACCGAACAGGACTTTTTTGATCTGGCCATGGCTTACCTTAAGCGCTGCCAGCAGCAGAATGTGCGTCACGTCGAGATCTTTTTCGACCCGCAGACCCACACCGATCGCGGTATTGCCTTTGCAACCGTCATCAACGGCCTGCATCGCGGCTTTACCCAGGGACAACAACAGTATGGCATCAGCTTCGAGTTGATCCTCTGTTTCCTGCGCCATCTCAGCGAAGAATCGGCCCTCAACACACTGGAACAGGCGCAACCATTTCGGGACAAAATTACCGGCATCGGCCTCGATTCCTCTGAAGTGGGCCACCCGCCGGAGAAGTTCGAACGGGCCTTTGCCGCCGCCAGAGCCCAGGGCTATCGACTGGTGGCACACGCCGGTGAAGAGGGGCCCGCCGATTACATCTGGCAGGCCTTGAAGTTGCTGCAGGTGGAGCGCATCGACCACGGCGTCGCCTGCACAGAAGACCCAAAACTGATGCAGCATCTGGTCGAGAAACGCATTCCTCTGACGGTCTGTCCCAACTCCAACGTACGACTGCGGGTCTTCGATACCATGGCCGATCACAACCTGAAGGAGCTGTTGGACGCCGGCTTGAAAGTCACGCTAAATTCCGACGATCCGGCGTACTTTGGTGGCTATATGCTGGAAAATTACCAGAATGTGCAAGATGCTCTGGCCCTGACCCAGGCGCAATGGATGCAGTTGACCGCCAATGCCATCGACGCCAGTTTTGCTTCCGACGCCCGCAAGGCTGACCTGTATCAGCAACTGATGACCTGTTTTGATTGATCTCTAAACAAAAAAAGAGGGCCAAAAGGCCCTCAAAAACTAGAGATGATGATGAAATGTATTGCTTACTACTTGCAAGGATGATGATGAAACTTGGTCGGTTGAATCAGGCGCCACGACCCCGGTAGGCCGCCAGCATCCAGCTCTCTTTTTCCTGCTGAGACAGATAATCGCTCATCAGGGCCGAGGTACCTTCGTCACCCAGCTCACCGGCGGCATTGAGAATCTGGCGCTGTTTGGCAATCAACACCTGATAGCCTTCCAGCAGGGAGTCGATGCCTTCGGCTCCACTTGAGATGTTAATGGCCTGCTGAATCTGGCTGAGCTGCAGGTAATCGGAAAAGGCGTGCAATGGCTGTTGGCCCAGGGTCAATACCCGCTCGGCAATCTCATCCACCTTCTCCAGCAGCACGTTGTAGATCTCTTCAAACTTGGTGTGCAGCTCAAAGAAATCGGCGCCTTTAATGTTCCAGTGGAAACCCCGTACATTCATGTACAGCACCTGATAGTTTGCCAACAGGTCATTCAATTGCGCAGCCAGGTCCTCGGCGCCATTTCGGTTCAGTCCAATCAAATTAGTGGTGGTCATATCAGTGTCCTCAGTGAATCTTCTGGGCCGCGTCGTGCGGCGAATGAGTGTAGATTACACCTGAGGACGGCAAGGGTATAACAAATGGAAACTATCACCTTAATCGACTAAAGCGTTTTGAACCTCACTCTCTGATTCATGCTTTGCATGTCGGCATCGCTCCATCACTTCGCTGCGGCAGGAGCCACAGCCGGTGCCCGCGCCACAGGCGTCGGCCACCTTGTCGGCACTGTCGGCCCCTTCGGCAATGGCGGCATCAACGTCCGCTTCCGTCAGTTGCAAGCAGCAACACAGCAAGCGCGATTCGGTGGTCGGGGTCATCAATAGGGATCTCTGTTGTGTGGCAGTGACAGGCGATTGTAACGCCTGCAACAGGTAATCCCCAGGTAAATGCCGACGCTGGGGAGACACAAACATGGCGGCCAACAATCGTCCTCCTTTGACAAATAACTGCCTGTTGCCTTCGGCCGACACCTGGCAAACGCTGGGCTGCCCATGCCCCAGCGTCGCCAGCCATTGTTGCAGCCGCTCCACGCAGTCTGACACCGGCAACTCACTGGCCAGCAAATACCCCCCTCCTTGAGGGTGAGTCTGGCTGGACCAAAACACCGCCACTCCAGCCGGCATCGCCACCGGCTCTGGCAGCCACAGTTGTGCCCACGCCCTGACGGCACACGGCCGGGCCTGCACCCTGGCCCCCTTAAAGCCGGGTTGACCCGACAGCGGATCCCGCCCCCGCCCCACCACCGCATTCACCGTGGCCTGGCCACTGAATTGGCCACTCCAGTGAATGGGGGCAAACAACTCTCCCCGGCGCTGCTGTTCCGACAGCGCCACCGGCAGCAGCAGCTCGCCTTCCCCAGCCTGCAGGGTTAACAGATCATTGGCGGTCACGCCCAGCAGGCGGGCATCTTCGGGGTGCAGAGCCACCTCGGGCCAGGGGCGATGACGGCCCAACTGCGGCGACAACCCGCTGCGGGTCATGGTGTGCCACTGGTCGCGGTACCGGCCATTGTTGAGCACCCAGCCCGGGGCTGCCGGTGATGTGGCTGACGACGACAGCTGCAGTTGCCCCCGCGGCGGGCCTTCGGGCTCACTGGCAAACAGGCGCTGGTTGTTCAGTCGCAACGGCTGGCCCGCGGGCTGAGGCCACTGCAACGGCGGCAACTGCTGGTATTGCTCGTCGGTCAGCGTCGCCAGAGCCCCAATATCAAACTCACCGCCGAGTCGCCCGTTTATCGCCGACAAGCTGGCATGTTCGCGAAAGATGTCCGCTTCATTGGCGAAATTAAACCCATGATTGAACCCCATGGCCTTGGCCACCTGGCACAGCATCCACCAGTCCGGCCGCGCCTCGCCGCTAGGAGGCATGAACGCCCGCTGCCTCGACAGGCGCCGCTCCGAATTGGTCACGGTACCGGCCTTCTCCCCCCAGCCGGTGGCCGGCAACAGCACATCGGCATGGCGCTGAGTATCGGTACCGACGATGCAGTCGCTGACCACCACCAGAGGGCAGGCCTCAAGTGCCCTGGCCACCAGGCCGCTGTCCGGCAGACTGACCGCCGGATTGGTGCCCATAATCCACAGTGCCTTAATCTCGCCCCGCTCCATCGCCTCAAACAACTCCACCGCCTTCAACCCCGGTCGAGACGCCATCCGTGGGCTACGCCAGATCTCACCGATGGCCTGTCGAGCCACCTCGTCGTCCAATTCCCGGTGGGCCGCCAGGGTGTTGGCCAACCCACCCACTTCGCGCCCGCCCATGGCGTTTGGCTGGCCGGTAAGGGAGAACGGCCCCATACCAGGACGACCGATGCGGTCGGTCAGCAGGTGGCAGTTAAGGATGGCATTGCCCTGATCCACCCCCTGCTCGGATTGATTGATCCCCATGGAAAATCCGGTAACGACACGGGGGTTAGCGGCGAACTGTTGATAAAAATCGATAATGTCATCGCGATCCAGGTCGGTCTCACCGGCAACCCGGTCCAGATCATAGGCCTGTAACGACACCTGAGTATCGCGCCATCCCGACAGTTGCTGGGCATTCGGGCGCTGCAATCCCTGCTCAATCAGGAATCGCAGCAAACCATGAAACAGCGCCAAGTCGCCGCCGGGACGAATGGCCAGGTGCAGATCGGCGGCTTCTGCGGTGGCAGTACGCCTCGGGTCAATCACCACCAGGCGCATGTGGGGTCTGGCTCGGCGCGCCGCCTGCAGCCTCTGAAACAGCACCGGATGACACCAGTTCATATTGGAGCCCACCAGCACCACCAGGTCCGCCAGCTCAAAATCCTGGTAGCACCCCGGTACACTGTCGCTGCCCAAGCCGCGCTTATGGGCCGTCACCGCCGACGACATGCACAGCCGGGAGTTGGTGTCGACGTTGGCACTGCCGATGAACCCCTTCATCAGCTTGTTGGCCACATAATAGTCCTCGGTCAATAGCTGTCCGGACAGGTAGAACGCCACCGAATCCGGCCCATGCTGCTCTACTGCCTGGCGAAACTTGTGCCCCACATAGGCCAAAGTACGGGACCAACTGTCACGCTGGCCGCCGATGCTCGGGTACAGCAGTCGTCCCCGTTCACCGAGCGTATCCGCCAGCCGCAACCCCTTTGAGCACAGCAGTCCCTGGTTGGACGGGTGGTACTGGTCACCACGGATCTGCACCTGATCACCGTTGACGCTGGCTAGCACGCCGCAGCCAACGCCGCAGTACGGGCAGGTGGTTCGGGTCTCAGTCATCGGGCTCTCCTGTGTGGGCGTCGGTATGGGATTGCCTGACTATTGCAACACTGAGGCCAAGGGTGCGAATTAATAATTTATTGCATTAAATCAATTGTTTAAATTTTAAAATTCCAACCAGAACCGAATGAGCACTCGCTTCAAATGAATAATGTCCCACCTTTAGTGCAGCTCTGCCTCATAACGGTGCATTATGAGGGAGAATTGCGGCTCCCCCCACAAGCCCCAAAAAAACCAAACCAAACTCAACCTTCTGTTTATTAACAATATAAGCGCCAATAAACAGAAGTTATCACGTTGTGGCACCGCTCTTGCCCCTGTCTGAATACCGTTTCTTTTCAGCAGGAGATCGCCACAATGCGAACCCCGTCCGATTCTGTTCCCTATCAGGTCTCCCTGATTGGCGCTGGCCCCGGCGATCCGGAGTTGCTTACCCTCAAAGCAATGGACCGCATTCAGCACGCCGATGTGATCCTGTATGACAACCTGGTCAGCGAGGCCATTCGGGCGCGCTTTCCCGACAGTGCCAGCGCCATCTACGTGGGCAAAAAACGCCACAACCATGCTTTGCCCCAGTCACGGCTGAATCAACGCATGGTGGCACTGGCCCGCCAGGGTCATCGGATCGTGCGCCTCAAGGGCGGTGACCCTTTTGTGTTTGGTCGTGGCAGCGAAGAGTTACTGGCCCTGCACCAGGCGGGCATTGTCGCCGAAGTGATCCCCGGCATCACCGCCGCCAGCGGTTGTGGCAGCTACGCCGGCATTCCCCTTACCCATCGGGGTCTGTCCCAGAGTTGCACCCTGATCACCGGCCAGGCCAATACCCAGCTGCAACTGGACTGGGCCGCCCTGGCCAAAGGCAACCAGACCCTGGTGTTCTACATGGGCCTGAACCAACTGCCTCACATCCGCCACCAACTGAGCCTGCATGGCATGAGCGACGCCACGCCGGTGGCGCTGGTGGAAAACGGCTGTCGCCCCGAACAACGGGTGGTCATCACCTCGTTGAAACAGATGGCCACTGACGCACTGCGCCACCACCTGCGCAGCCCCACCCTGATCTACGTTGGCGAGGTAGTCCGCCTGGCCGACTCCCTAAGTTGGTGGCAGCAGCCCCCTCAAAGCCAACAAGCGATTGCTTAAGGAGAGAGTCATGACCAAACCCATAATTGCGGTTGTCGGCAACGGAATGGTTGGCCACCGCTTTATCGAAGAGATGGCTGGCTGCAGCGACTTTGAGTTGCTGGTGTTTGCCGAAGAGCCTCGACTGGCCTACGACCGGGTACAGCTGACCCGCTACTTTGACAGCGGCAACGCCGATGACCTGGCCCTGGCCCACCCAAAGGACTACCAGCAGCAAGGGGTAATCAGCCACCTGTCGACCCGAGTGCTCAGCATCGACACCACCGAACAGACGCTGACCTGCAGCGACGGGCAGCAATACGCGTACCATACCTTGGTGCTGGCCACCGGCTCCTACCCCTTTGTGCCGCCCATTCCGGGGCGGGACCAAGCGCACATCCACCCCTACCGGACCATCGAGGATCTGCAGGCGATTCAACACTCCGCCTCCGACAGTCGGGTCGGCGTGGTCATCGGCGGCGGCCTGCTCGGACTGGAAGCCGCCAATGCCCTGAATACCCTGGGCCTGCAAACCCACGTGGTCGAGTTCGCCCCGCGACTGATGGCGGTGCAACTGGACAACGGCGGTGGGACCTTGTTGCGACAAAAGATCGAGCAACTGGGATTGACGGTACACACCGACAAAGCCACCCAAAGCATCGACGCCACCCCGGACGGCCCCTGCCGCTACCGGCTGAGCTTTGCCGACGGCAGCAGCCTGGATACCGATATGGTGGTGTTCTCCGCCGGCATTCGGCCTCAGGATCAGCTGGCCCGCCAGGGCCAGTTGCAGATCGGCGACCGCGGCGGCATCGTCATCAACGACCGGTGTCAGACTTCAGACGCCAACGTCTACGCCATCGGCGAATGCGCCTTGTGGCAGCAACGCATTTTTGGCCTGGTGGCGCCGGGCTACCAGATGGCCAAGGTGGCGGCCGCCACCATTCAAGGCCAGCAAGCCGCCTTCAGCGGCGCCGACATGAGCACCAAGCTGAAGCTGCTGGGCGTCGACGTCGCCAGCATCGGCGACGCCCACGGCAGTAGCCCCGGCGCCCTCAGCTACTGTTTCAGCGACCACGCCAACGGCCTGTACAAAAAGATCGTCGTCGACGACAGCGGCACCAAACTGCTGGGGGCGGTCTTGGTGGGGGATGCCAGCGACTACGGCAACTGGCTGCAGCTGTGCCTGAACCAGATGCCACTGCCGCAGCCTCCTGAATCGCTGTTGTTGCCGCTGCAGGAGCAGGGCGGCACGGCCGGGTCCGGGGTGGAAGCCCTGCCAGACTCGGCCCAGATCTGCTCCTGCCACGACGTCAGTAAGGCCGATCTCATCGAGGCCATTGATGCCGGCGCCTGTGACCTGGCCAGCCTTAAGAGTTGCACCAAGGCCGGCACCGGCTGCGGCGGCTGTGGCCAACTGGTGGGGCAACTGCTGGATAACCGGCTGGAGCAACAGGGCCTGACCGTCGACCATAGCCTGTGCGACCACTTCCCTTACTCGCGTACCGAACTGTTCGACATCCTGCGAGTGCGAGAGATCAGAACCTTTGACGCCCTGTTGACCCAGTGTGGTCAGGGCCGTGGCTGCGAAATCTGCCGACCGGCAGTGGCCTCAATGCTGGCCTCGCTGTGGAACGATTACATCCTCGACGACGCCCATGTTGGCCTGCAGGACACCAACGACCGCTTCCTGGCCAACATGCAAAAAGACGGCACCTACTCGGTGGTCCCTCGGGTTCCCGGCGGCGAGATCACCGCCGACAAGCTGATCGTCCTCGGCCAGGTGGCCAAAGAGTATGGCCTGTATACCAAGATCACCGGCGGTCAACGCATCGATCTGTTCGGTGCCCGCATGGAACAACTGCCAGCCATCTGGCGCCGGCTGGTGGACGCCGGTTTTGAAACCGGCCACGCCTACGGCAAGGCGATGCGGACAGTCAAATCCTGTGTCGGCAGCACCTGGTGTCGCTACGGCGTTCAAGACTCCACCGCCATGGCGATCCGCATTGAGCACCGTTACCGAGGCATCCGCTCCCCCCACAAAATCAAGCTGGCGGTGTCCGGTTGTGCCCGCGAATGCGCCGAAGCCCAGAGTAAAGATTACGGCGTCATCGCCACCGACAAGGGCTGGAACCTGTATGTCGGTGGCAACGGCGGCATGCGCCCCCGTCACGCCGACCTGTTTGCCACCGATCTCGATGACGCCACCCTGATCACCTACATCGATCGCATCATGATGTTCTACGTTCGCACCGCCGAACGCCTGCAGCGCACCTCGGTATGGCTGGAGAGCCTCGACGGCGGTCTCGACTACCTCAAACAGGTGGTCATCGACGACAGCCTGGGACTCAATGCCGAGCTGGAACGACAGATGCAGGCGCTGGTGGATCGCTATCAATGTGAATGGAAAACCACCCTGGATGACCCCAAACGCCTGAAGCAGTTTCAACATTTCATCAACAGCAAACGCGGTGACGACGGCGTGCGCTTTACCGAAGAGCGCGGTCAGATCCGTCCCGCCCCCATCGACATCAAGGAGTTGGCATGAGTACTTCATCCCACTGGCAGGAGATCTGCGCCCTCGACGACCTCAGCCCTGACAGCGGCGTCTGTGCCCTGCTGGACAACAAACAGGTGGCCATCTTCTACCTGGCCAATGGCGAACTGTACGCCATCGGCAACCACGATCCCCTCGGCAAAGCCAACGTCATGTCTCGCGGACTGCTGGCAGAGGTGGACGGCACCCTGACCGTCAGCTCCCCCCTATATCGCCACCACTACTGCCTCAGCAGCGGACGCTGCCTGCAGGACGACACTGTATCGGTGCCCACTTATCCGGTGCGTACGGTGGACGGCAAGGTGCAGCTGCGCCACTGAGCCCCAATTTTGGTTAAAGGAGTAACCCATGCAAACCCATGACGGCATTAAGCTGCTTTCGTTTACCGGCAAGATGAAAATCCTCCACCTCAGCTGGATGGCCTTTTTCATCACCTTCTTCGTCTGGTTCAACCACGCACCACTCCTGGGCGTGATCGCCGACTCCCTCGGTCTCAGTGGTGCTCAGGTGAAGACCCTGCTGATCCTCAACGTGGCCCTGACCATTCCGGCCAGGGTGGTGATTGGCATGCTCACCGACCGCTACGGTCCCAGGCTGACCTACGCCGCCTTGCTGGCACTGTGCAGCCTGCCCTGTTTTATGTTCGCCTTTGCCGACGACTTTGCTACCGCCGCCCTGTCGCGATTCCTGCTTGGCTTCATCGGCGCCGGGTTTGTGGTGGGCATCCGCATGGTCAGCGAGTGGTTTCCCGCCCATGAGCTGGGCACTGCCGAAGGGATCTACGGCGGCTGGGGCAACTTCGGCTCCGCCGCGGGCGCCATGACTCTGCCGCTGCTGGCGCTGTGGTTCGGTGGTGACGACGGCTGGCGCTACGCCGTGGCGGTAACCGGTGCCCTCAGCCTGCTGTTCAGCGTCATCTGGTACCAGAACGTTAACGATACTCCCAAGGGCTCAACCTACTTCAAACCCAAACAGAGCGGCGCCATGGAGGTCACCAGCAAAGGCGATTTCGCCCTGTTGCTGCTGATGAAGCTGCCGATGTACGCCGCCCTGGCCCTGTTAACTTGGAAGCTCTCCCCTGCCGGGGTCAAGCTGCTGAGTCAGCCTCTGGTTTACGGCCTGTATGGCACGCTTGGGCTACTGTTTGTTCTGGAGGTGGTGCAGGCCTATCGGGTCAACAAGGGAGTCTTTCGAGCGCCGGTGGCCGCGGAGCACCGGTACAAATTCAAGCAGGTGGCGGTACTGAACGTGCTCTATTTCGCCACCTTCGGCTCCGAACTGGCGGTCGTCTCGATGCTGCCGTTGTTCTTTGCCGAGGTGTTTGAGCTGGATATGGTGTACGCCGGCATGCTGGCCTCGGCCTACGCCTTTATGAACCTGGCCTCCCGCCCCGGCGGCGGCTGGCTCAGCGACCGCTTTGGCCGCAAGCGGACCCTGATCATACTGACAACGGGTCTGGCCCTGGGGTACGCATTGATGGCCCAGATCGACGCCAGTTGGCCGCTGCTGTTGGCCGTCGTCGCCGCCATGGCCTGTTCCTTCTTCGTCCAGGCCGGAGAGGGGGCGGTATTTGCCGCCGTGCCACTGATCAAACGCCGCCTCACCGGCCAGATAGCCGGCATGACCGGGGCCTACGGCAACGTCGGTGCCGTGGTCTACCTGACCGTGCTGTCGATGGTGGATTACGCCACGTTTTTCTGGGTCATCGCCGCCACGGCCGTGGTGGGCTTGCTGGCCCTGCTGCTGATGGAGGAACCCCGGGGTCAGATCACCGAGATTCGTGAAGACGGCAGCGTGGAGTTGATCCGTGTCGGCTAACCCTGTCACCGGTCAGACCCGGTTATCCCTGGCGTTCGGTGGCCACTCGGCTGCCGGCGCCAAATCCGGCAACCAGGACGCCTTTGCCCTGGCGCGCCCCGGCGCCCGAGAAACCGAGCATCACGGTTGGGCGGCGGCCTTGGCCGATGGGGTCTCCAATGCCAGCCATGGCGGTCCGGCCGCAGTCCTCAGCGTCACCAATTTTGTGCAGGACTTCTACGCCACCCCGGCCAGCTGGAGCACTCACCGCCGCGCCTCGAAGCTGTTGGCCGCCCTCAACCACTGGTTGTGTCATTGCGGTCTCGGCCAGCAACAATGGTTGACCACCTTTTCCGCCCTGGTGCTTAAAGGCAATCAGGGCTACCTGTACCAGGTCGGTGACAGCCAGGTGGCGCTGATCCGTGACGGACAGTGGCAGGTGCTGACCGCCAGCCACAATAATGGCCGGGTACTGACCCGGGCACTGGGGGCCGACCCCCACTTGCGGGTCGATACCCATGAACTGCGGCTGCAGGCCGGGGATCGCTTCGTGCTCAGTTCCGACGGCTTCCACGATCACCTTCGGCCAAAGCAGATAAAGGCCGAATTGTCGCGCCAAGAGGATCTCGAGACCAGCGCTCAACGATTAGTCAGGCTGGCACAGCAACAAGGCAGTCGTGACAACATCAGCTGCCTGATCATCGAGGTGCAGCAGTGTCCCGGCGATCAGCCACAGCAGTTACTGCAACAGTGGCAACACCTGGCCATACCGCCGGTCCTGGCCGCTGGCCAGAGCCTGGATCATTATCAGGTAGTGCGCTGCCTGCATGCCAGCCCCCGCTCTCACCTGTACCTGGTTCGGGATCGGCAGCAAGGCGGCCTGTGGGTTCTCAAGGCCCCGTCCCCCAACCTGGAAGACCACCACAGCCAACTGGCGGCTTTGGCCCGTGAAGCCTGGGTCGGTCAGTGCCTGAGCCACCCCAACCTCATGACCACCCGCCTGAATCACAACAGCCGCTTCCTGTACCTGATCTGCGAGTACATCGACGGTCAGACGCTGTCGCAATGGCACCAGGATCACCCCACTCCGGAGATTCAACAGTTGCGACCGGTGGTGGACGGGATCGTCGCCGGACTGCGCGCCCTGCAGCGGCAACAGATGGTGCACCGGGACCTGAAACCGGACAACATCATGATCGACGCCGATGGCCACATCAAGCTGATTGATTTCGGCAGCGTTGGCGCCGGCTCCCTGCAGGAATTGCCCGGTTGGCAGCAGTTGTCTCAGGCCGTGGGCACCGTGGATTACAGCGCCCCGGAAACCCAGCTGGAGCAACCTGCTGACAACCGCAGCGATCTGTTCTCTCTGGGGATCATCCTGTACGAATTGTTGTGCGGGCAACGGCCGTACGCCAATAAACGTCCGGGTCAACGAAAGCGCTTCAGTGATTGGCGCTACCGCAGTCTCAGGCAGTGGCAGCCCAACCAGCCGCTGTGGCTGGACCAACTGTTGCAACAGGCCACCGCCGCCGACCCCAAGCGACGACTGAGCTCATTATCAGAATTGCAGCAGCGGTTGCGCCACCCGCGAAGCGATGCCAACGAGCCCAGCCTGCCCCTGGCTAAGCGTCACCCGGTGCGGTTCTGGCAGGGCATCAGTGCGGTGCTGATGGCCGCCCTGATCGCCCAGTGGTTACTGGGGTAACGTCTCAACGTCCTGTCTCTGGCCAGCCACCCAGGTGCCCTGAACGTCAAGCTGAGGCGACAACCACACCAGGTTGGCAACGGCACCGGGGCGCAGGTGACCATAGACGGCCTCCAGCCCCAAGGCCCGCGCCGGCACCGCACTGGCCATCCGCAGTGCCTGCTCCAGGCTGACGCCCAGGTGCAACACCGCATTGCGTACCGCGGCCCCCATGTCCAACAGCGATCCCGCCAGCTCACCGCTGTGAGCCAGCAGACGATCCCCCTGTCGATGCACCTCCCGATCCACCAGGGTAAACCGCTGCAGGTCACTGCCCACCAATGGCATGGCATCGGTTACCAGGGCGATGTTGTCCGCCCCTTTGCAGCGCAGCGCCACCCGGGCGGAACGATAGTCCAGATGCTGACCATCGGCGATCAAACCGGCCACGCTGCTGTCATCGAGCAGCGCCGCCCCGACCATGCCCGGTTCGCGGGAACCAAACGCCGACATGGCATTGAACAGGTGGGTAAAGCCAACGGCCCCGGCTTTCAGGGCTTGCTGCGCCTGATCGGCGCTGGCATTGGAGTGCCCCAAAAACACCCGGACGCCCATGGCCGTCAGAGTCTGAATCTCGGCACAGCTCACCGTCTCCGGTGCCAGAGTCACCAGCTTGACCCCAAGATCGTCGCGCTGATACAGCTGCCATTCGGCCTCGGACAACGGTCGAATCTGCTCACCGCAATGGGCCCCCTTCTTGGCAGCAGCAATGTGCGGGCCTTCGAAGTGAATGCCGATGATGCCATGAGGGTTGTGGCGACGGGCCTCGGCGACCGCGTCGGCGGCGGCAGTCATCACCGCCACCGAATCGGTGATCACCGTCGGCAGCATCGAGGTGGTGCCCAGGCCGGTGTGTGCCTGAAACAGACGCGCCATGGCGGCCGGCTCGGGGCAGTCATTGAGCAGCACTCCACCACCACCATTGACCTGCAGATCCACCAACCCTGGCGCAACGATGCCCGCCAGGTGCAGATCGGCATGCTGACACTGCTGATCCACGGCCACCACCCGCCCGTCGGCAACGGTCAGCACCCGGTCAGCCAGCATCTGCCGGCCGTCAAACAAACGATCAATCCGATACCTTACTGTCATAGCACCTCCTTCAACGGCAGGCTGCCTTGAGGGGTTGCCTGACCCAGCAACACCCTGGCCAGGGCATCGAAACTGGCACTGTGCGGCGGTGAAGTCTGATCCAGGTGATAGGCGTAACTGGCCAACATCCAATGGGCCTCTTTGGCAAAAATGCGACAATCATAGGGTGCCCGCAGGCTCAGATGCACCACCCACTTACCGGTTTCCCGGGCCTCTTTCATTAATCCCTTTAACCGCAGCGGGTCGTGGGCCCGAATCAACTGCTGCTCGGTCAGTCGAGCCAGATCATCCATGCCGCCCAGTTCCGCCACGCTCTGACGGGGCGAGACATAGCCGCCGATCACCACGTCCGACGTGGCCATCGCAGCGCGAATGACGTTGTCCTCATGGTGACGCGGCGACAACACCAAAATCTGCAGACTCGAGTCTCCGAAACGTCGAAGCGCCGATGCCAGTGCCTGCCCCTGAGCCAGTTCCGGTAATAACAACAGCCAGGATCCGGTTGGCGGCAAACAGACACTGGCCGCGCCCACCTGAGTAATGGACGCCTGGGCCAATTGCTGCTCCAGTAGCCGATGCGGCTCACACCCAAGCACCGACTCGGCCCACTGCAACCGCTGGGCCCGAGAAGCTCGACGGTTACCCAGTTTGAAGCGCCACTTCAGGTCCAGAATCCGCTGAGCCGAGGCCGACAGGGCCTGGGAGCACAGGCGGCCATCCGCCACGGCGGCGGCCACGCCGGCAATCAGTGCCGGCAGACGCTGAAGATCCTCCGGGCACCGAACCCGCAGCGGCATCAATGCGATGTCGACGCCGGCAGCAAATGCCTGAATCACCGCTTCCAAGGGTTCGAAATAGTCGCTGATGCCGCCCATGTCCATGGCGTCGGTGATCACCACGCCCTGGTAACCCAGTTGCCCCCGCAGCAGATCGGTAATGATGGCTCTGGACATGGTGGCCGGCACCAGTACCGGTTTGCCATCACGTCCCACCAGTTCGGTGCTGTCCAGTGCCGGGAATTGCACATGGGCAGTCATCACCATGCCGGGTGGCTGCCGGGCGATGATGTCGGCAAAGGGCTTGAGCTCCACCTTGTCCAACCGCGATCGGTCATGCTCTACCCGCGGCAGCCCGGTGTGGCTGTCGACGCAGGTGTCGCCGTGACCGGGGAAGTGCTTCAGGGTCGCGACCACCCCGGCCTCCTCCAACCCCAGCACCTGGGCCTCGCCCAGGCGCGCCACCAGGTCGGGATCGTCGCCAAAGGCGCGGACATTGATCACCGGATTGTCGGGATTGTTATTCACATCGACACAGGGGGCGTGGTTGACATTGAGGCCCAACGCCGACAACTCCGCCGCCATGGCCGCGGCGCAGGCCAGGGTCAAGCCATCGCCATGACGCTCATCGGTGGCGCCCAGCGCCATGTTGCCGGCAAAGGCGGTGGTAAAGGATCGCGGCGTCCGGCACACCCGCCCCCCCTCCTGGTCCACCGAAATCAGCAGCGGTATACCGGAATTGGAGGCGGCCGCCGCCAGCTGCAGGTCGTCGGTGAGGGTCAGGATCTGCTCCGGGTCCTGCAGGTTCTCTGCAAACAGAATCACCCCGCCCAGGCCGGTATCGGCAATCAGGGCCGCCAGTTCTGTCGGCAGGGTTCGCATCGGAGTACGGGTTGCTGACGTGGCGCCGAAATAGCGCAGGTCCAGCATCAGTTTTTGCGCAATCTGTTGTTCTAACGTCATGATCCATCATGGGACAGCTTGGCTTGTGGCCCCAAGAGTCCCACCCCTTCAATGAGTTATCAAGCCTGCAACCGCATCTGCATCGAAGAAATGTGGCCGCCGTATTCGGTCACGGGTGATTTATACCCCCATTCGTGGTACTTTACGCCGCCTCAATCCCAGTGGTTGGGCGTGTTTGCCCCTTCACCACTACGCTTTCTTTAGACTCCCGTCTGGTGTGGCCCCTAACCGAGCCCTGCCCGGCAGGTGATACTCGAATATAGGGTGGACCTTTACCATGACTCGTCGTGGCAATTTATTCATTGTGTCGGCACCAAGCGGAGCCGGAAAATCATCGCTGATCAGCGCTTTGCTGCAAGACCAGCCCGCCGACATGCAGGTGTCCGTCTCCCACACCACCCGAGCGCCGCGCCCAGGTGAAGAGAATGGCGTGCATTACCACTTTGTCAGCAAAGACGAGTTCAAAGCCCTGATTGACCAGAACGCCTTCTTTGAGTGGGCCGAGGTGTTCGACAACTACTACGGCACCTCCCGCATCACCATTGAGCAAACCCTGGATCGCGGCATCGACGTGTTTCTCGACATCGACTGGCAGGGTGCCCGCCAGGTCAAAGCCGCCATGCCGGAGTCCATCGGCATCTTCATCCTGCCGCCTTCCCGCAAGGAGCTGGAGCGTCGCCTCAACAGCCGCGGTCAGGACAGTGAGACCATCATCGCCCGCCGCATGGCCGATGCCGTGGATGAGATGAGCCACTATGATGAATACGACTATCTGATCGTAAACAACGATTTCGATACCGCCCTGAACGAATTTTCCACCATTGTGAAGGCCAACCGGCTACATCTAGCTGGGCAAAGGATCACTCACAATGATATGCTAGATGATCTGTTGGCAGACTAGCCAACATCATGTACACTTTTGCGTCATTTTTTTAAGCTCAAACACAGGAGTTCCTTCTCATGGCACGGGTAACTGTTGAAGACGCCGTAGATAAGATTGGCAACCGTTTCGACCTGATCTTGGTGGCCTCTCGTCGCGCACGTCAGCTGTCTGTAAACGGCAAGGAACCGCTGGTCGAAGAGCAGAACGATAAGCCTACGGTTATCGCACTGCGCGAAATCGAGTCCGGCCTTATCGATGCGAAAACACTGGACGAGCAGGAGCTGCAAGCTCAGCGCGAACAGGAAGCGGCAGAACTGGCAGCGGTAGCCGCCATCGCCGAAGGACGCGCACTGTAACGTCCATAATGGGGGTCGTCGTTGTATCTGTTTGAAAGCCTGAGGGAACTGGCGTCCAGTTATCTGGATCCGGAACAGGTCGAGAATCTCACTCGCGCTTATATCACCGCTAGAGATGCCCATGATGGGCAGACACGCTCCAGCGGCGAACCCTACATTACTCATCCGATTGCGGTTACCCGCATTCTGGCGGAGATGCGACTCGATCACGAGACGCTGATGGCCGCCCTGATGCACGACGTCATCGAAGACACCGAGATCACCAAAGAGGATCTGGCGGAGCAGTTTGGTCCCGCCGTCGCCGAACTGGTGGAAGGGGTCTCCAAACTCGACAAGCTCAAATTCCGCGACAAGAAAGAAGCGCAGGCGGAAAACTTCCGCAAGATGGTGCTGGCCATGGTGCAGGACATTCGGGTGATCCTGATAAAACTGGCCGACCGCACCCACAACATGCGCACCCTGGGCTCGCTGCGCCCGGACAAACGTCGCCGCATCGCCAGGGAAACCCTGGAGATCTACGCCCCCATTGCCAACCGTCTTGGCATCCACAACATCAAGAATGAACTGGAAGACCTGGGCTTTCAGGCACTCTACCCGATGCGTCATCGGGTCCTCAAAGAGGTGATGCAGGCCGCCAGCGGCAACCGCAAAGCGATCATGAACTCCATCCGCGACGCCATTGTCGGCCGTCTCGAGGAGGTGCAGATCGAGGGCACGGTGCAGGGGCGGGAAAAGAACCTGTACTCCATCTACAACAAGATGGTGAACAAAGAGCTGCAGTTTCAGGAAGTGATGGACATCTACGCGTTTCGAGTAACGGTGAAGAACATCGACACCTGTTACCGGGTACTCGGGGCCATGCACACCCTGTATAAACCCCGCCTGGACCGCTTCAAAGATTACATCGCCATCCCCAAAGCCAACGGCTACCAAAGTCTGCACACCTCGCTCTATGGGCCCCACGGGGTGCCGGTGGAGGTTCAGGTGCGCACCGATGACATGGACCAGATGGCCGACAAAGGGGTGGCTGCTCACTGGCTGTACAAAGACGACGCCGAAGCCAGTGCCACCACCGCCCAGGTTCGCGCCCGCAAATGGATGCAAAGCCTACTGGAGTTACAACAAAGTGCCGGTAACTCCTTTGAATTTATTGAAAACGTAAAAACCGATCTGTTCCCGGATGAGATTTACGTGTTCACCCCCACCGGTAAGATTCTGGAACTGCCCCTGGGCGCCACCGCGGTGGATTTTGCCTACGCGGTTCACACCGACGTCGGCAACGGCTGCGTCGGCGCCAAGATCAACCGCCACGCCTACCCGCTGAGCCAACCGCTCAAGTCAGGTCAAACGGTGGAGATCATCACCGCCCCCGGTGCCCGGCCCAACGCCGCCTGGCTCAACTTTGTGGTCACCGCCAAGGCCCGAGCCAAGATCCGTCACGTGCTCAAGAGCCTGCAGGATCGCGACGCCACCGCCCTGGGCAAACGTCTGCTCAACCACGCCCTGGGCGACATGACCCTGGACGAGATTCCGCAGAGCCGCATCGACCAGATCGTGGAAGAGTACCGTCACGACGATTTCGATACCCTGCTGGCCGACATTGGTCTGGGTAACGCCATGAGCCTGGTGGTGGCTCAGAAACTGCGCGGAGAGCTGGAGTCAGCCAACGGCAGTGACAAGCTGCCGATTCGCGGTGCCGAAGGGGTGCTGCTGTCGTTTGCCAAATGCTGCCGCCCCATCCCCGGTGATGACATCGTCGCCCACGTCAGCCCCGGCAAGGGACTGGTGGTGCACATCGATACCTGCCGCAACATTCGACGCGCCCGCGAGGTGGAGTCGGAGAAGTTTCTCAATGTGGAGTGGGACCAGGACAGCCGCGAGGAGTTTGTCACCGGTTTACGCATGGAAATCGTGAATCATCAGGGGATTCTGGCAAAACTCACTTCCATTATTGCGGCATGTGATGCCAATATTCATAATCTGAACACCGAAGAGAAAGAGGGCAGAGTCTACTCCATCGCATTGACTCTGACCGTCAAGAATCGGGTTCATTTAGCGAACGTCATGCGCAAACTGAGGGTGCAGCCCGAGGTTCTGAAAGTCGCGCGAAATCGTAATTAAGAATATTTGTGGGGAACCCATGACCGATAAGATCGTTATCGCCACCGAAAACGCACCGGCCGCCATTGGCACCTATTCTCAGGCCATTAAAGCCGGCGACACCGTGTACATCTCCGGCCAGATCCCGCTGGACCCGAACACCATGGAGATGGTTGGTGACGACTTTGATTCCCAGGTGGTACAGGTGTTCGATAACCTGAAAGCCGTCTGTGAAGCCGCCGGCGGCAGCCTGCAACACATCGCCAAACTGAACATTTTTATGGTTGACCTGGCCAACTTTGCCAAGGTCAACGAAGTCATGGGTCAATACATCCAGCAGCCCTACCCGGCGCGCGCCGCCATCGGTGTGAAGGAACTGCCCAAGGGCAGCCTGGTTGAGATGGACGCGGTGATGATCCTGTAATCCCGCCGCAGCGACCACAGCTATACTCTTCGGGGGCGCTTTTGGCGCCCCCGCATTCATTGTTTAAGGAAGTTTCATGAGCCCCGAACGTCTCGCCCGCATCAATGCCATGCTGGACCGCCGCCAGACAGACCTGACCATCTGCATGGAAGAGGTCCACAAGCCGCACAACCTGGCCGCCATGGTGCGGACCGCCGACGCCGTCGGGGTACACCGGGTTCACGCCGTCTGGCCGGATCAGAAAACCAAGCTGTCCGGCGGAACCGCCACCGGCAGTCAGCAATGGGTGGATCTGAAGTCACACGACACCATTGTCGATGCCATTAAAGAGTTGCGGGCGCAAGGCATGCAGATCATCGCCACCAACCTGTCCGACACCGCCGTGGATTTCCGCGACATCGACTACACCAAGCCCACCGCCATCCTGATGGGTCAGGAAAAGACCGGCATCACTGCCGAAGCCCTGGCTCTGGCGGATCAGGACGTCATCATTCCCATGGTGGGGATGGTGCAGTCGCTGAACGTTTCCGTCGCCACCGCCCTGATGCTGTACGAGGCCCAACGACAGCGTCAACAAGCCGGCATGTACCAACAGCGCAGCATCGACGACGCCGAATGCCAACGGTTGCTGTTTGAAGGCGGCCACCCAATCTTTGCCAAGATCTGCCGCCAGAAAGGCCTGCCCTACCCTCGGGTCGACGAGGAAGGCCAGATCGATGCCAGTGACGACTGGTGGCAGAAAGTGCAGATGAACAAAGAGTCCTGGGCTCACCTGGACGATTAATACCGCGCCGGTCAGTGGGGCCGCTTCGGCCCCACTGACACCCCCCTCCTAGCTCCCGGTCATCACGTCGTAGATTCCCCCGCGCCGTTTTTTCTTATGCAGTTAAAATTAAAGGTGTTTTTAAAATAACCGGCGCCAGGACGGTCCCCTCCACAACGCCGGAATTTTTTCGGTGTCAGCAAAAAAACAGCGTTACCTCCCTGCGTTGGCGATGGCAACAACACAATTCACCATTCGGCTCCACTTCCGCTTCATTTGATCGCAACCGCCGCCATTGAAACAGCGCAAATTACGTCGCCCAAAGCCACTAAATGGCAATTTAACACTATGCTTTGGCTACACAATCGCCAATTTCCTGCTATTTTCGAGGGGCTAGGCGCTGATCCGCCAAGCCCCGAATGATCCCCGGCAGGATGCCGGCTTTTTACAATCGAACCGATACTGACAATGACAGCATCAAGGCAATCGATGTCTCCGTCTGCCGCTGATGCCATCAAAAAACTACAACCAGACGGATCGTTGACGCGATATCACCTAGGGAGAGTGAGATGACACAGGCGTTCAAAACCCCCGTAGAGATGTTGGAACAGTGGGCCCGGGTTCAGGGCGACAAAACCTACCTTCGCCAGCCCAAGCAACGCAGACTGCATGACATCAGCTGGAGTCAAGTACACCAGATGGCCCATCGCCTGGCCGGCGCCCTGCATAAGCTGGGGTTTGAGAAAGGCGACAAGATTGCCATTTTGTCGAAAAACTGTTCTGAATGGTTCATTACCGATTACGCCCTGATGGTCGGCGGTTTCATCAGTGTGCCCATCTACCCCACCGCCAATGCCGACACCATTCGCTACGTGCTGCAACACTCCGAAGCCAAGGCGGTATTTGTGGGGAAACTGGATGACGGTCCCAGCCAGGAACCGGGCATCGGCGGCGAAACGCTGCGACTGGGAATGGGCTATGACGGCATTAAGACCCAGTACCACTGGCAGCAACTGCTGGAGTTGGCTGAACCGATTCAAACCCAGTATCCCGATGCCGACGACGTGATGACCATCATCTACACCTCCGGTTCCACCGGCAATCCCAAAGGGGCCGTGATGACCTTTGGCGCCTTCAGCTGGGCCGCCTGCCGCATCAATGAACACCTGGGGGGCACTCCCAAAGATCGGGTCATCTCCTACCTGCCACTGGCTCACATCACCGAACGGGCTTACATCTTCGGCAGCTCCATCTTTGGCGGCGGCACGGTGTATTTCGTAGAGAGCCTGGACACCTTCGTCGAAGATGTCCAGATAGCCAATCCGAACTTCTTCCTGTCGGTGCCACGGTTGTGGACTCTGTTCCAAAAAAACATCATCGCCAAGGTGGGCAACAACAAACTCAATACCCTGCTCGGCCTCCCTATCATCGGCGCGTTCGTAGCCCGCAAGATTCGCAAACAGTTGGGCCTCAACAATGCCCGCATCCTCGGCTGCGGCTCCGCGCCGGTCTCGCCGGCGTTATTGCACTGGTACGGCCGCATCGGCATGGACATTACCGAAGCCTGGGGCATGACCGAAAACGCCGCCTACGCCACCCTCAACTTTCCGTTCAGGAAGGATAAAATCGGCACCGTTGGCGCCGCCGGTATGGACGTGGAGCTGAAGATCGGCGACAACCACGAGCTGCTGTTTAAGAGCCCGGGGCTGTTCCGGGAGTACTACAAACAGCCGGAGGCCACCGCCGAATCGATGACCGAAGACGGCTTCTTCCGCACCGGCGACCAAGCGGAAATTGACGCCGACGGCTACGTCAGCATCATCGGCCGGGTCAAAGACAACTTCAAAACCGCCAAAGGCAAATTCGTGGCACCGGTGCCCATCGAGCGCAAGTTGGCCCAGGACACCAACATCGAACTGCTTTGTGTCATCGGCTCCGGTCAGCCCTATCCGGTGGCGCTGGTGCAGCTGGCAGAATCCGCCTACGGGCTGCCGCGAGAACAGGTTCAAGCGTCTCTGCAGGCCGCGTCACAGGCCGTCAGTGCCACCATGGAAAGCCACGCCACCCTGGGCGGAGTGCTGGTGGTGCAGGAACCGTGGACGGTGGAAAATGACGTGCTGACCCCAACCCTGAAGATCAAGCGCCACGTACTGGAAAAGCGCTACAACGCCTTGATCGGCAACATCCGCAATGACGCCGTGGTATGGGAAGACCAGCTCGGCAATAACGCCAAAGCCAGCTAAGCGCCGCAGTCAGCCCCACTAAGGGGCTGATTCCTCAGCCTAGGGCTGCTATTATCTGATCATATTTACAGTGGTTTTGGATAACGGTGTGACGGATCTAGCGGCCCTGCCGGTCACCTCCCTTAAGGGCGTCGGCAGCAAAGTAGCAGAAAAACTCGCCAAGATTGGCGTCGACTCGGTGCAGGACCTGCTGTTCCACCTGCCCCTGCGCTACGAAGACCGCACTCGAATCTGGACCATCGCCAGCCTGATGCCCGGCATCCACGGCACCGTAGAGGGTGAGATTCTGTCCGCCAATGTCACCTATGGCCGCAAGCGGATGATGACGGTGAAGATCCTCGACGCCAGTGGCAGCCTGACCCTGCGCTTCTTTAACTTCGCCATGGCTCAGAAAAACAGCCTGCAACCAGGCAAACGACTGCGCGCCTTTGGTGAAGCCAGACGCGGCCTGCACGGGCTGGAGATCATCCATCCGGAGTACAGCCTGCTGGAGGACGACAACGCCCCCTTGCTGGAAGAAAGCCTGACGCCCATCTACCCCACCACCGAAGGGCTGAAACAGCTCAGCCTGCGCAAACTGTGCGAACAAGCGGTGGACCACCTGCGCCGCCATCCGGTGCCAGAACTGCTGCCTGAAGGGTTGTACGACCAACAGATGAGCATGGCTCAGGCCCTGCATTACGTTCACCGGCCCCCTGCCGACGCCAATGTCGACCTGCTCACCGAAGGCCAGCACCCGGCTCAGCAACGCCTGGCGATGGAGGAGTTACTGGCTCAAAACCTGTCGATGCTGCAATTGCGCCAAAGTGCCGATCAGCACACGGCATTGCCGCAGCAGGTGGACCGCGCCGTCGAGCGGGATTTTCTCAACCAGCTGCCCTTTACCCCCACCGGCGCCCAGCAACGGGTGGTCGGCGAAATCCGTTCCGATCTGGCGCAGACCCAACCGATGATGCGGCTGGTACAAGGTGACGTCGGCTCCGGCAAAACCCTGGTGGCGGCGTTGGCGGCCCTGACGGTGCTGAGCCAGGGACAACAAGTGGCGTTGATGGCCCCCACGGAGTTACTGGCGGAACAACACGCCCTGGCCTTTGCCGCCTGGCTGGAGCCACTGGGGTTTCCGGTCGCCTGGCTGGCAGGAAAACTGAAAGGCAAAGCCAGGGAGCAGACCCTGGCCCGAGTCGCCGACGGCAGCGCCAAAATGATCGTCGGCACCCATGCCATCTTTCAGGACCAGGTTCGCTTCGATCACCTGTCGCTGATCATCATCGACGAGCAACACCGTTTTGGCGTCCATCAACGGCTGGAGCTGAGAGAAAAAGGCTTCAAAGACGGCAATTACCCCCACCAGTTGATCATGACCGCCACCCCAATCCCCCGCACCCTGGCCATGACCGCCTACGCCGATCTGGATACTTCGGTGATCGACGAGTTACCTCCGGGGCGCACACCGGTCACCACGGTAGCCGTGGGCGACAGCCGACGCCCGGAAGTGGTCGAGCGGGTACGCCAAGCCTGCAAGGAGCAGGGACGACAGGCTTATTGGGTCTGCACCCTGATCGACGAATCCGAAGTGCTTCAGTGCCAGGCCGCCGAAGACACCGCTCAGGAACTTGGGGAACAACTGCCGGATTTGCGGGTCGGATTGGTACATGGGCGGATGAAATCCTCTGAAAAACAACAGGTCATGGATCAATTCAAGTCCGGAGAGCTGGACCTGTTGGTGGCCACCACGGTGATCGAAGTCGGCGTGGACGTGCCCAACGCCAGCCTGATGATCATCGAAAATCCGGAGCGACTTGGCCTGGCGCAGTTGCACCAGTTGCGGGGCCGGGTCGGCCGCGGCAGCACCGCCAGTCACTGTGTGCTGTTGTATCATCCACCGCTGTCAAAAACCGCCCAGGCCCGCATCGGCGTACTCAGAGATAGCAACGATGGCTTTATCATCGCCCAGCGGGATTTGGAAATTCGCGGCCCGGGAGAAGTACTGGGCACCAAGCAAACCGGCTTGGCGGATCTGAAAATCGCCGATCTGATTCGGGACGGAGCACTGATCCCTCAGGTGAAACGACTGGCCCTGCATCTGATGCGGAATTACCCCCAAAATGTGCAGCCGCTTATAGATAGGTGGTTAAAAGGGCGAGAGATTTACAGTCAAGCCTAGACAGACAGGGCTAATTTTGCACAATGGAGTGTAGGTCGGCACAGGAGCAAAGAGACCACCATGAATTCAAATGAACGCGACACCAACAGTTCCAATTCCAGCACCATTGCCATGGTGATGGTGGTACTGGTTATCCTTCTGAGCATCGGCGCCTGGTTCTACTTCGCCGGCGATAAGGAGGCCCCGGTGGCGACCGTCGACCCCATTGAGCCGGTGATCGAGCCCATCGTGGAAGTGCCTGCCGAGCCCTTGCCCACCGAACCGGTGATCGAGCCAGAGCCAGAGCCGCAACCGGAACCCGAAGTGATCGAACCGGAGCCACAACCGGAGCCCGAAGCCCCAAAAGTGACCCTGCCGACACTGGCCCAGTCCGATGACTTTGCCAAAGCCCAGCTCAATGGCCTGTCCGATGGCATGCAATTAGGTCAATTCCTGGTGCCTGATAGCCTGATCCGCCGCTTCGTTGGCCTGGTGGACAATCTGGCACAAGGCAATGTCCTGCGTAAGCAGGGACCGTTTAAACGCCTGAATGAAGAGTTTAAAGCGGTGGACGTCAATGGTCAGCTGTATCTGGATCCCGACGGCTACCACCGTTACGACGCCTACACCAGTTTCCTGTACCGCCTCGATGAGCAAGCCCTGCGTGACACCTTCCTGCTGATGGAGCCGTTGTTCGAACAGGCCTACGCCGAACTGGGGTACGAAGACAGCTTCCGCGACCGCCTGGATGACGCCATGGACCTGCTGCTGTCGGCCCCGGAGATGGACACCGCCATTCCACTGGAAAGCCACAGCGTCAACTACGAGTTTAAAGACACCGATCTGGAGTCGCTGACCGACGTCGAGAAGCTGATGCTGCGCATGGGACCGGACAATGCCCGCAAGTTGAAGTCGACCTTGCGCCGTTTCCGCGCCGCCATGAACGACTGAACAGGCTCACCGACCGAAAAGGCTCCCGAGGGAGCCTTTTTGTTTGCCACTCAGTGTCGCTCTGCCAGCACCGCAAACAGCGCCTGTAACCTCAGCCCATCGGCCAACACCACGGTCAGCGGCACTTTGGCATTGCGACCATTGAGCAGGGGGGCTAAATCCAACGCCTCACTCTCCACCTCGGCCACCGGCGTCTCAGCCACCGGCTTGCTGTAACTGACTTCCGCCCGGGCCAGCACGATATCGCCTTCCAGCCCACACAATTGCAATTCCAGCCACACACGCCCCCAACCGGTGAGCACCGCCTGGCTGTATCCGGCACCGGCAAACAGGGTTCCGTGCAGATTGCGGCCACTGTCGAAACTGGCCCGAGTGCAGAAACGGCGGCCGTCAAACGACAGCCCCTCGACTTGCATGAAACCGGCCAGGGGAATGGTCTGATGCCACACCTGAGTCAAACGGGCAACGCCACTGTCCAGCACCTTGGCCATGCGCCGGTGCGACACGGTGCCAAACAGGGTGTGACCGACACCGATGTCCCGATACCCCCGGGCCAGATAGAATCCCAGCTGAGACTCTCTCGCCTGCAGCTCCACCACCTCCAGACCGGCCTGTTGTGCCGCCAGCTCCAGGGCTGCCAGCAGTTGCGTGCCCAGGCCCTGCCGCTGACGGTCAGGCGCCACCGCCATATAGCGAATCTGCCCGCGGCGACACGACAGCGAATGCACCCGACCGGTGGCCACCACGTTTCCGTCGCCATCCAGCCCGACCCGGTGCAATCCCTGAGCCTCCAGATCATCCTGCTCACTGCCTCTGGGCTGCTGCCAGGGTTGACGCAGTACCCGAAATCGAAGATCAAATCCCGCCGTCAATTGTGCTGGATCGGGCTTTACAAATATCATGGCCACCTGCGTAATCTGTTTTAGCGCAAATAAGCGCCGAGAATAGCACAGATTAAGTGGACAGCCTGGCCCTACCAAGGCAAGGTTAACCCAGGCTGACCGCCGTGATTTAATCACCGCTAATCTGCCGTCGCTATCACTATTACAACCGCAGTCACCTTTGGTATTTGGGATGTCACAAGAAAATAATCGTCAAGAGTTTCTGGTCTTTACCCTGGGGCCTCGTCGGGCTTTCGCCATCACCACGCTGAAAGTGCGGGAGATCGTCACCACCCGACAGTTCAACCAGATTCCCGGCAGCCATCCGTCGGTGGTGGGCACCATGCCACTGCGGGGCCACACTCTGACGGTGATTGATCTGGCCAACGCCATCGGCATGGCATCCGATGACTGCAAACAGGTGGTGGTGTGCGAAGTGCAGGAACGCCTGTACGGTCTGCTGGTGACCGGCATCGATACCATTCACTACTGCAACAGTGATGACGTTGCCGCCATGCCAACGAAGTTGGGCGACACCAGCTACAGCTCCGGCGTCATTCGTCGCGACAACGACCTGGTGCAGGTGCTGGATCTGGAGCGCATCCTCAACGAAACCGTGGGCCTCAATGCCCGTCAGGACAACGACGATTTTGTCCTCGACGACGCCACCCTGGCGGAGATTCGCGGCCAGCGAATTCTGATCTGCGACGACTCCCGCTTTGCCCGTCGACAACTGGCCAACGTGCTGGAGCAACACGGCATCGACTACCACAGCGCCCCCAACGGACGGGCCGCCCTGGAGCGACTGCAGGAACAAGCCGCCGCCGGCGAACCGATTCAGATTCTGGTGTCCGACATCGAGATGCCGGAGCTGGACGGTTACCAACTGGCCACCACGGTTCGCAGCGAAGCCTGCCTCAAAGAGACCTACATCATTCTGCACACCTCACTCAACAGCGAGGTATGCCGTCGCTACACCCACAACAGCGGCGCCGACGAAGGCCTGTGCAAATTTGATCCCGAAGCCCTGTTGGCGGCCATCGCCCGCGGCTCACACCACTGAGTCGACCAGCATTAAGGCGTCCGGCGGGCGCCTTTTTTCTGCCACCGACCCCAGCCGGGCCTGCATTTGGTATACTGTGGCGCGCCAAAACCCGGCCACCAGTTGGATACCACAGTGACTACCGAAAAACGCCTGAATAAATTCATCAGCGAATCCGGCTTCTGCTCTCGCCGCGAAGCCGACAAGCTCATCGAGCAGAACCGCGTCACCATCAATGGTCGCACCCCGGAACTTGGCACCAAGGTGCAGCCGGGCGACCAGGTCGCCGTGGACGGTAAGCCCATCAAGGCCAGCGCCAGCAACAAGTCCGATCGCATCTACATCGCCTACAACAAGCCCATCGGCATCACCTGCACCACCGAGCGGGACGTGCACGGCAACATCATTGATGCCATTGGTCACAAGCGGCGCATCTTCCCCATCGGCCGCCTGGACAAGCCGTCCGAAGGGCTGATTTTTCTCACCAGTGACGGCGACATCGTCAACAAGATCCTGCGGGCCGAAAACGCCCACGACAAAGAGTACGTGGTCACCGTCGATCAACCGGTCAGCGAACGCTTCATCGAGCGAATGTCCAAAGGGGTACCGATTCTCGATACCGTCACCAAACCCTGTCAGGTCACCATGGTCAGCCGCTATGTGTTTAAGATCGTGCTGACTCAGGGACTGAACCGTCAGATTCGACGCATGTGTGAGTATCTGGGTTACAAGGTCACCAAGCTGAAGCGTACCCGCATCATGAACGTGACCCTGTCGGGACTGCGCCCCGGCCAGTGGCGGGATCTGAGTGCCGACGAGATGGCGGCCATCAACCAGGCCGTGGCGGGCTCCAGCAAAACCGCCGTGAACACCACTCCACCCAAGGGCAGCCGCGACGGCGACTTTCGGCCCGCCAGGCCGATCAAACCCCGCTCTGGCGCGCCGCGTCGGCCGAGTGGCCAGGGAGAGGGGCGCGGCGCCCTGGACAAGCCCAGCGGTCGAAAAATCTTTGTCGACAATCCCAACAAACCCAAGGTCGACAAACCCAAGCCGCGTAAATCCGGCGACCGCACCCTGAGCCTGAAACGCAAAGGATAAAAATGGCCCACAAAAAAGCCGCTCCGTTGAGCGGCTTGTTGGTGTTGTGGCAACTACACCTGCAGGTGGAAGGTCACCGGACCGTCGTTGGTCAACGACACCTGCATGTCGGCGGCAAACTCACCGGTCTCCACCGCCATCCCTGTGCTGCGGCAATAGTCGACAAATTCAAGGTACTGCGCCTCAGCCTGTTCCGGCTTACCGGCACGGGAAAAGCTGGGCCGCAGGCCGCGGCCAGTGTCGGCAGCCAGGGTAAACTGGCTGACCACCAGCAATTTGCCGCCGGCCTGGCGGACGTTAAGGTTCATCTTGCCCTCGTCATCGGAAAAGATTCTGTACTTCATCACCTTATCCGCCAGCTTTCGCAGTTTGTCGGTGTCATCCGCTTGCTCGACACCCAACAACACCAGCAGGCCCCGGTCAATTTCGCCGGTGATTCGGCCTGCCACTTCCACTTTTGCGGTCGAAACCCGCTGCACCAGTGCGATCATTGTGTCCCCTCATTCAAAGTCGCCCCAGTGTGACCTCAGCACCGTGGCAACTCAAGCGGGAACCCGCATCTTTGCGATGCCGCTCAGAGGGTATTGAGCCGAACCTCTTTGGCCATGGGCTGCGCCTGGGGGAACTGCTGCTTCAACAGCGCCAGACCCTGATTGGTCCAATCCATGAAGCGAGTCAGCTCCAGCACGCTGATCCTATCCACAAAGGTTGCGGCGCCGCGCACTTCGATGGCCTTGCCTTCATCGCGCACCACAAACTTGGCAAAGTCCAGTTGCTGATTCAACTTGCCGATGATCAGCAGTAACTCCGGGGTCTGGGCCAAATCCGGGTGCAGGGCGTAGTACTTGGTGATCACCACTCGGTCCAAGCCGTTGGGAATCAGCTTCGGCTGCAGCAGGAAATGGCTGCCGTCGTAATCCACCAATGCACGACCGGCACTGGCGCGCTTCACCTGGTAAGACTCCGACTTCAGGGCCTCAATCAGATGGTCCGTGGCCTGTTCGTTGGTCATGCCGCTCATATCGACGGTCACCGGGTCGTTTCCGGTACTGGCACAGCCGGTCATCACAACCAGCACGGCGGCGATCATCCAATGTTTCATCATGTCAATTCCTTATGTTTTTCAGTTACGGCAAAGAACTCCGGCAGAGACGCAGTCACTTCCGCCCCCACCAGAAGGATCATCCAGGACAGGTACACCCAGACAAAGAGTATCGGGATCACGGCCAGCGCCCCATAAATCGCCTCATAAGACGGAAAGGTGGTGATGTACCAGGCAAAGCCCCGCTTACCCGCCTCAAACAACAGCGCCGCCACCACCGCACCGCTGAGGGCATGGTGAAACCGGACCTGGGTATTGGGAACCAGTGCATACATCATCACAAACGCCAGCACCGACAACAAAAATGGCAACTTCGCCACGAAGAACGGCACCACACCAGACAGGCCAACGTCGGAAAACAGCTTCAATGACACCAGGTAAGAGGTCATGACGATACTGGCGCCTATCAGGATAGGGCCCAGGGTCAGAATCATCCAGTACATGGAGAAGGAGTACACCCAGCGCCGGCGCTGCCGAATTCGCCAGATCTGATTCAAGGCCTTATCGATGGCCGAGATCAGCGCCAGCGCCACCACCGCCAGGAACACCACCCCCACGGCGGTCATTCGCGACGCGTTGTCGACAAACTCCGCCAGATACTGCTGCACCACACCGCCGGCAGTGGGCACGAAGTTGCTGTACACAAACTGCTCCACCTGCTGCTTCACCCCTTTGAAGGCCGGAAACGCAGAGAAGATCGACAGCACCACCGCCATCAGCGGCACCAGCGACAACAAGGTCATGTAGGCCAGGTACCCCGAGGTAACCTGCAGGCGGTTATCGACGCTACGCCGAAGCAAAAATCGAAAATAGGCGGGAATGCGACGCCAGGGAAACCGTTGCCACTGCAGTCGAGCCCGAGTCATGATGTTCATAGTAAACCTGTGCAACCTTACGTCACTCTGATCATAACATGGCATAGAAAAGAACAATTTACCCTATTTGATTCCACCGGCCCCCGGTTTACTGTCACCCCCGCCCTTGACTCCCTACCGGGTCGACCGCCACTATGGCGGCCACGGATAGCCAGCCCCCCAAGTTTCGACATCACCATGCCGACCCGCACCCCACCACTCCCCAGCCTCTACTATGCCCTGTTGTCGGCCCTGGGATTTGCCCTGATGACCGTCTGCGTCAAGCTGACCAGCGCCCGCGACATTCCGGTGTTGGAGATTGTCGCCGCCCGAGCCTTGGTGTCACTGATCCTCAGCTACCTGGATATTCGCAGCAAGGGATTGGCACCGCTGGGCCGCCACCGAGGGCTGTTACTGGCCCGGGGTCTGGTCGGTACCCTGGCACTGATGTGCGTCTATTACGCGGTCACCACCCTGCCGCTGGCAGAGGCCACCCTGCTGCAGTACCTGCATCCGGTCTTTACCGCGATGCTGGCCTGGTACTTTCTGGGCGAACGGGTGCACCGGTTCACCTTGATCTGCATCCTGCTGTCTCTGAGCGGACTGAGCGCCATGCTGGTGCCGGGCCTGTCTTCTGCGGATCAGGCCCTGCCTTGGTTCAGCGTCGTTGCCGCCCTGCTTGGCGCCTGCGGCAGCGCCGTGGCCTACATTCTGGTAAAAAAACTCAGTGGCAAAGAGGACAGCTCGGTGATCATCCTCTACTTCCCACTGGTGGCCCTGCCGGTGTCGCTGCTGCTACTGGGGGATCAACTGGTGATGCCGGACCTGCCGACCCTAGGATTGCTGCTGCTGGTTGGGGTGTTCACCCAGGTTGGGCAGGTCGGGCTGACCAAGGCGTTGCAGGGTGAGGCCGCCAACAAGGTCGTGGCCTACTCCTACGTACAGATCCTGTTTTCCATCCTGCTTGGCTGGCTGGTGTTTGCCGAAATTCCGGCGCTGTGGACCCTGGTCGGCGGTGGCTTGATTCTGTTGGGGGCGCTGTTCAACCTGATGAGCCGACACCGGGGCTGAGTCGAGTGCCATCGCCATGGTGTTGCCGAACCTCGGGTCGGTGTTAACATAACTGTCTCAACTTCCGGGCAAACTCGGTCCCGGAGCTCAGTGTATGCAGGGTAACCAAGGAGGTTCGCATGTCCGGACAGGGGTCCGCCGGTAACGTCATCGCCGCCATTTGCAGCTTTTTTATTCCCGGACTGGGACAGCTGGTACAGGGGCGAGTGCTCGCCGCGTTGCTGTTCTTTGTGTTTGTCAGTACAGGGTACTTTTTCTATTTCCTGATCGTGCCGGCCATACTCGGCGCCATTCTCCACCTGTGGTGCATCATTGATGCCGCCAAATACCGATAAGGGACCACTATGAAGTATTGGATTCTGATCGCCGCCCTGATGCTCGGCGGTTGCCAGTCGGCATACTACGCCGCCGCCGAACAAGTGGGCTATCACAAACGGGAGATTCTTACCGATCGGGTGGAATCGGCCCAGGAGAGCCAACAGGAGGCACAGCAACAGTTCAGTTCGGCCCTGGAGCAACTGCAGACACTGGTGGATTTTGACGGCGGCGACCTCGAAGACGTCTACGACACTGTCCGCGATGAATATCAGGCCTCGGAAAAGGCCGCCAACGATGTCCGTGACCGCATCGACAGCATCGATGACGTCGCCGAGGCGATGTTTGATGAGTGGCAGCAGGAGCTGGAGCAGTACCAGTCCGCCAAACTGCGGCGCGACAGTGAAAAGCGCCTGTCGGCCACCAAACGGCAATACGCCAGCATGCTCAAGAGCATGCGCCGCGCCGAGCAGAAAATGGAACCGGTTCTGGCCCGCCTCAAAGACAACGAGCTGTACCTGAAGCACAACCTCAATGCCAATGCGGTCAACGCCATCGGCAGCGAGTTCAGCGATCTCAAGGGCGAAGTCCAGTCTCTTATAACCGAGATGAATAAAGCCATTGCCGAATCCGATCAATTTATTAAGACCCTCGGGCAATAAAGATTTGGTTTCCAATCCAAATTGTTAAGTGGGTCTAAAAACCACAACGCTGCCACTGCCAAGGGGGCCGTAGGCTGAGATACTGGCGACCATCTGAAACTGTTTGGCTGGTCCATGTCCATCTTCGAATCCTTAATCTTGCTCACCGGCTTCACGGTCGCCTTGGGCATTGTGGTCTCCCTGAGCCGTAGCCTCGGGGTGATAAGTGCTGCGGTCACCGCAGGGCTGGGATTGCTGATGGCCCACGATATCCTGCTGGTACTGGCCTCCTTCTGTTTCCTGCTGACCGTCACCGCCGGGCGCTGGCTGTTGCCCAGTCGGCTGCCGTCCCGCACCATGGATCGCTTCGACCAGTTGCGGCAGTTAACCCAAAATGGCTTCGCCATCGCCATGGTGATAGTGGCGGTACAATACGCCCTGTACGCCATGCAGATGCACGCCGGCAGCCTGTGGATGACCCGCCCCAGCGTGGTGGATGTCTACCTGCCCATCACCGCCGGGGTCTCCCTGCGCGCCTGGATAGAGCAGGGCATCATCGACCACCAGCACCCGGCCGCCCTGGTGCTGTTTCTGGCGTTGTTGGGCTCCGCCTTGATCACCAAGCGGGCATTTTGCAGCTGGGTCTGTTCGGTGGGGTTCTTTTCCGAGGTGCTGTATGAACGCCTCAACCCCTACTGGAAGAAAGATCACCAGCTTCCCTCCTGGCTCGACAGCAGCCTGAAGATGACCAAATACGGCCTGCTGATCTGGCTGCTGTGCCTGGTGATGGAGATCCCCTCCTCAGGCCTGGAAGACTACCTCAACAGCGAACGCCACCTGATGGCGGATCTGTCGATGTGGCAGCGATTCACCAATCCCTCTCTGATCGGCCTGGCACTGCTGGCGGCGGTACTGACGCTGTCCACCATTAAGCGCAACGCCTTCTGCCGCTATTTCTGCCCCTACGGCGCCCTGATGGGGCTGTTGTCGATGCTGAGTCCATTCAAGATTCGCCGCAACCCGGCCCTGTGCCTGCGAGAGTGTGACGACAAGGACTGCCGCAAGTGCCAGCAGGCATGCCCCTCCAACATTCCGGTACATCAGTTGGAAACCGTCAGCGTCGATGATTGCCACGCCTGCCATCGCTGTGCCCAGGCTTGCCCGAAGAAAGACGCCCTGACCCTGTCTCTGCCAGGACATCGTTGGCCGCTGAAGCCGTCAATGATCCTGCTTATCCTGCTGTTTTTCGTCACTGTGATTCCGCTGTTCAGCTACCTGGGCGGCTACTGGCAGAGCGAATCCTCAGAACAGCTTCGACAGGCGATACTGCCGAAGCTGGATCAACTGTCGGTACTGCCGGTCGCCGATTAGCCCCAGGCGGCCGCCCTCGCTGACATCGCCACTCACTTCGGGTCGACCACCACCCTTGGCATTAAGACAAAAAAAAAAGAGCCGCAGAGCGGCTCTTTTTTTGTCGGCAATGGCGACTTATTTTTTCGCTTCGCGGGACGCGCGCTTACGATCGGATTCGGTCAGCAGCTTCTTACGAATGCGGATGCTCTCAGGAGTCACTTCCACCAGCTCATCGTTGTCGATGAATTCCAGCGCCTGCTCCAGGGTCATCACGATTGGCGGAGTCAGCACCTGAGCGTCGTCAGTACCGGAAGCACGAACGTTGGTCAGCTGCTTGCCTTTCAGGGCGTTTACCGTCAGGTCGTTATCACGGCTGTGAATACCGATGATCATGCCTTCGTACACTTCCACACCGTGTCCAATCATCAGGCGGCCACGTTCCTGCAGGTTAAACAGGGCGTTGGTCAGGGCTTTACCGGTCGCGTTGGCGATCAATACGCCATTGTTGCGCTGGCCGATTTCGCCACCCTTGTGAGGGCCGTACTTGAAGAAGGTGTGATAGATCAGACCAGTACCCGAGGTCAGGGTCATGAACTCGGTCTGGAAACCAATCAGGCCACGGGATGGCATGATGAAGTCCATACGGATGCGGCCTTTGCCGTCCGGTGCCATGTCGGTCAGCTCGGCTTTACGTACGCCCAGCTTCTCCATCACACCGCCCTGGTGTTCCTCTTCGACGTCAACGGTAACGGTCTCGTAGGGTTCTTCCAACACACCGTCGACGGTACGCAGAATCACTTCCGGACGGGACACGGCCATCTCGTAGCCTTCACGACGCATGTTCTCGATCAGAACACCCAGGTGCAGTTCACCACGGCCAGAAACGCGGAACTTGTCCGGATCATCGGTCTGCTCAACACGCAGGGCCACGTTGTGAACCAGTTCCTGTTCCAGGCGCTCCAGGATGTTCCGTGAGGTCACGTACTTACCTTCCTGACCACAGAATGGTGAGGTGTTTACCTGGAAGGTCATGGTAACGGTTGGCTCATCCACAGACAGCGCCGGCAGGCCTTCCACTTCGTTCGGGCAGCAGATGGTGTCGGAGATCTTCAGCTCACCCAGACCGGAAACCGCAATGATGTCACCGGCTTGCGCCTCTTCCACATCGTGACGCTCCAGACCCAGGTACCCCAGTACCTGGCCCACTTTTCCATTACGGACATTGCCGTTGGCGCACTGAATGGTGACCTGCTGGTTCAGCTTCACTTTACCGCGGCTCACTCGGCCAACGCCGATCACGCCAACGTAGGAGTTGTAGTCCAGCTGAGAGATCTGCATCTGGAAAGAACCATCCGGGTCGCCGGCAGGGGCCGACACCTGGTCAACGATGGTCTCGAAGATGGCGGTCATGTCTTCGCCCTGAGTCTCGGCATCGTGAGAAGCCCAACCGTTCAGTGCGGAGGCGTACACCACCTGGAAATCCAGTTGCTCATCGGTCGCGCCCAGGTTGTCGAACAGGTCAAATACCTGGTCCATTACCCAGTCAGGACGAGCACCCGGCTTGTCAATTTTGTTAATCACAACAATTGGCTTCAAACCCTGAGCAAAGGCTTTCTGGGTTACGAAGCGGGTCTGTGGCATCGGACCCTCTTGGGCGTCCACCAACAGCAGTACGCTGTCGACCATAGACATTACACGCTCCACTTCACCACCGAAGTCGGCGTGTCCTGGGGTGTCCACAATGTTGATGCGGTAATCGTTCCATTTGATGGCAGTGTTCTTAGCCAGAATGGTAATACCGCGCTCTTTCTCCAGATCGTTGGAGTCCATCACGCGTTCGTCGAAATCAGTACGGCTCTCTAAAGTTCCGGACTGCTGCAGCAGTTTGTCCACCAAGGTGGTCTTGCCGTGGTCAACGTGCGCGATAATCGCAATATTTCTTAGTTTGTCCAGCACGATTCTGCCTGGCTCCATGGTTGCATCAAAAGGGCGGCTATTCTACTCTTTCGGACAGCAACAGGATAGTGCTTTTTTTCACCAACGAGCAGAAGCCATGGAAGTCGCTGCGTTACTCTCGGTGCATTGCACCAAAATTAAGCAACCCACGCACCATTATGGTGCAATTTGGTATCCCGCTCGCTACACTCCTTCACCAAAAACCCTACACATCAATAACTTAATACTTTGGCACAGCTTTAGCATAGGCTGTGGCAGAGCATTTAGGGCCGTACACGCCATTTGGAGGTAAACAGGATGTCTGTCGAACACGTATTAGAACTAATTAAAGAAAACGATGTGAAGTTTGTCGACCTGCGCTTCACCGATACCAAAGGTAAAGAGCAACACGTCTCCCTGCCCAGCCACCAGATTGACGGCGACTTCTTTGAAGAAGGCAAGATGTTCGACGGCTCCTCCATCGCCGGTTGGAAAGGCATTAACGAGTCCGACATGGTGCTGATGCCGGATGCGGCCACCGCCGTACTCGACCCATTTACCGAAGAGTCCACCCTGAACCTGCGTTGCGACATCATCGAGCCGACCACCATGCAGGGCTACGACCGCGACCCGCGTTCCATCGCCAAGCGCGCCGAAGGCTACATGCGCAGCGCCGGCTTTGCCGACGAAGTGTTCTTTGGTCCAGAGCCGGAGTTCTTCCTGTTTGACGACGTCAAATTCAAGACCGACATGGCCGGTTCCATGTACCAAATCGATGCCGAAGAAGCCAGCTGGAACTCCGACAAGCACTTCGAAGGCGGTAACATGGGTCACCGTCCTGGCGTCAAGGGTGGCTACTTCCCAGTGGCTCCGGTGGATTCCTCGCAGGATCTGCGTTCCGCCATGTGTCTGGTGATGGAAGAGATGGGCCTGACCGTCGAAGCACACCACCACGAAGTGGCTACCGCCGGCCAGAACGAAATCGCCACCCTGTTCAACAGCATCGTTGAAAAGGCAGATGAAATTCAGATCTACAAGTACGTGGTTCACAACGTGGCCCACGCCTACGGCAAGACCGCAACCTTCATGCCTAAGCCGGTTGTCGGCGACAACGGTTCCGGCATGCACTGCCACCAGTCGCTGATGAAGAACGGCGAGAACCTGTTTGCCGGCGACAAGTACGGCGGCCTGTCCGAAACTGCCCTGTACTACATCGGTGGTATCATCAAGCACGCCCGTGCTATTAACGCCTTTGCCAACGCGTCTACCAACTCTTACAAGCGACTGGTTCCCGGTTTCGAAGCCCCGGTTATGCTGGCCTACTCCGCCCGTAACCGCTCGGCCTCCATCCGGATTCCAGTGGTACCCAGCCCGAAAGCGCGCCGCATCGAAGTGCGCTTCCCGGATCCAACCGCCAACCCGTACCTGGCCTTTGCCAGCATGCTGATGGCCGGCCTGGACGGAATTAAAAACAAGATCCATCCTGGTGAAGCGATGGACAAAGACCTGTACGACCTGCCAGCCGAGGAAGCCGCAGAGATCCCAACTGTTGCTGCCTCCTTTGAACAAGCCCTGGATTGCCTGGATGCGGATCGTGAGTTCCTCACCGCCGGCGGCGTGTTCTCTGACGATTACATCGATTCCTACATCGAGCTGAAACGTGCTGAGGTTGAACGCCTGAACATGACCACTCACCCTGTTGAGTTCGACATGTACTACAGCTGCTAAAAATAAAAACAAACCAGCATTTTAAGCCCACCGTTCTGGTGGGCTTTTTTGTGGCTGCTACACTCTGACTACGTACGCCATCAGGAGCCCAGGGATGTGGATTCTGTTACTACTGCTGCTGATCAGCGGCTTGGCCCAGGGCACCGTCTACCGCTGGGTGGACGCCAACGGCGTGGTTCATTACAGCGACACGGCCCCAGCCAAAGCCCGAGCCGACCGCTTGCAACCGACAGCCGATAGCCAGGTGCGCATTCGCCCCATGACCTTGCCCGCGGGTTCCGATCCTCAGGCCGAGGATGCGGCACCCCATTACCAATTAACCCTGCTGACCCCGACGGCAGATGCCACCTTACGCGACAACCGCGGCCGCATCACCGTCAAAGCCACCGTAACCCCGGCCCTGGCCCGGAATCATCGCCTGCTGCTGCTGTTGGACGGTCAGGCTCAACCGATGAACGGCAAGGCGATGACCCTGGACAACGTCGATCGCGGCAGCCATCAACTGCAGTTGCAAGCCATCGACGACCAGGGGCAGTTATTGGGCAGCAGCGACGCCATTACCGTTCACCTGCACCGCCAGTCGGTGCTGCAGTCACAGCGCAAAGGCACCTGACTCCACGCATTGTGGCAAACAACTTGCAGTGTTTCCCCACCGGGTCGGAATTCGGCCACGACAGCCCATTTTTGTTGCGCATCACCAATGAAGTGCACACCACCACACCGGTGTTGCACCAAATTGGTGCAGTGGTATCTTAGGGATAGCCGTCACCACAGGAGTACCCACCCCAATGGCACCGATTGAGGAAACCCGCTTGTTAAATCACCTGACTGCCGCCGTCATGGTGGTGGACAACCAACTGATGGTGCAGTTGGCCAATCAGGCCTGCGAGCAACTGTTTGGCCTCAGCCGTCGACGCCTGACCGAGATCCGTCTGACCGATTGCGTCTCACGCATCGGTCTGGAACCGGCGCAACTGCAACACAGCCTGGCCAGCCATCAGGGGTCCGCTTTCTACGCCATGAGCCTGATCACCCTCGACGGTCAACACCACACGGTGGACCTGTTCCTAACTCCGATGCAGGACGGTCAGGGATTGCTGGAGCTCAGAGTCATCGATCAACAGCAACGCATCAGCCAGGAACTGCACCAATACGCCCAGCACCATGCGGCACAATTGCTGGTGCGGGGACTGGCCCATGAGATTAAAAACCCCCTCGGCGGCCTGCGGGGTGCGGCCCAACTGCTGGAGCGACAACTGACCGAACCGGGTCAGAAGGAGTTTACCGGCATCATTATTGAGCAAGCGGATCGTTTAAGAATGCTGGTGGACAGACTGCTCGGGCCGCAGAAACCCGGCCCCAGGGTGGTGGCCAACATTCACCGGGTGCTCGAGCAAGTCAGCCAACTCTGTGCCCTGGAGTTTCCCGACACTCTGGTGTTTGTCCGGGATTACGACCCGTCGATTCCCGACTTCGACATGGAGCGGGATCTGCTGCAGCAGGCGGTGCTGAACATCGTCCGCAATGCCGCCCAAGCCATGGAGGGACGGGGCACCATCACCCTCAAGACCCGCACCTGCAGTCAGGTGACCATTGCCGGAAAACGCCATCGCATGGCGGTCATGGTCAGCATCATCGACAACGGTCCCGGGATCGACGACAAGCTCAAAGATACCCTGTTCTACCCGATGGTAACCGGCAAGGCCGATGGATCCGGGTTGGGACTGTCCATCGCCCAGAACGCCGTCGCCCAGCACCAGGGCCGCATCGATGTCGACAGCTGGCCCGGCCACACCGCCTTTACCCTGATGCTGCCACTGATGACCACTAAGGAGAGCCAATGAACGAGCGAGTATGGATACTGGACGACGACAGCTCCATTCGATGGGTTCTGGAGCGGGCCATGCAGGCCGAAGGGATCAGCAGCGCCAGCTTTGCCAGCGCCGAGTCACTGTGGCAGGCACTGGCGGATCAACAACCGGACGCCATCATCAGCGACATCCGCATGCCGGGCACCGACGGCCTGACGCTGTTGGAGCGGGTGCAACAGCACTACCCGCAGTTGCCGGTGATCATCATGACCGCCCACTCGGACCTGGACAGTGCCGTCGGCGCCTACCAGGCCGGCGCCTTTGAATACCTGCCGAAGCCGTTCGATATCGACGAGGCCGTGGCCTTGGTTCAACGGGCGTTGGAGCAGTCGGCAACTCAGACCAAGCCCCGCCGCGAAGCGGCCATTCCGGTGCCAGAGATCATCGGCGAAGCGCCCGCGATGCAGGAAGTGTTCCGCGCCATCGGGCGGCTGTCCCGCTCCACCATCAGCGTGCTGATCAACGGCCAGTCCGGTACCGGTAAAGAGCTGGTGGCGCATGCGCTGCACAAACACAGCCCCCGCGCCAGCGAGACCTTTATCGCCCTCAACATGGCCGCCATTCCCAAAGACCTGATTGAATCGGAGCTGTTTGGCCATGAAAAAGGCGCCTTTACCGGCGCCGCCGGTGTCCGCCAGGGCCGCTTCGAACAAGCGGACGGCGGCACCCTGTTTCTGGATGAGATCGGCGACATGCCATTGGACGTGCAGACCCGGTTGCTGCGGGTGCTGGCCGACGGTCAGTTCTATCGGGTCGGCGGCCATCAGCCGGTCAAGGTGGACGTGCGCATCATCGCCGCCACCCACCAAAACCTGGAGAGCCGCGTCGCCGACGGTGAATTTCGTGAGGATCTGTTCCACCGCCTTAACGTCATCCGCGTGCACCTGCCGGCCCTCAAGGACCGCAGCGAAGACATTCCGGCTCTGACCCGCCACTTCCTCAACCGCGCCGCCAAGGAGCTGGGCGTGGACGCCAAACGGCTGCACCCCGATACGGTGAAAAAGCTGGTGACTCTGGAATGGCCGGGCAATGTACGCCAGTTGGAAAACTGCTGTCGCTGGATGACCGTCATGGCTTCGGGTCAGGAGATCCTGCCCGCGGACCTGCCGCCAGAACTGCAAACAGGCAGCGGGCAGGAGCCCCCTCGTCAGCCGGGAGACTGGCAATCTGGGTTGGCATCCTGGGCTGAGGATGCCCTGAGGCAGGGCCAGCAGGAGCTGCTGGCAACGGCACTGCCTCAATTTGAGAAGATCATGCTGGAAACCGCCCTGCACCACAGCCGCGGTCACAAACAGGAGGCGGCCAAGCTGCTCGGCTGGGGCCGCAACACCCTGACCCGCAAGATCAAAGAGCTGGGTCTCTAGCCAGGCTCGGCGACCACCACGCTTTGCGGGTCCTGGTGCACGATCACGTCGCTGTCCGGCAGGGCGGTGCGAATGCGCCGCTCCACCGCGTCGGCAATGTCGTGGGCATCCCGCAATGAGATGTCGCTCTCCAGTTCGATGTGCAGCTGCACGAACAGCACATGGCCAGAGCGGCGGGTGCGCAGATCGTGCAGTCCCAACACCCGCGGGTCCTCCAGTGTCAGCCGTTCAACCTGCTGGCGCACCTCCGGCTCAGCTTCACGATCCAGCAGCAGTTGTACCGCCTCGTACCCCAGAGTGATGGCCCCGTAGCCGATATAGAGAGCGATCAGCACCGAGAACACCCCGTCCGCCCACCAGAATCCTTTCGACGCCAGCACCAGGGCGATCAACACCGCCAGGTTCAGCAGCAGGTCTGAGCGGTAGTGCAGGGCATCGGCGGCAATGGCGGTGGAGCCGGTAACCTTGACCGCATGGCGCTGCACATACAGCAGTGCCAGAGTCAACGCGATTGCAAACACCGACACGCCGATACCGATACCGGAATGTGACAGCGCGGCCGGCTTAAGAATGCGGTCCACCCCATGGAACACCAGCAGAAAGCTGGAGCCAAGGATAAAGCCAGCCTGGGCCAGCGTCGCCAACGGCTCGGCCTTACCGTGGCCGAAGCGATGATTGTCATCCGCCGGTTGAATCGCCAGCCGCAGCGCCATCAGGTTGATCAGCGACGCCGCCGCATCCATCAGGGAGTCGGTCAACGAAGCCAGCATGCTGGCGGAACCCGAGTAAAACCAGGCCACCAACTTGGCGATGATCAGAACGCTGGCGGTGGCCACCGACGCACGACTGGCCCAGGTCACCCAGAACTGATACTCGGAACGAACAGGAGTTGGCATTGCTTTGCCCTTGCTGAATTCAAAACTGTCGCAATTGTATCAGCTACCCGCGCCATGGCGGATCAAAAAACGGGGCCAAGGGCCCCGTCATACAGAGAGAGTGCAAAAATCAGAACTTATCCAACATCCGTTCCATCTTCTGTGCCTTGCGATCCGCCAGCTTCTGCTTCTGCTCCGCCGTCAGAATCTGATAGATCTTGTGATGCGTCTGCATCTGCTGCAACTGACGCTCGGCCATGCGAGTCTGGCGGTACTGAATCAGCTCATTGGCCAGCTCAGAATTAAACTCCGGGCTCTCCAGCAATTGCTGGCGCTTCTCCATCTGCAGCTTCACGGCTTCGATGTCCGGCTTGACCCGGTTATCACGAGCCTGAGTCATGATGTCGCGCACCTGTTGTTTCTGCTCGTCACTGAGATCCAGAGAGCGCAGCATCTTGCGAATGTCGTGGCCACGACCGCCGCGGTCGTGCTTGCCTTGTTTGTGGTGGCCATCGTAGTAACCCCCACCGTAGTTTTTGTCCTGAGCGGCGACACCCGCCACTGCGGTAGCAGCCAGAGCAACGGCGGCAACGGAGGCGAGGACAACGCGTTTTGCAGTTTTCATAATCGGTTCCTTTCTGGACTGAGGTAGATGTAATCGACGTATCCAGAATATCCGCTGCAATGTTAGGCAACTGCATCACTGCGTAAAACTGTGTAAAGTAAGGCAAGTAAGCCCCGCGACACGAGTTAGGCTTAGCCTATAGAAGGTATAGGAGGGCAACAATGGGTAAGATTCTGCTGGTCGAAGATGACCTGGATCTGTGTGAGTTACTGACAGAATTGCTGCAGATGGAAGGCTTTGAGCTGACCAGCAGCCAGAATGGCCGCGAAGGGCTGGAGCTGGCTCTGAAACAGGAGTTTGACCTGCTGTTGCTGGACGTCATGCTGCCAGAAATGAATGGCTTCGAGGTACTCAAATCCCTGCGTCAGCACAGTCAACTGCCGGTATTAATGCTCACTGCCCGAGGCGATGACATCGACCGAGTGGTCGGACTGGAAATCGGTGCCGACGACTACCTGCCCAAGCCGTTTAACGACCGCGAATTGGTGGCTCGCATCAAGGCCATTTTGCGCCGCACCCACGACAAAACCGACCCTCAGACCGATCAACTCAATGCCGGGGATCTGACCCTGTTCCCCGGACGTCAGGAGGTATGGCACCAACAAGAGTCCATAACCCTGACCTCCACCGAATTTTCCCTGCTGCATGCGTTGCTTAGCCAGACCGGGCAGATCGTCTCCAAAGAGGAGCTCAGTGTGACGGTTCTGAACAAAAAGCTGATGCCTTTTGATCGCAGCCTGGACATGCACCTCTCCAACCTGCGCCGCAAACTGCCAGAGCGTAGCGACGGTCGCCCGCGGGTGAAAACCGTCCGCGGCAAAGGCTACATATGGCTCGAGTAGGGGCGGGTTTGCCAAACCGGCTGTTCATCAAGCTGCTGTTGGCGTTCTGGCTCACCTCTCTGGTGATCGTCGGCGCCGTCATTCTGCTGCCCAAATTCCAGCAACTGGACGACCGTCAGCCACTGCAAACCTGGCAACAGGAGATGCTGACCAAGTCCGCCCGGCGCATTGAACGGTTACCGATTCAGGACGTGGATCGCTTCGTTGACCGGTTACGACACCCGGATCGCCGACCACCGCCAGGAATGATGCAGCGCCCCGAATTCAGAGACGGGCCGCTGAAAGACGATCGGTTCCGGTTTCACATCGTCACTCCCCAGGGCGGCGTCCTGGGCCGACACCAGCAGCGACTGCCCAAGCCGGTCCGAAAATTCCTGCTGGAAAGCGAGAACCTGCAGCAGCAGTTGTCGGTGCGTTCCCGCAGTGCGGTGGTGTTTGGCCCTCAGCCCCTGACCCTCAAGGGTGAGCCCTACCTGCTGTTGGTGGAGATGCGCAAATCCCACCCACGCTCCTGGCTGTTCTATCTGCAGGACAACCCGTTGGTATTGATCCTGGCCATGGCGCTGGCCTCGGGCATCATCTTCGGCTTTGTCGCCTGGCACTTCGGCAAACCGCTGAACGCCCTCAAACGCACCGCACAGCAACTGGCCGAAGGCGATCTCGATGCTCGGGTCGATCGCCACATTCTCAATCGTCGCGACGAGGTCGGCCAACTGGCCAAGAGCTTCGATGCCATGGCCAGCTCCCTCAGCACTCAGGTGCGAGAGCAGCAGCGGCTGATCTCCGACATCTCCCACGAGCTTCGCACCCCTTTGACCCGCATCCAGCTGGCCCTGGCCCTGGCCCGCAAGAAAGGCCAAGACAGCAATGAACTGATGCGTCTGGGCCAGCAGGCGGACCAGATGGAGATGATGATTCAGGAGCTGCTGCAGCTGTCGCGGTTGACCAATCAAGGCAGCGAACATCGGCAGCGGTTTGCCCTGGACAGTCTGCTGGATGCAGTGATAGACGGCGCCCGCTTCGAAGCGGAACAGCAAGGCAAACAGGTGCACACCCAGTTGGCCGATGGCTTGACCCTGGTGGGCAACGACACCCTGCTGTGCCGAGCAGTGGAAAACCTGCTGCGCAATGCCATCCGCTACGGTGAGCACCGCATCACCCTGACCACCGAACAGCGGCAACAGCGCGTGCTGATCAGCGTCGAAGACGATGGGCCCGGCGTGCCGCCGGCACAGCTGGAGGCGATCTTCAAACCTTTCCATCGCGTCTCTGAGGCCCGGGATCGTCAATCCGGTGGCTGGGGACTGGGACTGGCCATCGTTCAGGCCGCCGCCACCGCCCATCACGGCAGCGTGGCCGCCTCTCTGGGCCAACAGGGAGGACTGAAGGTCACCCTGAACCTGCCCGCCGCCTGAACAACCAGCCGGCCACCGCGCTTGCGGCGGCCGGGTTGGCTGTGTCACCATTCCGCCTTCCTAACGCAACCGGCACACCCCATGTTTGAAATCGCCTTGTACGAACCCGAAATCGCCCCCAACACCGGCAACATCATCCGCCTGTGTGCCAACAACGGCTGCCGACTGCACCTGATTGAGCCACTGGGATTTGATCTGGAAGAGAAGAAACTGCGTCGAGCCGGGCTGGATTACGGCGATCTGACCCGAGTGAGCCGCTACCCCGATTATGACGCGTTTTTGCAGGCCATGGCCGGGCGACGCCTGTTCGCGTTAACCACCAAGGGCAGCCGCCCTCACACCGAGCCAAGCTACCAACCCGGCGACGTGCTGCTGTTTGGCCCCGAAACCCGTGGCCTGCCTCAACCGGTTCGCGATGCCATTCCCGAATCCCAGCGAATTCGGGTCCCCATGCTCGGCAGCAGCCGCAGCCTCAACCTGTCCAACACCGTCGCCATCGTCAGCTATGAAGCCTGGCGCCAGCAAGGGTTTGCCGGGGCAGTGTAAGGCTCAGGCCAGCAACAGCGCCTGCAGCTCAGGCAGGCTGCGCACTTGAAAGTCCGGCACAATGCCATCCGGGCAGGGGCGGCCGTGTTGATTCAGCCAGCAGGTATCAAATCCGGCTCGCTGACCACCGATAATGTCGGAATGAGGGTTGTCCCCCACCATCAGCACCCGTTGTGCCGCCGGGTTTGCCATCAGCGACTTGGCATGATCGAAGATGCGAGGATCCGGTTTGGCCACCCCCACCTGCTCCGAGATCACCAATAGCGAAAACAGCCCCTCCAGCTCGGTATTCTTCAATCGCGCCTGCTGCAGATCGGTAAAGCCATTGGTGATGATGCCCAACTGTGCCTGACGGTGCAGCGCCGTCAGCAAGGTTCTTGCCCCGGGCAACGGCTGACACACCTCGGCCATCGCCTTCAGGAACGCCGCATTGATCTCCGCCGCCGACAAGGCCAGCTTGCTGGTCCAGGGTTCAAACCGGCTCTGCTGCAACTCCCGGGCTCCGATCTCGCCATTCTGATACGCCACCCACAACGGGCGGTTGCGCTGCTGATACTCCAGATAATGCTGCCGGTCGAAGTCACAGCCGCGGCGAGCAAACAGCAGCTGCAGGCCGGCAAAGTCATCGAAATGAAACAGGGTGTCGTCGGCATCAAACAGAATCCAGTCGTAGTTCAAAATCGTGCTCCTTAAAATGTGCTGGCCCTACTCTACACAAGCGTTCGCGGCGTTATAATCACACTTTAGGAAATTCTGCATGTCCCATAGGGAATAAATGCCAAATCGAGATCCCTTTGCCAGCCTGCCGGTGCTGGTGGCCGTGGTGGAAAGCGGCAGCTTTTCGGCCGCGGCCACCCGCCTGGGCCTGACACCGTCGGCGGTCAGTAAACGCATCAACGCACTGGAGCAGCAGTTAGGGGTGCAACTGCTGCAACGCACCACTCGCAGCTTCAGCCTCACCGAAGCCGGTGACGAGTATTACCGGGACGCCCATCGTGCCTGGCAACTGATGCAGCATAGCCAGGCCAGGCTGCAACAGCGCCTCAGCCACCCACAGGGCACCCTGAGTCTAAGCCTGCCCATGGTGTTTGGCCGTCGCTACATCAGCCCATTATTGCCGCAGTTCCTTCAGCGCTATCCAGACGTCGGCATCGACCTGATGCTGGACGACCGCATGATCGATCTGGTGCAGGAGGGCATCGATGTGGCCATTCGCATTGGCCATCTGCCGGACTCCCCCCAGGTCGCGACGCGTCTGGCCCCCTGCCAATCGGTGCTGTGCGCCAGCCCGGCCTACCTGGACCTCGCCGGTATCCCGACTCATCCCGCCCAGCTCCAACACCACAACTGCCTGCACTACAGCTACTTCCTCGGCGGCAGCCACTGGCAACTGGGCAGCCATCGAGTTCAGCCGAGCGGCAACTTCCGCGCCAACAGCTCCGACGTCCTGCTGGACGCCCTGTTGGCCGGTGTCGGCATCGCCCAGATGCCCACCTTTATCGTCGCCGACTCGCTCAAGGCCGGTCGACTTGTCGCCCTGATGCCCGATCACCCACTGCCGCGCCATAACGTCTACGCCCTGAGTCCGGGGCGTCACGGCCAGCCCGCCAAGACCCGGGTATTTATTGAATTTTTACAACAGACTATCGGGCATAACCCGCCGCCCTGGGAGCGTTGACTCAAACGCTCGACTCAGAACCAAGCTCTGAGTGTGAAAATGAATTCAGCGTTTCCTCCTTCGTTTGGCTGCCTTCAGGGCGGGTTATTCCGAACAATTCTTGACCGCAAAAAGCGTGACCTTGGTCAATAATTACCTCCAGTTTGCTACCTATACTCGGAATGGACTGCCGGATTCAACAAAGATAAAGGAGGCGACTATGCCTGAGTATCGTACCGCGCAGATAAGGAACCTGGCCCTGATGGGCCACACCGGAAGCGGGAAATCCACCCTCATCGAAGCCCTGTTGTACCGGGCCCATGCCATCAATAACCGCGGCAGGGTCGACAAGGGCACCAATCACGCCGATTTTACTGCCCAAGAACAAGCCCATCACCACAGCCTGGAACCTTCATTCCTCTCCTTCGATTACCACGATCACCACATCAACCTCATCGACACTCCCGGACTGGCCGACTTCTTTGGCCGGGCGCTGCTGCCGTTGCCGGCGGTCGAATCGGTGCTGCTGGTGGTGCATGCAGATCGTGGCATCGAAGCCGTCACCCAGCGCGCCTTCGAACACGCTCGAGAGCAGGGCAAAGCCATCGTGGTGGTGATCAACCACATCGACGATCACCTGTCCGGGCTGGAAGCCCTGGTGGAACAGATTCAAACCCGGTTTGGCCATGGCTGCCTGCCAGTCAACCTGCCGCTGGCCGACGGCAGCGCCGTCGCCGATTGCTACTTTGCACCCGACAGTAGCGCCCAGACCCTATTCAGTGACGTCACCAGCGTCCATGACGAGCTCATCGATACCGTACTGGAAGAGGACGAAGCCCTGATGGAGCTGTATCTGGAACAGGGAGAATCCCTGAGTCCGGAGCAACTGCACGCCCCGCTGGAAACCGCCCTGCGCCAGGGCCACCTAGTGCCCATCTGCTTTACCAGTGCCGAGCAAGACATCGGCCTGTCGGCACTGCTGAAAGTCCTGGTCGAAGTGATGCCCAACCCATTGGAGGCGACCCCACCCCAGTTCCTCAAAGGCTGGGGCGAACAGGAACAACCGGTCACCATTAGCCAAAACCCAGAGGATCATGTGCTGGCCCATGTATTCCGGGTAGGCATAGACCCCTTCGTCGGCAAGATGGGGGTCGTCCGTCTGCATCAGGGCAGCATCAACACCGGTATGCGCCTGCTGATTGGCGATGGCCGCAAGCCATTCAAGGTCAGCCACCTGTTTAAGCTGCAGGGGAGTAAGCAACTGGAGTTGAAGCACGCCATCCCCGGCGACATCTTCGCCCTGGCCAAGATCGACGGCCTGGAGGTAGACGCCATTCTTCATGACAGCCATGACGAGGACCACTACCACCTGCCGAAGCTGGACCTGCCTCAACCCATCTTCGGCCTGGCGGTGAAGCCCAAGCGCCGCGGTGATGAACAAAAAATCGCCGAGGTACTGCACAAACTGGTGGCGGAAGATCCCAGCCTGCACATTGAACACCAGGAAAACCAGAACGAAACCGTACTCCAGGGCCTAGGCGACCTGCACGTACAGATCGCCCTGGAGAAAGCCAACGAGGTGTTCAACGTCGACATGGAAACCGCCAAACCTTCGGTGGCCTACAAAGAGACCATTACCACTGCGGCGGAAGCGATGCACCGGCACAAGAAGCAGACCGGCGGCGCTGGCCAGTTCGGTGAGGTGCACCTGCGCATCGAACCTCTGGGCCGCGGCGAAGGCTTCCAGTTTGAAAGCCAGGTGGTCGGCGGCGCCATTCCGGGCCAGTTCATTCCGGCCATCGAGAAGGGCGTCAAGGAGGCCATGGCTCAGGGTTTCCTGGCCAGCTTCCCGATGCAGGACATCAAGGTGGTGGTGCTGGACGGCAAACATCATGCGGTCGACTCCAAGGAGATCGCCTTTGTGGCCGCCGGTAAGAAAGCGTTTCTGGAAGCGGTCTCCAAGGCCAGTCCGGTGATCCTCGAACCCCTGGTGGACATGCACGTTCAGGTGCCCCAGGACAAGATGGGAGACATCACCGGCGATCTCAGCGCCCATCGAGCCATGGTCTGTGGCACCGAGGCGCTGGACAACAGCAGCGTCGACATCAACGTCGAAGCGCCGCTGGCGGCACTGGACGACTACGCCACCCGGCTCAAGGCGATGACCGGAGGCGAAGGCCAGTACTCCATGACCTTCAGTCGCTACGAAGTGGCCCCACCCAATGTGCAGGAATCCCTGATGCACTAAGGGGCAATCAACAACTAAGGCGCTCTTTGAGCGCCTTTTTTTGTTTTGGTGGCGGTTCACGGTCAACCCGGGTGGAATCTGATAAGCTCAATGCACACCCGATCATTCTCACTTGGATTCCAGCATGTCCCGATGGATCATTGCGGCGCTGTGCGCCTTGCTCGGAGGACCGGCCATGGCCGACTACCACACCGACTCACTGTTTAACATCAAGGGGCTGGCCATCGGCCAGGCCGCAGACCCACAGGGGCTTACCGGCGTGACCGTGCTGCGCTTCGATGGCGGCGCCACCGCCGGGGTCGATGTGCGCGGGGCCGCCCCGGGCACTCGGGAAACCGATCTGCTCAAGCCGGAGAACCTGGTGGATAAAGTGCATGCCATTGTCCTGTCCGGGGGCAGCGCCTTCGGCCTGGACAGCATGAGCGGCGTCGCCCGCTACCTGGAGGAGCAAAAGATCGGCTTCGATACCGGTGTCGCCTACGTTCCCATCGTTACTGGCGCAGTACTGTTCGATCTGGCACTGGGGGATCCTAAGCGTCGCCCCGATGCCGACATGGGCTACCGGGCTGCCGCCAGCGCTAAACGTCAGGGCCTTGAAGAGGGCAACGTCGGCGCCGGCACCGGCGCCAGCGTCGGCAAGATTGCCGGCATGGGCCGGGCCACCAAAAGCGGCATCGGCAGCTACAGCCTGACTCTGGACAACGGCCTGGTCGTCGGCGCAGTGGTGGCGGTGAATGCCTGGGGGGACGTGGTCAACGGCAATACCGTGGTCGCCGGCACCCGCAGCGAAGACGGTCAGCGGTTTGTGTCCGGCACCGACCTGATCCTGGCCGGTGCCAACGGCGAAGGCTTCGCCGGCCGCAACACCACCATCGGTGCCATTGTCACCAACGCCAAGCTGACCAAATCCCAGGCACTGAAGCTGGCCCAGATGGGCCACGACGGCTATGCCCGGGCGATTCGCCCGGTCCACTCCATGTACGACGGTGACACCCTGTTTGCCGCCGGCACCGGCGAGATAGAGGTCAGCAACATCAACGCAGTGGGCGTCATTGCCGCCGAAGTGGTGGAGCAGGCGATTCACCGCGCGGTTAAGGCCGCCACCGCCGCCGGCGGCCTGCCCGCCGCGTCCGACCTGACCCGGTAATCAAAAAAAACGGAGCCCAAGGGCTCCGTTTTCTGTGGTACCGCTGCGCTTAAAAGCGGAAGCCGTCAGCGGCCATGGCCACTTCACGCACCGGCCCGTATTCTGCCGCCAAAGAGCGGATGTCGTCGGCCTTACCGATCATCACCAACTGCAGATTGTCGTGAGGGAAGGCCCTGGCGATCAACGCCTGGGTGCGTTCCAGCGTCAGGCTGTCGACCTGATTCTGGAACTCATTGATGAACTCCGGACCAAAGCCATACAGGTACATCTGTCCCAGCAGTCCCGCCAGCTGAGACGAGGTCTCGTACTTAGGCGGAAACTGCCCCTTTACGTACGCTTTGGCGGAATCCAGGGTGGCTTGATCCACGCCTTGCTGCCACAGGCGGGCGTAGGTCTTCAGCGCCAGATCCACCGCCGCCTGGGTGTTCTTGGTGGCGGTAAAGGTGCTGATCTGGAAGCTGCCACCGGCAGAATAGGTGTTAAAGCGGGAGCGGGCACCGTAGGTCAGTCCGGCGTTGACCCGCAACTCGTCATTCAGCCAGGAGGTGAAGCGGCCACCGAGGATGGTGTTGAGCACCTGCAGGGCCACGTAGTCCGGATCATCGCGGGAGACGCCCGGGCCACCAATGATAAAGGTGGTCTCGATGGCATCCGGCTTATCCACCAGCAATACCGAGGCCGCCTTCGGGTTCGGCAGTTGTTTGGCCAGCTGTGGCTTAGCCGGCGTGTTAGCACCGCGCCAGTCATCAAACAGCCCTTCCAGTCGCTGCTTCATCTGAGTGGCATCGAAATCCCCCACCAGGGTAATGGCCATGTTCTGCGGCTGGTACCAGCTGCCGTGGAAAATTTTCAGGTCATAGTTATCCATGCCAGACACCGCATCAGACTCACCGACGGTGGCATTGGCGTAGGGGTGCTCCCCATACAGCAGGCTGTCAAAATAGAAGCCAATCACCTGGCGAGGGCTCTCCTTTTGTTGCGCCAACTGCGCTGCGTAGCGAACCTTGGCCTTGTCGACCTCGTCTTCGGGGAAACTGGGCTTGCGCAACAGCTCCGCCAACAGCGGCAGCATCACATCGGCGTCTTTGCTCATGAAACGCATCGACACGCTGCTGCCCTCTTTACCGGCAGCGGTGCTCAGGCTGGCCCCCAGGCTGTCAACCAGGGCCTCCAACTGTTGCTTGCTGCGCCGTTCGGTGCCCAGCAGTAAGCCATCCACGGTCATGGTGGCCAGTCCAGGCACGCTGTCATTCACCGCACCGGCACGGACGGTGGCCGAGGCGGTGATCAGCGGCACATTGCGCTTCTCCATCAACTGCAGGGTTAGGCCGTTCTTCAGGGTCACGGTCTCATACGCCGGCAGGGTAAAGGCTTTAGTCTCCACCGCTTTGAACACCGGCGCGTTGGTTTCAGGGGCAGCCACGACGTCGGTTTTCGGGGTCGTCTGGCTGCAGGCCGCCAGCATCATGGCGGCCAATGACAGGGTCAGGGCTCTCATTGATCGTTGTCCTCTTCGGCGGCCAGCACACCCACGGTGCGATTGGATTTCTTCAGGTAGGTGCGGGCAACCCGCTGCACATCTTCACGGGTGACCTTGGCGTAGGCCTCCGGAGCGCTGTACATCTTGCGCCAGTCCCCCTGGAACAGCTCGTAAGTGCCCAAGGTGTTAGCACGGCCATTGATGGTTTCCAGGGTGTCGTAGAATCCCATCAGCTTGGCGTTTTTAATCTTATCCAGTTCATCCTGAGTCACGCCGTCGGCGGCCACCTTGTTGATCTCGGTGATCATCGCCTGTTCCAGAGTGGCCGCGGTAACACCGGGTTTGGCCACCGCAAACAGGTACAGCAGGTTCGGGTCGAAACTCTCAGGGACGTAACCGTCGATGCCCAGGGCCAACTGCTGTTCGTCCACCAGCGCCTTGTTGAGACGAGCGCTGTTGCCGTCGATCAGCAGCGACATCAGCACGTCCAGGGCGTAGCTGTCCTGGTGCTGAGTTTCGGGAACGTGATAGGCAAACATCAGGTTGGGGCTGGTCACCGACTCCTTACGGACGTACACCCGTCGTTCCCCTTTCTGCTCCGGCTCGACGGTCCGCACCTTGGCCGGAGGGGTCTGGGCAGGAATGGTACCGAAGTAGTGCTCGGACAGCGCCTTGACCTGCTCGAACTCCACCGCACCGGCGATCACCACCACGGCATTGTTGGGAGCGTAGTAAGTCTTGTGGTACTGCTTCAGGTCATCCAGAGTCCAGGCGTAGATGTCGGACTCATGACCAATCACGCTCCAGCTGTAAGGGTGAGCCCGAAACGCCGTCGCCTTGACCTCTTCCTGCAGTGCACGCCAATTGGAGTTTTCCAGCCCGGTGGTGCGCTCCGACGCCACCACATTACGCTCACTTTCGACCATCTTGGCATCGATGTTCAGATGAGCGATGCGATCCGATTCCAACTTGAAGATGGTCTCGATGGCATCGGCCGGGAACCAGTCGGTGTACACGGTGACGTTTTCGGTGGTGTAGGCGTTGTTGGCGCCCCCGGCGGCCTCCATGGTGCGGTCGAACATCTTAGGACCGTAGTTTTTGGAGCCGTTGAACATCATGTGTTCAAAGAAGTGTGACAGGCCGGTGATGCCGGGCACTTCGTTGCGCGACCCCACCTTCCAGAACAGGTACATGTTGGCATTGGGAATGGCGTGATCCTCCAACACCAGAATCTTCATGCCGTTATCCAGGGTAAAGCTCTGCACGTCTGACGGTTCCGATGCCTGCGCCAATGCCGGCATCAAGGTCAAGGTCAGGGTCAGAGCCAAAGCCGGGGTGAGTAACTGTTTCACCAGACCGCTCCTTGTTACTGAAAAATTAACAAAACATCATGCCAGCCACCGGCTGGCAGAGCAAAGAATAAACGCCTCGCAATCTCATCAAATTGTTTCAAAGCCTACCGCGACAATAGCGTCACTTGGACCGACGCCAACCGCGGCGGCCCTTAAGAATGCGTCGGGAGTGACGAGTTGTTGCTGAAGTAGAGCCTTAAACGCCGTTCAAGTTCCGACGAGGCCAACGATGACGAGGGTGATCCAGGTCAGCGCCGAAATGGTTTCGGCAGCCTCTGAGGATCAAAACGCTGCAAAATCAGGCTCAATAACGGCGTTTGTTCGCTGGTTGCCTGGCGGCACTCCGCCTCGATGGCGGCCACCAGTTGCGGCGACAACGCCTCGATGGCCTGGTGCAGATCGCTGCCGGATTCGGCGTAATGGTAGGCCGCCTGCAACAGGGTCGCCCCCTCCACCAGATCGGCATCGGGCACCTCGTTGTCGAAGATGGCCAGACTCAACTCAAACATCGCCCTGGGCAGGCCGGCATAACGAATCGCCTCACGGTACAGGTGGCTGGCACGGGCCGGGTCCTGAGGCAGCTGGTCGCCGTCCAACAGCACTCGAGCCAGGTCGGCCATGGCATCGGGATAGCGCTGCTCGGCGGCTTGCTGCAACCACTGCATCGCCTGCTCGGTCTCCGCTTCTTCCTTATCCATCAACATCAAGGCCAGATGATACTGCGCCACCGGGTAGCCGGTACGGGCCGCCTGGGCGGTATAGAGTTCGGCCTTTTCGGTATCGGCCACACCGTCGACGCCCTGATGGTACAACACCCCAAGGTTGGCCATGGCTTCGGCCTGATCCTGCTCCGCCGCCAGCAACAGGTAGCGCTCTGCCAACACCAGGTTTTGCTCAAAGGCGGTGCTACTGGAGAGATAGAAATACCCCAGCAACGCCTGGGCCTGTGCCAAACCGGCATCGGCCGCTTGCTTCACCAGTTCCTCACCGGCTTCCCGATCCTGACGATCGCCATGGCCGTGGATCAGCGCTACGCCATGTTCAAACCGAGCGCCATCATGGTGATCACAGGCCTGGGCAAACCAGTAACTGGCCTGCTTCAGCAACGACGCCGAGGCATCCAGATTGATATCGGCACTGTCGTTGGCGATGGCAAAGGACAACTCCCGCTCCCGCTGCATCAGCCCCTTGGCCTTCAGAGAGATCCCCACCAGGTATTGGGCCTGATGATCCCCCTCCATGACGGCGCGATAACACAGCTCCCGCCCCGCCACCTGATCCAGCGCTTCAAACTGCCACTCCGGCGGCTGTTGGCCCTTAATGGTGGCAAAGCAGCCGTCCATCAGGTTGGCGGCGATCTCCACCGCCTTCTGTGCCAGGGTCACCAACTGCTCCTGAGACAGGCGGTACTTTTCGGGGTGGGCGCCCTTGTTACCCTCAGAGCGCAGCTTGTGAATCTGCCGGGCCAGGCGCACATCGATGGCCTTGGCCCGATTCAACACCTCGATGCGATCGTAGAGATTTTTACTTTTAAACTTGATGTCGACGGCACCGGCCAGCAAGTCGACCAATTTATGGGCCACGCTGCGCAAGTGGATCAAGGCAAAGGTGGGCACATCCAGGCAGTAACTGCGTGCCAGACGGTAATCATCGACCAAACCGGCATCCAGCCGCCTTGCCAGTTCCAAATCGTTTATTGCCACCCTTACCTCTGCTCGTCAGACACCGATATGCCACCCTCGGCAATTCGGGAAGCCAGTTTAGCATGGGCGCGGCGATCCAAGGGATAACGCCACGCCAACAAGACCATCGGCAACAACAACAGACAAGGCCAACCGGCAAATCCCAGCTTCAGCCCTTTAATCGCTTCGGCACTGAGTGCCTGCTCGGCGTTAAAACCAAACCAGGCGGGAATAAACATACCGATGGCACCACCGACGCCTTGGTTGATTTTGAGAATTAATGCCTGAAAAGCAAACAGAATTCCGGCTCTTGCCTTGCCGTTATAAACAATGTCCACGTCCACCAGATCGCCAAGCATCGACGGCAGCACCAGCGCCGACAATCCCACCAAAGACCCGAAGGCGGTCATGGCCATTATCATGGCCGTCAGCGCCTGCGGTCCGGGCTCAATGCGAATGATCAGCAACAGCACCCCGATCATCCCCAGTGCCGACACCGCCCACAGCTTGTGTTTGTCCATTCGACGTAACACCAGCAGCCACAGCGGCATGCTCAGGGCCATGGCCAGAGTCATGGGCAACGCAATTTTGGGAATGGCATCCCCCAATTCCAGATACTGACTGGCGTAAAGAACAAACAGCCCGGACACCGCACCGGTGGCCAGTCCAAACAGAATCTGGGTCAGCAGCAGGTGCTTCAGGTAAGGCAAGGTCACCAGCATGGCCGGCAGATCCCACAACCGGACGCGGCGGCAATGAGGCTGCGGTGGTATCGTCAGTCGCCAGTTCATCAGCAACACCAGCAGCGGCAGCGACACCGCCACAAACCCGGCCAGCATCCGCATCACTTCCGGATCAAAACTCCGACCACGTCCCAGCAACAGCGGGAAAGCCATAAACAGCACCCCGCCGGCAAAGCCCAATATTTGGCGCCACAACGAGATACGATTGCGCTGTTGATAATCGTGGCTGAGTTCTGCCGAGATGGCGCTGTGGGGGATCTCCACCAGCGTCCAGCCAAGGGCCAGCAACAGATACCAGCTCATCAGGTAGCCGATGCCACTGTCAGCAGCAGGGGTAAACAGCTGCCACACCGCCAACGCCGACAGCAGCGCCCCGACCATCATCAGCGGCTTGCGACTGCCAAATCGGTCCGCCACCAAGCCAATCAGCGGATCGGTGATGCCATCAAAAAACCGGGTCACCAAGGTCACCGTGGCCATGGCACCCAGGGTGACGGCACTGAACTCGATATAGAAATTCGGCAAAATGGCCGCCGTCGGCGACATGATCATCGATAAAGGCAGGTTCACTAACCCGAAGAGGATCAGCACCCGAGTAGGGACAGACTGGGGCATAGAGGCGGCGACGTTAAATGCAAGTGCCGCCATTGCACCACAGTCTGGGAGAAATGTCTGTGATCGCCGCGTATCAGGCGCCTTCGGCAGTGGCCGTCATGACGCTGTCGCCTTCCGACTGAGCCAGCAAAGCCAACTCCTTGTCGACCATATACAGGCCCTGGCCGCTGTCACCCACCAGCTGCAACTTATCCAGAACCGACTTGAACAGCTTCTCCTCTTCATGCTGTTCGGCCACATACCACTGCAGGAAGTTGAAGGTGGAGTAGTCCTGATTACTGAAGGCGGTATGGGCCAACTCATTGATCTTGCGCGTCACCAGTTGCTCATGCTCGTAAGTTTTGGCGAACAGCTGACTCAGGGTCTCAAACGCATGGTCCGGGGCCTCGATCTGGCCGATCATCGGCATGCCACCCGCCTCGCTGACGTAGGTAAACAGGCGACGCATGTGCTGCATCTCTTCGTCGGCATGGGCACGCATAAACTCCGCCGCCCCCTCAAATCCCTTGTCTTCACACCAGGCGCTCATCTGCAGATACAGGTTGGAGGAGAAAAACTCCAGGTTAATCTGCTCATTAAGCTTGTCGATCATCGCACTAGACAGCATGGTAGCCACACTCCGGTTGGTCATAGGTTACTGGCCCTCATTGTTGAGGGTTACGACCCAAATATCAACCTGGTTCAGTGGTTTCACGCTTCAGCGCCGCCGCTGGCAGCGATGCCTCGAGTCCCGTGGCCAATTCGACCCGGTTGCGACCGCCCTGTTTGGCTTTGTACAGCGCATCGTCGGCGTCTTTCATCAGTGCCTCTATGGTCATCTTGGCTCCCTGAGTGCAACTGACGCCAGCCGAGAGCGTAACCTGCCCCAACGACTGGCCGGCGTGGTTGTACTCCATGGCCGCTACCGCCGCGATGATCTTCCTCGCCAACTCCTGGGCCCCCATCACTTCGGTATCCGGGCATATCACCACCAGTTCTTCACCGCCATAGCGGCACACCAGATCCGACTTTCGCACCTGGTTGCCGATCTCTTCCGCCACCAATTTGATGACAAAATCGCCGGCATCGTGGCCAAAAGTGTCGTTAAAACGCTTAAAGTGATCGATATCCAGCATCAATATCGACAATGGCGCATGCTGGCGGGCACTCAACGCCAACTGATTTTCCAAAAACTCGATCATATGGCGACGATTGAACAGGCCGGTAAGCGGATCCCGAATCGCCTGCTGACGCAGATTGTCACGCAGACGGATATTGGCCAGCGCCAATCCCACCTGCTCTGCCAACGACTCGGCCATGGGTCGACTGTCCAGCATCAATGCCTCGTCCAGAAACGACAGTTGTAACACCCCCAGGGCTTCTCCTTGGGCCAACAAAGGAATGCACAGTTGGCAACTGCGGTCGTCACGGTAATGTTCACAGTGAATCTCCAGCCCCTCCTCCCGACTGAGATGGGCGTGCCCCTTGAGCAACGCCCAGCACTCATCGGCACTGAATCGATCCCGCCCTCCCCAGGGCCCTCCCCAACTGGCCACCAACTCCAGTTTGCCTTTGGGCACCTTCAGTAGGGCGATGGCCCCGGACGTGCCCGGCAACAACTGGCTGGCGATGGGCTCCAGCACATGGCAGGCGCCGCTGACGGAGGTACAGGCGGACATCAGGCTCCCCAGGCGCTGCAGCATGGTCAGCTCCCGGGTTCTCGCCACCACGGTCACCTCCAGAGTCTCGGTTTCGGCGGCGGTCTGACGCCGCATCCAGCGACCAAAGACGATGCTGGTCAGCGCAATGGCCACCAGGCAGCCGGCCCATACCAACAGCACCCAGAAGCGCAACATCAGCACCAGGTTATCCAGACGGGCAGAAGGCTCAGACACCAGTACTACCGACCCCGCCGAATCTCCGGAGTCGACGCGGGCGGTCACATAATGCAGCCGTTGCTGACGCTGCGGGTCAAACCGATAGCGCCCCCCTCCCTCCAGTTCGGCTCCCTGAGCGAGGCGTTGACGCTCTTCAAGGCTGAAACGGCCACCGAGGTCCTCCGCCTGCCCTTGGGAGTCGGCCAGGATGTTTCCTTGGGAATCCAGCACCAGCATTCGGCTGCCGGAGCGGTCTATCACCTGAGCCAGCAAACCGTCCAGCGACTCTTCCGGTCGCTGCTGATGATGCCGAACCATGCTGACCCCCAGCTGCGCCAGATGGTGCAGGCGCGCTTCGGAATGGCGATGCAACCGATGCTCATACAACAGCGAGACCATCAGCAGGGCGACCGACATCATGGCGATCATGGCGGCCATAGGAAAATAAAGGAATACGCGCGAGTTGAACATCCATCATCCCTGAGTCAGCGAGCGACCATCCTGGTCAAGTTATTGGTAAGTATAGAAACTCTTAGATATTTCGCGTGCTAACAACCGACTCATTCCGGTGTTTTAAAACCAAGCTGCCCAAGAGAAATAAAAAAGCCAACAAAAACAGCATCAAAGACACTATGCCATCGACGCAGCGCTGCTCAGGGCCGAAGGAAGCCCAACAACCCTGGCTGACTGCGGCGGTAAGCGGCCAGAGCCCCGGCAATGGCCGTCGGCATCGGTTCTGTTGCCGTCTCCGGGCATTGAAAACCCAGATTGAGATAGAAAGACTTGAGGTGCAGCAGGGCGAAGCACCACACGGGCGTTTCACTCTCCATGAGCAGACGACGCAGCAGTTCGGTGGCCACCCCCTGACGACGTTCGGCCTCTTCCACCAGCACGCCCCGCAGCACCCAGTGCGACTCCAGCGGTACCCGGCGCGCCACGGCCACCATCCGCCCCTGCCGACGGGCCACCCACACTCGATCATGGCGCCGGCAGCGGTCTTTCCCTCCCTGACTGCGATAAAACCGATCCGCCAACGGCAGTGCTTCCACCTCGAGCGGCTGGTAAATCAAATCAGGACAGGACATGTAAATCTCCGCTGGAAACTTCACAAAGGCACAAAAACGACTATAAATGCTAGACAGGCAGGCTTCACCGTGGAGGTCAGTATGTCATCCCCTATGCAGGAGCGGCGCCAGCAGGATCGACGCCAGAACGGCGATCGCCGGGCGGAACCCCGGGATGCGGACGCCAGTACCGATCGACGCCGCGCACTGGGGCGACGCCAGTACGATAAGCTACCCACCAGTCCTCGCTAGCCCTGGGTCATGGCCGCCTTGACGTACACATCGAAGCGGTTTTTCTTGGTCTCTATGGCCATGGTGGCAGCCACACCATTCAGTGGCTCGGCGTAATCCGGCCGCTTGACCACCACCCGCTTTGCGGCCAGCGACAACGCTGGCGTCAACAGGTCGTCGGCATCCTCATCGCTGCCCACCAACTGCTGGAACACCCGCATCTCCTTTTTCACCAGCGCTGACTTGGCCCGGTGCGGGTACATCGGGTCCAGGTACACCACATCCACATCCTCCTCGATGTCCGCCAAGGCGTCGATGCTGTTGCCCGGAGCCAGGGACAAGCGTTCGCTGACCCAGGCCCCAATTTCCGCATCGGCCCGAGCCCGGCGCAGGCCATCTTCCAACAGCGCCGCCACCACAGGGTGACGTTCTACCATGATCACCCGGCAGCCGAGGCTGGCCAGCACAAAACTGTCCCGCCCCAGGCCAGCGGTACCGTCCACCACGACGGGGGTCACGCCACTTTTCAGACCCACGGCCTTGGCAATGGCCTGACCTCGGCCGCCGCCGAACTTGCGCCGGTGAGCACTGGCGCCCTGTACCAAATCCACACAAATGGCGCCCATCTTGGGCTGCGCCCTCAGTCGCAGACACAGCGCACCCGACTCATAGCCAAGGGAGAAAGGGGAATCAGGATCCGACTGCAATTGCCAGCGGTTTGCCACCTCCTGCAGCAAGGAATCAGGAGCGGAGTCAAAATCAAGGAAAATCGGAAACATGGGCCACCCGGCGACTAAGCTAGGGGCGGAGTATACCAAGGCCGGGGAAGCCAAGGCCAATGGCGGTGATACAATTGGGCCCCGGGGAGCGTCTCCCCGGGGCCCAAGCTGCAACCCTATGTGGTCACAACCGTATTAGGCGGCGTCGAGTCCGAACACCGGCTGCTCGATCAGTTCGCGACCCAACTCAAGCGCACCCTGACACTTCTGCAACCATTCGCTGCCTTCCAGGGCTGGACCGTTGGCACAGCGCACGATGTCGGCCAGGACGTTATAGAATTCACCGTCATTGGTCATTACCCCGCAAGGAACCAGAGTCTGGCGGGAAGTCTGCAGTTGTGCGCCCAGCACCGCGGCGCGGCCACGGGCAATCAGGCGGGCACGCTGTTCATCGCTGATCCGGAAGCCTTCGCCATCGGCCTCAACCAGGGCGGCGTCCAGTTGCTGATCGAACTCTTCAGAGGCATCTCTGAGTGCGGCCACACGCTTATCGGCGGCGCGGCGCCACAAGTCGCTGTAGCACACCAGCAACTCCAGCTGAGCCAGGATGTCATCATGGGCCAGACGTTGCTGCTCCAGCACCAACAGGCTGACAAAGCGCTCCAGACCAGACAGCTCAATGGCGTTCACCTTCTTGGCAAACTCGCTGCGACGACCCAGACCTACCTGCACCAAGGCCGCCATCATGTCTTCTTTGCTGATGAAGTGACCGTAGAGGGTACCGACAGAGCATTCGGCGGCACGAGCAACATCGGCCATACGAAAGTCCAGAGCCCCTTTGCTGCTCGCAGTGTTCAGGGCAGCCAACAGAATGCGGGTTTCCCTAACCTTGTATAAATCAGATTTACTCATCGTCCTTTTACTCCTGTTTGCCAGAGCACGGCGCTCTCCCGGCACGATGCGGATATATAACCAGAATTTAGTTACCCCTTCCGAGTTATAGATCACACTTACAGAAGCAATTCCATTAGTAAACAAAGGGTTGCGAAACTTTATCGGTGAAAAATGATGTAGGTCAAAATATCATTCAAGGTGCACCTTCAGCCCTGCCACCAGTGACTCAGAAAAACAAGTGATCAAATTGGCACCATCCGGGCTACAGCGGCGCCGGCAGCGACTTTCTTGAATCGGGGTGGTAAAAATTTGACCAGGATCGAACATCCTTCAACCGCCATGTAAATGTTCTGTTATCCCCGGCCGATATCGGTTAATCAATGGGTCACATTCATTGGAGTATTGCGCGTGATCCGAATCACCCTGTTGCACCTGTCCCTGCTCTCCTTCAGCGCCTGGAGCGTGTGTGGGGATCTGTGCCAGTGGCTGGACGGTTGGTTTGACGACTACCTGACCCCGGTGAACTACAACTACGCCCACGCCTCACTGGCCAGAATTCACGCCACCGACCAATCCGGCTTGCAACTGGCCGCCGGCGCACTGACCCAACTCAGCGAAACCTGGCTGCTGGATCTCAATGCCGACATGAACTGGCAGCAGGAGGGAGGCCAGCCAATGACCGAGGCCAGGATCAATCGATTTCAGGGGCGGCTGGATTACCGCCTGCACCACACCGACAACTGGGATTTTCTGGCGGGCATCGGCACCAGCATCGCCCAATGGCGCCATCAGGAGCAGGAGTCCTTTTCCATCGATCCGGTGGTTGCCGTTCAGGCCCGGGGCAATCTGGCAGAGCGACTGGACCTGGAGCTGCGCTATCAACTGGGCGACCAGTTTGATCACAGCTGGAACGTCGCCAGCATTGGCATGGTGTTCTACCCGGTGTCTCAGGTGGCGTTCAATCTGCGCGGTGAGCGCACCGATGCCTCCGACAACCTGATTCTGGAAACCCGGTTTCTGTTTTGAGCCTACAAACAAACAGGGGCCCGAATGGGCCCCTTAGCGTGAATCGATTGGTATCAGGCGGCGATGCCGCTGTGGCGTAACAACGCATCAATCTGCGGCTCCCGGCCGCGGAAACGGGTAAACAACGCCATCGGTTCTTCACTGCCTCCCCGCTCCAGGATGCAGTTCAGGAAGTCGGCTCCCACTTCGGCACTGAAGATGCCCTCCTCCTCGAAACGACCAAAAGCATCCGCCGACAGCACCTCTGCCCACTTGTAACTGTAGTAACCGGCGGCATAGCCACCGGCAAAGATGTGACTGAAGCCATGCTGGAAGCGATTAAACTCCGGCGCCTTGATCACCGACACCTGCTGACGCACCTCATCCAGGGTTTGCTGAATCCGCTCACCTTGTCGCGGGTCGTACTCCAGGTGCATACGGAAATCGAACAGAGAGAACTCCAGTTGACGCACCATCATCATGGCACTCTGGTAGTTCTTGGCCGCCAACATCTTATCCAGCATCGCCTTGGGCAGCGACTCACCGGATTGGTAATGACCAGAGATAAACGCCAGCGCCTGCTCCTGCCAGCACCAGTTTTCCAGGAACTGGCTCGGCAACTCCACCGCATCCCAGGGCACCCCATTGATGCCGGCGACGCTGCTGGCATCGACCTTGGTCAGCATATGATGAATGCCATGACCAAATTCATGGAACAGGGTCACCACCTCATCGTGAGTAAACAGCGCCGGTTTGTCGCCCACCGGGCCATTGAAGTTGCAAGTCAGGTAGGCCACCGGGCTCTGCAGGCCGCCGCCAGGCAGTTGCCGACGACCGCGGCAATCGTCCATCCAGGCACCACCACGCTTGTGCTGGCGGGCAAACAGATCCAGATAGAAACTGCCGCGCAACTCGCCCTGGGCGTCGTGAATATCGAAAAAGCGCACGTCCGGGTGCCAGCTGTCGACCCCCTCGACCTCAGAAACCCGAACGCCAAATAGCTTTTCTACCGTGGTAAACAGGCCACTCAACACTTGATCCTGCGGGAAGTAGGGGCGCAGCTGCTCATCGGAGATGCTGTACAGGTGCTGCTTCTGTTTCTCGGCAAAGTAACCGATATCCCAGGAGTTCAGCGCTTCGACGCCATGATGCTCACGGGCATAGGCGGTCAGCTGCTTCAGCTCTTGTTGCGCCTGCGGGCGCGAACGCAGCGCCAGTTCATTGAGGAAAGACACCACCTGAGTCGGCGCTTCCGCCATCTTGGTGGCCAATGACATCTCCGCATAACTGTCAAAACCCAGCAGCTGAGCCAGTTCGTGCTTCAGTTGCAGCATCTCGGCCATCAGCGGACTGTTGTCGAACTCGCCAGCATTGGGGCCGGTGTCCGATGCCCGGGTACAGAAGGCGGTGTACACCTCCTGGCGCAGCTGAGCATCGTCGGCGTAGGTCATTACCGCCAGGTAAGAGGGGTACTCCAGCGTCAGCAGGTACCCGGATTGACCGCGCTGCTCTGCCGTCTGCCGGGCAGCGGCAATGGCACTGTCTGGCAACCCGGCCAGCGCCTCAACTTGATCCACCTGCTTTGACCAGGCATTGGTCGCGTCCAGCACATGGTTGGCGTACTGGCTGGACAGTTCGGACAGGCGCATGCGAATGTCACCGAAGCGTTTCTGCTTGTCGTCATCCAGACCGATTCCGGACAGCTCGAAGTCACGCAGGGCATTATCGATCACCTTCTTCTGCGCCAGCGTCAAGGTGGCGTACTCATCACCGGCTTTCAGTGACTTATAGGCCTGATACAAGCCCTTATGCTGACCTACCCAGGTGCCGTACTCGGACAGCGCCGGCAGGCAGGCGTCGTGGGCTGCCCGCAGTTCATCATTGCTAACCACCGAGTTCATGTGGCTCACCGGAGACCAGATCTTACCCAGGTGATCGTCGCTTTCATCCAGTGCCTCAACCAGCGAGGCCCAGGTATAGGGGGCGCCTGCTGCCACCACCTGTTCAACTTTATCCCGGCACGCAGCCAGTGCCTGTTCCACCGCACCCTGAACGTGCTCCGGCTTGATGGCGGAGAATTGTGGCAGGTCGACGGTGTTGAGTAGCGGATTGGTCATGCAAGCTCCTTGTCAAAAATCACCCTGTACAAAGGGTAGTGCGCTCCCTAAGAGATGGGGATCAATTCCCGGAATACAACCAGGGCAAAACTGCTGTTCGTGACCTTGATCCTGATATTGGAGTGATTCTCAAAATAATTCGGGATTTCATTCACAGATGCTCGGGTTTATTACGAATACAATTAATTCTCACTTGTAGTGCAACTTACAAGTTTACAGGCAAACAAACAGGCAAAGTACAATGAAATCAATTCTAACCACCGGCATTCTGCTGGCGCTGGCGAGCACATCGGTGTTGGCCGCAGAGTACGAAGTTGACCTCGGCTACGACTCGAAGTACATCTCCGAGGGTCGTGACAACCTGGATAAAGGCGGCATCTACTGGGCCAACGGCGCCGCCGCCTTTGACAACGGCATCACCCTCTCTGCGGCATACGGCTACGCCGCCGACTCCAGTGTCGATTACGACGAACTCAACGTCGGCATCGAGTACGGTTTCGAGCTGGGCGACTTCAGCTTGTCCGCCAGCTACACCCGTCTGGAGTTCTTTGAAGACGACGAAAGCGACAACGAATGGGGCGCCGGCATCGCCTACGGCGGACTGGAGTGGTTTGAACCCTTTGTCACCTATGTCTACAGCACCGAGGCCGAAGGCAGCTTCGTGGAAGTGGGCATTCAGCGTGATTTCGCTGTTACCGAAACCCTGACCTTTAGCCCTTATGTGATTATGGGTCTGGACTATGGCTATGCCAGCCCGGAGCACGACGGTGCCAACCACACCGCTGTTGGCGCCACCCTGGCTTACCAGCTGAACGACACCTGGGCCATCAGCGCCGTTGTTGAACACCAGAAAGCCGATAAGGATGTGGAACTGGATGTCGGTAACGACGACGGCCACACCTGGGGTGGTATTCACTTCACCGCCGCGTTCTGATTTCAGCGCCTTGCAACGAGGGAGCCAACGGCTCCCTTTTTTCTGTTTACTACGCGCGGCGCCTCCCGGCTAATGCACCACGACTTCGATCGCACCAGTCTCTAAAAAGCGATTTTCTGGTTGCACCACCGCTGTCTGAACTCCAGTTCCTGAAAACAATAAACACGCCTTACTTTCAGTCAACCACGGCTGGACGCCCACTCACGCATCTGCTTTAATGCCGCCACTTGTGGTGTGAATAATGACCAAACGCAACGGGATTTCCAAAGTGATACCCACTCCGACTTCATCGCGCCAGGCGCACTCGAAGTTGACACCGGCCCTGATGCTGGTGGTCTTTGTGTGTCAATTGTTCGCCAGTTGCTGGTCGATGTCGGTGCAATTCCCGGCTGAGCAGCACCCGCTTGGGGTTCAGGTTCATCACAGCCACAGCAACCACACCCATCACGATGACGTCGACCTGCCTCAGCTTGCCGGTGGTGCCGAAGCCTCGGAACATCATCACGACAGCCACTCCCACACCCCCTGTCACCCTCCGGTTGACCTGGCCATGCACAACCTGGCCCTATCTACCGATGCCGTGACGGCGACTCGGCTCAGCTACCTCAGCCGTCGCTACGCGCCGCCGATTCCGCCTCCCAACGCCTAAGCGCCCTGATCCCTCTTTTTTGTATCGGTTCGCACCGATAACCATCTACAGCTTCTAAAAGGAATGCACTTATGAGGCTAACTCCATGGCTGAACGCCCTGGTACTGATCCTGGGCGCCTTGGCGTCATTCTCACTGCTGGCCCACGGTGTCGACGACGACACCCGCCAGTTTCTCACTGTTAATCAAGGGGTTTCCATTCTCCCCTACCTGTACATCGGCGCCAAACACATGCTGACCGGCTACGATCACCTGTTGTTTCTGGTCGGGGTGATTTTCTTTCTGTTCCGCGCCAAGGACGTGTTGCTGTACGTCAGCTTATTCACTCTGGGACACAGCATCACCCTGCTGTACGGCGTGTTGGCAGACATTCACGTTAACGCCTATCTGGTGGATGCCATCATCGCCCTGTCCATCGTCTACAAGGGCTTCGACAACCTTGGCGGCTTTCAACGTCTGCTGGGCTACCAGCCCAACACCAAGGCGGCCGTGATGATTTTCGGTCTGTTCCATGGCTTCGGCCTGGCCACCAAGATTCAGGAGTTCAACCTGCCGGACGACGGCCTGGTGGCCAACATTCTGGCCTTCAACGTCGGCGTCGAGATCGGCCAGTTCCTGGCCCTGACGGTGGTGCTGATCATGATGAGCGCCTGGCGCCGCCACTCCAGCTACCTGAACTTCGCCACCATCACCAACACCCTGCTGATGAGCGGCGGTCTGATGCTGATGGGCTTTCAACTGACCGGCTATTTCAGCAACTAAAACCAATAACAATAAGGATTCCACATGACCCAATTCACACCACCGGTGCACTCCACCGCTACCCTGTTCAAGGCCTGCGTCGCCGCGGCTTTGCTGGCGGCCGTACTGCTGCTGACCTGCATCCTGCCGGCGGAGTACAACATTGATCCCACCGGTGCCGGCAAGGCTCTAGGGCTGACGGCGCTGGCCGAAGCCGCCCAAGCCCCGGCCACGATCCCCCTTGACCAGGCCCCGCCGACCCGCCAACAGCGTAAGGATACGATCACCATTACCATTCCCGCCGGTAAGGGGCTGGAGTACAAACTGCTGATGGACCAATACGCTCAGCTGGAATACGAATGGCACACCGACGGCACGCCACTGTATTTCGATTTTCATGGCGAGCCTGAAGGCGATACCAGCGGTTACTTCGAGAGCTTTGCCATTACCACCTCCAGCAACATGAAGGGATCGCTGACGACCCCGTTCACCGGCTCCCATGGCTGGTACTGGAAAAACCGCTCTGGCAAGCCGGTACAGGTTTCCCTGACCCTCAAGGGCAATTACGTCATCAAAGGCTGATCTTCGCAGAAGCTACAGGCGCCTACGGGCGCCTTTATTGGCGCCGCCATCGGGCAACGCTATACTGGTTTCATCAAATTTTGCGTCTTTTTCTGCCCCGGCCCGTCAAGGAGCTATTCACACCCCGAACAACCCGAGAGAACCGCTTGATGCTGAATCACTGGCAAACCCACAAAGACCGACTGCGCGGCTACATCGGCAAGCGTGTTGACTCCCCTGCCGCCATCGATGACATTTTGCAGGAGGTCTACCTCAAGGCCCACACCCACCTGCATCAGCTTCGCGACAACGCCAGCCTCAATGGCTGGCTGTACCGCATCGCCCACAATGCCATCATGGATCACCACCGCCAGCGCCACAGCCACAACGAACTGCCCGACGACCTGGCGGCCCCTCAGGCCGATGTCGCCGAGCAAGCACACCGTGAACTGGCCCAGTGCCTGGTGCCGCTCATCGATGAACTGCCCCAACGCTACCGGGTGCCGCTGCAACTGGCCGAACTGCAAGAGCTCAGTCAGCAACAGATTGCCGACCACTTGGGGTTGACCCTGTCCGGTGCCAAAAGCCGGGTACAACGAGGGCGACAGCAACTGCGTCAGCGCCTGACCGCCTGCTGCGACATCGAAGTGGGCCGGGGTGGCGTCCTCGATTACCACCCCAAGGATCCCGATTGCCGGGGCTGCTAAAAATAAATCTGCGTCCTTTTGCGGCCGCCCGCGTCTTTGACACCGTAACCCGGGGACAACCCCGGGCGTCACTGACAAGAGAGGCCCCATGCTTAAAGTCATCAGTTTTACCATTTGTCCCTTCGTTCAACGCATTACCGCCCTGCTGGAAGCCAAAAGCCTGCCCTATGAGGTGGAGTACATTCAACTCAACGACAAGCCCCAGTGGTTTCTCGACATCTCCCCAAATGGCCAGGTGCCGCTGCTGCAAATCGACACCGGCGAGGTGCTGTTCGAGTCCGATGCCATCGCCGAATATCTGGAAGACGCCTATCCCCCACTGCAGCCCGGTTTGAGTCCGGTGCAGGTCGCCCACAACCGAGCCTGGAGTTACCTCGGCAGTAAACAATACCTGGTTCAGTGCCCGACCATGGGCAGCAAGGATGGCGACACCCTCAAGCAGCACAGCGTCAAGCTGGCCAGCGCCTTTGCCAAGGTGGAAACGGTGCTGGGAGGCCAACGCTACTTCAACAGTGACAGCCTCAGCATGGTCGATCTGGCCTGGTTACCGGTGCTGCACCGGGCCTGGATCATCAAACAGCACACCGGTTACGACTTTGTCGCCGGTTACCCCAAAACCCAGGCCTGGCAACAGGCATTGATGGACACCGGCTTGGGCCAGCGCAGCGTTGCCGACGATTTCCTTGAGAAATTCAGTGCTTACTACCTGTCAGAACAGACGGTACTGGGCAGGATTCAGCGCCACTGCCAGCCCTGCCAGTGCCAGGCCGACACCCTGGATGAGTGCTGCGGCCAGCAGCAATGCCGCGACATCCTGGCCAGTTGCGAGCCCAAATCCAGCAACTGTGGCGACAGCGGCTGCTGCGGTTAGCCCGGCAAGCGGCGGTAAGGCCGCCGGGCCTTACCGCCGAAACCGATTGCCTCAATCCCTTGTTTTTGGTTGAGGTGAACCCCAGTTAACGGTACAACATAGACCCATCTATGCCGGTAATAACCGGCCTAACCAGTAAAGGATCACTCCCATGGCTCAGCAATTTGACTACATCGTTCTTGGTGCCGGCAGCGGCGGCATCGCATCAGCCAACCGGGCCGCCATGCGCGGAGCCAAGGTGCTGCTGATCGAGGCCAAGCACCTGGGCGGCACCTGCGTGAACGTCGGTTGTGTGCCGAAAAAGGTGATGTGGTTTGGGGCTCAGGTAGCGGAGGCGGTCAACCTGTACGGTGCCGACTACGGCTTCGATCTGACCGTGAACCGATTCGACTGGAGCAAGCTGGTGGCCAGCCGTGAAGCCTACATCGAACGCATTCACGGTGGCTATAACCGAGGCCTGGACGCCAATGGCGTCACCCTGGTGAACGGTTTTGGCAAGTTTGTCGACAGCCGCACCATCGAAGTCAACGGCGAGCACTACACCGCCCCTCACATTCTGATCGCCACCGGTGGCCGCCCCACCATTCCGGCGATTGCCGGTGCCGAGCACGGCATCGATTCCAATGGCTTCTTCGCCCTGACCGAGCAACCCAAGCGGGTGGCGGTGGTCGGCGCCGGCTACATCGCAGTGGAGCTGGCAGGGGTGCTGCATGCCCTGGGCAGCGACACCCATCTACTGGTGCGTAAACACGCCCCATTGCGCAACTTTGATCCCCTGATCACCCAGACCCTGGTGGATCTGATGGCACAAGAAGGGCCAACGCTGCATACCCACTCCATTCCGTCAGAGGTGGTGAAAGAGGCCGATGGCAGCCTGACCCTGAAACTGGAAAATGGCAACAGCCTCAACGTCGACACCCTGATCTGGGCCATCGGCCGTGAACCGGCCACCGACGTCATCAACATCGAAGCCTCTGGCGTCAAGGTGAATGACCGCGGGTTCATTCCGGTGGATGAGTACCAGAACACCAACGTCGACGGCATCTACACCGTCGGCGACATCATGGAGGGGGGCATCGAGCTGACACCGGTGGCGGTAAAGGCGGGTCGACAACTGTCGGAACGGCTGTTTGGCAATCAACCCAACGCCAAGATGGACTACTCGCTGGTACCCACCGTGGTCTTCAGTCATCCGGCCATCGGCACCATTGGCCTGACCGAGCCTCAGGCGGTAGAGCAGTACGGCGAAGACAACGTTCAGGTGTACACCTCCGGCTTTGCCGCCATGTACACCGCGGTCACCGCCCACCGCCAGCAGACACAGATGAAGCTGGTGTGCGCCGGCCCCGAACAGAAAATTGTCGGCCTGCACGGCATCGGCTTCGGCATGGATGAGATCCTGCAGGGCTTTGCGGTGGCCATCAAGATGGGCGCCACCAAAGCGGACTTCGACAACACCGTGGCCCTGCACCCTACCAGCGCCGAAGAGTTTGTGACCATGCGCTAAAACGCCCAAGGAAGACAGTAAAAAGCCGCTCAACAGAGCGGCTTTTTTCATGTCTGAGGCGACGTAACAGACCCGTAAGGCTGGCCTTAAGGAACGGCCTTTTCAAACGCATGACACTCGTTGCAGTACATCACCGGCTGCTGGTGCGCCAGATGGCACTTGGTACAACGCACACTGCCATGGGGGGATTCGTGGAAATCGACGCTGCGCTCCTCGGCCTGGAACAGCGGTACGTCAACCTTGTCACCATGGCACCCCTTGCACGCCTTACTCTTGGCGCGTTTGGTGGGCACCTCGGTCAGGTGGCAATCGACACAATCAATTCCAAAACCGGCGTGTCGTTCGGCCAGATGCTCCGAGGCCATCCCCAGGAAAGAGAACATCAAACCGGCAACGGCCAGCAGAGTCAGAGAAAACGTTTTCATGAATAGACCTTCGAAAAATGAATCAACAAGACCGGCGGCAAAGCCCGCCGGTCCCGACTCCATGCTTACTTACCGAGCTTCTTGGCAATGTGCTGAGAAGCAAACCGGCCGGAGTTAATGGCAAAGGAGCTGGCCATCCCCTCCAGGGTCAGGTTGTAGGAGTCACCGTAGATGCCACCCACTTCACAGCCCACCACATACATGCCCTCAACCGGTTTCAGATCCTTTTCCCGCAGAATCTGCATGTCGGTGTTGGTCGAGGGGCCACCGAGGGTAATCAAGGTGGCGTTGTCGCCTTTCACGGCAAAGTAAGGCGGCTTGCTGATGGAGCGGACGTACTTACGGTCTTTGGGGAACTCCTCGTCCAGACCATTAACCGCGTAACGGTTGTTGTCTTCGACAGTCTTCTTGAGGGCGACCGGATCCACCCCCATCTTCTTGGCCAGGCCTTCGATGGTGTTGGAAACATACACGTACCCCTCCTCCTGGCCGACCTCGAGCCCCTCTTCAAGCAGGTCCAGCTTGTGACCAACGCGAACCCAGTCGGAGTGAGACACATCGATACCCTCATTGATCATGTAATCCTTGAGGGTGTCATCGAAGACGGCGAAGTAAGACCCACCAACCCGCTCTACCGCAGGGTCAGTGTTCATCCACAGCGGTGCCTGCGACTCGTCGATGAAGCGCTTACCGTCATTGGCCACCCACATGTAGGGCTGACGCAGCAACGACGCCAGTTGCGAGTAAACTGTGGTGTGCTCCGGTTGGCTCAGTTGGGTGTTTGGATCTTTACCAGACAACCAGGCACCGATCGCCAGGTGGGTTCCCATCCCCTCCAGACGCGCGCCCACCTTGTCGTACCACGGCAGACTGTCACCATCACGACCGGTCTTAGGACCCACAATCAGGTAGTCGGAGCGAATGCCGTATTTCTTCAGATACTCCGGGTTGTTGATAAAGCCGCCTGCGGCCACAATCACCCCACCCTGAGTATTAAACTGGTAGGTCTCACCCTCTGCATCTTCGGCCATGATGCCGGTGACTTTACCGTCTTCGTAGATGATCTCGGTACCCGGAGTTTCAGTCAGAATGGTGCCGCCGTGCTGTTTGAACGACTTGGCCATCTGATTGACAAACTCGACACCCTTACCGTCCTTAAAAATGTGCCAGGTACGATAGCCATCCTCAAACAAGGTGCGCACATCGTGGAAAGTCACGCCATGGTCTTCCATCCATTTGATGGAATTCGCCGAGTTATTGATCCACTTGCGGATCAAAGGACCATTAATAAAGCCATGGTTGAACTCCATGTGGTTCTTATAGGCCCAATCTTTATCCAGACCGATGTACATCGATTTCTGATGATCGGTCTCGACGGCAAAGGTGCCCTCGATGTACAAGGCAGAGCCGCCAATGGTCGGCATCTTCTCCAGCAACACCGTCTTCAGGCCCGCTTCCTGAGCTTCTACGGCGGCTGCCATGCCACTGGCACCTGAGCCCACGACGACAACATCAACGTCTTTGACAATATCTGCGGCCCAGCCGCCAGCACTGAACAGGGTGGCCGCCACCAGAACTGAGAGTCTCTTCATATTTCTCACAATATAATCCTCATCATCTCGACATAACGATATTCATCACACCGAAGAGTTTTATTTTTGTTATCCTTTTTCAGTCTGCATTTATTAATTGCATGGCGCTAAGCCCTATTAATTAATTCACAGATTAAATAAGAATTCTGCGTCGACGAGCGTATCTCACCAACGATAAACCACTTATTGCACTCTTCATGCCAAAACGTAAAGCATTGTTATTAAAGGGTTTGGTTAACAATGGTGATCTGCGTCGGTTCCAGACAGAAACCAGGGTTTCATTTTGGAACCCTTTATAAGGAATAAAAAGGGCCGCATTTATGCTGAACAGTGAAATTAACCCAAGAGAGTTCCTTGACTTTCTCCCTGATGAGGGGCTGATTAAATTCAAGGACCAGAGAATGGTATTGCTTGATGCCGTTGCTTTAGGGTTATTACGCAAAGAGTTGATCGATCAGTTTGGCACCTTTGTCGCCCGTTGCATCCTGACCCGTTTTGGCTACGCCCATGGCTGGCGCACCGGTCAGATTCTCAGCAGCGAGTTCCCCGAGGTCTATCTCGATCCACAAAGCGGCTCTCACCTGCATATGCTGTTTGGCATCACCAAAACCTTTGCCTTCAAGCCGCGAAGCGGCAGCACCAACACCCTGCTGGAAGTGCATTGGCACAACTCCTACGAAGCGGAGCAGCACCAGTTGAGTATCGGTGAGTCCGACGATCCCGTCTGCTGGACACTAACCGGCTTTGCCAGCGGCTTTGAGTCCTGGAAGCACAACCGCGAGGTCTACTTCATCGAGGACATGTGCATAGGCAAGGGCGACCCGTATTGCCGGGTCATCGGAAAATTCAAAGAGGACTGGGGGGAGGAGTTGGAGCCCCACAAACCCTTTTTTTCCATGGCCTCCTCCGACTCCTTGCTAAAGGAACTCACCAAACGACTGGAGTTAACCCAAAAAGCCCTCAAGGCCAGCCGGCAAGGTAAGGCCTATCAGCAACAGACCGTGGAAGGCTTTATCACCCAGAACCGGGAAATGACCAGGCTGATCCAGCTTGCCGCCCGAGTCGCCAAAGTGGACTCCTCGGTGGTGGTCTCCGGCGAGAGCGGCGTCGGCAAAGAACGCCTCTCCCGCTTTATCCACGAACGCTCCAACCGCTCCTCCCAACCCTTCGTGGCCATCAACTGCGGCGCCCTGACCGAAACCCTGCTGGAGAGCGAACTGTTCGGCCATAAACGGGGGGCGTTCACCGGCGCCGACCGCGACCGGGCCGGGCTGTTTGAGGAGGCGGACAACGGCACCCTGTTTCTGGATGAAATCGGCGAAATCTCCGCCGCCATGCAGTTAAAATTGCTGCGAACCCTGCAGGAGCAGGAGGTGCGCCGGGTCGGAGAAAACCACTGCCGAAAAGTGGACGTACGCATCATCTGCGCCACCAATCGCAACCTGGAGCAAGAGGTGGCACAGGGTCGGTTTCGGGCCGATCTGTATTACCGACTGTGTGTGGTCGAACTCAAGATTCCCAGCCTACGCCAACGCCAGGAGGACATATTGCCGCTGGCCCGATCCATTCTGGAAAGCAAGAATCGTCACATGGGGCGCAATATTCGTGGTTTTTCCAACAAGGTGGCCCGAATACTCGAAGGACACTCCTGGCCCGGTAACATTCGTGAAATGCAAAATGTGGTGGAGTATTGCACCGCCTTGTGCCACGGACGGGAGATCACCATCGAGGATCTGCCGGCGTCGCTGAACGCCCCCACCAACCTTCCTCAGCGAATCGCCGCCCACGCCCTTAGCCTGGAGGAGATGGAGCGGGAGTACATTCTGTCGGTCGTCCGTGCCTGCAAGGGCAACAAGGCCCAGGCGATGAAGATTCTCAGCATCGGCAAAGCCACCCTGTATCGCAAGCTCAAAGAGTATGGCTGGAATGGCGCCAACTGAATCCCTGACTCGACGCTCGACGTCAGCGGCCTCGAACACCGTGGCCGCTAACCGGAGATCCTGTTGCCAGCGACAGGGGAATTAGGCAATCAAGCGGGCGTTTGGGACCAATGACCGCTATGGAAGTGGAACACTCTCCCTCCTCGCTGCGCCTTCTTTCAACAAACAGGCAAATGTGAAAGAGAGACAATCAATTCCAACGCAACGAGTATCTCTATGGCAGCAGGCAGTCCACCAAAGAGATAAGAGACATCACAACCAGGCAGATCGTAAATCCCCGCTCGGGAGAGGGTTCCGAGCCGATGGCAATGACGCCATCGACAGAAAAAAGCTAAACCACACAACCTCAAATAACAATCATTATCAACTGCAACTCTTACCATTAAGGTAGAAAATGGGCGCCGGATCATAAAAAACACAACCAAAACGTCACAGTTGTAACCAGATGTATACAACCACGCAGTCTAACTCGTACCGAAATGGCAATGACGGAATCTCGTTGCCACACACTCGGCCACAACCAGATAACATCCGCAGTTCGCCTTTTCGAAAGCCAATCAACACCAAAGCCCGTTCTACCGGTGGATTCAGCCAGACTGAACAAGATTTATTACAATCGGTTCGATTGTGATTTGTTTCACAGCCCCAAAAAGTTGTTGCCCCAAAGTTACCAAATCCCCTTATTTGGTAATGACAACCATTCTCACTTCCAATACCATCTCCGCAACAAACCTCTTCCAGTACCGGATATAGAAAGGACTGCCGTTGTGAAAAAGACCCAAATAGCCAGCCTGATCATTGCGATGCTGGCCCCCATCGGGGCCCATGCCCAGGATGAATCAGCGAAACAAACTCAGACCGAAGGTGTAGAACGCATCGAAGTCATGGGCGTTCGCCAACGTCTTGAGCAGGCGGGTACTCTGGCCAATACCATCCAGAAGACCGAAGTGATCGGTTCCGACCTGATCGAAAGCAAAAACGCGGTTAACCTGACCGAAGCGATCGACAACTCCCCTGGCGTCAAAGTCTCAGCCGAATGCTCCATGTGCGGCGTCAAGCGCATCATGATGAATGGCATGAAAGGTGAACATACCACCATCCTGGTGGACGGCCTGCCGGTTCACACTATGATCTCCGGTTTCTACGCCGTCGATGCCATTCCGACGTCGGGTGTCTCCCGCATCGAAGTGGCCCGCGGCGCCGGCGCCTCCCTAATCGCCCCTGAGGCCATCGGCGGCACCATCAACGTCATCACCGCCGAACCAATTGAAAACGGTGCCGAGCTGGATCTGTCCGTGGGCGAAGAGGGCTACCAGAAGTTCAGCTTCGTCGGTTATGGCGTCAGCGAAGATGGCATGACTCGCGCCACCTTGATTGCTCAGTATGACGATCGCGATCAGGTCGACGAAGACAACAACAAGGTTAACGAAGCGCCGTCCCAGGAGAACCGCAGCATCAGCGCTCGCATCTCCCACGACATCGGTGACCACGACAACATCGTGTTGCGGGTATCCAACATCTACTCCGACATCTTCGGCGGCCCGATGCTGGGCGAGACCTACGCCGATGGTCGTTTTGACAGCAAAGGGGCTATTATTGCCGCCTTTGATGACGCTCCCTCCGAAACCGGCCAGCTGTTTAACAACGGCGACGTGCGTGAAGACTTCATCGGCAAAGCCTGGGAAACCACCGAGTGGATCGAGACCAAGCGCAACGAAGCGTCACTGAGCTGGCTGCACGACATGAACGACGACCTGAACATGACGCTGTCGGCCAGCTACGCCGACCATGAGCAGGACTCCTTCTACGAAGGCTTCGACTACTACGCCGAAGACACCATGTACTTCTTCGATGCCCGTTTCAACTACGTGCTTAACGATGATCATCTGCTGACTTTCGGTGCCGATTTGCGTACCGAAGAGATGCGCTCTCACTCCCGCTCCGGCAGCGCCAATAAAAAGTACACCTCTGACTCCTTCGATTACGACGTAATGGGCGTGTACCTGCAGGATACCTGGCAGGCCAGCGACGACTTGGAAGTGAACATTGCCCTGCGTTACGACCAGGTCGAAGCGGATTTCATCGATCCTAAGAAGCCTGGCACTGAAATTGACGAGTCTATCCTGTCGCCTCGCGTGGACATGCGCCTGCGCCACAACGATCAGTGGACCTCTCGCCTGTCTGCCGGCCGCGGCTACCGCGCGCCGCTGTCCTTCTTCGAAACCGACCACGGTATTCTGGATGGCACCCTAGGCTTCGTCATTGACGTCGACTCCCTGGAGCGCTCCAACTCCGCCAACTACGCCCTGAGCTTTGAAGGTGAGCACTTCACCGCCACCGGCTCCATCGCCTGGACCGAAGTAGAGAACCTGGCGGCCCTGGACGAGACCGACGAGGGTGTGCCTAAGCTGACTCAGCTGGACGAAGACGCCACCGTCATCACCACCGACATCGCCATGGGTTACCAGATCACCCACGACCTGACGGTGAACCTGACCGCCGAACACTTCAATTACGACGATACCTTCAAGTCCTCCTACGCCATTGCCCCCATCGAAGAACGGGTTACCGTGAGCATGGATTGGGACATCGCCAGCTGGGAGCTGTACGCCGACGTCGTTTGGGTTGGCAGCCGTGACTTGAGCGAATATGGCTACGAAGGTTACAACCAGGTAGACGGCAACGGCTTTGTCGTTGACAGCTCCAAGAAGAGCACTGACGCACCCGACTACTTCACCATGAACCTGCGTGCCAGCTACGAGATCAACGAAACCTTCTCCGCCTACGTGGGCGTCGCCAACCTGTTTGACTACACCCAGGCCGGTGATGAAGACACGCCACTGTTCTACGATGCCGGTGAACCCGACGCTCAGGGCCGACGCGAAGGCGGCTATGACGTGGGCTACATCTACGGTCCGCTGCGCGGCCGTGAAGCCTACATTGGCCTGAAAGCCACCTTCTGATGCTGACCCTCTGGCGTCTCTGGTTGGTGGCCGTGCTGGGGTTACTCCCGGCACTGGCCACCGCCAGCAGTGAAGCTCCACAACTGCTGGAGTTTGAACACCGGAATCTGCGCTCCGGCGAGGTAACCGATCTCACTCACCTGGCTGGCCAGCCAGTGGTGATGATGTTCTTCGAACCAGACTGCAGCTGGTGCATCAAACAAGCCCGAATTCTGGACAAACTGCAACAGCAACAACACAACAGCTTCATCCCGGTGATGCTGGGGGTTCACGGCAACCGATTGGCATTGAAGCGGGCGCTGTTTGATCTCGGCGTCTCGTTACCAGCCTATCAGGCATCAAGGGCCCTGGAGCGGGAGATGGGTGGCATTCCCGCCACCCCGATTCTGCTGGTTGCCGACAAGCAGGGTCATTATCTTCGTTATTTCAGGGGATTAACCACGCCTGAGCAACTGATTCCTTTATTAAGCAGTACAGCAAAACCCGAGTTGGCGGGGTTACAGCAGTAACCGACCTGCCGACGCCGGTTATTGGCCAGGTTCGCAACCCTGCGCCCCCGCCATCAACGCAACAACCGAGTTAACTCGGCAGGCTGGTGACCGCGAACGACACTGCCTTTCACCAGCACCAGTGGAATGCCGTGGCCGCCGAATTGAGCAAATTCACGCGCCGCCGCCGGATCATCCTCCATGTCCAGCTCAACAAACGGCTGACCAGACTGAGTCAGAAACTGGCGGGTTGCGGCGCAGGCGGAACACCAACTGGCACTGTACAGAATCACCTCGGCATCGTGAGACCGATTTAACTCCGCCGCCAATCGACCTCCGGCGCCCAATTGGTACACCGCAAACCCCAACACGCCGGTTATCAGCGCCATCACAAACAGAAATCGTCCCATCGATTTTCAGTTTCCCGTTACTGGTTGTCTTCCTGAATCCTATGGACAACGACAGCAAAGCACAAGTTCGCCTCTCCTTGCCTATACTCAGTTTTCCTGATCTCGGAGAGCCTTCTATGTCTAACCATACCTACAAGAAGCTGGAGCTGGTGGGCTCCTCATCGGAAAGCATGCAAGACGCCATCAACAACGCCATTGCCCGGGCCCATCAGACCATCGCCAATCTGCGCTGGTTTGAAGTAACCGAGATGCGGGGACAGGTAGAGAATGGCAAGGTGGCCTATTGGCAGGTCACTCTGAAGGTCGGCTTTACTCTGGAGGAGTGAACCCGCTGACACACAAAGCAGGCTGAGCCTCAGCCTGCCCTGCAACAACGATGGACTCTTTAGACGGCTTGGGCCTGTTTCAGCCTCTCAAATAACTGATCTTTCAGGTTCAGACGCTTCAGCTTCATCCCTTCAAGCACTTCGTCGGTGGTGTTTTCCAGCCCCTCTTCGATGCGCCGGACTTCGCGATCGAGTTCGTGGTACTGGTTATAAAGCTGATGGAAATTGTCGTCTGACAGATTGAGCTCCTGGATCAACTCAACGTGGGCGGGAAACTCGTTAACCAGGCTATGGTCTTGGATTATCATCACGCATTCCTCCTTGTGGTTAACTCCATTCTGCTCCGCTCCGACGGCAGTTTGCTTGATACAGATCAGTAAATTATCCGTTATGAAGTTGCTTCATTTTTATTTCACATTGGCAGCTGCTGACGCTGGGATCTGCCTCCGCCAGCCCCTGAGCCCGGGGCAGCAATGCCTTGAGCCTCATTGTAATTCCGCCACCCGCTCCACCGCCGCCAGAAACTGCGCCAAGGCCGCCGAATCTGAGTAATCAAACTGATAGCGGTTGTGAAAAAACACGCTCAGGGTCACATCGTCATTCCCCAGAAATGCCGTGTAGCCATCAAAGTCGCTCCAGGCCCACAGCCCCAGATAGCCGTAGCGACCGTCACTCCACTGCCCTCGATCCACCACTCGCTGGTGCACCCTCAGCAGGGTGCGACAATTAAGACTGTTGCGCATCACGCTCTCCCCCGATGAGGAACATGGTTGGCAGGCCGTTACCCAGCCTGTCTGCAGTCCTACGTATCGACAACCGAACCGGATCCCGAACTCGGTGATCCGGTTTAGGCATCAGCCTACCGGGTGGCGAGCTTCGGTCGAACTCTGGCACTCTTGAGACCAGCTGGCTACTATGGATAAATCATCAATTAAGCCATTGAATTATGTCCGACTCTAGCCAATACATCGTCGCTCTGGATCAGGGCACCACTTCCAGCCGGGCGCTGCTGTTCGATCAACAGGGCGACGCCATCGGTACCGCCCAACGCGAGTTTCAGCAACACTACCCCCAGCCAGGGTGGGTTGAGCACGACCCCATCGAAATCTGGGCCAGCCAACGGGCCACCCTCACCGAACTGCTGGCAAAATGCCGGGTCAACCATCAACAGGTAGCGGCCATCGGCATTACCAACCAGAGGGAAACCACCATTATCTGGGATCGGCAAACCGGGCAGCCGGTCTACAACGCCATCGTCTGGCAATGTCGTCGTACCGCCGAGCTCTGTACTCAACTGAAACTGCAAGGGTTGGAGACCGAGGTTCGCGCCAAAACCGGACTGGTGCTGGATCCCTACTTTTCTGCCACCAAGATTCGCTGGATTCTGGACAACGTCGATGGCGTCCGCGAGCGGGCAGAGAAAGGACAATTAGCCTTTGGCACCGTTGATACCTGGCTGATCTGGAACCTGACCCAAGGCAAGGTGCACGCCACCGATGCCACCAATGCCAGCCGCACCATGTTGTACAACATCCACACGCAGCAGTGGGATGAGGAATTGCTACAGGCCTTTAATATTCCTGCTTCATTGATGCCAGATGTAAAAGCCAGTGGCGACGACTACGGTCAGGCTCAGCTGGGGAACGCCTGTGTGGCCATCAGCGGCGTCGCCGGTGATCAGCAGGCGGCATTGTTTGGCCAATTCTGTCATCACTCCGGCATGGCGAAAAACACCTACGGCACCGGCTGTTTCCTACTGATGCACACCGGCCAGACGCCGGTCTCCTCCAACCACGGCCTGCTGACCACCCTGGCCTGCAACTTTCCCGGTCAGGTCAACTACGCCCTGGAGGGATCGGTCTTCATGGGCGGAGCCAGCATCCAATGGCTCAGAGATGAACTGGGGCTGATCCGTACCGCCGCCGAAACCGAATCACTGGCCAAGGAGGTGGACGATACCCAAGGCACTTACCTGGTACCGGCCTTCACCGGCCTGGGCGCTCCTTACTGGGATCCCTTTGCCCGCGGCACTCTGGTGGGCCTGACCCGCGGCAGCAACCGCCATCACATCGTCCGGGCTACCCTGGAATCCATCGCCTACCAATCCATGGACATCCTCACGGCCATGGAGCAGGACGCCGGTGTACCATTGTCGCAGCTTCGAGTCGATGGCGGCGCCACTGCCAATGACTTTCTGATGCAGTTTCAGGCCGACATTCTCAATGCCGATGTGGTTCGGCCAGCCAATACCGAGACCACCGCGGCCGGGGCGGCCTACCTGGCGGGATTAAGTTGTGGCTTCTGGAGTGACATCGACGGCCTGTCACAGCAAATCTGCAAACCCCGAGTGTTCCACAATCGCATGGACGACGAGCAGAGACACAACCTGACCCGCGGTTGGCAGCGGGCCGTGGCCAGTTGCCAGCACTGGTCCTCATTGGGTTAACCGTTCAACTCGCAACCGCAATGTAACCAGGACACCATTTGGTTACATTGCCGCCTTGCGGCGGTTTTTTCTGCAACGAGCGGATTACTTCGGCAACAACCCCCAGTTACAACCCTTGTTAACCTCACGTTTTTTACCAATAAAGTGACGCTAAACGGGATCTCCGCCAGCAGAGGGAGTACAACAAGATCCTCCTGTTGTTGCCGTTCCGCTGTTGTTATAGCCATGAACCAAAAACAAACCTCCTGCCCATTGCTGTGCCTGGTATTACGGCCAAGCCTGTTGATGCTGGCCTGTGTCTGTGCCCATCAGCAGCGCCCACTGCTGATGGTGCTGTTTGCCTGTTCACTGCTTATCTATCTGGGCCTGCTGCAGCCGCACCTGCACCGCCGCACCCGATTGCCGGAGGTCATGGCCTTTGAAAGCCGACTGTTCCTGCAGCAGAGTCGCAACAGTCAAACCCTGGTGTTACTGCTGATTACCACTTTAATCACCTCTCTGTTGCTGCTGTTCTGGCAACAGCAAACTCGCTCCGGTCTGGTGCTAATGGCGGTCTACTCCCTGTGCAAAATAGTGTGGAACTTCCTGTTTCTTGGTAAATTAGGCGCACAAGATTTATCAGCCAGCTTGGCATCCATTATTGGAGCTGCAATACTAATTGATCATTAGTTAGCCGACTGGATCACGCAATGCGCGCTGATACTTGACAGCAAACTGCTTCGAATCTTACTTTCAGCAAGTTAACCAATCCCATTTGCCCTCGGAGTCCCTGCGATGGAGAAGCTATCACTACCGACAGCCATCGGTCGCATGCAGACCCGGCTGGCTCAGCTTGCCCATGTGCAGCCTGAACACGCCGTTGTTCAGATAACCGAAACCATCGACGCCACCCTGTTGCTGCCCTGGTTGGCAGCCCAGAATCAGTGGCCGCAAATCTACTGGCGACAACGAAGTCAGGGCGAACAGGTAGCAGCACTGGGCCAGTGCCAATGCGTTCGCATTGATGAACAACCTCAGCAGCAACTGAGCCAGTTCTATCAGACCGCCTGCAGCCACAACCTGTCTGGTGTCCGCTGGTATGGCGGGGTGGCGTTCGATACCAAACAGCCCGAGTGGTCCGCCTTTGGCCAGGCCACCTTTGTTCTGCCGCGGCTGGAAATTCGCCAAACGGATCAATCCTCCCAGTTGCTGTTGAACCTCAAGGGGGAACCCGACTGCTGGCTGGACGAACTCAGCGACGCCAACGACTGTCTGCAGCGCCTGTGCCGCATTCAGCCACTGCCGCCCCTGGCTCCGGGGCACATCCTGTCCCGCCAGGACACCCCCGGCGAAGCACGCTGGCATGAGTTGGTGACTCAGGTCACCGAACCCGACTTCATCGCCGACACCCCCAAGGTGGTATTGGCTCGGCAAAGCCAATTGCAGCTCAGTCACCAACCCAACCCCTGGACCGTCCTGCACGCCTGGCAGCGACTCAACCCCAACAGTTACCAGTACGGGTTTCAGCTGACGCCGACCGCCACTTTTATCAGTTGTTCACCAGAGCGGCTGTTCCAACGGCGCCAGCAGGAGCTCAGTACCGAGGCTCTGGCCGGCACCACGGTGCGAGGCTTTACCCCGGAAGAGGACGATGCCCTGGCTCAGGCACTGTTGGACGATGACAAGAACCAACACGAAAATCAGCTGGTCAGGGTGTTGATCGAGAAGCAACTGCAACCTCTGTGCGATTACGTCGGCACCGAGGAAAGCCCCTCCATTTTAAAACTGAACCACATCCAACACCTGCACCGTACGATCAAGGCGGAAGTCAAAACCGGTGTGAACGACCTGCAGTTATTGCAGGCACTGCACCCCACACCGGCGGTGGGAGGGTTACCGCGGGAAAACGCCATGACCTTCATTCGCCAGCGTGAAGGCTTCAACCGCGGCTGGTACGCCGGTGCCTGCGGCTACTTTAACTGTCTGGGTAGCGAGTTTTCCGTGGCGCTGCGCAGCGCCCTGTTTATCGATAACCAGATCAACCTATTTGCCGGAGCCGGCATCGTCGCCGATTCCGATCCCAGTGCCGAATGGCAAGAACTGGAAAATAAACTGGCCACCGTTATGGGAATTTTAAACGGCCTATGAACAACAATACCCTCGCCGACCTGAACCTACTGTGGTCGAAACTGCTGCTGGAAGAGTTGCATCGCCTTGGGGTTCAACACATCTGCCTGGCCCCTGGGTCACGCTCCACCCCCCTGACGCTGGCCGCAGCCGAGCACCCCAAGCTAACCCGCCACACCCATTTCGACGAGCGGGGCCTGGCCTTTATGGCCATGGGCCTGGCCAAATCCAGCGCGACTCCGGTGGCCGTCATCACCACTTCAGGCACCGCCCTGGCCAATCTGTACCCGGCCATTGTCGAAGCCAGCCTAACCAAGGTGCCACTGATCCTGCTGACCGGTGATCGACCTCCAGAATTGATCGGCTGCGGCGCCAACCAGGCGATCATTCAGCCCGGCATTTTTGCCGAATACTGTACCCGGGTGGATCTGCCTACCCCGGACTTGGCCATCGGCCCTCAGGCTCTGCTGAGCCAGCTTGATCATGCTGTCGGCACCAGTGATGGCCCCATCCACGTCAACTGCATGTTCCGGGAGCCCCTGTACCCGCAAGCCGAACGCAGCGATTTCAGTGACTATCTGGCGCCGATTCGCCAGTGGCTGCAAAACGATGCCCCCTGGAGCCCACTGGCCAACTTGAGCCAACAGGCGTTGCCAAATCCACAACAATGCCGCGATTTTGCCAAGGGTAAAGGGGTGATCGTAGCCGGTACCCTGGCGCCCGAGATGGATCCGCAACTGCTGTTGACCCTGTCGAAGACGCTGGGGTGGCCGCTGCTGGCAGATTGCCAGTCGCAGCTAAGGCAGGCTCCTGGCGTCATCCATCACATCGATCAACTGCTGCACCGCCCCGATTGCCGTCAGCAACTGGCCGAAGCCGACCACCTGCTGGTGGTTGGTGCCAGAACCTTGTCCAAGCGACTGCTCAGCTTCATCGATGCTCAACCGTGGCGACAACATTGGCATTGGCTGTCGCACCCACAGCGGCTGGATCCCAATCACAAACCCAAGCTGGTGTTTGTGGGCAGCCTTCAGTCACTGCTCAATCAGCCCTGGCCGCAAACCCCGCAGGCGCCCTGGTGTCCGCAATTGTCGCACACCAACGCCCGAATCGATTCTCTGATCGCCAGCCTGCACCAGAGCGGTCCACTGACCGAGCTGTCGGCCATACGTCACCTGAGCCAGGTCATGCCGCCAGAGGGGCAGCTGTTCATCGGCAACAGCCTGCCGGTTCGGCTGTTTGACACCCTGGCCGCCCCACGAGCCGACAGTGCTCCGGTGTTCACCAATCGAGGCGCTTCTGGCATTGATGGCCTGTTGGCTACCTCGGTCGGCGTCAGTCGTGGTACTGGCAAACCGACCGTTCTGGCCATCGGCGATCTGTCGCTGCTGCACGATCTCAACTCATTGGCGGTTGCCCGGGATTGCTCGACCCCGATGGTGATCATCGCCATCAACAACGACGGTGGCAGCATCTTCAATCTGTTGCCTGTCCCCAATGACGCCCTGCGTCGGGATTACTATCGCCTGGGGCACGGCCTGCAGTTTGCGGGGGCAGCCACCCAGTTCGGCCTGCCCTACAGCAATCCGGACAGCCTCGAGCACTTCGATAAGGCACTGCGACTGGCACTGCAACACCCCGGCGCCAGCCTGATTGAACTCACGCTGCCTTCGGAACAATCGGCGCAACTGCTGATGGATCTGGCCACTCAGGTTCAAGATGCAGCTGCACACTGAATGCCACGGTAGCCCCGATAACCCGGCGCTGGTGTTGCTGCACGGCTTCCTCGGCAGCGGAGAAGATTGGCTGCCACTGATTGCCGACCTGGCCCAGCACTATTACTGCATTACCTTGGATCTGCCTGGTCACGGGCGCAGCCGTGACTGCGCCCTGACCGAGGTCCCCGGGTTCCTGCCATTGTGTCGGGCCATCGAGGCCAGTCTGAACCGGCTCGGCGTCCATCGCTACCATCTGCTGGGGTACTCTCTGGGAGGCCGGGTTGCCCTGCACCTGGCCCAGCACTGCCCACAGAAGCTGCTTAGCCTGCTACTCGAGTCCGCCCACCCCGGGCTGGCCTGCACCGAAGCGCGCCAGCAGCGACTCCAGGCCGATGGCCACTGGCACCGCCGCCTGACCCAGGCGCCCATCCAGGACTTTCTCACGCACTGGTACCAACAACCGGTATTCGCCAGCTTGAGCGCCTCCGCCCGAGCCACCATGATTCAAGCCCGCAGCCATAACCATGGCCCCAACCTGGGCGCCTGTTATCTGAGCACCAGCCTGGGGCATCAGCAAGATCTTCGGCCACTGCTGGCGTCTCTGTCGTTGCCAGTGCACTACCTCTGCGGCCAGCAGGATGCAAAATTCCTCTCCCTCGGGCAGCAGTTGCTGCAACAGGGCTGGATTACCGAACTGCACCCCATGCCAGGCGGGCACAATGTCCACGCCGCCAACCACGACGCTTTTCTTGATACAATTAACACCATCCTGACCCGTTACCGTCATTAGGACCGCCATGATCAGCGCGAGTTTGCATCGCTACGCCATTCCGTTCCACTCTGCCATCGACTTCAAAGGGCAGACCCTGAATCGCCGTGAAGGCCTGATCCTGCAACTGCAAGCCGATGGCCGAACCGGGCTGGGTGAGATTGCCCCCTTGCCGCAATTTTCCACCGAAACCCTGGAGCAGGCCCAGCAGCAGACGCTGGCGCTGTTACCGGCACTGTGTCAAAGCGGTGTACTGGACGATGGCGCCACACTGGCATCGGTTCGATTCGGCATCAGTTGCGCCCTATGGCAGCTGCAGCAACCCCGTCCGAGGCGAGTCAGTTCCCCATACCCGCTGCTCACCGGCAACGATGAGCAGATTGTGGCCGCCGCCGCTGGCGCAGCCACCCTCAAGCTGAAGGTGGCTCGACGCCCGGTTGAGCAAGAGGTCCGGCTGATCTACCGATTGCTGGCGGCCAACCCCAATTGCCGCTTCCGTCTCGACGCCAACCAACGCTGGAGCCGAGAGCAAGCCGAGGACTTCATCGCCGCCATCCCGTTGGATCGGGTGGATTACATCGAGGAACCCACCGCCAGCCTCGACGACAACCTGCGCCTGGTGAGCCAATTCGGGCTGCCGCTGGCTCTGGATGAAACCACGCAGCAACCGGATTACCGTTACCAATTCATCGCCGGCGTCAAAGCCCTGGTACTGAAACCGACCTTGATTGGCGACATCGCCACCCTGCAACGGCTGGTTGAACAGGCGGAACTGGACGGTGTTCAAGTCACACTCTCTTCCAGTTTTGAAACCAACGTCGGCCTGACCGCCATCGGTCAACTGGCGGCTGAGTTAACCCCGGAGCAAGCCCCGGGCATCGACACCCTGGACGCACTGCAGCAGGACCTGCTGCTACCGCAGCGATCCGACACGCCCTGCCTGTCTCTGCAACAGTTGACGCCGCTATGGCCATAATCCCCTGCCTGGCGGCAACCGGTGCCGCCCGCTTCCCTGACCGAATCGCCATTGATCACGCCGGTACGGCCATCAACTACCGCACCTTGCATCAACGGGTCTCTCAGGTCGAAGCCAGCCTCAAGTCGCAGGGGGTTAACCGTGGCAGCCACCTAGCCGCCATCGACAACACCAGCCTGAGCCTGATTCTGCTGCAACTGGCCTGCATTCGTCTGGGCGCCGTATTTGCCCCCCTGTCTCCCCGGTTTCCAGAACAACAACTGCAACAACTGCTGCAACAGATCGATGCCCGATTCGTTTGGACCACTGAAGGAAAACCGGTTGGCAAGGTGTCCGCACTGACTCTGCCAGACACCGGCACCATCACCGCCCCAGAGTCGTCGCCGCTCAGCGACGATCAGGCACCGGTGAGCCTGATCCTGACCTCGGGCTCTTCTGGATTCCCCAAGGCAGCCATGCATTCCCTGGCCAACCACCTGGCATCGGCAACCGGATCGGCACAGTGCATCCCCTTGCAAGCGGGCGACCGCTGGCTGGCCTCACTGCCGATGTTCCATATTGGCGGACTGGCGATTGTGTTTCGTTGCCTGAGTGCCGGGGCCACACTGGTACTGCCGCGGCAGCGGGATTTACTCGACACCCTCAGGGAGCAACCGGTGACTCACCTGTCACTGGTGGCCACTCAGCTGGCAAGAATGCTCAACGCCGACGACTGCCGCTCGCTGATGGCCGGGTTAAAAGTGCTACTGCTCGGTGGCGGGCCAATGCCAGCCTCACTGCTGAGCCAACTCGATGCCCACCCGGTTCTGGCCTTCACCAGCTACGGACTGACCGAAATGGCCTCTCAGGTCACCACCGGACCGGCCAATGATCAAGGCCTGTCCGGCCAGCTACTGCCACAGCGCCAGCTGCGGCTTCGTGAGGGGATCATCGAGGTTCGGGGCGCCACCCGTTTTCTGGGGTACTACCACCAGGGGCAACTGCAGACCCCGTTTAACGACGACGGCTGGTTTCACACTAAAGATCGCGGCCGCTGGACTCAGGGGCAACTGGAGATCCTGGGCCGAGCCGATAACATGTTCATCTGCGGTGGTGAAAACGTGCAGCCAGAAGAGATTGAGGCAGCACTGAAGCAACATCCAGAGATTCAGGACGCACTGGTCTTTCCCGAGTCCAACCCGGAGTTTGGGTGCCTTCCGGTGGCCGTCTTACAGTGCCGGGAAGCCCTGCCGTCCGCCTCAGAGCTGGAGCACTTCCTGGCACCAAGACTGGCTCGTTTTAAGCGGCCCCGACGTTACCTCTCCTGGCCATCCGACCTAACCCAGTATGGCCTCAAAATCAGCCGCCAATCGGTTGCCAAAGCCTGTGGGCTGATCAAAACCGATCGGGATTAAGAGAAAAATCAGGACACCGACAAATGTTGTTAAGATCGAACTCCGCAAGATAATCCTGCGAATAGACCTTAAATCGCCACAGTTTGTGTTCCCTAAGGAAATAATTCAGCCTAAAAATCTCCCCAGTTTCAGGGCCGCCTGAGTCATCGATGGCCAGATCGCACATTGCCTTTGGTAAACGGACGTTCGAATCTAGTTACTCATAACAACAATGTAACAATGAGGAGCGTTACGATGGGGCAGAAGCACCTTTGGCTGAAACCGGCCATGCTGGCCACAGCATTGATGATGGGATTGGGAGGCTGCGGCAGCGATGATGACCCCGTAGTGGTAGAGCAACCGGATCCACCTGCAGGGCCGGAGTTTCCTGAAGGCGCGGTGTTTGTTGAAGCCGGAGAGAATCTGACTCAACGCATTCAGAATGCCTTTATTAACGCCAGCAGCGACAGCGTCATCGTGCTACCAGAGGGGGAGTTCAGCATCACCTCAACCCTGCAATTTGACGGCGATGTCGACGGCGATGGCAATTTTGCCAAGAACGTCACCATCATGGGCTATGGTCGCGATAAAACCATTCTCGACTTCAGCGACGCCGACTCCGGTGATGGCGTGTTTGTGCAGAATGCCCTGGACATCACCATCAGCGATCTATCGGTCAACGAAGCCAAGAACAACGGCATCAAATTGAAGAACACCAACGGCATCATTCTCAGGGACCTGGCCACCATCTGGCACGGCGACGTCGGGCCAGACAATGGTGCCTATGGCCTCTACCCGGTCGAATGTCGCAACATTCTGATTGAAGACACCTACGTTCGAGGCAGCGCCGACGCCGGCATCTATGTCGGCCAGTCTGAGTACATCGTTGTGCGCAACAACATCGCCGAACTGAACGTCGCCGGCATCGAGATCGAAAACTCCAAATACGCCGACGTCTATAACAACGAGGCCTTCGACAACACCGGCGGCATCCTGGTGTTTGATCTGCCGATCGGCAATCAGCACTATGGCTCCAGCGTGCGGGTGTTCAACAACAAAGTCTACCGTAACAACACCGAGAATTTTGCCAATGCCAGCGCCAACCCGGCCGGGGTACACATTGTGCCACCGGGGACCGGTATCATTGTGTTGTCCACCGACGATGTCGAGATCTTCAATAACGACATCAGCGACCACGACACCATGGCCATCACCCTGTCGAGCTTCTTCATCGCCGAACCGGATCTCAACAGCTTCGTACAGAACTACGGCCAACCGGGCCAACCCATTGCCGACGGCTGGCGCGCCGTGCCCCGCAATGCCTATGTGCATGACAACACCATCAGCAACGCCGGCGCCAACCCCAATGGCTACCTAATCACCGACATCATCGCCGCCTACATGGGTTATCACGGCGCCTTCCCGGCCATCCTCTACGATGGCCTCGGTGAAGCCATGGCCAACAGCGGCGCCGCCGGGCCACAGGGCTACAACCTGGGCGAACTTCCCTTCGCCAGCGACGGCAGTGACAACGTCTGTGCCGCCAATAACACCGGTGCCAGTTATGGCCAGCTGTACGATGGCCAGAACCCCAATGCCCCGGCTGTATTGTTCGAGGCGGAGCAGGCCAACCTGATGAACTGTGAGCAAACCAGTTTGCCGGTTCACACCGTCACCTTTAATGGTGAGATCTTCGGCTGTGGCATTGATGACAATGTCGCTGGCTGCGACGGTGGCAACGTCATTGCCGACGACGACGACAGTGGCAACGGCGATGGCGGTCTGGTGGGCGACGGCGATCTGAGTTTGTGTGTTGCCGACTCCGACAACGTCAACTGGGACGCGCTGTTGGGAGCCAACTGCAGCCAGCTGTCAGAGTACAACCTGTTTGCCGATGCCACCAACCCGGCCGGCAGCACCAATGGTTCCGGATTACCCTACGACCTCAACAGCCCATTGTTCACCGACTACGCCTCCAAGTATCGTTACGTCTTTGTCCCCGAAGGAGAAAAGGCCAGTTTCAGTGCCCAGGAATCGTTCGAGTTCCCGGTCGGTTCGGTACTGGTGAAGACCTTTGCCCTGCCGGCGGACACCAGCATCCGAGGGTTGGCCAACGAAACCCTGATTGAGACCCGCCTGCTGATCCACCGCGCCACCGGCTGGACGGCCCTGCCTTTCGTCTGGAACGCCGATAAAACCGATGCCGTGCTGGCCAAGCCAGGCAACAACTCCGCTCAGACCCTGGTGCACAATGGCGAAAGCCATAACTTCAATTACAAGGTGCCCAACATTGCCGAGTGTAAGCAATGTCACCAGCTTGAGAACGACCAGGGGCAATTCAAATTCGCCCCCATCGGCCCCAAGGCGCGCTTTCTCAATCAGACCTATGCCTATGCCGACGGCAACGCCAACCAACTGAGTAAGTGGGTCAGCCATGGCATTCTGTCCGGCGTACCGGATGACCTGAGTAGCATCACCTCAGTACCCGCCTTCGATGACAGCATGAGTGACCAGTTGTCTGCTCTGAGTGACGACCAGGTAATGGCCTTGGCTAAGGGCTATCTGGACATCAACTGCGCCCACTGCCATCGCCCCGAGGGGAATGCCTCCAACACCGGTCTGAAGTTGGAATACTGGCGCGCCTACGACGAGGACAACGGCTACTCACACGGTACCTGTAAGCAACCCATTGCCTATGGCGGCGGCAACCTGGGCTACGACGTGGTCCCCGGCAAACCAGAGGAATCAATCCTTCACTATCGCATGGACAGCGATGAGCCTGGTGACCGCATGCCGGAGATTGGCCGGGCCTTGATTCACCAGGAGGGCGTGGCACTGATCCACGAGTGGATCAGCCGCCTTCCGGAGCGCGACTGCAGTAATTAACCTCTGTGCGGAGCCGGGCCCCCGGCTCCGCCCCTTCACACTCAGGATCGCCTCCATGACATTTCTATTCTGTATCCTATTGGCTGCTCTACTACTGGGTTGTGGTGGTGGCAGCGGCAATGCCCCCGACGTAACGCCAGCACCACAACCAGACCCGCCGGTCAGTGCCTCGCCCTGCGATCAAGGCAGTGCTGGCACCGTCAATTGGCCAGCACTGATGAACAGCGATTGCCCTCACCTTGAGGACTACGGCCTGTTTGTGGATTCTGCCATCCCGACTCAGGCGCCGACGCCCCCGGGGCAAGCTTACCGGTTGACCACACAGCTGTTCTCCGATTACGCCTCTAAATACCGGTTTCTGTTTCTGCCTCAGGGGCAGCAGATTCAATACCAGCCTCAAAGCGCCTTCGATCTTCCTGTCGGCAGCGTACTGGTGAAGACCTTCGCCCTGCCCTTTGACAGCAGTCTTACCGGCGCCGAGAACCAGGTACTGGTAGAAACCCGGCTGCTGATCCACCGCGCCACCGGCTGGACCACCCTGCCGTATCAATGGCAGCAAGGCCAGGCCAGGCTGATCAGCAGTGGCGCCGCCGTGGCCCATACCATGACGCACAATGAACAGACTCTGAATTTCCTCTATCAAATTCCCAGCCGGGTGGAATGCAAGTTGTGCCACCAGCTCATTGATGACGACGGCAGCAGTCGCATCAGCCCCATCGGACTCAAAGCCCATCTACTTAATGTCCCTGAACAGCAAAGCTCACAGCTACTGCGCTGGCAACAAAGCGGACTGCTTGCCGGCCTGCCAGCCGCCAATACCATCGCGCGAGCACCGGCTCTGCTGAACAGCAACGCCGACCTGACTCAGAGAGTCAAAGGCTATCTGGACATCAACTGTGCCCACTGCCATCAGAAGCAAGGCCACGCCAGCATTTCAGGACTGAGGCTGGGATTTTATGAGGATCACACCCAGAGCAGTTATGGCATCTGCAAACAGCCACCAGGCTGGGACGGTGGTCCCCGAGGGTTGGACTACGATCTGCTGCCAGGCAATGGCCTGGACTCCATCCTGCCTTACCGAATGGAACTAACCGAGCCTAAAGACAAAATGCCGATGGTGGGTCGAAGCCTGGCTCATACCGAGGCGATAGCCCTGATTCGACAATGGATAGACAGCCTGCCAGCGTCATTGGGCAGTTGCGGATAAACGTCAGGAGAGGGTTGTGCGATGAACTGGCAGCCCGGTCATAAACTCGCCGGGCGCCTTACCGGTCCAGCGCTTAAAGGCATGGCGGAAGTTACAGGTTTCATTAAAGCCCAACTGTTCGGCAATGGTATCGATGCAGCGCTCTCCGGCCTGAAATCGATCAATGGCCAACTGGCAGCGAACCTGATTGAGTATCTTCTGGTAGGAGGTACCAATGGCAGACAGGCGACGCCTCAATGTCCGGCTCGACAACTGCAGCGCTTCGGCCACCTGCTCCAGCGTTGGAAATCCGTAGTTGCAAGGCAGCAACAGTTCCAGAATGTCATTGATCAACGAGTCGGTTTCATCGTCGGCCACCTCATCACTGGCCAACCCCCTGGCGGAGGGATGCCAGGTAATGGGGTAACTCAAAATTGCGGTGTCCAGGCGCCAGCCGAAAAAATCGGCCCCGAACTCGATGCGACACCCCAGAGCGCGCTCCAGGGCCAGGTGCTCGGCACGACTCGGGCCGGGGCATCCCATAAAGACTCCAAGCAGCGGGATAGGGCGATTCGTCAGCATTCGAGCCACACTCAGCATCGAACTCAGCCCCTGCTGAAACAAAAAGGTCATGGTGTCAGTATCGATGTTGCTGACATTCACCGATCTGACTTCCATCACTCGAGCCGACAGAGTCTCGATGTTGTCAGTAAAGCTGCCCACCAGGTTAGGGTTACTGCGTACCAACTCATACACTTGCCCCAAGGTCTCACAGCCCGCTAAAGGCCGCTGCAATCCCTGCAGATGCTCAGGTCGAAAGGTGGCGCCAAAATGAAAACCTGCCAACGAACCCGGCAACCATTCACTGGCCAACGCCATGGCTTTAAGTACTTGCCATGCCAGCACAAATTGACGTACAGACAGCTCGGTCGCGGTAATACCAATGGCATCCAGCAGCCGCTGTGCCCAAGCACAGCCAAGCTGCTGCTCAATGTATTGATGCAGCAATCGCAGATCAAAAGCAGGATAAAGTTGGTCGCCATAGAGAGTCGGGTGCGAGCAGATAAAGCGCTCAATCGCTTTACCTTCTTCGCCCTCTCTAACGTGATCCGTTGCACAAAAACTCACCATAAGGAGTACATTTTTAACTGAGATTCATTTGGGAGTAAAGCAGTATTTATAATGCATGCAGCAGTGAATTGAGCGTCATTGAATCTGAATCAATCGCCAGACCATAGCGTTGGTATTGCGCCGATTCGAAGTGCTAAGCAGTGAAGCAGTAAAGAATCCAGTCGCCATGCAGCAGCGTAAGTGGGTACCCAGCGGCTTTGCCTTTCGTCATTCTTGCGCAGGCGAGAATCCAGTGGCTTTTCATTGCACCCAACCACAACCAAAGACACTGGCCCCTCGCGTTCGCAATGAGCGACGGTGCTATTGGCAGGGTTGGTAGTAAACGGGCAGTGATTAAGGTATCGGCAAAGATCGGTGCTAGTCGTTGTGAACGTACCCTAACCATCCTTCCGTCGTGCCCGCGCACGCGGGTACCCAGCGGCTTTTATTCACCGTACTCAAACCAAAGACACTGGCCCCTCGCGTTCGCAAGGGCGACACGGTTGGAGAGTTGTGCGGGCGGCAGGGTTAGTGGTCGCCATC
>NZ_AUDJ01000015.1 GCF_000425405.1 Ferrimonas kyonanensis DSM 18153 | reverse complement strand
GTTACCGAATGGCGCAGAGCATGAGCCGGCGTGGCAACTGCTGGGATAATGCACCAATGGAAAGACTATTTAGAAGCCTGAAGACAGAGTGGGTGCCAGTAACTGGCTATTTAACGATGAACCAGGCAAGAAAAGACATCAGCTATTACCTGATGGATTACTACAACCGGCAACGGCCACATCAGGCAAATGATGGCCTGTCGCCAGTAACTGCCGAAAATCGGCTTAAAGCAGTGTCCGGAATTTGTTGACCACTACAGACACGGACCCTCGCGTTCGTAATGAGCGACGTATCTTCCTCTGGCATGTTCGCAATGATGGGTGTCTTCGGAAGGTTTCCCGGAGTCGAACCGAGAATCACCACCTTCTGATGGCTGTCTTCGGAAGGTTGTTGGAAGATTCTTCTGATGGCTGTCTTCGGAAGGTTTTCGGAAGGTTCCGATAAAAGACGCTGGGCCCTCGCGTTCGCAAGGGCGACGGAGGCTTTTTTTTGAGTGTTGTGGGAAGCTGGATATACAGAGCTTTTGGTTGCTCATACGAAAAACGGCAACCCTTTTCAGAGTTGCCGTTTCTCGTAAAATATGGAGGCGCGTCCCGGAGTCGAACCGAGGTCCACGGATTTGCAATCCGCTGCATAGCCACTCTGCCAACGCGCCAGATTCGGTGTGTTACCGAACGCTGGTCATTGTACCCGGCTGGTACTCCACCGCAACCCCTTAAGCAACTGAGTGTCGATTAATTAATTGATTTTGGGATGTTTTGCAGCCATATAAGCGCAGCGCTCCTCTACCAGGCCTGCCCCGGTGTCGGAATCGGCTGGGTCAGGGAAAAACTGACCTCAAAATGGCGTCCCGCACGGCTCATGATGTAGTTAAACCGGTCGTCACTCAGCGTCAGTTGCCAGACGTTGGTCACCGAAACATCAAGGCCTGTACGCTTAAACATCTCGATGGAGTAACCATCCACCGGAAACGACTGCACAGACGCCGAGTCGGTATGCCTATTCGGGTCGGTGTGGCCGCCATACCAGGTCACCGCATCATCGCTGCCATCGGCATGGCGATGCTGGTGCTTTAGCTGCAGCCCATCGTCGGTTTTGGTGATCACCCAGGTGCGGGAACGGTCGTCGCCGACAAAGAAAGGAATCCGAATCTCGCTGTCCGAGCAATCACGCACGTGCATCACCATCTCGACACCGACCATAGAACGATCGGCCGCATCACTGGAGATAAGCCGACCGCCATAGGCCTTGCCACAGTGGGCTGACAGGGCATCGAAAAATTGCTGCGAGTCGTTGCCCTGCGCCGCCGGTGCACCACTCCACACGGCGGTCATTGCCGCCAGCCAGACTAACCTTGTGGTCATCTCCCCTCCTCCAATTTGAGTGAAAGCTAAAAAAAGGCCACCGGGTTCGCGGTGGCCTTGTTGGCAATACTGACACTAACGCCAGCGACTGACAAACCCCATGCCATCGGCAGGGAAGCCATCGGTCATCTTGATGTACTTGGCCTTCAACCTGCCGTGAGGCTGAGCTTGCAGCTTTAACGCCATGAACCCGGCGGTGCCATCGGCGATGCTGTTGGCCAGGTAGAAATTCTCACTGAGGATCGCCTGCAGGTACAGCGCCGGTGCGGCCACCGCGCCCTGGCTGATGTCAGCAAGCCGCTGCACACAGGCATCGGCATCCCGCTTGCTGAGGCGACGAATCGACGTTTGCCCCTGCAAAAAGGCAATGATCTTCAGCAGCGCCAGTTCATCGTTGAATTCGGCTGGCAACCTGAGGGCATTGAGCACCTGGCGGGCATCGTTGCAACGCTTGGCTTTCAGCAGGGTTTCCACCTCCTCCAGCTGGGCGGAAAACCCGCTGAAGTCCGGCTTAAGCCCGCCTTGAATTTCACCGTCAATCCGCTGGGCAATCACATCGAAGCGACGGCTGAGCAACATGGCTTCGATATCGACCCACTGGAAGTTTTTCAGCAGATAATCGAACCCGGTGGCGCCGCCACTGTCCAGGCTGGCATCCACCTTGAGGGGGATCACGGCGATCCCCTTCTCCCGGGCCATCTTGATCTCGGTTTTCACCTCGTTGGATCCCGGGCGAGTGGCATTGCCCACCGAATGCTCGCTGGCCAGTAACAGCAACGCTTCCGCCGACTTCATCGCATCGCTGATCTCCGCCGCGAAGCATTGGCCGGCGCCAATTCGCTGTGGTGCAAACCAGACCGTATGACCCAGGTGCACCAAAGCTTGCTGAATCGGCGCCGCGATGTCGTAGTCGGCGCTGGAGTAACTAAGAAATAGGTGCATCGATGTGGGCCTCGTCGTGCTTACCGGATTGCTTATGGTCTCGCAGTTGGGCACGAATGTTCTTTACGGTTTCATCCGCTTTCGAGGCGGTCTTCTGCACGTTCTGCGCCACGTTCTGAGTCTTGAGGTCGGCCATCTCGGCGGCATTCATGTCCAGCTCTTCCTGACGCTCAGTTTCAGACAGGGTCTGATCGTCGAGGATGTTCTGACGCTCCTGCTCCAGCTTCTCGATGCGATCCACCATGGTGATGTTCTCGTTATCTTTGGCCGAGGCGGCAATGGCAGAGACACTGTCTTCGTTCAGGATGGTCAGGCGAATGCGCTCGCCACTGGCGACATACAGGGCAATCTCGGTGACTGAGATCTCTTTTTCATTCACCGTCGACTGGCCACCGCGCTCGACATTGCGCTTGGCGATGTTGGTCACGTCTTTGTAGTAGAAGGCGTTGGCTTCTTTACCGATGCACTTACCGGAAATGAAGTCGTAGTAGGTGGTAAATACATCCACCTTGTCTTCGGTCAGGAAGATGTACTGAATGTACTGAACCGCAAACAGAATCCCATCACTGCCAGAAGACCAGAACGACCGCTCATTGCCATAATTCAACTTGGATTTCACCTGAGCCCGCTTATCCAGATCCTGAATCAGGGCCCAGTCTGACAGCACGATGGCTTCATTATTGGTGTAGACGATGTCTTCACGTTCCAATCCACACTCTTCCAGCGCCATGGTTTCGATGGTGTCGTTGATGTGACGATCCATGGTTTCCAGTACACCTTTGGGCGACAACGCCGCCAGGTCTTTGACCACGGGAATGTTATTCAACAGTCCCTGACGGTACTCCTTGATGGAGCCGATCAAACCATCAAACTGGGGCGCAAGGCAGTCCACCACTTGCAGGTTGGCTTCCTGCTGCAACTGATGGCCGCGGTGACCGCGGTTACGAATCAGCATCATCAGGCTCAGCAATAAACAGGCTCCGCCAATACCGGCCGCAGCCACAGCCAGCGTCAGGTGGGCGTTACGGCCCAACCTGTCCAGCAGCTCAGGCTGCTGCTGACGAACCAGATCCATCACCAGGGCGTTATCGAGGAAGAACAGGTAACCAATCCCCGCCGCCACCATGGTCAGCATCAGGAACAACCAGGACCAGATGGCGGCACCTTTGCGTTTTTTCTGTCGAAGCTGCTGCTCTTGCTCAGACGCCTCGCGCACCCCGGCCAGCACTTCGAGCTGTTCGCGAGCCTGTTTGATCGGCTGCTTCAGTGCGGTACGAATCGGCGTGAACAGCGGCCGGTTGAAGAAGTCCCAGAACATGCGCCGTTCGGGGCTGGCATCCAGATCCAGCTTCTGCTTCTCCAGTTCGGCACGCGCGGTAAACACACTGTCGCTGTTGCCCAGCGGGTTGCGCACGTGGGGGAAATCGATGACCTCGGGCTTCTGTTCGATGTATCGATCCCGAGTCAGGTGACCCTGCTTCAGGTTATCGAATGCCGCGTTGATGTCGTCATTGGGCAGGTGCTCGCTGATGAGCTCCCCTTCCACATGCCACAACCCCAGTGACTTACCGGGGCGACGAATCAACAGGCGCTCGCTGTCCACTTCGTGCATGTCGTCGGCAAAATCGAAATCGAACTTAAACCGATGCAGGAACTTGCCGGTGGCGGACCAGATGCTTGGGTGCTGCTTTTCACTCTGCACCATCCAGCTGCCATTTTGCAGGGTGCTGACGCCGATGATGCGGGACTTCAGCCCCTGCATTACTGCAATCTTTTTGCCGGTAAAGCTCCAGATCGATACGCCATTGCCGTCACTGATGGCCAGGTGATCAGAGTTGGCAAACATCTGTATCGCAGACAACGAGGTAATCTTGGCGTCAATGGTGCACACCAGAGAGCCACTGCGCAGATTCCAGATTCGCACCGTGCCATCGAGGCTGGCACTGAGCAAGCGGTCTTTGGCAATCTCGATGACACCGAAGATGCGATCGCTGTGCTCGTTCAATGAATGCAGGTTTCGTCCACTGAATGCCGACAACTGAATCACGTGATCCAGGCCAATGGTCAGAAATACCTGCTTCGACCACTTCAGGGGCAGCACTCCGATGACGGTGTCACTGTGACGGTTGAAGCTCTTACGGCTATCTTCGTCATCACAGATAATGGTGTAACTGTCATCCCGTCCCCATTCGATGCGGATGCGGCCGTCAAGACGGGTGTTCTGCAGCGTCGGCGAGGCCAACTGCTTTTCAGTCAGGGTTTCGAAGCGAATCTGCTTACTCATCATTATCATCCGTTAAAGATTAATTATTGCTTCTGTTTCAGATCGTTGTCTGATTCGGAATTGGTCCAGGTCACGTGCTCGAACATCGCCTCTTTGGCCAGTTCAATCAGCATTGCCTGTTTGGATTGATTCAGTTCACCGTCCAGCAAGTGCTGGGCACGGCGGTACAGCTGTTCTAACGAGCGGTAACCGCGAGCGGTGGTGTCGTAGCCCGCCAACTCGCCCCACAAGGCGATGGCACCGGCGGCCATCAGGGCATACTGGGCAAAGTACATCAGGGTGTCTTTGCTGCCGACGAACAGGTCGATGTTAAACCCGTACTGCAACAGCAACACCCCCAGCAAGGCGATACCGAAAATCACCGCCGCATTAAACAGCTCGCTGGCCCAGCGTTCACACACGCTGGCGGCCCAGGCGGGACGCTTATAGAAACGCTCGGACAGGCGCAGGCGCCGTGGCTCTTTCAGGCGCAGGCGGGTATTAAGAAAGTTGCGTTGATCATCGAGCCAGCTGGTGCGGATCAGCTGCGGGTTTTCCGGCAGCGGCGCCCGCCACCAGTCCAGTTCCGCCACCGAGATGGCGTGTTCGATCAGTGGCAGATGCTGACGAAACCGACGCGGAATCAATGGCGTCGGTGATGGCGCGATGGCCGACAAGTTCAAAAAGCCACGGATGCGCATGCCTTCGGCGACGCCCCTGGCCAGTTGGTATTGCCACTTTAATTCTCGTTTGCCGGCATATCGAATGATGCCGTAACACCCAAGCATGGCAGCAAACATGGCGGCAATCAGCCAGGATCCGGTGGACAGCTCCAGGAAGTTGGACACCACTTCGTACAGGCCCAGGGCGATCAGCGCAAACAGGAAGAACAGCTGAGTCAGGCGTCGGTAGCGGGTCTGCTGATTCAGCGCCATGGCATCAGCTTTAAGGAAGATCCGCTGTGATTCCTGCAGCCCCGGCGCCGGCCAAGCGGTGGCCGCATCGGCCTCAATGCCGGAAGCGTGCTGGTTGTAGAAGCGCAGCTCCTTGAGCATCAGGCGAAACTCCTGCGCCAGAAAGCCACTGGGCGCGATGTCGCTGTCATCGCCGTGGTTATGGCACACGTACAGGCCACTGCCCTCGGGCAAGTCTCCGCTGAGCCCGGTCATCGGCAGCGACGCATACTCCAGGGTGGATGGGGCCAGGGTTTGGCCGGGACGAACCGCCGGAACGTGGTGAACCACGCCGCCCTGCTGGCCATCGAAGTCGGACACCGGCGCCAGTGCCGGGTTGGCGATGCCAAGCGGCCATTGAAGCGGCAGTCCTAACTTATAGGCCACCGCATCTGCGGTCCCGCCACTGCCCCGGGACGGAGCGCCATCCCATAAGGACAGCAGCACCTGGGCGTACTTGGCCACAAACACGCTTTGATTCAGGTACAGGTGATTGCGGGCCTCACCATACTCGGTGTCTGCCAGCGCCGTAGCCAGTTGCTGCGGGGCGAGCACACTTTGCACCTCGATGATCTCATCGTCGTCATGGCGAAGCTGAGCCAGGTGGGCATGGAACTCGGTCACCGCATTGGGGGCAAATTGCAGGCCTTCAAAATCTTGCAGGTAGGAAGCCTCATCCATGGGCAGGCAGGCGATGATTTTAAGGCTGTCCGGGCCCCACTGGGCACGCAGTTCCCGGGCCACTTCCACCACCAGAGTGTCGGCACCGACGGCCATGCCGGACAACAACCAGATGGGCGTATCGGTCAGTTGCTGACGCCAGAATACCAACGCCTCTCTCACTCGCTGGCGTAACGTCTGGGTCGAGTTGGGGTCTAATTTCCTGTGGCCGCTGACACCAATAATAAACGGTAACTGACTTGCTGTTCCCTGTGCGTCTTCAACCACGTGCACGTGTTCCTTTCACTGTCCTGAGTCTGACTGGGCCCGAGCGTGAGGCTGACCTCATGCCCGTCACTGGCCATTGTTAAGTGGATCATAACACCACAGTCAAACAATTGATTCAAATGTCATTATTCTAATCTACACAAAAATACAGCCTGAAACGGCGGTCAGGGCCACAAAATCAGTCACTGGCGGCAAACGGGATTCAGTTCGATGGCAAATCAACCACATCCTGCTCAACTGGCACCCGACTCTGCCACCCCGGTTAATGGCTGAACAACCACGTCGGTTTTCCGCCGCCTCAAGCCGCATATGGACACATTGTCCAAAAATGACAAAGTGTCCAAAGTTAGAGTCATTTTTTCTCCGTTAAGTGCGAATGGGGTATTTTGACCGTGATCTTCTCCTTGAATTGGCAATTCTTGATAAATTTCAGTGAACTTCCTCTGATACCCTTTCCAGCCTAATCAGAAGGCTGCCTATTCAGCCCCCAAATAACGCGTTTTTTAGGAGAGCAAAGTGAACGGTTTGCGTCTTACCCCTGTGGCAATGATGATCGCTGCCACCCTGTCCACCCCAGCGGCCATGGCCGACGACAAAGAGGTGTTTTCCCTAGGTGAAATCGTGGTTGCAGAAACCACCGGGGTGCGTGATATCGCCATTCACAACGTGCTGACGGCCGAAACCATCGAACTGGTGGGCGCCAAAACCGCCGCCGACGCCCTGGAGTATGTCCCCGGTGTCCACGTCGCTCAATCCAACAAGGGCGAGAAATTCCTGACCATGCAGGGCTTTGAACAGGACAAAATCCTGATTCTGCTCGATGGTGTCCCCTACTACGAAACCAAGTATGGCCAGCTGGATCTGAGCCAGATCCCCGCCAGCATCATCGCCAAGGTGGAAGTCTCCAAGGGCGCCTCCTCGGTTCTGTATGGCCCTAACGGCATGGGCGGTGTGGTCAACATCATTACCCACCAGGGCAGCGAGGGCTTCTCCGGCAAGCTCGACGCCAACGTTGGCGAGTACGGCCAGAACCATCAATCCGCTCAGCTCAGCTACGGCCACAACGGCTTTACCCTGTTCGGCACCATTGAACATACCGGCCGCGACGCCTACCGCCTGTCGGACGACTATGAGCCCATTGAGTCTTACATCAAAGATCGCTGGGGCGATCTACCGAAATTCATGCAGGTGGAGGATGGCGGCAAACGGGTCAACTCCGATCTTGAGAGCATCAACGCCCGTCTGCGCGCCGGCTACAGCAACGACACCACCGAGGTGTACGCCAGCGTCTATCACTTCGATACCGAACGCGGCCTGCCGTACCACGACAGCTACAACAAGGTGTTTGCCACCTACTCCACCTTCTCGGACATCTCCGAGTACCAGGATCAGGGCATCGACCTCAACGCCAGTCACATCCTCAATGACCAGGTGACCTTGCGGGCCATGGCCTACTACCACACCCACACCGACACCCTGAGCTTCTACGCCACCCCGGAGCAAAAGCAGAAGATGGGTGACAGCTCCTACGACGATTACACCATTGGCGGCGCCCTCTACGGCGACATCGCCCTGGCCGACTGGCACAGCCTCAGCCTGTCGGTGAACTACAAGTCTGACATTCACAAGCAATGGGTGGATCACGCCATCGATCCGGATCTGTCCGATCCCACCGAACGCTCGGAGTTGGAGACGTACAGCCTGGCCATGGAAGACACCCTACGCTTTGGCCAACTCACCGTGGTCGCCGGCGTCGCCTGGCACCAGCAAACCGTCATCGACTTCCAGGGCGAGTCGGCTGGCAACAGCCTGGCCGGCAGCGGCGCCGATGAGTCCGATACCATCGATCCGATGCTGGGTCTGAGCTACGCCATGAACAACGGCAGCCGGGTGTTTGCCTCGGTGGCCAAAAAGACCCGTTTTGCGACCTTCCAGGACATGAAGGCCGACGACGGCAAACTGTACAAGCTGGATCCCGAGCGCAGCCTGAGCTACGCCGCCGGCTGGGAGATGGATCTGGGCACCGGCTGGCTTGATCAACTGAGCATCAGCGGCTTCTATCACGATGTCGACGATCGCATCGGCGAGCAGTGCATCGACCGCGACCCGGATGACGGCTACTGCAACATCGCCACCCCGGTAAACATCGGCACCGCCGAGTACTACGGCAGCGAACTGACTCTGGCCGGTGATCTGACCGATTCCCTGCGTTACAGCCTGGATCACACCTACACCCACGCCCGCGACAAGTCCGCCGATGCCGAAACCGAGTATCTGCGCGACCTGCCCCGCAACGAAGTGACCGCCATCCTGATCTGGGACGAGGCCATCACCGGCGTCAGCGCCAACCTGCGCCTGAACTACAAAGACAAGTTCATGATTCAGTGGGACGGCGACGACACTCAGTGGGAAAAAGACGTGCTGACGATGGATATCGGCGCACGGAAAGACTTCTACAACCAACAGCTGACCGCCTACTTTAACGTTAACAACCTGCTGGATGAGAACTACTACGAAGGTGATGGCCAACCCACCGAAGGCCGCAACTTTGAAGTGGGCCTCACCTATCGGTTCTGATCTGACTCATGGTTAAACACCTCCTACTCGGGCTAAGCCTGTGGAGTTGGGTCTGGGCTGGGGTGGCAAAGCCACTCCAGCTCACCGACATGACCGGGCGCCACGTCGCCCTGTCTTCGCCTGCCCAGCGTCTGGTCACCACCTACATGCCCGCCACTCTATTCACCCTGAGCCTCGGCCTTGAGGATCAGTTGGTGGGAATCTCCAATCACGACACTCGCCAATCACTGGTGAAAGGCCTGCTGGACGGCCGCAGCCCGGTCCAGGTCGGCAGCCGCTCCGCCGGCATCAACCTGGAAACCATCATCAGCCTCAAGCCAGATCTGGTGCTGATCAACGACAAGAAAGATGGCGCCCGCCTGGCGGGACAGCTTCAGCAACTGGGCATCCCGGCGCTGCTGATCCGAGCCGAATCGTTGGCTCAGGTACAACAAGCGATGGATCTGATTGCCAAAGCCACCGGCCATCAATCCCAGGCCCGGCGCTATAAAGCGTTGACTCGGCAACTGATCGACGATCTAACCCGCCGCCTAGAAGGCACCACTCCGGTCGCCGGCTATTACGGCAATGGTGGCGATCTCTACCGCAGCGTCAACGCCCACATGTATCAGCATGAGCTGCTGCAACTGGCCGGCATACGCAACGTCGCCGCCGAGGTACCCGGATTTTACCCCAAGATCAACCTGGAACAGCTGGTCCGCTGGCAACCGCAGTTTCTGGTGCTCGAACAAGGGAAAAGCGGCCGCCTGGCCGATCAACTCGACAACACCGAGCTGGCCTCGTTGGCGGCGCTGCCCAGGGTCACCCTGCCCTCTGCGGCCTTGTGGCACATGCCATCGCCGGTGGCGGCGGCCGGTGCCTATTACCTGGCCAGCCAGGCTCACCCGAAGAAGTTTCGGGATGTCGACGTTGATGCCAGGATTGGTCGTTTTTACCAACAACTGCTGGGAAAGGCCTGCCTGTCACCTCTGCCCGCCGCCGCTCAGGCAGTCCCATGCAACTGAAAGCCGCCCCAGTCTCCCGCTTGATGCTGGTCACCCTGCTGATCACCCTGACGGCACTGCTGTGCGGCCGATTTGGCATGAGTGCGACCGACTCGTTGTCCACCCTGGTGCGCCTGCCTGAGGTACTTTGGTGCCTGATCAGCACCCAGCCTCTGCCTGGCGATCTCAGCCCCGAGCAGCAGGTGATTTTGCTGGTACGACTGCCGCGGTTGCTGATGGCACTGCTGGTGGGCGCAGGGCTGGCCATGGCCGGCACCCTCTACCAGGGTGTATTCCGCAACCCGCTGGTATCACCCGACATTCTGGGCGTCACCTCCGGCTGCATGTTTGGCGCCGCGCTGGGACTGCTGCTGCCTTACAGCAGCTGGATTGCGGTACAGATTCTGGCCTTTGGCTTCGGCCTGGCGGCCGCGGGCGTCGCCATTACCATGGCCAGGAAAGTGGGCAACAACAGCCTGCTGATCATGATCATGACCGGCATCATTGTCGGTTCCCTGTTCAGTGCCGCACTGATGATCGTCAAGATACTGGCCGACCCCTATGGTCAGCTACCGGCCATCATTTTCTGGCTGATGGGCTCGCTGTCCACCAGCAGCTGGGCCAGCGTCGCCAAGCTGCTGCCGGCGCTGTTGGTCGGCTACGGCATTGCCCACCTTTTGAGGTATCAACTGAACGTGCTGTGTTTGGGAGACAAACACAGTCGAAGCCTGGGGTTATCCCCTGAGCGACTGCGGTTGGTTCTGACCGTCATCAGCTCGTTTGTGGTCGCCGCCTGCGTCAGCGTCGTGGGCCAGGTGGCCTGGATAGGCCTAGTGGTCCCCCACATGGTGCGCACCCTGACCGGCGCCGACCACCTGAAATTGCTGCCACTGAGCACCGTCACCGGAGCCTGCTTCATGGTGATCGCCGACGGCATCGCCCGCAGCAGCTTCAGCATGGAGTTGCCGGTGGGCATTGTCACCTCTGTCATCGGCGCTCCCCTGTTTGCCTACCTGCTGTACCGTTCCTCCTGGCATCGGGGGCACCATGCTTAACGTTCAGGGTCTTCATTGCCACCTGGGTGGTAAATTACTGCTTAATAACATTAACTTTTCCGCTAATGCCGGTGAATTCGTCGCCATTCTCGGCGCCAACGGTGTCGGTAAATCGACACTGTTTGACTGCCTGCTGGGCCAACGTGCCATCGAGCGGGGCGGCATCAGCATCGACAAGCAGCCGCTGGCATCCCTCAGTCCGAGGCAACTGGCCCGCACCGTGGCCCTGGTGCCACAACAGCAAGACACCGCCTTCGCGTTCAGCGGCCTGGACATGGTGCTGATGGGGGTTACCCCCTACCTGGGCGCCTTTGCCAGCCCAAACCACAGTCACCGTCAACAGGCGCTGGCGGTCATGGTCGAGCTTGGGATCGAGCACCTGGCCGACCGCCAATACAACCAGCTCAGCGGCGGAGAGCGTCAGCTGTTGTTGCTGGCACGGGCATTGGTGCAGAGCCAGCAACTGCTGCTGCTGGACGAACCCACCAACCACCTGGATTACCGCAATCGCTATCGCATGCTGCATCTGGTGAAGCAAGCCTGCAAACAGAAACACACCTGCGTGGTGGCCATTTTGCACGATCCCAACCTGGCGCAACTGTTTGCCGACCGGGTGCTGATGCTGGACCACGGTCATCCCCTCGCCTTTGGCACCACCACCGAAGTGATGACGCCCTACAACTTAAGCCGGCTGTACGGCCTGACTACGGCCTCTGCGGCCATTGCCCACCAAGAGGTGTTTATGCCCCAACATCTGATCTCCACCGAGCCCCCACAATTGCTGATCGTCACCGGCGAATCCGGAAGCGGCAAAACCACCCTGCTACAACGCCTGGTGGCAGACAACGCCGATGGCACTCTGGATCTCAACGGCATCCTCTGTCCAGGTGAGATGCGCGATGGCCTGCGCGTCAGCAGCGACATCGTCGACGTTCGAACCCGCGCCCGCACCCGTTTCGGTCAGCGGCAGCAGCAGTTCGATCCGGCCACCAACACTCGATTTACCTTTTCCGAGGCCGGCCTCAAGTTGGGCTTGGAAGCCCTGACGCCCCGCACTTCAACCCAGCAAGGGATCTGGCTGGTGGATGAAATCGGCCCGATGGAGCTAAAAAATGGCGGCTTTGCCAAGGCGATCGCGGCACTGTTGTCCGACCCCAAACGCAAACACATCTGGGTGGTGCGCCCTTCCCTGATTCAGCAGGCCATCGACTACTGGCAGCTGGGCAGCCCGCAGGTGGTCGAGAGCGGCGCTGCCGACGCCTACGCCACTATCGAGGCGTTTTGCCACCAATGACCAGCAAACTTAAGCCGCCACTGAACCGGTCGCGCCCTTGGCCCCTGCAACTGAATTGGACCTGGTGTGCCAACGCGATGACCGGAGTGTTCGCGGTCGGCGGACTCGTGCATCTGTCCCTCAGCAGCCCCCAGTTTCTCTATTCCAGCACCCTGGCGCTGCTGCTGATCAGCGCCGCTCTGCTCAGCGGCATCGCCATGAGGCCGTTGGCACGGCCAGACCTACTGCGTACTTACCGCCTGATAAGCGCCACCCTTGGCGTGTTACTGCTGCTGTTGGCCAGCGGTTTCTCTGCCCCGACTGACACCAGTGCCATGGGCGACTACCTGTGGGCACAGCTATTTTTCCTGTCGCGACCATTGTCTCTGGGTTGCGTCATTGCCGCTGCGATTGGCTATGGGCTATTGCCAAGCCGAAGCGACGCCAAGCTGGCACACTGCAGCCACCTGCTGGCACTGACCGCCGGCACCCTGTTTCTGGCCGGCGAGATCGCCGGCAGCTACTGGGCGATGCAGGGCTGGGGACACAGCTGGAGCTGGAGCAACCACTTCTTCTTCTCGGCGCTGTTGTATCTGCTGCTGGTGCTGGTGTTCCATTTTCCACATCGCTGGTTCAGGGGCAGCAGACGACAGCAGATGGCCAAGGCGCTGCTACTGAGCTTCATCGCCCTGCTGCAACTGGGGTATCGGCTGTTATGATCCGATTGTTTCGATCCATGCGCCTGGGGTGCGTGCTACTGACCTTGGCGGCGTTGTGGTTTGCCCTGGGCATGGCACTGGCGGATATCTGGGGCTACCGCTGGCCACTAAAACAACTGAATCAACTGCCGCTGTCCCAGTGGCAGAGCATACTGCAGCACAACCTCGCGCTGTTGGCCTGGCTAGTTAGCCTGGTGGTGATCTTCGTTCTGTTAGGGCTGAGTACCCTAGTCTGCAGCTACCACAGCCTGTGGCCGCTGTGGAAACGGCGCAAGCTGCGTCACCGCCATTTTTTACTGCTGCCGATTCATCTGCTGACCCTGTTGATCTTTGCCTGCCATGGTCTGGACATCCTGTGGGCCCACCAGCCACAGCACCAGACCCTGAAAGCCGGTGAATCGGTGCAATTCGAAGGCCACACCGTCACCCTGAACCACATCGACTACCGCAATGATCTCAACCTGATCCGTCAAGATCAGGACGGCCACAGCCGCGCCGGTCGCATTACCCGCCGCAGCCTCGACCAATTTGATCCCACCCGAAACTGGGCCACCTTCACGGTCAGCCACGACCAAAGTGGCCAGCGCCTTCAAGGCCGGGCCGGGTTTCTGAGCCCCTTGGTCTTCGGTCACCGCCGACTCACCGTCACCGACTTCTTTGTGCCCTATGCCGCAGCGGACAGCGCCCTCAGCGTCAAACTGACGTTGACCAATAACCCCCTCAGCGGCTGGTTTATCGGCTGCTATCTGGCGCTACTGGCGGCCCTCATTGGCCAAATCGTTCACCGAATCCTGTTTTCCTCATCATCGGAGCAAGTCAGATGTTAATGACCCTACTGTTTTGCGCCTCCACCAGCCTGAGTGTGGATGATCTCACTCAACCGCTCACCGCCCCCATTGAGCGCGCCAGCACACTGGGGAAAAAAGCCCGCCTATGGCAACAGGAGCAGGCCGCCCAATACAGCGAGCAGCAGCAAGCATTGGCACAGATCTACTGGACGGAATTCCAAATTGAAAAGCTGCAGCGGCAGATCGCCCAGCAACAACGGCAGATCGACGCCCTCAATGACGACCTGGCCAACATCGCCGCCATCGCCAGACAACTGGAACCCAGCCTGGAGGTATGGTACGCCCGGCTGGAACAGCAGATTCACGACGACCTGCCGTTTCTTACCGAAGAGCGGCAACGACGACTGGCGCTGTTTCGCCAAAGCCTGGATAACGCCGATGTCAGCCAGGCTGAGCGTTTCCGTCATCTGATGGAGGTCATTCAGATCGAAGTGGAGCAAGGCTATGGCACCGTGGTGGCACAACAGCGCATCGTCATTGACGGCCAAAGCCGCCAGGTTCAGAGCTTCCGATTAGGTCGATTGCTGTGGCTGGCACAAACTGCGGATGGCAGCCTCAACGCCTACTTCGACCCCGCCCGCGCACAATGGCAGCCTTTGGATGACCGTTATCGCCAAGCGATTCGCAGCGCCATTGCCATCAGCCAGAACCAACAGCGAGCCGAACTGTTGCCGTTGCCACTGCCAGGAGGCCGCTCGTGATGATTCGACCTTTTCCCTTGCTGGTATTATTGCTGAGTACCGCCATGGCAACCGCCCCCGCCGCCTCGCAGCCATCTGGGGCCGCCGACGCTCAGGGCGCCAAATCCGCCCCGTCACTGCAGACACGGGTCACCGATAAAGCGCAACAGATGCAACGGCGCAACGACCAGTGGCAACAACAGCAGCTGTCGCAGCAGCGGTACACCAAAGCCACCACCGCCGAGTTAAAAACAACCCTCGCCGCCCGGCAGGCTCAGTTGACAGCACTTAAGGCAGATCTTGTTGCGCTTCAGGCGCAAAAAAGCGAGTTAGAACAACAAAAACAAGCCGCGCAAGCCGATCTCAGCCTGGTTCAGACCAGCTATCAGCAGATGCTGTCGGCCATGACCCAGCGCTGGCAGCGCAGCCTTACGAGCTACCTGGCACCCCAGCGCGCCCAGTGGCTGCAGCAGCAGTTGGCACAGCCTCATTTCCCGGCCATCGCCGAGCTGGAGCAGTTGATTCAATTTGCCCTGGCCGACATGCGCTACACCGGCCAGATAAACCACGCTCAGGCGCCGGTACTCCAGGATAACGGCAAGCCCGCTGCCACCGCCCTGACCATATTGGGCAGCGCCATGGCCATCGGTGATCAGGCTCAGCAACTGGGTCTGGTCGACGGCCACGATAACCGATTTATCGGTGTCAGCGACGACCTTGCCAGCGCCCAGCAACAGTGGCTCAGCGGCACCAGCCCGACCCTGATGCTGGACGTCAGTCAAGGCGCATTATTGCCACTGCTGGCCGAGCCTCAAAGCCTGTTACAAACCCTGCGCCAGGGGGGTGAGTTGCTGTGGCCGCTGCTGGCGGTTGCGGCAGCCGGCCTAATCACCCTGGTCGTGTGCGCGGTGCGGTTGTTTTATTGGCAGCCCTTGGGAGCCAACGTTGACACCCCCCCCCCTCAACAAACAATCAGCGGTCGCCAACCCGCGGCCGCGGTGCTGCGCCAGGCGGCAAGCCATCAGGATCTGCAGGGCGTGGACTACGCCCTGAAGCAGGGGATGCTGAAGCAGGTGGGGCGGTTTGAACGTGGACTGGCACTGGTGGCTCTGCTGGCTGCCTTGGCCCCGATGCTGGGGCTGCTGGGTACCGTCACCGGTATGATAGAGACCTTTCAAACCCTGACCCAGTTTGGCAACAGCGAACCGAAACTGCTGTCCGGGGGGATCAGTAAGGCGCTGATCACCACTCAGGTGGGTCTGGTGATCGCCATTCCACTACTGCTGCTGCTGCACCCATTGAAGCGCCGGGCGCAGCGGCTGACGCTGGACATGGAGCAACACGGCGCCTGGTTACTGGCACAGCGCGCAGAAACCGCGGCCTCTGGCGGCAGCTCCACGCTGACAGCGGCGACAGGAACGCCGTCATGACCGAGGCAGTGACAGAGATCCTGGATTACCTGCGCCAGGGGGGGCCCATCATGTGGCCGCTGCTGTTGTGTTGTGTGACCATGCTGTGGTTGGCCGCCGGCCTGCTGATAGGCAGCGGCGCTCACTGCCAACACCGCGTGCCGACCACGGGCGTAGCCTGGCTGGATCAACGTCTGTGCCGGCTCGAGTCACAACGTCGTTTCTGGCAGCCTCAGGGGCAACTGCAGGCCATCACCCTACTGGCCACCACTGCGCCGTTGCTTGGGCTTCTGGGCACCGTCAATGGCATGATCGTCATGTTCGATGCCCTGTCCCATACCGGTCTTCACGATGGTAAGGCCCTGTCCGATGGCATCGCCATGGCGATGATCACCACCCAAACCGGCTTGCTGGTGGGCGTTCCAGGGCTGCTGCTGGCCTACCTATGGCGGCGCCGACTGGCACGCCTGCAACGGCAGCAAACAGGAGCATCGACATGCTGAGCGATCGCTTTAATCAGAGCAGTGACACCGAAGTGAACATGACCCCAATGCTGGATGTGGTGTTCATTCTGCTGATCTTTTTTATCGTCTCCACCAGCTTTGTGCGCCTGCAAAAGATGGAGATTCAGCGGCCCCAGGCCAACAGCGCCGAGGTCAGCCACGGCACACCGCTGATCCTGACCATCGATGCGGCCGGCCGTCTGTTCTGGCAACAACAGCCACTGGACATCTACTATCTGCCTGCCACCCTGCAGCAGGTGGCTGCCCAAACCGAAAATGCTCAGCTGCTGATCGTGGCCGACACTCGCACGCCAACAGGCATCACCATCAAAGCCCTGGACATCGCCAAACAGGCCGGGTTATCTGGTGCGTCGGTGGCGACCGAGCCGATGGATGGCCGGCCGTGATTCGACGTCTCGCCGGTGCCCTGGCTCGCCTGATGCTGGCTTTGCCACTGAGTTATCTGCTGGTGATCTGGCTGCCCAGTTACCTTAACCGCCTGCCGGACAATGTGATTCCGGCAGCGACACCGCCCGTCCGGCCCCTACGTCTGCCGCCCCCTCAACAGCAAAAGGTGCAGACGCCGGTGCAGAAGAAAATCCTGGCCAAGGCCCACAAGCCGCAGCCGCTGAGCCTTACCCCGGTGGCCTCCACGCCCTCAACCGTGCGCATCGCCATGACGCCATTGACGATATCGACACCGCCCTTATCGCCACCCGCAGCGCCAGCCCTAAGTCAAGGATTGGTCGGCCTCAGCGAGGTGGATACACCGCCAAAACTGCTGCATTACATTCCACCTAAAATGCCCGTCGCCGCCCGCAGTCAGGGCCTGACCGGTAAGGTGATGCTGAGGTTGGTGGTCAGTGAGACCGGAGAGGTGATCGACGCCAGAGTACAAGACGCTCAACCACAGCAGCTGTTTGACGACGCCGCATTGGCCGCGGCCAGGCGCTGGCGATTCAAACCGGCGGAAATTCAAAACCAATCTGTCTCGGTGTACGTGGATGTTCCGATCAATTTTCAAATTAAGTAGCCGACCCACATCGCCAGCTGCGGTAATTTCAGGGCTGTCTCTGGTCGCCGCCCTGGTTATGCCGCTGAGCGCCGCTGCGGCGCCTCAGGGCTTGTCCGGCCATCAATACCTGGTGTTGAAGCGGGCCACAAAGTTGCTGGATCAACACCACAGCCAACAAGCCGCGGCGCTGATTGCGCCCCTGCTGGAAGCCGAATCGGTGCCGGCGATGCTGTTTCATTACGGTTGCCGCGCCTTCAACGAAGCCGGCGAGGCCCAGCGCTCGGCCCAGTGCTGGCAGCAGGGACTGAAACGGCATCCTGATGATGGGCTGATGCTGGAGTCACTGGCACAACTGTGGCTGGAGCAGCAAGACTACGCCAAGGTGGCCGAGTTACTGGCCTCAAGCCGCGTTGAGCCTACCCCTGCGCTGCAGTACCTGCATGGCTATGCCTTGTATCAACTGCGGCGCTATTCCGACGCGCTGCACGCGCTTACTCCGGTTTCAGGAATCCCGATCCCGGCGCACTGGCGGCCCCTTAGAAGCTACAGCCTACTGGCCCTTGAAGACTGGCCTGGGCTGGAACAAGACTGTCGCCTTTGGCTGGTCAATGAGGCACTGAGTCCGAATGAGCAGGTGCAAGCGTGGCAACTGCTGGCCCAGAGCTTGCTGCAGCAACAACGGCCTCTGCAGGCGGCGACGGCTCTGCAGATGGCGGATCTGCTGTCTCCGAACAGCGCCCCCTCGACAGCCTTACTGCAACTCTATGGTCAACTCGACGCCTATGACCTGGCCGCTGACTGCAGCGCCTCTGCGGATCAGACGCTTAGCCTCAATTGCCTCTATTACGGCTTTTGGGCCGGAAACTACGCCACCACATTGGCAGCCAGTGAACGACTGACTGCCAGCCAATCGCTGCCCCCGCAGCAAGCAGACCGGCTACTGCTGCTCCAAGGCCAACTGCTTAGCGCCCTCAACCGGCCTGAACAGGCCAGAGCGCAGTGGCACAAAGTGGGCAAAGCTCCCCTGAAGGGCGATGACCCAGAGAATCTTAAGCAGCAACGTCAACAGCGACTTAGACACCGGGCCCAGGCGCTGCTGGCCATCGCCCAAAGCCACTGGCTGTCTCAGCAATGGCCGGAAGCGATGCAGGTCTACCGCGAACTGGCTCAACTGGGCGGCTATCAGACCACCGCCGAGCAACTTATGAACACTCTGACCTACTACACCCAGCCACAATGAGGTGGAAACCGCCACCGGAGTGGCCATAAAACCCTGTCTGAATAACACCAGGGCGATTCCACCCTCACTGCGAATTTACAACGATATGTCGGTATCAGAGAACCCCAGGGTTTCGATACCGACCAGTGTATTGACACCGTCTCGATCATCGACCATATCAGACACAACAACCGAGCCGTCGGATCGGGTCTCCACCGTGTATTGAGCAGATTGACCGCTGAAAATCACCCGGTTCTTCGCCCTATTACCGGTAATGTGGTTATCAAAGCCATTTACAATGACATTGGCCGCTTTATCTCCAGTCAGGGTAACGTCCTTTAAGTACTGAGAGTGATGCGTATAAGGCCGGCTATGATTCAGTTTCAGGCTAAAATCCCCACTGAAACTTTCATCAATTCTGGCGTTATAAGTCAGGTAGGGGTGAAAGAACTTGTGACTCATCAACTGCCAACCCGCTGGATCCTCCTGCCGAATCTCCTCCCGCGTCTTCGCAATATAAAGCCCCCACATGCCCTGGGTCTGACTCTGTTGCCAGGCACCCCAGAGGCCATAATAGGAGTCGATCACTGCCGCTAGGTACTCTTGCGACAAGCTGTTTTCGGCGGTTAACTCCTGAATCCAGCCCTTGTTTTCTTCACCTATGCCCCACAACGCCCCGTTCAGCGCCGCTACCTGAGCACTTCGAATTTCAGATTGAAATGCCGGTAACGCCCCAGCAAATTGTTGGCCTTGATCCACTCCGATCCCAGTGTCATGGACCATGTGCAATATCTCTTCAAAACTGGCATCACGATGCTCGTAGTTTTGCTCGATGTACCAAGGGTGCCCTTCGACCTGGATCTCGTTCTGGTACAGAGGTTGTCCCTCCAGTTCCGTGGCCGGATTACTGCCATCGTCACTGCCATTCAGCAGCAACAGTGTGGCATGGTTGTCGGTCATCTTATTGGCCACCGCCGTTTTGTCACTGCCAAACTCGGAGCCCGCCAAGGGCGTCAAGTAATGCTCCAGAATGGATCTGGCCCTGACAATCTGATTGTCCGACAACTGATCCTGGGCCAGGATGTGAATCGCTTTTCCATTAGGCGCCACCACCTTGGTATAACGATTAAATTTCAGCTGACTGGTGTAGGTGGCGGCGAGTGCTTGTGGAATGGCTTCTATGCCCAATACGGTGGTGGTTTCCTCAAGTCCCGAGTCTGGTTTTGGTTTCGGCGTTACCGACAAACTGGAAGAGTCAGAGTTGCATCCCGACAACGCCAACAGGGAAATCAGTACCATTGCAGGTGAAAACTGTCCGTATTTCATAGCATTACTCTCTCTATCGAATGTAACCCGAGTGTGACATTTTGACTGAGAAAGGGGGTAAGCCAGTGTAAGGTGTGCCTACCTGACCCGAGGCCAGTGTAAGACTGTGTAAGGGCAGAATCGCCACCGCAATATCGCAGCCTCAACACAACTTCAATTCAGTATTGGTATGCCACCATGACTCTGACCCCACTACTGATAGATGGCGTTATCGGTAATTTTCTGTTTGAGGAAATCGACAAAGCACCGAACTTTCAACGGCACGTAGCGATTTTGTGGGTAGATGGCATTGAAGGGGATCGACTGAGCGCTGTAATCGGCCATCACTCGAATCAAACGGCCGGCAGTCAGGTGCTCGGCCACCATCCATGCGGGCATTTGAACCAGCCCCAATCCGGCCAGAGCAGCCTCCAGCAACACATCGCCGTTGTCGCTTTGAAAGTTACCGTTCACCGGTACTGTGACGGTTGTGTCACCCTGATGGAACTGCCACTGATTGATGGTCTTGGCCATCGAATACACCAGGCAGTTGTGGTGCCTAAGATCTTGAGGCTCTCTGGGCTCGCCGTGCTTGGCCAGGTACTCCGGGGCGGCCAGCATCATCATCGGGTTATCGAACAGGTAACGGGCGATCAACGAGGAGTCTTCCAGCTTTCTGGCCCGTACTGCGACATCGATCCCTTCGCTGATGAGATCCACATGGCGATCGCTAAGACTCAGGTCTACCTTGATCTCGGGATAGGCGGCAAAAAACTCGGCAATCATCGGTGCTAAAACCAAACGCCCAAAAGCAACCGGGGCCGCAATCCGTATCACCCCCTGTGGTGATGCCACCTCCGAACGGGCGGTAGACTCCGCTTCATCCAACTCGCCGAGAATGGCCACGCACTTGTCGTAATACTCGGCTCCGACCGCGGTCAGGGCGTGATCGCGACTGCTGCGAATCAGCAACTTAACGCCAAGTTTCTTTTCCAGCGCCGCCACCTTCTTACTGATGGTGGTCTGACTGGTATTCAGCTCGCGACCGGTGGCCGAAAAACTGCCGGTCTGCACCACTCGCACGAATGCCCGCATTGCCCCTAACTGATCCATGATTGCATTCCCCTCGGCAATTATTCCAATGCTGAATAGCTTAGGAAAATATTACCATGTCTCTAGTCCAATTATTCGGAGGCATTTCGTGTCTGGGCCGGCGAAGTCGTCGCGCCACCCCTTAATATGAGCCGCAATGGCCGCAGGTCCCCAGAGCGGACTGGACAGGTCAGGCAGCCCACAAGATTCTGGGCTGCCAGTTGGGATCAGAGCCCAGGCTCAGTTACTTGCTCACCAACGGGAAGACACAACTGCCCTTGCCCGGCGCCGGATCCGGATCCGAAGGCAGACTCAGGAACTGGTAACTGGGATCGTTGCGGCCAGTATCGCTGCCGTCGTGCCACTCTGCGGATCGACCATCTTGGTTGGTGTCCCGAGTGCCTTTGAACTTATCCATATAGCCATCGGCAAAATTCCCTGTGGCGGCGACATTGGTGAACCAATCGAACACAGTGTAACGACGCAGCACCCGCCACTCATCACCCCGCTTTTCAAAATTAAACAACATTCTTCCATACAGAGTCACTTCCCGGGCCTGATCTTGCTCCCCTACCAGATGGAAAGCCCAGACGTAACTTTCCACGTTGGCGCGGTTCTCATCCACCAGATCGATGAGGACGTTGCTAATTCGGTGTTGAGTCGCCCTTAGGGTGGCAAATCCTCCCATGGCCTGACAGGCAAATTCGTTGTAGGTCGCCGGGGGCGGATTTTTATTGGCATCGGTGAAAAAGACCGGAAACTCAGGGTCTTGATGCTCTTCGATGGCTTCGGGCCAATACACAGAGCGCATCAGCCCTCGATCCATGCGGTCCAGCGACCGTCCAAGATGGTTGATGACCTCGGTAATCGCCTGCTTGTCGAGCAGATCCTGGAGGCGATTCTCGACACTGAGGTTCCACGGTTTTCCGCTTATCGCGGTATCGCGGTACTGTCGCTCAATGCCCGCGCCGGCGGCGGTCTCACCGGCCAAGGCCAGCGATGGCAAGGCGCACAAGGCAATGAGCAGTCCCCTGGCCATCATGCGTGGCAGCTTAAGTGTTCTATTCAACTCTTTCATCAAGTATTCCTATGGATGTGGATTATCAGCCGGGCAAAGATAACAACCGCCCCCCAATCGCGGCACTGAGCCAGCGGGTATACCAACTAGTCAAAAATGGAATAGACGCGAGCACGGGTCAGCAACGGATAGGTTCAATTGCCGCTGCCAGAGGCAACACCGGGAATGGGGTCGTTTCCCAATGAATTATTCCAAAAAGCAATAGGTGGTAGTCGTTCTATCCCACTATTAGTCCAGATAACGGAACTCTATGATGGTGCTCGTTAACATCACGGCGCGCCGTTACGGCACCGTGAATACAGTGAGCGAAAGGAGCAACACCATGTCACAAGATCTTGTGTTTACGGTTGAATTCAACATCAAGCCACACGCCCGTGAGGCGTTCCTGGCCAGCCTGACTCAACTGGTTACCGCGATGGCCACAGAGGAGACCTTTGTTTCCACCTACCTGCATCAGGACGCCGAGGATGCCAATAAATTTCTTATCTATGAGCGTTGGTCGGAGCCAAGCATGGACGCGTTCATGGAGAACCAGCTTCGTGGCAAAGCGTACCGTGATGAGTACGAAGCTCAACTGCCCGACTGGTCGGCCTCGCCCAGAAAAATCAGCGTGCTTAGGCCTCTGGGCCTGTGGCAGTCGCAATAACCGCCGCCAACAAACGGCCGCCTTTCTCAACCAAACACAGGCAGCGGTTCGCAAAAAGCCGTACCGCCCCGGGAGCCACACCATGGATATACAACAGAAACTGCAACAACTGCTGGATAAACAGGAGATCACCGAAGTGATTCATCGCCATGCGCGTTCATTGGATCGCATGGACGGCGAGCTAATGAAATCCACCTACTGGGAGGACGCCATCGAGGAACATCAGGATCCCATCTATCCGGAACTGTTCTTCTACTACGACAATGCCCACCAGTTTGTCGAACCGGCGATGGAGGGCTTCAAAGCCCTCAAAGTCACTCAGCACCGCATCAGCAATGTCCTGATCGAGGTCGATGGTGACCGTGCCACTGCCGAAAGCTACGTCTGGGCCTACCACGTTCACCAAGAGGATGGGGTGGACAAGGAGGGGATCTTAGGCGGGCGCCACTTCTATAAATTTGAGCGGCGCAGTGGCGTCTGGAAGATGATTCACCGCCTCACCGCCTTCGACTGGAATCAGAACCTGGATGCAACCGCAATGTGGTCAGAAGAGTTCAACCCGAAATACCTCGGTCAACGGGATCACAGTGACCCCAGTTACGACTACATCAAGGCGTAACGGCGATCGCCATTGTCGCCATCACAAAACCCAGTAACGGTCGTCACAGGCCGTTGCATATCATTGATTGAACACCAACACCCTAGGAGCCGCTATGTCTCTCATGAAATTTAAAGCCGGCGATCGCTTCCCGGTCATCGAACTGCCCACTCTGGGCGGCAACCCCATTACCCTGGGCGCTCCCCAAGGTAACGCCGACTGGCGCTTGCTGGTGGTCTATCGGGGCCGACACTGCCCGATGTGCACCCGCTACCTGAATGAGATCGAATTGCGAAAAGAGCAGTTTCACAAGCTCGGCATCGATATCGCCGCGGTGTCTGCCGACAGCCACGACCAAGCCATGGCCCATCGGAAAGAGCTGTCCATCAGCTACCCACTGGCCTACGATCTAAATCTATCGCAGATGCGGCAACTGGGCCTGTATGTGTCTGAGCCCCGCTCAGCCCAGGAAACCGACCACCTGTTTGCCGAGCCCGGGCTGTATGTCATCAACGACCAGGGTAAGGTTCAGGTCATCGATATCTCCAACGGCCCCTTTGTCCGCCCCGAACTGGATGTCCTGCTGGCCGGACTGGCCTTTATTCGCAATCCGGATAACCACTACCCGATCCGCGGTACCTATGAATAATGCTGGCAAGTACATCTAAAACGGGCCTGTCTCACCACCACACTCAATATGAGATAACTCCATGACCAAAAACACTCTGTTTACGCCCCTGTCGCTTGGCGAAGACCTAGAGCTGAGCAATCGCATCGTAATGGCGCCGATGACCCGCTCCATGGCCAGCGAACAACTGGTACCGACCGAAGCCATGGCCGAGTATTACGGTCGCCGTGCCGATACAGGGCTCATTATCGCCGAGGCCACCATCATCTCCCCCATGGCCCAGGGCTACCCCAACACACCGGGACTGTATAGCCAGGCACAAATAGAGGGCTGGCAAAAGGTCACCGATAGGGTTCATCAGAACGGAGGTAAGATTTTCGCCCAGATTTGGCACTGCGGGCGAGTCTCTCACCCCTTCTATCTCAACGGCGACAAACCGATGGCGCCGTCGGCAGTCGCCCTGCAGGGCCGGGTGCCCCGAAGCAACGATTTGCAATACGGCATGCCACGCGAAATGACCGAAGCGGAAATCCTAGAAGTGATTCAGCAGTTTTCACAGGCAGCCGCCAACGCCCGCAAGGCCGGCTTCGACGGTGTAGAACTACACGGTGCCAACGGCTACCTGCTGGACCAGTTCCTCCACTGGGAAACCAACCAGCGTACCGATGGCTGGGGCGGCACACCCGAGAAGATGGCCCGTTTCCTGTTCGAAGTCATTGATGCAGTAAAGCAGCAGATCGACCACGTCGGCGTGCGACTGTCTCCGGTGGGCCATCAGCACTTGAGTCTCAACGAGGCGGATCTGGCAATCTCAGACTATGTGTTACAGCGGCTGAACCGATGCGATCTGACCTATGTCCACACAGGCTCCCATGACGACACACCGTTCGACCACATCCAGGGCACCGTGACCCAGTACATTCGCCGGCTCTACAAAGGCCGGGTGATTGCCTGCGGCGGTTACAGTGTCAACACCGGCAGAGACGCGCTTGCTGGTGGCATAGCGGATCTGATCGCCATTGGCCGACCGCTGATCGCCAACCCGGACTACGTCGAAAAAGTGCGCCAGAATAAGCCTCTCGCTCCCTACGACAGCAGTATGTTGGACACTCTGGATCAGTAGTCTTAGCCCACGGCTTGCCGGCGCACGGTCCCCGCGCACCGGCAGATCTTGTGGCCGCTGAGCCAAGTAGCCACTCCCTAGTTATCCAGGGACCGCTGATGCTCATCTATCAAACTGGCCATCGACGTTTGCGCCCGTTGCTGTACCGACGCCAGCGTTTCATTACCGGCAAAGGCTTCCACCACCTCGTAATAACACTTCAGCTTGGGCTCGGTGCCTGACGGGCGAACCACCACCCGGTTGCCCCCATCCAGGTGATAGATCAGGACGTCACTGGTCGGCAGATCGATGGTTTCAGTGCGACCATCGGCAAAGGTGGTCCGAGAGTGTTTTAAATCGTCCACAGAGGCAATCGACTGGCCGGCAATCTCGGTGGGCGGCGTACTGCGTAACTTATCCCCAACTGGCGGCGCCGCCGGGTCTAGGGCAATGCTGCGCTGGGCATTCAAATAAAGGCCATGTTGGCGATAGATGGCCTCCAGTTGATCCCAGATGGTCTTGCCGTTGGTGGCCAGTTCAGCGGTCATCTGGGCGAAAGCCACCAGTGCCGAAAGGCCATCTTTATCCCACACCTCACTGCCGACGGTGTATCCCAGTGCCTCTTCATAGGCAAACAAGAATTGATGAGCGTCACTTTGCTGCTCCATGGCGATGTTGGTCAGCCACTTAAAGCCGGTCAGGGTCTGGTAGTAGCGGGCTCCCGCCGCCTTGGCAATGCGCTGCAGCAAACTGGAGGACACGATGGTGGTCCCGACCAGGTCCTGCTGTGGCCGCGCGCGCGACAACAGGTAATGACCAAACAGCACCCCGACCTGATCACCGGTCAGCATCTGGTACTCGCCATCGGGCTGGCGCACCGCCACCGCAAAGCGGTCGGCATCGGGATCATTGGCACAGGCCAGTGTGGCACCGTGAGCCCGAGCCTCTTCGATGACCCGATCCATGGCACCGGCCTCTTCCGGGTTGGGAAAGTTCACCGTCGGGAAGCGTCCGTCCGGTTCCCTTTGCGCGGCCACACTGTAGACGTAGGAAAATCCGGCATCGGCCAGCAGCGCTTCCGCCATCTCGGCGCCAACACCATGCATGGCGGTATAAGCCAGACTGATGCTCTCCGGCTGAGTGTGATTGCCCAGCAGAGGATTCGCTTTCATGGTATCCCGGTAGGACTGATAGAAGCCGTCATCCAGCCACACCAACAGCCCCTGTTGCCGGGCATCTTCGAGATCCATCAGCTGCAGATCCGACTGGGCGGCCCGGTCAATCTCGGCGGCGATGCCGCTGTCGTGAGGAGAGATGATTTGCGCACCATTGCCCCAATACACCTTAAAGCCATTGTATTGTGGGGGGTTGTGGCTGGCTGTCACCACAATACCGGCGGCAGTTCCCAGGTGGTTGACCCCGTAAGCCACCAAGGGGGTGGCCGCCACCCGTACCGTCAGATACACCTTGATGCCCTGGGCCGTCAGCACGGCAGCGGAGTCTATGGCAAACTGGCGTGAGTCCGGACGCCCGTCGTAGCCGATCACCACCCCCTGCGCGGCCGCCTCGGCGTTCTGAGATTTCAGATAATGGGCCAAGCCGGTCGCCGTTTCCTGAATCACCAAACGGTTCATCCGGTTGGGGCCGGCGCCCACCACGCCTCGTAGGCCAGCGGTACCAAAGGCCAGTCGGGACTTAAACCGGCTTTCGAGGGCCGCAGTATCCTGAGCCTTCACCAGTGCCTGCAACTCCTGTCGCGTGTTGGCGTCCGGGTCGCGGTCAATCCAGCGTGCAATCTCTGCATTCATAATGGCGGTTTCCTGTTATCGATACTGACTCAAAAATACCACCAATGCGAATGATTCGCATTATAAATATTGAGTGACAGCGAAGACGGTATTGAAGGTTAGCTACCAGTATAAGTGACCGCCACGGTTGCCGAAGGATGTCGACGCGACGCGCTCGAATGGTTGAGGGGAATTTGGAGCAACAAAAAAGCCCAACCCCTTGAAGAGGTTGAGCTTTAATGTACTCACCACAGGGTGTACAGCCATTGAAAACATCACCAATGGCGAGTTAGCACAACACTCGCACCTTACCAATGATTCGATTGGCTTCCACGTCGCGGATTGTTTTCGATTTACTCACCTTTCAGAGTAATCCGGTGATCAAGAGATAAAGTCTCAATGAAGCCCGCATCGTGACTGATCAGTAAATAACCACCTCGATAGCTATTGAGGGCTTGGCTTAACACCTGCTTGGCCTCAAGATCCAAATGGTTGTCCGGCTCATCCAGCAACAGGAAAGGTGCACTGTCAGCATCACTAAGCAGCAGCATAGCCACTTTCATGGTTTCTCCGCCACTGAGCTCGGACACCGGCCGCAGGGCATCGTTTCGACGAAGGCCGATTCCAGCAAGGCGGGTACGGCGTTCACTGTCATCACCGCCAACCTGCCAACACGCCAGGTTTTCCAACGAACTGAGTGTCGTGTCCAGCAACCCTTGGTGCTGATCCAGATACCGCAGTGGCGCCTTCCCCAACACCTTTCCCTGCAGAGGCGTCACGATGCCCTGCAGCAGCTTCATCAGCGTGGACTTGCCGCTGCCGTTGGCCCCTTGCAGGTGGACCCGTTGTCCCTGTCTCAGGGTGATGTCCAGTAGCTCACTGCTCCCAAAGGGCAATTGACAGCGCTCCAGGCGACGTACCACTTTTGCGGCCGACGCCTGCGAAGTAAAAGTGAAACGGGTTTTCATCATCACCTGCTGACGCTGGTGCAGACAGGCACGCTGGCGTTGTAGTTGCTCCTGCTTGGCGTCATTTTGGCGAGCCCTCCCCTGGCGAGCCTTGGTTGCCTTATCCCTCATCGCATCCAGCAGCACTTTAGGTTGGCTGCCTATCCGCTTCTTGCCCTGACGAGCACGTTGACGGGCGGACTGTTCATTGCGCAGCGCCTGCTGCCGCTGCAACTTCAATGACCGGTCGACACGTTCCAGGCCGCGCTGTACGGCGAGGTCTTCTCGCGCCTGCGTTGCCATCATGTCGTCATAATTACCCTGAAATGAAATGATTGCTTTCGGCTGTAACTGCCAGATCTGCGAACAGCCCCGTAACAACCCCAAGTCGTGAGAGACCAGCAAGACCGAAGAGGTTGTCAGCGCGAGTTGATCAGCCAACCACTGTCGTCCCCCCCGATCCAGATGATTGTCCGGTTCATCCAGGATCAATACGTCAGGCTGCAGGGCAAAAGCCCAGGCCAACCTCAAGCGAGCCAGCTGCCCCCCACTGAGTGTGCCAGCCGGCGTCTGCGCCGACACCGCAAAGGGCAGTGCCTCAAGCAGGGCGCTCAGCCGCACATTAAGATCCCAATGACCGTCGGCAAGACACAGATCCTGATCCGAATAGTCGCCAGAGGCAATACGCTCCAGCGCACGGGTGATCTGAGTCAGCCCAAGGCATTGGCTCACGTCGCCAGTCGACCTGTCGCTATGCTGAGGAAGGTAATACAGAGCGCCATCACGATGAATACGCCCCCCACTGGCGCTACGATCACCGGCAAGCAGTTCACACAGCGCCGATTTACCGACGCCATTGGGGCCGATAAGCGCAGTCACACCACGACCAAGGCTGGCACTGAGGTTTTGAAACAGGGTTCTGCCATCGGGCAGTTGATAATCTAACTGGGAAAAATGAAGGGGCATCAGGCCTCCTGTAATCAAAGACAGGAAGCGGGGCTCTCGGTGTTGAGTTCAGGCTTATTCGCCAACCACAATACTACAGCGGTCGTTCACCCACACACAAAGGGGGCGCGGCGTATGCAGCAAAGATCCAAAAGAGCTCCCACAGTTTCCTGTCGATCAAGACGTCGCTCTGCCATGAATAGGCAAAGTGAATGAAAGTGATCGGTTGGGGCTCAGTTGTTCATGTGTACGCCTACTCCTTTTCAGTGGCGGAATATTAACCTTTGGGGCTGTCGCGGTTCAAGAGCGAAGTCAGGCGTCCATTTTAACCACAGAGGCTGAATGCAACCTGTTCCGCAATGAAACGGACCATTCACCAGCTTGTTTGATTCCACCGACTCCCCCAGCACCACTCTCCCAAGCAATCGACAGCGGCCGAATCACCAACAATGGTTCGACAAGAGTGAACCTCTTAACGGTGGCGAACGCCTTGGGCATCCGATGAATGATTGGCCAGGTGATGGTTTGCCAGTACACGTGCCACGAGTCAGTCCCCACCTCGGGACGTGCAAGTGTAGGCCCCTGGTGCGTAGGCTCGGGCGTGTCACGGCCCTGCCCAAGTTCATCTGGCTGAACCTGCCCCTACCCCGGCTTTCGTATACGCCGCCAACATCGACCAAGGCGCAATGCTCTTCGCTCTAATCACGGCTGGCACCGCTCTGAGGCTCCGCCAATGAAACCAGGACTAGTCATGAAATTACAACGGAGAATGGCTTAAAAAACAGACAACAAAAAAGCCCAACCTCCTGAGAGGATTGAGCTTTAATGTACTAACCACAAGGGTCAGAAGATGGTGCCCCGGGCCGGACTTGAACCGGCACGCTGTTACCAGCGAGGGATTTTAAATCCCTTGTGTCTACCAATTTCACCACCAGGGCAGAATACAGGCACCGAATCCGGCATCTCTATCCTAAAAAGTGGAGGCGCGTCCCGGAGTCGAACCGAGGTCCACGGATTTGCAATCCGCTGCATAGCCACTCTGCCAACGCGCCATTTTTGTGTCTTCGTCCCCGAAGACGCTGTGTATTCTACTTAAACCCTTACCGCCGTCAATAACCATTTGTCCGCAAACGGGTTAACTGCTGTCAAAACGGCCAATGGGGTTTAACCGTGAGCACTGAGGTCCTTCCAGGCCGCTTTCAGGTACACCAGCATAGACCACAAGGTCAGTGCCGTGGCCACATACAGCATCACCATGGAGATGTTGACCATCTCTTCGTTCATCTGGGCGATGAGGCCGGTAATGGCCAGCATCTGGGCGGCGGTTTTAAATTTGCCAATCCAGGACACGGCCACACTGCTGCGCTTGCCCATCTCGGCCATCCACTCCCGCAGCGCCGAAATGACGATTTCACGACCAATCATGATGATGGCAGCAATGGTCATCCAGATGGAGCTTTCGTAGCTTTGCACCAGCACCACCAGGGCACTGGCGACCATCACCTTATCGACCACAGGATCGAGGAAGGCGCCAAAGGGGGTGGTTTGATTGAGTTTGCGTGCCAGGTAGCCATCCAGTGCATCGGTAAACGCCGCCAGCATGAAGATACCCGCTGCGGTCACGTATGCGTATTCCCACGGAAGATAAAAGAACACCAAAAAGAACGGGATCAGTACGAGCCGTAACAGTGTGAGAATATTTGGAATATTAAAGGTCAAAACAAACGCCCTAGCTGGCTCACGTAGCCGTCAATCATGCCCAAAAGCGCTTAGCCGCGCAATGCGTCATGTATCTTTTGTGCCAGTTCTGAGCTAATTCCCGGTACTTTGCTCAATTCCTCAACACTGGCCCCTTTGATCTCCTGCATTCCACCCATGTATTTAAGCAATGACTGGCGTCGCTTGGCCCCTACTCCGGGGATCTGCTCGAGGGTGGATTGGGAACGAGCCTTACCTCGCGCGGCCCGATGACCGGAGATAGCAAACCGGTGCGCCTCATCGCGAATGTGCTGAATCAGATGCAGAGCCGGTGAGTCGGCGGCCAGGTCAATCACCTCGCGGCTAAAGCCGACAAACAGAGTCTCCAGGCCCGGTTTACGGCCCTCACCTTTGGCCACCCCAATCAACAGCGGCAACCTCAGGCCTTTGGCGCCCAGGGTCTGCTCAACAATGGCTTCCGCCTGGCTCAACTGGCCGCGACCGCCGTCAATAAACAAAATGGTGGGAATGTTGACCTCCTCCACCACTTTGTCAAACCGCCGCCTCAGGGCCTGGGCCATGGCGGCATAATCGTCCCCAGGAGTAATGCCATCGATGTTGTAGCGTCGGTAATCCCGCTTCGATGGGCCCTCGGCATCAAACACCACGCAACTGGCGACGGTGCGCTCGCCCATGGTATGGCTGATGTCAAAGCACTCCATGCGGCTGATGGGCTGACTCAGCTCCAGTGTGTCATTCAGCAATCGATAACGGTCGGCCACCGTGGTCTTGTGCGCCACTTTACTGGAGAGTGCGGTCACCGCATTGGTCTGAGCCAGGCGCTGAAACTGCGCCCGATCGGCCCGCACGGTGTGCTTTAAGGTCACCTTATGGTTGCCACGCTGGGCCAACGCCTCCTGCAACGGCAGTTGATCGTCCGGCATCAGCGGTAGGATGATCTCCGGCGGGATCTGACGTTCGTCGCCCCCGCCCAGGTAGAACTGCAGCAGAAACGAGGTCAGCAACTCATCGTCACTGGTGTCTGCCGGCAGGTTGGGAAAATAGCTACGGCTGCCCAGAATCTTGCCATCACGAATGAACAGCATGTGACAACAGGCCATGCCGTTGTCGGTGGCCACCCCCACGACATCCATCTGCCCCAGAGAGCCGTGGACGCCCTGCTGCTCCTGCACCGTGCGCATCGCCTGAATCTGATCCCGATACAGGGCCGCCTTCTCGAAATTCAGCTCACTGCTAGCCTGCTCCATCCAGCCCACCAACTGCTCAATCACCTGGCGATTTTTGCCCTGCAGAAACAGCGTCGCCATCTTGACCTGCTCGGCGTAATCCTCATCACTGATTTTGCCGACGCAGGGGGCACTGCAGCGTTTAAGCTGGTATTGCAGGCAGGGACGAGAACGGGCTTTGTAGTAGCCGTCTTCGCACTGACGAATGGGAAACAGCTTTTGCATCAAATGCAAACTGTCCCGAACCGCGCCGCCATTGGGAAACGGACCGAAATACCGTCCCTTGGCCCGCCGCGCACCGCGATGAAACCCCAGTTTGGGGTGTCGATGCTGGGACAGAAAGATGTAAGGGTAGGATTTGTCGTCTCTGAGCAGCACGTTGTACCTGGGCATGTACAACTTAATGTAATCGTGCTCCAGGATCAGCGCTTCGGTTTCGGTGTGGGTAACGGTGACTTCGATAAAGCCAATGTTGGCCACCAATGCCTGGGTTTTGGCATCGGGCAGCTGGGTACGAAAATAGGAGCTGAGTCGTTTCTTTAGGTTTTTGGCCTTGCCGACGTAGATCACCGTGCCGCCTGGGGCATCGTACATACGATACACCCCAGGTTGGGAAGTCACGGTCTTTAAAAACGCCTTGGCATCAAATTGGGTGTCGGTCATTCAAGCTGGGGATCAGAGTTTCTCTGCGTCCAGCATACCATAGCGAATCGCCAGACGGGTCAACTCCACATCACCACCGATGTTCAGTTTCTGGAACAACCGATAGCGATAGCTGTTGACGGTCTTGGGGCTCAGATTCAGGCTTTCGGAGATGTCGCTGACCTTCTGCCCGGCGGTGATCATCATCATGATCTGCAGTTCCCGCTCCGACAGATCGTCAAACGGGTTGTCTTCGGTTTTAAATTTATTCAGCGCCATCTGCTGGGCGATCTGCGGCGACAGATAGCGTTGACCGCACGCCACTTGACGAATCGCCTGCACCATCTCTCCCGGAGGCGCATTTTTGGTCAGGTAACCTGCGGCACCGGCTTGCATCACCTTAGTGGGAAACGGCTCTTCGGTGTGAATGGTCAGTACAATGATTTTGGCGTCGGGATTGAATCGGAGAATCTTGCGAGTGGCTTCCAGCCCGCCAATACCCGGCATGTTCATGTCCATCAAAATGACATCGACATCGTTTTTGCGACACCAGTTTACCGCGACTTCACCGTCTTCGGCTTCACCAACCACTTTGATGCCTCGCTCATCATCCAAGATTCGTCGGATGCCGGTACGCACCAATGCGTGGTCGTCAACTAGGTAGATATGGATCAAACGCCAACCCCTTTATACAAACCGTTATCACTGCTCAGTCAGCAGTCCTTCGATAATACTGAAATTACTGATGCGATCAAGGGCTTACACCGGTTTACATTCGGACGGTCCCTGCCCATGATCAACCCCATAAACTATTGATTATTAATGCACTTAATCAATTTACCCAAGAGCAATTTTGCCGACTCCTGTCTCAGTTTGGCAACTGAACGTGACAGCCTTTGACTCTCTAATTTGAACCAGCTTATCAAGGATTTACTCCAAAAAAACCGGCTTTACTATCCCCTCTATCGCCCCGGCGGCAATCGCGCACACCGACCATGGCCAAAGTCGCAAACCGCGAATAATCATGCGCTTATAAGGACAAATCACCACCACCAAACCCCACCATGAAAAAATCACCAGCATAAAACTCTAGACAAGGCGCCCAATTGCAGACCAAACAACTACAACTGTCGCAACAATATCGCTAACGGTCGCGGCCGATGCCTTGGTTTCGATGAGCCACGGCAAGCCGGATCCACAATCGCAGCCTTGACCCAATTCGCACAGCCCCCGCAAGGCCGACATTATCGTTTCCCTCCCAGACCCGACTGTGACGGAAAAACAGATTAACTGCCTGATACCCTCACTTTTTTTAACTACCGACTGGGGGCTGTCTTTTTTGCTCCACTGATGGCATTGCGACCGGTGGCGGGTCGACCCCGAATCAATTTGGCATTACACTTTGCGCCATAACAGACAATCAAGGAACGCACCCCATGCCTCAAATGCTGCACACCATGCTGCGCGTGGGCGATCTCGATCGCTCCATTCAATTCTATACCGATGTTCTGGGCATGACCCTGCTGCGCAAATCTGAAAATCCTGAGTATAAATACACCCTGGCGTTTGTGGGCTACGGTGAAGAGAAGGATGGCCACGCCGTGGTGGAGTTGACCTACAACTGGGGCGTCAGCGACTACGATAACGGCAACGCCTTTGGCCATCTGGCCCTCGGGTTTGACGACATCTACCAAGCCTGTGACAAGATCAAGGCCGCCGGTGGTGAGGTAACCCGCGAACCCGGCCCGGTACTGGGTGGTAACACCCACATCGCCTTTGTCCGTGATCCCGATGGCTACATGATCGAGCTGATTCAACAGAGTCAGGCCAGTGCTGGATTGGACAATTAACCGCGGTTCCGCCGGGCCAGCAGGCCCGGCCTATTCTCTATGACCAAATCAACGCTTGTCGACACCCTGCACCGCCTGGCTCCATCCCGCTTTGTCCTCGACAGTCGCGCGGTTCAATCCGGTGACGCCTTCGTCTGTAAACAGGGCCTGCATCAGGACAGCCATCAGTTCGCCGAGGCCGCCGCCAAAGCCGGGGCCGGCTTGGTGATCGCCACCCGGCCCCTGTCGCTGCCAATCCCCTGCCTGGTGACCGGCAGTTTCGCCGCCAGCATCAGCCTGATCAATCACTACCTGCAATTCCCTGCGGAGCAGTTGACCCAGATTGGGGTCACCGGCACCAATGGCAAAACCACGGTAGCCTATGGCCTGCATCAGTTGTTAAACCAGGAAGACCACAGCAGCTACAGCGGCACCCTAGGCCGGCTTGCCGGCGATCACCTGGTGCCGCAACTGAACACCACCGCCGATGCCGTGACCCTGCTCAATCAGTTTCATGAGCTGCGGCAACAAGGCTATCGACACCACGTCATGGAGGTCAGCAGCCACGCACTGGCCCAAGACCGGGTCGACGCCATGCTGTTCGATGTGGCGGTGTACACCAACGTCAGCGAAGACCATCTCGATTTTCATGGCCATCGTGATGCCTATCAACAGGCCAAGCTGCGCCTTATCGACCGGCTTAAGCCCGGTGGCTGCGCGGTGATCAACCTGGATGACGACAGCGCTGCGGTGATTGCCGATCGCTGCCGCCAGCGGGCCGATGTCATCGGCTACAGCTGCACCGATCCCGATGCAACCCTGTACGCCGACATTCGCCGCAGTGGCGCACAAGGCAGTGAGTTTGTGCTGCATTATCAGCAGCGCCAATACCCCTGCCGCCTGTGGTTGCCCTTTCAGTACAACGTGGAAAACGCCCTGGCGATGATCGGCGCGGCGCTGGCCGCCGGCCAGCCTCTGGCCGTGGTCCTAAAACGACTGGCGCAATTGCGGCAGGTACCGGGGCGGGGTCAACGACTGGACTGGGCGGACGGCAGCCAGGCCATCATCGATTATGCCCACAACCAGCCGAGCCTGAATCTGCTACTCAAACAGGCTCGTCAGCAGTGCCGGGGAGCGATCCACACCGTGGTGGGCGTCACCGGCGATCGACTAGAAGACGCCGCCCAGATTGGCCACACTGCGCTGGCCCTCTCCGACCATTGCTATTTTACCAGCGACAATCCGTTAGGCCGGCCGCTTGAGCAGATCCTAGAGCGCATGGACCCGGACCAGGCGGCCCGGCATATTCCCTGTCGCCGCTCCGCCATCGGCACGGCTCTGGCGGCCATGCACCCCGGCGATCTGTTGATGGTGTGCGGCAAGGGTGATGAACAGTATCAGTACCTGAAGGCCGACCGTTCCCAACCCAGCCCCTATGACGGCGACTGGCAGGTTCTGACTCAGCTCAGGCCAGCCGACCGTTAAAACGCCCGGGCGCGCTTTTCGAAAACCAGCTCCTCGCCGACCTGAATCTTCACCGTGGGCCAGAACATCTGATACTGCACCTCGGCAGTCACCGGCAGACCATCCAGCTGGCCCACGACCCGCTGCAGTGCTGGCAAGCCAAAGACGGCACCGTTGCGATCCACCAGTTGTTCGTCCAGGTATAACCGGGTACCGGCGGCCCAGGTCGACTGGACTCGAATCTTATGCCCTTGCCATTCGACACGCCATTGATGAGACATCGGTTTTCTCCAAAATCAGGGTAGCTTCAGTGTAATGAAGGCGGCGCCATATTTCGCCCCGGAAACGGGTAACTGCTCATAGTTACAGCAGATCCGCAGTAAAAAGCACCGATGCCGAGGGGAACAGGGTGACAAACGCCGAAGCTCGGGTGAAAATGTTCCTTCGTTCACCCCTTTACCAGCGCCATCCAACGTGATGGGTGTTGAGGTTAGTATGGCAACGCTTGCCGATAAAAAAGATTACTCGCTTTACTCCAATGCCTTTGGCTTTTTGCGCCACCCCTTGGAGTTTCGTCCTGCCCAGTCGAAAGCCGACTGGGTGGTCACCGGTGTGCCCTTCGACCTGGCCACCACCGGCCGGCCCGGCAGCCGAAATGGCCCCGATGCCATTCGGCGCGCTTCCGTCAACTTGGCCTGGGAAGATCAACGCTACCCCTGGCGCTTTGCATTGGCGGATCGGCTGTCTGTGGTGGATTGCGGCGACCTGGTGTTCGACTGCGGCGATGCCGAGCAGTTACTGCAGGGCCTCGAAACCCATGCCAGCGCGTTGCTCGATGCCGATAAACGGATGCTCACTTTTGGCGGTGACCATTTCGTGACCCTGCCTCTGCTGCGGGCTCACGCCAAGAAATTTGGCCAATTGGCCCTGGTGCACTTCGACGCCCATACCGACACCTACAGTATGGGCAGCCGCTACGATCACGGCACCATGTTCTACCATGCCCCCAAAGAGGGCTTGCTTGCCACCGAGCACTCCATACAAATCGGCATCCGCACCGAATACGACTATCAGGACCACCCGTTTGAGGTACTGACCGCCGACCGCGCCAACGATCTCAGCGCCGATGAGATCGCGGCGCAGATCATCGCCCGGGTCGGAGACCGGCCAGTGTACCTGACGTTCGATATCGACTGCCTGGATCCTGCCTATGCCCCGGGTACCGGTACCCCGGTCTGCGGCGGCATGACCACGGATAAGGTACTCAAGGTGCTGCGAAAATTGACCGAATTGCCGATTGTGGGCATGGATGTGGTAGAGGTGGCCCCCGCCTACGACCACGCCGAAACCACCGCACTGGCGGCAGCCACCATCGCCACCGAACTGCTGTACGTGGTCGCCCACCAGAAATAGTTGCGGTTGGGACCAATGAGCGCCGCCTGAGGGCGGCGTTTTAGTTGGCCTTGGTTCAACACCGATTAAGTTAGCCTACTGTTTCCTCTTGATTTACTGAGGTATGCTGATGGTTTATTCGAACAACATAGGGCGGCACAACGCCAACTCGGATCCTGCCCAGTGACCCGAGGCAATAAGGAGACATCATGTCGACACAGAAGAACACCATCTTCTATCTGGATTTGCTGCGCTGCCTGGCCGCCATCGCCGTGGTCATCATCCACGTGCTCGGTCCCTGGCGCCATCTGTATGGGCTTGCCCCGGAAACCGAGTGGTTAGCGGCCAGCAGCTACAACGCCGTGACTCGCTGGGCGGTGCCAATATTCATGATGATCACCGGCGCACTGCTACTGTCGGACAGTCGCCCTTTCGATTGCCGCTACTACCTGAGCCGACGCCTGTCCAAAGTGGCCATCCCTTTTATTGGCTGGACACTTATCTATTCTCTTGCGCCCTCATTTGCGTCAGAAACATTTAATATTCAACCGTTTATTGAAAACGTTGTCGCCTCTCCCAATGAGCCGGTTTGGTATCATCTGTGGTTTTTCTATGATTTTATTCCGCTCTACTTTGTGATTCCGCTTTTAGCACCTCTGTTGGCGGCCATGGGAAAAGAGCGGGTCAGGCTGGTGATTGCCGGCTGGTTGTTATTGACCTTGATGCACTGGCTAAAAGTAGAAACACCACTTCGTCAGAATATAATTCTCTATAGCGGCTATCTCATACTCGGATGGTATTTATTCCATAACGACAATAATAACAGTCGTAAATGGTGGGTGCTCGCCGGACTCACAGCCATGGTTGTCAATGTGTTTGGCAGTTGGTGGTTCAGCGAATTAAAACAGGGATACAGCAGTTTCTTCATGGGATATAAATCCCTGAATACCGTAGCCATTGCCGGTATGATTTTTGTACTCGCTCAAAAGTGGGCCGACAACATCAATGAGACAACACGTAAGCTGATATCACTGGTCTCCAAATACAGCCTTGGTATCTATCTGGTTCATCCACTGCTGTTAATCCCGGTGCGCCAGATCGGCAACGGCTTTTATCAATGGTTTGGCAGCAACTGGTTGGCCATTCCGGCGTTGTCGCTTCTGACCTTAGTCAGTGCGCTGCTGCTGACCATGGTACTGGCACGAATTCCGCTGGTAAAACGCTTGGTTCCTTGAATTATCTCACTTGAACACCGACCAGCGTCGGTGTTCAAGTGTCAGATAAAAAACAGGTTTTTAAAAACATGAAGGGGCATCGACAACTGAGCGGTAACAGGAAAACCCAACAGAGCGTTATCAGATCGTTGGCTTATATATTCAACTAGGAGGTTATGAATCCATAAACCGAAAACGGGTTTATACGTAACGCCCCTGCTCTATCTCCGTTTCCCGAACGTCGAAAGCTCGGCAAATAGAGGCTTCTTCTGCGCTACTGGCAGCATCACGCTCCAGCTTTTCCGTCATTAATTCCAGAGTTGCTAAAGTTCTTGCTTTGCGCAACTTATAGAGATAATCAAGCTCATCGCTATTTAGCTGTTCTAATTTAATTCTCATTTTTCCTACTTCAACAACGCGGGATAGGAGTTATCCCATAGACAGTGACAAAGTACCTTTTAAGTATATCACCAAAATTATCAAGTCACCTAAGTTTAATATGAATGTCGCTCAAGGTAAACTCAGAGCCCCTCCATTCAGCATCCACCTGCGACTGAAAATCGCCATAATGTAACAACCCCATTGAACCTGTGTAACTCGCTGTTGTCCCACCACTCACAGTCGCTTTTCAGGTCACAAAACGGGCACTTAAGTCCACGCTCAGGACCCCAACCTGCCAAGGGGTGATCCTGTTCAAATTAAACCCTTGGGGCTATTCGCTATCATAACCCGGTCGACCCAAGGTTGATCAGCTGGAGAATACATGAGTAATACGTTAATCGCCTATTCCACCGATAAAGGCCAAACCCTAAAAATCTGCAAACAAATTCAGGCACAACTGGAGAAGAAGGGCGAAATCGTTACCTTACACAATCTGGCTGAACCTGATCTGGACCTGTTGCCCTTTGATAAAATTCTGATCGGGGCCAGCATCAAGCACGGTAAGCACTCTCACCAAGTGTTTCAGTTCATTAAAAAACACCAGGCCGTGTTAGAGCAAAAGCCAGCCGGCTTCTTCTCGGTCAGCCTGGTCGCCAGAAAGCCCGGTAAAGACAGTCCGCAAACCAACCCTTATATGCAGGCGTTCCTGAAACGCATCGCCTGGATGCCGGACTTCATGGAGGTGTTTGGTGGTATGATCGACTACCAGAGATACAACTTCCTGGATAAGCACATCATCCGCTTCATCATGCGGATCACCAAGGGGCCGACTGACCTCAACAGCTGCATCGAGTACACCGACTGGGAAAAGGTGGATCGCTTCTCCCGCCAAGTGGCCAATTATTAGCACCGCAACGGCTAACAAGGATAGATAATGTCGCAACTGTTTGAACGCCTTCATGTTCTATTGGCATTACTGGCAATCTGGCTGTTCAGTACTGCCGGCCAGGTGCATCTGGCCAATCGAATTCACGCCAATGCCGGGTTCTGGGACTATAACCACATCGCTTTGGGGGTGGTCACTGCCCTGCTCAGCCTGTGCTTCCTGTACAAGTGCTGTCGATTGGGCCAGTGGCGGTTGTATTTTGGCTGGTGCGTTGGTCAGTTTTCTCCGATCATTAATGATTTACGCCAGCTCAAAAACAAGCAACTGCCCGCAGCGGGCGCCCCTGGACTGCTGACCTTCATCGAAGGGTTTGGCCTGATCCTGATGGTACTGGTGGGGCTGACCGGCTGTGCCTGGTTGCTGACTCAGGGCAGTTCAATGGCCATGACGCTGCGCGCCTGCCATATCGATCTGGCCTCGGCGTTGTTCTGGTATCTGATCATCCATGCCATCGCTTCATTCAGCCACTTCCTCGAGATGTTGCGCTAACAAAACCACAATGCCTGGTTAAGACCCAGGCATTTGCCCGCTTTCGATCACAATCGTCACCGAAACGACAAAATGACCAAGCCAGCCTGGCGCTGACTCGGCGCAAATCCGTACAATAATCGAACAAATCAGACAATCCTCGCTTTAACCAATGGCGAATATAAGCTTAAATAACATACATTTAAATGTTAATTGAACTTAATTTAATCATTAAAGTGACGAAAAATGCAAAGTCATCAGCAATTAATGCACTGTCAACCATTCTGACAAGAAAAACATCAACAAAAGTGGCCTTTTTTACGTTTTAAATTCTTACATTTTTGCTATCATCGCGTTCCAATTTACAGGAGCCGTCGAACGTGAACCAAACTCAAGATTTCAAACTGATCGCCATTGAAGGCAACATTGGCGTAGGCAAATCCACCCTACTCCCCAAACTGGCTGACCGGTTAAGCAATCTTGATGACAGGCCGTGGCGATTGATCATCGAAGAGGTGGACACCGATCCGGAATTTCAACGTCTGCTGAAGGCGTTCACCAACGATCCGTCGCAGCGAATCAACTTCCAGCGCTACATCACCAACAAGCGTGCCGAGACCTGCCAGGATCTGGATCCGGGCTTTAATTACATCATCGAACGCTCTCTGTTTTCCGACCTGGTTTTCTGTCAGGCCAACCTGGCCGAGGCCTGCCGCCCCGACGGCAAAGACCTGGATTACTACTACGACATTCAGGACAAGCTGGAAGACTACCCTCAGGTCAGCGCCGTGGTGTACCTGAAATCCGATCCTATCGTCTCCTACGAGCGCATGCTGAGCCGAGGTCGCGACGCCGAAGTGGGTACCCCACAAAGCTACATTCAGTTGATTTCTGACTGTCACAACACCTTCCTGCCGCACATCTGCGACAAGTACAACACCCAGCTGCTGACTGTTGACTGGACCCATTTCGGCTGCCCGGAAGGTTTGGCAGAGCAAGTGATTGAGGTGTGTCAGGTATTGAACGCCGATTAGAATGCATTTTCTAAGACGTTCGCGTCTACTGGGGGTGTTGACCGTTTAAGTCAATCCTTCCCGATGAAATTCAGCCGCCTTCTGTCAGGCGGCTTTTTTTATGCCTGACGGCTGATCACCAGTTTCAGCTGATGGGCCTTGCCCGGTGCCAGGGTGATGCCATCGCTGCCCAGTGCCGCGGTCTCGACACACAGCATCGACGCGGCGGTGGCCGCCCCCATGTCCTGCGGCAGTTGCTGGCCGGGATGCCACACCACCACCGAGTCCATGCCGGTCTGATCCAACAAGATACTGTGCTGGGCCGCCGCCATCACCACCTGAGGCTGGGCTCCCGGATAGATGCGATCCAGAGGGGGACAGACCTGCAGCGGACCGGTATCGATGACACTCTGGCCGCTGAGCTTGTCCCGGTAGCGATCGCCGACACCGTATACCGTGGTTTTACTCACCTCCCCCACATTAAAGTAGCTGTGCAATGCGGTGGAGAAGCGCCAATGATGATGATCACAATTGTGGCCGGTGAGGGACAGCTCCAACTGGTGGCCGATGGTCACGTCCAGTTGCAGTTCAAACGCAAACGGCCAGTAATCCGGACTGACGTCATCGTCAGACAGAAACAGCGACAAGGTGGTGCCGCGACTGGTGTCGGACACCGCGTCCAGCTGCCACATCTGAGTTCGAGCAAACCCATGGGATGGCGCCCCCGGTATCTGCGGGTGTTGGCCGAACCACGGCCAGCAGATGGGTATGCCCCCGCGTATCGGCCGTGTCTGGTCCAGGCGCGCGGCATCGCTCAGCCACAACCACTCACTGCCGCCACGGGGGCGGTAACTGAGTAGCTGGGCCCCGAACAGGCTGATGATGGCATCGGCAAACGGGTTGCGAATGATCAACACCGGCAGGCCTCCCTTCAGGAAGGCCTTAGAAACCGAATCGGTGATCTGCTGTTCTGAGACTGGGTATAGCGCAGCTTGCATGGGTACCTCTTCAATGCCGCCCAAGCACTGAGGATAGACCCAGTCGCCCTATCCCGCTAAACCTCAACCTGCCCGGATGCCGGTTACGCCGCTGTCCATCACGCCGGTCAGCGAGGCAGTCAATCCCTTGATGGTGGTAACTTGATTGGCCAGTTGCGCCCCTTGCTGTGCCACCTCCTCCGCCACTCTGTTGGTGTCCACCACGCCGGAGGACACCTCGGCACTGGCGGTATACAGCTCTTCCACGGCCTGGGCCTGGTGCTTAATAATGTCGGTCAACTGGGTCACTTCCTGCTGGGTATTGCTCACCTGAGCGATGATGCCGGAGATCTCCGAGGTGGTGGACTGCATCACCTGCTGGCCATGATTGACCTCCTTGCGACTCTCTTCGAGGATAGTGCGAATCTCCAGGGCCGCGCCGTTGCTCTTGGCCGACAACTCCCGCACCTGTTCCGCCACCACCGCAAACCCCCGACCTTGTTCTCCGGCGCGGGCGGCTTCGATGGCAGCGTTCAGCGCCAACAGGTTGGTCTGCTCCGCGACCGAAGTAATCAAATCCGCCACGCTGGTGATCTTCTCGTTGGCGGTGAGGATGCGATCGATGGCATCGGTGGACGCCTGCAAGCTGGAAGAGCTGCGCTGGGCCTGCTGGTTGATGGTGTCACTGTGGTGCTGCAAATCGGAGACGAACTGATCAGAGCGGTTCATATCTTCGGTGAGCTGCTGTAACTGGGCAGTCATCTGCTCAGAGGCACAGGATTGACCGCTGCAGTTTTCATTCAAGGTGTCCACATGCTCATGCAAAGAGTGGGACTGGCCATCCAGATCCGCGGCTAACTCCATCAACTGATTGACGTTAACCTTCACCTGCTGCATCACCTCATTAAGCTGCTGCTGGCCTTGACGGGCTTGCTCCGCCGCCGCCGACATCTCCAGCTGTGCCTGCTCGGAGTCGATCAACGCCTTGCGACGCAACCTGGCGGTAAACCCCTGAGCGGTGGCGATCACCAACAGTGGCACCACCACACCAGAGAGCATCTCTATGGTTTGTGCCCGCCCCGTCAGCGCCATGTCGGGAAAGGCCGTCCCCTCCAGAAAACCCACCACCATCGCCAGGGTGACACCGCCGATCAGCAACGACCACAGCGACGCCATCAGCGACGATGCGCACAGATAAAACGCAATGATCATCACCGGCACCCACAGGCTCTGACTGGAACCGATAAAGCCACCGGTCTGATAGATCATATTCAGGCAATGCAGGCTCATGCCAAAGAAACCCAAATTCAGGGCCAGCACCGGCGCACGGAAAAAGCGGATGGTCAGCCCCGCCGCCAACTCGACAATAATCAGCAATATCGAGGTTTGAGTCAGCACTTCATGGCCATTGGCGGACCATTTGATGAGGCTGTACACGCCGGTTAGAAAAGAGAGAAACAGGAAAAAAAGGGCGGTATCAACGTAGCGTGCTTGTTCGTTGGTCCATTGAGCGTCTTGAGGTTGAAAACAGTGACGCCACAGCGTTACAGGGTTCATGATGTTTTTCCTTATCAGTCTGTTACCCCACCTCCTCAGAGTAATCAAATCAAACCAAAAGAAATAGAGTAAAAACTCTATTCAAATTCATCCGATGATAAAACTTCTTTGTTGATCACACTTTGATTACTTTTCATTGCGTTACTGAATCAAAGCCACAAAAAAAGCGGGCCGAAGCCCGCTTAGTGTGATGCTTGCCACACCCTTTACATGCGATAACTCAAAGTCAGCATGATCAGGTGAGCGTTGTAGTTCTGGCTCAGCTGGCCCAGAGTCGTCAGGCCGGTTACCCCTTGGCCCGGATAGTTTTCCACCGGAATCTCGGCATAGTCACTGTCCTGGTAACGCTCATACTGGTAGCGCAAGCCCACGGTGGCGGCGGCGCTGATGGCATAGCCGGCGTTCACCGACACGCTGTGACTGTCGGACTCATAGTCATCCTCAAACGGCTGACCACTGGTATCGACATCACTGCCGGAGTAGCTGTACTGGTAATCCACGGACAATTGAATGCCCTGAGCCTGCAAACCGGTGTAGGCCAACGACACGCCCGCATAGCCAAATTCATCGTGATTCTCGGTGGCCCAGGTGGCGTAGCTGCCACTGTCGCTGCCCAGTTGTTCGTTATCAATCCACTGCATGCCGCCAAAGGCGGTGATCGATACGCTGGACAACGCTTGCCAGTGGCCGCTGAGATCCCAGCCATAATCCTCGGACTCGGTCAGGCCGATGTCGGTATCGGTGTAGTCGTCCATGGCGTAGTAAGTGCTGAAGTCCAGAGACACAGTGTCCAGTGGCGTATGGCTGATCTCCAGCTCCAATTTGGTTCGGTCTCGATCCGCCAGGTAATACTTGCGCATCAGCTCATTGCTTTCGGTCGAGGTGGCTGCCCCGGCCTGATAGCGAGAGCCGTCACGTTGACCGAAGCTGGCTTTCACCCGCATGTCCCAACGGGCCGCAGCTGACCAGTGATAGCGTGCCCAGGCCGTCAGCTCATCGGTGTCCTCGCGGTCGCCGGCACTGCGCTCGGTTTGCTTGTAGTCCACACCACCGCTGAGTTTGTGACCGGAGGCCAAACGGTAATCGCTCGCGACCTTGTAGGTGGCGTAAGTGCGATCCACAGCCTGAGTCTGCTCTACGGTGCCGCTGAGGGCATCGAAGCGCAGCTGATCAAACTCATACAAGGTGGAGGCGTTATCGCGGTCGTTGTAGATCATCGATGCCCGCAGCGTCGATTTCGACGACAACCGGCTTACCAGCGCCAACTGCCCATCCAGAGTATCGACCTGAAGATCCGCCGCGGTCACTCCGGCCGGTACTCCGGTCAGAGTCACCAGGTCCTGATCCTGAGTCTGTCTGCCGCTGGCCACTCGGCCACTCACCTGAGTGGCCCCAAGACGATAGCGGCCCTTAAGGTACACAGAGTAAGCCTCATTGTCCGGCGCCCCGGCCTGAGACGGAATGGCAGCGCCTTCGAGAGACAGGCTGTCGATGTCGTTGTCAAACCAGCTGCCTTTGACGCCGGCTTCCGCCAACCAGGCGTCTCCACTCACATGCACTGCCGCCGTCAGGTTCTGGGTGGAGCTGTCGATGGGGGCCACAATGTTCTGCGCTTCAACACCGCCATTACTGATGCTGCTGCGCTGGCTGCCTTTGCGGGATTCGCTGGTCATCGACAGGTAGCTGCCCCAATGACTGCCCATGTACTTGGCATTGAAACCCAGCTGCTGGCGCTCTTTGTCCAGTTGCTGCTGTACCGGCGCCGACTGACGTACCAGGGTGTCACCACTGGCCAACAGATCACTGTGGGCGCTGGTCGAATCGACACTGTATTTCTGATCCAGGCTGGCACCCAGTTGCCATTGACCGGCTCGGCCCGCGGTGACCGCCAGATCGCCGCGTTTGCTGCCCAGTTCCTTGGCCTCGACGCTAGTACGAATACCAGACTCGCTGCGATGCAGCAGATCCGCGTCTACCGAGGCGGCAAAGCCATCTTCATACCCCAGGGCGTTGGCGGCATGATCGTCGTTGCTGATGGCACTGCCCAGGCCAAGGCCGACGCTGCCTTGAATGCTGTCGCTGCTGACGCACTTTTTGCATGCCCAGGAGTCGGTTTTGGCCTTGCTGGTGTTGGCCGCTGGCACACCAAAATCGAAGGCGTTCGCCTGGCCACACAAGGCCAGCAAGGTGGCAGCCACTACACTGATTTGAGTTTTCATTTTAGTTCTCCCTTAAAACTGAAACGCCTGACCGGACGGATGGTTCGAGCCGTGGATCTGGCTATGACAGTTCAGGCAACCCTGGCCAGCAGTCTGAATGCTGCCATTGCCACCGGGAACGGTGCTTGGGTGGTTGGACTCGGCGTGACACTGTTTGCACAGCATCGGTACCCGGGTCTTCAGCATGCCTTCGTTGACGCTGCCGTGAGCATCGTGGCAGTTAGCGCAATTTTCCATTACCGGCGCGTGCTCCCACAGGAAAGGACCGCGCTTGTCGGCGTGGCACTGATAGCAGGTGTCGTTCAGCATCGGTTCATTCAACGCCGATTCCGCCATGGAGCCATGAGGGTTGTGGCAATCGCTGCAGCTCATCTCATCCCACTTGATCGGGTGGGCAGAACGTTTGTGGCTGTCCGCTTTTACCTTGGTGTGGCATTGCTGACAGGTGTCGTTCTGACCGCTACGGCTGAGCACCGGGTCTTTGGCGATGTGCAGCTGATGACAATCGGTACAGGCCACTTCCTCCGAGACGTGGGCGGAGCCATGCCAGTCCATCCGCTGGCTGTCATCGTGACACCCCAGGCACACACTGTTCTGCATGTCGGCGGTTAATGGCGAGTCTTTACCGAACGTCAGCATCGGCTCATTCTTACCCCGGTGTTTACCCTGAGGCCCGTGGCAGGCTTCACACTGCAGACCGGCCATGGGGCCAGCGACGGTGTTGGGATCGCCATGGACACCATCAAAAATGGCATCCACACCCTCGGTTTTGCGATGGCACATCATGCAACCATCGGCCCCTTTTTTGGAGTATTTGCCCTGTTCAAATTTCTGTTGCAGTTGCAACAGCACATCCTGTTGCTGAGCCTGGGCCGCGCCAGCGGTACCCAATGCCACCAGTATCATCGCTCCAAAAGCGGTCACTGTTTTCATCATCATCTCTGCCAAGCTGTTTTTATCGAAATTAAGGCGATTGAACATCATCGATCCTGCCGCCCATTGCCCAAGACGGTAATGGGTTAGAGACGTAAATACTCTGGGGCTTTTCACAGTGATCGCGGTTTTGCCAACGGGCTAACACAATTTTTTCGGCCTGATGTCACTCGGCGGTTGCCCTGGTTAGATATGCACTAGCAAGCGACAGGAGTTTGAGCTAGTTAACTGATCTTGAAGAAATTATTATCGTAGACTCGCATATGACAATGACGATATAGTCATTCGCACACTCAAGAGGAGAAGCCTGTGGCCTGGGTATGCAACAACTGTAATGTTCTGATCGACGACGACGCGTTTTCCCAATGCTGGCACTGCTGCACCGCCCGCAGCCATGACACCGAACGGCCAGACGTCGCCACCATGCCTTTATGCCTGCGCTGTGACATCCCGCTGCAGGCGATGCCAGTTACCCCATCGCCGGCGCTGCAGACTCTGCTGCAAGCCCTGAGCCTGAAGCAGCCACTGCAGTTGTACGCCTGTCGTCGCTGCGGCAAGGTGGAGCAGTTTCTGTCGGAAGAAGACCGGGATAACCTGGTGGTAACCGGCGACTAACCGCCGTGAATCGCCTCGGCCAATAACCGTGCGGCCCGCGGAATGCTGGGACCGGCCTGTTTGGTCACCGCCGAATCGATGTAACGCACCTGATCCAAGCGCACCGCATCCACCTTTTCGGCCTGCTCTCTGGCCCGAACCTCTGCCACCGTGGTGGTGCCACTGCCCGCCTGAGGCCCGTCAAAAATCGGGCCGCCGGCATCGGGCCACAGTGGCATCAACATCACCTGAGGGTTGGCCGCCACCACCTCACTCCAGCTCACCGCCGGAGCGATGCCCGGCCGCTCAGCAAACACCGGCTCACCACCCACCAATCGAATCAGTTCGGTCATGTAGGAATCGGCACCCGGCACACATTTATACAGGTAGTTGATTTCATAATAGACACGCACCGGCGGCTGATTGGCATACTGGCGCGCAACCTCGTCTAACTGTGATTGAATCTGCTCGACCATGGCATCGGCCGCCTGGGGCACGTCCAGGGCCTGACCCAGGGCCCGAATCTTTTCATAGACCTCATCCAGGCTGCGCTCCTGCATGTGAATGACCCGCACCCCTTGTTGCTGCAATGCCTGCTGCAACTTTCGTTGTAATCCCGTTGCCGTGAGCACCAGGTCCGGTTTCAGCGCCAGCACCGCCGCCACATCGATGTCGGTAAAACCGCCTACCACCGCCAGTTCTCCACGAGCCACACGCTGAGGAATGCTATCGGGAAAACGGGCATAACGGGTCACGCCCACCAGACTTTGCTCCTGGCCCAACTCGGCCACCGTATGGCTCCAGTTCGGCGCCAGCGACACCACCCTTAACTGAGCCCACACACTGGCCGGCGCAACCAGCACCAGCAATAACAACAGGCGACCACGCCATCGATTCACAAACATATCAGGCTCCCGATTTTCCAAGCGTCAGCATACTCCGCCGACACCGCAGACCGCAGCGTCGAAACGGCAAAGTCAGAGCCATTGCACAGTTCCGGCAACCGGCACAAAACTCTGTTAAAACCCACAGTGATTGCATAACGAAAGGCTCGGACAATGAGCCATTGAATTGCATTTAGGTAAAAGGGCATTCCGTTGAGCACCCTGATACATGCCCAGGCTTTGAGCAAACGCTACGGCGACAAATTGGCAGTAGACCACATCGATCTGGCCATCGAACAAGGCAGCTGCTTCGGACTACTGGGCCCCAATGGCGCCGGTAAGTCCACCACCCTGGAGATGCTGGAAGGCATCACCCCGCCGGACTCGGGCACCATCCTGTTTAATGGCCAGCCTCTGAGCCGGGCGTACCAGCACGCCATCGGCATTCAGTTTCAATCCACCGCCCTGCCCGACTACCTGAGCGTGCGTGACTGCCTGAAACTGTTTGCCAGCTTCTACCCCAAGCCGGTAGCGCTGGAGCCATTGCTGGAGCAGTGTCAGCTCACCGAGGTAGCGGATCAGCTGCATTTCCACCTGTCCGGAGGCCAACGTCAGCGACTGCTGCTGGCCATGAGTCTGGTCAACGACCCGCAATTGCTGTTTCTCGATGAACCCACAACCGGCCTGGATCCCAATGCCCGCCAGGCGTTTTGGGCCCTGCTGCAGAAAGTCAAAGCCCAGGGCAAAACCATCTTGATGACCACCCACTACATGGAGGAAGCGGAGCAACTTTGCGATCGCATTGCCATCATGGATCGGGGGCAGATCATCGCCGAACAGAGCCCACTGGCTTTGATTGAGGATCACTTCTTTCCCCACCTGGTGTCGCTGCCTTCGGATCGCCGTTTGCCGGAACCGCCCGCCGCAGAAATTCGAGTCCATCGCCAGGGGCCGCAGTTGTTGCTGGAGTGCAGAGACACCGACGGGGTGCTGAAATGGCTCAGTGGCGCCGGGGTATCGCTGCAAGGACTCAATATTCGTCAGCCCAACCTGGAAGACCTTTTCTTGAAACTCACCGGGAGCACGTTGCAGTCATGAACGCCCTGCTAGCATTGATTCACGCACGAAACCTGGAGTTTGGGCGGGACAAATCCGCCCTCGGCTGGTCGCTGCTGTTTCCTCTGGTGTTGGTCATCGCCCTTACCCTGGTGTTTGATGACAACGACAAGCCTCTTTATCAGATCGGCGTCGTCGGTCCGGCCAGCACCGTCTCGGCGCTGCGGGATCTGCGCCACATTGAGCTGATTCCCTACGCCGACAGTGCATTAGCTAAACACAAGGTGGCCCGCCACCTGGTGGATCTCGCCATCGAAGGCGACCATTACTGGGTCAACCCCGATTCTGCCCGGGGCTACATCGTCGAACAGCTGTTGCTGGCCCGGGCGCCCCATTTGACCAAACAAACGATTCAGGGCCAGGCCGTGCGTCATGTCGAGTGGTTGCTGCCGGGCATCATCGGCATGAACATGATGTTTTCCGCCCTCTATGGCGTCGGCTACGTCGTGGTCCGCTATCGGCGCACCGGCGTGCTCAGGCGGATGCAGGTCACCCCACTCAAACCCTGGCAGTTTCTGACGTCGCAACTGCTTAGCCGGCTCGGCACCATCGTCGCCACCTCGGCGGTGGTGTTTACCCTGGTGTGCCTGCTGTTCTCGATCCCCATCGTTGGTAATCCGTTGCTGCTGCTGCTCACCACCACCCTGGGATCGGCGGCGATGATCAGCCTCGGTCTGCTGGTGGCCAGCAAAACCCGCTCCGAGGAGTTCAGTAATGGCATGTTGAACCTGTTCTCCTGGCCGATGATGCTGCTGTCCGGAATCTGGTTCAGCCTCGAGGGTAGCCAGCCCTGGGTTCGGGCCCTGGCCGATCTGCTGCCACTGACGCACATGAATGACGCCAACCGGGCGGTGATCATCGACGGCGCCGGCCTCGGAGCCATCGCCCATCACTTGTGGCCACTGGCGCTGTTTACCCTGCTGGCAATGGCGCTGGCCAGTTGGCGCTTCCGCTGGAACTGACCCCCTAATCCACAGCGGGAGAGCTCGTCTCTCCCGCGCCGCAGCCGCATCTGCCATCTCCCACCCACAGACTGGAACATCACTTACAATCGCTGTCCTTTGTCTCGCCCTCCTGCCCCATTGACGTTCCCGCTGCCGGTGATAGCTTGAACACAGCCAGCCATGGCAAAGAACTAATATTGAAAAGGATTTTCAAATGAAGCATTCAGGAACCGGTCACATTTACCGCCCTTACGCCCGCCATTATGGTTCGGTGCTCCCCCTCCTGAACACCACACCGCCCACCACCTGCTGCGCCACGCAATCAGCCACGGCATGAGAGTCGCCATGAAATCATCCCTGCTTCATTACGCAAAAGAGAGTGCCAGCCTGGTGCTGATGGTGGTCATCGGTCTGGGGATCGGCATCGGCGCCAAAGCCGGCTGGGATCGCTACCAGCGCGGCCCCGAATTTATCATTACCGATACCAGTGCCCATTTTAAGGACGTTAACGCCCCTATTGTGGTTTACACCACCCAATGGTGCCCCTACTGTAAGCAAACCAAGGAGTATTTGACCGCTAACGGCATTGGATTTTTGGAACGGGATGTCGAGGCCGGCAACGCCACCACCGATGCGCTGTACGCCTCACTGGACTCCAGCGGCGTACCCAAGATTGTGGTCGGCGACATGATCATCAACGGCTTCAACCGCCCCCTGTTGCAACGGCAACTTCAGAAACACCACCTGCTCAGGCAGTAACACGCACCGCATCGGTGGCCGCATCAACGGCCCTGTTAACCCTGATTTAACCCCGGCGGCCGTACAGTCGAAACCCTAATCATCAATTGGGTTTCAGACCATGAAGTTCTCCACCCTGTGGCTGACGCTGATTGTCGCCGGCTTAAGTGGCTGTCAGGCCCTGTCGCCAAAGGATCATCGCCCGTCGATGGATGCGGCCATCGCCAGCCAGTCACACTGGAATTCGCTCCCACAAGGCCAGGCCAGCACCAGCCTCTATGAACTGGTTCCGCTGCCGCAACTGACCCCACTGATTCAAACCAGCCTCAGTAACAACCCGGACCTGGCTCAGACCCGGTTGACGCTGTCGATTCTCTACGCCAACCGCCGCCAGAGCCTCGGCGCCAGGTTGCCGACGGTGGACTTGAATCTGCAGGGCCAGGACCAGGAGTCTGCCGATACCAGTTATCAAGCCGGCATCACCGTCGGCTGGGAACTGGATATCTGGGGCAAGTTGACAGACGCCGATGCCGCCGCCCGTCTCGACAGCGCCGCCGGTGCTGCCGACCTCCAGGGCGCTCGGGATCTGCTGGCCGCAAACGTAATACGAGGCTACCTGCAACTGGCACTGCAGCAGCAGTTAATGAATGTCGAACGACGGCGCCTAACGGTGCTTGAGCAAAACGAGGCGCTGATCTTAAGTCGTTACGCTCGAGGGCTGGGCAGTCTCTATGAGCTGGACAACGCCCGCAGCAACACCGCCGCCAGCCGGGCCACGCTGACCACCGTCGGTGAACAGCTGGCCCAGGCCCAACGTAACCTGCGTCAACTGCTCGGTGACCGGGATGCAGACCTGCCCACCCCGGAGGCGTTTCCCGATGTGATGCTCCCTCTGGCCAAGTTTCCAGAACAGGACCTGGGGCGCCGTCCCGATCTGATCAGTGCCTACCTCGGCACCCAAGCCGCCAGCAAGCGGGCTTCGGTGGCGTACAAGTCCATGCTGCCGTCGTTGAGCATCAGTGCCACCCTGGCTGATCAGGGCGCCAACCTGTCCGATTCTCTGTTCGCCAGCCCGGTATGGTCTCTGCTCGGGCAGTTGACCGCCCCCCTCTATCGCGGTGGCCAATTAAAAGCCGCCGCCGACATTGCCGAGCTGACCGCTGAACAACAGTACTGGTCTTACCGCTCCACCCTGCTCGATGCCGTACTGGAAGTGGACGCCGCCCTCAGCAAAGAGCGGCAGCTTACCCTCAGCCAGCAGCATCTTGCCGATGCCGTTACCAGTGCCAAACGCAGCAGTGCCAGCTACCAACAGCGCTACCGCCAGGGGTTGGTAACCATGCAGGATTTGCTCAGCATTCAACAACAACAGTTTGATCGCGAAAGTCAGTGGATCACTGAAACCTATAACCGTTTGGTCAACCGAGTAGACCTCGGGCTGGCCCTGGGACTCGGAGTCCAATCATGAAAACAAAACCCGTTACCCTGATCGCCACCTTGATTGGCGCCGCCTCCATCGCTGGCGCCCTGGCGTTCAACAGCACGCCTTCCGATGCCCTGTTGGCGGAACCCTCCGAATCTCCGGTGCTGGTGCCTGATGTGAGCATCACACTGATTCAGCCACAAACGGCCCAAAGCAAGGTCATCGGTTTTGGCGAAGTCCGGGCACATCATCAACTTAGCCTGTCGGCCCAGGTCAGTGGCCAGTTAATGCTCTTGGAAGACGCGCTTGCCAGTGGCAACCGGGTCCGGGCCGGCCAGCTGTTGGCGCAACTGGACGACAGCGACTATCGACAAGCCCTGGCCGCGGCAGAAAAACAGCTGGCAGACGCCGAACTGGCGCTGCTGGAGGAACAGCGCCAGGTCGAGCAGGCCAAGCAGGAGTGGCAGAACTCTGGATTAAAAGGCCAGCCGGATTCGCCATTGGTACTGCGGCAACCGCAATTGAAAGCGGCCCAGGCCAGCGTCAGCCAGGCTCAGTCTTCCGTGGTCGTCGCTCGCCGTGACCTCGAACGAACGCGCATCAGGGCGCCGTTCGACGCCATCGTCGTCGACCGAAACGTCGAACCGGGCAGCCGAGTTCAGGCCGGGGATGTGGTCGCCACCCTGTACAGTACCGATCGGGTGGAAATCCGCCTGCCACTGTCAGAGTCTCAATGGCACAACCTGCCTGTTCAGACACCGAAGAACTGGTCTGTCACCCTCACCAGCGTCGACGGCCAAAGTCAGTGGCAAGGCCGGGTCATTCGTCGCGAGCAACACTACAACAGCGACGATCGCCAACGTTCCCTCATCGTCGCCGTGGACCATCCGCTGGATCAAACGGTTCCCCTGTTAACCGGTACCTTTGTTCAAGCCGCCATCCCCGGTCGTCAACTGCGCAATGTATGGCAGGTCCCCAGCACCGCACTGACCACTCAGGGCCAGATATGGCTGGTTCAGAAAGACAATACACTGCGGCCCCTTGATGCACAGGTTTTGTTTCATCAGGAGGATCTTAGCTATCTGAAAGCCACCTCAGGTCCAGATTCGGTCAAGGTCGTGTCCCGCCCCGTCAATCGCTACCTGAGTGGTATGAGAGTCAATCCGGTTGAGGAGACGTCACTGTGAATCAACCGTCCAGAGGAATCATCGCCTGGTTCGCCTGCAACCCGGTCGCCGCCAACCTGTTGCTCATTGGCATCATTGCCCTGGGGCTGCTGTCACTGACCCAGATTCGTAAAGAGGCGTTCCCGCCGCGCAACCCGGATCGCGTCACCATCAGTGTCAACTACGACAGTGGCGAAGCCGAACAAGCCGAAGAAGGCATCGCCATCAAGGTCGAGGACGCATTGGAAACGCTAGAGGGGATCAAGCGCATCACCTCGACCTCGACGGCCACAGGTAGCACCGTCGTGGTAGAAAAGCGTTCTGACTATGACCTCGATGCTCTGCTCGCCGACATCAAAATCAAAGTCGACGCCATCTACAATTTTCCGGTCGATGCGGAGAAACCGGTGATCGACAAGCAGCGCATGGAGGAACACGCGCTGTGGATAAATTTGTATGGTGAAACCAATCGCTCGGTGTTGCAGCCCCTGACAGAGCAGCTCAGAAAAGAGCTGTTGGCTCAGCCCGCCATTACCAACCTGAAACTCAGTGGCAAAGCAGAGCCGATGCTGGCGATCAACATCGATGAAACCAAGCTCAAGGCCTACGGCCTGTCATTCAGCGACGTCGCCGACGTCGTCAATGCCGAGTCGGGAACCGCCTTTGGCAGCAGTCTCAGAAATCCAAACAAATTGATCCGTCTGAAAGGGGTCGATCAGGCCTATCACAAGGCAGAGTTCGCCGCCCTGCCTCTGCTGACATCCCGCCAGGGCACCTTAGTGACCTTGGGCCAGGTGGCCACCATCGAAGAGACCTATGAAGAGGATCCGTTGGTGCTGTCCCGCTTCAATGGCGTCAACGCGTTGGGCATTCAATTGGTCATGGATGATCGAAGCGACATCTATAACGTGGTCGCCCAGGCCAAACAGGTTATCGAAACCTGGCGCAACTCCGGCCGGCTACCGGCCAATGTCTCCGTAACAACCTGGTACGATCAAAGCTCCATCATCAAAGACCGGTTAAATTTGCTGGTCGACAATGCCCTGACCGGCATCTTCCTGGTGTTCGTCATTCTGGCGCTGTTCCTCAATCTTCGGGTGGCCGTCTGGGTCGCGGCCGGATTGCCATTCGTGTTTTTCGGCACCGTGTATTTCATGTCCGATGCCTGGATGGGCATGACCATCAATGAGATGACCACCTTTGGCTTTATCATGGCACTGGGTATCGTCGTTGATGATGCGGTGGTGGTCGGCGAAAGCATCTACACCGAGCGCCGACAACACGGCGACACCGTCAGCAACACCATCAGCGGCACCCTTAACGTCGCTGTGCCCACCCTGTTCGGTGTGCTGACCACGGTGGCGGCCTTTGTCGCCATCGCCAACGTGTCTGGCGATCTGGGCCAAATCTACGCCCAGTTTGCCACCGTGGTTACCATCTGCCTGTTGTTGTCGATGGTCGAATCCAAGCTGATTCTGCCCTGTCACCTCGCCCACCTAAACACTCAAAAACACCGCCCTCGTGGCATTCTCGGCATCTGGTCTCATATTCAGAATGGCGCAGATTCCGGCCTGCAGTGGTTCATCCGCCACCTCTATACGCCGCTGATTCGCCAGACCATGAAACTCAAATACGCCATCGTGCTGGGGTTCATCGCCCTGTTCATTCTGGTCATCGGTTTGCCACTCAATGGCCGCGTCAAGGTGGCGTTTTTCCCGGAAATTCCCGGAGAAACGGTCTCTGCCAACATCAGCATGGAGCCCGATGCCGGTTATGGCGTGCTGGCGAACAACCTGTTGAATCTGCAACACGCCGCCCAGGAGGCCGACCGGCAGTTGAGCCAGCAAGCGTCTGCCACTACCGGCATCGCACACCTGCAACTGGTGGCAGAAGCCGATGACAGTGGCAGCATCACGGTTGAACTGCGTAACGATGCCCCCTACTCGTCGCCTCAATTCCGCCAAACCTGGCAGGCATTAAGCGGCCTGCCGGAAGGCACCAGAAAGCTGAAGTTCCTTTCAAGCTTTGAGATGGTAGACAGTTTCAAGATGGAGCTTCGTTCCCCGGATCATGCCAGCCTGAGACAGGCGGGCGCCGAAGTTCGACAACTCCTCTCCACCATCAAGGGGGTCAGTGGCATCGACGACAACCTCAACGAAAGTCAGTCTCAGCTGCGCTTTCGCGTCAATGCTCAGGGGTTGGCGATGGGACTGACCTCGTCAGACCTGTCCCGGCAACTGCTTCAAACCTTCGGCGGCGAAATCGTGCAGCGATTCCAGCTGTCCAGGGATGAGGTTAAAGTGCGCATCCGCTACCCCAGGGAACAGCGCCAAAGCCTCAGTGATCTGCACAATGCGTTTGTGCGAACCCCATCCGGTTCTCGAGTGCCGTTAAGCACCGTGGCCACCATTACCAGCGAGCAACAGCTAACAGAAAAAACCCGCATCGACGGCCTCAGTGCCGCGTACCTGACCGCGGTGGTCGATAAGAGCATCATCAGCCCAGAAGCGCTGGTGGCTCAGGTCAACCAAACCCTGGTGCCCAAGTTGCAAACCCAGTTTCCGCAATTGAAAGTGCACTTTGCCGGTGAAGCGGAGCAACAAGCGGAGAGCACCGACTCCATGAGTCAGATGTTCTTGCTGGCGTTATTGGCCATCTACGCCCTGTTGGCCATTCCGCTGAAATCCTACGTGCAGCCACTGCTGATCATGACCGCCATCCCCTTCGGCATCACCGGGGCCATTCTCGGGCACCTGGTGAACGATCTGACCATCAGCATTCTGTCCCTGAACGGCATCCTGGCGTTGTCCGGCGTAGTGGTAAATGACAGCTTGCTGTTGGTGTCTCGCTATAACGAATTACGCCGCGATGGCGTCGAGATTCATGCTGCCATTGAGCAAGCCTGCACCGGACGCCTGCGGGCAGTGATGCTGACCTCGGTGACCACCTTTGCCGGGTTGGCCCCGCTGTTGGGAGAAACCTCCATGCAAGCCCAGTTTTTGATCCCGGCCGCCGCCTCATTGGGCTATGGTATTCTGTTCGCCACCATGATCACTCTGATTTTAATTCCCGCGCTGCTGGCAATACAGGAAGAGTGCAAACGGGTCCTGATGTTGGGCCAACAACGCCTGCTAGGCAGAGAGCAAACCCATGCAATTGCTGTTGATTGAGGACAACCTGGATTTGGCCACCTCCATCGTCGAGTATTTGGAGTTGGAGGGCATTGGCTGCGATCATGCTACCAACGGCATTCAGGCACTGGCGCTGTGCAGCCAGCACCGGTTCGATGCGTTGATACTGGATCTGAACCTACCGAAACTGGATGGCTTGAGCGTGTGTCAACGCCTGCGGCAAGAGGGCAATGACACGCCGGTATTGATGCTGACGGCCCGAGACAGCCTGCAGGACAAGCTGGCCGGGTTTGAAGCCGGCACCGATGATTATCTGGTCAAACCCTTCGCCATCGAAGAGTTGCTGGTCAGGGTGTATGCCCTGGCCAAGCGCCGAAGTGGTCAGGCTCGTCGCCTGACCCGCGGTCCGCTGTGCCTTAACCTCGATACCCGGGAAACCACCCTCAACCACGCCCCCATCCGGCTGTCCCCCACCGGCCTCAAGCTGTTGGAAGTGTTGATGCGCGCCGCCCCCAATCCGGTCAGCCGCATCGAACTCTCTGACAAAGTCTGGGGAGACAACCCACCCGACAGCAACAGCCTGAAAGTGCACATGCATAAGCTACGAAAGGCACTGGGACAAAACGAGCATCTGCTGGAGACCATCGCCGGATTTGGCTTCTGCCTGAAGGTAACTCATGAAGATTAGAGAGAGTATTCACCGCCGAGTGGTGGCCACCGTTATTGTGTTGGCGACGCTGATGGGATTAAGCCTGACCTGGCTCAGTGGCAAAGCCTTCTTCGACGGTATGGATACCATCATGGTCGGATCGATGATCGAAGCCGCGCACTCCACCGAGGTGGCCGATGGCCGTCCAACCAGTCTGATGAACTTTCATGTTGCCAGTCGCTGGCAAGACATGCCTGAGCCCATTCAGCGCCACTTAGACCAACCCATCGAGCCTCTGGAATTGCTGATCAATGTGGACGGTTTACCCCTATTGGAAGATCCCGGTGATGGCTATTTCGCGACCATGGTGATCTTGGCCGATGGTTCAACCCGATACGTTTCCAGAGAGTTTCACGAGTACGACAAACCCAACTATGAGATGAAACGCATCGACCCGCTGCTCATCACCATCGTGTCGGCCATCATCATTCTGGTGCTGTTCATGACATTGATGAAACTCAGCCTCAAGCGAGTGGCGCAACCGGTAGAACGCTTAGGACAATGGGCCGCCAGTCTCGATCAGCAGTCCATTCAACACGAACCGCCGGACTTTCAGTTCATGGAGCTAAATCGTCTGGCTGGGCTCATCCGTACCAGCCTGACCACCATTCATCAAAACGTCGAGCGAAAGCGGGAGTTTCTGCAGAACGCCAGCCATGAACTGCGGACACCGATATCGGTATTGAGAACGTCGTCATCACTGCTACGAAAAATCAGTCCCGACGCCACACCAAAACAGAGTGCCGTACTGGAGCGTATCGAACGCGCCAGCATCACCATGAGCGATCTCACCCACACGCTGCTGTGGCTGGAAAGAGAGTCCACCGAGGCCCTTCCCTGCGCCGATCTTGCTCTGGACCAGCTGATTCAACAATTAGCCGACGAATTGGCGTACCTGCTGAAAGGTAAACAGGTCGAGGTACAACTGACCACCCAATCCGGCACCTGGAAGCTGCCGGAAACCGTCTGTCGCATCATTATCACCAACCTGATTCGCAACGCCTTTCAACACACCGCTTCGGGTCAAATATGGATTGTGCAGCACGGTCTTGATGTGACCATCACCAACCCCGACTCGGAGGTGTATGACAAAGAACTGGGGTTTGGTCTGGGACTCAAGCTGGTTGATCGGCTGGTCGAGCAGTATGGCTGGCAGTGTGACCGTACCGAAGCCAACCAGTTGCACCGGACTCAGATTCGATTTACCGGCCCAATCACGACTGCTGATTCAGCTGGATAAAGGTATCCCGGATCAGATCAATCATCTTACGGGTTTTCTCCGGCAGAAAGGCGCGGGAGGAGTAAATCAGGCTCAATCCCATCTCCATGGCCGAACGCTCCCCAAACAGGCGCTCCAGTTGAAACTCAGACTGGGTGCGCCGCACAAACACCTCCGGCAGCAGACCGATGCCCATGCCCTGGACTGTCAGTTGTTGCACGATATGCAGATCGTCCGAACGCAGACGAAAATTCAGATCCTGCTGCAACGCCGCGGCGATATGGCGACTGGCGATCAACGAGTGCTGCTTGAGCTCGCCCTCGTCCTGAGGGCGGCCATGTTGTCGCAGATACGCCGGCGAGGCCGCCCAACAACAGGGGAACGGCAATAAGGTCTGGCGGACGTAATCGAGATTGATCACCTCAGAATCTGACGGCAACAGCTGAATGTCGATGTTTTGTCGCTGCAAATCGACGCTTTGTTGGTGATAGAACACCTCCAGGTTCACCTGGGGAAACCCCTCGATGTACTGTTGCATCATCGAAATAAAGGTTGGCGACGACGCTACTGCCGCCGGCACCGCCAGTCTCAGTGGTCCCTCCATCTGCATGCGACGTTGCTGCAATCGGCCCATGGCCGTATTGAGGGTATTCAGCGACGCCTGGGTCTGTTCAAACAACATGCGGCCGTTTTCGGTCAGCTCGATATGGCGGGTGGTGCGAATCAACAACTGACACCCCATTGCCTTCTCCAGCTCCTGCAGTCGCCGACTGACCCTTGAACGGGGCATTCCCGCCGCTTTGGCGGCGGCGCTGATCCCCTGGTGGCGAACGGTCATCACAAACAGATTTAAATCATCCAACGCACTCATTATTGTCCCACTAATAGGTCGCATGAGCACCATTATGCTCTCTATTTGCAACCAATAACAATCTCTATACTTGCCCTCCCTTTGTTCGACTGGATCCGTTATGCCCGCCCTGGATGCCGTTTTTAAGCGCTGGACCATCAGCCTGATTGCCATTTTTATTGTTGTTGCCCTGTATGTGATCGTCGCCGATCGCTTTGCGCCGGTTACCACCGAAGGTCGAATTCAAGGTCAGGTGGTGCAGTTGGCGACCGAGGTGTCGGCCACGGTCGCAGCCGTACACGTTGCCAACAACGATCGCGTCGAGGCGGGACAATTGCTGTTCTCTCTGGATGACCGTCGTTTCAAGCTGGCACTGAACCAGGCTGAACTGACGCTGCAGCAGGCTCGAGAACAGCAACAGGTCCTCAAGGCTCAGATTCAGGCGGCTCAGGCACAACTGGCCCGCAGTCAGGCCAATTTCGCCCATGCTTCAAAGGAGTACAACCGCACCCGCAAGATGGGGGAACAGCAACTGGTATCACAGTCGGTGCTGGATAAAAGCCGCACCGAGGTGCTGGCTACCGAAGCCGACCGGGACATGGCCCGGCAACAACTCAACACCTTGAAAGTCCAGCTGGTCAATGGCAGCACTGCGGCGGTGGCTCTGGCTGAAAATGCGCTTAAGCAAGCACGCCTGAACCTCAGCTACACTCAGATTCGGGCCCCGGAGGCCGGCACCGTCTCCAACCTGCAACTGGTCTCCGGCAGCTACGCCAATGCCCATCAACCCTTGCTGTCGTTTGTGCCCGCCAACTCGCTGTGGATCAGTGCCGATTTCCGAGAAAAGGCCTTGGCCGCAATGCCCGACGATGCTCGGGCATTAGTGGCCTACGATGCCCTCCCCGGCGAGGTGTTTTCCGTCTCCGTCGGCAGTCGCGACGTGGGGGTGGCCCAGGCACAGCAGGTCGCCAACGGCACCCTGGCCAGCATTCAAGTCAGCAACCGCTGGGTCAGAGACTCACAGCGGGTTCGTCTTAACCTAACCCCGAATCGCGCGCTGCCGGCGCAGCTGTTTATCGGCTCCCGAGCGTCCATTGCCCTCTACCCGCAAGAGGACAGCCTCTGGAGTGCGGTGGCCCAATTGCAGATCACCCTGATCAGCCTGCTGCACTTCATCTACTGATGGCCGCATTGATGCTCAAACGGTTGTGGCTGGGGGCCTGCCTGGCGTTTGCCCTGTGCACGCTGACCAGCTGGCGCTATGGCGCCATGTTCACGCCGCTGTTTTCGATAGTGTTGCTGTCACGACTGAACCAGTGGCACGGCCTGGTAGCCCGGCAACTCATTCAGTCCATCGTCACCGCCTGCCTGATCGCCAATCTGATTCTGGGGTTTCTGCAACCGTTTCCACTGCTCATGCTGACTGCTGTCGCCCTGTGGATGGCAATCAACTGCTTCAGCATGACCCATCCAGGCAGCTTCATGTTGGGCTTCGTCAACCTGGTGGTCGGCTCGATTCTGCTTAATGTCGGCAGTTTCGACGGCTTCGACCTGCTGGACTTTAGCCTGGACCTGGTGGCCTCGGCATTGGCGGCAATCGCCGTCACCGCGCTGATGTTTCTGCTGTTCCCCGGCCAGGCCGCACCCCAGGCAACCGCCAGCGAGCCGCCGGCAAGCGCCACCCTGCTGCACAACCTCACACTCAGCTGGTGGATGGTGATGCTGCTGTTTGTAGCCTTTCAACTGCTGAATCTGAGCGATAGCCTGTCCGCTCAAGCCGCTGCCGTGATACTGCTGACCCCGATGAACCTCACCGGCAGTGCCATCGCCACTCGAGCGCGCATCGTCGGAACCGTCATCGGCTGCAGCGCCGCGTTGTCTCTGCAGCTGCTGCTGTTTTCCTACATCGACAACCTTGCCCTTTATCTGTTGGGCTTCAGCCTGTTTCTGGGACCGTTCGCCTACTGGGTCTGTCAGGGTGGTGAGTCCAGTGCCATCGGGTTTGCCGGTATCTCATCGCTGGTGGTACTGATGTCTGGCGTCACGCCTGGCCAGCAAGATCTGTTTTTTGCCACCCTGTATCGGTTCAATTCGACCCTGGCATTGGTGATTATGACCGCCCTCGCCTTCGCCCTGCTGCACCGCTGGCGCCCCCTTTCCGCCCCGACCTAAAGATGACCGGTTCCGGACGCTGGGGCAGTGTGATCTGGCTATGGAAAACCGGCTGTGGCAGACCTGTGTTTCCGCATCTCGCCACCACGGCTCAAGATGAATAAAAATTCATCAACGCGGATTTCGCCCGCCATGGTATTCCCGCGCATAATCACGTTACTCATCCTGGCCAACACTGGCCGCACAACCACCAACATCGCGTGATCAAGGTCACTAAAACTTCAAAAAATGTAAACGACGGGTTAAGATCGAACGTTATCCCGATGCCACCAAATAATTATTTATTCAATTTTTTCGCATAACTATTGACTGAAAATTTCTCTCTGTTTATAGTCGCTGCCAATGACGTTTTTCGATACAGAGAGTGCCCCATGAAAAAGACCCTGGCCGCCCTGAGCCTGACCCTGATCGCCCTCACCGGCTGCAATAAAAAAGACGACGTACTGGTGGTTGGTACCAACGCTGCCTTTCCACCGTTTGAGTACATTGGCGGTGCCAGTGGTGATGAAATCAAGGGTTTTGATATCGACATCGTCAAGCAGATTGCCGAAGACAGCGGCAAAACCCTCAAAGTGGAAAACATGAAGTTCGACTCGCTGATCGTGGCACTGAATGCCGGTAAGATCGATATGATCGCCGCCGGCATGACCATCACCCCGGAGCGTCAGGCCAGTGTCGCCTTCTCCGACCCCTACTACGAAGCCACTCAGGTGGTGATCACCCAGAAGCAGGACGATCAGATCCACACCATCGAAGACCTCAAGGGCAAGCACTTTGCGGTGCAACTGGGATCCACCGGCGACATCATGGCCAAGACCTTTACCGAGCAGGTCACCGCCTTTAACACTGGCTTTGAAGCCTTGATGGAACTGAAAAACGGCAAGGTGGACCTGGTGCTGTTTGACAGCGAACCGGCAGCCAACCACCTGCAGAAAAACCCCAACCTGAAACTGCAAAAGCTGGACTTTGATCCTGAGTACTATGGCATTGCCGTGTCCAAGGACAACCCGGAGCTGCTTAAGCAGGTCAACGCCAGCCTCGACGCCATGAAAAGCAACGGCAACTACGACGCTCTGATCACCAAATACATGAAGTAAGTCGATGCAAGCAGTCATAGATTCTCTGTTTACCCCCATCGGCAGCGATGGGCTGATCGGCGGCCTGTTGATCCTCAACGGCCTGAAGGTCACGCTGATGGTGACCTTGTTCGCCATCATCCTCGGCGCCGTGCTCGGGGTGGGGACCACCCTGATGAAGATGTCGGGAAAATGGTACCTGACCTGGCCGGCCAACCTGTACGTGGGCATCATTCGGGGTACCCCGGTGGTGATTCAGCTGGTGATCCTGTACTTCATCGTGTTGTCGTCACTGGACGTGGATAAGATCAGCGCCGCCATCATCGCCTTTGGCCTCAACAGCGGCGCCTACATCTCCGAGATCATTCGCGCCGGCATTCAGGCGGTGGACAAAGGCCAGATGGAGGCGGCTCGCTCGCTGGGGTTGTCCCATGGCCAGACCATGAAAGAGGTGATTCTGCCGCAGGCACTGAAAAATATTCTGCCGGCGCTGGGCAATGAATTCATCGTTTTGCTGAAGGAAACCGCAGTCATTGGCTTCATCGGCGGCGTGGATCTGATGCGGGCCGGCGAGATCATTCGCAGCCGAACCTTTGAAGATGTGGTGCCGCTGTTTACCTGTGCCCTGATCTACCTGATGCTGACCTACACCTTCACCTTTATGTTGTCCCGGTTCGAAAAGAGGCTGAAACAAAGTGATTAAAATTAGAAACCTACGTAAGAGCTATGGCGAGAACGAGGTCTTAACCGGGATCAGTGAGCACATCAAGGCCGGCGAAGTGGTCAGCGTGATTGGCCCCAGTGGCAGCGGTAAAAGCACCTTTTTGCGCTGCATTAACCTGCTGGAACAACCCAGCAGCGGTGACATTGTCATTGAAGGCGAATCCATCACCGCCCCGGGGGCCTGCGTCGACAAACTGCGGCAAAACGTGGGTATGGTGTTTCAGAACTTCAACCTGTTTCCCCACAAAACCGTGCGCCAGAACATCACCCTGGCGCCGGTAAAACTGGGAGTGATGAATCCGCAACAGGCCGATGACGAAGCGGGTAAACTGCTGGCGCTGGTGGGACTGGCCGATAAAGCCGACGTCTACCCTTCCAGCCTCTCCGGTGGTCAGAAACAACGAGTGGCCATCGCCCGGGCACTGGCGATGAAACCGGACATGATGCTGTTCGATGAGCCGACGTCAGCCCTGGATCCGGAGATGGTGGGCGACGTACTGGACGTAATGAAATCCCTGGCCGAACAGGGAATGACCATGGTGATTGTCACCCACGAGATGGGCTTCGCCCGCGAGGTTTCCGATCGGGTGATCTTCATCGACGGCGGTGAAATCGTGGAGAGCAGCGAACCCAAAGCGCTGTTTGACAGCCCGCAACACCCCAGGACTCAAGCCTTTTTAAGTAAGGTGCTGCGCTAATCGGCAACCGCCCCTGGCCTGAGCCAGGGGTTCGTTAACCGCGCCGAATCGCCTGTTGCAGAAACGCGCTCAGGGCCTCATTAACAAAACCGGGATTCTCCAGCGTTGAGATATGTCCGGCATCGGGGATCTCTTTCAGCACACTGGCGCTGATCTCATCTTGCATCAGATAGCTCTCCAGCACCGAACGGGCCTTATCCTGCTGGCCGGTGAGGATCAGTACTGGCAGGGTCAGCTTTGGCAACTGCTCAACCAGATCCCGGCGACCGAAGATCATCCGTCCCAGGGCGACAATTCCCGCAACCCGCTCCGGCGCCAGTCCCAGCAACGCGGCGTTAAACCCCTCGGCCAACTGCGGGTTGTTCTGCTGCACGTCATTGGCAAAAAACAACGGCACGATCTGCTCTGCCATCGGTGCCGGCACGCCGCCGGTTTGCTCTATCATCCGCAACATACCGAAGTACTTCTGGTGGGTCACTTCCGGCTCCAGGCCGACGAAAGTGTTCATCAGCACCAGCGCCTGGACCCGAGCCGGGGCCTTCAGGGCTAACTCGGTACCCCACATGCCCCCCACCGACAACCCCACCACAGCAAAGGATTCAATCTGCAGTGCATCCATCAATGCCAGCATGGTGTCCGCCACGCCAGCCAAGTTGCGACACCCTTGCGGACGAGGGCCGGACTGGCCATGATCCCAAAGGTCTGGAACGATGCAGCGGTAGTGCTGACTGAGCGCTTCAATCTGTGGAGCCCACATGGCGCTGTCCCACAAATAGCTGTGGCCAAACAGCAGCACCGGCCCCTGACCGACGTCCAAATAGGCCAATCTGCTGCCCTGAATCTCTATGCTGTGCATCGTTTCTATCCTGTCGAAAACTAAATGTGACACCAAAGCCGACTACTTTACCCCATTTACAGAATCCACTTCATCATCTAAATGAATCACTTACGCAGCCTTGGCTCGGTAAAGGCGCCACAGCAAGCTAGGGCAACTGCTCTGACCACAACGCCACTCGAAACGGCAGCAACTCCATGCGCATCACCGCTTCGCTGACCACAGGATCCGCCAGCATCAACGCCCGGGCCTGGGCCTCGTTGGCGGCCTTTAGGATCACCAGCCCCTGCGCCCGTTCATCGGCCACCAGGGTTCGACCCGCCATCAGCACACTGCCCTGCTCGGACAACTCGCTCAGATAGTGAAAGTGCGCGTCGATGGCAGCCGCTTCTTGAGGTGTGGGCCCCTGGGCCAACATGTCAGTTCGAATCGGGGTTAGTTGGCAGAGAAACTGTTCCATGATGAATTGATACTCCCTTATAGTGCGGCCATTGCGCCGATGTCATCAGCTTAGCGGCCCCGGCGCGTTCAAAAAAGGGCAATTTTGTCCAAACCCTGGCGGCGGTGTTTTAGTATGATGCTCCCTCCCCTTTCATCAGGAGCCTCATGGCAACGACAGAACAGGCCGATTACCAGTACGCCAACGAGCTTGGCGGGGTAGAACTGCTGCGCGCCCGTTACCACCGACAGAACTTTTCTCGTCATAGCCATGAGGGCTACACCGTCGGCGTTATCGATACCGGAGCTCAGCGTTTCTATCGCAGCGGCGGCGATCACATCGCCCCCCAGCACAGCATCATTTTGGTGAATGCCGATGATGTGCACAACGGCTGCGCCGCCACCGAAGGGGGTTGGTCCTACCGGGCCATGTACCCGCGGCCCGAGCAGTTTGAACAGCTCAACCTGGAGTTGGGGCGAAGCGCCGATGCCCCCTACTTCAGCGAGCCGGTGGTGCACGACTTGGCCCTGGCCCGGCAACTCACCCTGACGTTCGACACCCTCAGCCACTCTGACAATCCGCTGCTGCGGGAATCGCTGATGTTCTCGTCATTGATTCGACTGATGACCCGTCATGGTGGCCAGAGGCCGGTTTCCCTGACCCGGGCCCGACCGCAACTGTTGAAGGTTAAGCAATTCCTCGATCAGCAATGCGATGCCGATGTCTCCCTGCAGCAATTGGCCGACTACGTCGGGTTAAGCCCGTTTCATCTGCTGCGCCAGTTTCAGCGCGAGTTCGGACTGGCCCCCCACGCTTATCAGATTCAGGCGCGGGTTCGGCTGGCCAAACGGCTCATCCGCCAGGGATTGCCTCTGCTTCAGGTGGCCCAGGAATGCGGCTTTTACGACCAAAGCCACCTGAGCCGTCACTTCAAAAAAGCCATCGGGCTGCCGCCCGGTCGCTACGCCAGGGAGATGGGCAAAGCTCGGCGGATAAAGTGAAATTTTGCTCCGCTACCGGCGCGATTTTGCGCTGAACCCGGCCCTTTACCCGGCTCTGTGACCCCCCTTATAGAATTGGCACTTGCTCCAACAGCACCATCAAAACGCGCCTTTGTTCTCACATCATTTTCAATCACTTGAGTAACCTAATCCCATGACTTGCGCGCTTTTGCGGCCCACCGCAAAAGTCGGTAGAGCGACCGCGACAGCGGCCATCGCCCTACCCTAAAAACGGAGAAACTCGTGGTGAAAAAACCCAACATTGGTAACCGCATCGTGATCGGCATCTGTGCCATGCTGGTGGTGGTAATGGCGGTGGTGATTCCGCTGGTACTGTCTCAACTGTCCAAGGTGATCGACAACGCCGAAGAGCGGGAGTTAACCAAGCTGTTTGAAACCGCCAGCGCCCAGATCGACGCCTCAGGCAAGTTGGCCGAAGCCCTGGCGACCGTGGTGGCGCGCACGCCAGAGATTCAGTCGGCGTTTGCCAGCCGCGATCGTGACGGCCTGCTCAACCGTACCCTGCCGGTGTTCAACAAGATGAAATCCGACTTTGCCGTGCGTCAGTTCCAGTTTCATGCCGCCCCTGCCACTTCGTTCCTGCGAGTGCACAAACCGGCCAAGTTCGGCGATGACCTGTCCTCTTTCCGGCAAACCGTGGTCCAGACCAACCGCGATCAGCAACCGATTCGTGGCCTGGAAAAAGGGGTGGCCGGCATCGGCATTCGCGGCGTGGTCCCCGTGGCATACCAGCAACAACCCATCGGCTCGGTGGAATTTGGCATCTCTTTCGGCCAGGCCTTCTTCGATGAATTTAAACAGGCTTACCAGGTAGAGATCGCCCTGTATACCCAACAAGATTCCCAGTTCAGCGCCTTCGGTTCGACCCTCAATGGCCAGATGCTGTCGTCGGCCGAGGTGCTGCAACAGGCCATTAGCGGTCAGCCCAGCACCGAGCAAGTGCTGCTCAACGACCGGCCTTACGCCGTGTACCGCCACGCAGTGAACGATTTCTCCGGGCGTCCCATCGGGGTACTGGAAATTGCCATGGACCGAAGCCACAACGCCGCGGCGCTGGCCGACGTTCGCAACCGGGTACTGTTAACCGGACTGATGGCACTGATTCTGGGCGCCGGCATCGCCTGGGGCATTGGCCGCGGGATCTCCCGTCCCATCGTCGAAACCACCCACACCATGAACAACATCGCCGAAGGCGACGGCGATCTGACCCTGCGTCTGGACGACTCCGGCAGCGACGAGTTGGCGGATCTGGCCCGCGCCTTTAACCGCTTTGCGATAAAGGTACACCACACCATCTCACAAGTGGCTGGTGCCAGTGATCAACTGGCCAGTTCTGCCGAGCAGATGGCGTCGATCACCGATGGCGCCCGGGTAGGCATGGAGCGGCAACAGCAGGAAACCGAGCAGGCGGCCACCGCCATGAACCAGATGAGTGCCACGGTTCAGGAAGTGGCCCAGAATGCCACCCTGGCCGCCGATGCCGCCCAAAAGGCCAATGATTCGACTGCCGAGGGCAAGCAGGTGGTGGACGCGGTATCAGGATCCATCAATCAACTGGCACAGGAGATTGAGCAAGCCTCGCAGGTGATCAGTCAACTGGAAACCGAAACCAGCCACATCGACAGCGTGCTGGAGGTGATTCGCAACATTGCCGATCAGACCAACCTGCTGGCCCTCAACGCCGCCATCGAAGCGGCTCGGGCCGGAGAGCAGGGGCGCGGCTTTGCGGTCGTGGCCGACGAGGTTCGTACCCTGGCCAGCCGCACCCAAGCGTCAACCCAGGAGATTCAGCAGATGATTGAGCAGCTGCAGGCGGGCTCCGCCAAGGCGGTCAACGTCATGCAGCGCAGCAAATCCACCACGGCAGCCTGCGTAGACCAGGCCGACAACGCCGATGTGGCCCTCGATGGCATTAATCAGGCGGTTAACCGCATCACCGAGATGAACATGCAGATCGCCAGCGCCGCCAATGAACAATCGGCGGTATCGGCGGAGATCAATCAAAACGTCAACAACATCAACGATATTGTTGCCGAAACCACCGAAGGGGCTGCCCAGGCCGCCGCCTCCGGAGAGCATCTGGCCCAGCTGTCGGTGCAGCTGCAACATCAGATTGGCCAATTCAAGCTTTGACCCTCTGGCCCACCGCTTAGGCGGTGGGCCCCTCCTCCTTGGCAATTGCCGCCGTTAGCCAGCGCCAACCTGTGAACAGGGGCCGCCCCGTTACCTCCTACCACTGCGATTGCCGCACTTCAGAGTGCGGACGCCGAACATCCAGGCCTGCGCAATATCGTCCAATCTTCGCCGCCGGCATTGACCTACTCTGAGCCTTCGTACTTGCTCAGTTCCACGGAGACCTTAATGCCTCACACCGATTGCCCCGCTGGCCCATCACAACTGCCCAGAAGGACCGCGCTGATGCGGGGGGCCCTCGCCATGCTTCCGCTGACCCTGGCGGTGATTCCCTGGGGCTTTCTGGCCGGCTCGGCCGCCATTGAGGCCGGCCTGTCCCCGCTTCAGAGTCAGGCCATGTCAGCGGTGGTGTTTGCCGGGGCTGCCCAAATCGCCGCCATCGGCATGATCAAAGCCGGCGTCGGCCTGGGCAGTCTATTGCTGACCACCGCCCTGATCACCAGCCGACATTTACTGTACGCCATGGCGATGCGACCGGCCGTGGCACCGTTACCCATTGGCTGGCGAGCCTCATTGGGGTTTCTGCTGACCGATGAACTGTTTGCCATTGCCCACCCAGGCAAACAGGCTCGCTTCGACCCCTGGTATGCGTTGGGAGGCGGACTCAGTTTCTATCTCGGTTGGAACTTGTCGACCTTTGGCGGCATTGTGCTTGGCCGTTCCGTCGAACAGCTGGACCAACTGGGGCTGGATTTTGCCATTGCCGCCACCTTCATCGCCCTGGTGGTGCCCACGGTTCGCAATTGGCCAGTGCTGTTGTGCACCGTCACTTCGGCCGCACTGGCGGTATTCTCTGCGCTGATGCATTGGCAAACTGGCTTACTGATCGCGGCGTTAGGGGGGATGGCGGTGGGGGCGCTGTCCGAGTCCTGGCTGTCAGCCCGTCAAACCAACAAAGAGGCAGTATCATCATGATAACTCTGACTCTGCTGACCATGGCGCTGCTGGTGTTTGCCAGTCGCTACCTGCTATTGGATCCGCGGCTGCCGCTGAGGCTGGGGACTGCCAGCCAACGCTGGCTTGGATACAGTGCTCCAGCAGTCATGACGGCTCTGGCAGCCCCCATTGTGTTTGTTGCGGACTCAAGTCTGAATCTGACTGTGGCTAACCCCTACCTCGGCTGCGCGCTGCTGGTGGTGGTAACGGCCCGGCTGACCGCTAACACCCTGCTCTCGGTGGTGATCGGCATGGGAACCTTTTTCAGCTGGACCCAGTGGCTGAGCTAACGGTCAGTGACAGTGCCGCTGTAGTCAGTCGCAGTAGAAGGTATGGGTCAGCGCCCGCCAGTCGGTGTCGTTGCCGGCCAGTGCCGACTCGGGCAGGCTCAACAAGCTGCTTCCATGTTCCGTATGAAGCACCTGAAACAGCGGCACATGCCCCTTGGGCAACCACTGGGCGTCATACTGGCTCAGCTGAGGCATCAAGCCGCTGTCATAACTGCCTCTCTCCCGGTCAAGCTCCTCGGACGAAGGCCGAGTGTTCACAGGGAGTGTTGACAACACATGGTCGAGGCACTCACCGGTCGGCAGTTGCTGATAGGGGCGCCATTGCAGAGCCTGGGCCTGGATTTCCATCCCGATGCTCAGGCTCAGTGCCTGCAGCCGATACTCAGGGATAACACGCCAACCGGTGGCATCGGCAGGTACCCGGGGCCAGTACAGTGCCACTGACTTGCCACTGGGCATCTCATCCAATTGTTCATCCGGTTGCTCCAGATACACTTGCAGCAGCCCCTGAGTAGGTAGACGACGCGCCCAGCCTCGGTTCTGCAGCTCCTCGAAGTTCAGCTGCAATGCCAAAACCAGTTTCGGATTGGCCACCAACTCCGCCGGCAGCGTCTTCTGCGGCAACCAGGCGGCCCCACCCCAATGACTCTGCCAGGGATGTATCCGCGGCTGTGAGGCCTGCCAGAATCCGGTTTTTAGCTCGGAAAACTGTGACTTGAGCGCATCGATACGTCGACGGGATGCCAGTGCCTTAAGGTATTTTTGGGCGTAATAATCGCTGCTGGCCACCTCATCGTCGACCCCCTGACGGGCCTCCATGGCGGCCAGAATCATCAGGTAAGGCGCAGCGCGGTATTGTTTGTCGAGAAGTTCGGCGCCACTGTCGGTCGGCTCAGGATACAGCTCGCCGAGCTGGCCACGCACGTCACGGCATCGAAAAGGATCGGCGCCACGCTGCAGTAGCCACTGAATGGCCAGGGTGCTGGGTGCCGGCTTGGCCATGATCAGTTGCAACGCCGTTCTGCCCTGGGGGTCGCAGTCATCGATGGTCGCCCCTTGCTGCAGCCAAGCCGACAAGGTCTCAGCCAGCTCAACAAACTGAACATCGTTTTTGACCTTTTTGAAACACTGAAACCAGGTATCAGCCATACTCTTTCCATACTAATCAGTTAATTACGCATGATTGTAGGCAGGAGCAAATCCGAAAAGAAAGGCCGTCGGCGCCGGTTGATTACAAACTGAGCCGTTTTAACAGTTCGGTGACCGCAAACTCCGACAAATCACTAATCAAACAACACTTTAGCCATATCATTTACCTGAGCTTGGATGGCTTGCCTTAAGGCCAGCGGCGCCTGGCGGGGATCGCCGCTGGCAAACGGCGGCTGCGGATCGTACTCGAGCAATAACTCCATCGCCGCCCCCTCGGCGGGCCCGCCTAGCTCACCGATCAAGTACAGCGCGAAATCCAGGCCAGCAGTAATGCCGCCGCCACTGATTCGATTGCAGTCATGCACCAGGCGCCTGTCGTCATGAATCACCTTGGGAAATCGCTTCAGAGCCTCGGAATACGCCCAGTGCACCGTAGTCCGGTACCCGTCTAGCAGACCGGTCTGCGCCAAAATGAGCGAACCGGTGCAGACCGAGGTCACGTATTGGGCTCTCTGACCCAATTGACGCAATACCGACTGCACCCCGGGATCCTGCATCTGGGTTTCGGGATTGGCGCCTCCAGGCACCATCAACACATCCACTTCAGGCAGGTTGGCAAAGTCATATTGAGGAATCAGCATTACGCCGGCATCGCAAGGCAGCGGCGCACTGGTCGCGGCAAAGGTAAACACGTTAACCAGGTCGCTTAACGCCAACACTTGCAATGGCGCGTAGGCATCGATCATGGTCATTCCGGGGAATAAAAAGATACCAACATTCACCGGGTTGGCTGGGGTGTTAAGGCGTTCAGAAGTGGGGGCCATAGGAAGATCCTGACAGTAAAAAACGGCCCCAATATGACAAGCACCACGGTTTCATCACAGGCACACCCCCTTCACCTAGGTTCCAAACGGAACCATTTCCCTAAAGCGTTCCGATTTTATTGGCAATTGGCTCTGAGCACTTGCCAGGCCGCACCAGACCATTACTCTGTGCCTACACCCAATTGCCTGGCCAGTTCATGCTTACCCCTCCCAATCGAAGTAAAAAGCGAATCCTAATGGCATTTCAATCCCTGCTACGCCACCGGGATTACTGTGATATTACGGTTGCCGACCTCATCGAGCAGGCCAACGTCGGTAAGACCACCTTCTACCGCCATTACTCGCGAAAACTCGATGTGTTTGTGGAGTTGCATCAACAGGTGTTTTCAAGGCTGTTGGAGGCGTATGCAACGCCAGAGCAATGGCTGAATAGCCACCCGCCACCGGCGCTGGTGTCTATGCTTGAAATCATCAACCACGACAGTGGCTTCAGACGCTCCCTCCCCTACCAGCTCGGCAACGATTGGAATCAAGCGTCAAAGTTGTTGAAAGGCGACCTGGCGAAACAGATTGCCAGAAAACTGACCGTAGCGTTCAAAACACAGCGGTTTGATATTGAGATTACTGAGCTCTCCGGCACCCTTGCCGCTCTGATAATCGAGGTGCTGGCCCAGGTAGTGGAAGGCCCGAAGCGATCTTCGGTTAACGATAAAGCCGCCACCCTGCAGCGACTGATTCAGGCTCTGGTGCGCGCCGCCATCACTCCGTGAAGCTGCGCCCATGTTCTGCAACCGTCAGTCCGCCAGCAGGGAGATAAAGATACGCTCTGAATCCCATAACTCGATGATCTTTCTGGTTTTGCTTCGATTCCAAAAGCACTTGCCATACAAAATCAACCCCGCGCCTTCCACATCACGCCGGTCGGTGATGCCGAAACGGCTGAGGATCGCCTTCTGATAACGAATGATGGGGATGCCGACATCGTCGCAGTCTGACGGATTCAACCAATTGAGATCCGCATCACTGTGAGAGATGGTTCCCCAAAACATCTTCGGTTTTGCATCGGCAGCAGACGCTTGCGGCTCGGCGTCGGCAAAATTCACGAACAGGTTCTTGGCTTTGAAATTGAAACGGCCGTCCAGCTGAATCACCGTATTCGAGCTGTCCAAGCCACTGCCACGCATCAAACTGGCCAGCGCCTTTTCCATGCCGAGAGTGGCCGTTTTGGCTGTGCGGTTCGCGGTAGTCGAGGATGAACGTCGACCGGTTTTTGCCTGAGTTGCCGAGTCGGCGGTCTTTGCGCTGGGCTTGGCTTTGACGACCACCGGGCTGAAATCAAATACAACCTCACCGGCTTTAGCCAGAATCTGACTTACTTCCTGGGCCTGCTGCTCTTCCCGGCTGCCCTGCTCCGACGAACGGCCCTCATCGCACTCCGTGATGTGATAGCGGGAACCAAAACAAGCCGCCTTGCCATCAACGCTGGCGCGGCGATAATAGGCCTTGCCGTTACAGTCGGGATTCGGACACTGAAGATGTTGCCGCTTCAACTCAATGACAGCCGGATCCAGCTTCTGAAAATCAAAGATGTTGTAAGTACGCACCTCGCCGCCATGGGTACAGACCGCATCCAGCATGACCGCCTCCTCATTCTGGTGTTAACTCATTGATGACAGTCGCAACATTCTATCAGAACCCCAAAAACAATCCCCTCCCCTTATCCAGACACCCATTTTAGTAAACACGGTCACTGCACAATCCCAGGTCCTCATCTCTTATCTAGACACCCAGCTCATTTCATCAATCCCTTACGTAGACAGCCATTCGATTTCTCTTACCAGCTAATCCAGGCATCCTTTAAAAAACGCTCTCCTCATCGACTACACTCAACTCTTACCCTCTTATCTAGACACCCAGCTCATTTCATCAATCCCTTACGTAGATAGCCATTCGATTTCTCTTACCAGCTAATCCAGGCATCCTTTAAAAAACGCTCTCCCCATCAACTACACTCAACTCTTACCAGTTTCAAGGATGAGACTATGCCTACCGCCAGAAAGCAGCTGGTATCGCTGCAAGATACCCCTTACTACCACTGCGTCAGTCGTTGCGTTCGCCGCAGCTTCCTTTGCGGCACCGATGTCTACACCGGTATCAGCTATGAGCACCGACGCCACTGGGTCGAAAAACGGTTACTCGAATTAAGTCAGGCGTTTGCCATCGATATCTGTGCCTTCGCCGTGATGACCAACCACACCCATGTGGTGCTCCATGTCGATGCAGACAAGGCCAATGCCTGGAACACACTGGAGGTGCTCACGCGTTGGCACTGCCTGTTCGGAGGAACCGAACTCACCCGCCGCTATTGCGACGACCAACAGCGCGACGACCTCACTCGCGTCGAACTTCATCTGATTGAAAGTAAAGCGGAGCTCTATCGCAATCGACTGGCCGATTTGAGCTGGTACATGCGCTCCCTCAACGAATTCATTGCTCGGGAAGCCAACAAAGAGGACCAGTGCACTGGCCGGTTCTGGGAGGGGCGATTTAAGTCTCAAGCCTTGCTCGATGAACAGGCTCTACTGGCCTGCATGGCCTACGTCGACCTTAACCCCATTCGCTCAGGCATGGCCAAAACCCCTGAACAATCCGATTTCACCAGCATTCAGATGCGCATTCGCGCCGCTCTACAAGGCACACAACCTGAGCGACTAAAACCTTTTGATGCCAAACAGTTGGGGCTTCACACCCTGCCCTGTCACCTTAACGATTACCTCGAACTGGTGGAGTTTACCGGCCGGGTTATCCGAGCAGACAAAGCCGCTGCCATTCCTGCTTCCAGCGACACATTACTGCAACGCCTCGGCATCGATTTGGACAACTGGATGGAGCTTACCCAGGGCTTTGAGTACCAGTTTTGTCATCTGGCTGGTCGACTGCACAGCCTGCAACACTGCCACCAAACCAACGGCATGCATCGAATTCGAGGGTCTGGCAACGCCAAACGGTTGCTCGGCGCCTAGCCAAGCTTCAGCTCCCCTCTCTATCCTTTGGTCTTAAGGCGTCGACACCCAACGCGAATCGCAAACGGTGGTTTCCGCGATGCGCGTCATACCCAGTTCAATCAACACTATCGCTCCATCTTTCCTTGAAAAGTTGCCCTGCCACGCTTAGTTACGGCGGAAAAAGCTAATTCGCCGGCGGCAAAGAGAATAAGGCACCGAGTAACTTCCAATTATGGATGTCTGCTAAAGGGCTTCTGCTCAAGGGATTAAGATGGGTGTCTGCCCAAGGAGGAACAAGATGGTGACAAGTTTGTCACCGGCTGGCAAAAAGTCTTGATTATGCACAACAGTATTGGTCATACTTAGGTAGAGCAAATACTCTAACCAGGTTGCCGAGAATCGATTGGCTGCCGAATGATCAGCCGAAACTGGCGATCTCGGCAAGTTCATTGCCGTTTTTAACCAGAACAGCGATTGCACATCAAGGAACAAGACCAATGACAGCAAAGGATATCCGATGAAAAAGCCCGTAGTCATCACTCTATTAGTCATACTGACACTGCTTTCTCCCGTTCTCTATCTGGTTTACTCATTCAGCATGAACGGTCCGATGCCCGACGAGGAGTTTAATCAAAAGCTGCCTGACATCGTCAGCAACCTGGAATACCAGGTCGAAGGCCAGGGCGACGAAACTCTGGTACTGATCCATGGCTACCCGGACAGCCTGGAGATGTGGGACAAACAGGTGGAGTACCTGAAAGACTATTACACCATCGTCCGTTTCACCCTGCCGGGGTTCGAACTCCACGACGACGGCAGTCGGCCTCACTATGACATGCAACAGATCCGCACTATCATCGATCACTTCATTCAGGGACTGGGAAAAGACAAAGTCACGGTCCTAGCCCACGACTGGGGCGCGGTGTTTGCGTTTAAGTACCTGGAAAAAAATGACCTGGTCGATCGCGTGGTGCTGTTCGACATCGGCAGCTTCGGTAAGGAAGAGCGGCCCAAAATCAACGTCAAATACACCTTTGCACTAGCCGTTGCCTGGACCTTGCCCGAGTCTTTGGGGGAAAAACTGACCCGCTACACCGCCGCCGACATTTTGCATATCGAGGACGTCGACCCCAATAAAACCGTCGATGACCTGCGCGCCGACCCGCGCATGACCTACCCCTACTGGCATCTGTGGAAATCAGTGCTGTCAAAGAACCTGCCAAAATCACTGGAAGTGGAAGAGTACGGTACGCCGTTCCTGTTCATCTACGGCGAAGATAAGAAGGTGTGGTTCCATGCCGACAGCTGGGTAGAGAAAGTCAAAAGCCTGAATAAGGGCCAGGTAGAATCGGTTCCGGGTGGCCATTGGTTTATGCACTCCGAGCCCGATCTGGCTAACCAAAAGGTACACCACTGGCTGCAGAGCCATTAATACCCCCAACTGGGAGGCCGACCTTTCGGCCTCCCACTCTGCCATCACCGATGCTGCGGGTGCATCAGGGTGATCTACCCGAGATTCGGAATACCCGCTTGCTCTGAGCCAGAGATAAAACCGAGGCTTCTCAGTCCATCATCCAGGCAGTTGGATAAGCCACTCAGCACACTGCCAACGGGGCTTTCGTTTGTAGAGATGCAGGGCAGTCGTACCCGGTTAGCGACCGAACAACAGAGACTCGCCGTCGGAGGGCTGCCACACCTGCCTATTCAGCAGGGCATAACGGGTAATTACCCAACCACCGGGCAACAGCACAAACGCCGATGCCAAGGTCGTGGCGCTGGCCAGATAGGCCTGAGGGCCAGAATAGAGAAACAGAAACGCCGCCAGTAAGCACAGGAACAGCTCATACAGCACAAACAATACCAGCACCGCCTGCCACAACCAGCGCCACCCCAGCGGACGACGGTAATAAGTTGCCATCTGAGCCACCAGGATCAACAAGGCAAATGCCAAGGGGCCCAGCTTGGCGCCAAAACCACCACTGCCGGCGTCAAACCGGTGCAGGGTATGGGCCAGCGCATACGCTAACAATAGCAAAGCATACGCCCCCCACAATCGCGCCGCCATCAGCGGTCTCCCCCAGCCTGGTTCAGCCATCGCTGCCTCTGCGGCTCAAGCACCTCATTGGAATCTAACCAGGCATCTTCAAACTCACCAAGGGTAACAATGCCGATATCAGGCCGCGTCAGGGTTGTCATGACGGCCAAACCTCGAACCACAGCCTCTGCGCCGCTTTGTTTTAAAAGTGCCATCACGCACTCCTAAATCATCTTCAATAGCTACCAAGCTACCTGTTTTTATTGATTTAAACCAGAATCTTAATTCAACACCTTGATGTGACTTCTATTGGCTTAATCCTCGGGATCGCGATCAAGAACATCACTACCGGAGAAGGCGCTCGAGTGCACCGACAATTCCGAATCCAGCCACAGACAAAAGGGCCCGGGCTGACGCTCACCGGTCAGCAATCCAAGTTGCCGTACCCGTTTAAATTGCAGCGGCAGCTGACCGTTCAGGGCTCGTCCCCGAAACTTGGGCTCGAATGCCGCTTGAGTAAACCGGGCCTCACTCCAGCGCCCGGCAGGGGGAATCCACTCAGCCACGTAGATCACGCCATCGAACTCGCTGTCCATCTTCAGCCGCAACTGGTATCGGCGACCGTCCCCCAACACCCGCAAGTGCAGTTGAGCCGACTCTGCTGGCAACCTGAAGGGACGTCTCACCGAAGCAAAGCCACCTCCGCCAGCCAGGGAGATGCTGCCCCGAAAACAGAGTTGATTGCCTGCCCGACTGATGCCGCTTTTGGACTGGCCCCCCATCACCCCGTCATTAAGTGCTTGCCACGGACTCACGTCATCACTCCATAAAGGCATCGAAATGCCCTGCCGGTCTTCACTGGGTGTCTGCTTCATCGCTCCTCCGCCCTTCTGCCCCCTAAAAGCACCTACTAATGACTACGCAGACGCCATCAAAAAACGTCGAAAATTGGCAGTTCGATGGCCGAAAACCTGGCCTGACCAGCACTAACATTTCTCGAATAAAACGTTGGTTTATTGCAGTAAGCCTGAAAATTCGTACGAAACAGCCATTAAGGCCATAAACCGTTCACGGCCTGGGCAACGATGATGCTGCGAAACCAACAGACCAATACGTTAACGAATGTTTACGGTTCTCATTTGCCCTTGCTGCAGCGCCAACCCTGCCACCCTCAGCTCGAATTCGAGCGATAGAAACTAACGCATTGAAAATATTAAAAAAACCTAATGTACAATCGCTTAGTTGCTGTTTAATAAGATTAAAATCACAAAGTTGACAAACAAATGTTCACCCCGGCTGAAGATTCGTCGCCAACACCGACTTCAACACGCCAGCCATAGGTCCCGCTTTTTCCGCAACTGAGAATTTGTGGGGTATCGGTGTCGAACGGGACTCACTCGACGACAGAATTACAATTCATTATCAAAATCAACATTTCCGCAGCACCCACGGACTGTGCGTTTTCTCATCAACAACAAGGCGTTGCACATGAAACTAAATTACGAAATTCTAATTTTAGCCCACGAGCAAACTTAGAGCTTCAGTGTTTCAATCTAAGCAAGTTTAATAATGCAAAATCTGAAAAGATGCGCGAAATCTGCATTTTTAAAGGGGTTGCGAGGTGTGAAGCGCAGATAAAAAAAGGCAGCGCTGATGAGACGCCGCCTTTTGCAGGGAAATGATAACGAACCTAACACCGTAGAATTGTAATTAAGTTCGAAGCTGATAATACCGATTACGAACTCGAATGAAACTGGCATTTGTCACAGAATTCGTGAAACAGTCACTCGAATGTTCATTTTGCAGTCGAAATCGTTAACTGGAGCACAACAACAGGGCCAAACTCACGAAAACCCGGCCTCTGTGAATGTCGTCACGCGCAATTAGTCATTGCAGTAATTGCAATTCAAAGGCGATTCAATCAGGCCCGTCGCGGGTTACAGCCGTATTTGCAAAATCACAATACCCTGTTGCTTCTCACATTGTTTTCCAGGTGCAAGATCGCTTTACTATGTCGACGAATACAGAGTGGTTTTCTCTATGCCCATCTACCTATGCCGCCATGGCCAAACTCGCTGGAATCAGCTTGGAATTCTGCAGGGACACCTGGACAGTGAACTGACTGAATTGGGCCAGCAACAGGCCCGAATTCTGGGGCAGCAAGCCCAAGCACTGTCATTGGATTTTATCCTCTGCAGCGACCTCGATCGCGCCCAGCAAACCGCCATCATCGCCAATCAGACACTCAAGTTGCCAATACAGATCAGCAGTCAGTTGCGCGAGCGGGATTTCGGCTCATTGCAAGGGCTCGAACGCGGCCAATCGCCGCAGTGGTGGCAGCACTACGACAGCCGTCACCAACAGGATGAGTTGGCCATTCCCGGTGCCGAAAGCGCCAGCAGCGTCTGGCAACGAGCCCATGGCGCCCTGTGCCAATTGCTGAACCAACATGCCGACCGCAATGTCCTGCTCATCGGCCACGGCGAATGGCAGCGCATCGTCCAAAATGGCTTGCTCAGCTATCCGCTGCACTCGGCCTACCACCCTATCCCCGACAACGGCGACATCTGGTGCCTGGACGATTTACTGGTGGAACCCGCCTAACCTCGTTGCAGTGAAACCGCACCAGCCACCTGAAACTCAGGACATAAAAAAAGGGGCCGCTGGCCCCTTTTGCTTAACCCTGACTCAGGCGGCCTGGCGCCTGAGCTTCAGTGCACTTACCAGCGCCGTGGCATCATCGACCCACTGACAGTGATGCCCCTGAGCCTGCAGGTAGCGCTCAACCTCGCGATTCTGAGTCAACACCACCGCATCACTGCTCAGCAACTGCTGGGCAATCAAATAGCGCACTACCGCCATCTCATCCACCAGACACAGTGACACCGCCGATAATGGAAACTGCGGTGCGACCACCTGCAGGTGGCGACCACACAGGGCCCCGGGCCGAGGCTGCGCCGCCACCACCAGAGCCGATTGTGACGGCTGCGCGGTGGCGATTGCGGTTAAGTTATAGCGGCCCAGGTAAGCGCAGGCTTGGTCGCTGCCACTGAGGGACCAGGGCCAGTCGCGACAGTCCAGGCATTGCTGCTTCGCCTGTTCGATCACACTGGCGGCCGCCTCGGCGGAGTCCAGCCACAACTCCGGCGCCCGCATCAGCTGCTGCCAATCCTCCTCGCTGAAGGCCACCTTGGTCTCCACCTTGACAGCTTCCACTACGGCGGCGCCCAGGTCGCGACACTGTGCCAACAATTCAGGGTTGCGGCTGCTGGCCAAAATGCGAACGCCGCTGAGTGGCAGCCTGGTGCGCCAGTCCAGTTCGTCGGCGAGGGAAACCACTTCACCCATGATCACCAGCATCGGGTCACCGTTGTCAAAATGCCCTATCTGCTCTCCTACCCGCTCCAAGGTGGTGGTCAACACCCGTTGAGACGCGGTGGTGGCCGCCGCCACCACCGCCACCGGTGTCGTAGGCGCTTTGCCCTCCTGAATCAGCCGCTGGGCGTGCAGGGCCAGCTTTTTCGCCCCCATGTACAACACCAGGGTGCCAGAGCTTTGCCCCATGGCAGCCCAGCTGCTCAGCGTGGAGGACGCCCGGTGACCACTGGCAAAGGTTACGTCCGAGGCCAGTCCATTGCTGGTCAAAGGGAAGCCAGCGTACGCCGCCGCCCCCAGGGCGGAGCTGATCCCGGGCACCACCTCATAGTCGATGCCATGATGAGTCAGGCAGCGGCACTCCTCGGTGGCCCGGCCAAAAATCAGCGGATCACCGGCCTTGAGGCGCAACACAGTGTGGCCCGCCAGCGCCTGTTCGACCACGTCCGGATGCATGCCGTATTCGATGCTGGTGCCACAATAGCCGCGGTAGCCCACCGCCATCATGCGGGTCGATGCCGGCACCATGGCCAGCACTGCCTCATCGATCAGCAGGTCGTAACACACCACATCGCACTCGTGCATCAGTTGCACCGCCCGCTGGGTCAACAACCCGGGATCTCCGGGCCCGGCACCGACCAGGTACACCTTGCCAGGCCGGGTCATGAGGTGCTCTCCTCGCTTTGTCGGGCTTTTCGAAAGCCGTGAGAGAACTCGGCGGCATACAGGCGGGAATCTCGAAACTCATTGTGATCCAGCACCTTGGAAACGATGATCATCGCCGTTGCTCGAATGCCCGCCCCCTCGACCTGGTCGACTATGGTATCCAGGGTGCCACGAAGAATCCGCTGCTGCGGGTGCGAGGCCTTCTCCACCACCGCCACTGGCCAGTGACCCGGGTACACCTCTTTCAGCTCCCGGGCCACCTTGCGGATCAGGCTGGCTGACAGGAACAAGCACAGGGTGGCTTCGTGCTCGGCCAGGGATTTGAGGTTTTCTTTCTCCGGCACCGGCGTTCGACCGGAAGCACGGCTGAGAATGATGGTCTGGCAGGTCTCCGGCAGGGTCAACTCCTGACCCAGCGCCGCCGCCGACGCCTGAAACGAGCTAACTCCGGGTACCACTTTCCAGTCAATGCCGAGGGGGTCCAGGCGACGGGTGGTCTCTGCCAGCGAGCTGTAAATGGACAGATCACCGGTCTGCACTCGAGCGACGTCCTTGCCCTCTTTATGAGCCTGTTCGCACACTTCAATGATCTCATCCAGATCCATGTCTTCAGAGCTCAGCACCAGCGCGTCTTCCCGGGCCCGGGCCACCACCTCTTTGGGCACCAGGGAGCCGGTGTACAGCACCACGGGGCAGGTTTCTACCAGGCGAGCGCCCTTGACGGTAATCAGATCCGGGTCACCAGGGCCGGCACCAATAAAATAGACGGTCATTCTGCAGTCTCCTGTTGAGATTCAATAAGGGAGCGGCCTCGTTTCTGGCCCGCTTTAACCTCGCCATTTTCGAGGTCGTATTTTTTGCTGTAGCCCCGGGGGGTAATGATGTGTTGCTCAAAAAGGAAGCTTTGGCTGTTGCCTACCACTACCGCCGCCGTCATGCCGAACTCCAGCGAGGTAAATTGCTCCAATGTCGACAACTGAATCGATTGTTCCGGTCGATAGGCGTTGTCCACCACCGCCACCGGCGTATTCGAATGGCGGTGCGCCAGCAGAATCTGCTGCGCCTCCAGAATCTGATTGGTTCGACGACGGGAACGCGGGTTATAGAAGGTAATGGCAAAGTCGGCTTCGGCGGCCGCGGCAATCCGAGTCTTAATCAGGCTCCATGGCGTCAACAGATCCGACAGGGATATGGTGCAGCTGTCATGGCCCAGGGGCACACCCACCAAAGAGGCACAGGCGTTGGCGGCAGTAATCCCCGGCACCATCTGAACCGGCACGCCGGTGTGCTGCTGCCAGCCTTTCTTGGCCAGCAACTCGTACACCAAGGGGCCCATGGCGTACATACCGGCATCGCCACTGGAGATGATGGCAACCCGGCGACCGGCCAGGGCCTGGGTCACCGCCAGATCGGCCCGGTCCACTTCCCGGGTCATGCCGCTGGCGCTTTGCTCCTTGCCGCCCAGCAAGGGGGCAACCATCTCCAGGTAAGGCTTATAGCCCACTACCAGTTCTGCATTTTCAATGGCGATTCGCGCCATCGGGGTCATCAGCTCCAAAGAGCCTGGGCCTATGCCCACAATACTCAGGTGGCCACTCATGGTGGTCTCTCCTCAGGTCGTCGTGATCTAAAGCAGTGGCTGAGTCAGCCGCTGCAGGGAATCGGTTAGTTTCTGGGTCAGGCTGCGAGTTCGCCGCGGATCGCTGTAATCGCAGCTGAGCGACAGTACGTGCTCGCCGACCCGTCGGGAACAGGGGTTAATAACGTTGCCCAGTTGCGGCTTGCAGCTGACGCACACCAATTTGCCATTGGCTTTTAGTGTGTCAGCCAACCGTTCGATGTAACGTCGTCGCCCCGAGGTCGCCGGCCACGGCATCGCCAGGTAGATCAGCTGATAGCCGGCAAATTCCTCCGGCCGCATCTGGTAGACGTCACCGTCGATGCGCTCGCAGGGCAAGCCAAGACACTGATCGTTAAACTGGGTCGAGATCAGGGTCACCCGCTGCTGATAACGCAGCACACTGGTGGCCTTGATCGCCGCAGCGCGGCCACCGCCAATAATCAGTACCGGCATGGCATCGGTGAACATCAACGGCATCATGGCGCCGCCTCCTGCTCGGCAATGCACTCTGGCGGCAACACTTGGGACAACGGCACCCCTAGGGACATCGCCGCAAACAGCGCCTGCCACTGTGCTTGAGTCAATGTCTCGAGGCTCTGCAACCACAGGCCGTGATTGGCGTCCGGCTTACGGGCATAGATCACCGCCGTCGCCCGCTGCCGACAGGCTCCGGCACAATGGCTGCGGGTCACCTTGATGCGGTCTGGCCCCCGGTGCAGTGACAGCTGTTTCAGCTGTTGCCGCAGCTGGTGGGCCAGCCCCTCAGCACCGGAGCGCTGGCAACGGCCGCCTTCACACACCACCAGGTGGTGACGGTAATGGCGAATCGGCCGGGCTTCCCCGCTGGTTTTCAGGCCGCGGTGACCACCTGCGGTGACCGGTATTGGCGCCTGACCGACAAAGCGTTTGCGGCTGCGGCTCATCAGCGGCTCCTCAAACGGCAGCTCGCAAGCGGCCAGAGTCATGTTGAACCCCTCGCCCGCCGACTTGTGTTTTGGCACCAACAAGGCTTTGGCACCGCTGGCATGCAGACACGCCGCCTCGGCGACCGACGACACGCCGATGCATCTACGCACCGTCTCCGAAGGATTTTCGATGCCCTCGACCCGATCCAAGGTGGGGGCATCGAAGCAGTCAAACGGCCGCTGTAACTCGGCGGCTAACTGGACGATTCCGGCCTCATCGACCTTAAGATCGATGGACACCAACCGGGCGACCGAGGCCAGATGCAGGTTGTGCTGCTGCAAAAACGCCGTTAACCCCTGGCGCAATACCGACAAGGGTGTATTGCGATCGCAGCCGATGCCAATCACCAGGCTGCGGGGACGCCACACCACCGTGGGAATCGACAGCCTTGGCAGGCGAGCCTGGTGACTGATGATCACCGCCGCCTGATAATCGGTGCTGTCAGGCAGGGTAGCCGCCTCGCTGACACACAGGTGCCCGGGCATGGCACACTCTGGGTGCCACCACTGTTTTTGCCCGGACTGCTGCCAGATCAACGTCTGCCGACCATTGACTACGGCACTGGCCGCTTGCGTCAAACTGGGTTCACACTCCGGGTCCAACTGCCAGCCAAACGGCACCCCGAGGGTGTCCACCGACAGTGTCTGAGAGGCATCGGAGGCGGTGGTCAGCACTGCCGTCGCCGACAACAGCCTGGCCACTTCGGCGGCCATGGCATTGGCGCCGCCCCGGTGGCCGCTGAGCACCGGCACCGCAAACGCGCCCTGCTCATCGATGCACACCACCCCCGGATCGCGGCGCTTGTCTTGCAGCAGCGGCGCTAGCAATCGAGTGGCAATGCCGACGCTGAACAGGCACAGGTGCTGATCGAAGCGGCCAAACTGGGCCGCCAGATGGTCGGCCAAGGGCACTGACAACGCCGACGCGCCGCCCCAGTCTCCCTGACGGTCGACCACAAACAGCTGCGCATCGGGAAGCTCGGCAGCCAACCGCTGCGCCAATTCCGCCCCCTTGCGGGTAATGGCGTGAATGGCGATGCGGGTCATGACTGCCCCCGGCGCAGCACCCCTTTACGACGACGAATCGACAGCTGAACCATGGCGAAGTAGCGGTGTTCATCCGGCACCTGGCGCAGATCGGTGTACACCTGCTGGTTGGCCCCACTGGCATGGGACACGTAGGTGGCACAATGCAGCAGCCCCATGGGCTCGAGCATCTCGATCAGCGGCTGTACCATGCGACCGGCCTTGATCAGGATGATGGTGTCAAACTCTTCAACCAGGGTCGGCAGCATGGCAATGCCATAGGTGGCCGGCACCACGCAGAAACGCTCCTCGCCGTCGGCCAAGGGAATGGTGGTTGCTGCCGGTACTGCGGTGATGGAGCTGACCGCTGGCACCACTTCAACCTCCAGCTCAGGCAGGCGCTCGGCCAACTCCTCCTGCAGGTAGGCCCAGGTGCTGAAGACCGACGGGTCGCCTTCGGTGATGAAGCCGACGTCTTTACCCGCCTGCAACTGCGCCACCAGTGATTCGGCCGCTTGCTCCCAGGCTGGCACGGTGATGGCCGGGTCCCGGCTCATGGGGAACCACAGGTACAGCGGCTCGCCTTTCATGTCGGCTAAGTCCAGTTCCTGACGGGCAATGGCCCAGGCGAAGGAGTCGGCCTGTCCCTGAGTTTTTTCCGGCACCGCAATCACATCCAGCGACTGCATCAATCTCAGGCTTCGCAGTGTCATCAAGTCGCCTGCGCCGGGGCCAACGCCAATGGCATAGATTTTTCCGATTTTATTCATTGGCTTTTTGCCTTCTTTTCAATAATAAACAGATGGATAGGGTTATCACTCTGATAACGGGTGTAGTGCGCCAGAGGTTGGCTCTGGGCGCAGTTGATCATCAATATGCGTGGATCTAGCTGACGGCTCTGACACAGGCGGTGGATCTCGGCCACACTCTCCAGGGTGACCGCCGATAACACGAAACGGCCGCCGGGTTTCAGGCGGGCCATCACCGCGTCGACAATGGGTTCCATTTCGCCGCGACTGCCGCCGCAGAACACCGCATCCGGTGCCGGCAATTCCGTCAACGCCTGTGGCGCTCGCCCCTGGATCACGGTCAGGTGATCCACTCGGTGGGCCAACCGGTTGCCTTCGAGCTGGAAAAAGCACTCCGGGTTGCACTCGATGGCAAAGCTGCGCCCTTTCCAGGCCTGCTTAGCGGCTTCGATGCCCACCGAGCCAGAGCCGGCGCCGATGTCCCACACTACCGCATCGGCATGCAGGTTCAGGTTGGCCACCGCCACCGCCCGCACCGGCGCCTTGGTGATCAGCCCCCGCTGCGGAGTGCGTTTAAGGAAATCGTCATCCTGGCTGTGCAAACCGAGCCCCCCCCAGCGAGCCGGCTCACTGCGCTTTAGCAGCAGCAGGTTCAGCGGCGCGGTGTCACCGGCATCGCCGCGGGCCAAGGCGGCCACAGAGAATTCACGCACCCGCTGCGCCGGCCCCCCCATGGCTTCGCACAGGTGCAGTTGCCAGTGGCCCTCATCAAACTCGAGCAGGTGGCGGGCGATGACGGTGGGACTGTTGTCCCTGTCGGTTAATAGCGCAAACTGGTCTCCCTGTTGCAGCTGCGCCACCAGACCGTCCAGCGGCCGGCCATGAACCGACAACAGCTGGGTCTGCTGCGAAGTCCAGCCCAGGTGAGCACAGGCCAGCTGCACCGAACTCAGCGACGGAATGCACTCCAACTCCGGCGCTGTTGGCAGGGCGTCGGCATAGGCATGCAGGCGGGTACCGATGCCGTACAGCAGCGGATCGCCGGAAGCCAGAACGCACACCTCCTGTTCCTCGGCGGCGGCAAATATCGCCTCCAGGTACCCCTCCAGCGGAGTAGTCAGGGACAATTTTTGCCCCTGGAACTGAGGAAAAAAGGCCAGATGCCGCTGACTGCCGGCCAACACTTCGGCTTCGGCGATGGCGTTGATGGCCCGGCTGGTGAGGCTCAGGCAACCATCGTCACCGATTCCAATGAGGCGAATCCGGCCTGTCATTTGGCCGCCTCCACCATCAAGGCATGCAGACTGGAAACCACCAACGGACTGCCGCCTTTGCGGCCCAGCGAGCTGATAAACGGCACCTTAGCCTGACCGACCAACTGGGTTTTCGACTCATCGGCGCGAACAAAACCCACCGGAATACCGATGATCAGCGCCGGCATCGCCTCGCCAGCCTCGACCATTCTCAGCACCTCAAACAACGCCGTCGGCGCATTGCCAATGGCAACAATGCCGCCATCCAACAACCCTTTGTCCCGGGCCAGCCGCATCGATTCGATGGCGCGGGTAATGCCCGATGCCTTGGCCCGTTCAATCACCTCGGGATCGCTGATAAAACAGTGACCTTCAACACCAAACGGGCGACAACGACTGGGACTGAGGCCGGCGGTGATCATGGTGACGTCCGACACGATGGGCGCCCCACGTCGCAACGCCTCCATGCCCGCTTCCATTGCCGACGGGCTGAAGCGAAACAGGCGGGCAAATTCGAAATCACCGCTGGTATGGATCGCCCGCCGCACCACCGGCCACTGCAGATCGCTGAACAGGTGCCCGCCGTGATGCAGTTCGATCTCCCGATCGATGATGGCGAAAGAATCGGTTTCAATCTGACGCCCCTGGGCCGTCAGTTGGGACATGGGGTTCATACATGGTCTCCATAGTGACCCTGGGCCAGAGTGGACCCGTCAAAGTCCACCAGCCGCACAACCACAGAAAAGGAATGGTGGGCGTAGTCAGCGCAATGGCGCGCCGCTTCGGTACAAAGAAGTTGCCAGTAGTCGTCTGGCAGGTGCTGACGGCCAAGTTCGAGCAGATGGCGGCCGGTATTGGCCGACCGAATCTGTTGCAGCAGCTCGGCGTCGTCAGTAAAGCCGCTGGCATGGTCAGCCAGCAGCGAAAAATTGATTGGCCGTCCGGTCACGTGGGTCATCAGGGTGCCCCCGACCATCTTGCACAGCTTGCCGATCATGGTGACCAGTTCCACCTGGGCCATGTCTTGCCGGGCCGACGCCCTGAGGCCGACGCCACTGAAATCCCCCACTTGAATGAAGGCGCATTGGGGTAAGCTGGCGTGCAGCGCCATGGCGGCTTTTTCGGTGCGGCTGCCGGTAGTCAGCACCACTTGTCGCTGCCCCTGGGCCCGAGCCACCTCGATGCTTTGGCGTACCGAGGCGGCGTAAGCGGAGGTGGAGTACGGATGCACGGTGCCGCGAGTACCAAGAATGGACAGGCCGCCGATCAAGCCCAGGCGACGGCCGATGGTCTGCTCCGCCAGTTGTTCACCACCGGGGATCGACACCGTCACTCGAGCGCCAACATGGCCATGACGTTGCAGCAGGGGCAACAGGTGCTCGCGAATCATCTTTCTGGGTACCGGGTTGATGGCCGGCTCCCCTACCGCCAGCTCCAGCCCCGGCAAGGTCACCGTGGCTACGCCTTCTCCGGCGGCAAACACAATGCCCGGCTCGTCAGTCAGGGCCAGGGTCACGGTGATGGCGGCGCCATGAGTGCAATCGGGGTCGTCGCCGGCATCCTTGATCACCGCGCAACAGCGTTCCCCTTCGGCGGCGGGGCGGGCCAGCACCGCAAACTCGGCTTGCTCGCCAATGGGCAGGGTGATCACCACGGTGTCCGGGTGGCGACCGCTAACAACAGCCTCTAGCGCCGCCAGGGCGGCCGCCGTGGCGCAGGCGCCGGTGGTATAGCCTGTTCGCAGCTCGCCTCGATGGCGACTGCGCTTAATCCGGGTAACGCCGGTGTCGGCCGGAGCTCGGGTGTTCGGGTATTTCGGGTCTGTCACATCGGCATCCAAACAGTAGCAGGAAGCTGAGACAAGACGGGCAGGAGCAATGACTATGCACTACTACCGGGTAAGCCCGCCCGGTGTTCAGCGTCTGGAGATTAAGGTGGGTATCCTGGCTTCCGTTTTCGGTCCACTCCCCCTTCCCGGCGTTTGCCAGTGGCATTGGAAGCAACCCTGCCTGTCGGCACAAACGGTTACAGTTGCGGGTACAGCCCGGAATTCACATCCGGTTCCCCGGCCCCGTGACGGCCCTGCCGCCCACGGAACCCCTCAAATCGAGGAGCCTTAATCTGGAGTCAGTGTAGAGGCAGCCTGAGCCTGAAACACTGTGGAAAGTTGAAGTGTTTGTGAGCACAAGTCATCAATGTGACCTTGGTCCGCCACTTCACTTAAATACCTTTTAAATCAACGGTTATCTCCTTGATGCAAAAAGACCTGATTCAGGTCCAGGGCCACGGAAAATGAATCGCCATTGGCGCGGGAGAAGCGCAGCTGATCCACCTTGATCGCCTCGGCATTGAGATGACGGTAGTGGGGACGACGCAGCGGCGGCGTCGGCGACGGGTTCATCGGCCCCTGTTGGTACAGGTAGTAATCCGGCTGGCTCATCAATACCCCTTCAACATTGAACTTCACCAGCTTGCGAGTCGACGGGGTCACCAGCTCGCCTCCGGCGGCAGCGACAATGTCGGCGGCGATGTTGCCCTGCCCGGCCAGAGTCAGCGGCATTTCGGTCACCTCGTAGACCACCTTGGGCCGGTCGGACAACGGCTGCAGCCGCAAACGCAGCTGTTGCAGTTCTTCGGCCACCGCCTCGGCCTGTGGCTGGCAGTCCAGCGCCGTTCCCAGCCGCGCCAGCTCAGTCAAAACCCCATCCAGAGTCACCGGCTGGTACCAAAACACCTCGGCCCCCACCAGGCGGGCCATTTCGGCGCTGAAAAAACGCTCACTGGCCACCACGATCAGATCCGGATCGAGGGATTTAATCAGCTCGAGATTGGGCTTGATGTGACTGCCAACCTGCAGCGCCTCGGGAAAGTCGTCGTTGGAGCGGGTCACGCCCACCACTTTATGGGCCTGCCCCAGTCGCTGGAACAGATCCCCGGCCGCCGGAGCCAACAACACCACTCTGTCGTAGGCGGCGGCCTTAGCAGCAAAAACGAAAGCTATCAGTACCCACAGAGACCGATACATCATAAACCTCGGATAACAGTTGTGGCGTGACCTGATGGCGCTGCACGTCGTGCAGCAGTCGCCCCGCCTTAAAAAACAGAAAACGATCAAAATGCGCATGAGCCAGGTTGATGTCGTGCACCGAGGTCACCACGGTGGCCTCCAGTTGCGCCAGGTGGCCGAAAATCTGCAGCGTATGACGCACATCCAGGCTGGAGTTCGGCTCATCCAAATAGACGATGGGGGTGGCCTGGTTCAGCACCCGGGCCATCATCACCCGCCGCTGTTCGCCTCCAGACAGTTCGCCATAGCTGCGATCCTGGTATCTCAGCACATCCAGCAAGGCCAGCAGTTCCCGAGTCTGGCGCCGGTCCTCATCGCTGTACTGACCGCCCTTGAGGTGAGCAAAACGCCCCATCAGGGCCACTTCGGCCACGGTGAAAGGAAACGCAATGTCTGAAAACTGCGACAACAGGGAAAACAGCCGCGATCGCTGTGGAAACCCCAGTTGCGCCAAAGACTGGTTGCCGTACTTTATGTCGCCACTCGCGGGCGTCAGCAGCCCGGTCAGCAAGCCCAGCAAGGTACTCTTGCCGCAGCCGTTCTCGCCCATCAATGCCACTTTTTCCCCCGGTGCAATCAGCAGCTGATCGACCTTGAGGGAAAACGCATCGCGCTGGTAGACCAACTGATCCACTCGTATCTCAGCCATTCCACAAACTTCCTCTGCGAGTGTGAAGCAAATAAAAGAAGAAGCCGCCACCGAGCACCGCGGTAATGATCCCCACCGGCAACTCCGCACCTCCCGGGATCACCACTCGGGAGACCGCATCGGACACCACCAACAGGCCACTGCCCATCACGGCGGAATAGAACAGGTTACTGCGCATGTCACTGCCAAACAGGCTGCGTGCCACGTGAGGCACAATCAGGCCCACGAAGCCGATGATGCCGGAAAAGCTCACCGCTACCGCCACCAACAGGGTCGACAGCACAAAGGCACTGGCCCTAAGCCGCTGCACATTGACCCCCAGGCTCTGGGCCGAGGCCTCATCCAGAGCCAGCAAGTTCAGGGCCACCGCCCGTCGGCTTAAGAACAGATAGGTCAACGCCAGCAGGCCGGCACACAGGGCCAACCTGTCCCAGCTAACCAGGAAGATGCCGCCCATCAGCCAGTAGACAATGGCGTTTAAAGAGTCTTCGAAGTAATACTTGGCGAAACTGATCACCGCCGAGGCGATGATGTTCATCACCACCCCGGCCAGAATCATGGTCACCGGGTTGATGCGGCCCCGGTGCTGGGACATGCGGTACACCAGCACCAGCCCCGCCATGCCGGTGGCAAAGGCGCACACCGACACCCAATAACCGGGCACGCCCAGGGCGATGGCCAGCACCGCCCCCAGCGCCGACGACGACGCCGCGCCGGTGGTAAAGCTGTCCGCCAGCGGATTTTTCAGGGTCAGCTGATAGACGCTGCCGCTGATCCCAAGCATGGCGCCAATCAACGCCGCAAACAGCACCCTGGGCAGCCTCAGTTCGGTAAGAATATCCCGCTGCAGCGGCGACAACGACCAGGGCTCCAGCCACTGCGGGCCCGCCAGCATCGCCACCGCGCCCGCCAGCACCAGGGCAACAACGGCCAGACTCCTCATGGTTCCAGCCTGTTAAGGGTGCGCAGGGCCAGCCCCAGCAAAATCAGGTTCAACACCACCATCATCAGCAGCGACAGTTGGCTTAATGGCTGACCCAACAAGGCCGATCGCAGCAGTTCGGCGCTATAGGTCAGCGGCGAGGCCATCGCCAGCCCCTGAATCACCCAGGGCATCTGTTCCACCGGGAAAAAGGTGCCGGACAGAAACATCATCGGCGTGATCACAAAGGCGGTCATCGACGCCTGATCGCGGTGGTTTTTCATCTTCAGCGCCACGATAAAACCAATCAGAGAAAACGCCATCAGGTGCAAAGGCAACACCAGCCACAGCGCCGGGCCAAAGTTGAGGCCGACACCACACAGGAGTGCGTACAAGGCGATGATCGCCACTGGGATCAAGCCGCGAGTCATGCCGTACATCACTTCACCGGCGACGATCTGCCAGCGCTGATTGGGCGCCAGCAGAAACTCTTCAAAGATCTTCAGGTAGAAACGGCTGATGTTGATCTCGGTGGCGATGTTGTAGCTCTGATTCATGCTGGCCATCGCCAGCAGCCCCGGCAGCAGGAAGGTGAGGTAATCGACGCCGTTGACCTGGGTGTCGTTGCCGACCCCAAAGCCGAAGGCCATCAAATACAGAAACGGCGGTACCGCGGCCGCCAACACCACCCGCAGCAGTTTTTTCCGTAGCACCAGGGTCTCGCGATAATAGATGCCGGTGATGGTACTCAGGGACGCCTTAGCCATGGTTCACCAACCTGGTTCCGGTCATCTGTAAGAAGGCGTCTTCCAGGCTGGTTTCCCGAATCACTGCCGCCTCCTCAATCTGCGCCAATCTGGCCAACGCCAGAGACCGGCTGTCGAAGAATTCCTGTTTCGGCTCTGTGGTTCCCGTCTCCACCACATAGGCTCCTAATGCTTGTTTCAGCGACTGACAACTGCCATCGGCAATGACTCGCCCCTGTTCGATGAACACCACCCGCGACGCCAGTCGCTCCGCCTCTTCGAGGTAGTGAGTGGTCAGAAAGATGGTGCAGCCCTGCTGCTGATTGATTTTGCCGAGAAACGACCACATGGTGCGGCGACTGTGGGGGTCAAGGCCCACGGTCGGCTCATCCAGAAACAGAATCTTGGGTTTGTGCATCAGCGCCCGGGCGATCACCAACCGCCGCTTCATGCCACCGGACAACTTCTCTGCCGGTGTGGTCCGGTGCGCTTCCAGGCCGGCAAACACCAGGCTGTCTTCGATGGCTTGAGTCAGCTCTGCGCCGCGCATCTGATACAGCAGGCCGTGTACCCGCAAGTTCTCTTCTGGAGTCAGTTCCCGATCGATGTTGTTGTGCTGGGGCACCAGGCCAATCAGCTTTTTCAGCGCCAGTCGATTGGGATGATAGGCTTCGCCCTGATAATGGATCTCGCCGTCATCCGGAGTTAACAGGCCGGTTAGCATCTTGATCAGAGTGGTTTTTCCGGCGCCATTAGGGCCGAGAAAAGCGCAAATTTCACCGGCCTTAAGTTCAAAGCTGATGTCGGCGACCGCCTGACGGGCCCCAAAGGCTCGCTTCAGGCCCCGCCCCTGCAGGACGACCTGCGTCGATTGAGTCATTGTTATCGCTTACCTCAAAAACACGGGGCGCATCGGCGCCCCGATTGTTACTTCAGAACAATGCCTGCCGCAGCGGCAGCGTCATTGAGGTGAGTGAGGTAACGCTGGCGAACCTGAGGGTTGTTGCCCAGTCCCGACAGAACCGGCTCCACCTCCATGCCCAGCTGTTGCAGCTGAATCTTCCAGGAGTCCGGCTCATCACCTGCCATGTCGTTGCTGGCGTGATCGCCGGCCACCACCATCAGCGGACGCAGTTGTACCTTGGTCACCCCATCCTGCTGCAGCCTGGCGCTTAAGCGATCGAAATCCGGATGGCCCTCTACCAAGCCCACGTACACCGGCACATCGGGGTAGTGCTGATTCATCAACTCATCCAGCTCGTAGTACAAACCGGTTGAGAGGTGATCGTTGCCGTGGCCCATGTACACCAGCGCGGCGCCACTCTTGCGAGCCTGCTCCACGTCGGCGGCCAGGGCCAGTGTCAGGGCCTCGAGGTCATGGCGATATTCCTGCTGCGCCCCCCAGGTGCCCATCAAGGGGCGGCCAACGGCAATACGCTGGAACGGTTTCCACTTGGCCTTGAGGGTGTCGATGCCAGCCAGGGCGTCGGTGTAGGCCAACAGATCGGTGAACTCTTCGCCGTGAGTCAGCAGTGTGGTCTGCACCACGATGTCGCGATAGCCGTCGTTTTGCAGATCCGCCAGGGTACCCAGCACGTTTTTCACCTGGTACAGCTCCGCCGGAATGTCGGGGTGGGCCGCCTGATAGGCCTGATCGCCCTGGCGCTGGTGCCAACGCTTGCGAATGATGTTGGAGGTAAAGGCAAAGCGAACCGGGGTGTCGGGGTACGCCTGTTGAACGTCCTGCTGAATCTGAAGCAGCGAGTCCACGGCCGAATCGTAGGTGGTGCCAAACGCGGCCAATACAATGGCGGAAGGTTCAGGTTGCACAGGCGCAGGCGCCGCTGCCAGATGGGTACTTAATACCGTTGCCGCCAAGGCGGCAGAAAGGCGTTTCATAGGTCAACATTCCATGGGTGCCAAACAGGCACTCTGGACGGCCAAAGTCCGTAACTGCTTTGCTGGTTCTGTCGTTTTTGGGTTGCCCAAAAGCGCCCGGTCTCATCCAGGATGAAACGGGTTAATACGACATCAATGAGTTCGGGTAGGCCCGCCCGAATTCCAGCACGTCAGCTTAGGCAGGTCTCCTGACTCCTGACTGTCGCTCCGCCGGCCTTCCCAGCTTTCGCCAGTGGCATAGACATTGGAGCACTACCCTGGGTAGCGTCAGTTACAGTTGCGGGTACAGTCCGGGCATTTCACCCGGTTCCCTCACCAATCGTGGTGGCCTCTCAGCACCGTAAGCTGGAGCCAGTGTATACGCACAGTATTCGGGAAACACTGTGGAAAGTTGAAGTGAATTGAACGCGTTACTCACTCTGTGATCCAGCGCTAATTTGCTTGAATCGTTACTTTTTTCTTAAAGCCGTATCAGGGCGTAACTGCGAATCGCCTTCTCCAGATCGGCAAAGTCGTTGATCTGCTCTGAGACCACCAACAGCGGCCGATGCATGGCATCCTCCACCACCACGGTCTGCGACACCGCGTCGTAGCGGGCGTCTTCGACCTCCTGCCACAGGTGGCGGGTATAGTTGCCGTCGCTGCCGGTAATGGTGAAACCGACCCGATCGATCTGAATCTCACTGTCGAGAAACGGCATCAAGCGTAGGATGTGGTAGCTCATCTTCATGCAGCCGGCACTGATGGCCAGGCAGAACAGAAACAGCCCCCAGTGGGAACTGTCTACCCAAAATGGAAAGGCAAAGGTCAATAATCCGGCACCGGCGAGCAGCGGCAACTCCAGTTGAGTGCGGTTTTTTACCTCATTCGGATGGCAAAAGATGTGGGTCATGATCCGTATCCCTGTCAGCGCGAGAGCCCCAAAAAGAACGGCGCCGTCCGGCGCGGTTCGCTAACTACAAATCAACTACTTAAATAAGAGTACAACATTTAACCAAAATGTCACAACTCGATTGGCAGCGACCAGAATGTGGCCATAGGCCCACCGCATCAGTCAGTAAAAAACCCTCACGACAGAGGGCTTTACCTACTTAGGAGTAGCCCGGTCGTGACTCGGATCACAGCGCGATGGATAGGCGCTACTATTGCTTGTGTATACCAGAGTAATTCACTAAGGTTTAAACCATCATATTGAATGCAACTTATGAGCCGTTCGAGTTAGCGCTGAACACCGTCTCATCAGGTTGCATTCACTATGGACCTGCAACGGCAACCCTGTGAGATCGAGCGCATGCTGAACATTGACGACCCCAACCACATCGAGACCACCCCTGCCCTGTTACGACTGGGATTCCGGCCGCTGTTTCTCGGCGGTGCCGCCGTCGCCTGTATTCTGATCCCAATCTGGCTGCTGGCCTGGTACAGCCCCCAGAACTCGCCGGTACTGACCAACGCCTTCTTCAGCCCGGTAATCCCCATCTGGTGGCACCCCCATGAGATGCTGTTCGGCTTTGCCATGGCCATCGTCGCCGGTTTCCTGTTAACCGCGGTACAGAACTGGACCAATCAACCTGGCCTTAAGGGCATGCCGCTGGCCGTGGTGGTGGCCTGCTGGCTCAGCGCCCGCATTCTGCTGCTGTTGCCGATGGCAATTCCACTGTGGCTGCCAGCGCTGGCGGACACCGCGTTCCTGCTGCTGACCGCCGCCAAACTGGCCCACAGCATCATTAAGGTAAAACAGTGGCGCAACGTGGCGTTCCCGGTGCTGCTGACCATCGCCGCCGCTGCCAACCTGTTCAGCTACTACGCCCTGGCCCAGCGCGACATGGTGACCGCCTCCACCCTGTGGCAGGCCATGATCTGGTGGATGGCACTGATGATCAGTTTCGTCGGTGGCCGGGTGGTGCCGTTTTTCACCGCCCTCCGACTCAAAGTGGACAAGGCCCAGCCTCTGGCGTGGCTCGACTGGCCGGTGTTTATTGGCCTGGCGCTGATCGCCGTCAACTCGGTGGCCCATGTGATCAGCGGCGCAGCCCTGTCGCTGCTGCTGGGCGCCACCGGTCTGCTGCAACTGGTGCGCCAGGCACGCTGGTCGGCCCACAAAACCGCCAAAGAGCCGCTGCTGTGGTCCTTGCACTTAAGCTACCTGTGCATCGCCCTGGCGCTTATCGGCATGGCGCTGTTTCCCAATGATCCCCACGCCGAACGGCAACTGCTGCACCTGGTGGGTGTCGGCGCCATCGGCGGCATGTGCCTGGCGATGATCTCCCGGGTCACGCTGGGCCATACCGGCCGCAACATCTACCAGGGCCCGTGGATGTCACCGGCGTTTGCCGCCATTATTGTCGCTGCCGTGGTCCGCGCCCTGTTCCCCATTCTCTGGCCCCAGTCCACCCAGTTATGGCACTGGCTGGCCGGCAGCCTGTGGAGCTTCGCCTTTGGCTTGTTCCTGTGGCATTACACCGCCTTCCTGTGTCGCCCTCGACTCGACGGACGCCCGGGATAGCCTGCCAGCGGCCCGCTTTGAATGCGGGCCGCCGACTTTGTTTTTATACTGAACCCAAGACCCATAATGAGAATCGGCACCATGCTCACACCCAAACCCCTGGCCGCGCTGGCCCTGTCTTCGCTGCTACTGAGCGCCTGCTCCCCTGCCCCCGAGGTACAGGGTAATAAAAAGTGGCAAGACAGCGCCCCACTGCAATACCAGTCCTGGCTGACTACAGAAGAAACCGTCGAGCGGGAAGACATGCTGGAGCAGCGTCCGCAGATGGTCGTCTTGTGGGCCGGCAGTGCCTACGCCAAGGAGTTCCATAGCCCCCGCGGCCACCGCTTTGCCATCAGCGACGTCAGCAACACCCTGCGCACCGGCGTGGCACCGGCTTCGGCCGATGAAAAGGGCATGTCGGCCAGCTGCTGGACCTGTAAAGGCCCGGACGTGCCGAGGATGATGAACGAGATGGGTGAACTGGCGTTTGCCGGCAGCAACTTTACCGATCTCGGCCCGGAGATGGCCAACACCATCGGCTGCGCCGACTGCCACCAGGAAGGCACCAATGCCCTGACCCTGACCCGGCCTCACGCCCAAAAGGCCATGGCCAAGGTGAGCCTGCCGTTCGATGAACAGAACAGCAACATGCAGGGCGCCCAGACCTGTGGCCAATGTCACGTGACCTATTACTTCCAGCCGGAATCGAGCAATCGGGTCAACATTCCGTGGATCTTCGGCAGCAGCGCCGACGAGATTGAGCGCTACTACGACACCCGCCGCTACTACGAGTGGCTGCACCCGATTTCGCGCACGCCAATGCTCAAAGCCCGTCACCCGGAGTTTGAACACTGGAGCCGCAGCCAGCACGCCAAGCAAGGGGTCACCTGCGTGACCTGCCACATGCCACAAAAGCAAACCGAAGACGGCCAGGCTTACAGCGAACACAACGTCGGCGGAGCACTGGACAACTTCGATCTGAGCTGCGTGGCCTGCCACGACAGCAAAGCCGAGCTAACCCAGGCCCTGGCTGACAACAAGGCCGCCATCGATGCCCTGCGCACCGAGATTGAACTGATGCTGGTCAAGGCCCACTACGAAGCCAAGGCCGCCTGGGATGCCGGTGCCGAGTGGTACTTTATGGATGAGCCGCTGATGGCCATTCGTCACGCCCAGTGGCGCTGGGATTTCGCCATGGCTTCCCACGGCATCCATGCCCACAACCCCGAGGAAGCAATGGCGCTGCTGACCGAGGCCAAGGCTCAGGCCGAACTGGCGCGCACTCAACTGGCCGAGGTGCTGACCCAGCTGGAAGTGACCGAAGTGGCCTACCCGGATCTGTCCAGCAAAGCAGCGGCCCAGGCGGCGGTGAAGTTGGACATGGAAGCGCTGAAATCAGAGAAGGCCAAGTTCATCAACGAACAGGTGTCCAAGCATTGGCCGGAAGCCGCCATGCGAGCCCTGAAGTACGAACACTAACCCACCGCTGAGTTTCAACCAACCCTTACCATCCGGGCCCTGTTTCAGGGCCCGGATTTTTTGTGCTGCTACCTGGGTTTAAGAAAGCCAACGGCTGCTTGGGCTAAGGGTAAAGTAACGCCGAAGCCCCAAAATAAAGCATGAGCTCCCCCGCCACTACCAAGATGCCATACCAAGGCTGCTCAGAGTCATCAGATCTAAGTTCTACCGAAGACGAAGCTTCACACTCTCCCGTTGCCACTCCCTCCGAGGCCCCTGAATAACCAAGAGTCCGGCTGTTGCATGTTGACCAATAAACGCCGAGACGCCAATTACAGTCATCAGTGACAACAAAATCCTCCACACTGTGACCTGTCCCCTAGAAAACACCAACAGCAGAGGTGTACCGTAATAACCCCGTTAAATCAGTAAGATGCAACCAATGATGCTGTAACGAGTGGGCGCAATGGCTCATCAATGGCGGAGCTTGGCTGAAATTTGACACATTAAAAAATTAAATCAATAAAAATCAGCAACATAGAGGTTTGCACCTACTAACACAGGCAATGCAGCAGCATAGTGTAGAGATGCACGAAGCTACATGACTCCGCATTTGTCAGTGCCTAACCGGTTGTTCGAGATTGTTGACCTGAAGGCAAAGAGGCAGCTTTGGTTTTCATAAGAAAAACACTAGCGACAGGCCGGGCCCTCTGCACGTCCAAGATAAGCGACAAGGATCCTTGGCAGGAAAGACCTCACATTGGCCGCACTATAGGTTGTTAAGTGGTAGATGAAGTTATGAAGAAATTTCTAGCATTAATCATGAGTTTTTTAAGTTTCGCTCCTTCTCATGCTGACACATCTAATTTCGTATCCTATCAAGATACTAAACCGGTACTTAAAAAACTCAGTTTAGGCCAAATGCCATACGAATTTTTTGGCCTTACAAGTAACGGTGTGGATTGTGTATATTTTGTTTTCGAAAATGGAATTTATTCTCTAGAATTCGAAGTGATGGTCGAACCACAGAAACACGTTGCTGAGAAGTTTAAGGAATGGGCGTCTATAAATGGTTTGCATGTTTCACAAACAACCTATGGGAACCAACCACAATACACCTCAACTTCAACAGCACCTGTTTACAGAGTTATTCTTGGCGGAAACTTAGAAGAAACATATAGATTTGGACTGTCCTTCTATCATTTTGCTTTTGGTTATGAAGAGAGCAAACTGTTTGAGTTGGTACCGTAAATTAATTTAACAAGGATAGAAATAATGGATCATGAAATAAAACCCTCTTTCAAAATCGCAACCCGTATTTGGTGGAACATCACTTGGAAAACGATTTTATTTAGCCTCCCATTTTCATTTGTTGGTGGCATAGCTGGCGCAATGATTGGTACGATTGTAAGTGGTGGAAACGATAATTTAGCAAATCTAATAGGTTCAATCTCATCTGCAATAGCAGTAATACCCATTGCGATTTTAGTCATTAGCTCGAGCCTCAACGAATCATATGGTAAATACAGGGTTTCTTTAACCGAAACAAACAGTTATTAAAAACTCACACCAACCTTATCAGTAAGCCACTGATTCACAAAGACCACAATATTGGTGTCTCTATATCCATTAACCACAAAATACAGATCTAAAGGTATTATAGTTATGAGACGTTACCAGAAATTCAGGTTCGCATTAATTTTTCAGGTAGCTCTGACAGTTTTATTCAATATTGCACCACATCTATTAGAAAGTTTAAATACTCTGCTTTGGATAGTCGGTTTCTGCAACGGAATTTATATATTCATAATGATATTCAACTATTTCTGCCCTAGGTGTAAAAAAAATCAGGTCATGAAAGGATTGTATAGCTACTCTTTGCCCTCCGAGCGTTGTTGGAACTGCAAAGAAAAGATCGATTAGATGGTTACTCGATACCGATTAACAAGACACACACGCCAACTGGCAAACTACTGATTTACAAAGACCATAAGATGGGTGTCTTTGTAAATCTTGTAAATCCTTCATAAGATGGGTATCTCCGTAGCCTTTAATTAAATATCAGCGAAGCCAAACGGATGAAAATAAACAATGCATGAAAATAACTGCTTTAATTGTGGGGCACCATTACCATTTGCAATACATAGTAATGAAGTAAAGTGCACAACTTGCACAAAGATAAACTCTATCTCTGAAAATAATAAGAAAAAGTCAACAAAAAATAGAGTTGATAACAAGCCCCAAAATAGTAAGAATAAGTCGTTAGTCAGGAAGGTTTTTGACGGAGCCATCACTTCCATTTGTGTAGTATATTTTATTTTCTTTATCTCTGGAAAGTTAGGATATGATCTTAAAGAGTATTTTCATTTTTCTGTAGCATTTCCTCAAAAGGTTGAAATATCAAAATCTGATATACATAATTTTTCACTTGATGGAGTCAATGAACTGCTGAGACAGTTCCAAAGCCAGATAATTAGCCAGAGATGGCTTGATAGAGCATCAAGTAGATCACAGCTTAATGCTCAACAAATTAGAGATTGTCTAGCCACTAATGTTGTTTTAGATGATCACAAAGACGTATGGGTGGTTGAGTTTATATGTCAAACAGATTTTAAATACTCATCTGATAGCATTAAAGTCACTAAAGAGATTAAAAATCGATTTGAGACGTTCGTAAAGTCTAACAAATCAATCAAATAGGTTATGAAGGTAACCCGCTTTCTGGAAAAGACAATGACCTTAATGTTGCATCAAGAGTTTCTGATGATTAACGGGATAACTATGACAACTGTATCAGTAATTCACTAATTTACAGCAATTAGAAAGTGAGTATTTCTATAGCCAGAAGTTAGAACCACTAATAATGTTAAGGGATATGAATGACAAAAAAACAAAAATATGCAACGCTAATAATTTATTCAATTATTGCTGGTTTTGGATTCGACCTTATTAACAGTGTACCTGCCGTTGCATCAAATCTTGAGATTGCTGCTGCAATTTACTTGACTTCGTTTATGACAATACTAATTGCCATTTCATCAAGCTTATTCAAGCTGAATTTTAAGACACAATTTATCGGGTTTATTAATCCTGTGCAGCCAGAAAATAGAAATGCTTCAAGAGTTCCTTATGCGATTGCCGTTGGCGCGCTTGTACTATATTTTTCTGGAAACCTAGGAACAATGATTTTATCTACCACCCTTTTCTGTATCGGAGAGCTCCTGTGTATAGAAAATCAAACTTCGGCCTTGCAATAGCGATTAACAATACACCCGCGCTATGCTTATCGGTAAGCTACTGATTTACTAAGATCAAAAGATGGGTGTCTTTGTATCTTTTTCAGGCTTAGTACGAATTCGCACTAATACACTGTTATAAGCCACTTGAAATTTGGCGAATTAAAAGGACATTATTTTATGAGAAGTTTATTTTTTCTCTTTGCTTTACTTGGATTACCTGCGGTAGCTGACGTTGTAGAAGAGGAAAAAATAGAGTTAGCTAGATCTATATTCTATGGTTCAGATGTTTTGGATTTAGCAGAACACTCTAATGCTATGACTCAAATGATCTTAACGCGAAAGCCGCACTGGGAAAAACACAAAGAAGTAATATCAGCGCGTGTATCAAAGTTATTGTCTTCAAGTTCATATCAAAGAAAGGTAGCTGCAATAGTCGCGAAAAATTTTTCCGGCGATGAACTACTTCAACTGGCAGAAATTATGAAAAGTCCAGTAATGGCAAAATGGAATAAAAGGATGCCTGAATTTTGGCCACAAATCACAATGGTAACTACAGATCATGTTATGCCTATAGTCGATGAATTGGCGAAAGAAATACTGGAAATAGAGAGCCGAAATACCACTAGTAATCAAGAACCAAGTGAGTTTGAAAAGTTGGTTAAAAGTGGAAACTGTCCGGCAGTCAAATCGTTGGCTGACGAAGCGATAAGAAGCAATAATAGAGATGTTGAAGCTTTATATTTCAAAGGCTATTGCTTAATGAACGAGCAAAACTACACAAAAGCGCGGGAGTTATTTTTAGCGGTCTACGAACAAAACCCAAATTTTAGACGAGTTAACTACAATTTAGCACAGATATATTTAAATGAAAACGATCTTATGTCAGCTATAAAACATGCTACGTTGGATTCAAAAAACTATCCTTCTGATTCAGATAGTTTTTCATTATTGGCTATCGCCCATGGGTATAATGGGAATAAAAACGAAAGTTTAAAATACTTTGATGAATCTCTGAGGTTGAACCCGAAAAACATGAGAAGTTTGTATGAATTAGCGTTACTTTATTTAAGGAACGGTGAAAAGCAAGAGTCATGTAAGGTGTTTCAAAGTGCTGAAATTCACAATCCCAATATCGCAAAATCTGCTGCAAAAAAAGATGCATGTGGCTTATAATCAGGCGTTTAAAAACTCGGACACCGTAATGCTTTCTCTGGAAATTTAGATGACTTTAAATGATTTAACTGTAAATTTCAGTCACCTTGATAGAAATACTATATTATGTGATTGGGAGTGGTTATTAGATGGTGAGTATTTGCCTGTTTTGTTGTCAGCGTCTGGCGATGCCTTTGTACAACATATACGAAATGATCAAGTTTGGTGGTTAGATACTGGTGGGGCTGAATTTTCACAGGTAGCAGAATCGCCTGAAGAGTTTAACGAACTTCTGTCAGATAAAAAATTTGTTGTTGAATATTTTGCTGTTCAATTGATTGGGGATTTGATCCAATCAGGTAAAAGACTATCTAGTGGTCAAATATATAGCTTAACTAAACCTTGGTTGTTAGGTGGTGAATATGAGCTTAGTAATCTTGAACCAACAGATATCGAAGTTCACTTGTCTTTGAGTGGGCAGATTGCACAAAAAGTTGTTGGGACTTAAAGCTAACAAGGTCTTTTAAACGGTTCATGATCATCAGGATCAACAAAAACAGTTGGCTTTGTTTCGTACCTCAACAAGTGTAACTAACTATTTTTCCGCTTAAGGCGGGGTTACACCCCAAGCTCCTGAAAGACCGCAATGTGGAGTGCGCTGCCCGTCACTTCGTGGTGATGCTGTTTGCAGGTAACGATACGATTGGTGGAACAGTTAATATGATGGAATTTAAATTTCTAAAAAACTTTTTATATCTCTCTTATTGGAACTTGTATACGGATATGCTTAAAAAATGTGAAGATGAAGGTTGTCACATTTTCCCTTTTAGCGCCATGTCAGTGATGGTCTTTGCCTTCCTTAGCGGGCTCTGCCACTTATTAGAGATCTTTTCTGGTTATTTCTTGCCCATAAGTTTCGACTTTAGATTGATTATGTTTTTAACAATTGGAGCTATTTCGGCGTACTTTATTTTTGTTAAAAATGATAAATTTAAGCTTGCAAAAGTAATTTTGGCGGGTCTCGAACATATGGACCAAGAGGAAATTTGTGCACGTTGTGGCCTAATGGTTGTCGCTCTTGGTATGTCTCCGGGTGTCCTCGTTTTGATTGTTCTTTTTTTCTTTCATACGAGGTGAAGTGGTTGAACTTAATGGCTGCCCCTGATTGCTCTCCACTTTATTGAGTCGATGACCATCTCCAGGAGAAGTGAAGGCATCTCAATATAAGCCCAATCAAGACACCCATGCTAACAGCATCGGTAAGCTACTCATCTTTGTAGACATGAAGTATAGATAGTATTCGAGCTGGAGACGACTATCTATTTAATTATCGGATAAAAAAATTGAAGATCAACTGTATAGTAAGAGAAGAACTTGAGAGCTTTGTATTTTTACACGGAATTTCTGTTCTATTTATTTTAGGTAGTACTCTCATATCCTCCTCAACATACAGAAGAGAGTGGCTGATTGTAACCGCTCTTGTAATTATTTCAACATCACTCACATGGTTTTATTTTAAGACTTCAAAAAGTCTTGATGTTAGATACCTCCTTTGCCGCAGCATCATAACCTGCTTTACATTAATTTCAATGGCACTTGCTCTGTCTGACATATGGCTAACAGGGGGTAATAGTAACTGGTGGTTGGCATTGGTGCTTCTACTCTCGTTTCTTGGACCAACAATAGGTATTCTTGCTAGGATTTACGAACCATCTGCAAATTTTGAAACATGCTTAAAAAGAGGCCGATTTACTTTGCAGACGTGCAAGTTCAATCCATCAGCCCATTATGGCAATGCGACTAAAAACAACCCTGTTTTAAGGGCTCTTGGAATGAGCGAAGACGTTGAGAGCAATCGACTTAGTATATTGGTTAAAAAAAATTCTGTATATTCGGCGCTAGGAGCTCTATTTTTTGGTTCTTTACGCTCAATAGGTAATCCAGGCTTTTTTGAGGCTTTGTTGCTAGCATTAGGGATATTCTGTGGTGGCTACCTATATTTTTACATTTATGTGGCTGACTTATATTTTTGTGCCAAAGCAAGCCGAACAGCATAAGTTCTATTGATCAATGACTAATGAAGGCACCCTCAACAATAAGTTATTGACTTACATAGACCTCTTAAAGTGTGCGCCTTTCTGTTCTTTGATTAACCAGGAAGACTAAATCTTCGATTATGTGTAAATTAAGTAATGCTACAATTCATAAAATTAGTGATCGCTCTATTTCTTCGTTTTGTATTTTATGCACCTCTATGGATTTACTGTAATAATAATGAGAGAAAGTCTCCCTCAGAGGTTATAGTGGATATTAGTTATGGCTCTGGACCTAGGCCTGTTCTAATCATGACTCCGCTTTGGGCTATGTCTTGGATAACAGGCGGGAATTTAAATTTAATGATTGCCCTTCTAGTCTTGTTTATGGGGTTAATACTTTCTTTGTTGTATTTGAGTGTTTTTTGTTGTGAATGGCTGAATGAAAATCTAGAAAAAACTCTATATTTGGCTCATCGATACCGGAGGAAATGTTACTAAAAGTAGAGCACAAATGTTTTTAATAGTAACTGTACAGGCTATTATCGCAGGTGGAGTGCTATTACTCTCAATTGTCCTTCATTTTGGTTAATGGCGTATTGCTAGGGGCTTTTCACTTAAACCACAACTCGACAGAGGACAGTCCCCGACTAACTCGCTGCCCTTGATATGACTGGCTCTGGTGGAAGCCAGAAGAAGAACAGCCAGCGCGGGGTAGTATTGTCGATGTGGCTCGGGGCATCACAAGCTTCTTTGATTCTGATTTTCCCCAAGTGCTACGTCGCTGAACGACTCCTTTGTGGCGGTAAGAGTCATTGACTCTTACCGCACAAGTGGGGATTTTTCTTAACCACCAGTAACGACTTTGGCTAGAACGCTTCGTTAACCGAGAAGTAGAAACCGCCGTCGCCGTTGCCAAAGCCCATGTCCAGGCGCACGTTCACCCGTGGCTTCACCTCAAACCGATAGCCGACGCCGACACTGTGCAACCACTTGTCGTCCCCCAACTGGGAGATGGAGTCGGATACCGTCCCCAACCCGGCCCACACCACCATGCCGTGGCGGCCTCGCAGGTGCTGACGCCACTCCGCCTGGCCCAGGGTCATCTGTTTGCCCCGGTACTGGCCCTCTTCATAACCCCGGAGCCGATGGCTTCCGCCCAGGTGGCTGAGCTGATCCCAGGGCACATCGCCGCTGCTGAACTCCGCCAGCCATTGCCAGGCCAGTACCGCATCCAGTTGCGTCAGCGACAGGTAGTCGTTGTAGGTCAGGCTGTATTTCTCAAAGTCCTGATCCGATCCCAGTGCTTTGCTGAATACCGCCACATCCGCCTGCAGCAAATGCCCTTCACTGGCGTTGAGGACAAAATCGCGGCTGTCATGAACCAGATGCAGGGTCACGCCGGAGCTAACGATGGTGTCGGCGAAAAATGCCGGCCCACCGCCAGACTCGTAGGCCCCATCCAGATCCCGGGCTTTGGCCCTGGACAGCTCATAGCCCACGCCGACGTAGGTCGCCGGTGCCACCCGCATCAGAAACTGCGGGGTGATCCCCAGGGCATTACGTTCAAAATCGGTTAACTGCGACTCATCGCGGCCGGCATCGATGCCGGTGCCGTAGAAGATGTCTGGCGACGAGGTGAATTCACCCTCGATGTAGAGGCGGTAACGATCATCGTCGAAAAACGACTTGTTGCGCACCTGCACGCCATAGGCGCCATTAACCGAGCCAAAACCGTTGATGGTAATGGAGCTGGGCTGAATGTTGCTGCTTACGTCGTCGGCCTGGTACAGACCCACCGCCGAGATGCCAATACCAAACGACTTCTCCGGGGTGTAGAACGGCCCCGGCAACAGGCTCCAGTCGATGCCATCGTGGGGATCGTAGGCGCCATCGGCTCCCAACTCCTCCAAGACCCGATCCATCCACAGCGACGCCCGCTGCACCAGGCCGGTTTCGGCCTCACTATTTTCTGCAGCCGTTACTGCAGGGGCGGCCAGCAAGCAGGCCACCCCAATCCATGCTGATTTCATCAATTAGAATCGCCGTGATACAGAGGCAAAGTAGGTTTCGCGGTCGCCAAAGCCAATCTCGCCCAATAACTCCCACTCACCGCGCCAGGAGTACATGGCACCAACCACGCCATTCCAGCGTGAAGTGCCCTTCTGAGAGACTTTAAACTTGCCATCGCCGGCGATGGCCGCCACCTCAGGCAGCAGATCCGAGATGTTGCCGGATAACTCCTGATCCATGGCCATGTACATGCCACCAATGAAGGCGCGCATCTCGCTGCCACGGGCCAGTTCCCAGCGATAGCCCACCCGTGGAGCACCGGTAAAGGTACCGATCTCACCGTCAAGGGCACTGAGGCTGGTGTAGGTGTAATTCATGTCGACCAGGGCAAACCAGTTGCCAATTCCCCCGGCCAGGGTGGTGCCGATGCCGTAGGAGCCGCCGTTCAGTTCCAGGGCAAACGGGGCGCCCTGAACCGCCGGGCCGACGGCATCGATGGCGGCGCACAGCAACTTGTCACCCACGCCGCTGACTTTACTGGCGTCGCACCCCAGAGATTCGATGGTTGCCACCGAATCGCCATCGGTGTAGCCGATGATGCCGTACAGGTTCCAGAACGGGAACACCCACAGGTCGCCGCGTACGGTCACGTTGTAGCCATCGAAGTTGGCATTGGGAGCATCGACGCTCACCGCTTCCAGCAGATCGGTGCCGGTCAGACTGATGCTGTTCACCTCTACCGGGTTGCTGAGATCCATGTAGGACAACGACAAGCCGTAGGGTTTGGGGATGGTGTAGCCCCGAGCCCGGGCCTCGTCACCCCAGATGGGAAACAGCGAGCCCTGCTCTTCGGCGATGGCCGCCCCGCTCAGGGACGCCAGCAAAACGGTGGTGATAAAACGCGTCATATACATTCTCTGTAACAGATGGTGCACCGATTGATTCAAGGTGAGATACGTTTTGCCCTTGCAGTGATGTGGGCTACTCTCTAACATCCTAAGCTCTCACGCTTAGTGTGTATTTTCAATCGTGTAAAGCATGTGAAAACCGCTGATTGTAGCCATCGATCCCGGTTCAACCCAGAGATATCATCAATTAATTTGTTGGAATTCGTTTCAGAACCATGACTCTGTGCCGCCTTATTGTCGTCCCCAAGCTGACCTTACTGCTGGTCGGTCTAACGCTGCTGCTGAGCGCCTGCACCACCCAGTGGCAGGGACACCCGAGACCCGATGCCAATACCATCGCCCGCGCCCTCGGCCACCCTGGCGATGAGATTCAGCTGTGGGATCTGCCCAGCGACAGCATGCCGGATTTTCCCCTGCCCAAAAGCCTGCGCCCCTGCTGCGCCTTTGGCAACATGCAGAAGGTCAAGGTCGGTGCCCTGCCGATCCCGTTGTACCGGCTCGGCAACACCGTCGATGTTAACGATGTCGGCCCGCACACCTACGACGGCGGCATGCTTGGTTTTACCCGCTCCAGCGTCAGTGCCACCCGTCATGCGGGTACCGAGAACAACGGCATTGTCTACACCAAGCGCGGTGGCTTCATCGATTTGGCCCACGTACGCGACACCGCCGACGACACCATGGGTTTGTTTTTCCCGATCTTTAAACACCTGGGCCAGCAGCAGGTGATTGAGCTAGACGGTGAGATTGGCCGCCGTTACGTTCGTCTGCACGCGTTCGACGCCTCCAATCTGAGCAACCATCAGCGTTGGCAGCTGGCCGCCGCCCTCGCCGCCCGACTGGCCTACTTCAAGGCCGAGTCCCACGAAATCGCCCAGTGGCGGGGCTACGCCAGTCTGGCCAGCTGGCCGGAAACCGTATCCGCCTACAGCCCGGAAGATCTGTACTCCAACATGCTGGGCGCCAAGCTGTCGCTGGCACTGATCCAATCCAAGCTGGTGCTCAACAGCCAGCTGTACGATCAGAGCATGACGGTGTGGCTGGAAGAGGCACTGAAATGGCTCGGCGGGGTCAGTGCCAAAGAAACCAATGCCCTGTTTGATGTGGTCGACGGCCACTGGTGGGATTCCAGCCGCGCCATTCCGGAAAAATACCTGGTGCTGAAACGCCACTACCTGATGGGCGACGCCCAGCAGCCGCACCGGGTGCCAGTGGCCCTGGCCCGCAGTCACTCACAATGGCCGGCGCTGGCGGCGATGTACGTCGGCCAGCCACAGAGCCAGCCGCTGTCTCTGGCCAGCACTCTGTTTGGGTTGTCTTTGGATGAGATTGGCGAACTGCGGCTGGAGGTCGACCCGGCCTATCAGGCCAGCTTTGCCCACTTGCCTGAAACCCTGTGGCAACAGGGCTTCAGTCATCGCCAGTTTGGGGCGATCGCCGCGGCCGACGAGCGCCTGGATCAGGCAGAACTGGCGGAATTGGGTCACTAACTCAGGGTCAGCAGCGCCTCTTGCAGGCGCTGCCACTGTTCGGCACTGGCGGGCAAACCGACCCGCAAGCCGTCCTTTTCATCGGTCAGGCGCACCAGAATGCCCTGCTGACACAGTTGCCGGTGCCACTGCTCGGCGCGATCGCAGAGCAGGGTCTGAAACAGCGGCGTGCCAGACAGGGTACCCGGCAACGACGACAGCATCGCCGCCAGTCGCAGCGCCGCCCGCTCCAGCCGTGCCCGTTGAGACTGTTGCCAGGCCCGATCCGCCAGCGCCTGGCGGCAGGCTTCTCGCGACGGTCCGGCCACGGTCCACGGGCCCAGCAGATCCGTCAGCGCGGTCAGCACTTGCTGTTCTGCCAGCACAAACCCGGCGCGAATGCCCGCCAAACCAAAGAACTTACCAATGGATCGCAGCACCACCAGGTTCGGCTGCGGGCACCAATGGCTGATGGACTCCTTAGGGTCGACATCGGCGAACGCTTCATCCACCACCAGGGTGCCGCCCTGCTCGGCCAGCTGTCGGTGCCACTGCATCAGCCGCATCGACGACACTCGATAACCGGTGGGATTATTGGGGTTGATCACCACCAGCGCCTGCACCTGAGCCAGCATTGCCGAGTCGGGCTCTTTGTCGTACAGCTCCGGGCGCCAACCGGCGCGAAGCCAGGCTTTCTGATGCTCCTTGTAGCCGACTCGGGGCAAGGCCACCACCGGCTCTGACGGCAACGCATTAAGGGTTTTCAGCACTCTGGGCAGCGCCTGAATTGCCGCCTGCGAACCGGCCACCGGCAGCAGCGACTGACAATCGTAATAACTGCGGGCCACCCGCTCCAAACCATCTTCCTCCTCTGGCAGCCGGTTCCACTGCTCCAGAGGAATGGGCTCCAGAGGGTAGGTCCAGGGGCTGACGCCGGTGGACAAGTCCAGCCACTGAGATCGCTCAATGCCAAATTCGGCCACCGCCTGTCTCAGACGACCACCATGGTGCAATGCGCTCATAAGGCGCCCTCCACTGCAACTGCTAACAAAATCAGGGCACCCGCCCACAGCACGGCGCCCCGGTTCACCAAGGCCACCGCCTGGTCGATGGCACGCCAATCCGCCTGCGGCCCCTGGCCCAGTAACGGCTTGTCGCACTGGTAACCCTCGTACTCGGCGCTGCCGCCAATGGTCACGCCCAGGGCGCCAGCGCCACTGGCCATCACTGGCCCGCCGTTGGGGCTGGCACATTGGCGCCCCTGCTGCCAGGCGCAGCGTAGCGCCGTGGCCAGCCGTCCCTGACCGGCGCCCTGAATGGCGTAGGTCATCACGCACAGCCGCGCTGGCAGGTAGTTAAGCAGATCATCCCAGCGAGCCGCCGCCCAGCCAAATTGACGGTACTTGGCGTTTTTATAACCCCAGCGGGCATCCAAGGTATTGGCTATGCGGTAGATAATGGCGCCCGGCGCCCCTGCCACCATATACCAGAACAGGGTACCAAACACGGCGTCATTGCCATTTTCTAACATCGACTCCACCGTGGCACTGACCACCTGGACCTCCGTTAACGACTGAGTCTTGCGGCTAACGATGTAGCCAACCCGCTCTCTGGCCAGCGAAAGATCCCGCTGTTTTAATGCCACCGCCACCGCCTGGCCATGCTCGCCGAGGCTGCGGCCACCGAGGCACAGGTACAACACCACCGCCTCGACCCACCAGGACCAGGGCAAGGCCATCAATAACAGTGCCGGCAGTGTCAGCACCGCCAGCGCCACTGCGCCGCGCCAGCGTCGATCGCCATACAGTTTCTGCTCTGCCAGAGTAATAAGGCGTCCCAAACCGATTAATGGATGAAACCGCGTCGGCTCGCCAAGGAGGCGATCCAGCAGCAGTGCCAGGCACACCACCAGTGCCACTTGCCAGCAGTCGGCCGCCATCAACATGAGATCACCAAGGCCTGCTGTTGCTCACAGGCTCGTTGCCACTGTTCCAGCGAGTCCTGCGCCAGTTCGTGCACCAGGTGCTCGGGCTCGATGGCCGCCAGCAGCGGCCGCAGATCGGTTTCGGTAAACGGATGGTGACCGTCTATCTGTGTTACGTGTTTCAATGCTCGCTCCAGTCGATACCAGAAATCGGGGCAGCCCTGATACGGGTCGGTCTGAGTCTTGGCCGCCTCAATGTAGGCGCCATTGAGGCTGCAATTCAGGTGCAGGGTATGAATCTCGTCAGTCAGATCCAGCGATTTTAACCGCTGCTGCAAGAACGCCACGCCCTCCTGCTCGCTGCGCAGGCCGGTATGGGTAGCCATCATGTGGCCGGCATCAAAGCACAGGCCGCAATTGTCGTAATTGACCCACTGACGCAGGGTGTCGTACTCCTCGCGGCTGTCGAGACGAAAGCTGCCGGGCCACCACAGGTTTTCAAACAGCAACCGTCCGGAAAAATGACTCTGGGCCAGGGCGGCGTTGATCAGCTCGGCACACACCTTGAGGGTGTCGCGCCAGTGCCAGGGAAACTGCTGACTGAACAGGTTGTCCATGTCACAGGTGACTGGATGAAACACCACGTAAGGGGCCCCCAGATCGGCGGCCAGGTTCAGCTGGTGCACATAGATGGCCACCAGATGCTCGGGATCGCGACTGCCGTAGAAATGCTCCACGGTTTGCCAATCGTCAAACATGGCCAGCAGCGCAGTCGTATTCTGCTGCCAGAACGGGGTCAGAATCGGGAAAAACGTCAGGTGCAGCCCCCCTACCAGATCCATGGGCACCTGGCTGGCCTCAAACTGACCATGGGGCGCGATCTCGTAGCCATCCAGCCCCGCCGCCTGCAGCCACTGCCGGGCATGAGACCAGTCTTGTAGCAGGTGTCCGGGGGCCGGATTGACGGTCACATTCAGCAGTTGCTTCATAGGTAGCCCTGGTTGAACATCGCCACCAGTACCAGCAGGGTCATCAGCTCCACCACCTGCTCGGTGGCGCCGAGGGTATCGCCGGTGTAGCCCTGAATGTGACGGTTCATGTTCCACACCATGAAGGCGAAGGCGGCGCTCCAGGCCAGCAGCAACACCGCCGCCGCCTCGTAAGGCAGCGCCAACAGAGGCGCCGCGCCGCAGATCATCAGCGTCAGCTGGGCCAGGTAGCCCGGGGCGCGATCCCGCTGCGGCGTTTTGCTGTTGCCGTCATCCCGGGCATAGGGCAGCAAGACCGGCACCAGACCGGCCACGGCTCGGCCACCAGCGTGGCAGATCACCAGTGCCAGCATCGCCAGCCCCAGTGGCAGCGTCGATAACGCCACCGCCTTGATGGCAAAGGCCGCCACCAGGGCCAGTACGCCGTAGGTGCCGATCTGGCTGTCTTTCATGATTTCAAGTTTGCGCTGTCGCAGCCAGTGACCGCCAAAGCCATCGCACCAATCCGCCAGTCCATCCTCATGGAAGGCGCCGGTCAGTCGCAGCACCAGCACCAAGGTCAGAACCACCGCCAACGGCTGACCAAGATAAGGTTCAAGCAGCCACAGACACCCGGCCGCCAGCGCGCCAATCAACAGGCCGACCAAGGCAAACCAACGAGCCGCCCGGGCGACGCTGTCGCCATCGAACGGCACCCAGGCCGGCATCGGCAGGCGGGTCAGAAACCCCAGGGCGGTCAGAATCAATTTTGGCTGCATTAGGACTCCTTGTTGGCATCAAACCAGCGCGCCACCAGCGCCGGGGCACTGGCAAAGTACCAGTGAACGTAGGAGGCCACCACTCGGCGGTGACTGTATACCGGCTCTCCGACTCGAACCCGGCCGCTCTGCACCGCCTCGGTGACCGGAGTCAGGCGAATGTCGCTGCTGGAGTAATGGAAACAGTGGCCCTTGATCTGAGATTGATCCAGCTCGGCGGTCAGGATGCCGATCCCCTGCAGTCGTGACTGCATGGCCGCGGTCCCCGGCAGCGCCCCCACCATGGTATGGCTCTGTCCCTCAATATCGATCAGCTGTTCCAGCAGGTACAGCATGCCGCCGCACTCGGCCACCAGCGGTTTATTGGCCTCGACGTGGTCGCGAATCTGCTGCAACAAGGTGGCATTGGCGCCCAGAGCGCCGGTGTGCAGCTCCGGATAGCCTCCCGGCAAATACAGGCTGTCACAACTCGGCAGCGCGTCCCCGGCCAGGGGCGAGAATGTCACCACCTCGGCCCCAAGTTGCGTCAGCAAAGACAGGTTGTCGTGATAGACAAAGGCAAAGGCGGCATCCTGGGCCACGGCGATGCGTTGCCCAGCCAGGGGCCGCCCCAGTGTCTGTAGCGCCGCGTCTGCGGGAGCCGGCTGAAACGCCACCGGCTTTGGCAGCGGCATGTCGCAGCTTTGACCCAATGTATCGGCGGCGGCATCCAGCCAGGCGTCCAGCTCCGGCAACTCCTCGGCCTGCACCAGCCCCAGATGGCGGTCTGGCAGCGCCAGCGTCTCATCCCGGGGCAACCAGCCACAAAACTCAATGCTGTCCGGCACGCTGTGGCGTAGCAGGGTGGCATGGCCGGCACTGCCCACCTGGTTGGCCACCACCCCAAACAGGGTCACGTCTTCGCGATAGTGGGCCAGGCCACAGGCAATGGCACCAAAGGTCTGGGCCATCTTGGCCGCCGGAATCACCGCCAGCGCCGGCACCCCGAAGGCCACCGCCAGATCGGCGCTGGAGGTGGTGCCATCGAACATCCCCATCACTCCCTCGATCAGGATAAGGTCCGCCTCCTGGGCGGCCCGATGAAGATGGCGGCGGCACTGGGTTTCCCCCATCATGCCCAGATCCAGTTGATAGGCGGGCTCGCCGCTGGCCACCTCATGAAACTTGGGGTCGATAAAATCCGGGCCGGTCTTAAACACCCGTACCCGTTTGCCGCGATTGCGCCAGTAACGGGCCATGGCCGCCACCACCGTGGTTTTACCGCTGTCGCTGGCCGGTGCGGTCACCAGCAACGCCGGGCAATGAGCCACCGTCATGAGCGCCACCCCGCCACCGGGGCAAACAGGGTATCCAGATCCAGGTGCGCTTCCAGGGCATCGGCCAGGCGATCGATGCCCTGCTCCCGCAGTGCCGCCATGTCCTGAGCCTTGGCATGGGGCGCCTCCAGGCCCGCCCAGCGCAGCAACAGATTGCAGGCCTGGGGCTGATCAAACACGCCATGGAGGTAACCGCCCAGCACCTGACCATCGGTCGAGCAGGCGCCATCGGCGCTGCCATCCAGTTCAAACGGTTGTTGACCGCTGACCTCGGTATGGCCGGCATGAATCTCATAGCCTTCCACTGCGGCGGTTTCCCCCAGCAGAGTCAGTTGTCCCCGAACCCGGGTCAACTGCTTGGCGCTGGCCAGTGTAGTGCGGGTCGCCAGGTACCCTAAGCCCTCACTGCTGCCGGGCTGGCCTTCGACCCCCAGGGGATCGTCGATGCTCTGGCCCAACATCTGATAGCCGCCACAGATGCCAATCACCTTGCCACCAAAGCGCAGGTGACGGGCGATCTGCGCATCCCACCCTTGCTCCCGAAGGGCCTGAAGATCGGCGCGGGTGCTTTTGGAGCCCGGAAGGATGATCAGATCCGCCGGCGGCAACGGCTGGCCGGGACGCACAAACTGCAGGTCCACCTTGGGATGCAGTCGCAGGGCGTCGAAATCGGTGTGATTGCTGATGCGCGGCAGGCCGGGCACCACCACTCGAAACCGGGCGTCCTCATCGGTCTGCTGGACGTTAATGGCGTCTTCCGCCTCCAGGTATAACCCCTTTAAGTAGGGCACCACCCCCAGCACCGGCACGCCGGTCTTCTGTTCCAGCCATTCCAGGCCAGAGTCCAGCAAGCTCGGGTCACCACGAAAGCGGTTGATGATAAAGCCCTTCACCAGGCTTTTTTCCTGTTCCGACAGCAGTTCATAGGTGCCGTACAGGTGGGCAAATACGCCGCCGCGATCGATGTCGGCGACGATCACCACCGGCACATTTGCTGCCAGGGCAAAGCCCATGTTGGCGATGTCGTGCTCGCGCAGATTGATCTCTGCCGGGCTACCGGCGCCTTCCACCAGGCGGGCGTCCGCCTGCTGGCCCAGCTCCTCAAAGGTGTCTACCACCAGTTGCAGCAGCTTGGGCTTAAAATCGTGATAGCCGCGGGCGTCCATGTCGGACAACGCCTTGCCACGTACAATCACCTGGGCGCCGGTATCGGTGTTGGGCTTGAGCAACACCGGGTTCATCAACACGCTGGGCTCGAGCCGACAGGCCTGGGCCTGTACTGCCTGCGCCCGGCCAATTTCGCCGCCCTCTTTGGTCACGGCGCTGTTCAGTGCCATGTTCTGAGGCTTAAAGGGGGCCACCCGCACGCCGCGACGGGCCAACACCCGACACAACCCCGCCACCATCACGCTTTTTCCGGCATCACTGGTGGTGCCCTGAACCATTAACGAATAACTGCTCATCGTCTCTCTCTTACTGAAATTGCGATTGGTGGCGTGTGCACGCCTGCTCCAACGTGGTGATAATGTCGTTGGCGTCCAGGCCCAGCTCTTCCGCCAGTACCAGCACGCCTCCCAGGCCACAGCCCTCCACCACCAGTCCCTGCTCATAACGATTCAGACAATCGAAGTCACTGAGGCCAAAGTCGGTTTGGTGCAAGCCGAGGCGCCAGTCTGCTGGCAGATGGCTCAGCACCGACTGGCCGTCTGCGGCCACCACCCAACGGGTGGTATCCACCCTGCCGCGAAGATCCGGCCGTACCCGGGCGGCGGCAATCAGCGGCGCCACGAACATCATGCCGCCGGCCAGGTGCGGCACAGGCAACGAGGCCGGCCAATGGCACAGCAAGCCGTACAAGGCTCGCTGAATCTGATCGTGAAACTGCGGACTGGCCAGCAGCGCCTCCACGTCAAACTGGGCGTGCGCGCGGCGATACTCCTGCTCCAACTGGGCCAGCAGTCGTGCTTTTTGCGCCAATTTATCCGCGTCCTTGGTGCTACCGGCGGGACTGAGCGTCAGACCGGTCAGCAGCCGCAGCCACAAGGTAGAAAACGTGGTACCGCCAACGCCACACTCGGCCAGGATGCTGATGCAGCCCCGTTCTGCCTGGGCGGTCAGATCCGGCAGCAGCCGCTGCTGAATCAAGTCGCCACAGTCCGCCTCCAGGCCGCCATGGTGCTGACAATCAGCAAACCAGTCGCTGCTGCCCGGCTGCGGGCACTGCACCTGAAAGTTGTAACTGCGAAACTCAATGTTGTGCCCGGCCTGATGCAGGCGATTGAGCATTCCCCGGGTCAATACCGCCGGGCTGATGCCACCGTTATCCAGCAGCCCTTTGGCCGTCAACGGCGTCGGCTGAGGCGGGCTTGGGAACGGCGTCAGGGCCGAGCCATTGGCGATCAGTTCACTGTCCCGTGTTGGCGTCAGGTGCATCAAGTCCTGGCCGGCACCGGCGTCGGACAACTGATGCAGCTGCGGCAACTGGGTGGCCGCGCCGTTTAGGATATTGAACGCAATGGTGGGCTTTGGGTGTGTCATGACGGTCTCACTCACAGTCAGTCGGGGCGGGAAACAGCCCCATCAACTGGGGCCAGTGCAGCCCCTGCTCATCGATGTAGATCTGAATATGCAGCCGGGCCGCATGCCCCAGCGCCACCCGGCTCAGGTGGGCGTTGCCCTGTTGCTGGCCGCCGAGCAACCAGGACAACAGCACTCGAATCACGCCGGAGTGGGTCAACAGCAACACCGTCTCACCCCGATGGCGTTCGGCCAGCTCAGCCAGCAGGCCGGTGACCCGCTGCAGCAGCGCGTCGGTGGACTCCCCTCCCGGCGGCACCTGCTGCCAGGGCTGCTGCCAATAGGCTTCAAAGTCGCCCTCGGGGCGCTGCCAAAGCTGCGCCAACGCCTGGCCGTCCCACTCGCCAAAATCCAGCTCTTGCAGGCGATCGTCGAGCTGCAACGAACAATGCCGCTGCCGGGCAAGTTGCTGGCCAAATTCGGCGCAGCGCCGCAGCGGCGAGCTGTACAACTGTTGCCATGTCAGGGGCGCGCAGCTGCTCTGCCACTGGCGCCACCCCAGCTCGGTTAACTCGGGGTCACTGCGCCCCAGCAATCGCTCGGCGTCCTGTGGCTGGCCGTGGCGTACCAGGTGAAACTCGGTGGTGGTCATCGAATGCCGTCCTTCAGCGGTTGCTCAATGCCCGCCTGGCACCACAGCACCCTCTGGGCAATGGCGGCAATGGCCTGATGCATCTGGCCACTGGCACAGACAAAACTTCGGCTGAGGCTGTCATCTGGGATCAGCCCCTGCCCCACCTCGGTGGATACCAGCACCACCTCGGCCGAGCACTGGCTCAGGGCGCGGCCAAGCCGGTCAATCTCGTTGTCCAGGTCCACCCCGGCCAACAGCTGATTGGTCAACCACAGGGTCAGACAATCGATCAGCAGCAGCTCGTCGGCGTTGGCTTGCTGCAACAGCCGCACCAGATTCAGCGGTTCCTCGACGCAGCGCCAGTGGGCCGGGCGACGCTGCCGATGCAGTTCGATGCGTTCGGCCATGCTGGGGTGACTGCGGGCGGTTGCCACGTACAGCACCCGCTTATCGCTGGCCAGACACCAGTCCTCTGCGAGGCCGGACTTGCCACTGCGGGCCCCGCCCAGATACAGGCTGATCACAACGCCTCCCGTTGCCGACGGGCGGCATCCACCTTGCGGCATACCAGCGCCATGCCCTCAAGCACCCGCGGGCCGGTGCGATGCACCAGATCCCCTTCGATGGGGACGATCTGGCCATTGGCCACCGCCGGGATCTCCGGCCATACCCGCCAGTCGACGATTTCCTGGTTGCTGTTGCCGTGGTATTCCGGCTTGAGAATGATCTCCGGCTTGCGCACCAGCACCTGCTCCATGGAGACCTGGGGATAATCCGCCTCACCATCGGCAAACACATTGTCGGCGCCGCAATCGGCCAAAATGCCGTTCATCCAGCCGCCTGACACCGTGGTCAGCGGCTCGGGCCACACCTGATAGAACACCTTGACCGGCGCCTGTTGCCGGTACTGCTGGCGCAGCTGAGCCAACCGCTGGCGAAACTCGCTGGCCTGCTTGTGGCCTTCGGCCTCCAACCCCAGGGCCTGGCCCAGTTGCTCGAGCCGGTCGGCAATTTCGTCGATGCGGGTCACGCTGGTATCAAATACCGGCAGCCCCAGGCTTTGCAGGCGCTCCACCAGCGGCGCGCTGGTGTCTTCAACGCTGAGCACCACCAAGTCTGGCTGCAGCAACATCAGCGCTTCCATGTTCAGATAGTCGAAGCGACCGATGCGCGGGATTGCCTGCGCCGCTTCGGGGTAGTCGGCATAATCCACCGTCGCCGCAATACGATCGCCGGCGCCGATGGCAAACAGCATCTCCACCGAATGGGGCGACAACGCCACCAGTTTCTGCGGTACCGCCAGGGCACACGGGGCCAACAGCATCAGGGTCCACCACCACAGCAGGCGTCTCATCGTGACTCCCCTTTCAGTTCCAGCGGCAGGCCGGCAATGGTCAACGTAACCCGGTCGACTCGCTGGCCCAGGTGCTGGTGCAGCCAGCCACACTCATCCACAAAGCGGCGGTTAGACTCCCCAAGGGGCACCACCCCCTGGCCCACCTCGTTGCCGATGAAGATCACCGGCCCGGGCAGGGTCGACAGGCACTGCAACAGCGCCGCCTTGGCCGCCGGCCAGTCGCCGTCGTCGGCAAACAGTTCGTTGGCCAGCCACAGGGTTAAACAGTCCACCAATACCAAGGTGTCGGCACCAGAGGCACTGACCAGCGCCTGGGCCAGATCCCGCTGGGCTTCAATCAGTGACCAGTCGGCGGGCCGGTGACGCTGATGATGGGCAATGCGCTCGGCCATGCTGTCATCGGCTCTGGCGGTGGCGATCACCACCACCTGGCCGCCACCAGCCTGTTGCCACTCACGGGCTCGTTGCTGGGCCAGCCGGCTTTTTCCGGAGCGGGCGCCGCCGCTGATTAACTGCTTCATGAACGACCCCGACGTTTCATTAGAATTCCGATGAAGAAGGCACTGCCGAGAATGGCGGTCACCACCCCGACCGGCAGCTCCTGGTTGCCTAGCAATTGCCGGGACAACAGATCCACCCACACCATCAGAATCGCCCCGAACAGGGCGGTGGCGATCAGGGTGGCGCCGCTGGCGGCACCGATGAGCAGTCGCACGATGTGCGGCACCATCAGGCCAACAAAGCCGATGCCGCCGCAGTACGCCACCAGCGAGGCGGTGATCAGTGCGGTCAGCAGCAACATTCCCAGGCGCAGCGGCACCACCGCCACCCCCTGGGTGTGGGCACTCTCATCCCCGGCCATCAGCGCCTGCAACGGCCTTTGAAACTGGTACACCACCATCAGTGCCGTCAACACTACCACTGCGGGGATCCACAAGGTGCCCCAGGTGGCGCGGCTAAAGCTGCCCATGTTCCAGAACAGCACCGCCTGAATCGCCTGATTGTCGCCGAAATAGAGCACCAGGTTGGCCAGCGACGACAGCAGGAACGAGATCGCCACCCCGGCCAGAATCAAGCCCTCGACCTGGCCGTCCCGAGCCATCACCATCACCACCGCCACGGCGATCAGCGATCCCAGAAACGCACACAACGGCAGACTCAAGCCCGCCAGGCCGGTGGTCAGGGCGATCACCGCCCCTAGGGTGGAACCGGCGGAGATGCCAAACAGGTAGGGGTCGGCTAACGGGTTGCGGGTCACGCTTTGCAGCACCGAGCCGGACACCGCCAGACCTGCGCCGCACAGCATCGCCAGCAACACCCGCGGCAACCGCAACTCGATAATGATCCGTTGAGACAGGTTGGTGGCATCGGCGCCGAGCAGTGCGTTGACAACGGCGCGTCCGACGTCGGCGGCAGCGATGTCGGCACTGCCGAAGGAGATCGCCAGCATCGGCGACACCACGATCAGGGGAAACAACATCAGCAGCAACAGCTGCGGTTTAAGCAAGGGCATAGGCAGGCTTTTGGTAATCGTAAGTAATGCGTGGGTAGCGGCCATTGGGGTGCATATCCACCCGGGCCTCCACCCCATAGACCGCTCGAATGCGGTCGGCGGTGAGCACCTGTTGCGGCCGGCCACTGGCCACCAGCGTCCCCTCACTCAGCAGCAGTATCCGGTCGCAATAGGCACTGGCCAGGTTCAGGTCATGGATGGACGCCACCACCGTCACCCCCAGGCTGCGCACCAGTTTCAAGGTTTCAATCTGATAGCGTACATCCAGGTGGTTGGTAGGCTCATCCAGTAACAGCAATTTGGGTTGTTGCAGTAAGGCCCGGGCAATGAGTACCCGCTGACGCTCTCCGCCGGACAACGAGTCAAAATGATGCTCCGCCAGCGACGCCAGCTTGACCCGCTGCAACACCGCCTCGACCCGGGCCGATTCATCCCGGCGGTCAAGGCGTTGCCACCAACTGCTGTGAGCCAGCAAGCCGGTGGTTAAAAATTGACGCACGGTCATCGAAAACCCCGATGGCCCATGCTGAGTCACCACCGCCACCTGTCGGGCAAACGCCCGGCGGCTGATGGTGCCGATCTCGGCCCCCGCCAGGGCGATGCGCCCCTGCTGAGGAACCAGGTAACGGTACAAGCACCGCAGCAACGTCGACTTGCCCACCCCGTTGGGGCCAAGCAAGCCGACAAATTCTCCGTGATTAACGGTAAATCCGACGTCATGCAGCACCTGACGTTCGCGACAGCCCCAACTGAGCCCCTCCACCTGCAGGTGGGGGCTGGACTCGCTGGAATACTGGTTGTCATCAAAGGACTTAAACATGATCCCGTCTCTGTGTGATTGACTCGGTCACCGTTAACGCGCCCCCCTCATCAGAGGGCGGCGCGGGTTTCGATTAAAAATCGCTGTAACTCAGGCTCAGGTACCACTCGGCACCCGGTCCGTAATAACTGCCGTTGGAGATCACCTCTTCATCCAGCAGATTATTGGCTTTCAGGCGCACCTTCCAGCCCTGAGTAAAGGCGTAGCCGACGCTGACGTCCACCTTGTGGTAGGGACTGATGAAGTCGGGGTTACCGTCGTAGTTAGTGTCACCATCGTTGCGCTTACCCTGGTAGTGGTAATCGACGCGCAGATCCCACTGGCTGAGGACGTAAGCGGCGGAATAGTCGAACTCATGCTCACTGCGCCCCTCCAGTTGCTCACCCTTGCTGTCATCTTCGGCATCCAGGTAGGTGTACGCCAGTTGGTGTTGCAGCCCAAACAGCTCGAAGTCACTGCCCAGTTCCAGTCCCTTGAGGGTGGCCTTGTCGACATTGAAAGGCTTGTAGATATCCCAGCCATTGTCGTCCTGTTCACCGGTCTTGGCCCAGTTGATGAGATCGTCCACCTTGTTCTGGAACACGCTGATGTAGGCGTTGTAGCCGTTACCGGCGTAATTCAGGGTCAGGTCGACGTTTTCAGAGGTTTCCGACACCAGTTCCGGGTTACCCTGCTCCGGCCAGTACAGGTCGTTGAAGGTCGGCGCTTTAAAGGCGGTGCCATAGCTGGCACTCAGACGCCACTGGTCATTGAAACGGTAGGCAACGCTGGTGTTGTAGGAGACTTCGCTGTCGATGTTTTCCACATCGTCGTAGCGCACCACCCCTTCCAGCAACCAGGCGCCGAGATCGGCGCGAGCCAGGGCAAACACCCCCACCACGTCACGTTCATCCTCGGCGTAGTCACCGCGCACCGATTCGTTGTAGTAATCCACGCCGCCACTCAGGGTCAGGCCGCTGCTGGCTTGGTACTGATTGATCCAGCTCAGCTGGTCGCGCCGGGTTTCGTAGATGCTGTGGGCTGGCTGGCCATCACGGAAGTTGTCGTTGTAGTCGCGGGCCTGGCCTGCAGACAGCTTGGAGCTGAAATCGTTGTTGTCGTACTGCGCTTCCAGGTTCCAGAAGAAGTTGTCGTAGTCGGCTTCATTGCTGTACGGGACACTGTTGTCGTATTCGTAGTTGCCGGTATTGTACTGGCCGCTCCAGTTCAACTGCCACTGTTCGCTGAGGCTCTGCTCACCGGTGATACCGGCTGTAATCCGCTCATAGCCGTCGTCGTCGGTTTCACTGTCACGCTTTACATCGAAGCCATCACTCTGATCACTGGAGATCGTCAGGCTGGTGCGGCCGTCGCCATGGCTGATGCCGGCACCGGCGCTGAGGCGGCTGTAGTTGTTGCTGCCCACGGCACCGGAGGCGTACCACTGGCCCCCTTCCAGGCGGCGGGTAAAGATCTGCACCACGCCACCGATGGCGTCACTGCCCCACACCGCTGCGCGGGAACCCTTAACCACTTCGATGCGCTCCACCTGCTCCGGCGCCAGGCTGGAAAAACTGACGCTACCCAGAGTGGCGGAGCTGATGCGTACACCGTCGATCAGCACCAGTACGTGGTCCGACTCGGAGCCACGAATGCTGATGTTGGCGCTCTGACCACCGCCACCGGTACGGGTCACGCTAAGGCCAGGCAAACGCTCGAGAATGTCGACCACGGAGATGGGTGCCAACTCCTCGATCTCCACCCGTTCGATGGTGTTAACCACCGCCAGCTGCTGCTCAGGGGCGGAATCAAAGCGATCGGCGGTGACCACGATGGTTTCATAGTCGGGGGCAGCGGTCGCTGCGTAACTGGCGCACAGGGCCAGAGACAATACAGAAAGGCGCGTTTTTAAACTCATGGTTTTTCCTTGAATAATCGAGTTTTAAAAGCGCGGGAATGCTCTCATCAGAGAGGTAGGTGAATCCGTCATCACGACGGGGTGCTCACACGTACAACAGACGAAGACCGGATAAGGCCAGTTCGATGCGACAATGGAAGCAAGGTACACCTTGCCACCCGGGTCAAACGGTCTTATCAGGCTATCTGCTCAAGAAACCCGCTTGAGTCAAATCAGCAAATCAAGGTAGGTCTCCTGGCTCTCAGCGTCTGAATGTGTTCCCTTCCCGGTTACCCAGTGGTTATCAACACATCGCTCTGATTACAGTTGCAGGTACAGCCGCGGACTCTCACCGCGTTCCCTGTTATGCATGAATCGTGGTCGAACGATTCCTTGCACCTTAATTTGGTGGCCATGATAACCATGCCACAGCGCAAGATTGTGCCAGAGATCACAAGGCATTGAACAGCGATAAATGTCTGTGAATAGTCACAGCGTTTCCCGCAGTTACCGCCTCAAAGTTAGCCGTCCAGACGTCCAGTCCAGATGCACCAAGGGATTCAGGCCCATCCCATCGAACGCGACTCCGATGCCGCGGCTATAAAAAATTTTTTGCGCGTCCCCCAACCCCTAGGCAATTTGCTCAATTATCCAGCTTCGACGGCAGTGAAACCCGCTGGTAACCGCGTTTGAGCAATCGCCAGCAAGGTAGATTCGACACAGTTGGTTACGCTCCTTCCACAGAAAATTCACTCACTTGTGGCAAACTACGCGGCAATTTTTCTGAGATTTGCCATTCTGATAGTCATGAGATCCCTTACCCTACTTTTACTCCTGGCCAGCGCCGCGGCCACGGCGGTGCCCGGCAGTGGCGACAAGCCCGAATGGGGCATCGCCATCGGCATGCGCTTTGCCGACATCCCCTATAAGACCGAGACCGATCAGGTCACCGACATCGTGCCGCTGATGTTTCTCCAGGGTGAGGACTTCTATCTGCACGGACTGGAGGCCGGCTACCACCTATGGCAGGACCAGCCACACCAAGCCACGCTGTTTACCCGTTATCGCTTCTTCGACATTCCCAAAGAGCTGCAAAACAGCATCCAGGAAGACAGTTTTGACCTCGGCCTGCGCTACCGCTATGTCCCCAGAGAGCGTCACTTTGTCGACACCGAACTGCTCAGTGACAACAACGGTCGCAGTTACGGCCACCTGAGATACGGCTTCGACGGCCAGTGGGGCAATCTTAGCTTTCAACCCACCCTGCAACTGGACTGGCGTAGCCAGGACTTTGTCGAGTATTACTACGGCCTGGGCGACACCCGTGCCGACGCCGATGTGGGTGCCTCTGCCGGCATCGGTCTGAAATACCACGTGGGCAGCAACCTGTACCTGATCGGCAAGGTTCAGGGGTCGGTACTGGGCAGTGGCATCGAGGATCTCGACACGCTGGACAAGCGCTTCACTCTGGAGAGCTACGCCGGGTTTGCGTTCTTCCCCACCGCCGAACAGAGTGCCAATCCGCTGCGACGGGAGGACTTTGAAGGCCATTACCTTCGTGTGGCCCATGGTTGGGCCACGCCCTCCAACCTGGGGGAGATTCTCAGCTTTGACTGGGAGAAAGACCCCTACGACAACCAGATGACCTCGGTATTTTACGGGTACCCGCTCACCGACAGCCTGTTTGGTTTTCCCATCGACCTGTACGCCACTCCGGGGATGGTGCTGCACCACAGCTCAGAGGTACAAAAAACCAGTTACGAAGGGGTCATGGCCATCAAGGCCTACTACACCTTCAGCTGGCCGATTCGCTGGCGATTTGGCGTGGCCGAAGGGTTGTCCTACATCAACCGGGTCACCTACATCGAGCGCAGCGAACTGGAACAGAAGGGCTACCGGCCGTCCAAACTAATGAACTACCTGGATTTCTCTATCGATACCAATCTTGGCGATCTGTTTCAGAGCAGCAAGTGGTCCCACCTGTGGCTGGGCTGGAGCATTCACCACCGCAGTTCGATGTTTGAGAGCTCCTCCGCCTTTGGCCGCATCAAAGGCGGCAGCAACTACAACACCCTGTATTTGCAGTGGCAGTTCTAAGCCCCACTTAATCGTGGTTGTAATTAAAGACGTTGATCATTTGGCCGATAGTGAGATCATGGCAGATTCGATTAAGGCAGAGCAGTAATGGACGTTCGTAATCATGGCGCCGAGGTGTCTCAGGTCGCCAGGAACAAAACCACCGATGGCGGCAACCACGGCCAGGCGGTGTCTGAGGTGGCAACGAGTAAGAGTGCCTCCCAGGCGGCAAAGGCGATGACCAACACCCACTTGTTGACGGCGATGGAGGCGGTCAGCTTGAGCGCCGGTCAGGACTCGTTGGCGCTGCTGTACCGCGCCGCCGTTGAAGCCATTGATGAGCACCTGGCGCCGACGTTGGGCGAAAACTCGACCCAGAAGGGGCTGGAGCAAGGCATCGACTACTCGCCGCAGGCCACCGCCGACCGCATCGTCGGCTTCGCCACCCAATTTTTCGGCACCTATCAGGGGCAGAACTCATCCCTCTCCTTCGATGAGCAGCTGGACGGCTTTCTGAGCGTCATCGGCGGTGCGGTGGATAAGGGCATCGATGAGGCCCGCGGCATCCTCGATGGCTTGCAGGTGCTCGATGGTGACATCGCGAGCAACGTCGACCTGACCCAGAATCTGGTGCATGAAGGGCTTCAGGCGTTCAGGGACAGCTTCTATCAGGAACAATCCGCTGACCGTTGATTGAGTTCGCCGCCGCGACTCGACGCCTTGCTAAATCCCGTGACAAAAAAAGTACATCTAACTAAAAATTAGATCGAAACTTTAGGTAAGCCTTGCAGGGTAAGGCCTGCAAGGCTTTTATCTAACATTTTGTCAATTTGTCTCATTTTTAGTTACTTTTGTTGTCCATCCGACTCTTAAGAAAAGGTAAAGAGTTAGATCGTAACGCAACGACACTCATCTAACTTCAGACGGTGCTCTTAGCGTTGACTGTTGGTGGGTAAGAACTGCCGGCAAGGAGTTCATAGCGGACTGTATAGCGCGGCAAGCCAGTGGACAGTATCGAGAACAAACCTGCCGAAGCCCCCGCATATGAAACAAGCACCGGGTGGGTGCGTGCTTGACTTGCCGCTTGATGTGGAAAACCGCACGATTGGATATCCGAGATCTGGAAAGCAGCAAGAGAGTCTGATGATTGATTCGAGGGCCAGAGCTGGTATATGCAAGTGCTTCTGGCCCTCTCAGCAAGGGCCAGTCTAGTATTCTACTTTGCTTTAGTCTTCCAAAACCCCTTTTAAACCTTCAAGCAAAGAAATAAACTTGCTAAGAATATCATCAAAGGCAGCAATAAGGTCGTCTTCATCAATTCCTAACCTATTAATCTGCCCTTCATACTTAGAGCCTCTCCTGTGAGCAACACCTGATGAACGAAGCCCTTGAACGCCACCAAGAAGCGGAGAGATGTCAAGTTCACTTCCTTGAGATACTAGAAATTCATTAAGAATCTTAATTGACCCGCTCGATTCTGTAGTAATGATACTCTTTATGCTTTTAACATTAATGGAGTCGATTGTTATTTTAACCAAGTTAAGTATCTGGTTATCAAACTCCTTTGTCTCATTCTTTGTCAGTCGATGCAGAGAATCGAAGCAATGTGAGTCAGATGGAGCTAGAGGAAGGAACAAATACCAACCGAAATTCTCAAACCATGCTTTCTGAAATGATTCGAATCGATATTTAAATAAAAGATCTAGACTCTCTGGATCAGCGAACTGCCCCAACACACTTCGCTTAAAATTAGTTTGACTGATATCACCACCTTCCACGCCAATATTAAAGCACCTCCAGTACTTTTGCTCTGAATTTGGTATATCCCTACCAAGATCACCTAGAAAAACGCATATGAAATCGCTATGATTATTATCGATCTTAAGATGCCAATAACCCTTCTTATAGATAGCTCCGTCGGACACTTCATATTCTGAAGGTGAATTGTAATATCTTTGCATTACATCCCGACTAAAGAATATCGGGGTTAAAAAGTGTGGAGCATCAGGGTTTGCACCAAAATAATCATTTAACTCACGTGGATTACAAGTATGAAGAACTGGCTCATGAGAGTCACCTCCTACAACGAATTCTTCATAGGCTTCTTCTAAAGCAGTAGGAGAAGTATTTTCTTCAGTTAAGCTCTCACAAAGCATCAACTTCTTACCCAGCACCCTCGTGATATTATCGTATCCATCTACATATGAAGTATTCGATGAAAAACAGTCATATCTCAGTAAGTCATTTTCAATTTTACTAGAAGAAGTTAGGTCTTCGTTATGATGGAAGGTGCATTCAAAATAACTAAGAAAATCCATTTGCTTAGCTGACAAAAAAGCATCCAGGAAAGACTTCCGTATTTCTAACGAATTATCACAGTATCGAATAACTTCTATTTCATTACCATTGATATCTGGCAATATATACTTCGAGTTTTTCAAGTCATGATAAAGACGAAGATAAAGGACTAATTCTTGTGATACTTCAAAATATCTCGGCCTATTACCAATGAAGTTTGTCCTACAATAAACTAAAGGAATATACTTAGAGGTATGTTGTTCATACCAAACCTTATCACCACAAGTAACTATAGAAGGAGAACCGTCTCCTAACAACAGATCCCAGCCACAGCAACTCATATAGGAGCGATCGTCCTTCGGAGCTAGAGAAGAATACAACGATCCATCTATTGACTTATCCTCCGCATTCAAATTCTTATATAGCGGTATCCAAGTTCCAGATAACAATTCATCCTCTACGAAATCTATAAACCCTTTGGCCCTAACTATAGTCATTGACATATTCCTTCAATACAATTTCTTTTATATGATTCATATTGCTTCAGGCTCATTGGTTACTCAATGCACCTTTCAACTTATAGTTCAAATAGCTCAAGCTATCGATAACGCTATCAAAAACAAAATCTAATGCTTGACTATATCCAGATTTTAGAGTTGCACTATCAAAACCAATATTTGCCAGGTGCTCGATTGACTTATTAACTGCTTCGTGAGCCTCAGCATTTCGCAGATCATTATTAATGAACAATGAAGCAAGTTTTTCATTTCTAGTATTCAAATCAGAGAAATTTGAAGCATAGCTAAATGCCGATGCATCTTCACCATACTCAAGTAAAGCTTCGCTGAAGTTTAGAATTCCTTGCAACAATTTCAATGCCTGAAAATTGTTAATTTCTTTCTTGGCTATGCCCATTGCAACCAGTAGTTTCTTTAAGTTTCCTACCTTTATCTTATTCAGAATTTCATTAATAGTTTTGCATCTAGACAAAAAGTCATGTTCTTGCATATCCCTACGAGCTACATGAGATAACTTTTGCAATACGGGATACTTCTGTAACCCCTCTGCTTCAAAGTCTTGACGATTAAACTCTGAAATGTCCGACTCCGACAAGGCAACGCCCACAACCTGACCAAGTAACACGAGATTTTCATTTAGTTTTATTAACTCTTCTAGAAAACGATATGTTTTAGAAACAGTATGCTCTTCTTTTTCTTTCTCTGCATCTATTACACTTGGATCAACTGCGTAGTCGTATACATGATACACTTCCTTATCTGGAATCCCTCGATATAGCTCATAAAAGGGTATCCTAACTATATTTCTTCCAATTCTAATGCAATCCCTAAATGACCATTGCCCTCCATAACTAGGATCTATACGATAAGATGTCCCATCATAATAAGGTATCGCATCGAATGAATTATCCTTTTCGTACCTAGTTAGAAAAGAATCATCAATGTAGGCAAATTCCCTTAACCGAATATCACTAGCTTTTGCTCTAGTCATCGGATCAGTGTGCCCAGGCCAAGTCAGCGAATCTATATCAAGTTCTTCACAAAGTTCTGGCTGAACACTTTGCACTGTACCCCAGACTTGCATAATCACTCTATCCCCTTGATCTACAATATCTAGTTCTATCCACGGCTCCTGAAATTTATAATGTTCAGTTCCAGCCAGTAATTCAACAACCTCAGTGGTTCTTTGTATATACTTTTCATAGTAAAAGGCTCTTGCACCAACACAGCCTTTCATCCAAAGATATTTTCTCAGGTATTCATTCTGCATTGTCCACTTAATATCTTTGTTGCTGCCAAAATAGTACTCGCTCGACACATCTCCTTGTACGACCCCATAATCTGGAAGAGAAGGATTATCAAAAATGACCTTTTGACCAGAATCCCCTATCAGCCTAGGCTTCAACCCCAAGATCATCCAGACATCCTCAGCCAAGAAGAATGAGTAATGTAATCCATCTCCCCAAGAAGCCACAATGTAACCATTGCCAGAAACGGACAAATTGTACTCTCTCGCTCCACCCTTTACTCTACAATCAGGCACTGAGTAAGCTACAACTCCATTGCTAGACTCTCTGAGTATACTAAGATTTTCACTATCTTCTTCGGGCACTACAGCCATAATCATTTGAAGGCATTCATGATTATCTTGATAAAGTTCTCTCTCGTACCGATGAGTTACTACGACTTCTTTCTTCGGATTATCTACCTTTTCATCAGATAGAACATCTTTAAGTCCCTGCGGTATCTGATTTATCGGTAATGGCAATTTATCAATGTATCCAGGCATACTTATTCCTTAGTAATAAAATCATGCAAGATAAACGTGTGCTATTATTTATAATCGTCATTTTGTGAGCCAACCTCTTTGCATCTACCATCGCCGCCTCATCGATGACCAAAGCAGTTTTCTCCGACATGATCGGCTCGCTTCGCAGAAATGCTGCAATCGTACTTAAACCTCGACCTGTAGCCTCTCTTAATCTCTTTGCAGCTCTTCCTGCCAACGCCATTGGATAAATGTGGTAACTAAAGTACTCCAATCCACTAATGATTGAATTGATCACGGTCGTCTTTCCAGTACTTGCTCCCCCCAAAGACAGCAGATATTCCAAAGCTCAATGCGTTGTATACGGCTTCTCCTTACTTGGTAGTTAGCGGATATTCGCTCGCAAAAGCGGCAGCTTGATATGCCTCATCATGGAAACAGCTCCATGCTTGAACTACAGCGAGTCGCCTGAATCGCTTTGCAATGACGCTCTCGATTACTAGCATACCCGTTGGGTGATAGCAGTCTCCGTCACTAATTACATACGCACCACTTAATTTTGAAGCAGCAAAGGCTTCAAAAACAGTCTCGGCCTTGATGGCTGCGACAGCGCTTTTGAATACTTTGGGATCGCTATAAGCCCGTTGACTGCTCAGTCAGAGCATTATCAGACTGCTTCTTCCCCAGGACTTGCAGGTTATAGCCTTTCACCACAAACGCTTCGACAATCACCGCCCCCTTAAACAGGCCCGCACTGAATCGTATTTTTGCTTCCTTTAACTACATCCCCTCCCAACGTCACCCACTATTTTTGATGAGTCATTTTTGAAATATGATTAGCCCTTGATGCTATGCACATTCGGTGAATCCTTCCTGGTCGCGGTTTTGTAACGATGCAGTTCCCAGGTCAGCTGTGCAATAGAATCCGCCATCGCTGTTATCTCGGCCTTGAACTGGCTGTTCTCCGCATTGAGCTTTCTGTTCCTCGCCTCCAAGGCGTCAAAGCGGTCTTTTGCGACCGTCTTGCATTTGCCTTTCGCATCCGGGGCCCGGTCACGATTTGGCTGTTGCTGACGAGCTTTCTCTGCCAGAACGATCTCCCGCAGAACAGAGTGGTTCTTTAACGAACCATTGGCCACGCCGGCTCGTTTTTCTACCGCAGACGGATTGATTTTCTTCTTCTCTTTTTTCAACGCCTCAAGGGCATTTTCCAGCTCGGTCTTTACACTTGGCATCACAATGCTCCTAAATCAAACCGCTCAAAGGCGATGTTATGGTCTGCCATGACTCTCTCTGCGGAATGAATGTCGGTCAGCTCGCGGGCCAGCGTGTTGCGGTTGTAAAAGCCCATTTGTTTCATCTGCTGCAACTTTGCACCGAGGCGTTGATGGCGCTGTTGCCAGTGTCTAGCTTCAGCCTGGTTGATGTTCAGGTTCTCGCAGTCACGCCCGACGCAACTGGATGGCTCAAACAGATGGGTCATCTTGCACTTCTCACCCACAAAACATCGGCCATAGCCGGTCGATTTGTTGGCACCCTTGCTGCTTTTGACATGCGCTTCAAATTGTTCGTCCGTCATCACCTTGGGGTCGCCCTCAAAGTGCTTCATATAGCCGCCTGATTGCTCTTCAGGGTTGTCCTTCAGGTAGGCTCTGTGGCTTTCCATTTCGGCATCTTCCACGGCTTCTTTGACGTTGGCCGGGTTTTCTATCCCCATCAGCGTAAGCACCTCAGAGTGACTGGCGTAGATAGCCGTCATAGCGAGGCTGATGTGCTTGAACTGATGCTTGAGTGCCGCTAGTGACACCACCCCATTACCCACCACAAAATGGGCGAAGGTACGCCGCAGTAAGTGGGTAGTAAAGTGCCAGTAGAAGGTGCTATCCTCCCGTTTCTTTATCGGGTTGTATCGGGCGGGAACCACCGGATTAAGCAGTTTATATACCTCATCCATCGCAACGAGGTCGTAAGTCATATCAAGGTGTTTCGAGTAACCGCTGAGCAACATCGCAAGGTTGGCTTTGTTTAAGTCCGTCTCTGACAACTGATTGTTAATGTTGTCGCCGGTACCAGATGCATCAAAGCTGAAGCGGGGAGACCGATGAATGTCCCCCTGAGTCGAGCGGTAGTCATCATTGAGCGCGGCCAGCACTTGCAATGCCTTTTCGCAAATCGGCGCACAGGCCCAGACATCTTCCCTCGGCAGTGTCTCCAGCCTGCTTGTCCATGAGCGCAGGGTGCACAACGTGATGCCATCCAGGTCGATCTAAAATAACTATGTGCTATGCGCGTTGAATGTAAAAAAGGCCGCCAATATGGCGGCCTTTCTGTGTGTCTGCAGAGGAATCAGGCTGTGGCCAGTTTCTGCTTAGCCTGACGGGCGCGGTAGAAGCTCACCAGCTGCCATACACAGGCAATGTTAAGCACCAGGCTCAACGCCGCCACTGAGTAGGTCAGCATGTCGTTCCTGGGGAAGATCCACAGGTTGCGCTCGTAGAAGTTGGTGAAGGTAAAATAGAACATGAACCAGGCCGCCAAGGTGTAAGCGCGGGCCTGCAACCAAGTGCCCTTTTTAATGAACAGCGCCGGAATGGTGGCCGCCACAATCACCATCAGCTGCGCCGATGCCGACGCCGGGAAGTTCAGGTACACATAGGCGAAATTCCACACGTCGTAGGCGATGATCCACAGCGCGGTCATCTTCGGCCACACCATGTCTTTCTGCGGGCTGTCGTCGGCTCGAATCCCCTTCCAACCGTAATAGCAGGTCAGAATCGACAGTACCCCGGCCACGCCATTAAGCAGGTTCGGGGTAAAGCCCATGGTAAAGTCCTGCGCCACCGCCTCGGCGATGTTGATGGCCAAAAAGCCGACGCAGAACAACTTGGCCAGGCTGTATTGATGCACCTTGGTAAAGCGCATCAGCAGGAAGAACACCGAGGCCGACACCACCGAATAGATCTTGGCCCACTTAAACCAGTACGCCACCCCCTGATAGGGCCAGACGAAGATGGTCAGCAGCAGTGACAGGCCGACGAAGAACGCAAAGCCGCTCCATTTCACAAACCGGAACAACTCGTTCAACGCAATCAGAATCACCAGAGTCAGCAAAATGTGCAACTTGGCCTGAGTCTCATGCCAGCGGAACAGGGTAAAGGTGACGTCCTTTTCCAGTAAATCCAGGCTGGCCCCGGTGACGTTGAGGTTGACGTCGATGTTTTCGCTGTCGATCACCGTCAGACTGGCGTGGTCGAAGTCGGTGATCACTCCACCTTGCAGCGGCAAGATGGTGATGGCGTCGCCCTGACGCAGCCACTGGTGAGTTTCGGCCTCATCACGGCCATTGAATTTCTTCTCGATGTAGACACTGCCATCGGGGTCAAAGGCGATGTGGTAGCTCAAGCCACCGGTGCCCGGTACCCCCTCCAGCAGAATCTGATAAGTGCCCAGCGCCTCGGCGGCGGGATCATTGTCGGCCGCTGCCAATGGCGTACTGCACGCCATCAGGCACGCCAGCATCAACCCCAGCGCCCAGCGCAGAGTGTGAGTGAATGCATTCATCTTGTGTCCTCAGGCTTTATGGAAGTACAGGTTTGACCACATACCGGTCACCGATTGCTGACGCTCTTTCTCGGTAAACACCCCTTCTGGCGCCGACGCCGGGTGACGGAACTTGGTGTCGCAGCCGCCGGTGTACATCTGCCAGTTGTACCAGACGACATAGACCACACTCAGAGCCAGGTTGGCGATGCCCCACCAGGTGGCTAACTCGGGATTGGCCCAGGCGGAGGAGTCCATGAACGGGAATACATCGGTCACACCCAACTGAACCACGAAGATCGCCAGGGTGTAGATACGACCCATGATGTAGAGGTCGTGGCGGCCAAATACCGAGTACAGCTCACAGGCAATCAGAATCGCCAGGCCGCCAGCAAACTCATCGGGAATACAGCCAAACAGGAAGGCGGCGTTCCAGGTGGTGTACAGGAAGCACCAACCCAGAGGGAAGTCCACAATCAGGTCGCCGCAGGTTTTGTCTTCCACCCGCCAGAACTTGCCAACAAACGGAATGGTGGCCACCAGGCAGAAGCCCGACAGTGCATTCCAGGGGTTACCCAGTTGCCAGTCGTGAATCGACGCTTCGGTGATGTTGAGCGCCAGAATGAAAAACAGGAACCACAGGGTCCATGGCTTCTTGAAGATCTCCCAGAACGGGCCGGTTTTCTTTTCGTACACGGCGATGCGCATCAGGCTGACCACGACCATCGGCACCAGCACGCTGAAAATTTTCGCCCACTCGAACCAGGTATCGCGGTTCTCAGACCACAACGGGAAAGTACACAGCGACAGCACGATAAATGCGAAGCCTATGGTGCGGTAGCGTCTGAACACTTCCGTCAGCGCATAGGTGGCCGCGGCGTACACGATGATCGAGATGATCAATGTCATGTTGGAGGGTTCCATGCCCTACTCCTTTGTAACGATAACGACTCCCTGATAGCAACGTGACGGTGTATGGCCTGATCCAAAAATTGGGTGGTGCAGTTTCTAGTTTTAGGGGCGCCTTAAGGCGCGGTATTGCATAGTATCGGCAAGGGTAATGCAGGTCGACGAAGCGCCGTTTCACTACCAGTAACTCAAAAATTTTTATAATTAAGGCATTGAAATACCTTTGATAGAAACCAACAGCTGAGTAATTACTCTAAAAATCAATTTCTGCGTTCGAAGGTAACAGACTGGTGAAATTCGTTAGTGACTGAGATCACAATTGTTGCGACTCAAAGTGGGAACTGTAATTCAGCGGTACGAGGAGGGAGCGGGCCTGCTGGCCATCAACAATACAAACGGGGCGGCGAGATGGCCGCCCCGACATTAACACCGAAGGGGCATCAGGCAAACCAGTGCCGAGTGCGGTTGGCAAAATAGACCAGAGACAACATCACTGGCACCTCCACCAACACTCCGACCACGGTGGCCAATGCTGCGCCAGAGTGAAGGCCAAACAGCGAGATCGCCACCGCCACCGCCAATTCAAAGAAGTTCGAGGTGCCGATCATGCACGCCGGCGCGGCAACGTTATGGGGTAACTTCAGCCATTTGGCGGCGGCATAGGCGATGGCAAAGATGCCGTAGGTTTGGATCATCAAAGGGATGGCGATCAGGACAATGGTTTGCGGCTGCTCGATGATCACCTCGGCCTGAAAGCCAAACAGCAGTACCACGGTCCCGAGCAAACCGACAATGGACCAGGGCTTGGTCTTGGCCAGAAACGCCTCGATGCCGTCGCCATTGCGCCGGCGCTGCAATCGCGCTCGAGTCCAGGCCCCGGCCAACAATGGCAACATCACGTACAAGACCACCGACAGCAACAGCGTCTCCCAGGGAACCTGAATGTCACTGACGCCCAGCAACAATGCGGTGATCGGTGCGAAGGCAAACACCATGATGATGTCGTTGACCGATACCTGCACCAGGGTGTAATTGGCATCGCCCTTAGTCATCTGACTCCAAACAAACACCATGGCGGTACAGGGCGCCACGCCCAGCAAAATCATGCCGGCGATGTATTCCCCGGCACTCTGCGGGTCGACCCAGTCGGCAAAAAAGCCTTTGAAGAACAACCACCCCAGGGCTGCCATGGTGAAGGGTTTGATCAGCCAGTTGATCACCAGCGTCAACAGTAATCCCTTGGGCTTTTTACCCACGTCTTTAACCGCGCTGAAATCGATCTGCACCATCATCGGGTAGATCATGACCCAGATCAGCACCGCCACCACCAGATTGACGTGGGCCCACTCCAGCGCCGCTACCGCCGCAAACGCCTGCGGGGCCCAATTGCCCAGCAATACGCCGGCGGCAATACTCAGCGCCACCCACAGTGACAAATAGCGTTCAAAAATTCCCATTACTCTCGCCTCATACTGATCAAACGTCGCCCCGGCAACCGACTGGTCGCAGCCCGTGACGACGAAATGCTATTTCGATGAAGCCAGAATATACGAATTGGCATATATATGCCACTGCGGATATGAGTTTTTTAACTCATGGCCGACGACACTACGAAGCCGACAAACAACAGAATGGTGGATTGAAACACCGCCACCGCCAGATTGCCCTTTTTAATCTCGGCGATAAAGTCGATGCTGCGAAACACAAATTTATCGATGATCACCAGTGAGATCACGCTGACAAACAGACTGACCACGGCGTAAGTGAGGTTCAGAAACATGAAGGCCGCGTTCTGCTCCAGTGAGGTAATTTCCATTCTTATTTTCCTTTGTTCTCAATTATAAAAGGCGCATCAGGTGCTTCTGACCAGCCGATAGACCAGGCGGTAATAGGATCCAGGCTGGCATGGCGCAGCGCATCGCTGTAGTAGTTCATCAGATCGGTAACCGCATAATCCCGAGCCGACTCGATGCGGTACAGATCGGCGGCACCAAACAGATGCAAAATCTCGTGGGCCTGTACTTGTGGGGTGTAAGTCGCCGCTGAGGCCGACGACACCGACTCGGTCAGCATCACATACTCGTAATGGCAATTCGGTGACACCTGCTTGTTACCACAGGACAGGGCAAAAGAGCGGGCATCACCGTTGGAGTGAAACACCATCGCCACCTGGCCGCTGGGCGCCTTGGCCTCAACAAATGCCGACATCGACGGATAACCCAGTTGATTGGCGATCAATCCCTGAGCGTCGAGGAAGAACTGTTTGGAGCGCAACCACTCTTTGGAGATGCCCCTAGGGGCCTTCAAAAAGAAAAAGCGGCTGCTGATCTGCGGCTTCGCCACCCCATATTGGGCCGCCCGGGCTTGATACCACTCCACCACCTGCTGCAGATAGTGGCGATTCAACAGCCGCTGTTTGCCCGACCAGCGACTCCAGCGGTTGTCGTCCAGATAAAGGTAAAGAATGGTGATCTTACCGGTAAGGCTGGCAGCAATGCCGTTATCACGAGCATCCCGATACTGCTTATCCAGTTGCCGCTCCTGCTGCATGCTTTCGATGTGGTTGCGCAGCCTAAGGATCGCCTCATCCACTTTTCGGTTTGGCTCTCCCAGTTGCTGTGCCTGGGTCAGCGAGTGAATAGCGTAATGGTAATGACGACGGCCGACCTCGATATCGGCCTTCACCGCGTACAGGTAGCGGCGCACGTCCGGCTCCTCGACCCGGGGCAGCAACCGCTTAACCTCATCGTAGGCCAGATCAAACTCCGAGTCCTGCAGCCGCTGAGACAACATCGCCAGCCTCTGGTCTTCCGGATGCGCCGAATTTGGCCCCACCCAGATGGCTACAGCAGCGCACAGCACAAACAGAGACAACAAGGTACGCAGTAACCAGACCTTCATCTCAGCGCCGTCCGTCTAGGGTGGCAATTAACAAGCAGTACACAATCAATCGAAACTTCATCAGCGTCATAATGGCTGACAATAAGACACTACAAATGAAAGCCTTGCAAGAAAATCCAGGCGTCGGTGAGGCCTTTTGGCAGCCAATTGGCGAGGCTTCGTGCAACGTTCGAGAGCGGCACTCCGCCTTGGCTGCCTAAAGCGCTCCTTCCAACTTCGATTGCTTGTGAAAAAACCGAACCAGAGCCTCTACCAACAACCGCTGTCGTCGAGGAATGAAGTTACGCGAACGGTACAAAACAAACATCGACTGCTCCTGATAAATCTGCGAATCAAACAGCAACTCAAACCGGCGGTCCTGAGACCGATAGAGGCGAATCTGCGACTCCGGCAACGACGCAATGCCTTTGCCCGCCAGCATCCACTGCATGGCGATGTCTACCGAATCGGTTGAGATAAAGGACTGAATCTGCTGACTTCCGCAGCTGCCATTCGAATGTTGCCACTCCCAGTGTTTTTCCTCTTTTTGCACCGACACATTGGTGATGCAGCGGTGTCGAGCCAAGTCTTGTGGCAGCAGCGGCCGGCCAAACTGCTGCAGGTACTCGGAGCTGGCACAGAAATAGCGACGGAAAGTGTGCTGATAGCGAGCGATCAAATCGGGATCGTCCGGGGTGATCGGCGACACCATCACATCACACTGGCCCATCTTGGTCATGGTTTTCGGGTTGGTGGTGATCAGGTCCAGACGCACTTCGGGGTAATCAGTGGTAAACGGAATGAACACCTCTTCGGTCAACCAACGACTCATGGGATGGGGTAGGCACACCGCGATGCTGCCCTTAACATCATCCTTATGGCTGGAGATGGCCTCGGTAATTTTCTCAAACTCCTCCAACATGGTTTCCGCGGTTTCCAGCAACAGCCGTCCCTGAGGCGTCAGCTCAACCCCACCGCCGGAGCGCTGCATCAAGGTCGCCCCCACCTTAGCCTCCAGACCCTTTAAGCGACGGCTCAATGCCGGCTGACTGATATCCAGATCGATGGCGGCCTGAGTAATGCTTTTAAATTTTGCAACTGCGACAAACATCCGCAACGTATCCAGATCCACTCTTTTTCCTCTCTGTGACTTTCGTCGGTGATCTTAACGTCATTTCAAATCCTCGCCATGCGCCAGAACACAATTCCCGATGCAAATTCTGCATATCGGAAATAGCAATTCTGGCAGGTCAGCCTCCATTCAAACTCCTAGAATCGCCAACGAATAAACCACTAACTACAAGAAGTTGCAGGAATTTTGATGATGAAAAACACCTCCCTGATCAGCGCGGTCATTCTGGCTGCCCTCCCCCTGGCCTCGGCACTGGCCGCCGATGACTGGGCCCCAAAACTGTACGGCGATCTGCGTGCCCAGGCCCAGTTTCAAAGCGACAACGACTATGAAACTGAAATCTATCAGGCCAACCTTGGCTTGAAAGGGATCTACAAAAACAATGGCTTGATGGTGCGCTACAACACCCGGCTGCAATACTCAGACAACTTCGGCGACGCCTCGGCGTTTAATGACATCGAGCTTATCGATGCCAACCTGATTGTGGCCTACAAAAACCTTGGCGGTTTCTTCATCGGTGAAGGCACCACCGGCACCTGGGTCGACCTCTACTCCAAAGTCGACATTCATGAATCCAACTCCATGGAGCCGTCGAGCAACGGTCACCTGTTTGAACAGGCCAAATACGGTCACAACCAATTGGCTTACTTCACCCCAAAATTCAAAGGAGACTGGGGCACCCTGTGGTTCAAGGCCGCCATCATTACCCCGAACGACAGCAACGATGCCGATGCCGACGTCCTGGGTCTGCGGGCCTTGTACCACAGCGAGCATTTCAACCTGGTGATCAACCGCGCCGAGGTTGACGACAAAATGCTTCCCACCGACGACAACTACGTGCGTTGGGCCGTCGCGTCCGATGTCCGTTGGCACAACTTCACCCTGGCGGCGCTGGCCGAGCTCAACCAAGACTCACCCAAGAAAATTAAAGACACCTACGCCACCGCCCTGACCTACAGCCTGGACAACATCGATTTTGGCATCAGCTACCAACAGCGACGCTATGAATCCGAAGCCAACAAAGACGATCAAACCCTGACCATTGCCAGCGTCAAATACCACTTCGACCAGCACATCACCCTGTTCGCCGAAGGTGCCGTGTACAAGCACGATCCGGACACCATCAGCGGCAACAGCAACAACGACAACAACATCAACCTGGGCTTCATCTTCAAATACTGAGGGACACCATGAACAAACTGTTATTGACCTTAGGCCTGCTGCTGTCTGCACCAGCATTGGCCGACAGCATTCAAGTAGACAACTGCGTGATTCGCGAGAGCATCCCGGGCGCCTCGGCCACTGCCGCCTATTTCGACATCCGCTACAACCGTGACGATGCCAAGAAGTTCCGCTTGCCCGGCGCCGAGATGATGCAGCGAGTGGAAATTCCGGCCCTATCGAACCGGGTGGAGATTCATAACGTCAAGATGCAAGACGGTGCCATGAAGATGTTCCAGATCCCTCGAGTGATGGTGACCAAGCCGCTCACGCAACTGAAACCCGGCGCCCAGCACATCATGGTAATGGACCTGAAACAGACCATTAAAGCCGGTGAGCACTACCCGATGACCATCATGTTTGCCTACAACCCTAGCCTCACCTGCCAGGCCACCGTGAAAACCCTGGAGCAGATCCAGAGCCAGTTCGGTGCCAGCAATCACCCTCATAAGGGGCATTAAACGATGACCAATAAACTCCTTCACTCCCTGGCCATGATCACCTTGACTCTGGGGCTAACCCAGGGCGCCCAGGCCGAAATGGCCTACCCGGAATTCAAGGTGACCCGCAGTTACCAGGATCTGACGCCTCAGCAGATCGCCCGAGCAGAAAAACTGGGAGCCACTTGTTACATGGGCTGCCACCGGCCGGCGCGGGAGAACGTGGTAGAAACCCTGAGTCCGAAGCTGGAAGGGTTACCGGCACAATACTTCATCAGCCAGTGGATTGACTTTGATGCCGAGCGCTTTGGTGGCATCGCCTCACAGATGAAACTGACGGTGTACAAATGGCCGGTCGACATCATGGAAGAGGTAGCCCTGGTGTACGCCAACAAAGAGATGAGCTTTGATCCTAATCCCGAAGTGGTGGCCAGCGACGCCTACAAGCGCGGCAAAAAACTGTACGACAAGGCGTGCAAAATGTGCCACGGCGAGCAGGGCCTGAGCACCAAGAAAGCCAACCCGACCATCCGCGGCCAGATGCCAACCTACATGTTTGAAACCATGGGCGCCTACCGGGACGGCATTCGCAACAACCGCAAAGCCAGAATGATGCAGCGGATCGCCAAACTCTATACCGAAGATCAGTGGCGCGACATGATCGCTTACACTGCCGGCGAGTTCGTTAAACACATTGAGCGAATCGACTTCCCAACCGGCAAAGGCATGCCAACACCTCCCGGGTTCCGGCTGCCCGACACCGGTCAGGTACAGGACTTTACCGACACTCGCGGCGAAGACAGCGATCACCCTAAACACCCGCAGCAGTTCCAGATTAGTGACTCCGGTCTGACGGCGTTCGATACCAACACCAAACTGACCTGGGAGCGCAAAACCTCGCGACTGTGGATGAACGCCGCCGAAGCGGTGGCCCACTGCGACTCGCTGGAAATCGACGGCTACAGCGATTGGCGCCTGCCATTTATGAAAGAGCTGGTGTCCATTGCCGACTATGGGGAGTTCCGCCCGGCCATTAATACCGACGTGTTCTTAAACATGCCGCGGATGAATTCCGGAATCTGGGCACTGCCGATCTCCGATCACAAGGATCACGTCTGGCACGTCGGCTTTCCCGATGCCCACATCATGGGCCAGCACACCGCTTCAACCAAGCTGGTTCGCTGCGTACGGGCCGATAACAATGGCGGCTTCCATGCCAACGACTTTGTCGACAACGGCGACAACACCGTGACCGACCAAGTCACCCAACTGCAGTGGCAGCAAGTGATCAGCGATCAACGCCGCAACTGGGAGGCCTCCATCGATTACTGCCAGAATCTCAACCTGGCGGGCAAGCAGGATTGGCGCCTGCCCAACATCAAGGAGTTGGTGTCCATCGTTAACTACAACGAGGTCAACCCCTCCATCGAGCAGACGTTTTTCCCCAACACGCCATACAAATACTATTTCTGGTCCAGCACCAGCGACATTGGCGGACCGATGAAATTCTTCCGGCCGCTGACCGCCCGCAAGCCTCAGCAACACCCAGAGGAGCAGGTGATTCGCAATGAGCATGGCGTCATGGCCTGGGGCATCGGCTTTCAGATCGGCGATGGCCAGGGCCAGGATAAGCAATCCGACTTCTGGACCCGCTGCGTACGTGACCTGTAATTTCCCTCACCACCTCCGGCCTTCGGGCCGGAGGTTTTATGTAAGGTTTGCCAATGAACGCTCGATTTATTTTCGCCGTACTGGCACTGCTGAGCCCGCTGACCCTGGCTCAACCCCAAACCTATGACGATGCCGCCCGCTGGGCCTTTGTGTCCGATCGGGACAGCCCCACCGTCGCCATTGTCGATACTTTCAATGACACTCTGGTCGAGCATCGCCAACTCAAAGCCATTCCCATTGATATGGCCGTCAGCGATGTCCAAAGCTTGTTAGTGTACATCGCCAAAGACGATCCCAAGTTGTATGTCTGGGATCTCAGCGATAACCGCACCTGGACCCTGCCACTGTCATTTTCGCCACAGTCGCTGAAATTTCATGGCGACGGCGCCATGCTGGCGGTGGCTGGACAGAGTCAGGTTGAGATCATGGAGCCTCTGACCCGGAAAGTGATCAAGCAGATCGACCAACTCAGTGGGCCACTGTCATTGAACTTTTCCTCCGATGGCTACCGCCTGCTGATCACCTCTGAGCCCAATGGCCATACCACGGTGTGGCGTGTCCACCGTGATACCCTTTCCACCCTGCAGATGGGCAGTGGCTCGGCGGTATCGGAAATTACCCTGTCACCGGACTCCCGCCTGGGGCTGGTATCAGAGCCAGCCCACAATCGCGTCCATATCTGGGATTTCACTCAGAATAAAGACTGGCGCTGGCTGACCTTTAACAGCCCGGTCCAACGGCCCTACGTGACCTCCAATTCTGAGCATCTGTTGTTTGTTTCCGACCGCGGAGAGATTGCCATTCTCAACGCTTACTCCGGCCAATGGGTCAATCGGTTTCAAACCGAGGCGGGCATCAGGCAGATTCGAACCGGCTGGCTGGAGCGCATCGGTGTGGTCGATGCCCCTTCGGGTTTCTATGTATTCAACCTGACGGGCGATCCTAACCCACGCCATTTCGATGCCAAGGGCGCCGCCATCGATCTGGTGGTGGTCTCGGACAGTAAGTCGATGTTCTCCACCACCGAAGGATCTCAGGCCATCTCAGTGCTGGATCTGCGTAAGGTCAAAGCCCGCTCCCCCATCGTCACTCAACTGAAACAGCCCAATCACATCGCCATGGGGCTCACCAACACCATCTGCCACTAAGGAGGCGCTCGTGCGTATTCTGATTTCACTGCTGCTGGTACTCAGCCTGCCCGGCTGGGCCAGCGACACCCTGCAATTTGCCATGCACAACGCCGACGGCAAGGCGGTCACTCAAGACAACTACCGTGGCCAGTACCTGCTGATGGCCGTAGGCTATACCACCTGCCCCGATGTCTGCCCCACCACACTGATGGTGATGACTGGCGTAATGCATAAACTGGGCGCCGATGCCGACAAGCTCACCCCGGTATTCGTCTCCATTGATCCCAATCGAGACACCCCGGAAAAACTGAAAAAGTACGTGGGCTACTTCCACCCTGGTATTGAAGCCCTCATCGGCACCGCCGATCAGACCCAGGCCATCGCCGACAACCTGGGAGCCACCTACGGCTATCAGTTGGACGGACTGCCGCTCTCCCCGCCCTTCCCTGCTCGCTACGAGGTCTACCACTCCGCCTATTTCTACCTCTATGACGGCAACGGCGCACTGCTGGACGTGTTTGGTTACGGCTCCAGCGCCTCCCACATGGCCGCCAGCATAGCCCAGTACCTGAATCAGGAGGCCTTATGATTCGCACTCTGTTCAACCTCGTCTTGGTAGGCCTCATGCTGCTGTTTCAGGCCGCAGCTCAAGCCGAATCGGCCCCCCCCATGACCGGCGAACAACTGTACAACGACTACGGTCGCGGCGGCTGCGTTAGCTGCCACGGTGCCGATGGCAACCAGCCCAAGATGCCACTGATCCCGAAAATTGGCGGTCAGTCATCGCCCTACCTCGCTTCACAGCTGCGGGATTACCATCACAAGCGCCGGGTAAATGGCCTCTACATCCCGATGGAGAACGTCATGGACACCTACACCGACGACGAGATTCAGCGCATCGCCGACTTCCTGTCGACCCGAGGGACGTTTTAGCCGTCAGGGGCACCCTTATTTGACGGCGTGGTCATCCACGCCCTCAGGGTTCCCCGGTTCTGGCACTGTTTTACAACCGCAGTGCCTGCCTCTCCTTGCAGCCCACCCGGGCAGGCGCGCTATAATGCCCGTCAAATCAATCGATCATATCTTGCCGATGCGTCTCTTTGCTCCATTGGCGGCACTGTCGCTGCTGTCACTCTCCGTCAGCCAGATGTTGCCGACCAGCGCCTACGCCACCGAACCACTGTACCTCTATCAGGACGTCATTGGCGGCCCCTACGTGGATGACTGGTTTATATCCGGCCACCGGGCAACGGACGCCGGCCTGATTTTGCAACGGCAAGGCAAGTCCGGTCAGTGGCAGGCGCCGGTGGCCGTCGACTGCGCCGCCCGCACCCTGACCGTTACCGGCCCGGGCCTGCGGTTTGAGCACAGTAAGCTGTCGAAGCAACAAGCCCAGGCCGACATTCCCACCGCGGTGGTCAGTGCCAGCATTCAGGCACTGTGTTCACCTCAACAATCGTCTGCGGCTCAGAGGCCGCCCATCAATTCATGAGTCTCCATGTCTGAATCAATGAAAACACCCACCGAGATCCACCCGATGCTGCGCGCCCTGGCGCTGTCAAAACAAGCCCTGCCCCAGTGCCAGCCCAACCCACCGGTCGGCTGCGTACTGGTAAAGGACGACCAGATCGTCTCCGAAGGATTTACTCAGGCCATCGGTGGCAATCATGCCGAAGTGGAAGCGCTGAATCGCTATGCCGGCTCAATGGAAGGGGTGACCGCCTACGTCACACTGGAACCCTGCTCCTTTGTGGGGCGAACGCCGGCCTGTGCCCGCACTTTGGTGCAAACCGGCATTAAGAACGTGGTGGTGGCGATGCTGGATCCGGATCCGAGAAACAGCGGCAAAGGCATCGCCATTCTGGAACAGGCCGGGGTCAGCGTAGAGGTGGGCGTCCATCAGCAGGCAGTCAGCGAGTTTCTGACACCCTACCTGGGTAAGTCCTAACCCGTCAGAAACAGGGGGGAACCCCTCAAACCAAAAAAGCGCGCCGGTCGGCGCGCTTTTTATCGTTGTAGTGCCGGCACTCAGACCTGATCGATCACCGCATGGATGGCGGCGAGAGTGTCGCGTCCAAACACGCCACTGCGCTCCGGCGACCAGCCATACAGCTCATCGGGCTGGAAGTTATGGTCTTTGAACGGCATCTCTACGGTGTAGGACAGGCAGCGGAACTGCTCCGCAACCCAGTTGGAGCACACCGTCAGGTTGGCCTCACCGGGCTTATCTTTGTCGTAACCGTATTCATCCTGAAACTCGGGCGTGATGGTGGTCAGCGCCTGCTTAAACGCCTGCTCCAGCTCCTGGCGACACTCATCGTAGGAGGGGGTGCCTTCACTGCCGGCAACAAAGTTGTAGGGGATCGCTTCATCCCCGTGCACATCCAGGAACAGATCGATGCCGGTTTCCAGCATCTTTTCACGCACCAGGAACACTTCCGGGCTTTTCTCCATCGATGGCGTCTGCCATTCCCGGTTCAAGTTCACCCCAATGGCGTTGGTGCGCAAATGACCACGAATAGAGCCATCCGGGTTCATGTTCGGCACCACATAAAACACGCTGTTGCCCAACAAGGCGCGGCCAACGGTGTCGGTGTCATCCAGCAACCGCGCCAACAGGCCTTCGATGAACCACTCGGCCATGGTCTCGCCCGGGTGCTGTCGACCGATGACCCAGACAATGTTCTTGCCCGGCTCAGGTTCGCCGATGGTCAGCAGACTGATGTCGTTGCCGTCCAGAGTCTGGCCCAGAGTATCGAGCCGGCACAGGGGGTGGGTCTGGGCGTGGTGCAGCAGATCCTGATGGCGGCCGTAGCTGTAGGGAGCAAAGTAGGCGAAATAGATGGAGCCATGCTCCGGAGTCACCTCAAAGCTGAGGGTGTCACCGTCGAAGTCGGCGGGAATGCGGAACCACTCCTCCCGATCGTAGGACGCCACCACGCTGTAACCGTCCCAGCCTTCCGGGTAGGCCGACTTGGCCAGATTCAGCAGTTTCAGGGAGTGAGGCTCACCGGCGGTAGTCTCCAAACGGAAATGGAACCACTGATAAAACTCCGACTGATTGTCATTGGGGATGGTCAGCTGAATGTCATCGGCGGATTCGGCTTTGACGACATTGATGCTGCCGCTTTCAAAATTACTGAATATTCTCATTGGACTGTCCGTGTTTGAGCGGTTGCCCGCAAGACTACCACAACAACCACCGCAACATGAGCGCATCAACCATAAAAAACGGCCCGAACAATCGGGCCGTTGTCATCAGGGTGTTTCAGGCTTACAGATAGTTACCCGACATCAGCGCCGCCAGCGCCACCTGCTCCGGCGTCGGCTTGACCTCCTCTTCCGGCAGCCCCTGGGCGGCCGCAGTGTCCGGGAACATCTTGAAGGTGGTGCTCATCAACAGCTCGTACACCTTAGGTGCCAGCACACTGATGGCGCGCATGGCACTGCCGATGCCGGTGTTCACTTCGGCCGGCTGCTCCAGCAGCGCTTCTTCGATCATCGCCACCGCTTCGTCCGGACTCAGGGTCGGGGCAAAGTTGTACATCGGCGAGGCCTCGATCATCGGCGTACGCACCAGCGGCATATGCACGTTGGTGAAGTTGACGTTGTGCTCGCGGTATTCAGCTCCCGCCGACTGCGACCAGGCATCCAGCGCCGACTTGGAGGCCACGTAGGCCGAGAAGCGCGGCGCATAGCCACCGAGCACGGCAATGGTAGAGATATTCACCACGTGGGCACCACCGCGCTCAACCATGGACGGCAATGCCCGCATGGTCAGCCGTACCGGAGCAAAATAGTTCAGCTGCATGGTGCGCTCGAAATCGTGGAAACGATCGTAGGTCAGCTTCAACGACCGGCGGATGGAACGACCGGCGTTGTTCACCAAAATGTCGATGCCCTGATGCTCGGCCAGCACCTGGTCCACCAAGGCGTCACAGGCATCCAGGTCGTTGAGATCGCAGTTGTAGCTGTAGGCTTCGCCTCCTTCCGCCAGAATCTCGGCTTCCACCTCTTTCAGCAGCTCCATGCCTCGAGCCACCAGAATCACCTTGGCACCGGCCTGGGCCAGGCGAATCGCCAGTGAACGGCCGATGCCAGAGCTGGCGCCGGTAACCATGGCAATCTTGCCCTCAATGTTCTCCTCCAGGGTGCGGCTGCCCATGCGATTGGGATCCATGTTGCGCTCCCAGTAATCCCACAACACTCCGGCGTAGTCTTTCAGTGGCGGCACCGAGATGCCGGTGCCCGCCAGCGCCCGCTGCGTATTGGAGTCGTCATACTTGGTTTTCAGTTCCAGCAGTTTCAGGGCTTCGCGGGGAATATTCAGGCTGGACAGGGTCTGGTCTATCAAGTGGCGGACGGTAGGCAGATTCAAAATCGCCATCCGTACCGGCGCCGGAATGAAGTCCAACACCCCGGGGCTGATTCCCGCGGAAAGGCGTGAACCGTGAGCGGCACGGGAGAACACGTCCAACGCCTCGATCATCTTCACGCCAGGGTTGTCCACCAGGTGGTAGCACTGGCCCTGGGTATCCGGCACCGTCAGGATATGATCGATGGAGTCGGCCACGTAATCCACCGGCACCATGTTGAACTCTCCGCCTTTGATCCCCAGCGCAGGAATCCAGCTGGGCAGCACATTGCGCAGCTTCTGCAGAGTCTTAAACAGATAATAGGGGCCGTCGATCTTATCGATTTCACCGGTCTTGGAGTGGCCCACCACCATGGAGGGGCGGAAGATTCGGTAGGGCAGCGCTTCCTGCTTACGCACCAGCGCTTCGGAGTCGTGTTTGGTGCGCAGGTAGGGGTTAATGTCCAGCCCCTCACCCTGCTCAAACATCTGCTCATTGAACACGCCAGGGTAGAAACCCGCCACCGCAATGGAGCTAAGGTGGTTGAAGCAATCGGCCTTGATAAACTCCGCCAGCGCCAGCGCCTGACGGGTGCCTTCGACGTTGATGTCGCCGTTGGCCTGAGCATTGGCGGTAATGTCGTACACCGCCGCCGAGTGAATGAATTCCTTCACCTGATTCAACAACCGATCTTTATCGGCGTCGGACACCCCCAACATCGGCTGAGTCAGGTCGCCGCTGATCAGAGTAAAGCGTTCGAAATCCAGATGCAGCTTTTCACAGTGTGCCTTGAGCTTATCTTCGGAGCCTTCCCGAACCAGTACAAAAATCTCGCCTTCTCGCTTCGACAGATTGGCCAGAATGTACTTGCCGATAAACCCGGTACCGCCAGTAACAAAGTAACTCATAACGCCCCTTTCTCCATCCATAGACAAATGACTTTCTTAATGATGGTAGGAAGTTAGTGGTCAATCTATTACCTGCGAGGTAATATTGACCACTGGCGACATGATGGAATTCACATCTCTGCATAAAAGGAATTGATGATGCAGGCTGCAGGGTTACGAATGCCCAAGGGCGCCTTCGGGCGTCTACTGAAATTCTGGCGAAAAACCCGGGGACTGAGCCAGGAAGCGTTAGCGCTGGAGGTGGGTTCCTCCCTGCGTCACGTCAGCTTTCTGGAGACAGGGAAATCCCTCCCCAGCCAGGAACTGGTCGAAAAGCTGGCACAACTGTTAGAGTTGAACGTTCGCGAAACCAACAACTTTCTGGCCTCGGCCGGCTTTGCCGCCACCAGTTTCTCCCTAAGGCCCGACTCGGAAGAACACCGCTGGCTGCACCAGTCTCTGGTAGCCACGCTCAAGGGACTCGAGCCCTACCCCACCATGATCATCGATCAATACGGCAACGCCAAGATGATCAACCGCGCCTGGCTGGAGCTGATCTGCTGCTTTGCACCGCAGACCGCCCAAAGCGATAGCTTTAACCTGGTCGACCTGATCTTTACCGACAAGGGATTTAAGCCCTACCTCATCGGCTGGGAAGACACCATCTGCGCCCTGATTCTGACGCTGCAACAGGATGTATTGATGTATCAGGACAGCTGTGCCAGCAAACTGTTACAAAGAGTGCTGGCGGAAGGTTCGGTGCCCAAAGACTGGCGACAGCGGGGATCCAAGCAGATGAATGTGACCGGATTTGTCACGACCACCGAACTGCCAGGGCAGCCAAGAGAACAACAAATGCACGTATTTCATACAGTTGGCGCAACCAGTTTCGTCTCTGAGCCAAAACTGATGATCTACACCATCTACCCCAAAGACCCTAAGTCCGACCCGTTGTGGCACCAAAGAGTGGCCAACTGCACCAAGAAACACCCACTGCTGCCCTATTGACCCCGTCGTCATCAGCGGCCAAGATGTGCGTTATTGTGCAAAAAAAGGGGGCGTGTGTTGGATCAGGTTCGTGTTCATTGGTTGTGGATTCCGCTGCTGGTTGTCAGTCTTACCGGCTGCCCCAGTGCGCCTCCCGAAAGGCTGCAGGCCTGGGTCGTCCCAGCCCCCACCGCCGCCACCGCCACCGAACCACCACTGCCGAGTCGCTTTAACCTGGTGAGCTGGAACGTGCACAAGCAGTTGGGTACGCCCGGCTGGCAGCAAGAGTTCAGCGATCTTCAGCAGCAGTATTCGCCTCACCTGATGGCCCTGCAGGAGGTCAATGTCGATCCGGCGCAGGCCCCGTCCATGTTGCCTTATCACTATGCCTTTGGGGCTAACCTGGTTCAGTTTGATGGCCATCAGTCTGGCGTCATGAGCCTGGCCGCCAGTCCGATTCAGTCTACTTATCTGCAACTGTCGGCCCCGACCGAGCCGGTCACCAACACCCCCAAGGCCTCGTTAATATCGGAAGTGACCATGGCCGACGGCCAGTCACTGTTGATGATCAACATTCACGGCATCAACTTCGTCACCAACTCCGATTACCGGCGACAGCTGGACACCCTGGAGGGCGCCATCGATGCTCATCGAGGCCCGGTAATCTTCGCCGGTGATTTCAATACCTGGTCCGATGGCCGCAAGGCTCTGCTGGACGCCCTGGCCCAACGACAAGGGCTGGCTTCGGTGCAGTTCGCCGACAGCAGCGGCATTAAGCAGTTTTTTGGCCATGAACTCGACCACATCCTCTACAGCTGTCAATTGACACCAGTGGCTGACAGTGCCGACGTACTCAGCCAGTACACCAGCTCAGATCACACCCCGCTGTACGTGCAGTTTGATTACAGTCCAACCTGCAGTTGAACTCTGTTTATCTATAGATAACTGGCTTCATATAGAGATCCTATTCTGATCGCAATGAGACTCTCGGCAGATCACTCTTACCTATTGGATGCCTAAAAATTAGTGGCAATCAGACTTTTTAACCCTTACAAATTTGATTGCAACTCAATATCACAGCGAATAGCCTGGAGATGTCTAATCAACCGCGGGCAGTCCATTCTAACGATTTTGGTGTCCACTAAAGCGGCTCAAGTTCAAAATAAACTCTGATTGCTTGTTATCAATAGGCCTTCAAAGGGGAGCTTATTATGAATTAGGGCTCTAGATAGACTGGGTATCCCCTAGTTGTTGGACACTGATTTGAATCCATTCCCGAGGCGACGCGCCATATTGACGCTTAAACTCTCGACTGAACTGCGAAGAGCTGCTGTACCCGCTCAACGTTGCCGCTTCGCTAATGGTCACCCCAGAGGCAACACGCATGGCCGCATCATTGAGCCTAAGGCTTTTGACAAACTGCAATGGAGAAAGAGTGGTTGCCCCTTTAAACTTACGATGAAATACGGCTCGGCTCATGCCGGCCTGACTGGCCATATCATCAATGGTGATGGTGTTGCTCAAATGCTCACGCACATAACGAATCGACTTGGCAATCTGATTACCCACTCCATAGGCTTGACGCACCATCTGCCCTGCTCCTCCAGTGAGCACCAAATAGAACAGCTCTCGCAGCCGTCCCCGCCCCAATAGTCCTGTCGCAGATCTGTCCCCGACTAGCTGCAAAAGACGATAGGCTGCCTCATCGAATCGAGCATCCTTTTTCACCACCGCTAACCCGGGCACGAATTCGCTGGCCATTGCAACCTGAGTCGGCAGGTTCGCCGCTTCGAACTCTATGGCTAACTCGGTCAGCACCCCACAGTCCAGAGAGATCAGAACCCCCAGCACCGGTTCCTGTTCGCTGGCAAAGGGGATCTCTGCCTCTATGGGCATCGCCATAGTGCAGCAGAAATAGTTACTCTGATCATAGGAGTGCGCCTCGCTTCCCAGGTAGGCCACCTTGCTGCCACTGACCAGCAAACATATGCCAGGAGAATAAACCGCCGGCGAGCGAGTAAAGGTGTTGGAGATCCTGAACAGCTGTACCCCGTCAATGCCGGTTTCGGTCAGGCCTTCAGAGGGCGTCAGCGTCTCTATCAACGCTTTTATCTTACTGTTTTCCATATTCACGAGGTTAGATCCCGATAACGTACAAATCAACGTTCTGAGACAAATAGGCAAAAATTGAAGAGAAATCCACCTAGAGACGCCCCACCGCCAAGACATATAGTCATATTACGCCAACAAAAACGCTGCTGGTATCAACCTCCGGACTCCACAACGGGTCTCGCACATCTGGCCAGCAGCAGCGCCACTACCATGAATGAGGAATAACAAATGTCACTGAAACTGAATTCAGAGCTGCTGACACCAGGCACCAACAAGGTGAGTTTTCCCAGCGAAGGCCATCAGCTCGCTGGCCTGCTATTTCTGCCCGAAGGGTTCGATGCCAGCCAAAAATACCCCACCATAGTCATGACCATGGCCTTCAATCAGGTCAAAGAACAGACCGGCTCAGTGTACGGGAAGAGGTTGGCAGCCCTGGGTTACGCGGCCATGGTGTTTGACCACAGAGGGTTTGGCGACAGCGAAGGTAAGCTGCGCTCTTACGAATACACCCCGGCAAAACTCGAAGGCCTGTCCGATGCCATCAGCTTCCTGCGCATGCACGATTTTGTCGACAGAGCACGCTTCTTCGGACTGGGCGTGTGCGCCGGGGCCAGCCATATTGTCACCACTGCATTGACTGACAAACGCCTGAAGGCCATAGCCACCGTCAGTGGCATGCTGAACAACGCCGCAAGTCTGTTCGGGGTGATGGACAGAGAGACCGCTGTTGCCGCACTGACTGCCGCCAACGACGCCCATCAGAAATACTATGAAACCGGCATCCAGGAGAACGTGGATATATTGGGTATGAGCGAGCCTCCCGCTGAAGACGCTCCCAGCACCATGCACGAAGGTTACGACTACTACATGACCGCCCGTGCCGGAAGGGAAACCAACCCCAACTACACCCACATGGCGCCGCTCTTCGTCAATGAAGATTACCCACGCTACAACGCCACAGCCATGGCGCCCTTCCTCTACACCCCCTTCCTAGGCATCGTCGGTAAAGATGCAGATACCGCCCCGCTCACTCAGGGCTTTGTCGAAGCGGCCAGCGAACCCAAAGAACTGTATGAGATCGAAGGCGCCAGTCACGTCAGCCTTTACGACATCGACAAGGATGTGGACAGAGCCGTTACCAAAATAAATGAGTTTTTTCAAAAGCACGGCAGTTAACTCTTATTGGCACTTCGCTGCAGGACAGGCATTCTCACCTGGCCAGGAAAGCGACTGAATTGGAATATTATGAGCAAACTACTCCCAAACCCTTATGGTCCAAAAGGTTGGACCCCGGAGCGCCTCTCATCACTGAAAGGAAAGACCTACCTAGTCACCGGAGCCAATGTGGGCGCCGGCTTTGAGGCCACCAAGGTACTGGTCAGTAAAGAGGCCAAGGTGGTGATGCTCTGCCGCAACCCCGGCAAGGCAGCCTCTGCCATCGAGGCGATCAAGCAGCAGTACCCGGTCGCGGAGCTCTCCTTTATCCAACTGGACCTGGCATCTCTGGAGTCGGTGCGAAGCGCCGCAGATGCCATTAAGCGTGACATCCCGAAAATCGATGCCCTTATCTGTAACGCCGCCATCGCCCAGGTGGCCAAGCAGGAGATGACCATCGATGGCTTCGAAAGCCAACTGGGCGTCAACCACTATGGCCACTTTCTGCTGTGCGGTTTGCTGTTTGACAGGGTCAATGAATCGGCTGGTCGCATCGTGGTCGTCGGCAGTATGGGCTACAACATGGGCCTTAAAACCATCCAGTTTGATGACCTGAACTTTGACCACAACTACAATCCGATGAACAGCTACAGCCACAGCAAGCTGGCGCAAATGGTGTTTGCCTATGAGTTGCAACACAGGGTTCGAGAAGCCGGGTTAAAGATGCAGGTTCATGTGTGTCATCCCGGCGCAGCAAGAACCACCCTGTCTCAGGAGGAGGCCAATCTGCCCACCAGGATCCTTTTCAAGCTGTTGTCGCCGCTGGCGCAGTCTGCCGAGCGCGGATCCTGGCCAGAGGTGCTGTGCGCCACCGAAGACCATCTGGAGCCTTATGCGTTTTACGGGCCCACCAAACGGGCGCAAATGGTCGGCCCGGTGGGCAAATGCATATTGATGCCTCATGCCCTGGACCGAGAAATGGCAAATAGGTTGTGGGCAGTATCAGAGCAGAAGACCGGAATAAGCTGGTCTCCATAAGTTCGTATCTCTGAACCCTGTCTCACTCTTACGGAGCAGCTTGATCTCAAGGTGCTCCTTTAACATAACTAAATGAGTTCTCATAAATGGCTCACACCAACTTTCTCAAACTGACCTTTGGCTTTCCCAGACTGATACTGCTGCAGGCCATAAAGCCCTTACGTCTGGCTTTGCGCAAATCTCAGGAGCCCCCTAAAAGCCAACAAGAGATGGCCCAGATGATCGAAAAAGCCTTGTCTCATGAGATTCGAGCTGGCTATACCCATAGATTCATCCCCCTGTTGTTCGTTACGGTTAATGAGCGCGTATTCTGTAGACGTTACAGCTACTCAGAACCTTCTTGGCACAGTTCATTCGGCCGAGACCCGACTGGGCAGATACGACTGGACAAAACCACAGTGGATATTAGGGCCCGACTCCCTCAGGATTTGGAGGAGGTCTTGCCAGTCATCGATCTGGCCTATACAGAAAAGCTGAAACAACTCGGAGCCAGCTTTCTGCTGGCTGGCGCAACTGAGCCTCGCGCTCAGAACAGTACACTTGAACTGACGCTAGCGAACAAGCCTGGTTGGCATTAGGAATTGTGGGGGTTGTTCGGACACCACACAGGTGTCAGCGCATAAAAAATCCAGTTGGGCCCACAAGAATGACAAGGGAGTACCCAGCTCCCTTTATAATCATGAAAAGCTACAAACAAGCTTGATTTTATACCAAAAAAAGTGCTATTCCCACTATCGTTTCGGTGCGAATCACTCATGATCCAAAACCAACTTTGATATCAGCTCATTTAGTATTCTGTAATCCACCATGCTGCACAAAAGTTTTAAGTCCAACACTTCAAATCCCCCGTACACCTTTCTAATCGCACCGACACCAAATGCTTCATGGATTACCTTAAGCACATACTGTACCGTGGTACCAGACATATCAGACAAGTCCTGATACCTAGCCGTGAAATTGTCTTTCCCATATAAACTGGAGTGAACACACATCAAAATTAGCGAAAATATAATGTGTTCCCTTTTCCCCACCACATTACTAAACAGCGCCCAATCTCGCTGCTTCATGCTTATTTCAGAGAAAATCCTCACTAAATATCGAAATAGCGTTTCATCTTTCATGGATTCGCGATATATCACGTCTGCGGGGATACAGGTAATGACAGACTCTTCAAGGCACTGATACATTACATTTGAAAGTGCATCCGGACCAGGACTGACAAAGAGCCCCTCTTTTAAAATGAAACTGCTATTGCTAATCCTATCCCCCACCAACTCGACATCTGTCCTCAGAAGGCCTTGTTTTAAGTGGCAGACTGCCGATGAGTCAAACTCCGGCGCAAAGGTGGAGCCTTTTCCCAGATGAATTTCATAACTGCAGCACAAAAGTTTGTTAATTGTTTCCTCTTTCACTCCTCCAAGCCTAAGGTGAGCATCAAAGGACATGTATACATAATTTTTTGATGCATACTCAATCAGTTCCACCCCTTTGAAAGCAGATATATCATCCATACTATGCCTCACCAAAGTCAACAAATACATGACCGATATTACACCGCCGATCACTCAAGCTACAGCAATGATCTCTATCCAATCCACTCTCATCACATAAGTTCACAAAAAAAGTAGATGATTTGAAAAAACGTGGTGTCACCAATCGGGGATTTTAAACAAGATGAAGATCTCCGAATTCGCCATGCTGCACAGTTGCCTGGACAAAGATCAAAAGTCTCTGGATAAGGCGACATTCAAAAATGAAATATCATCACCCCAAGGGCAAAGCTGTGAACCTAGGTCGCAGATCTCTTGCCGGCTTAGCTCTAGTACTTTCCATACCCTGGTCTGCCTGCACGGCAGCCAATTCATCTGAAAGCATGCTCCTCGAAAAATTCCAGTCGGGCAACTACTCCAAAAAAGGCGCCGACAGCTGCCTGATGTGTCACAAGAAAAGTGACAGCGTCATGGCGGTGTTTGCCGGGGTGCACGGCAACACCGAGCGCAGCGACAGCCCGATGGCGGGGCTGCAGTGCGAAGCCTGCCACGGCCCCCAGGGCAAGCACCGCGGCAAGAACGAGCCAATGATTACCTTTGGCACCTCCGGCAACGTCTCTGCCGAGCTGCAGGACAGCGTCTGTCTCTCCTGCCACCAGGACGATGGTCGCGCTCACTGGAGTGATTCGGTGCACACCGACGAGGAAGTGGCCTGCGTCAGCTGTCACCAGGTGCATGTGGCCTCCGACCCTGTGGTCAATCGTTCCAACGAGGTGGCGGTCTGTACCAGTTGCCACACCGAACAGAAGCTGGCGATGAACAAGCGCAGCGCTCACCCGCTATCTGATGGACTGGGTGCCGGTGAGATGGTGTGCAGTGACTGTCACACCCCCCATGGCTCTCTGACCGACGCCAGTCTGACTCAGCTCACCGAAACCGACACCTGCTACCAGTGCCACGCCGACAAGCGCGGCCCGGTGCTGTGGGAGCACGAGCCGGTGACTGAGTCGTGTTCTACCTGTCACAACCCCCACGGCAGTGTTAATGACGCCATGCTCACCCAGCGGGCACCGATGTTGTGTCAGAGCTGCCACGCCAGTGACGGTCACGCCAGTCGCGCCTACGGCGATAACGCTCTTGGTTTAGGAGAGAACGCGTTCACTTCCGGTCAGAGCTGCCTGAACTGCCACAGCCAGATTCATGGCTCCAATCACCCCGCCGGCAGCGCCCTGCAGCGCTAAGGAGTCTTAGATGAAATTCCAACTGAGTATTTTGGCTCTGGCCCTGATGCAGGCCGGCGTGGCCCAGTCTGCTGGGTTTAATTCTGGCTTTAACTTAAAGGGCGCCAATACCGACAAGGTCAACACCGCCAAGTGGCAGTGCAAGCGCTGCGAAGCGCCCGGTGCCGCCGGCGCCATGGGGGTGTCCGCCGTCTGGAACGAGCTGGATGACGCCCGCGCCGCCAACGATTTGGGCGACGACAGTGAATTGGCCGCGGCCCTGCAAGCAGACGCGGTCTACACCGGCGCCACCCGGGTTAAGGTTCAGGCCCATAACCTGGGGATGGACACCGGCTCCGCTCAGGTGAGCGTCAGCAATGAGCGTTTCGGTGCCACTGTCGGTTATCAGAGCCAACTGAATGTGAAGGCTGACAACGCCCAGAGCCTGTATGGTCTTGAAGGTAGTGATTTAGTCATGCTGCCTTCCGCCCAGTCCACCACTTTGCAAGCCAAGCGCGAGCAGTGGCAACTGGGCTCTGAGCTCAAAGGCCAGGGTTGGGGCGCCTATGTGGATTACCGCCTGGAAGAAAAAACCGGCCAGCAGGCGAGCAGCACTCAGCTCAACCGCTCTCCGGTGAACTTCGCCCGCCCCATCGACAGCCAGACTCAGCGCCTCAATGCCGGTACCGAGATGAACGGTGATGCCTGGCTGGCCTCCCTGCACTACCAGGGCAGCCTGTTTGATAACAGCAACAGCAGCATCGACCAGAGCGAGCGCGGCAGCCTGCAGGCCCTGTCTCCGGACAACGAAGCCCACCAGCTCATCGCCCGGGGTCAATACCGCTTTAGCGGCATCAATGTCACCGGTCAGTTAGCCAAAGGCTGGCTGTATCAGGACCAGGACTACGTCACCTTAGGTGGGGTGCCCAACGGCATCACTCACCTGAACGGCAAGGTGCAGACCACCGACGCTCGCCTCAACGTCAGCACCAAACCCGCCAAGGGTCTGAAGCTGCGCGCCAAGGTGACCTACCGTGACCGCGATAACCGCACTCCAGAGCGTCTGTTCTCCAGCGTCGATTACGACGTGCTGCGTGGCCGTACCCATCAGAGTGTGGCGCTGGACTTGGAGAAGACCAGCTACTTGGTGGACGCCCGTTACCGCCTGTCTGCCGACTGGCACCTGCTGGGCGGCTATGAGCACGAGAGCGTCGAGCGCAATCACTCGGTCCGCGAGGAGACCGACGAGGATAGCCTGTTCGCCAAGCTGACCTTCAAGGGCATCGATACCCTGCGCATTGCCCTCAAAGGCGAGCTCAGCAGCCGCGACGGCTCCACCTACCAGGCCAGTGAGACGACCTCCTCCGAGGACAACCCGCTGCTGCGTAAGTACCACCTGGCCGACCGCGACCGCACCCGCGCCGAGCTCAAAATCAGCCACCAGCCCATGGACAGCCTGGCGCTGGACCTCAGCTACCGCTACGCCAAGGACGACTACGACCAGAGTGAGTTGGGTCTGACCGAGTCCACCGACCACGGCTACGACCTGGCCCTCAGCTACCGCTTCAATCCCCAGCTAAGCCTCAGCCTCTATGGCGGCCAGCAGTGGATTGACAGCAGCCAGCTGGGCAGTCAGAGCTTCGCCACCGCCGACTGGCAGGCAGACGTGGAGGACAGCTTCAGCCACATCGGCCTGGGCGGTCATTACACCGGCCTGATGCAAGACCAACTGACCTTGGGTCTGGATTACGACTACAGCGAGTCGGACTCCGATACAAGCGTCACCGGTAAAGCGCCCTTCGGTGATTACACCGCCTGGGGCCACCGCGCTCAGCTGTTTGCCGATTACGCCATCAGCAGCAATGCCACCCTGCGCGCCCAATACCGCTACCTGCGTGGCTACGACAGCGATTACACCCAGGTCGCGCCCCAAGCCATTCCAGGCCTTGTCACCCTGGGTCAGACACACAGCAACTACCAGGCTCATCAGCTGATGCTGACCCTGAGCTACGCCCTATAACCAACAAAGGAAAATCTCATGCAAAGACGTGATTTTTTGAAACTCAGCGCCACCGCCGGTGCGGTGTCCTGCGTCACCGCCTGTGGCGGTAAGTCCGGTGAGTCCGTGACCCCTCCCACCGCCCCAGAAGTGAAGGAGGTGGAATCCATCACCCTGTGTGAAACCAATTGTTCTACCAGCTGCGCATTTAAGGTGATCAGTGTTGATGGCCGCATCGTCAGAATCGAGCCAGAAGATGTGACCACCGCCGAGAAAGAAAACATGGACATCCGTCAGATGCGTCCATGTGCCAAGGGCAACTCCGCCAAACAGAAGATCTACAGCCCCGACCGTGTGCTGACTCCTCTGAAACGTACTGGTCCTCGAGGCAGCGGCCAGTATGAGGAGATCAGTTGGGAGCAGGCCTACCGAGAAATCGGTGACAAGCTGCAACAACTCCAGGCTGCCCACGGCCCAAAATCCATCTACCGAGCCGCTGGCTCTAACTATGGTGGCAGCCATTCCGCCTGGTGGGTCGATAACCTGCTCAATGCTTCAGGAGGATTCCTGGCAGCCCACAATGCCATGAGCTTCAGCCAGGTGTATCGCGCCATGGAGATCAGTTACGGCGTTCATGGCCATGCCCGTGACTGGTCCTCCACAGTCGAGATCCAAAACAGTGACTTCATTCTCGGCTTTGGTAACAACCCGCTGGAGACTCTGGCTTCAGGCAGCGGTAATGGCTTCGAGTTTAACCACCTTCTAAAAGGCAAACCCTTTGTTAACTTTGATCTCCGTTATAACGACACTAACCTAGGGCGTGAGCAAGAGTTCCACTTTATCCGCCCAGGTACCGATGCCGCGCTGATCCAGGGTATGGCCCACGAACTGATCACCAAAGGTTGGGTAAAAAAGGAGTGGGTCAAGAAGAAATGCTACGGCTTCTACGCCGAGCCCGAGATGGACAGCCCAACTCAGAAGGACGCCGATGGCAACCCAGTGAGACTGCCTGAGGTTCCTGCTGAGGAGTGTTACCAAGGCCACATCCTAGGCCTGAAAGATGGTATCCCCAAAACCCCTGAATGGGCTGAGAAGATCTGTGGCGTCCCTGCCGAAGTGATCCGCTCTACTGCCAAGAAACTGTACGAAGCCAAAGCTCCCTATGTGGTTGCGGGCTGGGGCTTGCAGCGTCAATTGTGCGGCGAAGACAACGTGCGCTCAGTAACCGTTCTGGCAGCCATGGTGGGTGCCATCGGTAACCGAGGCAACAGCACCGGCGAACACGCCGATGCCAAAGGCTACATCTACCCCATGCCCCTGATGGATTTTGCGGCCAGCGCTCGCTGGGCGGTGCAAATCCACAGCTGGCCACGAGCCATCAAGAACGGCACCACCATGTCTGTCCTTAAGGACAACATCCACCTGCCTGCCGATGAGATCGACCCGGTTACCGGCGACGGTGTTTTGGGTGTCAATATGAAGGCAATCTTCAACCGCGGTGGTAATCCATTCAACCAACAAGCAGACAACCACAAAATTCTGGAACTGCTTAAGGATGAAAACGATGTCGAGTTGATTGTCAGCATCGACACCCACCTCATTCCATCCATGTATGTTAACGATTACGTTCTGCCAGATTTTACTCAGTATGAACGTGAAGACCTGGCCCCTACCAATATGCAGTCCGGCACCATGGGCTTTATTGTGGGTACCTCCACAGCCCTTACGCCTATGGGTAATGTGAAATCCACCTTCGAAATTTGCCTAGGCATCGCCAAACACATGGGCATTGAAGCTGGCTATACCATGGGCCTGGCTCTGAATAATGATGAGGATGCCCTCAACTCGGTCTACAACTTCACCCGTAACGTGATGCGCCCGGACCTGCAGCAATACATGCCAGAAACCTTCAAGGAGATGCAGGAGAAAGGGATCGTTAAGTGGGCTCGCCCCTGCAACGAGACCGAAGAGTCTGCCCGCTTCCACGTTGGCTACTGGGATTATGTACAGAAAGATGACATTCACCTGCACACGCCAAGCGGCAAGATCGACATCTACTCGCACTACCTGCGCGATCTGGCAGAGAAAACCGCCAAAGTGTACGAAGATACCGACGGTGTACCAGAGTACTGGCTGAGTAACGCCGGCGGCTATATAAATACCATTCCAAAGTACATGGTGACACCGGAATCAGTTCAGGATGAGAGCGAACACCTGAAAGACTACCCACTGCAGTTTGTTACCTACCACACCAAGTCTCACGTCCACGTTCAGTACCAGGGCCCCTGGATGAAGGAAGCCCTGCGTTCTGGCGCCTGGATCAACGAGCAAACCGCTCAAGAGTTGGGCATTAAAGATGATGACATGATCGTCATCGAATCCATTCGCGGAAAAACCAAGGTGGAAGCCAGAGTAACCAATCGCATCGCCCCCGGGGTGGTGGCTCTGGGTCAGGGCCGACACTTCAAGTCCGTGGCCGGTGTCGATCAAGGTGGCAGCGCCAACGCATTGACCAGCCATGAGTACAACTCCCCCATCGAGAAAGCGTCTGGAGTCGCCAACTGTCGCTGCAAAGTCGCCAAGGCTTAAAGGATATCTATCATGAGTAATAACGTTCAGTACGCATTTCACTTCGACCAAAGCAAGTGCAACGGCTGCAAAGCCTGCCACGTGATCTGTAAATCTAAATTCGACGCAGAGAATGGCCGCATTCCCCGTCGTGTCTATGAATATGTTGGTGGCAGCTGCAGTCAGGACGCCAACGGCGTAATGAAAAACAACGTGTTTGCCTACTACACCTCTGTAGGCTGTAACCACTGCTCTGAACCCGTCTGTGTCAAAGCCTGCCCTACAGGTGCAATGCACAAACGCAAATCGGACGGTCTGGTGCACGTTGACGCCAGTGTCTGCATCGGCTGCGAAAGCTGCGCCCGTGCCTGCCCGTATGACGCTCCCCAGATTGACCGAACCCGTAAGGTGATGACCAAGTGTACTGGTTGCCCAGAGCAAACCGCCAAGGGCAAACTGCCCCATTGCGTAGCAGGTTGCACCCAGCGCGCTCTGGACTTTGGTACGGTAGAAGAGATACAGGCGAAGTACCCAGGTGCTGAGCGCGCCAACGTAGCACCGCTGCCCGCGCCAAGCACCACGACCCCGAACCTGTTTATCACCAAGTCCAGGATCTCTCGCCCCTCCGGCAGTTCCGAGGGCAAAGTAGAGAATTGGCAGGAAGTATAAACTGACCATCAGGAGGCCTTATTGATAAGGCCTCCTTCACTTACCCCCAATAGAGAGAGAATGATGTCAGATAACCCACAGTTCCAGGAAGCAGCGGCCATCTTTGGCATTTTGCACAACATCTGGTTCGCGACTCCTGATCAGGCATTTCTCAATAGCCTTAATCAGGGCGTCATCGAGTCTTGGCCCGCGCACAACGACATAGAGTCCAACGCACTAAATACCCTAAAGCAAAGTCTGAAATCCGAATCATTGAAAACCATCAAAGCGGATCATTTTCGACTGTTTGTCGGAGCACACAAAAAACTGGCTTACCCTTGGGGCTCGGTGTACACCGATCCGGAAGGGTTGATGTATGGAGATACCACCCAAGCGTTTGAGGCATTCTGCCACGACCATAGAATTGAGTTTAAATTGCCCTACCGGCAGCCTTTAGACCACATCGGCATTATTATGGCCACGCTATCTCGTCTTTTTGCGCAGGAGGGTACCTCTCAAGTTGAAGACGCAGTCAAAGAGTTGCTGGGCGACCATCTTTTACCCTGGGTAGAACGTTTTATGATGAGTGTGGAGCTTAATGCCAATACAGAATTTTACCGTGGTTTTTCTATCCTTATGCGTGAGCAGATTACCTATTGGGAACACCGATTTCAGGTAAAGGCTAAAGAGATTAAACTGTTTCGTTAACACTCTTTCTCATCACCAACGAATCAATCACTGCATCACATTGCCGGTTCACTCTTCAAGGCAGTAGCCATGGCCCAGGCCACCCAGACTCGAATTGGCAATCCTGGCAGATAGCCAGAGTGAGATTCCCTGAAGTCAACCATTTGCCCTGACGCGCCAGTTGGCGCTGCCCAACTCTAAGGTGTCCACACCGGCCTTTTGGGGGCCCGGCATGGGCAAACCGATGTTTATTAACAAGAGGAATCCAATCAACGCCTTCGATAAGCTCAACATCAGCGATGATGCCCCCGGTACACCAGCTCAGATCACACCCCACTGTACGTGCAGTTTGATTATCAGCCCAGTTGCGGCTGATCGCTGTTCAGTTGACCTGAAACCGCTGTCAGCCGAGCAATTTGGGTGTATATTTGAAGCACTTACCCCCACTTTAGAACCAATGTGAGCCAATTTTACCAACTGTTGACCCTGACTCTGGTGGCCGCCTACTGGATCGTGATTGCCGGTGTGTCGCTGCGCATTGTGCTCAAGCGGCGCCCATTTGGCGTCTCGCTGGCCTGGCTGCTGCTGATCTACATCATTCCCTTGTTCGGCGTGGTGGTGTACCTGCTGTTCGGGGAACTCAACATTGGTCGCAAGCGCAAACAGCGGGTCAAGGAGATGACCGCACCGTTCAAATACTGGAACGAGCGATTGCACCGCCAGGCGCAATCGGATCGGCGCCTGGGGCAGCACGCCCGCCCTCTGCATGAATTGAGTCTGCGCCGCTTGGGGATTCCGGCTCTGCTGGGCAACGATCTGGAATTGATTGAAAACAGCCAAACGATTCTGCGCCGCATCATCGACGACATTCACCAGGCCAGCGACACCATTCACATGGAGTTCTACATCTGGCATCCCGGCGGTCTGGCCGATGAGGTGGCCGATGCCCTGATTCAAGCCCGTCAGCGTGGGGTCACGGTACGCCTGCTGCTGGACGGAGCCGGCAGCCGCGAATTTTTCAACAGTCGCTGGCCGGACACCCTGATGCAAAACGGTGTCAGCATCGTCAAAGCCCTGGGCGTCAACCCACTGCGGATGTTCTTAAGGCGCATGGATCTGCGGCAACACCGCAAGATTGTGGTCATCGATCAGCGCATCGCCTACACCGGTTCCATGAACCTGGTGGACAGCCGCTACTTTAAGCAGAGTGCCGGCGTCGGCGAATGGATCGACATTATGGTTCGGCTCACCGGGCCATCAGTCTGCTCCCTGGCCGCCCTGCAAAGCTGGGATTGGGAGTTTGAAACCGACGAACGACTGCTGGATGAAATCGCCCTCCCCCAGGTCGAAAGCCCGCTGTCACATCGCCATGCCGAAGACTCGGTCCAGGTCATCCCCTCCGGCCAGGGCTTGCCAGAGTCCATCATCCAACAAGTGCTGTTGCTGAGCATCTATCACGCCAAACACAGCATCACCCTGACCTCGCCCTACTTCGTGCCCAGCGAGCAACTGCTCGATGCCCTGCGCACCGCCGCCCAGAGTGGCGTCGAGGTTAACCTGATCATTCCCGATAAGAACGACTCTTTTATGGTGGAGTGGGCCAGCCGGGCGTTTTTCACCGAACTGCTGAATGCCGGAGTGGCGATCTACCGTTTCAATGGCGGCCTGCTGCATACCAAATCGATGCTCATCGATGATGACCATTGCATCATCGGGACCGTTAACCTGGACATTCGCAGCCTGCTGCTCAACTCCGAGGTGTCGCTGGCCATCGACGATCCGGACTTCTGCCAGGAGCTGGGCCAGTTACTGGATCGCTATCTGCAGCAGTCCAACCGCATCGATGCCCATCAATGGCAGTTGCGTCCGATGTGGAAAAAGTTGGTGGAGCAGTTCTTCTATACCTTCGCGCCACTGCTGTAATTCAGGCTCTGAGCCCGCCAAAATTCACTTCAGCCACCAAGCCGGTCACCGCAGACTATAGTGATATGGTCTGCCATTTCGGAGCCCGGCCAATGCAACCCGTTCTAATCCCGCAATTTATCACCTTTACTCTGGCCATTGTGGCGCTGTTTATCGGCAAATCGGTGATCGCCTCTTCCCCCACCCTACAGCGTTACAGCATCCCTGAACCCGTGGTTGGCGGCTTTATCTGTGCCGCCATTACCGGGCTATTATTCGCGATTTTTCAAGTCGAAGTGAGCTTTGAAATGGAGGTGCGCGACGCCCTGCTGCTGTATTTCTTTGCCGGCATCGGCCTTAAGGCAGACTTTAAGACGCTGCTACAGGGAGGCCGGCCGTTGGCGATTCTCATTGGTCTGGCGGCAGGGTTTATTGTGCTGCAAAACCTGGTCGGCGTCAGCGTCGCCAGCGCCTTTGGCTTAGACCCACTGGCGGGCTTACTCTCTGGCTCGGTATCCCTGACCGGCGGTGTTGGCACCACCATGGCCTGGGCCCCCACCTTTGTGGAAGAATTTGGCATCGCCAACGCCCTGGAGCTGGGGGTCGCCTCCAATACCCTGGGGCTGATCTCAGCCTGCGTCATTGGCGGTCCGATCGCCAGCTACCTCATCGGCCGTCATAAACTGACTACCGGCAGCCAGGAGGAGTTGGACATCGGTACCGCCCATGGCAGCGACAACCGGGTAACCGTCGACTATTTCGGCGTGCTGCGCGCCTGGCTGTGGCTGAATATTTCGCTGATCGTCGGCTACCTGCTGAATGCCACCCTCGAGAGTGTCGGGGTACGCCTGCCTCTGTTTGTCTCCTGCCTGATGGCGGGGATTGTACTGGGTAACCTGGGACGCGCGCTGCTCTCCAGGAGCAACAACCTGGTCCGAAAAGGCTACGTCGAAGACGCCACCAAGGGATTGTCTCTGATCCAGGATATCTGCTTGGGTATGTTTCTGACCATGGCGCTGATGAGCCTGAAAATCTGGGAGCTTCAGGGCAACCTGGCTTATCTGAGTGCGGTGATCGGCCTGCAAGTGTGCCTGTCGGTGGCCTTTACGGTATTTATCGTGTTCCGACTGATGGGCCGAAATTACGAGGCCGCAGTCATCTGCTCTGGTTTCGGTGGCGTCACCCTTGGCTCGACCGCCACCGCCATCGTCAATATGACTGCGGTCACTCAACAATACGGCGCCGCTCACCGGGCCTTTATTATTGTCCCTTTGGTCTGCGGCTTTTTTATCGACATCATCAATGCCCTAGTCATCAATTACTTCGTCTACGGTTAGTGAGCCAGTGTCGGTGTCCCGCTCTCGCCCGCTTGCACACTGCTACGGCAATGCGTCAACGCCAGGGGCGGTGGAGGCGACATCGAAGCTAACTTATGAAAAAATCACTAATTGATAATATAATGGAATGACGAATTCCTGATTCCGGCGCCCTATGCTCAACCTCAACTGGCTACAAACTTACGTTACCCTGGTGGAAACCGGTCATTTCACCCACACCGCCGACAAGTTGGCCATGACCCAACCCGGTGTCAGCCAACACATCAGAAAACTGGAACAGCATTTTGGCCAGTCGCTGCTGATTCGCGAAGGCAAACGTTTTGGCCTGACCCAGGCTGGCCGCGAGGTGTACCAGCAAGCCCAACGCACCCTGGCAGAGCTGTCTGGCCTCGAGCAACAACTGTCGACGGACGATCCCTTCAATGGCCCGGTGCGCTTCGCCTCACCGGGCAGCCTGGGGTTGAAGCTCTACCCGGAACTGCTGTCATTGCAACAGCAGCACCCGTCGCTGAGCATTGATTACACTTTTGCCCCTAACGAGGGAGTAGAACGGGACCTGGTGGCGCGAAAGCTCGATATCGGCCTGATCACCCGTCCCGGCGACAAGCCGGATCTGGCCTATCGCCCCTTTGCCGAAGAACCCCTGTTCCTGGTAACCCCGGCCGACATAGAGGCGCCAGACTGGGGCACCCTGTTAACCCTGGGCTACATCGATCATCCCGACGGCAGCCACCACGCTGGCATGCTGCTGGGCAGTAACTTTGAGCAATACCAACAGTTGTCACAACTGCCCAAACGCGGCTTTTGCAACCACATCAGCATGATTCTCGAACCCGTCAGCCGCGGCCTGGGCTTTACCGTTCTGCCCCGTTACGCCGTCGCCGCCTTTGCCCGCCCCGAAGAGATCGCGGTCCACGCCCTGCCCAGTCCGGTGTCGGAGTCCATCTATCTGGTGCAACGACGGCACCAACCGTTACCAACTCGTATTCGATTTTTGATCGAAGCCATTACGCCAATGTTACGCGCGTGAACCAAACTCATAAAATAGAGTAAAAGCCGCTATCCCAGTCTGGCCGGGGCCTTGCTCACCTGTTAGCATCCCCGCCCTGATTGTTCTGTGGATACCCTTATGCTGGCCCTATCGCTTCAGGTCGTCTTCGTGGCAGGCGGCCTCATCTACTGCTGGATGCTGTTTCACGCCTTTAATAAACAGCGTCGCGGCGGACAGCTCAAACCGTCGACGTCGGTGGCGAAAGTCGGTGCCGTCGGCGCACTGGCAAACTTTCTGGACACCCTGGGGGTAGGCAGCTTTGCCATTAAGACCGCCTTCTATAAACAGTTTCAAATGGTGGATGACCGGCTACTGCCCGGCACACTCAACGGCCAGTGCGTATTGCCCACAGTAGCCCAGGCACTGCTGTTCATCGGTGCCGTGGACGTTGACCCCACCACGCTGATCGGCATGATGACCGCCGCAGCCCTGGGGGCCGGCATCGGTGCCAAGTGGGTCTCGGGACTGGATCGGCAACTGGTGCGGCTGATCATGTGCATCGCCCTGCTGATCGTGGCCGCCCTGATCTTTGCCGGCCTGCTGGGGTGGTTTCCGGTAGGAGGCGAGGCCATGGGTCTAAGCGGTGCCAAGCTGGCCGTTGCCTTAGTGGGCAACTTTGTCTTTGGCGCCCTGATGAGCGTTGGCGTCGGCCTCTATGCTCCATGCATGACGCTGGTGTATCTGCTGGGAATGAACCCCATCGCTGCCTTTCCCATCATGATGGGATCCTGTGCCGTGCTGAGCTTTTTCTCCGCTGGCACCTTCATTCGTAACGGCGCCTTCGATGCCAAGGCGGTGATGGCCGTCGCCGTCACCGGCCCGATGGCCGTGGTGTTGGCAGCCACGCTGGTGAAATCGATGGATGTAGAGATGCTCAAATGGCTGGTGGCCTTTGTGGTGCTCTATACCTCGGCATCGATGTACCGTTCCTGGCAGCAGTCGCGACCGTCGGGTGTGGCTCAGCCCTCCCACTAAACCCAAAAAAGAGACCCTCGGGTCTCTTTTTTTAATTGCGGCTCTGCAATGCCTGCCAGCGCTGTCGCACCAAGTGCTCAAACCGCACCGCCGCCACCGGCGGGCTCACCAGATACCCCTGACCGGACTCACATTGATGGCTACGCAAAAACTCGTACTGAAAATCGGTTTCTATCCCTTCTGCGGTTACCACCATCTCCAGGTTATGAGCCAGGGCGATGATCGACTGGACAATGGCGCCATTACGTTGATCGGTTTCCAGTTCGCAAATAAAGCTGCGATCAATCTTAACCCTGTCCACCGGCAGGGTCTTTAAGCGGCCAAAGGAGGAGTATCCGGTACCAAAATCGTCGATGGCGATGGCTACCCCCGCCTGACGCAGCCGCCATAGCTGCGAAGCGATGGTCTTGCCCTGCTGCAGCAACATGGTTTCGGTGACCTCGATCTCCAGACATTCAGGCGGAATCCCATTTCGGTTCAACGCCGCCAGCAAACTTTCCACCAGTTCGCCGGTTTCAATCTGTTTCACCGAAATGTTGATGCTCACCTGCTGCAATGGCAAGCCGTGCTCGAGCCAGAGCGCCATCTGCTGGCAAGCCATCTCGATCACTTGCTGGCCAATCTCAACGATCAGGCCACTGGTTTCAGCCTGTAAAATAAAGGCATCGGGAGTGAGTACACCACGATCGGGGTGGCGCCAACGGATCAGCGCCTCGGCACCGGTCACCATGCCACTGCCAAGATGAAACACCGGTTGAAACAGTAAAAAAAACTCCTGCTTGTCGATGGCCCGGCGCATCTCTTTGAGTAATTGTTTCTCCTGTGCCATCTCATCGGCCAGAGATTCACTGTAACTGTGCACCTGTTGCGTTCCCAACCGTTTGGACTGGAACATCGCCATCTCGGCCCGATGCAGTATGCCCTTGGTGGTGCACACCTCAGAACACAGGTGGCTGATGCCAATACTGGACTGGGTGCGCACTTCGACCCCATCGACCTCGACGACGGTGTCAAGCTGACCGAGCACCTGCTCGGCCCAGGCTCGACACCGCCGCGGCTCATCCTCGGTCAGGACCACCAGAAAGGTGTCCCCATCGAATCGCCCCAGATAGCCGTTGTCGCCAACAGCCCTGGTCAGGGTTGACGCCAAGGCCTTAAGCACCTTATCGCCAATGCGAAATCCAAACTCTTCGTTTACCCGCTTGAAGTTATTGACCCCGATGCACACCAGGCTGAGTTGCGGCGTATGAATCGCCAATTGCTGACCGATGTGCTGCACCAGGGCGGCGCGGTTGGGCAAGCCGGTCAGCGTGTCGGTAAACTCTGAAGCTCGGAGTTTGTTTTCCACCTCTTTGATCAGGCTGATGTCACGGCCGATGGCCAACAGGGCAATGCCGCTGCCTACCGGTACCGCGTTGAGGGTGATCTCGCACATCAACGGCTCACCGCTGCGGGTCTGGTGAACCCACTCGAAACGGTGGTAACCGTACTTGATTGCCGAGTCGATCATCGACTGAGCCAGGTCTTCAGACGAGGTGTGATTGGGCTGAAAGGCTGGGGAGATCTCCGCCGGGCTTAGCCCCAGCAATTCCGAGGCGTCATCGAACCCCAGTTGACGGACGGCCACCGAATTACACCAGATAAATCGTCCCTGATGCACCACCCACATCATGTCAGAGGTGGCTGCAAACAGCTGCCGAATCACGTCCAGATAAGCCAGCAATCCCTGTTCCGTCAATGGCGACGTATCCGCGGATTCAGGGGCCGACCGATCGCTGATCATGGCCAAAATTACCCTCTCCCCAAAAGGTAGATACCCACACAGTAACATGGGTTAATGCAACATTAAAGCAACAAAATGAAGGGAAATACCTTGATTTGTCAGTGACTTTAGCCAACCATCCTGCGATTAAAATTCCACCAACCCCAACCGAAGGCCACAGTGCCCGGCGCAACTGACAAGACCGCCGACGCAGCCACAATCCAAAGCCATGATATCGGTCATTGCCTGGCCAAGCACCCTACTGATACGGTAGTCTTCGGCCAAGGAGATAAATCTAACTCACTCTATTCAAAAGGAATTGAAATGCGCGTTCTGCTGGGAGCCCTGTGTCTGGCTCTGTCTTCCGCATCGCTTGCTGACTCGTTGGTAATCAACAACGTCAATGGCTACACCCTTACCGAGCAGGGAGTTCACCGCTTTGGTGCCCTGCACATCGACGACGGCAAGGTGGTCGTCACCGCTGCACGAGACGGCTTCAACGGACTTTCGCCGGATCGGATTATCGATGGCAAAGGCCACACCCTACTGCCAGGGTTGACCGACGCCCATGGTCATATTATGGGGCTGGGCTACCTGCAGTCCGACCTAGACCTCAGTGGCATCACCAGCAAACAAGCCGCTCTGGAGCGTGTGCGCCAGTTCGCCGATGCTCACCCTCACCTGACCTGGATTCGAGGCCGAGGCTGGAACCAAGAGTTGTGGCCCGATACCGCCTTTCCCACCGCCAGCGATCTGGACACCGTAGTACCGGAAAGGCCGGTTTGGCTTAGGCGGGTGGACGGCCATGCCGGCTGGGGAAACAGCCAGGCATTAACGCTGGCCCGCATCACGCCCACCACCCCCGACCCTGAAGGGGGGCAACTGTTGCGAAATGCCGACGGCTCGCCAACCGGCATCCTGATCGACAACGCCATGGGGCTGGTGGAAGGACGCCTGCCGCCGCGAGAACCCCACGAAACCGAGGCGGCATTTCGTTCTGCCACCCGTAAACTGGCGTCACTTGGACTCACCGGTGTCCACGATGCCGGCGTCAACCATCAGACCCTGCAGATGTACCAGATGTGGGATCAGCAACAGCAATTGCCCATTCGAATCTACGCCATGGTGTCGGATCTGGACACCCTCAGCCGCATGCCAGGCCCCTACTTCGGCGATCGACTCATCGCCCGCTCGGTGAAGCTCTATGCCGATGGCGCCCTGGGCAGTCGCGGCGCCGCCCTGCTGGACGACTACAGTGACATGAAAGGCCACAGGGGGCTGTTGATTCACCCGATTAAAGAGCTCAAACGGCGAATTAAAGGGGTGATCAACCGCGGCTTCCAGGCCAATGTCCATGCCATCGGCGACCGTGGCAACCGCGAGGTGCTGGAGGCGATGATCGCCTACGGGAAACCAGAGCAGCGCAACCGCATCGAACACCTGCAGGTGGTCGAACCCAGCGACTTTGACCGCATCAAAGCCGCCGGCATCGTTGCCTCGATGCAGCCCACCCACGCCACCTCCGACATGAACATGGCCGAAGACCGACTGGGATCACTGCGGATTCACGGCGCCTATGCCTGGAAGACCGTGATCAACAAAGGCATCCCCTTTGCCGCCGGTTCCGACTTCCCCATCGAGTCGCCAAACCCCTTCTGGGGACTGTACTCGGCGGTGTCTCGCCAGGATCATCAAGGCCACCCTGAGGGAGGTTGGTACCCGAGACAAAGCCTGAGCCGTGAACAAGCCTTGCATGGCTTTACCCTCGGCGCCGCCTATGCCAGCTTTCAGGAAAATGAGCTGGGATCACTGGATCCGGGCAAGCGCGCCGATTTTATCCTCATCGATCGCGACTACTTCACCGTGCCGGTGGAGCAGATCTGGCAGACCCAGGTATTGGCCACCTACATCGACGGTCAGCCGGTCTACCAGCAATCCGACCTATAAAGGAGCAACGACCCCGTGGCCCGTCACCAACATTGAACAGTTGCGCCGGGCCACCGCTTCGGTATGGTTAAGGCTCTGCCGATCAGCATGAGCATTGCGCGTGAGTTCAGCCCCACAACCGGATCTACCTCAAGACTACTACCTCGGTAATTTCACTCGCATGGTGAACCACGTGCGGGGTCGCTACCAAGCGCTGCTGAGCGACGACGAACTGGGCTGGATTCGAGACTTCGATGCCCTGCCCCACCCGGCGCGCTGCCTGTGTGTTCGACTGCTATCAAGAAAAGGCCCGGTATTTCGTACCGATAAGCTCCGCTACCCAGAGATCGACGACCTCGCCGGTGCCATCAGCCTCCTGCGAGATGCCGGTATGATCCACAGCTTTCAGCCCCACGACTGGTCACAGCTGGCGCCCTGGGTAACCAAAGCTGAGTTACTCCATCATGCCCCTTGCGGGCAGGAGAAACTGCGAAAACCCCAGTTAGTGGTGCTGCTTGACCAACAAGCCCTTCCCTTACCCCCAATGCCGTTGATCGCCCTGAGCCAACCGGAGCTACTGGAGACCCTGTTGTTGCTCTATTTTGGCAATGCGCATCAGGATCTGGCCCAGTTCGTCGTCAGCGATCTGGGCATTCAGGTATTTGAAGACTACTCGCTGGATCCCAGCCTGAACGCCTTTGAACAGCGGCCGCAATTGGAGGCAGCCCGACACCTGAGTCGACTGAACAAGCGTTACCACCAGGCCGTCGAGCAAAAAGACCGAGCGGCGATTCTGGCCCTGATCGACGATCTGCCTTTGCCCCTGCCCTGGGACAAGTGGGAGCGACGACGACAGCGACTGCTGCTGGAGATTGCCCGCGAATTTGAACGCGCCAAGCAACCGCAGCGTGCATTGGCGTTGTATCAGCACAGTCCGCTCGCCCCCAGCCGCGAGCGTCAGGCCAGGCTGCACCTGAGCGCCGACGCGCCACACCTGGCCCGCCCACTGGTGCAGGCCATGCTCGACAGCCCACAAAACGAACAGGAACTGACCGTCGCCCGGCGGTTGGGGAAAAAACTGAACCGACTTGCGCCGTTCGCGTTTCCGCAGCCGGTTGCTCCGCAAATTCAGCAGCACACCCTGAGCCTGAGGGACAAAGACCTGCCAGTTGAACAACTGGTTGCGGAGCACTACCGGAGTCTGGGCTGGCAGGCAGATTACAGTGAGAACGCCCTGCTCAACGCGCTGTTTGGCCTGGCTTTCTGGCCAGCAATCTTCGCGCCAGTCCGAGGCGCCTTTCTCAATCCTTATCAGCTGGGCCCCAAAGACATGTTCAGTCCCGGCTTCCATCAGGCCCGTGGCGACCTCATCGATCACCTCCTGTGCCACTGGCAACCCGCACAGCTACTGGAGACTTACGATCAAAAACGGGGAATTGCCAACTACTGGGTCAACTGGGACAGAATCAACCGACCGCTGATCCAGTCGGCCCTAACTCGCCTGAGCCGACCACAGCTGACCGCTTGTTTTCGGCGACTGCTGTTTGATCTCAACGCCAATCGCAGCGGCCATCCAGACCTGTTTCTGACCCGGGATGATCAGCACCTGTGGCTGGAGGTCAAAGGTCCCGGCGACACCCTGAGAGACAACCAGACCCGTTGGCTGACCTTCTTTGGCAACCAAGGCATTCAGGCAGCAGTATGTTATGTGACCATTGACACCCAACCCAGCGATTAGGCAGTTGCAGTCCGCCGGAGTCGGGCCTATCCTGTTTGGCTAACTTACTGATTTTGTATTGGATGATACCGAAATGGCCGGAGCCAGTTTATTAACCCTTCTGGATGACATCGCGTCCCTGCTGGACGATGTTGCCGTTATGAGCAAAGTGGCCGCCCGTAAGACCGCTGGCGTGCTCGGCGACGACCTGGCCGTGAATGCCGAACAGGTTTCCGGAGTCAAAGCCGACCGCGAACTGCCGGTGATCTGGGCCGTGGCCAAGGGCTCGCTAGTGAACAAGTGCTTTCTGGTGCCCGCCGCCCTGGCCATTAGTGCCTTTATTCCCTGGCTGATAACCCCACTGTTGATGCTTGGCGGCCTGTTCCTCTGCTTCGAAGGCGCGGAAAAAGTGCTGGAGATGGTCTCCAAGCAGAGCCATCGCCAGGCACCGGATCTCAGTGGTGACGATCAGCAACAATATGAACAAACCAAGATCAAAGGGGCCATCCGTACCGACTTTATTCTGTCTGCAGAAATCATCGTGTTGACGCTGGGGGTCGTGGCCGCCGCGCCGTTTATGACCCAGGTGGCCACCATGTCCACCATCGCCGTTCTGATGACCATCGGCGTTTACGGGCTGGTGGCGGTCATTGTGAAAATCGACGATGCCGGCCTGTACCTGAGCCAACGTTCCACCTCTGTGGCCCAGTCTTTTGGCCGTCTGCTGCTGGCCGCCGCCCCGAAACTGATGAAATCCCTGTCGCTGATCGGCACCATTGCCATGTTCCTGGTCGGCGGCGGCATCTTGAGTCACGGCGTACACCTGTTCAGCGAATGGATCTCCGAGGCCGCCGCCGAAACCGCGTTGATCCCCGCCGTTGGCCATATCGCCTCCGCGCTGGTACCCGCCCTGCTGAACGGCCTCATCGGCATGATTGCCGGTTTTATATTGGTGGCCATTGCTCACCTGGTCGGCAAACTCCGTCATTAAACACTGGGGCCGAAGCCTGACTTCGGCCCAACCCCCTGCCCCAATCCAGCCCCCCTAAAAAGCAGCCCTGTCCGCTCTGGTCTACACTGTGAACGCCCGCTATTCATAGGTAACTGCCTGTGTACCCGACAGTTACTAACGAATTGGCATGGCGCCCCCTAAGACAGACATGGAGTAAAGCATGCAACGCTATTGTGCAGAATTCATCGGTACCTTCTGGCTGGTTCTTGGCGGATGCGGCAGTGCCGTATTAGCTGCGGGCTTTCCCGACGTGGGCATTGGCCTGCTGGGTGTGTCGCTGGCATTTGGCTTAACCGTACTGACCATGGCCTTTGCCCTGGGCCACATCTCGGGATGCCACCTGAATCCGGCGGTATCCATTGGACTGTGGGCCGGCGGCCGCTTTGAAGCCAGCGCCCTGTTGCCCTACATTCTGGCCCAGGTCGCCGGCGGCCTGGTGGCAGGGGGAGTGCTGTTTTTGATCGCCAGCGGCGCGCCAGGGTTTGATGTCAGCGCCGGCTTTGCCGCCAATGGTTATGACAGCCACTCCCCAGGGGGATACAGCTTGGGCGCGGCGCTGCTCACCGAAGTGGTGATGACCATGGTCTTTCTGGTGGTCATACTGGGCGCCACCGATCCCCGGGCACCGGCAGGACTTGCGCCCGTCGCCATTGGCCTGTGCCTGACCCTGATCCATTTAATCAGCATCCCGGTCACCAACACCTCAGTAAACCCCGCTCGCAGCACCGGTGTGGCCCTGTATGTGGGTGACTGGGCCCTGTCTCAACTGTGGCTGTTCTGGCTGGCCCCCATTGTTGGGGCAATATTAGGCGCGTTCCTGTACCGTTATCTGGGCTCCGATCAATCCTGAATTCCTGCTCATTTCTGGCCCATTACCTTCGCTCGAAGGCAGTGGGCCAAAACGGTGCAATTGTGTACAGTTTAAGCGGCGATGGTTACGTTCAGGTTGCCAGTCGTGTCCATTGCGTTATCGGAGATCGAAGCATTATCGCTAAACTTAGGCGCACTTAACCCAAAATAAAGCGATATTCATCCAGCTTAATTGAGTCTGAACGAAACGCCGAAATCCATCGGTTTCCTTTCACCTGTGCCCGGTAAACTTCCTACACTACTCTCACTGACGACTACAGGAGAGCACCATGACACATACTGACACCCTGACTCCCTGGTGGGTTATCCCGGGTCGCCTTGCCGGCATGCGCAAGCCACAGACTCACGAGCTGGGCACCCTGGCAAAATCACGATTCCAGGCCGTGGTCTCGCTGCTGGACAGCGAAGACAATCACCAGCTGTACCACAACTGGCAACTTCCTTATTTGTGGCTGCCGACCGAAGACGGTCAGACCGTCAGCCCTCAGCAACTGCAACAGCTGGAGCAGTTCATCGACCGCTTTGACGGTGCGGTGGCCATCCACTGCAACGACGGTCGAAAACGCACCGTCAGTGCCATCGCCGCCTATTTGATCCGCAAAGAGCACGACTTTGAACAGGCGCTTAAAATGGCCAGCAAAGGCCAGCCTCGAATTGAACTGGAAGAAGACCAGTTACTGTCACTGCTGCAGATGGCCAAAGTGGTTCAGTAATGTCCCTGGGTGGCAGCTTTAGCTGCCACCGCACCAACTTCCCTGCCGCAGACTGGAAAATCCCGCCCTTTCACTTCATCATGGCCCCTCTAAGGCCGCAGTCTGTGAGAACCTATTCGGTTGTTGATACACAGGCTGACCATCGCCATAAAATTTTTAGGCGTACATGTGTACGCTTAAATAATCTCCTGCTACACTGGTCGGACTTTTTATGCAGCAACCGCAAAGGAACCCTATGGCTTCAGCCGCTATGCCCTACTCCCAAGGAGAAGAGATCGCCAACGCCATTACCCATGGTTTGGGGGTTGCCGCCGCCATCGTCGGCCTCACCCTGATGCTCACCAAGGGAATTCCGGTATTGTCTGCCTGGGACATTGCCGCCGTCAGTATCTACGGCGCCAGCATGATTTTGCTGTTCCTGTTTTCGACGTTGTACCACTCCATCTCCAACCCCCGCGCCAAGAAGGTATTCAAACGGCTGGATCACTGTGCCATCTATTTGCTGATTGCCGGCACCTACACGCCGATGATGTCCATCAGCCTCGAGGGCTGGAAAGCCGATATGATTCTGGCCATCATCTGGTCCATGGCCATCGCCGGAGTGGTGTTTAAGGCCTTTTTTATCAATCGCTTCAAGAAACTGGCCCTGACCACTTATCTGGTGATGGGCTGGCTATGCCTGCTGGTGATCTACCCGCTGTATCAGGTTCTGCCCAGTGCCGGTTTCCACCTGCTGTGGATTGGTGGCCTGTGCTACAGCGGCGGGGTGGTATTCTATGTGGCCAAGAAGACCCCCTATACTCACGCCATCTGGCACCTGTGTGTGTTGGCTGGCGCCGTGTGCCACTGCGTGGCCATCGCCGCCTACGTCATCCCCTCCAGTTAGAACCCTGCCGCCGGGGTCAAGTCCGGTGGCCGCAAGGCATCGCCAGCGGCCAGATCGCAGACCCCGTCGGGAAACACCTGCCTGAGCTGGGCCTGGTAGGGGGTCATGGCGACCTCTCCATACTGGCCCTGAGCCACGGCCTCGTCGACGGACAACAGCCGACACTGAAACACGCTGCCTTGCCAGGGACCACCAGCCTGAACCCGGGCATTGCTGAAGTGGGGATAGCGTTGACTGCACGCCCCCGGCTGGCGGCCATTCCATTGCCCATCCCAGACTCCGTCCCCCCGCTGCAGCACCTGCCCGTCGGCGTCGAAGCACTGGTCCTCGATATGAGCGGGTCGTGGCTGCCCCATCAGCCTGGCCTGCAACCACAACTCCATGGCGTCAAACGCTTCTTTCAATGGCGTGTAGCGATAGTCTGACACCCAGATAACCTGGTTGTCGGTATGGCCGTGCCAATCCAGGATGCGGGCCCGAGCTTCAAAGGAAGCAGACAGGTGATGCATATCCAGCCGCTCCTCCAGGTAATGGCGCAGATCGATCACTGGAATGGGGTTGGCGCCCATAAACACCTGACCGGTGCGGTAGGCGCGCTCCACCGCATAGGGATCCGGCTGCCGACGTGGGGCCGGCGCTCCTTCGGTGACGTTGTGATTACCCCACAGCGACAACCACAACGGCAGCCTCATCCCCAGCGGCGTCCAGATGGTCTCACGGCTCATGACCCCGGTTTCCTGCCAACTGCCGATGTGTCGATTCAGATGCAAAAACTCCGCCACCGAAATCCGCCCCTGCCGCAATGAACGTAGGCCATATTGCACCCCCTGATTGCCCCAGGCCGTGCGGGCAAAACCGTGTTGATCACGACCAAAAATCTGCACCAGATCTTCCCAGTAACTCCAATGCTGCTGCCGATCAATCGCGTCACTGAACATCGGCCGAATATAGCCCTGCCTGGGGTTATGAATCAGTGCCGACAGGCCAAACCAGCCATTGATGCACTCGCTGGATCCCTGAGGCCAACTGGGCCAGCGCCCATGGAGCAGCTGGTTCAACGGCTCCAGAAACGGGGCTCGCTGACTGAAACCGGCGGCCGCATTGAGCCCCTCGAGTTCGGTGCGGTTATCAAAGTCCTGCCAACGATGCCGAGTGGGGCTGCGAAAGGCGTAATAGGTGTTGAACAGGTCGCAGTCCAAACCATACAACGCCTGGGTCACCATGTCGGGGTAGGCGTACAAGGCCAGTGCCCCGTCGAACACCTGGCTGCGATTTTGCGCCATCAGATATTGACTCAGTCCGCCGCCGGAACCGCCAATGCCAATGGTGTAGCTGGGCTGGCCGTACAGGGAGACAAATTGGCGCTTAACCCTGCGGGCGGTGTCCTCGGCCCGAACCATGTTGTAGGTGTAACTGGTCTTATTGCCGGTGGAACTGATCACCGCATAGCCTTGTTGCAACTGCTCCAGGCGCTTACGGACAATTTTCGACGGTTTTAACCGCCCCTGACGAAAGCCGATGCCACTGCCACCATGAAATTGATAAATCAGTTTCCGGTTCCACCAGGGGGCCTGTTGTCTGGCGATGTCCGGCGTCGCCAACATGGCGATGTGGTAGATATAGCGGTTGATGGTACCGCTCTCGACCCGGTAGATCTGCGCCACCGAGCGACCGTTAATCTCCGTTTGTGCCACCTGCTCCGGCGGCACCGGGCTTCCTGGCAAGTAGGGCCGCAGGACCCCATTTAGGTCGAGGTAAAAGTAATTCAGAACCGAAGGCAGCCCACAATCGCGGCTGTAACCCAGAATGGTGTCACCCAGTTGCCCGCCGCGATCATTAAACACCGCGACTCCCTGCCCCCGATGGTTGTCAATCTGGGGCTGACCCAGCCCGGAAGCCAGCGTCATGCAGAAAAACGGGTATTGACGGGCCCCCGCATACAGGGGCTCAGCGGGGCCGACTTTCCCTAGAGGAATAGGAAACGCGTAGGTTTCCTGGGGTCGTGGAGTCAGTGCCAGGTGGGTGTCGATGCTTAGCATTGGCTTGAGGTCCGGCGGCGGCAATTGCCTGACCTGAATGGCACGGTAAGGATGGTGCCAGTCCCGATACTGGTAATACCCCATGGTGACCAGTAAACCTGACAGCAGCAGTGCCGCAATCCAGAGCAACCACTTCGCCATGTCCGCCTCCTCATGCTGCCACCAACTTCGACATGACGGCTCTCGGCCTCGAAGCCGATGACCAACACGCCATGGCAGTAAGTATCTGCCAGATCGGCACCAGTCTCCATCTGGTCGGGGGATCCGAGTGTGTTTACGAGACCAAAAAACGGACAAAAAAAAGCCCTCGCCATACGGCAAGGGCCTCGAATCTTTTGTAAGTGTTAGATAACGCTTACGTTCTCTGCTTGAGGGCCTTTCTGACCCTGAGTCACGGTCATAGTAACCTGTTGACCTTCAACCAAAGTACGGCGTCCATTACCCTGGATAGCAGAGAAGTGCACGAACACATCCTTGCCATCTTCACGAGAGATGAAGCCAAATCCTTTTTCGTCGTTAAACCACTTAACTGTACCAGTAACTTGTTCAGACATATCTAACTCTTTCTAAATCAAACGCACAGGCAATCCGTATTACCTGCTATCGATATCAATTATACTCAGGATGTTTGGGTTTACAAACCATCTGGCGATTTTTTTATCAATTGCAGTCAATGATCGAATAGTGAACACCATTTCTTAACGAAAATTTCGTGATTTCACCTTGAAATTGTCAATCAGCTCACTTTTGTCAGTCAATTTGCCTGCCATCAGGTGCACCACCCTACCCGCTTTTTCCACCACTCCTCGGACCTGCAACAATCGAGCTGTCAGATAGGGTTGCCTCTGAGCCCGGGCAGTACCGGCCCAGACCACCACGTTGGCGTTGCCGGTCTCATCTTCAAGGGTGATAAAGGTCACGCCACTGGCGGTACCCGGTCGTTGCCGCCCCACCACCACACCGGTCAGGGTCACCAGTTGCCCATGCCGGCACTCCAGCAACTGCTCTGCCGTGCGCTGTCCACTCAACTGCCCACGCTGGCGCAACATCGCCATCGGGTGCTGTCCCAGGGTCAGCCCCAGCTGCTGGAAATCTGCCAGCATCTCCTCGGCCGCTCCTGGCGACGATAACGCCACCTCGGTAGACAACGGCTGCTCTCCGAACAGCGGCAGTTGCTCGGTCACTGCCGCCAGTTGCCAACGGGCCTGATAGCGGTGACCGCTCATGCATTTCAGGGCATCGGCACTGGCCAGGCGCTCCAGGCTGCCTCGATCCAGCTGGCTGAGAGCCACCAGTTGCTGACTGTCCTGATACCCCAGCCCTGGCCGCTGGGCCACGACCGCCTGCCCGGCGTCCTCCCCCAGGCCTTTCACCAATCGCAACCCCAGGCGTAACGCCGGTTTACCGGCAACGGATTCTAACCGATGGTCCCAATCACTGTGATTCACCGATACCGGCAGCACCTCTGCACCATGACGCTGCAGATCCTGAACCAGTTGCGACGGGGTATAGAAGCCCATGGGCTGACTGTTGAGCAAGGCGCAGCAAAACGCCACCGGATAGTGATACTTCAGGTACGCCGACACGTACGCCAGCAGCGCAAAACTGGCGGAATGGGACTCAGGAAAGCCGTATTCACCAAAGCCGCGGATCTGGTTGAACACCTGCTGAGCAAACTCACTGCTATAGCCCCGGCTGGCCATCCCCTCCACCAGTTTTTTCTCAAACTGGTCCAACTCACCATGACGCTTCCAACTGGCCATGGCCCGCCGCAACTGATCCGCTTCCCCGCCAGAAAACCCGGCGGCCACCATCGCCAGTTTGATCACCTGCTCCTGAAAAATCGGCACCCCCAAAGTACGTTCCAGCACCTGCTGAACCGCCTCGCTGGGGTAAGACACCGGCTCCTGGCCATGACGCCGCCTCAGGTAGGGGTGAACCATGTCCCCCTGAATCGGCCCCGGACGGACAATGGCGATCTGCACCACCAAATCGTAGTAACAACGGGGGCGCAGCCTAGGCAGCATGTTGGTCTGTGCCCGCGATTCAATCTGAAACACGCCGATGCTGTCGGCACGACACAGCATGTCATACACCTGGGGCTGTTCGCGCACCACATCGTCCATGCCATAGGGCTGCCCCTGCCACTGGCTGATGAGATCAAAGCAGCGGCGAATGGCACTGAGCATCCCCAGGGCCAGCACATCCACCTTCAGCAGCCCCAACGCTTCCAGATCATCCTTATCCCACTGGATAACGGTGCGTTCGGCCATGGCGGCGTTCTCCACCGGCACCAGTTCAGACAGCGGGCCCGAGGAGATGATAAAACCACCCACATGCTGGGACAGGTGGCGGGGAAACCCCAACAGCGTCTCCACCAAGGGAACCAGAAAAGCCGCGGCACCGGCGGGAGTGTCCCGGCCCTGCATCAGCGCCTGGGTTTGCTGTTGCCAACTGCTGCTGCCATCGCGGCGATCCACGTGCTTAATCAGGTAGTCCTGATACCCTTCATCCAGTCCCAGCGCCTTGGCCACATCCCGCAGAGCGCTCTTGAAGCGATAACTGATCACCGTGGCCGCCAACGCCGCCCGCTCCCGACCGTATTTTCTATAGATGTACTGAATCACCTCCTCGCGGCGCTGATGCTCGAAATCCACATCGATGTCCGGCGGCTCATTGCGCTCTCGGGAGATAAAGCGTTCAAACAACAGGTTCACCTGCACCGGATCCACCTCGGTGATCCCCAGGCAGTAACACACCACCGAGTTGGCGGCCGATCCCCGCCCCTGATGCAGAATCCGCTGCGCCTTGGCAAAGCGGACGATGTCGTAGATGGTCAGAAAAAAATAGTGGTAACGCAGCTCATCAATCAGCGCCAGCTCAGTCTCAATCTGCCGCTGTACTTGAGGCGGAACCCCCTGCGGGTAGCGCCGCTGAGCCCCGACGGCCACCTGCTGACGCAGGTACGCCGACGCCGTCATCCCTTGTGGTACCACCTCCGCCGGGTACTGGTAGCGCAGCTCCTCCAGCTCAAATTGACACCGTTCGGCGATCGCCATCGTGGCTGCCAGCCATTGGGGGCGAAAACGCCGGGCCAGGGCTGGCAACGATTTGATGTGTGCTTCGGCATTACCACTTAATCGCCACCCGGCCTGCGACAAGGTGCAGCCGTGGTGCACACAACTGAGAACATCCAGCAATTGCTGCCGCTCCGCACGGTGCATACGTACCCCTCCGGCACAGACCAGCGGCAATGACCAACGCCGTGACAACGACTCCACCAGGTGCAACCGGCGCTGATCCTGCGGACAAAAATGGCGCTCCAGCAACAGCCAGCAGCGATCGACAAACTCCGATTGCAGCTGCTGGCAGATGGGATCCAGAGCCGACTCCGGCGCCTCAGCATTCACCAGCAACAACAGCAGGCATTCACTCAGACGCTCGTCGAAATCGGCCCAATGAATCTGGTAGTGTCCTTTCGGACTGCGGCGGCGGCTGCGGGTGATCAATGCCGACAGCTGGCCATAGCCTCGGCGGCTCTGGGCCAGCACCACCACCGTGGCCTCCGGCAACCGAAACTCACTGCCCACCAGCAGCCGAATCTCATGGGTTTTTGCTTCCTCCCAGGCCTTGACGATCCCCGCCAAAGAGCACTCATCAGTCAAGGCGATGGCTCGGTACCCCTGACGGGCCGCCTCCGCCACCAGCTCCTGAGGATGAGAGGCGCCGCGTAGAAAGCTGAAGTTACTCAGGCAGTGCAGCTCAGCGTAGTCCACCACTAGAACCACCCATGGATAAACCAGCCGTCGTGCTGACGAAACGCCCAGCACCAACGATGATCCCCGGTCTGAGCCAGGTAGTAATCCCGGCACACCGGCTCCCCATCCCACCAGCCTGACTCCAACCGCTCCGGCCCCTGGTGCAACTGAAGTTGCTGTCGGGTCACCGCCTGGGGCTCGAGCAATAACCACGGCGGCCGAGGCCGCGACGCCACCGACTCACTGCCCTCCCCCAAGCCGGCCCAGCGCCAGGCCCGCTCAGGTCGAATCTCATCCACGGTGGCAATGCCCCGAACCCGCTCTGCCCCCAAGCGGGCGCTCAGTTGCGAGATCAACTGCCGCTGCGGCTGCTGACTGGCCATCAATGGCTGACCGTTTTCGCTTAACCCTTCACTCGTCAGGTTCACCGGACTCAACTGTTCACTCTGCAACAGCAACTCCGTAACCGGCTGGTACAGAGTCAGGCGCTCAAACCTCAGCTGCAGCAGCTTAAACAAGGCCTGGCGCTGACTTTCGGCAAATGCCGGGCGCAGCACCACCCGGGTGGGTGGCCCCTGACGGTGACTCAGGCTCAGGCTGAATTGACCGCATGCCAACTGCCGCTGACGTAGAAATTCCGCCAGTGCCGCCACCATGCTTTGCAGGGGAAACAACAGCATCGACGCCTGCTCCGCCTCTTCCAGCAGCAACCGCTTCTGCTGAAACTGGGGCGACGGTTGGTACTCAGGGCGGGGATCCGGTAACTCTCCCTGCAATCGTGCCAAGTGCAGCAACAACTCGGCACCAAAACGGGAACCCAGCTCCGCCCGGGGCAAAGCCAGCAGTTGCCCGGCCTGCTGAATGCCCATCTGCATCAATCGCTCACCGCAATCATTTGGCAACTGCAACGCCGTCACCGGCAGTGACCGCAACAAGGCAGCGAGCCGACAAGGGTCGTCGCTGTTGCCATCCTGCCCCTGGCGAGCCAGCACCGTCGCCGCCAGCGGCGTCAGCCCCAGCCCCTGCTGATAGGGTAGCCCCAGCACTTCCAGCCCCCGGTTGATCGCTTGACGCCAGCCATCCAGGCCCTGAAACAGGCGCAGCATGCTGCTGCCTTCGAGCAGCAGCAAATCCGGCGCCACCAGCACCACCCGGCCACTGAAGCCATAGGCCCACTGAGCCAGCTCCAGCAACACCTCTTGCGAGTCCGCCAGCGGCTCCAGCAGCCACAATGACGGGCACAGGGCGGTGGCTGTAGCCACACTCTGATCAACGCTAACGCCCTGTGTCTGCGCCACATCGTTGCACTGACGTACCCGCCGCGGCTGGCCGCTGATCAGGGCGGCGGCCGCCGGTTCCGGGTGCGACTGCAATTGGTAGTGCAACGCCAGATCGACAAAATGCAGTCCCAGCCACAGCATCACCAGGGCCCCTGAAACAGTGTTGCCGCCGGCGGCCGCTTCGGCAGGTGCCACCCTTGCGGCTGCACACTGAGCCACTGCTGGGGCTGACGCCAACCGCCACGCTGCTTGAGGATCTGCAGCGTCGCTCCGCCGGTTTCTAACGCCCAGCGAACCCGCAGGCTGACCGGATGACTGTCACGCTCGGCCTCCTGAGGGAGAAATACCACCGCCACGCTGCCACTTCGTTCGGCCGCCAGTTGCAAACGCCGGGATTCACTGACTGACAATGCATCGAGCCACAACAAAACCCGCCGACAACTGCCACTGGCCAACCCCTGTTCCGCAGCCCACAACTGCTCTTTGCGATCCAGATCCGTCAGACACACCACATTGGCCAGGTCGATCCCCTGCTGCATCCAAGCCGGGGCATAGGGCAGATAAGGCGGACACACCAACAACAACCATTGGCCCTCTCCCGGACACAACAAACGCTGCAACAACAGTGATTCGCCGGCCCCCGGCGTTGCCATCAATACCTCAAGCACGCCCTTGTCGGGCCAGCCCCCATGACACAAGCACCGATCCAGCGCCTCAAAACCGGTGGCAATCCCCCCCTGCTGTTGCTGCCACTGACTGGCCAGCCACAGATCGTCTCGCTGCAATAATGAATCAACGGGTTTTAGCATGATTTTCGCCACAACTGTACACATATACAGTATTAACGATTTTGCACTAAGATCCAACCACCGTGACTCGATGGCGCCCCACCTCTTTCCTTGCCTGAACAGGCACACTGAAAAGCCATCAGAAATTCAGTACACTGCAGCTTCACCTCCAGCAATCAGTACGAGACACGGACCATGAGCGACACCCCAGCCCTGAGTAAGGAGCAGCGTATCTGGCAGGTCTGCCAGTTGGTGCCGGCGGGTAAGGTGGTCAGCTATGGGCAGTTGGCGGATCTGGCCGGACTGCCCGGGCGGGCAAGGTTGGCGGGCAAAGCCCTGCGACTGACACCGGATACCCTGACACTGCCCTGGCACCGGGTCGTTAATGCCGCCGGTAAAATCTCCCTGCCGCCAGGCAGCCCCGGCTTTCAGGAGCAGCAATATCGACTCCGTGAAGAGGGCGTGATGGTCCGCAACGGCCGGGTAAAAATGTCGGAATACCAGTGGCAACCGGATCTGGCCGAGCTGTTGTGGCAACTGCCGTTTTAATCACCAAGTGGCAGGGTCGACTCATTGAGAACAGAGAACTGCTCTACACTCAACACTGTCTGTTCCGTTTCACCAAGGAGAGCCGATGCGAATCTGGCCATTAATGGCGCTGGTCCTTTCCGCCGGCGCCGCCGCCAACCCGCTGTTGCCCTACCGGGCGGATTACCAAGTCTGGCGGGGCGACTCCCAGTTAGGCAGCGGCTATTACCAATTGCAACAGCAGCAGGACGGGATCTACTCTCTGGGCTACCAAAGCAAAGTGGGTTGGCTATTTTTATCGGATACCCGTACCGAGACCAGCGAGTTCAGGGTCAATGACACCACCCTGATGCCCTGGCAATACCACATGACACGCTCAGGAACCGGTCCGGATTTCAGTGCCAGCATCAGTTTTGATTGGCAGCAACAACGCATCGAGGCCCAATACCGGGATGAACGCAAACAGCTGCCCTGGAGCCAACCCAGGTTCGATCCCCTTAGCTATCAGTTGCAGCTGCGGCTGGACGTTGCCCGAGGGGACACCGACATGCTGTACCCCATCGTCTACAAGAACAAAGAACGGGACTACCGCTATAAAGTGGTGGGTAAGGAGACACTGACGCTGCCGTTCGGCACCCTGGACACCATCAAAGTGGCCAGGGATCGTGGCGAAGGCAGCAGCCGTCAGACCTATCTGTGGCTGGCGCTGGAATACCACCATGTACTGGCCAGGCTAATCCAGTACAAAGATGGCGATGTTCAGGCGGAACTGAGGCTGGAACGGCTGACCTTCAGCGAGGCCGGGACGCCGCCACCGGCAGTCCGTCCTTAAACAGCTGCCATTCACCGGGCACCATGGTGTGCCACTGCTCATTGTGGGTCAGGGGACGAGTGGCAATCACCGACACGATGTCAGTTTCGTTGGTTTCACTGGTGAAATCGATCACCATGTCGGTATCGATCAGCTTGGCCTCGCCAAACGGAGCCTTACGGGTAATCCAGCATAAATTATTGCTGCACACCGCCAGCAGGTAGCGACCATCGGTGAGCAACATGTTGAAGACACCCAGTTTGCCCAGCGCTGTGGCCTCGTTGGCCATAAAGCGAAACGCCTGCCGCATGTCCTTAGGTTTCTCCGGAAAGCGTTGGGCCAGCCGGTCCATCAAATAGCAAAACGCCAGTTCACTGTCGGTCTTACCCACCGGATGAAACCGTTTGGGCTTCAGCTTGTCGGTGTAATTACTGAGCTGGCCATTATGGGCAAAGGTCCAGTAGCGCCCCCACAGCTCACGACAGAAAGGGTGGGTATTCTCCAACGACACCCGGCCGCGGTTGGCCTGGCGAATGTGACTGATCACCGCCTTACTCTTGATGGGGTATTCCTTGATCAGGCTGGCCACCTCAGACCGGCAGCTGGGCTGGCAATCCCGAAACGTACGGTTGCCCGGGCCATCATAAAACGTAATGCCCCAGCCATCGGTATGGGGACCGGTGACCCCGCCCCGCTCCACCAACCCGGTAAAGCTGAACACAATGTCTGTCGGTACGTTGGCACTCATGGCCAGCAACTCACACATGGATTCGTCCGTATCACTCTCTAATAGAAGAAGAATAACCACAAATTCACGCCACTGCACCCAAAGCGGCTACAAACGCTCAAACTGTCGCCACCCCAGAATCCACGGCCCTTAGCACAGATTCCCCAACACGGTTTTACAGCAAAGTGAATATTTATGGATAAATAAACCTTGAAGATATTTAAACGAGCGTTTACTTTTATGTGACAGAGGTCAGACCAGACCGTATACTGTGACAGAGAGCAAACCTGTCTGAGGGTTTCTCAGGCGGGTGACACAAGGAGAATTAACGTGACTACCCTAGTTTGGAGCATTGCCTCTATTGTGGTTTTAGGGGGGCTCATCTATAAACGTGCCTCGCTGACCCTATTCACCCTGGCAGCCGCAGCTGCCCTCGGTATCGGTACCGGGCTCGGTATCGTTGGTACCCTGACCTGGCTTATCTTTGCCATCCTGTTTATCCCATTCAACGTCACCTCGCTGCGTCGCTCCCTGCTGACCCAGCCGGCCCTGAAAGCGTTCCGCTCAGTGATGCCGGAGATGTCGCAAACGGAGAAGGATGCCATTGAAGCCGGTACCATTTGGTGGGATGCAGACCTGTTCTCAGGCGCTCCAGACTGGAAAAAGATGCACAGAATCCCGGTGGCCCGTCTGACCGCTGAAGAGCAGGCGTTCCTCGACGGTCCGGTGGAAGAGGTCTCACGCATGGTGAACGCCTTCCAGGTGTCCCACCAGGATGCGGATCTGCCGGAAGAGGTATGGCAGTACCTGAAGGACAACAAGTTCTTCGCCATGATCATTAAGAAGAAGTACGGTGGTCTGGAATTCAGCCCCTACGCCCAGTCTCAGGTTCTGCAGAAACTGGCCGGTGTCGATTCCGTGCTGGCCTCCACCGTGGGGGTACCTAACTCTCTGGGTCCTGGTGAGCTGTTGCAGCACTATGGTACCGAAGCACAGAAAGACCACTACCTGCCCCGCCTGGCCGTTGGCCAGGAAGTGCCCTGTTTTGCCCTGACCAGCCCGGAAGCGGGTTCCGATGCCGGCTCGATTCCAGACTACGGTGTGGTCTGTAAAGGCCAGTGGGAAGGCAAAGAGGTTCTGGGCATGAAGGTGACCTGGAACAAGCGCTACATCACCCTGGCGCCTGTGGCCACCGTATTGGGTCTGGCGTTTAAACTGCGCGATCCTGACCACCTGCTTGGTGACGAGGAAGAGATCGGCATTACCTGTGCCCTGGTGCCTACCGATATGGAAGGCGTCATCATTGGTCGTCGCCACTTCCCACTGAACACCATGTTCCAGAATGGTCCAACTCAGGGCACCGACGTGTTTATGCCGCTGGACTTCATCATCGGTGGCACCGAGATGGCCGGTAAAGGCTGGCGTATGCTGGTGGAATGTCTGTCGGTCGGACGCGGCATCACCCTGCCCTCCAACTCCGCCGGTGGCATCAAGACCGTTGCCGCGGCAACCGGTTCCTACTCCCGCATTCGTCGCCAGTTCAAGACCCCCATCGGTAAGATGGAAGGCATTGAAGAGCCAATGGCCCGCATCGGCGGTAACGCCTACCTGATGGAGGCGGTCAACGCCATGACCACCACCGCGTTGGGCCTGGGCGAGAAACCATCGGTGATCTCCGCCATCGTTAAGATGCACCTCACCGATCGCATGCAGAAGTGCATCATCGACGCCATGGACATCCACGGCGGTAAAGGGGTGTGTCTGGGTCCGGATAACTACCTGGGACGAGGCTATCAAGGTGCGCCCATCGCCATTACCGTGGAGGGGGCCAACATTCTGACCCGTTCTCTGGTGATTTACGGTCAGGGTGCCATTCGCTGCCACCCGTATGTACTGAAAGAGATGGAAGCCGCCTTCGATAAAGATCAGGAGCGCAGCCTCAACGAGTTTGACGGTGCCGTTTGGGGTCACGTCGGCTTTGTTTTCACCAACTTCGTCCGCAGCTTCTGGCTGGGCCTGACCGGCAGTCGCTTCTCCAGTGCGCCTTACTCCGATACCACCAAGCGCTACTACCAGCACATGAACCGCTTCAGTGCTAACCTGGCTCTGTTGTCGGATCTGGCCATGGCCCTGCTGGGCGGCAACCTGAAGCGGAAAGAGCGTGTCTCTGCCCGCCTGGGGGATCTGCTTAGCCAGCTGTACCTGGCCTCGGCCACTCTTAAGCGCTTCGAAGACGACGGTCGCCAGACCGACGACATCCCGCTGATGCAGTGGGCGGTCGAAGACAGCCTGCACAAGTTGCAACTGTCTCTGGATGAACTGTTGGACAACTTCCCCGCCTTTGGCGGCCTGCTGAAGTTCATCATGTTCCCGTTTGGCAAGCCGCTGAAGCGTCCGTCTGACAAGCTGGATCATAAGATCGCCAAGATCCTGCAAACCCCGTGTGCCGCTCGCGACCGCCTGATTGCCGGTCAATGGTTGGAAGCGCACCCGAACAACCCGATTGGTCGTCAGGAGCAGACTCTGCGCAACATCCTGGCCGCCGAACCGCTGTTCGACAAGGTGTGCAAAGCCGCCGGTACCCGTCTGCCGTTCTGGAAGCTGCATGAAGTGGCTGACAAAGGCCTTGAGCTGAATGTATTGACCGAAGAGGAAGCGCAACTGCTGCGTGATGCCGAAACCGGTCGACTGGAAACCATCAACGTGTCTGATTTCGACCCTGAAGAGCTGAAAGCTCAGAAGGTCGATCATCAACCGGCCAGTCCAGTCCAGGCAGCCTAAATCCCCTCGGTTGCCTGACCCCAAACCCCGGCCTGGTGCCGGGGTTTTTTATCTCTGTTCGGGCCGAACCTGGGCCGGTGTGGCTTGGCGCTTTCCTGTATGACTCGCCTTCGCCATAAACTTCGGCAGTGGCGGGCTCAGGCTCTCGATGCCGTCAACGGAAAGCACCAGGCACAAAAAAGGCGACCCCATGGTCGCCAGATTTCTCTTTCGGGCCCAGATCAACGTTCCATGCGAATCACCACCCGCCGGTTTTGAGCTCGGCCGCGGCTGCTGACGTTGGTGGCAATATGGCGCTTTTCACCATGGCCCTGGCTGACGATGCGATCGTCGTCGATGCCGGCATCAACAAAAAACTGGCGCAACTTATCCGCCTGCTCGTTACTGATGGCCATATTGGTGTCTTCGGAGCCGAAGCTGTCGGTATAGGCGTCGATCAGCACCAACTCCAGGGTTGGATCGTAGGCCAAAAATTCGCGGATTCGACTCAGCTTGCGGCGGGAATCTGAAGTCAGGTTGCCATTTTTATCACGGAAGTTCAGTACCGTGTAGGCGATGTCCTCAAAGCTATACGGCAGCAGACTGTCGATGCAGGAGACAAACTCAAAATAACTGTTCTGGAAATTGGCCGAGTTCAGCGACACCGCCACCTGATCAAACGGGTTATACCAATCCTGGTAGAAAAACGTCGGTTGCATCCCCTGCTCCAGCTCAGTCAGCATCACCCAGGCGGCCTGCTTAGGCACCTCGGCGTCATACTGGGCCTGGTAGGTTACCGAGACGATGTCCCTAGCCGGCACACCGGGGCGCCAGGAGGGCGCCACCGAACGCAAGCTGGCTCGGGTTGCCCGCTCCGGCTTACGCTTCATCTGCAACACAAATCCCAGATCGGTAGAACGACCGGCCTTGCTGTTAAAGACGGCGGTACCAAAATTGGGGATGGTGTGCTTCAGGGTGCACTGCAATGGGTTAGAGGTCGCCAGACTCCAGTGAGATTGCTCAATGGACGCCACGTAGTTCCTCACTCCCGCGTAAGCGGAGCAAGAAAGCAAAGCTGAAATGATGGCAACGCCTCTTTTTAACTGCATCCACATGTCCTGAACTGTCTCGTCTACACCCTGTATCGGCCGACCCTAAATAAGCTTTAGGCTATTCTGCAACCACTTAAAGCTTTTGCATTATCGCTGAGCTTTGCGATAATTGCGCCCCCAAAATGATTCAAAGCTAGCGGCATGACCACAACCAATCCAGAAAACTTACTTGTAAACCGTTTCCGAGGCTATTTCCCGGTGGTCATCGATATTGAAACCGCCGGTTTCAATGCTCAGACCGATGCGGTACTCGAAATTGCGGCTGTGATGCTGGAAATGGATGCCGATGGCTGGTTAAAGCCGGCTCAGAGCCTGCAGTTCAACATCGAACCCTTTGAGGGCGCAAATCTCGAACCCGCGGCGCTGGAGTTTAATGGCATCGACCCCCACAATCCACTGCGCGGTGCCGTTTCCGAGAGAGAGGCCCTGCACGAGATCTTCAAAGCGGTCCGCAAGGCCCAGAAAAATGCCGGTTGCCACCGCTCTATCGTTGTGGCGCATAACGCCGCCTTCGACAACGGCTTTCTGAACGCCGCCATTAATCGCTGCGGCATCAAGCGTGTGCCCTTCCACCCCTTTGCCACCTTCGACACCGCCTCCCTGTCGGGCCTGGCTTTGGGGCAAACCGTACTGGCAAAAGCCTGCCGCACTGCCGGAGTCGAATTCGACAACAAACAGGCCCATTCCGCCCTGTACGACACCGAACGTACCGCTGAACTGTTTTGCCACATCGTTAACAAATGGAAGTCCCTGGGCGGCTGGCAGGTGCCCGAGGAAAACGTAAAACAAACCGAACGCACTGATTCAAATCAAGAATAACTAATATAAGGGCGTCAGCAATGGCGTCCGATACCCCATTCGTGATCATGATCACACTTTGCGGCGCCACTTATGACTTCAAATTAGTGAGACTTGTAACCTTTTGAGCAAAAAACGGTTACAATATAGCCGTGTAAGGGAAGTCAAAGCAGCAGTTACCCCATGAGTGCCACACTATTATTAGAAGCCCACAGAGGCCTGAATGAAGCACTCCGTCAGCTCGCCTTAGGCTGTGGAGTGAAAAAGACCTTATATAATCTGATTGACTTGGCAGAAGCCATCATGCCTCAGATTCGGGTCTCTATCCTCAGCTACGATCCTGGCGAACAGACACTGATCACGCTCGCCGCCCCCAACCTTCCGGAAGAGTACAACCAGGCCATCGACGGCATCCGCATTGGCCCACAGGTTGGCAGTTGTGGCAAAGCCGCCTTCTATAAAGAGCCGGTGTACAGCGACGACGTCCATCAAGACCCGAACTGGCAGCCCTTTTTACCCCTGGCCAGGATGGCCCGAGTACAGGCCTGTTGGTCAGTCCCCATCCTCTCCAGCCGGGGCAACCTGCTTGGAACCTTTGCGTTTTATCACGATCAACCCAAATCCGCTTCCGAATGCGACATTGAGTTTATGACCCTGATGTCCTCGGTAGCATCGGTGGCCATCGAAAAAGATGAAATCGAACGCGAACTCTATTACGCCGCCACTCACGATGCCCTTACCGGCGTCGCCAATCGGCACCAGTTCTGCTGTCAACTGGATAACCTGCTGGCTGCGGCTAAGCGGCACCAGACCCCGTTGGCGCTGTATTACATCGACATCAATAACTTCAAAAAACTGAACGATAACTTCGGCCACAGCTTTGGGGATAAGGTGCTGATTAAAGTGGCTACGGCACTGAAATCGCTCTGCCGTGACATGGACGTGGTAGGCCGCTTAGGCGGCGACGAGTTTGTACTAATGTGCCCTCTGAAACACAAAACCGACGCCGACACCATTCACACCCGCCTGCTGTTTGCCTTGCAGCAAAACCTGCAGATTGAGCAGGTCGATGTGGTGGCCAGCATTGGCCGGGCGCTGTGGTTCAGTGACAACCCACTGCCGGCGGAGCAATTGATCGCCGATGCCGATCAGGCCATGTATCGCAATAAGCTCAACTTCAAATAGCAACGGGCGCCAACGCGCCCGTCATGGATTCACTCAATGCCCTACAGCTGGTCGGCATTGTCCGCCAGGAAGCGGGCGACGCCATCCGGAGAGGCGTCCATCCCCTGCTTGCCTTGTTCCCACTGAGCCGGGCACACCTCACCATGGGTTTCATGGAACTGCAGTGCATCCACCATTCTGAGCATCTCATCGATGTTTCGCCCCAGGGGCAGATCATTGACCACCTGATGGCGCACCAGCCCTTGGCTGTCAATCAGGAATGAACCTCTAAATGCCACCCCAGCCTCTGGGTGCTCAACGTCATAGGCACGGCATATGTCGTGCTTTACATCCGCCACTAACGGGTATTTCACCGGACCGATGCCGCCGTCTTCGATGGCGGTGTTACGCCAGGCGTTATGGCTGAACTGGGAATCGATGGAAACGCCTATCACTGCCACGCCCCGCTTTTTAAACTCCTCAAAACGGTGATCAAAAGCGATCAACTCCGACGGGCACACAAAGGTGAAATCCAGGGGGTAGAAGAACACCACCGCCGCTTGACCCGCGATGGCCTGACTTAACGTAAAGTCCTCGACAATCTCGCCATTGCCTAGCACGGCAGCCGCGGTAAAGTCCGGGGCCGGACGACCTACTAATACACTCATGCGTGACTCTCCATGTGGGTGAGGTATGCTAAACCACCCTGGGGGCGATTTAGAGGAATGCTGCGATTATTATGCCCGGTCATCTCTCAGCTTGCCAAGTCACCCTGGTAGTGACATCAATCAGATAAAGCCTAAGTTAATCCGGATATGTATCACATATTCACAGTTGGCCAGCACATTTGTCTGGACTCTTGTTCGCAGTCACTGAAAATGGTTCACTCGCCCAAAATTTAGCAATCAACAAAATAGGTAATTATAAAAATGAATGCCGTTGTCATCGCGGTGCTCCTGGTGCTGGTATTAAGCCTTGCCAGGGTCAACGTGATCATCGCACTGACCGTCAGTGCTCTCGTTGCCGGACTCATGGGCAACATGGATCTGGCCTCGACCATCGATGCCTTTAACGCCGGCCTCGGCGGCGGTGCCACCATCGCCCTCGGCTATGCCCTGCTGGGCGCCTTTGCCGTCGCCCTGTCTCATACCGGCATTCCTGACAGCCTGTCCCGCGCCATTGTCGGTCGCCTCGGCGGCAACCCGGATTCCAGCGCCGTCACCGGTGTCAAATACTCGCTGCTGGTGGCCATTCTGCTGATGGCAGTGGCATCGCAAAATGCGGTTCCCATCCACATCGCCTTTATTCCAATTCTGATCCCACCGCTGCTGGGAGTCTTTAACAAACTGAAGCTGGACCGACGCCTGATTGCCTGTGTCATCACCTTTGGCCTGGTCACCACCTACATGGTGCTGCCGGTTGGCTTTGGCGGCATCTTCCTCAAAGACATCCTGATGGCCAACCTGGTGAGTAATGGCCTCAAGATGCAGGCCAGCGACCTGATGGGTGCCATGAGCATTCCAGCCCTGGGTATGGTCTTTGGCCTGTTGACCGCAATTTTTTTCAGCTACCGCAAACCAAGAGAATACGCCGATCAGGAGCTGGACGGCAGTGCCCATGTTGAGCACCAGCCCGTTAGCGGTCAGCGCATCGCCATCGTCGTCCTGGCCATCGCCTCGACGCTGGGCATTCAGCTGTACACCGATTCGATGATCTTCGGTGCCTTGGCGGGCTTCGTGGTATTGAATCTGGGCGGCATGGACAAAGGGATCAGCAGCCACGACGTGTTCACCCAAGGGGTTCGCATGATGGCCACCGTGGGCTTTATTATGATCGCTGCTGCGGGGTTTGCCGAAGTGATCAAAGCCACCGGTGAAGTGCCAGCACTGGTGGACTCGGTTCGCAATCTTATTGGCGATAACAAAGCCATGGCGGCCTTCCTGATGCTGCTGGTGGGGCTGTTCATCACCATGGGCATCGGCTCCTCGTTCTCCACCATTCCGATCATCGCCGCCATCTACGTGCCATTGGCTATGGGCTTTGGCTTCTCAGTGGCCGCCACCATCGCTCTGGTGGGGACCGCCGCCGCCCTGGGTGACGCCGGCTCTCCGGCGTCCGACTCCACCCTGGGTCCCACCGCCGGTCTCAATGCCGACGGTCAGCACGATCACATCTGGGACTCGGTCGTCCCGACATTTCTGCACTACAACCTGCCACTGCTGGCATCCGGTTGGGTTGCAGCCATGGTGCTGTAAGCATTCAAACAGCAAAAAGGGCGCCCTTAGGCGCCCTTTTTTATACCCTGAAACGTGGCGTTACTCTGCCTCGTCCTGCTTATACTTCGCCGCAGTTTCGGCGATTAAGGGTTGCAGCTCACCTTTCTGAGCCATCTCCATGATGATGTCGCAACCGCCGATCAACTCGCCCTCGACCCACAGCTGCGGGAAGGTCGGCCAGTTGGCGTATTTTGGAAGTTCGGTACGAATATCAGGGTTTTGCAGGATATCAACGTAGGCGAACGCCTCTCCGCAGTTAACCAGAACCTGAGAAGCCTGAGCGGAAAAACCGCAGCTGGGCAGCTTGGGAGACCCTTTCATATACAGGATGATTGGGTTTTCGGCGATTTGGGATTTAATCTTATCTAGGGTTTCCATGGTTACCACGTTTGGTAGTGATCTTGATCCTCATTCTATTAAAAGTGCAACGAAACCCCAATGTATTTTTTCGATGGCCCCGGTCAGTTCAATCAATTGATAACATGATGCACATCACAGGTTAAGCGAGTACAATGACCGGCATACGGAACAAAAACCAACAGCTAAACAGCTAAATGGAGAACGCAAATGGCATTCGAACTACCTGCCCTTCCTTACGCTAAGGACGCGCTAGAACCTCACATTTCTGCCGAAACCCTGGATTTTCACCACGGTAAGCACCACAACACCTACGTGGTCAAGCTGAACGGCCTGATTGAAGGTACCGAGTTTGCCGGTAAGTCTCTGGAAGAAATTGTAAAATCTTCCTCTGGTGGCGTATTCAACAACGCCGCCCAGATCTGGAACCACACCTTCTACTGGCACTGTCTGGCCCCCAACGCCGGCGGTGCGGCTACCGGTGCCATCGCCGATGCCATTAACGCCAACTTTGGCTCTTTCGAAGAGTTCCAGGCCAAGTTTACCGATTCCGCCATCAACAACTTCGGTTCCAGCTGGACCTGGTTGGTGAAAAATGCCGACGGCAGCCTGGCCATCGTCAACACCAGCAATGCGGCCACTCCGCTGACCGACGACGGCGTTACCCCGCTGCTGACCGTCGATCTGTGGGAGCACGCCTACTACATCGACTACCGCAACGTACGTCCAGACTACATGAAAGGTTTCTGGGCCCTGGTAAACTGGGACTTTGTGAACCAGAACTTCGGTGCCTGAACCGTCGACCTCTGATCAAAAAAGGGAGCCAGATGGCTCCCTTTTTTTGTTGGCGAACGTTCAATGATTCACGTCGCCTCCCGCCGTCAACGACGCCCACCCCGGCCACTCTCCATACTGATTGAAAAAGGCTTCAGGGTCATCCGGTACCCAACTGGGACGGACATGATGTTGATGGTAGCTTTGCCACTGCTCACGAGAGTGGATGCCACACCATTTGGCGTAAGTGGCGATCATCTCCAGCGAGATGTGTTCGACAGTTGCTTGGGTCATCGTGGTACTTCCTATGTCACCAACCAATTCAACTCTACCAAAGCAACCCTCTGAAATGTAGGTGTTTATCGTTACACTTATATGACGGATTTATGCCTGCTACAACCTACTAATACTCAAGTATTTTTTCATCATCCCCACCCCGCTATCACGCTGCAATCCTGTGAAAAAAAAGCGAATCCCTCGACGCTGTCGTACGTATTAAGTTGAAACCGCTGTGCGAAAGCCAGGGTCTTATAGATATAGGCTGGTTGATTCCGGGCATTCAACGGGAAAACCGATTAAATATTTCATCTTAAAAATCTAAGGTTTGCTGTCCACTCTCGAAATATAGGGTCTACGCTTAAATCTGGGAAACGGGATGAAATCCAACTCCGCAGGGACTGCCAAACTGGATTCAGGGGGAGAACCATGACTATTTTTCAGCACTATCAACAGCGTTACGAACAGACGCGCGACGAAGAGATGGGCATTCAGGACTATCTGCAGTTGTGCAAGAAGGATCCCAGCGTCTACAGCAGCGCTTCGGAGCGACTGTTGCTGGCCATTGGCGAGCCACAGATGATCGATACTGCCCAGGATCCGACGCTATCGAGGATCTTTTCCAACCGGGTCGTTCCACGCTACCCGGCATTTTCCGAATTCTACGGCATGGAGGAGGCCATCGAGCAGATCGTCGCCTACCTTAAACATGCCGCTCAAGGGCTGGAAGAGTCCAAGCAGATTTTATACCTGCTGGGGCCGGTGGGGGGCGGTAAGTCCTCTCTGGCCGAAAAGCTGAAGAAGTTGATGTCCAAGATTCCGATCTACGTCCTCAGCGCCAACGGACAACGTAGCCCGGTCAACGATTCCCCCTTGTGCCTGTTCGATCTCGAAGAGGATGGCAGCATCCTGCAGAACGAATACAACATTAACAAGCGTTACTTGCGCACCATCATGTCGCCGTGGGCCGCGAAACGATTGCACGAGTTCGGTGGCGACATCAGCAAGTTCAAGGTGGCCAAGGTCTACCCGTCGATTCTGGATCAACTGGCCATCGCCAAGACTGAGCCCGGGGATGAAAACAACCAGGACATCTCGTCCCTGGTTGGTAAGGTCGACATTCGCCAACTGGAGCATTTTGCTCAGGACGACGCCGATGCCTACGCCTACTCAGGCGCCCTGTGTAAAGCAAACCAGGGGATGATGGAGTTTGTAGAGATGTTTAAAGCGCCCATCAAGGTGCTGCACCCTCTGCTGACCGCCACTCAGGAAGGCAACTATAACGGTACCGAAGGCCTGTCGGCGCTGCCATTTAATGGCATCATCCTGGCCCACTCCAACGAATCGGAGTGGCAGACGTTCCGTAACAACAAGAACAACGAAGCCTTCCTGGATCGGGTCTACATCGTCAAAGTGCCTTATTGCCTGCGCGTTTCTGAAGAGAAGAAGATCTATGAAAAACTGCTGGATAACTCCGATCTGAGCGATGCACAATGCGCACCGAGCGTGCTGGATATCCTGTCTCAATTCAGTGTGCTGTCCCGCCTTAAAGATCCGGAAAACTCCTCCATTTACTCCAAGATGCGGGTGTACGACGGCGAAACCCTGAAAGACACCGACCCTAAGGCCAAGTCTCATCAGGAGTACAAGGACTACGCCGGCGTCGATGAAGGCATGAACGGCCTGTCGACCCGATTCGCCTTTAAGATTCTGTCACGGGTGTTCAACTTCGACCACAGTGAGGTGGCAGCCAACCCGGTACACCTGTTCTACGTGCTGGAGAAGCAGATCGAGCGAGAGCAATTCCCGCAGGATCAGGCTGAGAAGTACCTTGAGCACCTGAAAGGCTACCTGATTCCCAAATACGTCGAATTCATCGGCAAAGAGATTCAAACCGCCTACCTGGAGTCCTACTCCGAGTATGGCCAGAACATCTTTGACCGTTATGTCACCTACGCCGACTTTTGGATTCAGGACCAAGAGTATCGCGACCCTGAAACCGGTCAACTGTTTGACCGTGGCGCCCTCAATGCCGAGCTGGAGAAGATTGAAAAGCCTGCTGGCATCAGCAATCCGAAGGATTTCCGAAACGAAATCGTCAATTTCGTGTTGCGTGCCCGAGCCAATAACTCTGGCAAGAATCCAGCCTGGGTGAGCTACGAAAAGCTGCGTACCGTGATCGAGAAGAAGATGTTCTCCAATACCGAAGATCTGCTGCCGGTGATCTCGTTTAACACCAAAACCTCAGCCGATGAGCAGCAAAAACACGACGATTTCGTCGACCGGATGATGGAGAAAGGTTACACCCGGAAACAGGTGCGGCTGCTGTCCGAATGGTACCTGAGGGTACGGAAGTCATCCTAGAGCGGCGGGAGGAAGTCTATGACGCACTTCATCGATAAGCGCCTTAACAATAAAGGAAAGAGCACCGTAAATCGGCAGCGTTTCCTGCGTCGCTATAAGCGACAGATTAAGCAGGCCGTATCCGACGCCGTCACCAACCGCAGTGTCACCGATGTCGACAGTGGGGAACGCATCAGCATCCCCACCAAAAACATCTCCGAGCCGGTGTTCCATATCGGCAAGGGTGGTGATCGGCGCATGGTCCATCCCGGTAACGATCAGTTTCAGCGGGGCGATCGCATTGAACGTCCACCCCAGGGCGGCGGAGGCGGCAGTGGCCAAGGCCAGGCGTCCAACAGTGGCGAAGGGGCCGACGATTTCGTGTTTGAGATCTCACGGGATGAGTATCTGGACATCCTGTTTGATGATCTGGCATTGCCCAACCTGAAGAAGAACAACTTCGACAAGATGGTGGAGTTTAAAACCGTTCGGGCCGGCATCACCTCCGAAGGCATTCCGGCCAACATTCACATCGTACGCTCACTTCGGGAATCCCTGGCCCGACGTACTGCCATGACCGCGGGTAAACGCCGGGCGTTGAAGCAGGCGCAACTCCGTTTGCAGCAGTTAACCGATACACCGGGATCCAGCACCGAAGAGATCCATGCTCTGGAGGAGGAGATCGAATTGCTGGAGCAGAAGATCGCCAGGGTGCCCTTTATCGATACTTTCGATCTCAAGTACAACAACTACACCAAACGAGCCGTGCCTACCTCCAAGGCGGTGATGTTCTGCCTGATGGATGTCTCGGGGTCGATGGATCAGGCTACCAAGGACATCGCCAAACGCTTCTACATCCTGCTGTACCTGTTCCTGACCCGCACCTACAAGGAGTTGGACGTGGTGTTTATTCGCCACCACACCCAGGCCAAAGAGGTGGATGAACATGAATTTTTCTACAGTCAGGAGACCGGAGGCACCATCGTCTCCAGCGCACTGAAACTGATGGCTGAAATTCAAAAAGAGCGCTATCCGGCAGACCAGTGGAACATTTATGCCGCCCAGGCTTCCGATGGCGACAACTGGGCCGATGACTCGCCGCTGTGCCGGCAGATCCTCGACGACACTCTGCTGCCTCTGAGTCGCTATTTTACTTACATCGAGATCACCAACAGGGCGCACCAGACCCTGTGGCGGGAATATGAATCCCTGGCCGGTGCGCACCCCCACTTTGCCCTGCAACATATTCGCTCGGTAGAAGACATCTTCCCAGTCTTCAAAGAGCTATTCAAAAAGCAGACGGCCTGAGTTCTGGATTAAGGGGATAGCCTATGAGCAAAAAGACCGCGTTATCGGACGGACCAGACTGGACCTTTGAGCTTCTGGACCAGTACCACCATGAGATTGAGCGCATCGCCGCTCTGTACCGGCTCGACACCTACCCCAATCAGATTGAGGTGATCTCCGCCGAGCAAATGATGGATGCTTACGCCAGCGTCGGCATGCCCATCGGCTACTCCCATTGGACCTTCGGTAAGAAGTTCATCGATACCGAGCGCAATTATAAGCGGGGCCAGATGGGGCTGGCCTATGAAATCGTCATCAACTCCAACCCCTGTATCGCCTATCTGATGGAGGAGAACACCATCACCATGCAGGCGTTAGTGATGGCCCATGCCAGTTACGGCCACAACAGCTTCTTTAAAGGCAACTACCTGTTTCAAACGTGGACCGACGCCGACTCCATCATCGACTACCTGGTGTTTGCCAAAAACTACATCAGCGACTGCGAAGAGCACCATGGCATCGACGCGGTGGAGGAGATTCTTGATTCCTGCCACGCCCTGATGAACTTCGGTGTCGACCGCTATAAACGGCCGGCAGAAATCTCACTGCGAGAAGAACGGCAACGCCAGAAAGAGCGCGAAGCTTACCTGCAGTCTCAGGTCAACGACCTGTGGCGTACCCTGCCCGCCTCGCCGGCAGAGCAAGCCGATCGCGAGGAGTGCCGTTTTCCCTCAGAGCCACAGGAAAACCTACTCTATTTCATTGAGAAAAATGCGCCGCTGCTGGAGCCATGGCAGCGGGAGATCGTGCGAATCGTCCGCAAAATTGCGCAATACTTCTATCCGCAGAAACAGACCCAGGTAATGAATGAGGGCTGGGCCACCTTCTGGCACTACACCATTATGAATCACCTGTACGACGAAGGCCTGGTTACCGAGCGCTTCATTATGGAATTCCTGCACAGCCATACCAATGTGGTGATGCAGCCAGAGTACAACAGCCCCTACTACAGTGGCATCAATCCCTATGCCCTGGGGTTTGCCATGTTTCAGGACATTCGCCGGATCTGTGAATCCCCGGATGAAGAGGATCAACGTTGGTTCCCGGAAATCGCCGGCAGCGACTGGCTCGATACCCTGCACTTCGCCATGAACAACTTCAAAGATGAAAGTTTCATCTCCCAATACCTGTCACCTAAGGTAATGCGCCAATTCAAGTTGTTTACGGTTCAGGATGACGATCGAAAAAACTACCTGGAGGTAGGGGCGATTCACAATGATGAAGGCTACCGGGAGTTACGACAGAACCTGTCGGCCCAGTACAACCTGTCGAACCTGGAACCCAACATTCAGGTGTGGGACGTCAAGATTCGCGGTGACCGCTCGTTGACCCTGCGTTATCTGCCCCAAAGCCGGGCGCCATTGGCGGACAGCAAAGATGAAGTGATGAAGCACCTGCATCGACTCTGGGGCTTTGACGTATACCTGGAAGAGGAGCGGGATAACGGCAGCACCGAGGTCATCGGCCGCTGTCAGACCAAGACAGACTGAGGTTGCTTCGACCATAAAAAAGCCCGCTTCCGCGGGCTTTTTTTGACTCGCGCTTATTCGGCGATGTCTTTGGGCATATCGGCACGAATGTGCAGCCACAACTTACCGGACTCGATGCCATACTTGCGCACCAGTCCCGGCACCGAATCGGCATCGCCGTTCTCGGCACAGGTCAACAACTCCTGATAGAACTCTCGAGCCAATACCCTGGCTGGCTCATGGCTGAAGTAGTAGCGGCCGACACGGCTGTAGAGGCTTCGGAAGCCATTTAGAATCAGGGCGTAAATCGGATTGTCCGATGACATTGCCAACGAATGGTTGAGGTTGTAATCGTAGTCGGCAAAGGCGCCGGCTTCGTCTTCAACGTCCACCAGTTGAGACAACACTTCCTGGGCTCTTACTGGGTTGTAACGAATGGCACCCCGAATGTAGATGGCACTGATGTTGGTGCGAGCCGACAACAGTTGGTCCATCAGATCCGGGACCCCGTCCTGATCCAGGCGGGCGATGGTTTCCAGAATGTTCAGCCCGGAGGTTTCCCAGAAGTTATTCACCCGAGTGGGCTTACCATGCTGAATGGTTAACCAACCGTCACGCGCCAGACGTTGTAACACCTCTCGCAGCGTGGTCCGGGTTACCCCAATCAACTCGGACAATTCACGCTCAGCAGGGAGGATGGTCCCCGGCGCGAACTTGTTGTTCCAGATGGATTTTACGATATATTCTTCGGCAAAACCTGCTGGACTCTGCGCTTTTATTATCATAGTCACTGGTGCCTTACGACTTTTGAACGATTTTTAATTCAACCATCTTAGCAAATAAAGCCTGAATTCAAAAATGAGATCCATTTCCCAAATATTTGCCCAAATTGACCTCGTCCACAGCTCTAACGACCTGTTTGCTGGATTTGCAGCCAAATAAACTGTAAAAAACTGGTCGAACCTTAGCAATCTCAGAAATCGATAAACAATTTTGATATTAAATGTCAGTTAACCTTATCTCCAATAACGAGTATGATCGTCCGTCTGAGTGCGACAAAATCGAAAAATATACAAATAAGAGAGGAAAGCTATGGCACTAAGTTTACGCCAAGCCTTTTTTCATAACTTCCTAGGCCAGGCGCCTAAGTGGTATAAGCTAGCAATCATCGCGTTTTTGATCATCAACCCCATACTGTTTGCAATCGATCCGTTTGTAGCCGGCTGGGTGCTGGTCGTTGAATTCATCTTTACCCTGGCGATGGCACTGAAGTGCTACCCGCTCCAACCCGGTGGCCTGCTGGCCATCGAAGCCGTTGCCATTGGCATGGCATCGCCGGCAACGGTTCTGCATGAACTGGAAGCCAACCTTGAAGTGATTCTGCTGTTGATCTTCATGGTCGCCGGCATCTTCTTCATGAAGCAGTTGCTGCTGTTTATCTTTACCAAGTTGGTGACCAAGGTTCGTTCCAAGGCCTTGTTGTCACTTGCTTTCTGTTTCTTCTCTGCGTTCCTGTCAGCCTTCCTCGATGCGCTGACGGTGATTGCGGTCATCATCAGTGTGGCGGTGGGGTTCTACACCATTTACCACAAGGTTGCCTCTGGCAAAGACTTCAATCAGAGCCACGACCACAACAACGATGAAGAGGAAAACCTGTGCAAAGACGACCTGGAGCAGTTCCGCGGCTTCCTGCGTAATCTAATGATGCACGCCGGTGTCGGTACTGCCCTTGGCGGTGTGTGCACCATGGTGGGTGAACCTCAAAACCTGATCATCGCCGCCCAGGCCAACTGGCAGTTTGCCGAGTTTGTGGTTCGCATGATGCCGGTTACCCTGCCGGTGCTGATTGCTGGCCTGTTGACCTGTTACTTTGTTGAGCGATTCAAAATCGTCGGATATGGCGAACAACTGCCAGATTCCGTTCGTAAAATTTTGGAAGACTACGCTGAATACGAAGACAGCCGTCGTACCAACAAAGAACGCGCCCAGATGATCATTCAAGCTCTGGTCGGTGTTTGGTTGATTGTCGGCCTGGCACTGCACCTGGCAGCCGTTGGCCTCATCGGTCTGTCGGTTATCATCCTGACCACCTCATTCAATGGCATCATCGACGAGCATTCCATCGGTAAGGCATTTGAAGAAGCCTTGCCATTCACCGCACTGCTGGCGGTATTCTTCTCCATTGTCGGCGTGATCATCGAGCAGGGATTGTTTGGTCCGGTTATCGAGTGGGTACTGACCTACAGCGGCAAGACTCAAGCGGTGATGTTCTTCATTGCCAACGGATTGCTGTCCATGGTGTCTGACAACGTATTTGTCGGAACCGTGTACATCAACGAAGTGAAGTCGGCGTTGCTGGAAGGTAAGATCACCCGTGACCAGTTCGATATGCTGGCGGTCGCCATCAACACCGGTACCAACCTGCCATCGGTGGCGACACCAAACGGTCAGGCGGCGTTCCTGTTCCTGCTGACCTCGGCACTGGCCCCACTTATTCGTCTGTCTTATGGTCGAATGGTCATTCTGGCACTGCCCTACACCATTGTGATGTCACTGGTGGGACTGGGCGCCATTGAGTTTGGTCTGCTTGAGCACTTCACCGCTTACTTCTACGACATTGGCTGGATCGGCCACCATACCGTCGCCGAAGCCGCTGCCAACGCCATGAGTGTTTCCGGACATTAAACGATAACTATTTTCAGATAGTTGTTGCGATATCAAATAAACGCCTCCACAATCGGAGGCGTTTTTTTGAAGTGTAGTAAGGACCATAGATGCTGACTCAGGCTCAACAATTTACCACCCAACGACGCAGCTGGTTGCTGCTGGCAGGATCCGCATTACTGTTAGAGCTGATCGCCCTGTTCTTCCAACATATTCTCGAACTTAAACCCTGTGTCTACTGCATCTACGTGCGCATTGCGGTATTGGCACTGATGCTGGTCTCTCTGGTCACGGCCATCGCACCAAACTCCCTTTGGTTACGCCGTTTCGGTTTTCTCGGCTGGGCCGGCACCAGCGCCTGGGCCTTGTCTCTGAACCTAACCCTACACGCCAAGCAAACCGCGCCCCCTACTCTGTTTGGCTCGACCTGCGATGCCATTCCCAATTTCCCGGCATGGGCACCACTGCATGAATGGTTACCGTCGCTGTTTATGCCCACCGGAGACTGCAGCGATTCCCCCTGGTCTTTCCTCGGCTTCTCCATGGCCCAGTGGCTGATTGCCGTCTTCAGTGTGCACCTGCTGTTGTGCCTGCTGTTCTGGCTGACCACCCTGAAAAAGAGCAACTCCGGAAGCGAATGCTGCGGCGGTGGTTGCCATTAATTCAACACTCAGAATAAAAAAAGACCACGCTTAGCGTGGTCTTTTTTTATTCATCTCTGGAACGATTAATCCAATTTAAATCGACCAACAATTCCCAGCAGTTGCGTATTTATTGCCGCCAGGCTATTGGTTTCATCCAGCGTCTTATTGCCACTCTCTGACAACCTAAGCACCATCTCCCTGATGGCAGCCATGTTACGACTGATCTCCTGGGAGACACTGCTCTGCTCCTCCGCCGCGGTGGCAATTTGAGAGCTGAGATCATTAATGTCGCGAACGAAATTACTCATGGTTTCCAGGCTAAGAGACACCTCTTTCGCGCCATTGGCGGTCTCCTCACAGGTTTTACGGGTACCGGCCATGGCCGACACCACGGTCTGGGAGCCTTGCAGCAGTACAGCCAGGGCATTTTCAATCTCTGCGGTACTCTGCTGAGTTCGCCCCGCCAGCGCCCGCACCTCGTCGGCCACCACCGCAAAACCCCGTCCCTGCTCACCAGCCCGAGCAGCCTCAATGGCGGCATTGAGCGCCAGCAGGTTAGTCTGATCGGCAATCTCACCAATTACTGCCAGAATGGCGTTGATGTTCTGAGTTTCCTCACTCATGTTCTGAATGTTGTCGGCGGTGGAACCTACTTCGCCCACCAACGCCGAAACATTGTTTTGCGCCTGGGTCACGATCAACTTGGACTCTTCACCGGTTCGATTGGCTTCTTGGGTAAACTGGGCAGCCTCGGCGGCACTGGACGCCACGGTTTCCGCGGTGGTGTTGAGTTCCTCCATAGCCGTCACGACCTGATCGGTTTCCGACATATGGCTGGCCAGGGTCGATTCGTTCTCTTCCGCCTGGGCTTTAAGTACCTCCACACCGTGTGCCAACTGGCCACTGGCCTGACGGACCTCCAGCATCATGGTTTGCAGCGAGCCGACCATGGTATTGATGCCCTGCGCGATTTGGCCAAGATCGTCGTGGGAGTTAACCTGCATTCGCTGAGTCAGATCGCCCTCGCCTTCGGCCAGATCCAGCACCCGCTCCTTCAAGGCGATGATGGGACGATACTGGCGCTGCAACATCACCACCAATACCAGAGCCGAAATCAGAATGCTGATGATGGCGGTGATAATGGCGGTGCGGTTGGCTTCGGCGACTGCGGCAAACGCCACCTCCTCTTCGACCGCGATGAGGAAAAACCACTGCTTACCACCCGGCAACTGGATGCGCTTGGAAATGACCAGCTTATTAATGCCATTTAAGACGTAATTCGAAAACAGTTGTTCACTGGCCAACACCGCAGGCGCCCGCTCTCCCAGACCCGGAACCGCCGACAAATTACTCTGCAGAGGTGCAAACTGCGAGGTGGTCCCGATGATGTTGCCATTGGCCTCGGTGACAATGGCGATGGTGCCCTCCACGATGTCCACCGCTTCAACGATGGCATCCAGGGTCGACATCGACAGGCTGGCGGCCACCACGCCATTTCGAGTGCGCTTCACCATAGACAGGTAGGGGGTGGAGGCTCCATCAGTGTAGTAGACATCGGTCACCTGACTGTCGGTACGCTGACGGCCAAGCTGATACCAACTGCGGGCGGTTACGTCGATGGCGGCCTGATCCAATATGCCGCCGGGCCAGCCCGGAAACGCCTGACTGGCATAGCCGGCACCGGACTCCATGCCCACCATCAACCCGTCAATGCCGCTGATTTTTTCGGCATCTTTCAGGGTGCGAAGGTAATAATCATCGCTTTGCGGACCCGCCTGATCAAAAATCTGCGCCAATCCCTGTACCGCTCGGTCCCCTTGCTCGATAAAGCGACTGATGGACTCCGACTCACTGTTCACCGATTCCTGCATTGCAGTCCGCACCTGGTGGCTAACCGCTTGCTGCAGATTGCGAGCCGACATCACACTGGTGGCCAGCAACGCCATCACCAGCAGTGACAACGACAGCAGCATCAAACTGGCCTTAAAACTCATTCCTTTCATACAAAAAACCTATCCAACTTAAAAGAAGAACCCGAACCTGACCATTGGTAAAAGGAGCACTTTATGCTCTCTTATTGTAAAAGCGCATTTATCAATCAAACATCAAAAACATGATTCAAAAATAAACCATGGAATCTAACATCTATTTATACGGCGCCGATAATTTGTCTTTGATATTTTTTTGACACCTTGGAAACACCAAGGATTATTAAATCATTCACACACTACAGGCTCCCCGCCTGATTCTTGATTTGGTTCGACTCCAGCCCCTCTGGCATCGGCTAGACCTAGTCCCACTCACTCCCAGCCCCACCATCTAACTCTTTATTTTCAGCATCTTAGCCAGTTCTAGTTAGTACAGAGTCGACAGCGGCAGCGATAAGTGTCGGTGCCGACCAACCTACAGAATTCTATGAGTTAGACCAGCGAGTGCATTAATAGCACAGAGCAATAATTAAAGTCACCCGGCAAAAGGTAAATATTCAGAGCCACACAACAATCTAATTCGACAGATTTTTCCCTACCGCAAAACCCACTCAACATTCAAGGGTAAATAATAATGACACACATTGATCAATTAAATAGATCAGGAATTGATTTTAGATCTATTTAATTGATCAATTTATTGTTCTATGGCCTGTTTAAAAAACTGTTTTATTCCTGTGGTCTTAATTTTAGAACCAAAAAAAAACGGCGTGCCTGAGCACGCCGTTTCTTTAGGTTTTGTCTGCTTAATCAATTTCATCCAGCGGCCACACTACGATGTAACCGATCAAGTCCGGATCCGGACCCACATGTAACTCACTGAGTACCTTTCGGCGTACCGACATGCCCTGTTTATGCATCTCGGACTTACTGCCGGTCAACAATGGATGCCAACTCGGCAGCCCCCGGCCCTCCTGCAGGCGCCGATAGCTGCAGCTTGGAGGCAGCCACTCGATGGTGGCGACGTTTTCCGGTGTTACCTTGTAACAGTCGGGAACCCACTCAAATCGACGTTCATACTTCTGGCAATCGCAAGTCTTGTCATTAAGCAGCTTGCAGGCCACATTGGTGAAATACACCTCTTCGGTATCATCATCAATCAGCTTGTTCAGGCAGCACTTGCCGCAGCCATCGCAGAGCGATTCCCACTCTTTTTCGGTCATATCCTGTAAAGGCTTATGCCAAAACGGCTGTTGTTCACTCACCAAACTACCTCTGTTTCTACTGCTTCTGGAACGTCAGGCGCGGGATTATACCGGCAACCGGGTAGAATTTCATCCACAGGCAGGCAATGACAGCGGTGGCAGGCAGCACGGGAGGTGATCCACCGCCGGAACCGGCGGCGGAATCAGATAGATCAGTCAGAGAACTTAATTCTGTCGGCCAGGTGTCCCACAGCGGCGACAAAGTAGTGGCTTCGATTCCAGCGCATCAGGGCATCGTAGTTGGCGTACGCCAGATAGCTTCGGCCATGGGCGTCGTCAGGCTGAACCAGAGAGGCTTGAATATCGCGAGTGGGAAGATCGCTGCCATCAAACCGACGCACCCCCATCTGCTGCCACTGAGCCAGGCTTTTCTTCACTTTCAGCCCTTTATCAGTCTCAGCCACCGGCTCGGTCAACGATACTTGCCGGGCCCAGGTCAGATCATCGTTCCATCCGACCTGCTTGAGGTAATTGGCGGCGGAGGCAAACACGTCGGCCTTGTTGTGCCAGATGTCTTTTTTACCATCGCCATCAAAATCCTGAGCATAGGCCAGAAACGAGGTTGGCATAAACTGACACTGACCCATGGCACCGGCCCAGGAGCCTTTCATCTCACTGGCACTGATGTGGCCTTGTTCCAGTATGGTTAAAGCCGCAAAAAGCTGTTCCTTAAAGAAAGTTTCCCGGCGCCCGTCGTACGCCAGCGATGCGGTGGCACCAATCACCGAAAAATTCCCGGTGTAGTTACCGAAGTTGGTTTCCACCCCCCACAACGCCACGATGAATCTGGGCTGCACACCATAAGCATCGCCTACCTGTTGCAACAGCTCACGATTTTCATTTAGCAACTTCTTGGCCTTGGCCACTTTCCAGTCCGGCACGGCCTGGGGCAAATAGGTGTCCAGAGTCTTTTTGAACTCCGGCTGGTTTTTATCCGCTTTGATGGCACGCTTGTGCAGCTTGATGCCATCAAATGCCGCCTCGATGGTGGCTGCGCTGAACTCTTTTTGTGCCGCTTCCTGCTTCAGCTGCTGTACGTACTGTTCGAAGTCAGGCTTGTCGGTTGCCTGAACCTGCAGCGCGACCAACAGCGCCGCTGTGGTTAAACACTTTAGTGTCATCCTGTCCCCCAGAGTCCGTTAAGAGTTATTCTGTTTCTCTTCAAGCCATGCTTTGTGGGTCTTGAGCAGATCCTCTTGTGGAGGAGGCAGTTGCAGATAGAAGCCCTGATCCTTGAGCGCCTGCTTAACCTTGTCCAGATCCGCCTGAGCCAGTTGTTTGATCTTCGACAGCGGCACCACCATTACAAACTGCGGCTGACCAAAGGTATCCAGCAATGCCTGTGGCACGTCGGAAAAGTCATCACGCTTGTTGATGTAGAGGTAGGTCTCTGCCTTTCGGTTACTTTTATAGATAGCACAAATCATTTGAATACTTAGAAAATAAGCCTGCGGCTTGCTTGCGTCGTGGTGTTTGCCACTATACCATGACCGCCACTAAAAAATAGCGTTCAACCGGCCACTGTGCCGGGGTTTACGGGGAATCCACAGATGCAGCAGTCTGGCATCGACTTCACCAGTTCAAGTTTTACCCTGCCTGTATTAAAACTGTCCGGCACCACCCTGGCCGACATTGCACAACAACTCAAACAGCACGTTCAGCACGCCCCGTCTCTGTTTGAAAATATGGCGTTAGTAGCGGACCTGAGCCGGGTCGATCCTGGCGTTGATCTGCTCGAATTGATGCAGCTGATTCGAGACCATCACCTCAATCCCTTGGGTATTCGCAACGCACACGATGCCCACAAAATACAGGCAAAATGCCACGGCATCGCACTTTTGAACCCCTCTCGCGGCAGCAGTGGCACCACCACTGCCACCAAGGTCGTTCGCCGCTCAGTACGCTCGGGTCAACAGATCTACGCCCAGGGTGGCGATCTGGTGATCATCGGTTCGGTCAGCAACGGCGCCGAGGTGATTGCCGACGGCAGCATTCAAATCCTTGGAACGCTAAGAGGGCGCGCCATTGCCGGTGCCAACGGTCAGCACAATGCCTCCATTGTTTGTGCCAACCAACAGGCAGAACTGTTGTCCATCGGCGGCTACTTCTGGCTCACCGAGCAGATAGACCAAGCCCATTGGCAACAAGGAGTAATGGCCACCCAACAACAAGGTCAGCTAACGCTGGACCCCATCAATTTCTAACCCAATTACGAGGATGTAGTGAAATGGCGAAGGTCATTGTTGTCACCTCCGGCAAAGGCGGCGTTGGTAAAACCACCAGCTGTGCCGCCATTGGCATGGGACTGGCTCAGGCGGGCCATAAAACCGTCATCATTGATTTTGATATCGGGCTAAGAAACCTGGATCTGGTTATGGGCTGCGAACGCAGGGTGGTGTATGACTTCGTCAACGTGATTCAAGGTGACGCCAACCTCAATCAAGCCCTGATCAAGGACAAGCGATGCGACCGGCTGCACATTCTGCCGGCCTCACAGACCCGCAATAAGGACGTGCTGACCCAAGACGGCGTTGGCAAAGTGCTGGAGCAACTTAAACAGGAGTTTGAGTTTATCATCTGCGACAGCCCGGCCGGGATTGAAAACGGCGCCATGATGGCGCTGTATTTTGCCGATGAAGCGATCATCACCACCAACCCGGAAGTGTCGTCGGTGCGGGATTCAGACCGCATCATTGGCATGCTGCAAAGTAAATCTCTGCGTGCCGAGCAGAACCTCGAACCGGTGGTGGAACACTTGCTGTTGACTCGCTACAACCCTACTCGAGTGCAAAATGGAGAGATGCTGGCGGTGACGGATATCGAGGAGATTCTGGCCATTCCGTTGCTGGGGATCATTCCCGAATCTCAAGCGGTGTTGAAAGCATCCAATGCTGGTAACCCGGTCATCATGGACGATCAGTCCGATGCCGGACAGGCCTACCAAGATACCGTCGCCCGTCTGCTGGGTGAAACCCGGCCAATGCGCTTTACCGAGGTGGAAAAGAAAGGCTTGCTGAAAAGGTTGTTTGGAGGGAAATGATGTCGATTCTGGATTACTTCCGCAAACAGGAACCGGCCAGCGCCAACCTGGCTAAAGACCGCCTCAAGATCGTGGTCGCCCATGAACGGGCCCAGAGACAGGGGCCGGACTACTTGCCGGATCTGGAGCGGGATATTCTGCAGGTTCTGGCCAAATACGTCAGCGTCGATGCGGACAACGTTAAGGTACAGCTGGACAAAACCGACAACCAGTGGGCGGTACTGGAACTGAACATCACCCTACCCGACCACCAGTAACCATAAAGCCGGCAATCGCCGGCTTTATGCTCTCTAACGCTTCTGATGACGCTCGCGATTATCCGCTTTCTGGCGTTCGCTTTTCTTCAATAGCAAATACACGGCACCGGTTCCTCCATGGGGCTTGAGTGCCGAATGGAATGCCAACACCTCTTTGATCTGAGGCAACCAGTGGGCAACGCAACTTTTCAGCATTCCTTTCACCGGACTCGACTGACGACCTTTGCCATGCAACACCAGCGCCGTACGCACCTCACATCGCTGACAATCTTTAATAAACTGTAACAAAGTCTGTTTCGCATCGGCGACATTGTGGCCATGCAGATCCAGGCGGGCATCGATCTGGTACTTTCCCAGGCGCAAATTCTTATACACCCCATGTTGAACACCGTCGCGAGCAAAGCCGATGGGATCGTCAGGATCGACTAACGGCATCGCTGCATCACTGACCCCGTCCTGTTCACCATCGATGCTGGCCTCAGCCGCCATGCGGCGGGCAATCTGTGCCTCAGATGGCTTGCTTTTGCTGCCCACCGCACAGCACTTATCCTGCTGTCCAATGGGTTTCACATCGGCCATCGCATTCAGAAACTCATCCATCTCGTTTGATTGCATAATAGCCTCCGCTTTTATCGTGACTTTGGTAGTATACCGAATCCGTTTTAACGCTTCAGGCCGCCGGTGGTTAACCGCCTAGCATTTGCTCAGAAGGGCGTTTCCCCTGGCCTATGTCAAACTTTGTAATGGTTTCAACCTTTACGAAATTCAGTCTGACAGCGATAGTAAAATTGTGTAGCAAATGTGGAGCACCTGAGTGCGAGTTTTTAGCCTGTTATTGGCATTATTGCTGGCCGGCCCGGTCAGCGCACAAGAGGACGTCAATGGGGCCATCAACCGTATCTATGACGAAATCAGCGCTGCGTACAACAGCCTGGATTCAGATACCTTGACTGGCTACTACAGTGACAATGCCTGTCTGATCAGCGCCTCCAAAGAAGAGGGGCTGCTTAATGGCCGTATGGAAATTGCCGATGGCCTGGCCCACTGGTTTAAGAAAATCGAAAAACGGGGCGCCGAACTGAAGGTGCACTATCGCGTGGTCAATCGCCAAATCAGTGGCGACACCATTACCGACGCGGGCTACTATCTGGTGGTATACACTCCGGATCACAGCACCGAACAGCCTTCCAGCGAATTTGTCGGCAAGTTCATCATGAGCTTCCAACAAGATCAGGATAAACAGTGGCGCATCATCAGTGATTCGGCTAATCGTACCCGAGTCGATCGATTTACCGATGCTCAACGCCAAAAAGGGCTGTACTACAAGGAGTACTCCCCTTCGGCCCTTCCTCAGCAGGCCAATAGCAAATGAGTCACTGTCAATGTGGCAGCAGCCTGGCGTACCGCCTCTGCTGCCAACCGCTTCATTGCGGCGATAGCCATGCCTCCTCCCCCGAGCAACTGATGCGATCTCGCTACTGCGCCTTTGTAGAGGGCAAAGCCGACTATCTTCTAGCGACTCACCACCCGCAATATCGCGCCTCACTCACCGTGGAACAATTAGCCGACAGTTGCCGCGACAGTGACTTTGTCGGTCTGCAGATCGTCGACGTCCCTGCTGTTTCCGGCGATCAGGGCGAGGTAGAGTTCAAAGCCTGGTATCGCCAAGGCAGCGAAATCCTGGCTTTATGGGAACGCTCTCGCTTTCAAAGGCTTGAGGATCGCTGGCATTACTGCGATGGCGACATTCAACCCCTACTAAAGCTGGGTCGCAACGATCCTTGCCCCTGTGGCAGTGGCAAGAAGGCCAAAAAATGTTGTCTCTGAGTAACAGAAGTACTCACTTGCCATAAAAAAAGGAGTGCCGAGGCACTCCTTTTTATTGAGTTCAGTCTGGCTGTTATGCCTGTTCCATCTCAAAAATGATTCGTTCTGCGGCGCAACTAAAGATAAGACGAGCCTTCATCTCGCCCTTCTCTGCATCCCATTCTGTTTCGCTGGTGACACTGTCACCGAAACGTGCCTGAGCCCGGGTCAGATAATCACCAAAAAACGCCAGGGCCGCAGCTTCATCTTTTGCCTGAATAGGCAAAGCCAATACATTGTCGTCTTCAGCGATCATGGAACCGATGTCCAGATACACGCCACATGCATCGCACGCCACGTCTTGTTTCTCTGCGCTCATCTATTACCTCAAGAATGATAGGGATTCGACTGAAATTATAGCCGCAGCTGAACCTAAATAGGGGTGAGCCAGATCACAATCATTTCGGCCCTCAGGCAATTGCCGAGGCTTGAAGTCGCTGAGCTGCCAATAGTTGATCCAATGGCCATCTAGCCGGTTTGTTAGCCGCGTAGGCCTTCGCCGCCTTAGTGACAGATGGCGCACAGTTGTCGATGGCCACCTGCATACCGTGATCACGTTTTCCCTGGTAAGTCAAGGCGTCGGGGGACAAGCAATGTTGCAATCTGGATTGACTGAGGCCGGAGCGTTGAAATGCCGATGCAATCCGCACCCCTGCATCGGATTCCTGATACTCCCGTTTCAAGGCGGCTTCTTCTGGCAACTGGAAACGCTGACGCAGATCCTGTTGCTCCGGCAAGGCCGGCTTGGGCAGCTGAAACTCACCATGCAGGCAGACGTCTTGCGACAACATGGCTAACATTAAGCCAAAGTCACTGCGCCTTTCTGTTTGAATGGCCTGGCTAAGGGAATCCCCCAATTGCCATTCATTGACCAACATGGTCTCAACCTGCATAGAAAACATCCAAAAATCCTGAGTTCAGTCTCTTTATCGGCCTAACAACATAAAACTTTAGGAAAAAGTTGAACCAAGGGCTTTACACCTGCCAATGCTCTGATACTATAGCGCCGCACTTGTGGAGGGGTTCCTGATTGGCCCCAGAAGGTAGCAGTGAGCAGACTTGTCTGATTC
>NZ_AUDJ01000014.1 GCF_000425405.1 Ferrimonas kyonanensis DSM 18153 | reverse complement strand
GTTGATGAGGAGAACAACCAGCACCGAGCTCTGCCAACACCGCAATCACTGCTCGTTTACCCCTCCCCCTCCCCATTAGCACCGTCGCCCTTGCGCACGCGAGGGCCCAGCGGCTTTGATTTTGATCCTGGGAAAGACGCTGGATTCTCGCCTGCGCAAGAATGACAAAAGGCACAGACACTGGCTACCCGCGTGCGCGGGCACGACGGAGGGGGAAATAGTGGTCGTCCTTGCCAACACCAGGGCCCAGCGGCTTTGATTTTTGATCCTGGGAAAGACGCAGGATTTTCGCCTGCGCAAGAATGACAAAAAACGCGGTCACTCCCCTAGAGGAAGTTCGTCGACGCTGGGGCGCTCAAACCGCTGATCCCACATCTGGCGATCCTCATTGTAGAAGCGCTTACTCAGGGTAAAGCCAAACCGCTGCAAAATCCGGGTCGACGCAATATTGGGCTCAAAGACCTCGGCCACCAGCCGGGCTTCGGGGTGGTGCTCCGCCACCCAGGCCATCAGCGCCGCCATGGCAGCGCTGCCAAGACCGAGTCCCCAGTGGCTCCGCCCCAGCTTGTAACCCACTTCATACTGTCCTGACTCCCCCGGATAGAATGCCACCGTGCCGATGTCTCCCAACTGTGGATGGGTTACTACCCACAGCTTAAGGCCTTGCGGGTTGTCATAGCCGGCCAGCAGTGCGGGCATCTGCTGCTGGATCTGCGCCAAGGTCTGCGGGCCGCGGTCGGTGTAACGCATCACTTCAGGATCCCGTTCCAGCTCAAACAGCCAGGTTTCATCATCCGGCGTCAGTCGCCTTATGCTCAGGACCTTTCCCTCTGTCATTACCGCCTCTTTGCCAAGTAACCAGATTCCGAACTTGCAGCAAGCGCAGAAATAAATCAACGGTTCTCATCCGCAACCGCGGCGGGCACATCTCTGCCGTGCACCATCGCAAAACACTGGCACAATTTCACACCCAACAAAGATTGCAGGAGCCTGAAAAATAAAGAGATAGTACCAAAGCCCCGGAAAGGACTGGCCAATAACCCACTCACTTTCCGAGGAAGTAGTATGCCAGTTTTGTTGCGACGACACGCGGGCCACCTGCAGCGGCGCCACCGCCCTAAAAACGAGGGCGACCGCTGCTGCCGCAGTCATGCTGCAATGATTTCACGGAAATTTTAAAAAGGACTTCACCATGTTGACCAAAAAACACCTTGCCGCCCTGATCATGGCCGCCAGCGCTGCCTTTGGCGCCTCCATTTTCGGCGCCTCAGCCATGAACAGCTGCGCCTGGCAGTGCATGTTGGAACACAACGCCTGTGTCGAGTCGGGCACCAGCGAACGCTACTGCGAAAACCAGTACAAATCCTGCCGCAGCCAGTGCTGATGTTACCTCGGCCGCATTAGCCGGCGGCACAAAAAACGGCAGCCCGAGGCTGCCGTTTTTTTGTGCGTGATGATAGGACTACTCCGCCTCAAACACCGCACTGACCAGGGCCTTGGCGTCCTCAAGCAGCAGTTCGAGATGCGCCTCGCTCTTCAGACTTTCGGCGTAGATCTTATAGATGGCTTCAGTACCGGATGGACGAGCAGCAAACCAGCCGTTTTCAGTGGTCACTTTGAGTCCACCGATGGCTGCGCCATTTCCCGGAGCCTGGGTCAGTCGCGCCACGATGGCTTCGCCTGCCAGAGTATCGGATTGCACCTGCTCCGGCTCCATCGCCTTAAGCAGGCTCTTCTGCGCGTCATTGGCCGGCGCATCGAGTCGGCGATAAAACGCCTGTCCAAACGTCTGCTCCAACTCACGATAGCGCGCTGCCGGCGACTGGCCGGTCACCGCCAGAACTTCGGCCGCCAGCAGTCCCAGAATAAAGCCGTCCTTATCGGTGGAGAAGGCCTGCCCTTGCTTATCCAGGAAGCTGGCTCCGGCGCTCTCTTCTCCGCCGAACGCCAGATTGCCCTGGTGCAGGCCGGATACAAACCACTTAAAGCCTACCGGGACTTCCATCAGTTGACGACCATGGCTGGCCACCACCCGGTCGATAATGGCGGAAGACACCAGAGTCTTACCCACGGGCAGATCGCCCCGCCAGTTCGGCCGGTGTCCCAACAGGTAATCGATGGCTACCGCCAGGTAGTGGTTCGGGTTCATCAGGCCGCCATCACGGCACACAATGCCATGGCGATCGAAATCCGGATCATTGCCAATGCTGATATCAAAGTCGTCTTTGAGTTTGAGCAGATTGGTCATGGCAAAGGGCGACGAGCAATCCATACGAATCTTGCCGTCTTTATCCAGGGGCATGAAGGCAAACGCTGCATCCACCACCGGGTTAACCACCTCGATGTCGATGTTGTACTTGGCCGCAATCCGTGGCCAGGTGTGCACACCGGAGCCCCCCATGGGATCGACACCGATCTTCAGTTTGGCACCGCGAATGGCATCAAAATCAATGACATCGGCGAGATGTTCGACGTAGGTGCCGATGATGTCGACCGATTCAATCAGCCCGGAGGCCATCGCCACATCCAGGCTAACCTGCTGCACGCCGCTAAGACCATCGCTCAGGTAAGCGTTGGCCCGTTCGGCGATAAATCCGGTGGCATCGGTATCCGCCGGGCCGCCATAGGGCGGATTGTACTTAATGCCGCCGTCTTGCGGTGGATTGTGAGACGGAGTCAAGATCAGCCCGTCGGCCCGATCGCCCCCCTGGCGGTTATGATTCAGAATGGCATGGGAGATCACCGGCGTTGCTACAAAGCCCCGCCCCTCCTGAACCCGGGCGGTCACACCGTTGGCCGCCAACACCTGCAATACCGAAGTGAACGCCGGCTGACTCAGGCCGTGGGTATCAAACCCCAGGTACATGGGGCCATCAAACCCCTGCATCTGGCGATAATCCACCACCGCCTGAGCAATCGCCAGGATGTGCGACTCATTAAACGAGCGGCTAAAAGCGCAGCCCCGGTGGCCCGAGGTGCCAAAACTGACTCGTTCGGCGCTGTGCTTGGCATTAGGTTTAAGGGTGTAGTAACTGCTGACCAGATGGCTGATGTCGGTGACATCAGCCGGGCTGGCCGTTTGGCCAGCTCGGGAGTGGTGTGCCATAGATTTTTGTCCTGCTTAACGCGTCCGTGCTTCGATGTTCTTTACGTTAGCGACCTTAGATGCGCGCTGCAACGTCCTGAGCCACCTCATCGGGGCACCCCAGCTTAACCGCGACCGATTTCAGCAACGTGCGCTTCTTAGCGGTATTGTTGTTGGACGTCACCCAGTAGGTGCTATCACCGATCTGCTTAGGGTTGGCGGTCTTACTGGCCGACAACAACTCCTCTTTGCTGGTGGCAAAGTAGAGTCGGTCACGGCCGCGAATCTCCAACACACCGGAAAACGCTTCCGGCTGCTGCCGGTACAGGGCATCCAGCAGATACAGGAAACGACCAACCGCCCCTTTCTGCTGGGTCAGCAGCGCATCGTCCAGCAACTCGCTGAACTGGCCCGCTTCGGCGACCCGGGAGCGCACCTCCAGTTGAGGCGCCTCTTCAACCACGACACTGCTGCGCTGTTCCAGTCCCGGCTGACTGATCTGCTCGGGAATGGCCGCCTCAACGTTGCTCGTCTGCAGATTCAGCAAACGACGCAAAATGTCGGAGGCACTCTCGCCAATACGCTGAGTGTTACTGGCAATGTGGCTATACAGTTCGTCGTCGATTTCGATATATTTCATGGGCTTTCCGATCGCCGGGTTGATGTCGACAGGCATTATAACCACACCAGACGAAATCAGGCTACGCCACCGTTTGCATTTTGCCGTTTGCGTCAGCACAATTTGCGCCACCAAAGCACTTCGCATCAGGACGCTATGCTGAACTTCATTGACCAGGGACACGGGCCCGCCGTGGTGTTGATCCACGGGCTATTTGGAAATGCCGATAATTTAGGCCGCCTGGGAGCGGCACTGCTGGCCGAGCACTGGCGGGTGATTCGAATTGACCTCCCCAACCACGGCCGCTCGGTCATGGGGTACCCCATGTCACTGGCCAATATGGCCGAAGCCCTGGAGCAATTGCGTCGGCAACTCAGTCTCGACCGCTGGGCCCTGGTGGGCCACTCATTGGGAGGCAAAGTGGCGATGACCTACGCCCAGGCCCATCCGCAACAGGTGAGCGCCCTGGTGGTGGCCGACATCGCCCCGGTGGGGTATCAGACTCAGCGGCATCAAGCGGTTCTCGCCACCCTGACCGAACTGAATCAGCAGCCGCAACTGACCCGAAAATCCGCCCAACAACACTTCAACCAAGCCGGCATTGACAGTGGCACCAGCGCCTTTCTGCTGAAAAACCTGCGTCCGGACAGTGACGGTGACTATCATTGGCAGCTGGACATCAACACCATCGTCCACCACTACCCGGACATCATCGGTCCACTGCCGGAGCAGCCGCCCTATTCGGGCCCGGTGTTGTTTGTGAAAGGGGAGCGCTCGGATTACCTGCTGCCGGAACACCGGCCGGAGATCGGCCGCCGCTTTCCCCAGGCAAAAGCCCGGATCATTACCGGCACCGGTCACTGGCTGCACGCCGAAAAACCCGATCAGTTCAACCGTCATGTGGCGCAGTTTCTGGCGCCTTATCAAGGGTAAATCCCATACGGTTACTATGATAAGTTACCGCTGAAAACCGTTCTAACCCCAGTGAGGTTATGCTATAGTAGCCCGCCGGTTTCGCCAGGATGGTAAAAGGATGTTAGTCACAGACGTAGCACAGCTCGAAGCAGTAGGGTTAAACCTGTTTTTTGCAGCGGTGTTTTTTCTGATTGGAATGTCGATCCGGGACGTATTAAACAAAGGCGATGTTCCTCCTTTTGGTCGTGGCATCGTCTGGCTCGTGCTCTTTCTCGGCTGTGCCGGCTTTATCGCCAAAGGCATTATTCAGCTGGTATGGGAAGGCGCCGGGATTGGTTAAGTAGCGACAATGCATGGCAGTAGAAAAGACGGATAGAACCACCATGGATCTGTTCGCGACTGAGAAGCGTCGCGGCAGGCCCAGAAGCAACCCGTTGCCTCGAAAAGAGCAACTGCGTGTCAACAAGCGCAATCAGATTCAGCGCGACCGCACCCTGGGGTTGAAACGAATTGAACTTAAAGTTTCCGATGAACTCTATACTGCATTAAATGAGCAGGCGACCCTGGACAATGTCAGTCGCGGTCAATTGATAGAGTCCATTCTTCTGAAACAGTTTCAACAAGTTGGTAAGGCTGACTAGACACTGTCAGCCGCAGTTATTGACGAACAAATAGGTAGATAAATGGCAAGCGTAGGTCTGTTTTTTGGCAGCGACACTGGCAACACCGAAGCCGTCGCCAAGATGATCCAGAAAAAACTGGGTGCAATCTGTGATGTGAAAGATATCGCTAAAAGCACCAAAGAAGAGATTGATGAGTTCAGCCTGCTGCTGTTCGGCATTCCGACCTGGTATTACGGCGAAGCCCAGTGTGACTGGGACGACTTCTTCCCCGAACTGGAGCAGATCGACTTTACCGATAAGCTGGTAGCCATCTTTGGCTGTGGCGACCAAGAGGATTACGCCGAGTACTTCCTCGACGCCATGGGTATGGTGGGTGACATCGTTCGCGATCGCGGCGGCATCATCGTTGGCCACACCTCCACCGAAGGTTTCGAGTTTGAAGCCTCCAAGGCGCTGGTTGATGACAACACCTTTGTGGGCCTGGGCATCGATGAAGATCGCCAACCTGAGCTGACCGAAAGCCGTGTCGATGCTTGGGTTAAGCAGATCTACGAAGAGATGTGCCTGGCGGAGTTGGCGTAAGGCCGACCTTCCACCCGCACAAAAAACGGACCTCGGGGTCCGTTTTTTTATGCCGCTTTTTGGTCTTTACCGGCAAACACCTTACGTACGTACAGCACTCGAGTCAGGCGGCACACCACGTCACCGCGGCCGTCTTTCACCTCCACCACAAACTTGGGCAGGTATTTACTGCCATCCGCAGTCGCTTGCCGTACCTGGCGAATGGTGTCGGCATCGATGACAAACTCCGCCGTCAGTCGCCCTTTGCCGGGCTTAATGAAATCGATGTCGGCGGATTTGTCCCAGACCCGGTAGCCCCGCCCCAACTTTCCCATCAACAACAAGGCATAAAACGGGTCGGTCATGGAAAACAGACTGCCGCCATAATGACTGCGGTTGATGTTGCGATTCCACGGGCGCTCTCTCAGCGCCACCCGACAGTAACTGTAGTCCGGTGCCAGTTTTTCAATCTTGATGCTGCTGAACAGCAGCGGTGGCCAAAGATTCATTATGCGACGAAAGGTTGCCGCCGAAACCGGGATTGCCATATCTCTCCATCTGGTATGACCTGCACAGAGGCCGTGTTATACCCTAACAACGGTGAAAAGTCATCCAGTCAGAAGCCTTTGAAAATCAGAGCATCAGGGAGGAAAATCAAACAACGACCTCAAGGTAACGCCAGCCAGCCCCAAACCAGGCAGTGAAAAACACCATTCATCACCCATCGGCTTACGCCTATCTCTACTCAGGCCCCATTTTGTAAGGCTTTCTTTAGCCAGCATAATCCGCTAACTTAACCACACTCTTCCCCTCCCTGCCGCTAAGAGGTACCTGTGGCCATGCACCCGATATTAAAGTCCGACAAACTCAGCACCGTCTGTTACGACATCCGTGGCCCAGTGGCTCGGGAGGCAAAACGGCTGGAAGAGGAGGGACACCGGGTTCTGAAGCTGAACATCGGCAACCCCGCCCCGTTCGGCTTTGAGGCCCCAGAGGAGATTGTCCGCGACGTCATTCACAACCTGCCGGAAAGCCAGGGCTATTGTGATGCCAAAGGGCTGTTTTCCGCCCGCAAGGCGGTGGTGCACTATTTCCAGCAGATGGGCATCCACGATCTGGATGTGGACGACGTCTACATTGGCAACGGCGTCTCAGAGCTGATTGTGATGGCGATGCAGGGTCTGCTCAATAACGGTGATGAAGTGCTGGTTCCGGCACCCGACTACCCGCTATGGACCGCCGCCGTGCACCTGGCCGGCGGCGCTGCCCGTCACTACCGCTGCGACGAACAGGCAGACTGGTTTCCGGATCTGGACGACATTCGGGCCAAGATCACCCCGCGCACCAAGGCGCTGGTGTTGATCAACCCCAACAACCCCACTGGCGCGGTGTACAGCAAAGCGGTGCTGCTGGAGCTGCTGCAGATTGCCCGAGAACACAACCTGGTGGTGTTCTCCGATGAGATCTACGACAAGATCCTCTACGACGGTGCCGAGCACATTCCCACTTGCACCCTGGCCGACGATTTGCTGATCATCACCTTCAACGGCCTGTCCAAGGTATACCGGGCCGCCGGTTTCCGCGCCGGCTGGATGGTACTGACCGGCAACCGTGGCATCGCCAAGAACTACATCGAAGGGCTGGAGATGCTGGCGTCTATGCGATTATGCGCCAACGTACCGGTGCAGCACGCCATTCAGACGGCCCTGGGTGGCTACCAAAGCATCCAGGAACTGATTCTGCCCGGCGGCCGCCTGCTGGAACAGCGGGATCTGGTGGTGGATCGCCTCAACGCCATTGATGGCGTCAGTTGCACCCGCCCCAAGGGAGCCATGTACGCCTTTCCCAAACTGGATGTGAACAAATTCAACCTGATTGATGACGAAAAACTGGTGCTGGACCTGCTGATGCAGGAGAAGATTCTGCTGGTGCAGGGCACCGCCTTTAACTGGCCCGAACCGGACCACCTGCGGTTTGTGTTCCTGCCCCACATCGAGGATCTCGGCCGGGCACTGGACAAGTTTGAAGCCTTTCTCAGCCGCTACCGGCAGTGATAGACTGAACCAACCCGTTGATCAAAAAGCGCCTCAGGGCGCTTTTTTGTTCATCGACCCAATGCCCAGCGGCAAGGCTGATACCCCAAGGAGCCCAACATGAGCCACAAGTTTTTAAACCTCGCCCTGCGGCAACGACTGCTGAAGCGCTGGAGCCTGATGTACTCGATGCAACCGGAATCCGTTTTGGAACACTCAGCCATCGTCGGCATTCTGACCTTTCTCACCGGCAAAATCGCCGAGCAACAGGGGCGGCAGGTAGATCTAAGCAAAATGCTCTCCCACGCCCTGCTTCACGACATGTCAGAAACCATTACCGGTGACGTGGTCACCCCGGTCAAGCGAGCCAACGACACCCTGTACAGCGAATTCAAACAGCTGGAGCGCGCCGCAGAAAAACGGATTCTACAAACGGCGCCGCCAGCGCTGCACAGCGCCATCGAAGAGGCCTTTAACCCCGGTGGCATTGAACAAGAGCTGGTGAAAGCCTGCGACATCTATTCCGCCTACCTAAAGTGCCGACTGGAAGTGGCCTTTGGTAACGCCGTCGAATTCGGTGACGCCCTGGCGCGCATGGAAGAGAGTGTGAAACAGGTCTGCGATCGCTATCCCGAGATGGCCATACTGCACCAATGGTTCGGTGAAGACAGCGATTGCTCTGTGGATCACCTGATAACCTCAAACGATTCCAACAGTTAGCCGCCGTCGTCAAAAAGTCGTCACCCGACAATTAAATGACGCAAAAACAGCTTCAAAATCAAAGGTTAAGCTTATTCCGAATCGTTCTAGCCACCGACAGGACAAGCAAACTATCTCTCTTATACTTTGAGTGTCATCGCGATGCCTGCAATGGCTCAGGACAAGGAAGTTAGAATGGATTGTCTCGCATCTCCCTGGACGCAACTGCTCCCGTGAGTCAATCCCGTCCCTACCCAGCCCTTCCTCTTGGCCTACAGCCATCGGCACGCGTCCATTCGCTCATCAAGGAGGACCGCACTCACGGAAGAGACCATGCAACACCGTGACAACCGGCTCACACTTCCCGGTTGCTCACTCGTCTTCGGCGGATCAGCGAAGACCCCCATCCCAAGCAGTTCGGTACTCTGATCCAGTTTTACCCAGCCATAATTTAGGCCCCGTCACATCGGGGCCTCTTTTTTGGCCGCCAGCACCTCGCGAGCCTGATCCAACGACTGACACAACTGCTCCATCCCCAGCAATATTCGCGGTCCGGTGCGATGGAGCCAATCACTGTTGACCTCGTACACCAAGCCCTTGTCGATGGCCGGAATCTCCGGCCATTGCTGCCACATGGTAACGTCATTACCACCGAGGCCGTGATTGGTCGGCACAATCAGCACCTGCGGAGAGGCGGTAATGACCTGCTCGGTACTGACCTGGGGGTAGTCGGCACGGGCATCGGCAAACAGATTGACGCCACCACAACTGGCGATCAGCTCGTCCATCCAGGCGCTGGACGCGGTCATCAACGGCGTCGACCACAGCTGATAAAATACCGTCACCTCGGCGCGATGCTGATAGCGGTTCAACAAGCGCTGATGGCGCTCGGTGAAAGCCGCCGCGGCGCGCTGCCCCTGCACGGGATGGCCGGTTTTCTGGCCTAATGACGCCATCAACGGGCCAATCTCGGCGATGCTGGTCACACTGGTATCGACCACCGGTAACCCCAGCGCCTTGAGGCGTTCGACAAAATGCCGCGACGTATCGCTGATCCCCAGCACCACCAGATCCGGCTGCAACTGCACCAGAGCTTCAAAATCCAGCTCATCGTGACGGCCAATGCGCCGAATCTGCTGTGCCGCCTCGGGGTAATCCGCGTACTCGATGGTGGCAATGATTTGCTCTCCCGCGCCAACCTGATACAGCAGTTCGACCGAATGCGGCGTTAAAGCGGCGATGCGCGGCAACGGCGCGCCCTGCGCCCAAGCCACACCACTCTGCACAGCCAGCAACCAGATAGCCAGCGTTCGAGCCAACATGGGGGGTATCCTTACTCTCATGGAAGACAAGCGTACTGTATCAGGGGCCCACTGCCCGGGCCAGCCTGAGCTGGCGCTCTCTTTTTTGCGCCAAATGATAATGATTATCATTGACAACCTATCCCTGGCCGTTACACTGATACCACTAACGACTCAATCCGAATGAATCAGCCAGATCGAATGAGGGAACCGCATGTGTGATGCTCAAACCACCGCCACCGGAGCATTGATCCTAAGCAGCTTCAAAGGCAAGCGCAAACTGTGGGAGCTGACCAGCAAGCTGCTGTGTCCCGTCATCGGTACCTGCCTGACCACCACCGAGATCCGCAAATTGGCGGAGAAAATCGCCGACAAAGAGGTGGCCAGAAAGAGTGACTACTGGCTGCACACCTGGGTGGTCTCCAACTGCGACAGCAAGCACCGGTTGTCTGTGGCCGTTCAAAAACACCTCGACAAAAAGTTTGCCGCCGCCATTAAACGATTTGGCCAGGTGAAATGCCGGGATGAATTAAAACGGGTCTGGCAGCAACACATCGAGCGCGGAGCCAGCGCCGAAGCCCTGTGGGCGTTGCTGACTCATCCCCTATGCGACCTGCCCACACAAGACATGGCCTACGAGACCATCCACATGCTGTCCCACCAGATTGGCGCCGGCCAACGGGCGGACCTGAAGCGACTGCACGACGCCGAAAAAGAGTTACTGGCACTGAAAAAAGCGTTGGAAAAGAGCCAGCAAAAAGCCCATCAGACCATCTCCGACAAAGATCGGCAATTGCAGGCAATGCAGCAGCAACTGGCGGAGCTGAAGGCGGAAAACCTGCGCCTGAAAGAACACAATCAGACACTGGCACTCCAGGAGGCGCCCCACCAGCACGCGCCGCAATTGCAGCAACTTCGCAATGAACTGGCCAGCAAAACCACCGCCGTCGAAGTGCTGGATCGGCAGAAGGTGCAGTGGCAGCAGAAATTGCAGGCCAGTGAAAACAACGTGCTCGACCTGACCCAGAAACTGGCGCAGCAACAGCAGGAAACCCGAGCCCTGGAAGGCTTCGTAAAGCAAAGCCTGTCCCCCTGCAATGGCTGCAGCGCCGACAGTTGCCGTGACTGTCCCGATTTAAAGGGGCAGAAGATTCTGTGCGTAGGCGGACTTCATCGCATGACCGACCAATACCGGGAATTGGTGTCGCGCTGTAACGGCGAATTCAGCCACCACGACGGTGGAGTCGAAGACAGCCGCAAGCGCCTGGATGCGTTGCTGTGGTCCGCCGATGCGGTGATCTGCGCTACCGACTGCATTAGCCACGACGCCTACTACCGCCTCAAGCGCTTCTGCAAACAGCACAACAAGCGCCACTTGTTTATTCCCTCCTCCGGCCTGTCCAGCTTTGCCAAGGCCATGGACGACGTCGCCAATGAGGTCAGCTGCATTAGCCTCTAATCCTCGACCTCACCCCAGGAGTCGGTAATGGCTCGCTTGGCCACGTAACGGGCCAGGCTGGCCAGCAAGTGTGTCTGTACCGGCGTCATATCGATGACCGCGGCATTCTCCATAAAGGTCTCGAAGTGAGGGAAATTGTCCAACCCATAGGGATCCCAATCGTCTTGCCCCTGCTGCCGAATCTCCTGCGCTAACCGCTCATCCGCCAGGGCATTTTCCCAGGCCTGGCTGCGCTGATTGTACACCCAGGTAATGGTGACCTCACGGCCACCGGCAATGCCGTACACCGGGTTGTCCCGAGTGACCAGCGTCTGAGTGGCGAACAGACCTTTGTGGGCGACACTGGCAAACGGTGTGCGCTGAACCCGGGCATCAAACAGCGCTCGAAGCTCATTGAGCTTGCTCTCCCCCTGCTCAAACACTAGGTTATCCCGAAACTGGCCCAGGCCCAGGTTGTCTCGCAGCGGTACAAACAGCGCCTTGAGTGACTTGTTGATGTTGGTCGACTCGATGTCGTCTCCGGGAATGTAGGGACACTTGGTGTTGATGAACACCAGTAACCGCGTCACCCCTCTTGCCAGCAGCGGCATGATCCCCAGGTTCTCCATGTGGCCACCGTCGGAATGAGCATACTCTTCGGCCAGTCGCTGTACCCCGTCCGGCACCTGAACCGGCAGGTGATAAAACTCCGGGAACCCCAGCGCCCCCAGGCCCAGGGCGTTGGTTAGCTGCTGCGGTGCCGCACCGGAGCTGGCCATAATGTCGGACAGAGAGAATGCCTTTTCGTTGGTCCAGTCAAACAAAGTGCGTGGCGACCGCTTAACGGTCATGGTCAGGGTTCCCTCGCCGGATACCACCCGATAAGGCCCGGCGCAGTCGTAACCATAGCTGCTGAGGTAGCCACCACCGAAATGCTCGTCGTCACCTATGCCATCACGATCGCGGTGGGATACCCGAACTCCGCTGTAGTACGGGGTGTACTCCACGTGATAGCGCTGAGTGCGGCCGATGCCATCGCCATTGAGCAGGGTGGCGCCGACCAGCAAATAGGGCACCCCATCCCGTAGCCGCTGAAACTGATCCGGACTGAGGTTGGCGTTAGCGTCACAGGCTTCAGCCACCGAATGCAGATCGTAACTGAAGGCCATTTTCGGCTGATGCAAACCAAACGGCGCCAGGAAGATACGACCAATCACCTCGGCGTAACTCTCGTCCCCCCGGCCCTGCAAGGCGGCACCTAGCAGGCGCGTAACCACCCCGGCATTCACCAGGCAGTATTGAAACGACCGCTCTGGCACCGCCTGAATGTCGCGCTCGCGTAACTGCGATGGCGGCAAGATCGCGCCCCAGAACTGCGGCAGTTGGTGAGCCGGCAGAAAGCCATAAGGCACCGACGCCCAGCTGCCGCCGGAAACCGCCGACAGATAGCCGACCCGCTTCATCACCCCGGTGTCGTGCAGGGCCTTAAGTTGGCCCAGAGTGCAGCAGGCGCTGCGGGTACCGCCTCCTGAAAACGCTACCCCCAGGGGTTTCTCGTTCAAGCGCTGCCGGAACCCAGGCAGTCGGTGCTCGGGAAACTGCTGCGGCTGGGCCAGGTTGTCCATGGGAAAAGCCAGTACCTGATATCGAATCGCCATCATGATCTCCTTATTCCTGACGAACGGCGGCGCAGACGGGCGGCGGCCAGTCCATTTATAGTACGCCAGTCGAGCAAAATCGCCACCGGCAGCGCCGCTCGGGGTGCACAACGGCAAATTTAGCGTCGACGGTTGTTAAGTAATTGAATAACAGCGTCAGTTCACCGACACTAATACAACACCGAGCCATGAGTAGAATGTATGGATATCGACAGCCACTGGTTAGCGCGCCGCTTCGCCGAACATAAGCCCAGACAGGATGACCAGCGCTCGCCACTGCAGCGAGACAAAGCCAGAATCATGCATTCGGCAGCGTTTCGTCGCCTGCAGGCCAAGACTCAGGTGTTGGGGGTTGGCATGAACGACTTCTACCGCACCCGCCTGACCCACTCGCTGGAGGCCGCGCAGATTGGTACCGGCATTGCGGCGCAACTGCGCTGCAATTCACCGGAGTTTGCCGACCTCATCGGCAGCGACAACCTGATCGAGTCGTTGTGCCTGGCCCATGACCTTGGCCACCCCCCTTATGGCCATGGCGGCGAGGTGGCGCTGAATTACATGATGCGCGACCACGGCGGCTTTGAGGGCAACGGCCAGACCTTTCGAATCCTGACTCGTCTGGAGCCCTACACTCGCGAATACGGCATGAACCTGACCCGACGCACCCTGCTTGGCATACTCAAATACCCGGTACTGATGAGCGCCCTGGGCAGCAGCGCCCCCCGTCAGGGGGTGGACAACTTTCGCCAGCTTAAGGCGCAGCAGTGGCTGCCTGGAAAAGGGGTGTTTGATGACGACGCCGACCTGTTGAGCTGGGTGCTTGAGCCGTTCAGCAACGCCGATCGGCAGCGACTGACCCGCACCCGCAGTAACCCGGCGGGTCAACAACGCGCTCAGTATCATTCGCTGGACTGCTCCATCATGGAGTTGGCGGACGACATCGCCTATTCGGTGCACGACCTGGAAGACGCCATCGTGATGGGCATCGTTAACTACCGCAGTTGGCGGGAAAACGTGGCCGACCCCATTGCCGGTATCGATGGCACCTATCTGGCCGGGCAGATGGAGACCATCGGCAAGAAGCTGTTTTCCGATGAACACCACCTGAGAAAAGACGCCATCGGCACCTTGGTCAACGCCTTTGTCACCCACAGCCACATTGTGGCCCAGGGTGAGTTCGAATCACCGCTGCTGTCCCACCATGCGGTGATTGAACCGGCGTACGCCGAGTGCCTCGGCTACCTGAAACGGTTCGTACTGCGGTACGTCATTCAAAAGCCCGAGGTGCAGATACTGGAATACAAAGGCCAGCAGATCGTAATGGAACTGTTCGAGGCCTTCGCCTCTGACCCCAATCGTCTGTTGCCCCGCTCCACCCAGAAGCGCTGGCAGGCCGCCTGCGAGCAGGGCCACAGCGGCCACCGGGTCATCGCCGACTACATCTCCGGCATGACCGACGAGTTCGCCGCCCGCTTGCACCAGAACCTGTTTACCCCCAAAAGCGGCAACCTGGCAGAACTGCATTCGCCATTCTAACCCTCAAGGGGAGCCCTGGCCGAGCGCCGCCTCCCCGCCCCGATTCAAGGAACACACGCAGTGAGTGACGCACAACTGCTTCAACTTCAAAAACTCATCCACGCCCAGAGCAAAACCATGGGCATCGATCACCTCTACTCGGTGGTCGAGGCTCACTTTCGTCAGCACCATGGACGAAGCATCAAAAAGAGTACATTTCACAACAAGATCAACCCAGACCGATCCGAGCACAAGCTGAACATCGAAGAGTTCAGCCTGATTCTGATGGCGTTAAAAGAGCACAATCTTCATGCCCCCATCCTGGAAGAGTTTATGTCGCTGTACCAGATGCGCCCCGAATACCTGCCCAACCTGTCTGCAGCCAAGGAGCACAACTACAAGTCGTTTATGGGCGACTGGATGGATCTGAATAAGGAGCACGGTGACGTTCAGGTGGCACTCACCTCGGCTTTGAATGATTACAAGATTACCGAGCACGAACTCAACGGCATCAAGGTGGAGTTATCAGAGCACATTCAGGCGCTGACCACCCTGCGACAAGCTCTGGACCACGTGGCCGGGAGGACACTGGTGTAATCCGGTCCCCTCCCCTCAATCCACCACCGGCGCCCTAGGGCGCCGTTTTTTGTGCCCTCCCCTCAGTAGGCGCCTGCCGCATCAGTGAGAAAAACCGGCCCGTTTTCTCGTAGATGGGTCAGCGGCGCATTTGTACAGTGTTTCCATCTTGAGAGCGCGGCATTGGTTCAATGCCAAGCCTCTCCGGCAAAGACGATAAAGCCACAGCCGCACCGGCACGCCAATGCGCTGAAAATGGAACTTAACTTGCGATAACTCCGCCGGCCTTATCGACAATTCGTTACCCAGACAATGAGAAAAACCATGATTCAGACAGGTCAAAAAGTGTTTTACCAGGCACTGTGTGGCGTCTCACTGGCACTGTTAGTGGCCGGGTGTAATGACTCCAGCAGCGACTCAAACAGCGACAACGCCAATGCACTGCCCACCGCTAAGATCAGTGCACCCTCATCACTGCTTGAGCGGCAGGACTACACACTGTCTGCCGCCGACTCCGATGACAGCGATGGCCAGATTGTCACCTACCAGTGGCAGTTGGATAGCGGTGACTATCAGGGCGATCAGATCACCCTGACAGGCAACGGCGAGCAAGCTCAGCTCAAGGTGGGTGAGCTGAAACAGGATCAACGTGTAACCGTGATCCTGACGGTTATCGATGACCAGGGCGACAGCAACAACGATTCCATTACCCTCAATCTGCAAGAACGCGACCAGGCGCTTTTGCCGCCTCCGCCCCCTCAGCCGGACGCAACCGTGCCTGGAGTCGATAGCGACCAGGACGGGGTTCGTGACGATGTTGAGATCAAGATTCTGGCGCTGTTTCCGCTGTCAAAACCGGAGCGTGAACTGTACCGGCTGGGCGCCAATCAGTTTGCCGAAGTGGTCATCGCTGGCACCACGGATGACGACATCAAACAGACACTGGCCACTCAGGAACTGGCCAAAATGAGTGCCTGCTTTGTGGAGTTTTACGGCATGGACTCGCCGCGAAATACCGCTCAACTGCGGGCGTTGATCCTCAACACTCGAGAGCGGCAACAGGCCTACGAGGCATTCAACCGCGCCAGAATGGGCACCGTCAGCGACAGTGTCGACCCCGCCACATTGGATTGCCGTTTACCTCAGGAATAAGCAGGAAAGATGATGAACTACGCCCTTATAACCACACTTGCCATCAGTGCAGTCAGTTTTCCTGTGGCGGTGCAAGCCAGCCTCAATGGCTGCAGCACCCCCATTTCCGACAACAAGCAAACCAATGTCTATTTTGCCAATGGCATCAATACCACCCTCAGCGAGGCCCAGGAGGTTACCGCGCTGTTGCTCAAGGTCTACAAGGCGCCGCTGGAACAGACTGAAGCCAACAGCACCTACCACTTTAAAACCGCCTACAACTACAGTCAGGGGTTTGTCACCGATGTGGTTCAGGTATTTCAACAGAAGATCACCGAAGACCCGGACGGTAGCATTGCCTACATGGTGTACGACTTGCTGCGCTCCGGCTTGTCCAACGACGAGATTCGGGCCACCGTCTCCCTTGCCCTTACCAACGGCAACCTGGTCGCTGCCCTGTTGACCAATGAATTGCTAGAGGAGCTCGGAGACAGTCTGGCCCAAACCGCCGCCGACGCCATGGCCGACGGCGATCTGGTCAACACCAACCACAGTCGCCTCTATTCCGATGCCCTGATAAACGGGCGCAGAGTGCTGGTGGTGGCCCACAGTCAGGGCAACCTGTTCACCAACACTGCCATCGCCGCCACCCTGACTAAACACCCGCAGTACGCGGACAGCATCAACTACTACGGCGTGGCTTCACCGGCGGCGACCACCGTCAATGGCGCCGATTACGTCACCGCCGACGATGATCGGGTCATCAACCTGCTTCGGCTTACCGAAACCGTTATGGCCGCCAACATCGACAACGACCCAGGCCTGCTCAACGACCACCGCGAACTGCTCAATCACAGTTTTTTAAGCAGCTACTTTGACAGCCGCCTGGCTTCTCGAGCCCGAATCAATGCCGGCATTACCACCCTGTCTGAGCAACTGGCGTACCCCGAGGTCATTGCCGGCGAAGGGGCCATTCGAGCCACCCTGTCCTGGGGGGATCAACCGGACGTCGACCTGCATGTGTTTGAACCCGGTGGCAGTCACGTCTACTACCGCAACAAAACCGGTCAGGACGGAACTCTGGATGTGGATGACACCACAGCGGTGGGACCGGAAAACTACTTCGTCGCCTGCGACCGGGTCAATGAAGGCACCTACTCCGTTGGCGTCAACTACTTCAAAGGCTACCAGCCAGAAAAAGCATTGGTGACGCTGTATCTGGGCAACGGCACCACCTTCGGCCCCCGCGCCGTTACCCTCAACAAGGCCAGAGGTTCAGCCGGTAACAGTTCACCCGTTGCCGTGTATGACATCGTAGTGAACCAGGACGACAACGGCAACGCCCTGTACTCGGTGCAATAATCGCCACACCGTCGTCCACCGCAGTTCCAAGGCACCCCACACCAAAAGGGCCAGCAGATGCTGGCCCTTTTCTAATCAAAACCGAGTGTTATCGCAGAAAGCTGACGTAGGTCTGCAACACGATCAGGTTGGTGATGTCGATGAAGAAGGCCCCCACCACGGGCACCACCATAAACGCCTGCGGCGACGGACCATGGTGGGACACCAGTGAGCCCATGTTCATCACCGCCGTCGGGGTCGCGCCCATGCCAAAGCCGCAGTGACCGCCGGAGATGATGGCCGCATCGTAACTGCCCCCCATCACCTTAAAGGTAACAAAGTAAGCAAACAGCCCCAGCACCAGCGTCTGCACACACAGAATCACCAACATTGGCAAGGCCAGGTCCAGCAAGTCCCACAGCTTGAGGCTCATCAGTGCCATGGCCAGGAACAACGACAGCGAAATGGTACCGAGGGCATCGACGGTTTCCTTGTTGATTTTATACACCTTGGTGGCTTCGCACAGGTTGGTGATCACCACCCCGACAAACAAGGCGTAGACAAAATCAGGGATCCGCAGCCAGGCGATACCAAAGCCATCGACAAAGGTCTTGATGTAGGCGGCACTGGCGACACACAGCAACAGAATGAACAACACCTCGATGCTGTTTTTAGCGGTGATGCGATCCTCTTCATGATCACTGTAAGTCACCAGGTCCGGATGCTCAATGTGGTGATTTTCGCCATCACCAAAAGCCGATTTCAATCCGTGCTTGCGAATCAGTCGCTGCGCCACCGGACCGCCGATGATGCCCCCCATCACCAGACCAAAGGTGGCCGCCGCCATGGACAACTCCAGCGTCTGCAAACCAAACTCGCTGGCAAACGTCTGCGACCAGGCGGCGCCGGTACCATGACCACCGGACAGGGTTATGGATCCGGCGATAAGCCCCAGCAATGGATCCAGGCCCATCAAAGAGCTCAGACCGACGCCGACGCTGTTTTGGATCAGAATGAACACCGTTGCCAGTCCCAGGAACAGGAACACTCGCGAGCCACCCTGAGCCAGCAGCTTAAAGCTCGCGGCCAGGCCAACGGTGGCGAAAAACATCTTCATCAGGGTGCTTTTGATGGCCAGTTGGAATTGCAGGTCGATGCCATACTGATGCACCACGGCAATGATACTGGCCACGATCAACCCGCCGACAATGGGCTCTGGAATGTTGTACCGTTTCAACACCGGTACCTTGCCATTAACAAAGTATCCGAGGAACAGCACCACAATGGCGATCAGTAAGGACTCAAGCTCATTAATTACAATCACTGAATTCATTTGGTCTTCTTTTCTTACTGTTACAAACAGGTTCACAACCCCAAACATCACGCCCACAGCGCCGTCAGCCTGGATGGCGACAGGTGAAAACGAACGTCCAATTGGGGAAACCACTGGCGACAGGGATCTGTGCCGAAGTTAGCTGAGTTGGCCGGCAATCCGGCTGACTGGCAGGGAGCGGGTTAGCCGCCGCCGTCAAAAAAGAGGAGGTGAATCTTCATCATCATGGTAGTAATTTTACCGACAACCTCCGACCTTGACCATATTGCCAACGCCAGGCTGTTGGTGTAGGCACCCCCCAGGGAGCCATGGCCGAATGCAAGCAAAGGTGGGCGAAAGTGAACATCTGCCAGCATCCTTTGCATCAAGGTTGCCGCCGCGCTGCACAACTGAGCATTACCTCCTTTAACAGGCAGAGTGACGGCGGCAACGACACCTCCGCCGCCAAACCGACGCCACCAAGAGAAATGGCTATTCAATTCAGAAGCTTAAACAATAGAAAAGAAGATATGGTCAATCAAACGCCACCCAAGAGTAAATGCCAGGTTACACCCGGGTTGCATTGCGGATTTTCCGGCAATAAAACCGGATCCAGATAACAACTCTGCCGAAACAGGCGCTTGGCTGAGCAAGAATTGACCACCATTTTGGTAATCTTTCAGAATCGATGGCCAATTGAACGCCAATCAACCTCTTTGAGCGGTTGCGGTTGCCACCAACCTAGGCCAATAGCGACCGACGACACCCCAAACTTGACTACTTTGCCCCCTCCCGGGAATCAAAAAAGAGAGGCGATGCACCTCTCTGATGTTTGAACCCGTCCGGAGTCTGAGCGCTACGCCAGTTCGGCTTGCGCCACCGGAGCCGGATTGCGAATCAGGTGATCGAAGGCTGCCAGGCTGGCCTTGGCGCCTTCCCCCATGGCGATGATGATCTGCTTGTAAGGCACGGTGGTCACATCCCCGGCGGCAAACACCCCCTCCAGGCTGGTGGCACCGCGCGCATCAATCTCAATCTCACCGCGGGCAGACAATGTCACCTGGCTGTCTTTGAGCCACTCGCTGTTGGGCACCAGCCCGATCTGAACGAAGATGCCGGCCAGCTCAAGCCGGTGTAACTCGCCGCTGTTGCGATCCCGATACTCCAACCCGGTCACCCGCTCACCGTCTCCCAGCACCTGAGTGGTCTCGGCCAGGGTAATGATGTCAATGTTGGCGGTGGCATTGGCCTTGTCGATCAGCACTTGGTCGGCACGCAGGCTGTCGGCAAACTCCAGCACGGTGACGTGCTCGACAATGCCGGCCAGGTCGATGGCCGCCTCGATGCCGGAGTTACCGCCGCCAATGACGGCGGTGCGCTTGCCCTTGAACAACGGACCATCGCAGTGGGGACAGTAGGCCACGCCCTTGTTGCGATACGCCTGCTCACCGGGCACCTTCATCTCGCGCCAGCGGGCCCCGGTACTGGTGATGACGCTGCGGGCTTTGAGCACCGCGCCGCTCTCCAGTTCCACATGGAGGTAACCATCCGTGGTCTCTTCGACGCCTTTAATGTTGGCGGCGCGCTGCTCGGTGATCACCTCGACACCATACTCCTTCACGTGCTCCTCCAGGCTGGCCACCAGCTTGGGTCCGGTGGTGGTTTTCACCGAGATGAAGTTCTCGATGGCCATGGTGTCCTGAACCTGCCCGCCGAAGCGTTCGGCCACCACGCCGGTGCGAATCCCCTTACGGGCGGCGTAGATGGCCGCCGACGCCCCTGCCGGGCCGCCGCCCACCACCAGCACATCAAACGGCGCCTGCTGGTTGAGCCTGGCCGCCCGCTTCTCGGCGGCGCCGCTGTCCACCTTACCGAGGATCTCCGCCAGGGACATGCGGCCCTGACCAAACAGCTCACCGTTCACGAACACACTGGGCACCGCCAGAATATCCCGGGCCTTGACCTCATCCTGGAAAGCGGCGCCGTCGATCATGGTAACGGTGATCAACGGGTTGATGGCGGCCATCATGTTGAACGCCTGCACCACCTCGGGACAGTTCTGGCAAGAGAGGGAGATGAAGATCTCCACGTTCAACGGCGTATCCAATGCCGCTATTTGGGCAATGGTGTCATCATCCAGCTTAATGGGATGACCACCGCTGTGCAGCAGTGCCAGCACCAGAGAGGTAAACTCATGGCCCATGGGCAGACCGGCAAAGCCGATGGCGCTGCCCGTCTCCAGGTTCTCCACCAGCATCAGCGGCTTGCGCTCGCTGTGGCTGTCATCCCGCACCACGCTGATGAGGCTGCTCAAAGAGGCGATGTCCGCCGCCAGGGCCGCCAGTTTGCTGCCGGTGTCGCTGTCATCCAGGCTCAGGCGCAGCTGCACATCGGACTTCAGGTTGGACAAGTAAGATTGTAATTGCTGCTTCATCGCTTGGTCTAACATGGTGAAACCTCAGAAATTCGGTGGTGGTTGGGTGGATGGCCAGTGACCACCCCGCCGCACCAGGGCGGCGGGGGACACTGGCAAGAGAACCTGTTGGAATTTAGATTTTGCCGACCAGGTCCAGGGAGGGAGCCAGGGTCTGTTCACCCTCTTTCCACTTGGCGGGGCACACTTCACCTGGGTTGTTGGCCACGTACTGCGCCGCTTTCACCTTGCGCATCAGGTCTTCGGCGTCACGGCCGATGCCCTCGGCGGTGATCTCCATCGCTTGGATGACACCCTCAGGGTCAACCAGGAAGGTGGCACGGTCTGCCAGGCCCTGGCCTTCACGCATCACGTTGAAGTTGTTAGTGATGGTGCCGGTCTGATCCCCGACCATGAAGTAGTTGATCTTACCGATGGTATCGGAGCTGTCGTGCCAGGCCTTGTGGGTAAAGTGGGTGTCGGTGGACACGGAGTACACCTCAACACCGCGGCGCTGCAGCTCTTCGTAGTGGTCCGCCAGATCGCCCAGCTCGGTGGGGCAGACAAAGGTGAAGTCGGCGGGGTAGAAGAAGAACACCGCCCACTTGCCTTTGACATCCTGCTCGGTAATTTCTACAAACTCGCCCTGTTTGAAGGCGGTGGCTTTGAACGGCTTAATTTGAGTGTTGATCATGGCGTATCTCTCTTATTTGCATAGTTTTTGTAGTGACGCTTACCGCGTCGATGGAGCTATAGTACCCCAAGCCAACAAAACACAAAAACAATTACAAGCTATCGCCGCAAACGAAAAATTCGATTAAATGAAATAACAAAGAGAAATACGTTGGCCACGGGTATAACAGAGCCACCCCACGACCGGGGGATTTACCGGCTTCGAACGCTTCGGGAAGGCCAGGCTCGCGCCATCAACAAAGACGATAACGACTCCCCCTGGCAGGCCGTTCGCGGTAAACTGGCGTTTATTGGCTGGTGGACTGTGAATAAGGTGGCCGGTAGCGCCTCACCCTCTGCGAGGACAGCAGCACTGCATGGGAAAACTCAATGCGGCTACAGAGAAAATAACTGATTGATCTTGTCCACATTATCGCCACCCTGCCTCAGAGCAACACACGTGTGAGTATCGGTAACCCCCAGATTCTGGCAGACTACAACGAAACAACAATGGAGACGCTATTGTGCTGACCCAATCCCAGCTCATGGGCCTAGAACAAACCCACCTGATGGAGGTGGAAGACCAGCTGCTGGAGTGCCGCACCGCCGTGGCCTTCCGCCAGATGCAGGAGGCCGCCAGCAAGGTTGGGCTCGACCTGCAGTGCGCCTCGGGATGGTGCAGTTTCGATTCTCAACTGAGCACTTTCAATGGCAAGGTGATGGGCAAACAGCCCCTGGTCGATGAAGAGGGCCGGCCGCTGAACCCGGCTAACCTCAATGACAACGAACTGTTGCGCGCCATTCTGGCCTGGTCTTCCCTGCCTGGTACGTCGCGCCGGCACTGGGGCAGCGACTTCAATTTTTACGACGCCAATGCCATTGGTCGTGACAACCTCAAGCTGGAGCCTCTGGAATACCGTGGCCGCGGCCCCAACGGCAAACTCAACCGCTGGCTGGACGAGCACATGACTGAATATGGCTTCTTTCGCCCTTACACCAAGAACCTGGGCGGTGTGCAGCCAGAGCCCTGGCACCTGAGTTTTGCCCCGGTGGCGCTGCCAGCCCTGGCCGCCTTTGATGAGCGCGCCCTGGCGGAGCACTTGAAACAGAGCAAGCTGGCACTGAAATCCCATATTCTGGAGCGATTACCGGAACTGCTCCGCCGCTACTTCTACCAGGTCACCCCGGCGCCGGCGGCCACGCTGAGAAACCGCTGACCCCATCCTGACTTCAGAACCAAACAATGCGGCTTGCCAGATGGCAAGCCGCATTGTTTTAGCGCTCAGTTGCGATTACAGTGCCCGCAGTTCCAGCGCGACGTCATGGGCCAGCAGGTGCTCCTGCGTGCGGGTCTGTTTGTGTCGGTCCATGGCCAACAATGCCTGCTTCACCGAGTCAGGCAGCTGCGAATCATGCAGCCGCTGTGCCTGGGCCCGTTGCTCAAACCAGCGGGTCTCAGGGCCTTTAAGACCTTGCCAGTCGGCAGACAACAGCGCCGGCCACAGAGACCGGGCTGGAAGCAGCAGCTGTTCGGCACCACAGCCAAGGCCGATTTCCAGCCCGGCGGGATCAAAATCGCCAAAGTACACCAGCGGCAACTGCCCCTTGAACGCCCTGAAGCACTGATAAGCGCGACTGACCTGCCTGTCGGCAGCAACGTCACCTCGGTAGAGAAACAGCGCCTGGTTGAGGCTATCGGGCAGATTCAGGCGATGGAGCTCAGCCATCAGTGCCAGGTTCTCCACCAGCACCAGGTGGGTATGGCCAAGCCGTTGCCCCAACTGCTGTAGAGAAGGCCAGTTCAGTAACTGACCCGCTTGCATCAAGGGTGGCAGGGCCAGGGGGGTGTCGTCGATGTGCCAGTGAGTCAACGGCCGGCACAACACCAGCTCCTCGGTCACGGCCTGGGCGCCGCCCTTCTCATCGGCTTGAGTTTGTGCCTGTTGAATACGGCTTAGACCCTCGCCAACAAAGGCCGGCTCGCAGGGATCACCGAGACCGTCGCGCCTGAGCTCCTGCCGTAACGCACTGAGATGATCGCGACTGATATGAAGCCGGGCTCTGGCGCGGCCATCACCGCGCACCTCGCCAAACCCGTAGTCACGATGCAGCCGGCTTGCCAGGGCGCCAAACGCCACGTCCTGCGCTCTCCAAGGCCGAGCAAACCAGCCTGCCAGAGTTTGACGCTCGCGACGATTCAACGCCATTCAGGCCACCCGAATCCGCACGTCACTGTAGGTAAAGTTGTTGTTGGTGCCCGCCACCAGTTGCTCCTCCATCTCCATGGCAAACAACTGCTGCTGCTGAGGAGAGAGGTTGCAGTAATAACCAAACACCAGCTCAATCCACAACTGCGGATCCAACTGCCACTCGTTACTGAGCCAGGCAGGCTGCTGTCCTTGCCAATGTTCCAGGGCGGAGAGGGCCCCGTCCTTGATCACCGCCAGCTCAAAGAAGTGTTCCACTTCATCCAGTACCCAGTCACTGAGGTAGGCCAGGGTCTCCAGATCGTCGCTTTCGACACTGACGCCGTCCCGGTCGGCCACCACCGGAGTGGTCGGCTGCTGGCGGCGCAGATGCTGGACAATCTCGATCAACTCCTGCTCGACGGCACTGCTGCGCACATCCACCAGGCCGCCCATCTCCATCGCCGGCGCCAGTTTCAGCTCCCGGGGCAGATCGGTGGCAAAAGCCAGGTCTTCACGCAGCTCATACTCGGGGTGCTTGCGCAGGAAGCGGGCCATGCCCCGCAACTGGTTGGCCTGTTTGACCTGGCGCCGCAGGCGGAACAGGCTCTGTCGCATCTTTTCGATGATGTGCGCCAGTCGGCCCAACACCATGCGAAACCAATGCACGAACCCGGTGATCTTGCGAGCAAACTCGGTGGGCGCACCGTCGAAAATCCACTGGTAACAGGTCTCAGGGTCAATCTGCTGCAACTCGTTCAACAGTTTCTGGGCGTAATCCAGCGCCTTCTGGTTTTCCCGCACCTTGGCGGTCAGGGTCGCCACAAAACCAAACTGGCTGGAGATGGCATAGTGCATGTTGTCCAGGCTGGTATTGAGGCTGTCTCTGGCATCAAACAACAGATCGTCAAGCTGATCGAGATAGTGATCGGCGTCGTCCATCTGGCCACCGATGAGGGAGTCGCGATAGTCGATGATCACGTCGTCCATGGCATCGATGACCTTGCCCATGTCGGTCAACTGGCGATAGCCGCTCTGCTGGCGCATCAACTTGTTAAGCAACCGCTTCAGGTCGGCGGTCAGGCGGTAGTTGCCCGGTTCATCGTCGGGGCGCAATAACTTGGCTTTCTGCAGGTTGCGCAGCTGGCCTTCGTTGTCCTCATCGGCACTGACGGCGCCAAAGACGTAAGCCTGGGACAACAGTTCGTCGGCCTGTCCCATCTGTCGCAGCAGCGCGGCGACCTGATTGCTGTCATAGAGGCTCATTACAGCAACAGCTCCTCTTGTGGATCCGGCTCCTGCACTTCCGGCAGCTCCAGCTTCTCACTGTCGTTGAGGAACTCGATCAGCAGATAGATCAAATCAAAACGGGCGGTGGCGTACCAGGTGTTGCTGCCTGGAGCATGGCGCACCAAATAGCCCATCTCCTCCAGCTTGGCCAGCACCGTACCCAGTTGGTCGCGAATCTCCACCCGGTTGGTCTTAAATGGTGCCATGGTGGTCAAGCGGCGCAGCTGCTCCGACAGGGTCTGGTCGTGCTCAAACGCCTCCAGCAACGAGGTAAACTTAATGCTGTCCTTGGCGTGCAGCGGCGCGTCGTGGCCGGTGGCCCGCAGCAACATGTCCAGCCATTCCACCAGCGGCCGGAAATGACTGCGCACCGAGCTGAACAGCTGACTGATGGCGCGGCGATTGCTGTCGTCGATGCTATCAAAGGTGCAGTAGTAGGCGCCGGCCGCCTCGAAGTGGGTCAGGCTGCGATCCAGCTGGCTAAGAAACTCATGCACCCGCTCGGCGTTGGCCGGCGCCTGCAGATACTCGAAGTGGTCCGGGTAGGCCGTCTGACAAATCACGGCGCCAGACAGCAGGGTTTCTACGGTATGTTTGAAGATCATTGTCCGGCTTCCTCGGTTTCAGGCTGCTCGCGGCGGGCACGACTGGCCAGCAGTTGTTCCAGTTTCGACAGCGGTACATGGGCGCTGTAGATTTTGCTGTCTTTGAGCTTGTAGTGAGTTTTGTACAACGCCAGCACCTGCCGGTCGGTGGAAGGCGACGCCGACAACATCTGAATGTGGTTGTCGTTAAACATCCCCAGCAGCAGTTCGATATTCTCTGCCGCCAGCTCACCCAGTTCGTCCACCGGCAGAATAATGGTGCTGGGACGCTCACCATCACCACGCAGCATCCCCAGCAGACCGGCGAACAGCGACAGCATCGCCAGATAAGAGAGACCGGTGGAACTGACTTTCTTCAACTGACGGGCATTGCGGGCCCGTTTCACCTGACCTTTCTCGGTGATCACGAACTCCAAATCAAACAGGTCGTTGTGCTCCAGTTCCAACCCTTCGGCTGGCAATACCCGGGCCAGCTCACGCATGGCCCGAATCAGCTCTTCCGGAATCTCGGCCACCCCATCACGCAACTGGTCCCGCGACTGTTCAAAGCAATCGGAGAAGCTGCGCAGCGGCTGCCAATACTCCAGCTGCTCCAGCTTGGTAACCGTGCCCACACTGATGTCCGCCAAGGCTTCAAACTTGGCCAGGGCGGTCACCCGCTCCGACAGGTTGCGACCGACGGATTTAATCCGGCGATCAAAGTTCTCCAAATGCTGATAGAACTCGTTGATCATGGTGGCATTGACGATCACCAACTGGCCGGTGGACTTGGCAAGCTGAGCGGCACTCTGCAACAGATCGCCAATGGGCATACGGTACTTGAGCACGGTTTCACAGCCTTCGAAACGGTCGTTGTCGGCCACCAACTGAGTCCAGGTGTCAAACAAGCTGCTCTTACCATGCTTGGTTCGCAGTACATTGGAGAAGTGACTGATCTCTTTAGTCAGCTTCTTCTCCAGGTGGCTGAAGCCCTGATGATTCTGCTCAATAAAACCGGGCAGCATGTCCGCCTGGTAACTTTGCAACTGTGAATTGCGGCTCGGCTCCAACCCTAAGGGATCGCACACCGCCTGCACCCGTACCAGCCGAGCCAACAAATCATCACTGCGCTCCTGCTGTTCTTTGTTTCGCTTAAGCACCGCTTTGTGTTCAGCCTGCTGATGACCAAACTGAGTGCGGGCCTGCTCCAGATCACTGCGAGCCTGAGACAGTTGCTGCTGCAGCTGCAAGACATCGGCAGCCAACGGCTCCCGCTGGTTGTACTGACTGGAGAGGAAGTGCTGATACTCACGGGCTTTCTGCTCAAACCTGGCGCAATCATCCAGTGACTGCTGCAACTGTTTGCGCTCCTGCATTCGCTTGTCGATCTCGCCATCGGGATCGATCTTATCCAGCGCCTGCTTCTGCTGCTTCTTGTAATCCCGGCGCCGCTCCTTGACGCTGTCTCGCAGTGCCTCCAGCTGATGAGACAGGGTCTCGAGCTGGCTATCGCGGTCGGTTTCCAGAATCAGGCGGCGCTCCAACGCGGCATTGTGCAGCTCATGCAGTTCCTCTTCGCCCTGCTCTTCCAGCTGTTCCAATTTATGGCTCAACTGCTCCTGCTGCTTCAGTAGCTGCTTGTGCTCCTCCTCCAGTTGCCGTCGCTGTTGCTTAATGTGCTCGTCGGCCTGAAGCTGTTGCCGCTCCTGCTGTTGCCTGAGCTGATCGATCTCGGCACTGACACGGCGCTCCTGCTGCTGCAACTGCCCCAACTGGCTCTGATGCTGCTCAAGCTGACGCCCTAGCTGCTTCAGCAATTCGTTGATCTGGTCAATCTGCTCGCTTTGCTGTCGGCACTGTTGGTCCAGAGTCTCTAACTGTTGCTGTTGTTCCGCTTCGGTCCGGGCCAGTGGGTTGTTGTGCTGCAGCGGGCTCAGATCCAGGCGCACGCCGTACAGGCTCTGAAGACCATCACCACTCCAGTTCGGAGCCAGATCAGTACGAGCCAGCAGCTCTGGAGACAACAGAGTACCGATGGTCTGCTTCCAATCACTGGCTTCGGTGCGCCCCTCTAAAAAGGCCTGCAAAGACCCCTCTTCGGGGTGCAGTTGTTGCTCCAGCGCCTGATGCTGAGCCTTGAGATCATCCAGGCGCCGTTGTTCGATGCTTAGGCGGCTAAGCTGCTGATCACGCTGACGTTCTAACTGAGCGCCATTGTGCCGTTCATCGGCCATCAATCTCAGCATCTCGTTATGACGACTCTGTGCCTCCCCCAAAGACTGGGCGGTAAGCTGTAACTGTTCGGCCATGGTCGCTGGCAAACGGGGATGGGCTCGGTTTTCCCCATTGACGCGCTGAGCATGCTGCAACTGAAGCTGCTCATCTTTCAGTCCCAGGCTCTGAGACGCCAGCCGCTGCTCCATCTGACGGCGATTGGCCTGATACTGCTGCTCCACCTCCGCCAGCTTGTGGCTGTTCTGCTCGCGAATGTCGGCCATCTGCTGCTGCTTCTCACCCTCGCCTCGAGCCAGTTCCAGATCCAGCTTACCCAGCAGTTCCTCGAACTTGCGAGCCACCTTGGCGGTGTCGCCTTCAAAGCTCTCGATGATGCCATTGACCTCTTTCAGTCGCTGGCTGAAGGTGACCTTTTCATCGGCACGCAGTTGATAAGATGCCGCATCGTCATCGTCGTAACGCTGCTTGTCGTCATCCAGGCGTTCAATGGTGATCTGTTTGGCGTGCAGGCGATCACTCTCGGCAGCAATGGTCTGCTTAAAGCCGGTTTCGGTGGCATCGAACTCGCGCTCCAGTTGTCGCAGGGACTCGCGTTGGCTGGCTTTCTCCTGCCCCAACTCCTTGAGTTTGTCCTTGAGTTCGATTTGCTGCTCATCGCACAGCGCCAGCAGATGGCGCAACTGGCCCAGAAACTCCTCCAGCTCACTAAATTGCCCCTGCCAACGCTGAATCTTGTCGGCAACCGCGTGCACTTCACGGCTGGCCTGAATGTCGCTGAGCCAGCGACCAATCTCGTCCTTGTTCAGTTGCATCTGTTCCCGGTTGTCACCGGAGCGGCTGCGGGCCAGATAGTCGGCGGCAATGGCCACCAGCATCTTTTTTACCGCCTCAAAATCCAGGTTCTTCTCGATGGTGCCATTAACCACCTTATCGATGTGAGGCATGGCGACATTGCCGAAGCTGAAGCGGCTCTGCAGCTGGCGAATTTCGCTGGAAGCACGACCGCCACGCAGGTTTTGAATCACCTGGCGGTATTTGTCCACTCCCAGGTAGTTGGAGCAATAGGTGCCATGGGCGCGTTTGTAGTTACGCTCGATCTCCCCCACCTTAAACGGCTTGTGATCCGAGCCGATAAAGTGCTGCTGGCAGTAGGGGGCATCGATCAGTTTATAGTGCACGCTGCGGCCATCGGACGAGGCCACCATGCAGCACAGCTGCGGCTCGGCCAGACCGGGGCGCTGATATTCGTACACCAGCAGGCTGGATTCCCTGGGCAGGTAGTAGTTGGCAAAGTTCTTAGCCTGATCGACCTTGGAAACGATGTCTCCAGGGCGCATGCCGTAAAACAGCGGCAGCAATCGCATCAAGGAGGTTTTACCGGCGCCGTTGGTGCCCTCTAACTGGGTGTGACCATCAAAATCGATCTCATTGACCTTCCCTTTCCAGAAACTGTCGATAATGATGATACGACGCAGTCGAAACGCCTCTTGAGCCATAGGAGATACCTTTCAAAACCGGGGACACTCTGGCGCAGGGCCAAAGTCAGACACTAAGCGGGTTAGAGTACCGTAGCCTAGGGGCGGGAACAACAAATTGGCGGGTGTGCAGGCCCGGGAGTCCGCCGACTGATTCCAAAATCATCAGTCGGGGGCCAGATTCGGGCGCGTTAACGGCCTGACTCGAGGTGCGGGGCATCGTAATCCGCAGGCTGATCGCTGTAGACACAGACATTGGACTCGGCCACCAGCCCCTCGTCGGCCACGCAGTGAGCTTCGAAGAACGCTTGAATCTCGCTGCGCTGACAGTGCGCGGCAAACGCATCGTGATCGGCCCAGATCTCATTAAACACGATGGGGTAGCTGTGGCCCTGAGCAAAGGGGCTGTCGATGTGGCGAGTGACGATGTACTGCAGACAACCGGGCTCCCTCAGAGTATTGGGCTCCAAGGCTTGCAGCACTCGAAATAACGCCTCCTCTTTACCAGGCTTGGGGCGAAATTGGGCGAGACAGTAGATACGCTGTGACATGAGTTCCCTCTTCATCTATCAACCGATACCGCTCTACTGTATGCCCGCACTGACCGATGTGCCAGTGGGGAATACTCAAAACTCAGAGGTTAAAAAGGTGTTGCCTGTCTTCAGCCACAGTCCGGGGTGCAGTCTAAATACCTATTGATAGAGAGACGTGACATAGCTGTTGGTAGGACCGGGCAACAGATCTTGAGGGTGATCACCGCCAAAGGTGAGCCACTTACTTTTGCCGGTGTATACGTTGGAAGAGATCGGTTTGGCGGTCTTCATATCATAAATCGTAAGCTTAATTTCAATACGATCGGGAAGTCCGGACCATTCAGTCGCCCTCTCTTCCCAGTGAAGAATCTGTGGTTTGACGTAATAGCCGTATTCACCCACACCTTCCAATGATAAACAGCTTTCACCTTTACATCTGTCCGTTACCGTGACTTTAGACGCATGTTTCATAAATGCAGCCCGCACGGCATTAGCTGTCATTCGGCCGGAATTTCTATAGTTCTGAGTGTCATACCAACCGTCTTTGGGTACAGAGATGAGCACTGCTAACTGGGGGTCGAGCACCCCCTCGAACACCGATATAGGAGTGTGCTGATAGGTGGAAGAGCACCCGAAGAGCAAGGTGCTGCCTAAAAAAAGTGCTGCTATTGTTCTCATTATCATCCTTATAAAATCACCGGCATCAAACCACAGGGTTTGGGTATCGAAAAACATCAAGATAATGATTTAGATGAAAAAAACTTAGACTAAACACCCAAAAAACAAACTATTTTCAAGTCGCTATTATCTAGCCGAACTATCACATTTCAACTAATGGCCTAACCCCAGGGCTCCAGTCGCCCCAGACTGTCGGTCAACGGGTACCCCAGTTTGCTGCTGAGCTGCTGGGCCTGCTCCCGCAGTTGCGACAGTGAAGCGCTCAGCGGCGTGCGTCCAGCCAGAATCACCAGGTTGCCGTCTGCGGTCGGACAACTATGACAGTGGGGAAAGTGGGCCGCCAACGCGGTTTTAAGCCCATCATGGTGGCGGTGCTCTTCCCAGCAGTTAAGCACCAGCATCCCCTGCTCTTTGACCAGGGCGGCGGCGTCATCGATAAAATCGGATTGCAACTGCACGTCATCCACCGAATCGGCGCCATAGAGATCGGCAAACAGCAGATCCACTTTCTTGTGCTCGCCGGCGGCCAGGAAGGCGCCGGCTTCCTGATGAACGATGTCGATGCGCTTGCTTTGTGGCATTCGAAAATGGGCCAGCGCCATCTCCGTCACCAGAGGCCGCAATTCAACCCCGGTCATCTTGATGCCCTTGACCACATGCGCCAACGCCGAGATCAAGCAACCGCCGCCCACCCCCAGCACCAAGGCCCGCTTGGGCTGGCAAAACAGCAGAGCCAACATCATTGCCCGAGTGTATTCATGTTGCAGCACCCAGGGCTGCTTGGTAATGATGCGGCTCTGCTCGTCAGACGGACCAAAACACAACAACCGCTGTGGCCCCTGCTCAATCACCTGAACCTGGCCCCATTCATCGTGGCCGTCAAAAAGAATGTTATCGCTGTTCATGCTGCCCTCATCATTAAGGGGCGCATTATGAGGGAGACACTTTAGGGACTCAAGAGAGGGCTAACGCACACGGCATCGACTACCGTCGGCCTAATGCAGCTACGCAATATGAATCAACGCTCGCCGGTGACCGCCAGTTTGGTCTGAATAAACTCGCTATGGCGCAGATACAGCAGGTCCGAAACCTTGCGAATCATCGCCTCTTCATGGGGCTCAAGGACGTTGTCTTCGTAGGCCACCCGCCACAACCCTTCGACCAGTTGCAGCTTCTGTTTCAACTTGAGGTTTTTCTTCACCACATTGGTAAAGTTGTGGATGGAGTTGGCCTGCTCAGTCTGCACCAGCGCTTCCTCTATCAGCTCCCGCGCTTCCCTATCCGACAGTTGATGCAGCCCTTTGACCAGGTGCCACACCGCCTCTTTCTCTTCATGGCTGATGTGAGAATCGGCCCGGGCCACCTCCAGCAGCAACGCGGTGCTGGCCAGCTCCACATTCAATGCCTCGCCGCAATCTGGCTGGTCAGTAAACAAGGATTTAAACCGGCTGATCATAAACATCTCCTTCTGGGCTAACCTGATTTTTGACCCTTGAGTCCTAAACAGGTTCCCGTACGGTGGTTGAGTTGGAAAAATAACGCTTCACCGTCGCAATCACTGCCTCCACCTTTTCCGTGCGTTGTCGATTGGGTGTCACCAGATAGAAAGGCATTCCCGGTAACTGCCAGCCCGGCAGCACCGGCAGCAACGCCCCACTCTCTAACGCCTCGCTGGCTTCGTGTTCTGGTAACACCGCCATTCCCAAGCCCTGACGAGCAAAACGATGCACCACCTGCAGGTTGTTGGTCTGAATACGAGGGGTAATGCGCACCCGCCTCTGCCCCAGTGTCGGGTGCGTCAATTGCAATCGGCCGCCCCCATGCGTCTGGCTTTGCACCAAGAATGCGTGCGTCTGCAACGCTTCCACCGTCTCTGGGATACCCTGTGACTCCAGATAGGCGGGCGAGGCACACAGCCGAGCCGGAAAGTCACACACCGGCGTAGCCACCAGAGTTGAGTCCTCCAGCGGTCCGGCTCGAAACGCAATGTCGAGCCGATGCTCCACCATATCCAGGCGCTCATCGGAAGCCAACAGGGTCAGATTCAGCTTCGAGTGCTGGGCCAACAGCGGCGCCAACGCCAGGGGCAACTGTCTGGCCGCCAGCCCCACAGGCGCCGTCATCCTTATCTCTCCGGCCAGTTGATGCCGAACCGCCGCCAGCGCCTGCTCGGCCTCTTGAGCCGATTGCACCATCTGCTGACAATAGTAAAAGTACGCTTGCCCCGCCTCAGTCAGGCTGAGTTTACGGGTGGAGCGGTGCAACAGCCGGGTATCCAGTTGGGTCTCCAGCTGACCAATCTGCTGACTGACGGCCGCCGGCGTCATCCCCAGCGACAGGGCGGCGCGACGCATGGCACCTTCCTCAATAACCCGAACGAATATTGCCATGGCTTTTAGTCGGTGAATCGAAGTCTGCATAACCTTGCCATTATAAAGTACAGGTTAATAAAGTATGTGAATTTCCGGGGCTAATCAACGAAACCATTCCGAGTTAACTTATCAATCAACCCGTTCACACTCTCTCGGAGTAACATTATGAAGTTGTTTATCATTGGCGCTACCGGCTTTGTCGGCCACGCTCTGGTTAACGAAGCAGTGGCCCAGGGCCATGAGGTTACGGCGCTGGTTCGCCAAACCGGCAAACTCCCCAGCCACACCGGCTTAACCGAAATCATCGGTGATGTACTGGATGTCCACTCTACCGCCGCCGCCATGGCTGGCCACGATGAGATCCTCAGTGCCTTTAACGCCGGTTGGAGCAACCCCAACCTGTACCAGGACTTCATCACGGGCTCCGACGCCATTATCGAAGCGGCCAAATTAAGTGGCGTGCGTCTGCAGATGGTCGGGGGCGCCGGCAGCCTGTTCGTCGCCCCAGGCGTGCAACTGGTGGACACCGACGGCTTCCCTCAGGAGTATCTGCAAGGCGCCCGGGCGGCACGCGACGTACTGACCCAGCTGCAACAGCGAACCGACCTTAGCTGGAGCTACGTATCACCACCGGCACTGCTGGCTCCCGGTCAGCGAACCGGCAGCTTCCGCGTCGGTGGTGACAGCCTGCTCATGGACGGCGACACCCCGGCCAATGTGTCGGTCGAAGATCTGGCCCTGGCGGTAGTCAACGAAGCCGAGCAGCGCCAGCACAGTGGCCGCCGTTATACCATCGGCTACTAAGCGGTCATTACTCAGTCCAGTGCACCGCCAACCAGACGGTGGTCTGCTCCGGGTCGGTCCAACTGACCCGGTGTCTGCGGTGCGCCGGCAGTAGCAGGTGGTCTCCCGGCCCCATCACGACCTCGTTGCCATCCTCAAAGACGATTCTGGCCGCACCGGCCACCACCATCACCCATTCGTGCTCATCCTGGTCATACCATTCATCGGCGGGGGTCTGCTGGCCTTTCGATAAGATTCTTTCGATTTTTACCGATTTGGAATCAACCAGGGTTTCAAACAGCTCATTTGTTAAGTTTTGTGGCAGATTCGTTAGCAAGTTTTGCAGCACATTGTTTCTCCTTTTGATTTAACTCATAGCATTGGCCATGGCGGTCAAACTGGCGTGCAATGACCATCAGCAGTGAACTGATCCGACCTATGGCATCGATTTTTAAGATGCTGCCATAAGCAAAGGTTGTTTCAGTTTCGGGTCGCAGTAAATAAACAGACAAAGATCAATCTAAATCCAGTTTCCGGTGGACAAATCACTAACAAAATTGTTAAAAACCCATGCAACGATGGCGCAGTCATCGACTATAAAAATAATGCACTAGGCAAATCATGAAAAAGAAGCAATCAATCATCGCAAAACTGGCCAGCGGCAGTCTGGTACTCCAGATTCTCGTCGGCATCCTCGCCGGTATCGCCCTGGCAGTCATGGCACCAGAGTTCGCTCTGTCCATCGGCTTCCTTGGCAGCCTGTTCGTCTCGGCCCTGAAAGCGGTCGCGCCGATCCTGGTATTCATTCTGGTGGCGTCTTCCATCGCCAACCAGAAACGCGGCGAGCACACCAACATGAAACCCATTGTGGTGCTGTATCTGTTTGGCACCCTGGCCGCGGCCATGACCGCCGTGGTACTGAGCTTTATGTTCCCAACCACTCTGGTTCTGGCAACCAACGAAGCCGCCCTGGCACCGCCTGAGGGGATCGCCGAGGTCATGAGCACCCTGCTGTTCAAGGTTGTCGACAACCCTGTCAATGCGCTGATGACCGGTAACTTTATCGGCATTCTGGCCTGGGGCATTGCCCTGGGGCTGTCGCTGCACAAAGCCTCTGACGCCACCAAGAAGGTGTTTCACGACATCTCCGAAGGGATCACCAGCATCGTTCGGGTGGTGATTCGCTTCGCCCCCATTGGTATCTTTGGCCTGGTTTCCAAGACCATCGCCGAGACCGGTTTCGATGCTCTGGCGGGTTACACTCAATTGCTGGCGGTATTACTGGGTGCGATGGCCATCATCGCTCTGGTGATCAACCCGATCATCGTGTTCGTGAAAACCCATCAAAATCCCTACCCTCTGGTATTCCAATGCCTGAGAGAGAGTGGCGTCACCGCCTTCTTTACCCGCAGTTCGGCCGCCAACGTGCCGGTGAACCTGAACCTGTGTAAGAAACTGGATCTGCATGAAGACACCTATTCGGTGTCGATTCCTCTGGGTGCCACCATCAACATGGGCGGAGCCGCCATTACCATTACTGTGCTGACCCTGGCCGCAGTTCACACCATGGGTGTACAGGTAGACATGGCCACCGCGCTGCTGCTGAGTGTGGTGGCCGCGGTGTCCGCCTGCGGCGCCTCGGGCGTTGCTGGCGGCTCACTGCTGCTGATTCCACTGGCGTGCAGCCTGTTTGGTATCTCCAACGACGTCGCCATGCAGGTGGTGGCCGTTGGCTTTATCATCGGCGTGATTCAGGACTCCGCAGAAACCGCTCTGAACAGTTCTACCGACGTGATCTTCACCGCCGCGGCCTGCCGCGAAGCGGAGCGCAAAGCCGAACTGGGCTAACCGCCACCGCAACGCACGCCACCCGTACGGGTGGCGTGCCACTCTCCTCGTGTCATTGGCTTTTCTGCCACAACTGCTGTTATAACATCCTCAGACACTCTGATCTTTGGATGCGATCATGCCGCCCCCATCCCCATTTGAACTGCAGTGGCTCAGCCGCATCGATCAACTGAGCGCCGAGCAGTGGGACGCCCTGTTCACCGACGCTCCGCCCTTTTGCCGTTACGCCTTCCTGCATGCGCTGGAGCTCAGCGGCTGTGTCGGCGGCCAATCTGGCTGGATGCCCTACCACCTGTGCATACGCCGTCAGGGACAGATTGTAGCCCTGGCACCGGGATACCTGAAACGTCACTCCTATGGGGAATACGTCTTCGACTGGAGCTGGGCCGATGCCTATCAACATCATGGCCTGACTTACTACCCGAAATGGATCAGTGCCGTCCCCTTTTCTCCGGTTACCGGCCCCAGACTGGCGCTAGCCCCAGGGATACAACGCCAAGCGCTGCTCGCCGCCATCACTCCGCAACTTCACCAGCATGGGCTGGCGCTGGGGTTATCGGGTATGCAGTGGCTGTTTCCCGGCCGGGAGGAAAGTCTGGCGTTATCCAGACAGCAGTGGCGCCAGCGGCTGGACATTCAGTTTCACTGGCACAACCGGGGCTATTCCAATTTCGAGCAGTTTACCGACACTCTGACCGCCCGGCGTCGCAAGGCGATCCGAAAAGAACGCCGTTGTGCCGAGGGCCTGAGCATAGAGCGATTCGAAGGCGCCTCCATTACCCCGGCCCTATGGCAGCAATTTTTCCTGTTTTACCAACTGACCTACGCCAAGCGCTCCGGCCATGGCGGCTACCTGAATCAGGCCTTTTTCGACGCTCTGGGGCGAACGCTAACCGATAACCTGGTGCTGATCATGGCCCGGCGGGGCAGCCACTGGCTGGCGGGCGCCCTGTATCTTAAACACCAAGGGTGTCTCTACGGCCGCTACTGGGGCTGTTCCGAAGCCATCGATGATCTGCATTTTGAGTTGTGCTACTACCAAGGCATTGACTACTGCATCGACCACCGCCTGTCCCGATTCGATGCCGGCGCTCAGGGGGAGCACAAATTAAGGCGGGGCTTTGAGCCGACGCTAACCTATTCCAATCATTGGGTGTTCCAGCCCCAGTTTGATCAAGCTATCGCCGCCTTTGTCGACCAGGAAACCGAGCGAGTGCAGCAACGCCTGCACGAATACCGTCGGCTGCTTCCGTTTAAATCCACCTAGGCTTCAGCCTTGGTAAATTGCAGCAAGCGGTTATTGGCTGGCATGGCGTAATTGACGCTCAGTTGCAGGCCATGGCGCGCCGCCAAAGCCACCACCGCCTCCAGGTCACGAATGCCGCTATCAGGATCCCGCTGCTTCAGCCACTGATCAAACCTGGCGTTGCTGTCACTGGTAAAGCAGCCCCCTTCATTGAACGGCCCGTAGACACAGAATGTGCCACCGGACTCCAGGCTGCGGGCCACGCCGGCAAACAACTTTTCAACCAACGACCAGGCCATGATGTGGCAGGTATTGGCCGTAAACACGGCGTCAAACCCCTGGCTTGGCCAGCGTCCCCCGACATCCAATTCAATCTCCGCGGCCAGGTTCGGCAAGGATGACGTCGCCAGCCGCAGTGCCAAGCCAGCCAAGTATTCGCCCTGGTCGCTGGGTTGCCAGTGCAGGTGAGGCAAGTGCTCGGCGAAATACACCGCATGTTGACCGGTGCCGCTGCCGATCTCCAGCACTCGGCTGGCGTCGATAAACGCCTGTCGCAGGCAGGTTAAGATGGGGTCTTTATTGTTTTCGCAAGACTGAGAAAAAGGCAATGACATGCTGTGGCTCCGTCAAAATAACCAGTGTGCCGCAGACCATGGCGATCCGCATCACAATTCAATCGGATTTGCGATTTTGGTCAAGGTTTATTAGTGTCAGAAAACAGACGTAAATTCAGGGAAGACGCAATGAAAAGCCCACTCATCATCCTAGGCACTCTCTTACTTGGCATCGGCGTCGCCGGGTTTGTGCTGCTCAGCCAGCCTCAAGCCGGTGACCACAGCGCCGCTAACTCGGCACCCTTGGCCCCGAAGGAGCAGGCGCTGCACGACCAACTGGTGCAGTGTGCCGCCTATTATCAGATCGCCTCCGAAGCCATCGCCGGCATGAATGCGCCGCAGATGAAAGCGGTGGGCGAACGACTGGCCCAATCCGCCGTCACCGCCGAGAGCCGGATCAGCGATCTGAGCAGCACTCAGCAGGCCGCGGCCCAGATCGCTTCAGCCAAGCAGGCGCAACTGGCCAGCCTCCCCTCCGCCAACTCGTTGGGACCACTGATGGGCCGCTTCAAACAACCCTGCCAATCGCTGCTACAGGGATAACCGCAGGCCGGTGCAAACCGGCCTACCCTTTCTGAAAGAAATCTCCAGCAACTCCGGTCTCCTTTGTCACTGAGCATTCACTCTTTGAAAAGGACCTCGTAATGAAACTTTGGGGAATTCTGATTACTCTGTTTTTATCGCTGCCGGTTCGGGCTGTCATCGCCCCGTCGGCCACCGAACTCACCCCGCTGCTCAACGGCATGCAGGTGCCCTCGCCGCAACTGACCAGCCCCGAAGGCCAGCGCCAATCACTGACCCAGTGGCGGAACGGCAAACCAGCGCTACTGGTGTTTTACCGTGGTGGCTGGTGCCCCTACTGCAACGCGCAATTGTCCGGTTTGCGAAGCATCGAAGCGGAGCTGAAACAGATGGGCATTGGCATCATCGCCCTGTCACCGGATCCGGCCGAGCAACTGCGAGATGGTCCCGATGACGTCAGCTACCAACTGCTGTCCGATCGGGACCTGCAAGCCAGTGAAGCCTTTGGTATCGCCTACACCCTGGACGCCAAGCTGTCCGACGCCTACAAGGGAAAGATGGGCAAACGTCTGGTCACCGCCGAAGGCAGCGAGCGGGTGGTGTTGCCGGTACCGGCGGTGTATCTGGTGGACGCCGATGGCCTGGTGCATTTCTCCTATCTGAATCCCAACTACAAGGTTCGAGTAACCCCGGAGCTGATCCTTGCAGCCGCCAAAGGGATGATGGGCCAACTCAGGTAGCGGAATCCCTCGACAGATATGTTATTCAGTGGTCGGATCTGATAGCTTGGGGATAGTACCGCAATAGGAGTATGCCCTTGCTATCTTCGCTGTTTAAAGTGGTCAGCCTAAGCGACTGGCAACACACTCAGAAAACCGATACCGTGCCGCTGTGCGCTTCCGATCGCCAGCATGGTCACATCCACCTGAACCAATTCGATTCCCTTGAACAGGTAACCAACCACTATTTCAGTGAACAGGACCAACCCCTGGCACTGCGCATCGATCCGGATGCCATTGCCGACAGTCTCAGCCATTACCCGCCCAGCGCCGACAAGCCCTGGCCACAGCCCTGTGCCAATATCGATGCCCTGACGCTGTCCATGGTCACCGAAATCCTGCATTTCGACTACCACCCGGAGAGCGGATTTACCCTGCAACCCTAACCACCGCCTACGCCAGCCAAGGAGTTTAGGATGAACCCCATGAACCTCACCGGACTGCAATTAATGCAAGCGATGATAGACGGCCAGTTGCCAGCGCCGTCCATCAGCCACACCATTCCCATGGTGGCCACCGAAGCCGAAGCAGGAAAAGTCCGCTTCGAAGTGCAGGCGGATGATCGCCACCTTAACCCTTTAGGGGGCGTTCATGGCGGCTTTACTGCCACGGTGTTGGACTCGGTCACCGGCTGCGCCGTGCATACCCTGCTCAGTGCCGGTGTTGGCTATGGTACCGTCGACCTCAATGTCAAAATGGTTCGCCCGGTACCTCGAGGGGTGACCCTGATCGCCGAAGGCAAGGTGATCAACCTGTCCCGCTCGCTGGGGATCAGCGAGGGCACCCTGACCGACCGCGACGGCAAGGTCTACGCCCACGCCACCGCCAGCTGCCTGATTCAGGCCATGGCCTAGCCAGCCTGGGCCAGACCATGGGGGGCCGGGCGCCCCTGTTCATTGAGGTTCACAAACACCATCTTATCGATGACAACAATTACCCTGGCGGTCAGCTTGTTGCGCACCTGACAGCGGACGGTGACCGAAGTGCGCCCCTGCTCTGCCAGCTCAAGGCCAAACTCAATGATGTCCCCCAACTCTCCGGCAGAGACGAAGTTAATCTCAGAGATGCATTTAGTCACCAAACGGCGGCTATTCATCTGGCAACTGGCAAAAATGCCGGCCTCTTCATCTATCCAGGCCAGCAACCGACCACCAAATAACCTCTGGGCCGGATTTAAGTCTTCCGGTTTCACCACCCGTCGAGAGTAATACTTCATCATGCTCTCCTTCAGTCTGCGAAAACAAACACTAAGCCAGCAGCGTGCCAAAATTGTAAATTATTGATAAAACAAAGCATTAGATAATTACTGCTGAGTCGAAGCCGAAGTCTTGCGCCAACCTGGTGCAATGGCTGCCCTTGAGAAAGCCCTGTCTATGGGGTATAGATCCGCTATGACTCGCCCTACCCCCTCTTCAGCCCTATCCCGTGACTACTATCGACGCGGCCCGGATTACCGCTTTGGTGACGACGTATCCTTTGCCGACATTCGAGATCAGTTTGGCCTCGCAGGCGTGCGGCTGGGGCGCTGGGTAAACAAGCAGGAACAGCAACTGGCCGCCAACCTGGTGTTCGATGCCATGGCCGACCTGGCCTACATTCTCAACGTACCTCCGGTGGTGATTGGGCTCAGGGGTAAGCTGCATCTGGCTTTTGGCACCGAAGGCAGCCGCCACAGCCAGGCCCATTATGAACCGGCCGCCCACACCCTCGCCCTAGCCAAAAATGCCGGTGCCGGCGCCCTGGCGCACGAGTATTGGCACGCATTCGATCATCACATCGCCACCAAGGCGTTTATCCCCCCCACCAAGGCCAGCGCCTTTGCCAGCAATCTGTGGCTGTTGCAGCAACCGATGCAGCCTCACCCGCTGAACCAGAGGCTGTCAGAGCTGTTCAATGCGGTGTTTGCGCCGGACCACGATGACCACGGCGATTTTGTCGAGCGCGCTCTGGCACTGGATGATCAACTGGGACGGCGCTACTTCAGCCTGCCCACCGAGTTGATGGCCAGAGCTTTTGAGGCCTGCATTCAGGCCCACCCTCAGGTGCGAAACCACTACCTGGTTAATGGTACCCAGGCTGGCAAATTGGCCGGCGCCGGTGCCTACCCGTCTTCAGCGCACCGACAACAGATTCAATGCCGACTCCATGACTACTTTTCCCCATTGGGAAAAGCCCTTTACTCACAGTGATCCCGATCACGTGACCAAGCTCAAAAAAACGATCGAAACGACACTTTTGTGGCCTGCGGTGATCCTACCAGCAATTGCTGTTTTTTATGCTTTGATAAGCATTGGTCACTGATTGACCCCCCGAAGGTTACTCAGTAGTGTGGAGCTTCGAACATGATTTGGTGATGGACATGACCCAACTTCGTATCGATATCGTTTCCGATGTTACTTGCCCCTGGTGCATTATTGGTTACCAGGCCCTGCAACAGGCACTGACTCAGCTTCAGGGAGAGATTGACGCCGAGCTTCACTGGCAACCTTTCGAGATCAACCCGAACCTGGGTCCGGAAGGCCAGCCCAAAGTCGACAACCTGAAAACCAAATACGGCTACACCGACGCCCAGATCGGCCAGAATCAACTGGTGATCACCAAGCGCGCCGCTAACCTTGGCTTTGACATGTGCCTCGACCGCCAGCCCAATACCTTTAACACCTTCAAGGCCCACCGGCTGCTGCACTGGGCCGAGAGCCAGGGCAAACAGACCGAACTGAAACTGGCTCTGTTCAGCCTCTACTTTACCGACGGCGGCAACCCGGATGACTGCGACACCCTGCTGCAGTGCGCGGTTGAGGCCGGTCTGGACAAGGCCGAGGCTGAGGGAGTTCTGGCCGGGGATGCGTTTGGCGAACAGGTTCGAAAGCAGCAACAAAAATACGTCCGCATGGGCATTACCTCGGTGCCGGCTTTCATCATTAATGATCAATACGCCATCAACGGCGGCCAACCGGTGGACACCTTCATCAATGACCTGCGAGAAATTGCCGGCCACCTGAAACAGGCCAGCTGAGCCACTGCATCACCATAAAAAAAGGGGAAACGCCTGGCGTTTCCCCTTTTGAGTTTGTTTGCTGTCAAGATGATCAGTGACTGGCGCCCTGAGGCATCACCTGCAATGCCTGAGAGATGGCATCATTGCCGGCGTAATCTTCCGGCAGTCGGTGGGCAATGCCTTTGTGGCAGTCGATGCAGGTTTTACCCAGCTCGCTGGCCGAGGCGTGCATGCGACCGGCGACGCTTTTCTGTTCGGTAAAGTCCATATACTCGAAGTTATGACAATTGCGGCACTCCTGAGAGTCGGTTTTGCGCATCCGCGCCCACTCCCGTTCGGCCATTACCAGACGGTGATCACTGAATTTCTTCGGCGTATCAACAATCCCTATCGCCTTGCCCCACAACTCTTTTGATGCCTGGATCTTGCGGACAATCTTGTGGGTCCAGTCTTTAGGTACATGGCAATCCGGACAGGTGGCTCGCACCCCACTGCGGTTGTTGTAATGCACCGTGGTGATGTACTCCTCGTAGACGTTCACCTGCATCTCGTGACAACCGATGCAAAACTGCTCCTGGTTGGTCATCTCCATGCCGGTGTTAAACGCCCCCCAGAACATAATGCCGCCGACAAACCCCACCAGCAGCAAGCTGCCCAGGGCCCGGCCGCTGGGCCGGCGCAGCCAGCCCCACAACCCGGTAATAAAGCTAGGTAGTTTCATGCCCTACTCCTTGTCCTTGGCAAACTGGCCCATGCCCTCAAAGGTATTGGCCACTGGCGGATTCACATCCGCCTGGGTCACGTGACACTGCAGACACAGATAACGCCGGGGCGCCACATGAGGCTGAACCACCCCATCACGGTCGGTGAAGTGGGTCGGGCTGACCCGAGGTGCACCTGTGGTCAGGTAGTTCTCCACATCGTGACACTGCAGGCAGCGGTTGGTGGATTGAGAGATCTGGTAACCCTGAACCTTATGAGGAATCAGCGGCGGCTGATTCACGTAGTTCAGCGGCTGCCGATCCATCTCCTTACGGATTTTCTTCAGATCAGGCGCCTTATTGGTTTGCTCCAGCGGCACATCGGCGCGCATTCCAAATTGTGTTTCTTCGACAGCGGTGGCCAGCAGCGGCAGCACCAGTGCGCCCAGTACGGCAAATCGCAGTTTCATGGTGTTCTCCAACTCTTCAGATACGGGCCCAACCGGGCCCATCACAATCAGGCTTTACGCACTTTGACGGCGCACTTTTTGTAATCGGTCTCTTTGGACAGCGGGTCGGTGGCGTCCAGGGTCAGCTTATTGACCAGGGTGCTGGCGTCGAAGAACGGCATGAACACCAGGCCCTGTGGCGGCTTATTGCGGCCTCGGGTTTCCACCACGGTCTCCACTTCCCCGCGACGAGAGCTGACAATCACCTTATCGCCCCGTCGCAGGCCCCGCTCCTTGGCATCCAGCGGATGCATAAACACCACGGCGTCTGGGAAGGCCCGGTACAGTTCGGGAACGCGCTGGGTCATGGTGCCGGTGTGCCAGTGTTCCAACACCCGGCCGGTGGACAGCCACAGGTTAAACTCCTGGTCCGGTGACTCGGCCGCAGGCTCGTACGGCAGGGCAAAGATCACCGCCCGGCCATCCGGCTTGCCGTAGAACTGGAAGTCGCTGCCGGCTTTAACGTAAGGATCGCTGCCCTCTTTAAAGCGCCACTTGGTTTCCTGACCATTGACCACAGGCCAGCGCAAGCCGCGCTCCTGGTGATAGCGTTCAAACGGCGCCAGGTCGTGGCCATGATCGCGACCAAAGATGGCGTACTCCTCGAACAAGCCCTTCTGCACATAGAAGCCGGCCGCCCGGGCATCGTCATTCAGGCGCTGCTCCGGCACCTGATCCAAGCCATACTGATCGACCTGACCGTTGGCAAACAGCACGTCGAATAAGGTTTTGCCTTTGTATTCTGGCGCCTTCGCCAGCAAATCGGCGGGCCACACCTCCTCCATCTTGAAGCGCTTGGAGAACTCCACCAGTTGCCACAAGTCTGACTTGGCCTCACCGGGAGCCTGAACCTGCTGATACCAGAACTGGGTCCGGCGTTCGGCATTGCCGTAGGCGCCCTCTTTCTCCACCCACATGGCGGTAGGCAGAATCAGGTCCGAAGCCATGGCGGTCACGGTCGGATAGGGGTCAGAGGTCACCACGAAGTTGGCCGGGTCCCGGTAGCCGGGCAGGCGTTCTTCATTGATGTTGGGGCCAGCCTGCATGTTGTTGTTGCACATCACCCAGTAGGCGTTGAGCTTACGATCTTTCAGCATCCGGTCTTGCAACACGGCGTGGTAACCGGGCTTCGGCGGGATGGTGCCCTCAGGCAGTTTCCAGATCTTCTCGGCGTAGGCGCGGTGCTTGGGATTTTTTACCACCATGTCCGCAGGCAAACGGTGAGCGAAGGTGCCCACTTCACGGGCGGTACCACAGGCGGAAGGCTGACCGGTCAGGGAAAATGGACCGTTGCCGGGCTCGGAGATTTTGCCGGTCAACAGGTGGATGTTGTACACCAGGTTGTTGGCCCACACCCCACGGGTGTGCTGGTTAAAGCCCATGGTCCAGTAGGACACCACCTTGCGATTGGGATCGGCGTACAGCTCGGCCAGGGCGATCAGCTTGTCAGCCTCGACTCCGGACAGTTTGGCGACACTGTCGACATCGTAATCGGCCACGTAGGCTTTAAAGGCTTCAAAATCGATAGCCTCAGAGCTGCCCTTACCCGGGTTCTTGGCCGCCTGCTCCAGTGGATGTTCGGGGCGCAGGCCGTAACCGATGTCGGTGGTACCTTTGCGGAAGTTGGTGTGCTTGCTGACAAAGTCGTGATTTACTTTGTCGTTTTGAATGATGTAGTTGGCGATGAAGTTAAGAATCGCCAGGTCGGTTTGCGGCGTGAACACGATCGGGTTGTCTGCCAACTCGAAGCTGCGATGTTGATAGGTGGACAACACCGCCACCTTCACATGCTCGGCTGACAACTTACGGGCACTGAGTCGCGACCACAGAATCGGGTGCATCTCGGCCATGTTGGAACCCCACAGCACAAAGGCATCCGCCTGCTCGAGGTCGTCATAGCAGCCCATGGGCTCATCGATACCAAAGGTGCGCATGAAGCCGCCCACCGCCGACGCCATACAGTGGCGGGCATTGGGGTCGATGTTATTGGAACGGAAGCCGGCCTTAAACAACTTGGCGGCAGCGTAGCCTTCCCACACGGTCCACTGGCCGGAGCCGAACATGCCCACCGAAGTCGGCCCCTTGTTCTTCAATGCCTGCTTGAACTTGTCGGCCATCACGTCGAAGGCTTCGTCCCAGGAGACCGGGGTAAACTCACCATTTTTATCGTACTTGCCGTTACTCTTGCGGAGCATCGGCTGAGTCAGGCGGTCTTTGCCGTACATGATTTTAGGCAGGAAGTAACCCTTGATGCAGGTCAGGCCTCGATTCACCGGGGCTTGGGGGTCACCCTGCACCGCCACCACCTTACCCTGGTTGATGCCCACCAGTACCGAACAGCCGGTACCGCAGAAGCGACATGGTGCCTTGTCCCACTGAATCTTATCGTCACTGCGGGTCGCAATAATGCCCTTGGCAGAAGCGGGGACGGAAAGCTCCGCGGCCACCGCACCGGCGGCAATGGCCTGTGCCTTTACAAATTCTCGACGAGTTAATTTCATCATCCATTCCTTGAAGCGAGTAATGGTCAGTCGTTAGAAAGCCGTTGGTGATAGATCAATGAGGTGGCGCCCACCCCGTCCAAGCCTTTAATGTGGTCAATACACTCCACCTGAGGCTGCTGTTGCCGGTGCTGCAGCAGCACCACCAACTTGCCGCTGGGGTCGTTAATCTCGACACTGACCCCATCAAGCTGATTCAGTGCGGCTTCCACCTGAAAGCGCGCCTCGGGGACCGCGTTCACCACCAGTGAACAGATGTGTTCAGTCATGGCTTGGCTCCTTAAGCTCTTGTTTTAGTGAGAGGGATTGACTGGGACAACGAGATAGGCAGGCACCACAGCCTGTACAAGCCGTTGAGAGAATAGGATGAGAGATGCCAATGGCAGGCTTGAACACGATGGCGGCTTCTTCGCATGCGTCGGCACAACTGCGACACTCAATGCCCTTGAAGGTCAGGCAAGAATCCGACAGTGCGACCGCGTAAGGCCAGGGTGCGTCTTCCGCTGGCAGAAACAGGGGCTCGGGACAGGCCGCGGCACATTGGCCACAAAAACTGCACTCCGCCTTATCAAAATCGAGTTCAGGAAAGCCCCCGGTACCAATGACGATGACCCCGGTTTCGCAACGCTCAACACACTTCTGGCAGCGACTGCAGCCATCGGTGAAGCGCGTTTCAGAAACCAAATGCGGCATTCGAATCACCTCGGCAGGCTTGCCGGTCATTCGTCGCCACAAAGGAGCTCGTCCCATCTTGTTGTCCCAGTCAAAAAAAACAGACAATAATCTGATAAATCTTCATTGTTTGTGAGAATGTAACTTCAGGGTTAACGGGGTGATATACCCAATAGGAAATAGATGGAAGTTCGATTGATCCTTATCAATAAAATGCACCGTTTTGGTTGCTTTTTATCCTCACGTTTTTACTTCAGAATTTGAGCTAACGCACACCCACCTCATCTTTTTTAAAGCACTGATAAAAAAGGTGAAAGAAAAGGATCAAACAGAAAAACACTCGCGGTCGACTGCAGCCAACGGCCAAATCGATACGTAAACAGGGCGGTGCGTCATGTGCATAGGGGACGTTGAACAATGACGACGCGCTTAGAAGGTGGGGTTGAATTGATTCAACGACCGCACCAGTTCCAGCCAGAAACTGGCGCAATCGGACGCTTAAGGCTGACTCAGTTGAGGATTGCCAGCACTTCGCCGCTGAGCTTATTGATCCGCAACCGGCCACCATCGGCCTCGATGGTCACTGAATTGGCGGCCTTGTTGCGCTCAACAACGGTACTGCGCTGGATAATACGGGCATCCAGAGTGTCGCCGACCTTAAGCTTGCGCTGCCACCCCGGTGGCAACGGCTCACCACGCGCCAGTTTTTTTTCCAGGCCATAGGGCAACGGCGTGGTTTCCCCTGGAATATGCTGCTGCCGGTGCAGGGCAGACTTCCCCTTCTGCTCCACCGACTTGTGCTCACTTTTAGGCCCATTAGCCAATGCCAAAGGCGATAAAAAAAATCCTACTATCAACAAATAACGTAAAGGCATCACTCTTCCTCCCTTGGCCTCAGTCTAGATCATCAAGGAAAAGCCTGCCGATTGACACTAAAATGTGTTTACTCAACGGGAGAGTCCAGATGCCTCATCTTCGAATCAGCGGTATGGAACGCCAACACATCATGCATATGAGCACCGCGCTCATCGACGCCTTGGCAAAATTGGTCGAGTGTCCACGAGATCATTTCACCATCGAGTTAGTGCCGACGCAGTTTATCTTCGATGACCAGATGGATGCCAACGGCTACCCCATGGTCGAGGTGCTGTGGTTTGCCAGAGACACGCTCATTCAAGACGAAGTGGCCGCTCAAATCACCGATGCCATACGCGCCCAACTGGCCGACGACGACATCGACATCGGAGTGCGTTTTACGCCGCTAAGCCAACGTAATTATTACGAAAATGGTCGCCACTTTTGACCTCTCACCGGGGGTAAGATAGCCTGAGCGCCTCATCGATACCGGCGTTGTCCACAACTTCGCCAGTGTCATTGCTATTTTGACCCACTCAGGAGACCCCATGCTGGCCGTCATCTTTGAAGTTACTCCCAAAGCGCAAGGTAAACAGGCGTATCTGGACCTCGCGGCCTCCCTGCGCCCCTTGTTGCAGCACCAACCCGGACTCCTCTCCATCGAGCGATTTCAAAGTCTGGTCGAGGAAGGCAAACTGCTGAGCCTGTCGTTCTGGGAGAGCGAGGCTGCCATCGCCAGTTGGCGCCAGCAGATGGATCATCAGTTGGCTCAGAAACAGGGACGTGACTCTCTGTTTCACTCCTACCGAATTCGAGTCGGCCAGATTGTCCGGGATTACACCCACGATGAACGCCAGCAAGCTCCGCAGTAATCATCAGGCACAAAAAAAGGACCCTCAGGGTCCTTTTTGTAAACTTGAAAGCGCCTTATTTAACGGCGATTTTCCCGGCAAAGATGATCGGTGAGAAAGTTCGCTTCAGGCTCTTGCTCTCAAAGCTAGGCAGGTTCATCTGCTCATCAAACTCGACGGTGTCGCCCTTTTTAACCTGAGTCTGAGGCGCAGCCGCCCAAACCAGCTTGCCCTCTTCCTTGATCTGGACATAGGTGTAGCCACCGGCGTTCATGGTCTCAACCACTTCACCTTTATGCAGTTCCGCCGCCTGAACGCCCGCAGCCAGGCCCAGAGCCAGAATGGCGGAACCCGCTACCTTAACCAGTGTCTTAAACATGTTCATCCCTTATTTGGATTCAGATATGTGATGGTGCAATTAAAGCAGTTGAGATGCCACAAAACCACTCTTCCTCCATCAAACGTTATCTGCGCCCCAGAACTGAAATATTTTCGCCGCTACGGGAACTCGTCGAGGTTGGACAGATACAATCACCCAAGGATTAAAACTGCTTGTGTCTATCAACTACGGCTTTTAGACTTGTGACGCTTTTGTTGTAAAATCAAGGATGTTTAAGATGAAAAAGCGACTATGGGCCTCGCCTTTACTGCTGTGTTTGTCTCTCGGAGCCTTTGCCGGGAACGATGCTTCCGAGGCCTATCAAGCCTATCTGTCTGCCGTTGAAACCGGCAACTCGAAACAGATCGCCGAAACCGCCAAGCTGGCCTACGAGCTCGGCAGTAAAGAGTATGGCGACGACTCCATTAACACCGCCACCCTGGCACTGAATCTGGCCAACCAGACTCGGGACCACCAAGCCGCCACCCGGCTGCTAAAACCCGCACTGCCGGTATTTATACGCACCTATGGTGACGACGCCGTCGAACTGCTGGATCTCTATCTGGCGCTGCAGCAACACAGCGACGGCCAACACAGCAGTTACTACCGCAATTACGTTCGCATCAGCGAGCGTCATTATGGCAAGGACAGCTTCAGTCACGGCCTAATGCTGATGGACCTGGCCAACGCCATGACAGGCAATAACGCTCGTCAGGGGCGTACCTATGCCCAACAGGCATTGCCACTGATTGCCCAGCAGGCGCAAGGCAACACCATTGAGCGGGCCGAGGCCGAATTCCTCAATGGCGTCTATGCTCAGGGGTTTAACGATTCCGAGCAGGCCATCGACCACTATGAGAAGGTGGTGGGGCTGTTTCAAACTCTGGACTACTCTCACCCCTATGCCCTGGCGGCCCACTCTCGACTGGTTCCCTTGCTGGAGAAACAGGGCCAGAGCGAGGCGGCCACCACCCACTGCTTGGCCATCGGCCAGATGGTGCCCTGGCAAGACGATATCGAGGCCAGCCCTCTGTATCGCGTCGAGCCCCACTGGCCAAGAAGTACCCTTAAACGCCATCAGGAGGGCACCGTGGTACTGAAATTGACCATTGACGATAACGGCTTTGTCTCTGGCACTGAACTGGTGGAAAACCGCGGTAGCCGCCTGTTTGTCAAAGCGACCGAGAAGGCGGTCAGCCAGTGGCGCTATGCCCCCAAATTTGAACACGGCCAGGCGGTAGAAGCGGTCACCATGGTCCGAGTCGATTTCAAAACCCAGTAACTGCCCTGCCGGCAAAGCCCAGATCTTTACCCATAAAAAAACGGGCCCCGAGGGGCCCGTTTTGCTGTCAGCCAGTGAGTGAGCACTGACTCGGGACAGCGGAAACCAATGTCACTCACTCTCGGTTCACGACTGCCGGATGAAATTGTCCCAACTGACGGTAAGCGCCACCAGCAGCGGCGTCTTACACCTTAATTGGAACAGTTTCTCCTTCGCAGTAGCTTGAACGTCTGGCTAGTGAAACTGGCCTTACCAACCGGTGATCTCGCGCAGCGCGCTGCCGATCTCCGCCAGGGAGCGTACCGTCTTGACGCCGGCGTCTTCCAGGGCGGCGAACTTCTCATCGGCGGTCCCTTTACCACCGGCGATGATGGCACCGGCGTGGCCCATGCGCTTACCCGCTGGGGCAGTAACACCGGCGATGTAAGAGACCACAGGCTTGGTAACGTTGGCCTTGATGAACGCCGCCGCTTCCTCTTCGGCGGTACCACCGATTTCACCGATCATCACGATGGCCTCGGTCGCCGGGTCGTCCTGGAACATCTTCAGTACATCGATGAAGTTGGAACCCGGAATCGGGTCACCGCCAATGCCGACACAGGTGGACTGGCCGAAGCCTTCGTCGGTGGTCTGCTTGACCGCTTCGTAGGTCAGGGTACCGGAGCGGGACACGATGCCCACCTTGCCAGGCTGGTGAATGTGGCCAGGCATGATGCCGATTTTGCACTCCCCCGGAGTGATCACACCGGGGCAGTTGGGGCCAATCATCCGCACACCGGCTTGATCCAGCTTCACCTTCACGTCCAGCATGTCCAGGGTCGGGATCCCTTCGGTGATGGTCACGATCAGCTCAATGCCGGCATCGATGGCTTCCAGGATGGCGTCTTTACAGAACGGCGCCGGTACGTAGATGACGGTTGCGGTTGCGCCGGTGGCCGCCACCGCTTCACGAACGGTATTGAATACCGGCAAGCCCAGGTGCTCGGTGCCGCCCTTACCGGGGGACACGCCACCCACCATCTGAGTGCCATAGGCAATGGCCTGCTCGGAGTGGAAGGTGCCCTGACCGCCAGTGAAGCCCTGACAGATGACCTTGGTGTCTTTATTGATTAGAACGCTCATTACTGACCCTCCGCGGCTTTTACTACTTGCTGCGCGGCGTCGGTCAGACTGGTGGCAGCGATGATGTTCAGACCCGACTCAGCCAGACGCTTCTGGCCCAGCTCGGCATTATTTCCTTCCAGACGCACCACCACGGGGACGGCGACGCCAACCTCTTCCACGGCACCAATCACGCCGTCGGCAATCAGGTCGCAGCGAACGATGCCGCCAAAGATGTTGACCAATACCGCTTTGACGTTGTCGTCGGACAGGATGATCTTAAAGGCTTCGGTCACCCGCTCCTTGGTGGCACCACCGCCCACATCCAGGAAGTTGGCAGGCTGACCGCCATGCAGGTTGACGATGTCCATGGTGCCCATGGCCAGGCCGGCACCGTTGACCATGCAACCGATGTTGCCATCCAGTGCCACGTAGTTCAGCTCCCACTGCGCCGCATGGGCTTCACGAGCGTCTTCCTGAGACGGGTCGTGCAGTTCGCGGATGGAGGACTGACGGTACAGCGCATTGGAGTCGATGTTGATCTTGCCATCCAGGCAGTGCAGGTTGCCTTGATCGGTGATCACCAGCGGGTTGATCTCCAGCAGGGCAAAATCCAGATCGATGAACATCTGACCCAGACCCATAAAGATTTTAGTGAACTGCTTGATCTGGTCACCCTTGAGGCCCAGCTTGAACGCCAGTTCACGGCCCTGGTAGGCTTGCGGCCCTACCAGAGGATCGATGGCGGCTTTATGAATCAGCTCCGGCGTCTCTTCCGCGACCTTTTCAATCTCGACGCCACCCTCGGTGGAGGCCATAAATACGATGCGTTGACTGCCACGATCCACCACGGCACCCAGGTACAGCTCCTGATCGATGTCGGTGCAGGACTCCACCAGAATTTTGGTGACCGGCTGACCATTGGCGTCAGTCTGGTAGGTCACCAGGTTCTTACCCAGCCAGTTCTGTGCAAACTCGCGGATCTCATCTTTGCTGGAGGCCAGCTTTACGCCACCGGCCTTGCCCCGGCCACCGGCGTGCACCTGACACTTGACGACCCACTTGTCGCCGCCGATCTTATCCGCCGCTTCGGCCGCTTCCTGAGCGGTGGAGCAGGCGTAACCCTCTGAAACTGGCAGCCCGTATTCAGCGAACAGCTGCTTAGCTTGATACTCATGCAGATTCATATGTTCTATCCATATAACGTCTTGTTATTCCGGCCTAAACTCCGACCGGGCATGGGGTGGTCGCCCCTGTGTCGAGGGCGACCGCTTTTTTTGGTTAGATGTCCAACAGCAGACGCGTAGGATCTTCCAACAACTCTTTAATGGTAACCAGGAAGCCGACCGACTCCTTGCCGTCGATCACCCGGTGATCATAGGACAGGGCCAGGTACATCATCGGCAGAATTTCGACCTTACCGTCCACCGCCATCGGCCGATCCTTGATGGCATGCATGCCCAGGATCGCACTTTGAGGTGGGTTGATGATTGGGGTGGACATCAGGCTGCCGAACACGCCGCCGTTGGTAATGGTGAAATTACCGCCGGTCAGCTCTTCCACGGTCAGCTTGCCGTCTCGACCTTTGATCGCCAGCTCTTTAATCCCCTTCTCGATCTCCGCCACCGACAGCTTGTCGGCATCGCGCAGTACCGGCGTCACCAAGCCTCGGGGGGTGGACACGGCGATGCTGATGTCGAAGTAGTTGTGATACACCATGTCATCGCCATCCAGCGACGCGTTGACCTGAGGATAACGCTTCAGCGCCTCGACCACGGCTTTGACGTAGAAAGACATAAAGCCCAGACGAATGCCGTGGCGTTTTTCAAAGATGTCCTGATACTGCTTGCGCAGCACCATGATCGGCTGCATGTTGACCTCATTGAAGGTGGTCAGCATGGCGGTGGAGTTCTTCGCCTCCAGCAGTCGCTCGGCGATGCGCTTTCGCAGACGGGTCATCGGCACCCGCTTGTCGGTGCGACCCGACAGCTCGACCGCCGGTGCTTCGGCCTGGACCACTGGCGCCGCCGCGGGCTTGCTCTTCAGGAAGGCTTCCACGTCTTCCTTGCTGATGCGGCCACCGACACCGGTGCCGGTGATGGCCGCCGCGTCCAGGTTGTGCTCGGCAATCAATCGACGAACCGAAGGACTCAGGGCGTCGTTGCCCTCGCCGGCTTCTGCAGCCACGTCGGCAGGGGCATCGGCCTTGGCCTCGGCTTCCTGCTTGCTGACCTCGGCACCCGGAGCGGCACCGGCCTTGAACAGGGCAATGACTTGCTCGCCGAGCACGGTATCGCCCTCTTCATGCTTAATTTCGCTGATGACGCCGTCTTCCGGTGCCGGAACTTCCAACACCACTTTGTCGGTTTCAATGTCGACCAGTACCTGATCGCGGCTAACGCTGTCGCCTGGCTGAACGTGCCATGTGGCGATGGAGGCATCGGCGACTGACTCTGGCAGTACGGGAACCTTAATTTCGATGCTCATCTGAACCTTTCCTTGTGCAATTATTCTTTAATATTCAGGGCGGCATTCACCAGCGCCTGTTGTTGTTTGTTATGAACGGAAGGATACCCCACCGCCGGAGCTGCCGAGGCCTCGCGGCCGGCGTAGGTCAGGTTGGCCCCGGAAGGGATCGCCTGCCAGAAATGGTGCTGACTGGAGTACCAGGCCCCTTGGTTTTGCGGCTCTTCCTGACACCAGACAAAGTCGGTCACGTGCTGGTACTGGTCGAGAATCTTAGCCATCTCGTCATGGGGGAAGGGGTACAACTGCTCGACCCGAATCAGGGCAACGTCGGTGATTTCGTTACGGCGACGCTTGTCCAGCAGGTCGTAGTAGACCTTACCGGAGCAGAACACCACCCGGTTCACCTGACTCGGTTCCAGCTCATCCATCTCACCAATCACGTTCTGGAAGGTGCCATTGGCCAACTCCTCCAGGCTGCTTACCGCCAGCGGGTGACGAAGCAGGGATTTCGGCGACATCACCACCAACGGCCGCCGCATCGGGCGCACCTCCTGACGGCGAATCATGTGATACACCTGAGCCGGCGTGGACGGTACACACACCTGCATGTTGTGGTCGGCGCACAGTTGCAGGAAGCGCTCCAGGCGTGCTGAAGAGTGCTCCGGTCCCTGGCCTTCGTAGCCATGGGGCAACAGCATGGTCAGGCCACACAAACGGCCCCACTTCTGCTCACCTGAGCTGAGGAACTGGTCAATCACCACCTGGGCACCGTTGGCAAAGTCACCAAACTGGGCTTCCCACAGCGTCAGGGTCGCGGGCTCGGCGGTGGTGTAACCGTATTCAAACGCCAACACCGCTTCTTCCGACAACACCGAGTCGTAGATCTCGATCGGTGCCTGCGTGTCACTCAGGTGGCGCAGTGGCATATAGGCCGTCGCGTCGTTCTGGTTGTGCAGCACGGCGTGGCGATGGAAGAAGGTGCCCCGGCCGGAGTCCTGACCGGTAATGCGGATGCGGGTGCCGTTATCCAGCAGCGTGGCGTAAGCCAAGGTTTCGGCCATGCCCCAGTCCAGCGGTTTCTCGCCGGCAGCCATCAGTTCCCGATCTTTGTAGATCTTGGCAACCCGGGACTGCAGTTTGTGGCTGGCGGGAATGTCGCAGATCGCTTCGCCCAACTGCTGCAGCTTGGCCGTAGGAACTTTGGACTGATAGTCACAATCCCAGTCATGGCCCAGGTACGGGGTCCAATCCACAGAGTGCTGGGTCATGGTGCGCCATTCCGGCACCACACACTCGCCCTGGTCCAGCAGATCCCGGTAACCGTTCACCATCTCGGTGACCTCGGAATCAACCATCACGCTTTGCTCCACCAGACGATCGGCGTAGATCTTACGTGGTGTCGGGTGCTTCTTAATCTTTTGGTACATCAGCGGTTGAGTGGCGTTGGGCTCGTCCGCTTCGTTGTGACCATGGCGGCGGTAACAGATCAAATCAATCACCACATCGCGGCCAAATTCATAACGGTAATCCACCGCCAGTTGCGCCACAAAAGCCACCGCTTCCGGATCGTCGGCATTGACGTGGAAAATCGGTGCCTGGACCATCTTGGCGATGTCGGTGCAGTATTCGGTGGAGCGGGTATCTTCCTGGTTGGAAGTGGTAAACCCGACCTGGTTGTTGACCACCACCCGCACGCTGCCGCCAACACTAAAGCCACGGGTCTTGGACATGTTGAAGGTTTCCTGCACCACCCCCTGACCGGCAATGGCAGAGTCGCCGTGGATGGTTACCGGCATCACCTTCTGGCCGTTTTCACAACCGAGGCGATCCATGCGGGCCCGCACCGACCCCATCACCACCGGATTCACGATCTCCAGGTGCGACGGGTTAAACGCCAGCGCCAGGTGGACGTTGCCCGACGGAGTCGCAAAGTCGGAAGAGAAGCCCTGGTGGTATTTAACGTCACCACTGCCCAGGGTTTCATCGTGCTTACCGGCAAACTCGTCAAACAGATCGGCGGGCTTTTTGCCCAGCACATTGACCAGCACGTTGAGGCGGCCCCGGTGCGCCATGCCCACCACCACCTCTTTGGTGCCGTGGTCGCCGGCGCGATAGATCAGTTCGCGCATCATCGGAATCAGGGCATCGCCGCCTTCCAACGAGAAACGCTTGGCACCGGGGAACTTGGCACCCAGGTATTTTTCCATCCCTTCGGCGGCATTCAGACCGGACAGAATCCGCTTCTTATGCTCAGCGTCAAAGCTGGCTTTGCCCGCCACCGGTTCCAGGCGCTGCTGAATCCAGCGCTTCTCGTCGGTGTCGGTAATGTGCATGTACTCGGCACCAATGGAGCCGCAGTAGGTGGATTTCAGTGTCGACAACAGGTCAGCCAGCTTTAGGGTATCGCTGCTGGACACGAACGAGCCGATGTTGAATTCCCGCTCCATGTCATTGTCGGTGAGGCCGTGAAACTCTGGGGTCAATTCCACGACCGGTTCCCGTTTCCACAACCCAAGCGGGTCAAGGTTGGCGGCCTGGTGGCCCCGGAACCGGTAGGCGTTGATCAGCTGCAGGACTTTTACCTGCTTGGCGGTGATCTCAGGATCGACCGCGGTTTTCACTGAACTGGTTTGCTCCATGGCCACCTGACGGAAGTAGTCCTGAATGCGACGATGATTCGCTTCCTGGGCCGTTCCATTTTTAGGCAGGTGGTCGAAGATGTCTCGCCACTGTACGCTGATGCCATCCGGATCATCCAGATAGGCTTCATACAGCTCTTCGATATAACTTGCGTTGGCACCGGCTAGATGGGAGCTATCCAGCCAATCCTGCAGTGAGCCTTGTTGCATCTGTATTCCTTTATAAAACCAAGCCTGGCTATACCTGTTGCCTTTCTACGGCATTATTGTTGTGTTTTCCACTGCCCTTTAGTCGTAATTATGGCGGGCGGTGTCAGGGGCACTATACAAAAAGGTCACACTCTTCGCAGCCGAAGAGGTGACCTTAAATTCAAATACAACGATAACCAACTCGTTGCATATCGCTACACGGCCCGTTGCAGCAGCATGGACTTGATGTGACCGATGGCCTTGGTGGGATTCAATCCCTTAGGGCACACGTTCACGCAGTTCATAATGCCATGACAACGGAACACACTGAACGCATCATCCAGATCACCCAGCCGCTCTTCGGTAGCAGTATCGCGACTGTCTACCAGGAAGCGGTAGGCATGCAGCAGACCGGCCGGACCGACAAACTTATCCGGGTTCCACCAGAACGACGGACAGGAGGTGGAGCAACAGGCGCACAGAATGCACTCGTACAGGCCATCAAGCTTGGCCCGCTCCTCCGGCGACTGCAGGTTTTCACTGCCTGCCGCACCCTGCTCGTTGATGAGATACGGCTTCACTTTCTCGTACTGCTTGTAGAACTGACTCAGGTCCACCACCAGATCCCGCACCACCGGCATGCCGGGCAGCGGACGAATGGTCAATTTCTTGCCTTTAAAGGCAGAAATTGGCGTGATGCAGGCCAGGCCGTTCTTGCCGTTCATGTTGAGACCGTCCGAGCCACAGACGCCTTCTCGGCAGGAGCGCCGGAATGCCAGCGCCGGATCCTGCTCTTTGAGCATCAGCAGAATATCCAGCACCATCACATCCGAGCCTTCGGGCAGGTTCATGGTGTAGTCCTGCATCCGCGGCTTGGCGTCGGTCTCCGGGTTGTAACGGTAGACAGAAACTTCAAAGTTCATTCTCTGCCCCTCCTTAATAGGTACGCTTTTTCGGCGGGAAGGCGTCCCGCAGTTTGGGAGTCATGTTGACATCACGCTTGGACATCTCGCCGTTGACCGGGTTGTAGATGCTGTGGCACAGCCAGTTGGCATCGTCCCGCTCCAGATAGTCTTCACGGGAATGAGCACCGCGGCTCTCGGTACGGAAATTGGCCGCCTCGGCGGTTGCCAGCGCCGTCTCCATCAGGTTGTCCAGCTCCAGGCACTCGATGCGGTTGGTGTTGAACGCCTTGGAGCGATCATCGAGCTTGGCGTTGTCCAGGCGGGCCTTGATGGCTTTCAGCTCCTTGAGGCCTTCGGCCATGGAGTCACCCTGGCGGAACACCGAGAAGTTCAGCTGCATGCACTGCTGCAGATCTTTGCGAATCTGAGTCGGGTCTTCGCCATGCTCGTTGCCTTCCCAGCGATTCAAGCGAGCCAGAGAGGCCTCGATGTCCGCTTCGGTGGCTTCTTTATGAACCTGCTGGGCAGACAGGGTCTCCCCCAGGTGCTTACCGGCTGCCCGGCCAAACACCACCAAGTCCAACAGCGAGTTGCCGCCAAGACGGTTGGCGCCATGCACCGATACACAGGCGATTTCACCCACCGCCAGCAACCCTTGCACCGGCTCTTCGTTGATGCCGATCACCTGGCCGTTCACATTGGTCGGCACACCACCCATCATGTAATGGCAGGTTGGAATTACCGGAATCGGTTCCTTGACCGGATCGACGTGGGCAAAGGTACGGGACAGTTCACAAATGCCTGGCAGGCGAGACTCCAGTACCTCCTCGCCGAGGTGATCCAGCTTCAGCTTGGCGTGTGGTCCCCACGGGCCATCGCAGCCACGACCTTCTCGAATTTCGGTCATGATGGAACGAGCCACCACGTCGCGACCCGCCAGGTCTTTGGCGTTGGGCGCATAACGCTCCATGAAGCGCTCACCGTCTTTGTTCAGCAGGTAGCCGCCTTCGCCCCGACACCCTTCGGTCACCAGCACCCCGGCACCGGCGATGCCGGTAGGGTGGAACTGCCACATCTCCATGTCCTGCACCGGCACACCGGCACGCAGGGCCATGCCAACGCCGTCACCGGTGTTGATGTGGGCATTGGTGGTGGACGCATAGATGCGGCCGGCGCCGCCGGTGGCCAGCACCGTGGCCTTGGCTTTGAAATAGACAATGTCGCCGGTTTCGATCTCGATGGCGGTGCAGCCTACGACGGCACCGTCTTCGTTCTTGACCAGATCCAGGGCATACCACTCTGAGTACACCTCGGTTTTGTTCTTAACGTTCTGCTGATACAAACAGTGCAGCAGGGCATGGCCGGTACGGTCTGCGGCGGCGGCGGTTCTGGCTGCCTGCTCACCACCGAAGTTCTTAGACTGGCCGCCGAACGGGCGCTGATAGACGCGACCGTTGTCGAAGCGGCTGAACGGCAGGCCCATGTTTTCCATCTCGGTGATGGCTTCCGGGCCGGTTTTGCACATGTATTCGATGGCGTCCTGGTCGCCGATGTAATCGGAACCTTTAACGGTGTCGTACATGTGCCATTCCCAGTTGTCTTCATGGGCGTTGCCCAGGGCAACCGTAATGCCACCCTGTGCCGATACCGTGTGCGACCGGGTTGGAAAGACTTTAGACAGCAAGGCACAAGACTTGCCTTCCTGGGAAATCTGCAGTGCGGCACGCATACCTGCGCCGCCGGCACCAATGACAATTGCATCAAACTCGCGAACTGGAATACTCACTTACACACCCCACAGTACAACAACGCCGGTAGCCAGATACGCCAACAGCACTACGTTGATAACGAACAGCAGAAAGGCTCTCAATTTGGCGGGCTTGATGTAGTCAGTGACTACCTGCCACATGCCAATCCAGCCATGGATTAGTACGCTGAATAACGCCAAAAGGGTGAACACTTTCATCGCCACCGAAGCGAACAGCCCCTGCCAGGCGGCAAAAGTCAGTTCCGGGGTGGTCACCAGATATCCCACGAGAAAAAGGAGGTAGGCCAGCATTACCAGGGCGCTGGCGCGGATCAATACGAAGTCCTGAACGCCACTGCGTCCGAACGTTGCGGCGTTCTTTACCATAACCAGGCTCCTGCCAAAACAGCGACGACCAGGGTAAGAGCAAAGCTGGCTTTCGCCGAGGCATTGCCTGATCCCATCTCTTCAAAATGTCCCAGGTCCTGGAACAGATGACGAATGCCACCAATGACGTGGTATGCCAACGCCGTCAAAATGCCCCACAGGATCACTTTAACGGGCAACATCTGGAAGTAGGACTGGACTTCGGCGAACCCCTGAGCGCCGCTCAATGAGGTCGACAGAAGCCACAACAGAATGGCAAGGGCAACGAAGGTAATTACACCACTGACGCGATGCAGGATTGATGCTATCGCCGTGGCCGGAAACTGGATTTGACTCAAATCCAAATACACAGGTCTTTGCTTATTCACAGCTGCTCACTCAGCTCCATTGAGCATTTTTTGTTATATCCACCGAGTATGGGATTCATTCCCAACTCCAAGGTAGGCTTTTGGAACAGAAAATAGGCAATATTTTAGCCGAGTGTTTGCCGGAAAAACCCGCATGACCTCACCGCTCTACTGCCTCTTTTCAGCGGCCCGGGCCCAGTATACATATCGCTGATTTTGATTACAAACATCACATTTTGCCGATTTATGGGATTTTACACACACAAGTATTTGTATTGTGGGTGTTAGCCCGAAATGAATAAAAGTCGTGCTTTTTCGACTAAAGCTCCGACCAGACAATTGCTTTTTGTGATTCGTGTCTCGTAAAATGGGGGCAACGTTATGGATAGATAACAATAATGTAGTAAGGAGAACAAAGTATGGCTGAATCTAAAGCCACACTGCAGGTTCCGGGTCAGGAAGCCTTCGATTTGCCGATTAAATCGGGCACAGCTGGCCACGATGTGATCGACATTAGCAGCTTGGGAAAGCAAGGATTCTTTACCTTTGACCCTGGCTTTATGGCGACCGCCTCTTGCGAGTCTGAGATCACGTTTATCGACGGCGCGAAAGGCGTACTGCTGCACCGCGGCTACCCCATCGATCAATTGGCAACCCGCTCCAGTTATGTCGAAGTATGCTATCTGTTGCTGTACGGCGAACTGCCAAATGCCGCGCAACTGAAAAAGTTTTCCAGCACTGTGCGTAACCACACCATGGTTCACGAACAGATCTCTACCTTCTTTAAGGGGTTCCGTCGCGACGCCCACCCAATGGCGATTCTGTGTGGCGTAGTGGGTGCCCTGTCCGCGTTCTATCATGATTCACTGGACGTGAATAACCCCACCCATCGCGAGATCTGTGCCTACCGCCTGATCTCCAAAATGCCAACTCTGGCGGCGATGGCCTACAAATACAACCTGGGTCAGCCATTCGTTTACCCGCGCAATGATCTGTCCTTCGCCGGTAACTTCCTGCACATGATGTTCTCTGTGCCTTGCGAGGAGTACCACGTTAACCCGGTCATCGAACGTGCCATGGACCGCATCTTTATTCTGCATGCGGATCACGAGCAGAACGCCTCCACCTCCACCGTACGTCTGGCAGGCTCCTCCGGCGCTAACCCGTTCGCCTGCATCTCAGCCGGGGTTGCCTCGCTGTGGGGCCCGGCTCACGGCGGCGCCAACGAAGCCTGTCTGGAGATGCTGGCCGAAATCGGCAGCGTCGATCGCATTCCCGAATTCATCGACAAGGCCAAAGATAAGAACGACCCGTTCCGCCTGATGGGCTTTGGTCATCGGGTGTACAAGAACTTCGACCCTCGGGCCACCGTGATGCGGGAAACCTGCCACGAAGTTCTGAAAGAGCTGAACATTCAGGATCCATTGCTGGACGTGGCCATGGAGCTGGAGCGCATCGCTCTGGAAGACCCGTACTTTGTCGAGAAGAAGCTGTACCCCAATGTCGACTTCTACTCCGGCATCATCATGAAGGCCATCGGCATTCCGACCTCCATGTTTACGGTGATTTTCGCCTTGTCCCGCACCGTGGGCTGGATTGCCCATTGGCAGGAGATGCTGAGTCAGCCCGGCCACAAAATCGGCCGGCCTCGCCAGCTTTATACCGGTGCGCCGATGCGCGATTACCGCGAAGTCAGCGACCGCTAACCCGTCCTTGGCAGCAAAAAAAACCCGGAATCTCGATTCCGGGTTTTTTATTGGCCGTGACTCTGGGGCATTTACTCTAGAAAAATCGATTGCCTCTATCGGTTTTTCTCCAGCGTTTGGTGCCATTTCTGCTGTTCAGGGCAGCACATCCATCAATTCCATGGGGTGATGAATGATGGCCCTGGGAGCCGCCTGCTGCAACTTGGCCACCGACGACGCCCCGTAAGAAACGCCAACCCCAACCGCCCCGGCTCGATTGGCCATCTCCAGATCAAACAACGCATCTCCCACCATCACCGCCGCCGCAGGATCGCAGCGCAGTTGCTGGCACAGCTGCAGAATCATCTCCGGATTCGGTTTAGACGCCGCTTCGGTGGGGGTGCGACTGGCATCAAACAACGCCCCGAGACCGGACTGGGCCAGCACCCGCTCCAATCCCGGCCGGCCTTTGCCGGTGGCTACCGCCAACTGATACCCTCGCCGCTTGAGGGTATGCAACAGCTCCTCTGCCCCATCAAACAGCGGTGTCTCCACCTGGCTACGTTGCAGATACCACTGGCGATACTGATGTTGAAATGCCTGATTCTGCTGCGAATCAAGCTCCGGTGTCAGTGCCTCAATGGCGGCATCAATGGACAAACCGATAATGGAACGAATCTCTTCGCCATCGGGCACCCGCAACGCCAGCTCGGTGGCGGCACGTTGCCAACTGTCGACGATACGGTCCACCGAGTCCATCAGGGTGCCGTCCCAATCAAAAATCACCATCTGGCAAGGGGTCAAAGCGGTCTCTTCCTCTATTTACTGTTCAGTGCTTTCAGCGCCCGCTTGAGTCGCGGCTCCATCGGCGCTTCCAGCTCGATGGTCGTTTCCTCGCCCGGATGAATAAAGCGCAGCTTATGAGCGTGCAGGAACAGCCGATCCAGCCCTCGCTCTTTCATGTTGCGATCAAACCCGTCATCGCCGTAACGGTCGTCACAGGCAATGGGATGGCCCTTGCACTGGGCATGGACCCGAATCTGATGGGTACGACCGGTAATGGGACTGGCTTCCACCAGGGTGGCCTCACTGCCAAAACGCTCTACGACCCGGAAACGGGTTTCAGAGGGTTTGCCCTCACCGTCGACCCGCACCAGCCGTTCTCCGGATTTGAGGGTATTTTTCAACAATGGCTCGTTGACCACCTTATCGCGGTCCTGCCACTTGCCTTTCACCAGCGCCAGGTACTGCTTCTTCATGGTCTTGCTGCGCAGCTGGTTCTGCATGTGCTTGAGGGCCGAGCGCCGCTTGGCCAGCATCAGCAGCCCTGAGGTGGCCCGATCCAGTCGGTGCACCAACTCCAGGTTTTTCTCTTCCGGCCGCAGTGCTCGCAGCGCTTCGATGACCCCGAAATTCACCCCACTGCCGCCATGAACGGCGATGCCGGAAGGCTTGTTGATCACCAGGATCAACTTATCTTCATAGACAATGTGCTGCTCCAACTCGGCCACTTTACGCAGTTTCGCCGACGGGGCCGTGTCCTCATTGCTCTTTTCGGACACTCGAATCGGCGCAATGCGAATCTCATCGCCGCCAATAAGTTTGTATTCCGGCTTAATTCGCTTTTTGTTGACTCGAATCTCGCCTTTTCGAAGTAGTCGATAAATAAGGCTTTTAGGAACGCCTTTAAGGAAAGTGCGCAAAAAATTATCAATCCGCTGGCCTTCATAGTCCGGCTCGACGGTCACCCACTGCACTTTGGGTGTTTTTGGAGTCTTTGAATCAGTCATGGGCGCCATTGTACTACGATTCCACTTTCTATCGATAATATCGCGATTGACGATTGCCGCATTGTGGTGAAATTGCTATATTCTTTTCGTTGTGGACGGGTTTGAACTGTGAATTTTAAACCGTCGGCAATGATTTGGTCCTGCTATCGGTGATTTACAGACAAAATTTGTCGGTGCCAGGCCCCGGAAAGCGATGAAACACTTCTTGCCACCGGAGCGGCACTTACCTTCCCTAGCAGTCGACCCATTAATAGGAATGCATAATCGGAAACCGATTCAGGTCATTCGTCCGGAACTGTAGCCGGAAAGAATTTTCAGCCTGAGCGCACTGCGCTTGGGTAGCAGTTGTAAGCTGCACAAAAAGTGGAACAAGGGTTGAAGAGAGCATCTGCGGCGCGCCCGCAGCCAACCCTTATAAACCTTAATGTGTTGATTGGCATGGCCCCAGTCAACCAGTCGTGAGACTGCAAAAAATTGATACTGGGGTGCCGGTGCAGCCGACGCTCGACCTGAAGCGGTGACCAACTTAATTGGACTAAGAGTCACCCAAAATGAAAAGAATGCTAATTAACGCAACTCAATCCGAAGAGTTGCGCGTTGCCCTGGTAGATGGGCAGCGCCTTTACGATCTGGACATCGAAAGCCCAGGTCATGAGCAGAAAAAAGCCAACATTTACAAAGGCAAAATCACTCGAGTAGAGCCTTCTCTCGAAGCCGCTTTTGTCGATTATGGTGCCGAGCGCCATGGCTTCCTGCCCCTGAAAGAGATCGCCCGTGAGTACTTCCCCGAAGGGTACTCCTTCCAGGGTCGCCCCAATATCAAGGAGGTGATCAAGGAAGGCCAGGAAGTGATCGTTCAGATTGATAAAGAGGAGCGTGGCAGCAAGGGCGCAGCCCTGACCACCTTCATCAGTCTGGCCGGCAGCTACCTGGTGCTGATGCCCAACAACCCTCGTGCCGGCGGTATCTCCCGTCGCATCGAAGGCGATGAGCGTACCGACCTGAAAGAAGCGCTGAGCAAACTGACCGTGCCCCAGGGCATGGGCCTGATTGTGCGTACCGCCGGCGTCGGCAAAGCTGCCGAAGAGCTGGAATGGGACCTTAAGGTACTGTTGAACCACTGGGACAAGATCAAAGAGGTTTCCGGCTCTCGTCCGTCTCCGTTCCTGATTCATCAGGAAAGCAACGTCATCGTTCGCGCCATCCGTGACTACCTGCGTCGCGACATCGGCGAAATTCTGGTGGATCATCAGCGCATCTATGACGAAGCCATTGAACACATCGGCCTGGTTCGTCCCGACTACGTCAGCCGGGTAAAACTGTACAAAGCCGAAGTACCGCTGTTTACCCACTACCAGATCGAGACCCAGATTGAGTCTGCCTTCCAGCGTGAAGTGCGACTGCCTTCTGGCGGCTCCATCGTTATCGACCCCACCGAAGCCCTGACGGCCATCGACATCAACTCCGCCCGGGCAACCAAGGGTGGCGACATCGAAGAGACCGCACTGCAAACCAACCTGGAAGCGGCAGACGAGATTGCTCGCCAGTTGCGCTTACGCGACCTGGGTGGCCTGGTGGTGATCGATTTCATCGACATGGGTCCAGTCCGCCACCAGCGCGAAGTGGAAACCCGTCTGCGTGACGCCGTTCGTCAGGACCGTGCCCGCGTACAGATCGGTCGCATCTCCCGCTTCGGCCTGATGGAGATGTCCCGTCAGCGTCTGCGTCCTTCTCTGGGTGAGTCCTCCGCCAACATCTGCCCACGATGCAGTGGTCAGGGCGTGGTACGTGGCACCGAATCCCTGGCGTTGTCGATTCTGCGCCTGATGGAAGAGGAAGCGATTAAGGACAACACCGCTCAGATTGAAGCTCAGGTGCCTACCGACGTGGCCGCCTTCCTGCTGAACGAAAAGCGTAAAGCGATTCGCATCATCGAGGAGCGCCACAAGGTTGAGGTGTATGTGATTCCTCATCCTCATATGGAGACCCCACACTACAAAGTGGTTCGTCACCGTAAGGATGACACCATCACCGAAGCCAGCTACCAAATTGCCGAAGCGCCGGAAGCCGTCTTGTACGAGCCGCGCAAGCTGGAGAAGCAGGTCGCCGATCGTCCGGCTATCCGCACCATGGCAGCCCCTAAGCCAGAGCCTGCCAAAGTGGCAAAAGCCAAGCCTGAGGCGAAAGCCAAACCGGCGAAGAAGGCCGAACCCGAGCCATCTCTGTTTGCCAAGATTGCCGCCGGCCTGAAGTCGCTGTTCGCGACCGAAGAAGAGGCGAAGCCCGCCAAGGCGAAAGGCAAAGGCGCGAAAGACGCCAAAGAGGAAAAAGACGGTAAGCGCGGCGACAACCGTCGCCGTAATGATCGCCGTCGCGGTAACCGCAACGAGCGTGGTGAACGCGGTGACCGTAAAGATCGCGGTGAGCGCGGTGAGCGCAAAGAACGTGCTGACCGTAAAGAACGGGGCGAACGTAAAGATCGCAACGAACGAGGCAACCGCAGCGAACGAGGCAACCGCAATGAGCGCGGTCGTCAGCGGGACGACGAACTGAAGACCGATAAGGGTCAGGAGCGTCGTCGTAATAAACCTGAGCAAACTCAGGGCAACGAAGACAAACGCAATGAGCCGCGCGCTGAACAGCGCAGTGAGCAACGCGAAGACAAGCCAGTTCGCCAGCGCCGCATGCGTCGCAAAGAGCAGGATCCCGCTCTGCGCGAACGCGACACTGTCGACGCCCCGGTTGACGCCATCGCCGACACTCAGACTGAGGCTGCACCGCAGAAAGAGAAGCGTGAACGTGAAGTAGTCAAGGAGCGTCGTCAACGTCGCAAACTGGACCGTTCCGTGCGCCTGAACAGCGAAGGTAAGCCGACCGCCGTCAAGGAAGCTAAAAAGCCTGACGCGCCAAAGGCAACCACCGAGGTCGACACCGAGGTCGCCGCTGTCGAGGCACCTGTAGTTCAGGAAACTCAGGCACCAGCAGCAGCCGAAGCCCCGGCCGTGGCCGCAAAAGCCAAAGTCGAAGACACCAAGGTCGCCGAGGCGGAAAGCCAGGACAACAACGGTGAAGACAACGGCGAGCGTGATAACAGCCGCCGCAGTCGTCGCAGCCCTCGCCATCTGCGCGCCGCTGGCCAACGTCGCCGTCGCCAACGGGACGACGAGCCGAAGGAGCTGGAAGACTCAGCAGACCTGGAAGCCAAGGCCCAAAAGGACCCGGTGACCGCCCGCTATCCGGAAGACGCCGCCGCTGAGACTCAGCTGGAGATGTTTGAGGCCACCGACACCAAAGAGACTGCCAAGGCTGTCGAGCCGAAACCAGCCTCAGAGCCTGTTTCGGCCGAACCTAAGCCCGCGGTAGAAGCCAAAGCGGCCAAGCCTAAGCCGGCTGCACCTAAGCCAGCCGTGGAAGCCAAAGCCGCCGAGCCTAAGCCGGCTGCACCTAAGCCGGTCGTGGAAGCCAAGGCCGCCGAGCCTAAGCCGGCCGCACCTAAGCCAGCCGAGGAAGCCAAGGCCGCCGAGCCTAAGCCGGCCGCACCTAAGCCGGTTGTGGAAGCCGAGGCCGCCGAGCCTAAGCCGGCCGCACCTAAGCCAGCTGTGGAAGCCAAGGCTGCCGAGCCTAAGCCGGCCGCACCTAAGCCGGTCGTGGAAGCCAAGGCCGCCGAGCCTAAGCCAGCCGCACCTAAGCCAGCTGTGGAAGCCAAAGCTGCCGAGCCTAAGCCGGCCGCACCTAAGCCGGTCGTGGAAGCCAAAGCTGCCGAGCCTAAGCCGGCCGCACCTAAGCCGGCCGTGGAAGCCAAAGCCGCCGAGCCTAAGCCAGCTGTGGAAGCCAAAGCCGCCGAGCCTAAGCCGGTCTTGGAAGCCAAAGCTGCAGCACCGAAAGCCACCGCCGGGGCCAGCCGCTTTGCCAAAGCCGCCTTTGCTCAGGCGGCCGCGCCTGCCGTGGAAGTGCCAGAGTTCGAAGCCGTGAAAGTGCCTCAGAGCGACGCACCAGCGGAAGCAGAAGCCAAGCCCAACGACTTTGCCAAGAGTCGCTACCGCTTCTCTTCCAACGCCACCATGACCAAACCTGAAGACTCAGAATAAGTCACTGGCTCGCGTCGATTAAAAAACCGGTAACGGCAACGTTACCGGTTTTTTTCTGCCCATCTCTTACACAACTCTGACCAGTGGTTCGCCAGCAGGTGAAAAAAATGTGCATTAGATAACATCTCGGTTAAATACCGTTACCGGCGCTGAACCAACCCGCTTAAATTGAACTCTTAACCAGTACTTTCTGTGTCTTAGGAGTGATTCTCAATGAATCCGATTAGGGGCCTGCTCTGGGGCCTGTTACTGTGCGTTCTTTCTCCGCTGGCCACCGCGGCCGATGCCGATTGGTTTTCTAAAGGCGCCGACGATCAGCCTGTGGTCAACCTGTATTTCTTTTGGTCTGAAACCTGCCCGCACTGCGCCGAGGCTCACCCCTTCATCACCGAAAAACTGCTTGCCCACTACCCCTGGATACAGCTGAAAGATCACAAGGTATCGGATCCTGAGACCCGCCAACACTGGCAACACATCGCCCAACTGACCGGCAGCCAGACCAACTCCGTGCCCTTTATGGCGGTCTGTGGCACCCCCATCGTCGGCTACACCAGTGAGCAGACAACCGGTCAATTCCTTGAAGCGCAGCTGCGCAGCTGCTATCAACGCCTGGGGGGGGATCTCAGCGACAGCCCCGCCATCGCTGGCACCAGCGCCGATGCCGACCTCAGCCTGAACACCAGCCTGGATCTGTCTGCTCAATGCGGCGAAGGCGACGAGGGCACCTGCGGGGTCAGCGAACTGGCGGTACCGGCCGTGCAACCGGTAGAGCTGCCCTTCGTTGGTGTCGTGAATCCGGAAAAGCTGTCCCTACCCATGCTGACCGTGGTGTTAGCCGGCGTAGATGCATTTAATCCCTGTGCCTTCTTTGTGCTGCTGTTCCTGCTCAGCGTCATGGTGAACGCCAAGAGCCGAGGCAGAATGTTGATCGTCGGCGGCATCTTCGTATTTTTCTCCGGGCTGATTTACTTCCTGTTTATGACCGCCTGGCTGAATCTGTTCCAGCTGCTGGGCAACGGCTCTGACGGTGGCTGGATCATTCTCGCCGCCGGAATACTGGCGATCATCGCCGGCGGCATTAATGTGAAGGAGTTTTTCCTCAATCGCGGTGAGGTGTCACTGTCGATGTCGGCAGAAAACCGAACTGGCCTGATTAAACGCATGGGCAAGCTGTCCAGCGCCTCCAGTATGGCGGCCATGATTGCCGGCACCACGGTATTGGCGGTATTAGCCAACGCCTATGAGCTGCTGTGCACCGCCGGCTTCCCGATGATCTACACCAGTGTGTTGTCCATGCACGACCTTAGTGAAAGCACTCGCTACCTGTATTTGGTGCTGTATAACGTGGTGTACGTGATCCCCCTGGCAGCCATCGTGACCGTGTTTGCCATGACCATGGGCAAACGCAAGCTGACGGAGAAAGAGGGGCAAACCCTGAAGCTGATGTCCGGGGTGATGATGCTGGGCCTAGGTGGCACTCTGGCAGTCAACCCCAATGCCCTTCAAAGCCCCATCGTCGCCATCGGTATGATTCTGGGGGCCATCGTGGCCACTATGATCATTGTGCCCATCAAGCGCCGCTGGGAACGACGTCAGGCCTGAGTCTAACCCATAAAAAAACCGGCCCTACGGCCGGTTTTTTTGTGGTCATCGACGACGATTCAGCGCAGCCGTAGCAACCAGTTATCGGCAGCCCCCTCCAGCAAGTCCAGCACCCGTTCAAACCCATCGCTGCCGCCATAGTAGGGATCAGGCACCTCAGCCCCGTCGATGATCATCGCCAGCTTGTGGGTCAAGTGGGACGGACACCTCTGGCGCAGATCGCTCATATTGGAGCGATCTGCCGCCAGAATCAGGTCATAGTGTTCAAAGTCCTCATCCCGAACCTGGCGGGCGCGAATACCAGAAAAATCGTAACCACGTTGTCGCCCCGCCGCCGCGGAGCGCGCGTCCGGCGTCTCGCCGGCGTGATACGCCAGCGTACCCGCCGAGTCCAGCTCGATCCTAAGCCCGGCGGCCTCGAAGCGATGGCGAAACACCGCCTCGGCCGTCGGCGAACGACAGATGTTGCCCATGCAGACGAACAGCATTGATCGGGTGTGTTTGAGTTCGGGCTGCTTAGCCATAACCTCTTTTCCTCACTTTGACATCAACCTTCCCTGTTAACGACCGTATTGCCGATAGCTTTAGCCACATCGTCGACACCGTGCCGCGCTCTCTGCTGGCCACAACCCCCACAAAAAAGGCACCGTCATCGGTGCCCTGAAATGATGCAATTCAGGCTATAACAGCGCCGTTTTAAGCTGCTGCATCAATGCCTGACCGCCTTCACTATTCACATAGTCCAGCAGCACCTGGCTGAACTGCGCCACCATGGCCGAGTCCAGCCCCAGAGAGGAGAAAGCGTCATTGAGCCCCAGCAACGAGGTGGCGTTGCCGCCCATCAGACCACCCAGCAGGCTGGAGGTCCCCGATGACGCCCCGTCTCCGCCCAGCAACTGAGCACCGCTGGCCAGCAGTCCGTCCATATTGGGAATGATCCCCGACAGGGAGTTCATCCCCTCTGCGCTCATGTTCGGCTCAGCCGTCGCCAGCAATGCTCCCAGGCCACCACTGGCCTGCTGCTCACTGACCCCGAGCTGAGAGGTCAGCATACCAATCAGATCCTCGCCGGCACTCACCGGTGCCGACAGCAGCACCATCATCAAAAACAACCCTCTGGATACCATCGCTTTCATCATTCTCTCCCTGACGTTGTTGTCCTCATAGCATAGATGACTCAGCGCCCTCCGACTTACAAATCCTGGCGCCCGTGCGGCTGCATCCAATCCAACCACGGACCGGCTGGCACTACCCCGGTGGGATTAATCATGACGTGAGAACGGTAGTAGTGCTCCTTAATGTGCGTCATATTGACGGTCTCTGCAATCCCCGGCCACTGGTACAATTCACGGGTGTAGGCCCACAGATTTGGGTATTCGCGCAGGTCACGAAGGTTGCACTTGAAATGACCGACATAGACAGAATCGAAACGCACCAGGGTGGTGAACAAGCGCCAATCCGCTTCGGTCGGCTGGTCACCAACCAGATATCGTTGTGATCCCAGTCGTACCTCGAGCAGATCCAATCCCTGAAATAGCTGCTCCACCGCCTCGTCATAGGCTGCCTGGCTGGTGGCAAATCCAGCCCGATAGACGCCATTATTGATACTGGGGTAAACCAGTTCATTAACCGCGTCGATCTCTGCCCTTAGCGGCTCTGGGTAGTAATCCCCCTGCAGGGCACCAACCCCGTCGAAGGCGCTGTTGAACATTCGAATGATTTCGGACGATTCATTGCTGACGATGCGCTTAAGCCGTTTATCCCACAGCACTGGAACCGTCACTCGACCGCTGTAAAGCGGGTCATCGGCGGTATAAACCTGGTGCAGAAACTCGGCACCATTGATGTCATCGGCGACCACGCCATCGGCAGGGGCGAACGACCAGCCCTTTTCGGCCATCAACGGGTGCACCACCGACACGCTGATGATGGCTTCCAGTCCTTTGAGTTTTCGAAAAATCAGAGTCCGGTGGGCCCAGGGACACGCCATAGAAACATAGAGGTGGTAGCGGCCCGGCTCGGCTACAAAACCACCTTCGCCACTGGGACCGGCTGCACCGTCGGCAGTAACCCAGTCCCGGTGCTGAGACTCACTGCGAACAAATTTGCCCTGATTGGCCTCGGTGTCGTACCACACGTCGTGCCACTTTCCATCCACTAAACGTCCCATCGCCTGCTCCAGTAAAAGGGGAAAGCCTGAGAATAGCCCTCAATAAATAGAATAAAAAGCGCATAAAATGGCAGGTTACTTTCGATTTTACTGGAGAAGTGATTCACAGCCACTGGTCGATGGCCTGCATCAGCGAGGCCCGGTGTATGGGTTTATGCAGCACCGCATTCATGCCGGCCTCCATGCACATCTTGTGCGCTTCGGCGGTGGTGGTGGCCGTCAGCGCCAGTATGGGGGTGGTACAGCCTTTGGAACGCAGTGCCTCGGTGGCCGAGTAGCCATCCATCACCGGCATGCTGCAGTCCATCAGGATAAGATCATAGGGGTGATCACTGGCCTGCTCCAGCGCTTGACGACCGTTCTCGACGATGGTGACCTGGCACCCCTCTTTCTCCAGCATCAGCCTCACCACCAACTGATTGGCCTTGGTGTCTTCCGCCACCAGGATATGACCGTTTTTGCTGGCCTTTAACCGGATCTGACTCACCTCCGGCCGCACACAGGGCGTCAACTCCAAGGCAAAATAAAAGCGAGTACCCTGTCCCAACTCACTGGCAACCTGCAGTTCACCGCCAAGTCGCCGCACCAGCTTCTGGCTGATGGACAACCCCAGTCCGGTCCCCTTGCCGCTGGCGTCACTCTCCTGAGTAAAAGGCTCAAACAGCCGCTGCTGAAACGCCTTGCCGATGCCCGGACCGCTGTCCTCGACACCGGTGACCACCTCAACCATCTCTCCAATCCGGCGACTCGCCAGGGTCAAGGTCACTCCCCCTTGCTCGGTATGGTTGACCGCATTGCCCAGCAGGTTTAACAGCACCTGTTTGTAACGGCTGGGATCGACGCGCACCGCCTCGGGAAGGTCGCCGCTAACGTCACAGGATAGACTCAGCCCCTTGTCACTGGCCATGGGGCGGACCACCTCGAGGGTGTCCCGGCAGAGTTGATGCAAATCGGTGGGTTTGTCGTTCAGGCAGAATTGGTCGGAATCGATCTTGTTGTAATCCAGCACATCGTTGATCAAGGCCAGCAAGCTGTGACCGGACTGAGTCAGGACCTTCAATAACTGCCGCTGCTCTGCATCCAGGGAGGAGGAGGCCAGCAGATCGGCACAGCCCAGTACCCCATTCATGGGCGTTCGCAACTCGTGAGTCACCATTGCCAGAAACCGCGACCTCAGATTCGACATTCGGTGGGTTTCCTGCTCGGCCAGCTTCAACTGGGTGAACGCCAACCAGTTGTTATAGAAGGCATCGAACAGCAGTGCCAAATCCCTGAGCATGTCCTGATGGGGGGCGCGCCACTCCACCTCCTCATTGAACACCACCACCAATGACACGCCGGTGGCCACCGCCTGATAACCAACAGAGTGGTCACGCTCACTGAGCAGCGGCTCCTCCTTGGCCAGCCGCCCGCTCTGGCGCTTAGGCCAAGGGCCGTTATAAACCAGCGGCCAACAAAGCGACCTTCCGCGCCCCCACTCCAACCCGATCCAGGCTGCCGACAGCAGGGCGCCAAGGCGCGCCTGAGTGTCACGAATGGTATCGAAAGGGGCGGACACATTGCAGGACAGCAGGTCCCGGCAAACCCCAAGCAAACAGGCGTCGGCCCGCTGACGCCATTTGATCTCTCCGGCTTGCAGCAGGTTGGTGGCCTCCAGTTGCCGATTCAGTTCATACAACTCGAGGCTTTTGCTTTCCAGCAGTGCTTCGGCCTGCTCACGAGCACGCCGCTCCCGCTGATAGCGTTTTTGCCAAAGGTCGCTCATTCACTGGCCTGCCTGGTCAACCGGAAGCACACTCGAGTTTTGTCCTGGCCGCTCAGATCGGTCAGGTCAATGTCGATGGTTTCTTCGAAGTGGTCGCAGCAGCGGGCAATCAGGCCATGGGCGACATCCGCCAGTCCGCGCTTAGAGTTGTAGATCACCTCCATATGGTTCTCATCTCGCTTCGGAAACTCGAACGTGGGCACCTCTGCACTGACGTGGATTTTTTTTACGTGGGTGTGGATCTCATTTTCCACGGCATAGAGAAAATCGAAACTGTTGTCACAGTGACTCAACCGCTGCGGGTACAGCTCCATTAGCCGGGGAAACAAATAATAACCGTAGGTATAAAGCAGCTCGGCCACCGGTTTATTGACCCGGTCGCTCAGCGCCACCACCAGAGCCACAATCTCCTCATGATCGTAGTTGCCTACCCGGGTGTAGGCGCCGCCACTGGGCAACTCCACCTGCTCAAACAGCGCTTCGGTCACCTCGGGACCAAACGCCTCATCGACCAAGTCCAGAAACTCGGTAAAGATGATTCCCTGCATATCGCCTCCCTGGCAATTCTGTTGCTGTGGCCAGTGCCTGTCACCAGTTTAGTCTATTCATCGCCTTTCATCCTGTCGGCAAACCGCTGATATACCGATGCAACCTTGGGATTAATCACCATCTGACAATAGGGCTGACTCTGGTGCTGCTGATAATACTGCTGGTGGCTCAATTCCGCCGGATAGAAATCGTGTCCCGACTCCACCGCGGTGACGATCGGTTGGGCAAAGGCGCCACTGGCCTCCAGTCGCTGCACATAGCGACGAACCCGCTCGGCTTGCTCCTCTTGCTCACAAATCACAATGGATCGGTACTGAGTGCCTCGGTCGGCCCCCTGTCGATTCAGCGTAGTCGGGTCGTGGCTGGCAAAAAACAGCTCCAGCAACGAGTCCAGATCCACCACAGCCGGGTCATAGCTGATCTTAACCACCTCGGCATGACCGGTATCACCTCGGCACACCTGCTGATAACTGGGGCTGTCAATGCTGCCACCGGCGTAACCACTGACGACACGGCTCACCCCCCTGACCCGCTCGAACACCGCTTCAATACACCAAAAACAGCCCCCCCCCAGCATCAGGGTGGCGACCGTGGAATCCGACTCCGGCCGGAATGCCAGGCTCAGTGAATTGACACAATGGCGCTCATTGGCCGGGGTCAAACGCTCTCCCCGGAATACGTGCCCCAAATGCCCACCGCATTGACTGCACAGAATCTCGGTTCGTCGACCGTCGGCATCCACCACCTCGGTCACGGCCTGCTCCACTGGCACCTCGAACGAGGGCCAGCCACAACCGGCGTCAAACTTGGATTCACTGCGATACAGTGGCGCATCGCACTTACGACAGCGGTAGCACCCGCCGCTGTCGTGGTTCAAAAATCGACCGGAAAATGGGGGTTCGGTGGCTTTATGCTCCAGTACCCGCTTCTCCTCATCGGTCAATGGTCGTCGTGGCATGCTGCGCTCCTCACCCTGGGGGCGTTAATGCGCCTCGAGCCGCCAACCTGCGCGCTCCATGCAGGCGGCAAAGCGCCCTTTGAAATCGGCCTGACTGTCATCGATAGCACCGTTACAACGGTCTCGATCTGTCATAAAGCCCTGATTGTCCTTAGTATCATGTACCCAGCTGGCTTCAGGCTGTCCACATCCCGCCAACACCACAATCGTCAGTGTGCCCAAAAGCAATTTTTTCATGATCTTTCCTTTATTAGATGTCACTCCCTGAGTGCCTACGATAGCAAACAATTCGCTGTTGCATCACTCTCGTCGCCGTGCCAAACTTCCGGCGCATTTTTACGGAGTCCATTATGTCTACTGAAATCTACAAAGAGTTTCATTTTGAAGCCGCACACCACCTTCCGAATGTTCCTGAAGGACACAAGTGCGGCCGGCTGCATGGTCATTCGTTCCTGGTGCGCATCTACATCAGTGGAGAGGTCGACGCGCACACCGGCTGGATAATGGACTTCGGCGATCTCAAAGCGGCCTTTAAGCCCATCTACGATCGCCTGGATCACTACTACCTGAATGAGATCCCCGGCCTGGAGAACCCCACCAGCGAAGTGCTGGCCCGGTGGATCTGGAATGAACTCAAACCGACACTGCCACAGCTGTCGATGGTGGAGATCAAGGAAACCTGCACTTCCGGATGTCGCTACCGCGGCTAACCTCCCCTTGAATCAAAAAAAGCAGCCAATGGCTGCTTTTTTTAGGTTCCAGCCGATGATTAAGACCAGATAAATTTCGAATGGTTCTTTAGTTTTATTCGGTTTTACCGCATCGGCAACTCGATGTTTGCGAACATCTCATCCACCTGTTGCTGATCCCGCAGCAACTGCGCCTGCTCGACCCGCTCCCGAGTCAGGTGAGGCGCAAACCTTTCCATAAATTCATACATATAGCTGCGTAGAAAACTGCCTTTACGAAAGCCAATCTTGGTCGTGTTCGGCTCAAACAAGTGACTGGCATCCACCACCACCAGATCCTGATCTTCCACTTCATCTATGGCCATGGTCGCCATCACCCCGACGCCTAACCCCAGGCGGACGTAGGTCTTCAGCACGTCGGCGCTGGTGGCGGAGAACACCACCCTGGGCTCCAGACCATTACTGTGAAATGCTCGCTCCAAAGCGCTACTGCGGTTAAAGCCAAACACGTAGGTCACCAACGGGCACTCGGCCACATCCGACAGGCTGACCGTGCTTTTCGATGCCAGCGGATGATCCTTGCGAAACACAATGGATCGGTTCCAGTGATAGCAGGGCAGCATCAGCAGATCATGGAACATGTTCATGCCTTCGGTGGCGATGGCAAAATCCGCATCGCCACGTACCGCCATCTCGCAGATCTGGTCCGGGGTCCCCTGATGCATGTGCAAATTGACCTGAGGGTAACGTTCGATAAAGCCACGAATCACCTCGGGCAGCGCATAGCGGGCTTGGGTATGAGTGGTGGCCAGGATCAGATCACCACGATCAGGCTGAGTGTACTCCCGGGCGACCTTCTTGATACTTTCGACCTTGCCCAAAACCTCGGAGGCGATATCGATCACCTGCTGACCCGCGGGGGTCACATGGGTCAGGTGCTTGCCGCTGCGGCCAAAGATCTGAATGCCCAACTCATCCTCCAACATCCGCACCTGTTTGCTGATCCCCGGTTGAGAGGTATACAGACTCTCTGCGGTAGCAGACACATTGAGGTTGTTGTTCAGCACCTCGACGATATAGCGCAACTGTTGAAGCTTCATGTTGTTGTCAAACCCTTGTCTCTAATACCATAAAGTTATAAACCCGATGGTTCTAAAACGCAAATGGAATATAGCAAAGCCGTATCCGTTAAGATGCAACTCACTGGACAATAGTGTAACATTGATAAAAATTCTAACTCTTTGCTATTGCATGTCATTTTTTGCCGTTGTCGTTATGGTGTTGATTGCCCTGCTGGTTATCATCGCCATCAATCTGGTCTATCAGCACCACGAAGCTAAAGAAGCCAATCGGCGGAAAGAGCTGGCTCGCCAGCGGGCCATAATCGAAGAGTCCGAAGAGATCCTTTCCCAGGCCGCTCTGTTGCCCATGAGCAATGCCCTGCTGCAAACACTGAATCAGCGCATTCTCGATGCCCTTAAGACCGCCAAGCAGATGAGTCCGGCCAACACTGACATGGACTCTCGCATCGCCCAGACCATGGCCCAGCTAAAGGGGCTTCAGGATTCCAACGCCGGACAGGAAAGCATCGACCTGTTTCAGTTGCCCAGCAACGAGAAACAGACTCTGGTACTGATCCAGACTCTAAAAAAACTCAAGCCGGTGCTGCGCAATGAACACAATAAAGGCCGCATCAATGCCGATGTGTTTACCGACGAAGAGCTGAAGATCGACAAACTGCAGCTGCGCATCCACATCGAGGTGCTGCTCAACCGGGCCCGTAACCTGGTCAACGCTCGCCAGCACGGTTCGGCCAAGATGCTGCTGTCGAAAATCACCCTGGCCCTCAATAACCAGGTGCTGGCCTCTCCGGATTACCGCGCTCGAATGCTGGCCAAAACCAACGAACTGCTCGACACCATCGAAGGCAGCAAGCAGCCGGTGGAAACCAGCAAACCGAAGCGCACCGACGATCTGGACGAACTGTTCCAACCAAAGAAGAAGTGGTAACTCCCCGCACTCGGGCCGGAACCCTCCGGCCTGCTTTCCTGTGTTCCCCCTGGCGTTAACCCGTCGGCTTAGGTTCCAATCTGAGATCTTTGCCGCGAATTTGTTTTCTGATCAAGTCGTTTGCCGGTTTGTCCATTGTGCCGCTGCCTCAGCGGGAGTAGCATGGCGGTGCCTTCGGGCAACTATTCTCAGGGCGGGGTGAAACTCCCCACCGGCGGTAAACTTCCTTATCGGGAGTGAGCCCGCGAGCGCCCACCTGGTGGTGGGGTCAGCAGATCTGGTGCGAAACCAGAGCCGACGGTTACAGTCCGGATGAAAGAGGATAAGGGCGCCATCTCTGATGCTGGTGTCTCTGCAAGGCCAACGCTGCACTCGCAGCGGGCCCGTTTACCTGTGCACCTTGCCCGGGTAATCTCCTATGCCCTGATTCTGGTATCTCATTGTATTATTAAAGGAACTGCCATGAATCAGCCATTACTTGCCGGCACAGCCGAGCAACGCGTACTCGCCGCCATTGACGCCCTTAAACTGGGCCAGGGGGTGCTTCTGGTCGACGACGAAGATCGGGAGAACGAAGGCGACATCGTCTATGCCGCTCAATCCATCACTAAAGAGCAGATGGCATTGCTCATTCGCCACGGCAGCGGCATTGTCTGTCTGTGCCTGACCCATGAACGGGCCGACGCCCTGGCGCTGCCGCCGATGGTCGACCACAACTCCAGCCAGAACGGCACCGCGTTCACCGTCTCCATTGAAGCCAAGGTGGGCGTCACCACCGGCGTATCGGCAGCGGATCGGGTCACCACCATTCGCACCGCCGTCGCCGATCACTGCCAACCCGGTGATCTGGCTCGCCCCGGCCATGTGTTCCCGCTGCGAGCCAACCCCGGTGGCGTGCTGAGCCGTCGCGGCCACACCGAAGGCTCGGTGGAACTGATGCAACTGGCCGGACTCAAGCCGGCCGGCGTCATCTGTGAAGTCGCCCATGACGACGGCGACATGATGCGCCTGCCGGAACTGGTGAAATTCGCCAAAGCTCATCAAATGCCGCTGCTAAGCATCGAAGACATTGTGCAGCACCTGGTCCTGCAACAGCGCCAAAGTGCGTAAATTCGCTCTTTAGGGCGTTCTCAAGACCTAAAAAAAGCCCGCTGCATGGCAGCGGGCTTTTTTATTGGCTTAGGATCAGCAAAATCAGGCTTTCTTCTTTGCCGCCGGCTTGCGCTTTTTCGCCAGCTCTTCCACCCACTTACCATCCACGTATTTGGCGGTCCAGCCGGTGGCCTTGCCATCGACTTCGGTAGCAACGTACTGCTCTTTAGTCTTACGGCTGAACTTCAGCACCGCCAGGTTGCCGTCAGGGTCCTTGGCCGGCGCTTCGGTCAGGTAGGTGAACTTCGGCGAGATGCGGTCCTTGAAACGCACCAACTCCTCCACCTTAGGAGCCCGGGTCTCACGACTCTTCGGGAAGGTACTGGCCGCCAGGAACAACCCGGCAGCGCCGTCTCGCAACACGAAGTGCGCATCGGATTTCTCACAAGCCAACTCCGGCAACTGGACCGGGTCCTCTTTCGGTGGCGCCACTTCACCGCTTTTCAGCAGCTTGCGGGTGTTTTTGCAGGCTTCGGTATTGGTGCAGGCAAAGTACTTACCAAAACGGCCGTTTTTCAGTTCCATGTCGGCACCGCAACGATCACACTCGATGATCGGACCGTCATAGCCCTTAATTTTAAAGGTACCCTGCTCGACTTCATAACCATCGCAGTTGGGGTTGTTACCACACACATGCAGCTTACGGGTTTCATCGATAAGGTAGCTGTCCATGGCGGTACCACAAACACCACAACGACGCTTGCTACGCAGCGCTTCCGTTTCCATATCTTCACCGGACAACACCGCTTCCGCTTCGTCTCCCGGGGTCAGGTTAATGGTGGTCTTGCAGCGCTCCTTCGGCGGCAGATTATAGCCACTGCACCCCAGGAACACCCCGGTGGTGGCAGTACGAATCCCCATGGGGCGCTCACAGGTTGGGCACGGAATGTCGGTCAGCACCATCTCATTGCCGACCATACCGCCCTCTTCCGCGGGCAACCCGGCATGATCCAGACGCTCGGTAAACTCGCCATAGAACTCGTTCAGCACCTGTTTCCAGTCGCGCTGATCGTCGGCAATTTTATCCAGGGTCTGCTCCATGCCGGCGGTAAAGTCGTAGTTGAGCAGATTTTCAAAGTTCCCCACCAGTCGGTCGGTTACGATCTCGCCCATCTTCTCGGCAAAGAAACGGCGATTTTCCACCTTTACGTAGCCCCGATCGACAATGGTCGAGATGATGGACGCGTAGGTAGACGGACGGCCAATGCCTCGCTTCTCCAGCTCTTTCACCAGTGACGCTTCATTGAAGCGGGCCGGTGGCTTGGTGAAGTGCTGCTTGGGATCCAACTGCTTCAGACTCAGGCTGTCGCCAACTTTGACCGGCGGCAGGATCAGATCCTCTTCCCCTTTGCGGCGCAGTGGCGGCTGTACCCGGGTCCAGCCATCGAAACGCATGATGCGGCCCTTGGCCTTGAGTTCATAGTCATCGGCCACCACGGTCAAGGTGGTCGAATCGTACTTGGCCTCGGTCATCTGGCAGGCAACAAACTGGCGCCAAATCAGGTCGTACAGTCGCTCGGCATCTCGCTCCATTCCCTTGAGGCTGTCGGCCTTAACGGTCACATCGGAAGGACGAATCGCTTCGTGCGCTTCCTGAGCGCCCTCTTTGCTGCCATACACCTTAGGGGAGTCAGGCAGGTACTCGCTGCCGTACCACTCGGTCACATAGTCGCGGCAGTTGGCCACCGCTTCTTTGCTGAGGTTGGTGGAGTCGGTACGCATGTAGGTGATGTAACCGGCTTCATACAGGCGCTGGGCCAGGGTCATGGTCTTTTTCACCCCAAAACCCAGACGGGTGCTCGCCGCCTGTTGCAGGGTCGAGGTGATGAACGGCGCCTGGGGCTTGCTCTTGCTGGGCTTATCCTCCCGGCCACTGACAGTGTAAGAGGCGGCTGTCAGTGCCGCCACCGCCGCCTTGGCCTGGGTTTCGTTGGTCAGGGCCAACTTATCGCCCTGATAGCGGCTTACCTGCATCCGCAAGGCGTCGCTGGAGGCGCAGCTCAGGTCGGCATGCAGATCCCAGAACTCTTCCGGCACAAAGGCGCGAATCTCACGCTCACGCTCCACCAGCAAGCGAACCGCCACCGACTGTACCCGGCCGGCGGAAAGGCCGCGGCCAATCTTCTTCCACAGCAGCGGCGATACCATAAAGCCCACCACCCGATCGAGGAATCGACGGGCCTGCTGAGCATTAACCCGGGCCTGGTTCAGCTCCAGAGGGTTGGAGAAGGCATCTTTAATGGCACTTTTGGTGATCTCGTTAAACACCACCCGGCGATAACGTTCGTCATCACCGCCAATCACCTGTTGCAGGTGCCAGGCAATGGCTTCCCCTTCGCGGTCCAAATCCGTTGCGAGATAGACGTGATCCGCCTTGGCAGCCAGAGTTTGCAACTCCTTGACCACCTTTTCTTTGCCAGGCAGCACCTGGTAGTTGGCTTTCCAGTCGTGCTCGGGGTCGATGCCCATGCGGGCGATCAAGCCCTGGTATTCACGATTGCGCTTGTATTCTGCCTTCTCTTCGGGCGACATCTTTCGCACTTCGGCAGCGGGCTTGGCCGGCACTGACGAGGTCGATTGACTGGCGGAAGTCGGAAGATCACGAATGTGGCCCACCGACGACTTTACGATGAAGTCGTTGCCGAGATATTTGTTAATGGTTTTCGCCTTGGCGGGCGACTCCACAATTACCAGTGATTTAGCCATGACGGAGGAATAGGCACCTGTTAACAAGCTGATTCAAATAAAGTGGCTCCATATATAGAGGGAACATCCGCCAGTTTCAAGCTTTGCCCCGCTTTCAAGCCACTAGTTAGTCGATTTTTGTCCAACAAATTTTTTTTGGACTAAAAACGCACCTAAAAAAATTACTAATGCAATGCCGCGCTCAACGCAAGTAATAGTTATGCAATTGTAAACGCCGATGGCAATTTTTCCCCTTGTCCATCACAGTTTCCTCTTTATACTGTTGACTTCCCGAACCCGGACCGCTTGCCGGTTTCCCCATCGGATTCAGGACCTCAACTATAAATAAAATAAGGAATTTTCATGCGTGCATTTGAAGCCAACTTCGATGGCCTGGTAGGCCCGACCCATAATTACGCCGGTCTCTCTTTTGGCAATGTGGCCTCCCAATCCAACGCTCAGGCGGTTTCAAATCCGAAAGCGGCAGCCCTGCAAGGGTTAGAAAAAATGTGGTCAGTGAAGCAACTGGGCCTGCACCAAGGCGTACTGGCTCCCCAGCAGCGTCCGGACATCCATACCTTGAAAACCCTGGGATTTTCCGGCAGTAACGGCCAGATACTGCAGCAAGCCTACGACACCGCACCGCATCTGCTGATGGCCTGCTACTCCGCTTCCAGCATGTGGACCGCCAATGCCGCCACCGTCTCCCCCAGTGCCGACAGCCGCGACAACAAGGTGCATTTCACCCCCGCCAACCTGGTCAACAAGTTCCACCGCGCCATCGAGCATGACGTCACCGGACGCATTCTGGGCGCGACCTTTAATCATCCGGATCATTTCCACCATCACGCCGCCCTGCCGGCCCACGACATGTTCGGCGATGAAGGCGCGGCCAACCACACCCGCCTGTGCCGGGATTACGGCCAAGCGGGGGTGCAGTTGTTTGTCTTCGGTCAACACGGCTCGGATCCCAGTCAACCTAAACCACAGCGCTACCCGGCCCGGCAAACGCTGGAAGCCAGTCAGGCCGTGGCCCGCCTGCACCAACTGGACGATGCCCGCACCGTTTACCTGCAACAAAACCCCGACGTCATCGATCAGGGGGTCTTTCACAACGACGTCATCGCCGTCGGCAATCAGAACGTGCTGTTCTATCATGAACAGGCTTTCCTCGACACCGAGGCAAAGCTGGCGGAGATTCAACGCAAATTCGGTGACAGCGAGTTGCATTTCATTCGCGTCGGTACCGACCAGGTCAGCATCGACAATGCGGTTCGCAGCTACCTGTTCAACACTCAGATTCTGACTCTGCCCAGCGGCGAGATGGTGATTGTTGCCCCCACAGAGTGTCAGGACAACGCTCAGGTTAATCAGTACCTGCAATCCCTGGTCGCCGCCGCCAACCCCATAAGTAACGTATTGTTTTATAACGTTAAGCAAAGTATGCAAAACGGCGGCGGTCCCGCCTGCCTGCGCCTACGGGTGGCACTGACCGACACCGAGTTGGCGGCGGTAAACCAGGCGACTTTGCTGGATGCGGGGCAGCACCAAGCCCTGCGAGACTGGGTCAACGGCCACTACCGCGATCAGTTGACACTGAACGACCTTCGCGACCCAAGCCTGCTGGAGGAGTCACTGACCGCCTTGGATCGGCTGACCCAGATTCTCAATCTGGGTAGTGTCTACCCCTTCCAGCGCGACTGAATAGCAGGCACAAAAAAGCGGCTGTGGAGACCCCACAGCCGCTTTTTTATGTCACCAATTTACAGAATGGCAGGAATGCCAGGCAACTGTCCTACCAGCGCCAGGGAGCCCACACAGACGATAAAGGCGATCAGCGGAATCACCACGCGGTCGGCAAAGGACAGCGATGCGCTGCGCTTCTTGTCGCCAATCAGGCCCATGTTGTCCAGCAGCATGGTCAATGCCCACCCGAAGACCGGGTTCACAAAGGCACAGGAGAACATGCACACGCCGGCACTCTGAGCACTCTGGTTGTCACGAACCATCTGCATGCCCGCTTCCAACAACGGCAGGAACACCCCCACCAGCAGCGCCACCCGCAATACCGGTTCCCACATGGCCAGATCCATCGGATAGCCCAGCACCGCCGCCAGCACGCACATCACACCGGTGAGTAGGGCGCCGCCAGGGATCGGGCGCTTGGCGATGGCCGCGGGAATCATGTAGGTGCCCCAGGAAGACGCCAGGTTACCGCCACCAAGAACAGAGCCGACAATCTGACGAATGGAGCAAACGGTCATGGTGTCGTCGACGTTCATCAGTACCCCTTTGGCTTTCTTGGGGTAGTTCAGTTCCTGGAACACTCGATGACCGAGGAAATCCGGAGACCACATGGCCACCGCCAGAATGGCAAATGGGATCACCGCGATAAAGTGGTTCAGATCCGGCCAACCCAGCTTCCAACCGGTGGTCTCTCCCCACCAGAAGGTCGGACTCATCGGTGGCAACCCGGGCTCGGTGACAAACTCAAACGGCGTGCCCATGGCATAGGCCACGACGCCAGCCAGGAACGAGCACAAGGGAATCGCCAACCAGCGCTTCTGCACCCGGGCCAGATAGGCGTAAATCACCACGGTCGCGAAAATCACCCCAAAGGAGACAAAGCCCATGCCGATCCCTTCGGACCACAGCTCCAGTTTGCCAATCTGGCCCACCAGTCCCATGGCGCCCAAGTAGATCAGCAGTCCGCCCCGGACCCCTTCTCCACTGAGAGTCACCAACTTGGAGCCCCCTTTACTGAAACTGAGCAGTAAGCCAAACACGCCCACCATGATCCCCAGCGCCAGTGGATGGCCCCCGGCTGCCGCAATCAACGGAATCAGCGGAATCATCGGCCCGTGAGTTCCGGCAAGGTTGGTGTTGGGATTGAGCAGCGCCGAGAACACTACGGCAAACAGCACCCCGGCGATCAGCAACTCGTAGCGCACGTTTTCAGCGACAAACTCTGCCGACAGGCCAAACTGGGTGGCAAACGCCGCCGCCATGGCAGTCACCATCACCACCTTGCCGATGGTAGCGGCCAGGGCCGGCACCAGATCTTCCAGCTCAATGCCGAAATCCCGGAAAGGAAGGTGCAGGCGCCAGCGCCTGAAGTTCATGATACTCAGCTCGTTTTCCAGATAGCTGTCTCTGGACTCAAACTCACTGGCGGGCTTTCGCCGCTGTTGATAGGAGGATTGCGTTGACATCGATAACCCCTGCGGTTAATCCAACATTGTCGAAACAGACGCTCACGCAAATTCAACAAGGCGCCTGCATTTCGTTTTCGTTATCGGCGAATTCTATGTAGGCAAATTTTGCAAATCAAACCCTGCAAAACCCACCAAAATGCCGGAAAATCTCCATCCCTGTCACGCTTCGAAAGCAGAAAAAACAACAACAAACAAAAAATACTGTTTTAAAATCAGAATATTACAACCAGCTTAAATTATGCATAAAGAAATGTTTGCAACCCATACAAAACATCAATAATGGAAGGTATATCAGTGCATTACGCCGCGCCGATGTAACCGGATTGTTGCGTGAAAAAGTTTCAACTGCCGAAGGCGTCACGGGTTCCGGCAAAACGTGATCGGCTGCACACCAAGACAATTATAGGAGGGATTTAATGGACGCTAACTCCATCAATAAACCACGCTATTGTGACCCAGCTCAGTTAGAGGGATTTTTCCCGAGCGCGATCACAAAAAGGAACATTGATTAACATTTGCTCGGCGGCGTGCTCAACTCCTGCACCATCAACAAACCGCGATGATCGCCAGCAACAAAAACGCCCGGCGATTGCCGGGCGTTGGGATGACTATGCCACCGAGTTACAACGAGCGGGCGTTCTTCTTCATGTACTCAGCAAACTGCTCATACAAGGAAGTCACTAGCTCATCATCCAGCGGTTGACCGTCGGCATCCTGGAAGCTCAGGGCGGAGACCCCACCCTCTTCGCTAAGCTTAATTCGGTAAGCCCCGGATTTCAGCGCCAGCAGGTCGTTATCCCCCCACAGGCTGGCCCAGAACCCCTGGTTGGGATCGTAGTCGACGTAGTAGGTGCCCTGGCTCTTATCCAGATCCTTTACGGTAAAGCCAAGTACAGGCAGCACCTTGTCCAAGCGGCTCCAGACTCGCTCAAACTCGGCGTTCGCGGTAAATGCCGCGTTGCCGTCGGCGTCTTTACCCAACGACAATTCCATGCCTTCAGAATCCTGAATCTGACGTATCTTACGCTCCTGCTTTCGCTGGAAGTTCATGTAAGAGATGGCATTATTCAGCATATCAATGGAATAACGACGCTTATCCGAGTCGGTCAGAACCACGTCCTGGTCCTGTTCATCGATCAACTCTTCGTGGTCCGTCAGCTCGATGGTCAGGGCCCCGGTACGACCGTTGTCCTTCACTTCGATATTAAATTGATAACGCTGACGCAGGCGGTACTCGTCTTTACCCCAGATAGAACCACCGAACTCCTCCACCGTCTCGATCCAGTCGGTCTTCAGAACACCGGCGCTGTTGTCGGTGTCGGTGACCGGAATTGACTTGTGAGCCAGGAATTTCGTCAGGTTCTCCAGCATCTCCTGTTTCAGGTTGATGTCTTCAAACTGGTTTTCAATCAGAACGGTAACGCTGTCTGCGCCCTCTTGCAGCCGAGTGCCCGGTGCCAAAGGCAATACCTGCAGCGGCGGACGAACGTCGACGCGGGCGCCCATGGCCTGGCTGCCTGTGGTTGGCCCAGGCAGCTGATACTCAGAACTGATGGCAGGCTCTTTCAACTGCTTAGGCACCTTCATCGGAACCGGTTCAGGCTGAGTGGTGTAATCGTAGCTGCCACTGGCCTGACGCCGCTCCAGCGGAGTGCTGCATCCTGCAAGTGCAGATACTACCAACACTCCTAGTAAAACTCGCTTCATTCTTTTTTCCTTTTTATAGCACGCCGGCCTGCACCAACGCGTGACGCACCGTGTCATGGTGCGCTTCAGATAATTCAGTTAACGGCAAACGCAAGGTTGCCAGTGGCATTTTGCCCATCTCCGCCAATGCCCACTTCACCGGAATAGGATTGGCTTCGGCAAACAGCGCCGAATACAGCCCAATCAGCTTGTCATTGCTGGCTTTAGCCGCCGCCATATCGCCGCGGGCAGCGGCGTCGCACATCGCCTTAAAACAGGCTGGTGCCACATTATTGGTGACAGAGATGACGCCGTGGCCACCGAGGCCGATGAACTCCATGCTGGTCGGGTCATCCCCACTGAACAGCAAAAAGTCATCCGGACACAGCTGCTGCAACACTGGCACCCGGCTCAAGTCACCCGTAGCGTCTTTGATTGCAATAATCCCGGGAAGTTTCGCCAGCACGGCGGTTGTTTCCGGCAACAGGTCGCAACACGTGCGGCCCGGTACGTTATAAAGGATGACCGGTTTGGTCGCGATCGCCTCGATGGCACTGTAATGAGCGATCAGCCCAGCCTGGGTTGGCTTGTTGTAATAGGGGGTTACCGATAGGGTGGCATCCACGCCCACGGCCTCACAACGACGAGTCAACTCAATGGCTTCGGCGGTCGCATTGGCACCGGCACCGCCGATCACAGGAATGCGCCCGGCCACCGCCTTGACCACGGCCGCCACCACCTGGATATGTTCGTCGGGATTCAGGGTCGCGGATTCTCCGGTGGTGCCCACCGCGACAATGGCATCGGTACCCTGCTCAATATGAAACTCAACCAACTCATTAAGAGCGACATAATCTACGGCGCCATCCGCCAGTAGTGGAGTCACCAGCGCTACTATACTTCCGCTAAACATCTTCTGAAATCCCTAGACCTTTGAACAAGCTATGGTACTTGTGCCAACCAGCATTGACAAGGGATGGAGGCCGGTTAGACGGAGCTTAATCCGATGGATTTTCCTCATCCTGATTTCGACCCCTGACAGGGCTGCCGCCGTCCCCTTCCGGTTTCGGATAACCTGGACTCATAAGTTATTCTCATCCATAGAGTAAATTTATTGTGCTAGCATGATCGACTTGCATCGATTCGATGGCCTTCAATCACCTGCCAAGAAAGGACCACCATGACCCAATATCTTGCGGTTACGGCAATGGGCACCGACCGCCCAGGGATCGTCAACCAACTGGCTAAACTGACCGCCAGCTGCGACTGCGACATCATTGACAGCCGCATGGCTACCTATGGCAACGAATTTAATCTCATCATGCTGGTTGCCGGCAGTTATGCCGCCATCGCCCTGATGGAAAATGAGCTGCCCGCAAAGGCGGCACAGCTGGATCTGCTGACCATCAGCAAACGCACCAGTGAACACGTACCGCAGCAGCACATCGCCCGCCTGGCAGTGGAATACTCCGGCGAAGACCGCCGCGGCACCATGCGCCAGGTCACCCAGTGTCTGGCCGACCTGGGGCAGGATCTTGCCGGCATGCGAACTCATGCAGGCACCGCAGAAGATGGCAAAGCGTTGCAGCAACTGGAACTGTTCATTAATATTCCGGAGAACACCGACATCGATCATCTGGAGCAGCAACTGACCACTCTGGGTGAACAGATGACACTGGATTGCCGTATCAGACGGATGGATACCAACGAAACTACCAATTAGGGACATAATGAATCCATTACAGGCGGGCGCGGATGCCCCACAATTCGAACTCAAGAACCAACACGGCGACGTCGTTTCCCTGGCCAATTTCCCCGGCAAACGGGTGCTGGTGTACTTCTACCCGAAAGCGATGACTCCAGGGTGCACCACTCAAGCCTGCAGTTTGCGTGATTCCAAGGCCGAACTGGCAGCCCTGAACACCGTCGTGCTGGGCATCAGTCCAGATCCGGTTAAACGGCTGGCTAAGTTCATCGAGCGGGACAATCTCAACTTTGATCTGCTCTCCGACGAAGATCATGCCATCGCCGATGCCTTTGGTGTCTGGGGACTGAAGAAATTCATGGGACGGGAATACGACGGCATTCACCGTCTCAGCTTCCTGATCAGCCCAGAGGGCAAAGTCGAGCACCTGTTCAATAAGTTTAAAACCAAGGATCACCATCAGGTGGTGCTGGATTATCTGGCGGCTCACTGAGTCTCAACACTCAGACACGCACAAAAAAACCCGCCAATCGGCGGGTTTTTACTGTCACACCAACTTAGTTAGCGGTGCGGCCGTCATCATGACAGGCATCACAGGTTGGGTGTTGACCCACTTCCTGCTCATGCACCATGTGACAGTCGGTGCACTCCAGCATACCGTCGTGGGCCGGGTGTGGCGCTTCCATGTCGGCCAGGCCGCCATGACAATCCGCACACTGAGCCGCTTCATAGGCGCCGTCTTCAGACGGAGCACCATCGGCATGACAGGTTTCACAACCGGACATCTCGGCATGCATATCGGCAATGACATCGGCAGCAGATACACTGAATGCCAGACCCATACCAAAGAACACGCACAATAATTTCTTAAACATTTATCTCATCCTCACACGCTGTCAGGGCAGTGAAAAACCCGCCCCATTTTTTTTATCCCCAATTAACCTAGTTGATCGCCATCAACCACGCAATTGAAAGGCGGGCTAACTTTATCAGTTGAGAGGGTGGAAAAACGGTGGTCAGATCAAAAAAGAACGTAATTCTTGGCCTTAGACATCTAATTTTACAAAGGATTCGGTTTCAGTTCAGAAAACGAAAACAGGCAGCGAATGCTGCCTGTTTTCTGAGCTAAGCCGGTATTAGCCGTTGGCCTGAAGTTGGGCAATCCGCTTTTCCAGAGGCGGGTGACTCATCATCAACTCGCTCATGCTGCGCTTGCCACTGATGCCAAAGGCCGCCATGGTCGCCGGCATCTGGCTCTCCTGACCACCACGCAGACGCTCCAGCGCCGCAATCATCTTATGGCGTCCCGCCAGCGCGGCACCGCCGGCGTCAGCCCGAAACTCACGCTGACGGGAGAAGTACATCACGATAAAGGACGCCAGGATACCGAAGACGATCTCCAGTACCATGGACACCAGAAAATAGGTCATGTAACTGGCTTCCTCACCGCTGCCCTCTTCATCTCCGGACGACAGCACATTGCTGACGGTACCGGCAATCAGGCGGGCGGCAAAAATCACGAAGGTGTTCACCACCCCCTGAATCAAGGCCATGGTCACCATATCGCCGTTAGCGACGTGGCTGACTTCATGGGCCAACACCGCCTCGACCTCATCCCGGTTCATGCCGTACATCAACCCGGTAGAGACCGCCACCAGCGAGTTATTGCGGCTGGGACCGGTAGCAAACGCATTCATCTCTGGCGCGGAGTACACCGCCACTTCCGGCATCTTGATTCCAGCCTGCTGGGCCTGACGAGCCACAGTCTCCATCAGCCAGGTCTCAGTTTCATCCCGGGGCTGGTCAATCACCTGCAGGCCCATGGAGCGCTTGGCCACCCACTTGGACATCTGCAGTGACAGAATTGAACCACCGAAGCCAAACACCGCCGCCAGCACCAGTATGTAAGGAATGCTGTTGTGCTGAATGCCCAACGCCGAGGTCAGCAGGGTCAGTACAATACCCAACACCAGCACTACCGCCAGGTTGGTCGCCAGGAACAAGAGTACGCGTTTCATCTATTCTCCTAAAAAGACACGTCATCAATGGCTCACACAGGGTGAGTCATCCTATAGACAACAGATGGGGGCGAAATATCTCTGATTCAAGTCACATTTTTCCAAGTAAAAAACTGACGCACACCTCGAAATTCCCGATCTGGACCGAAAACAGGGCCATGCTCTCAGCAATAACCGCGATGGGAGGGCGATCAAAATTCAGAGGAAAAAAAGCCACCGTTTGGGGCGGTGGCTTTCTGGTGGTTTGGGAAACCAATTCACACTTCGAAATACAGTATATGCCACTTTCAGCACTCTTCAACCACAAGATGCGGCATTATCCGACAGTTGGGCTATAATGATATAACCAAATACTATTCGAACTCCGGCGAGTTGGCACCTGGCCCTATCTTTTTGATCCCTAAAGAGTTTTCCACTGGTCGTTTTTCTTCGGGACATCCGTCGATTTTCGTCTTATTATCAGGCGGATAGCGTGAAATAAGGAATTCGCTCCATGAGTCAATCAATGTTATTGCTAAGCAGCTCCCGCGTCGATGACACCCCCTACCTGAGCCATGCCCTTCCCATGCTGGAAAAGCTGGTAAAACCAGGCAGCCGGTGGTTGTTCATTCCCTATGCCGGAGTCAGCATCAGTTACGACGACTACCAGCAACGGGTTGCGGAAGCCTTAGGTTCCCTGGGATGCCAGGTATGCAGTGCTCACGAATGCCCGGATCCGGTGGCAGCACTGGAAGAGGTCGACGGCATCATGGTCGGTGGGGGCAACACCTTCCACCTCTTGCACGAACTGTACCGTCACAACCTGGTTGAGGCGATTCGCGACAAGGTCAAAAACGGCATGCCTTATGTTGGCTGGAGTGCCGGTTCCAACGTGGCCGGCAAGTCGATTCGCACCACCAACGACATGCCAATCATTGAGCCGCCCAGCTTTGATGCCCTGGCTCTGGTTCCGTTCCAGATCAACCCACACTACAGTGACTATCAAGCCCCAGGCCATAACGGTGAAACTCGAGCCCAGCGTCTGCAGGAATTCACCTGCATTGACCCGCTGTCTCCGGTCGTGGGCATCTGCGAAGGCTCAGCCATTTTCCGTCAGGGCGATGCGCTGGTCCTCAAAGGGGACAAGAGTGGTTACCTGTTTGAAGGCACCACCCAGAAGGAAGAGATTCAACCAGGCAGCGACATCAGTTTCCTACTGTAATTGCCTGCCGCTAATAAAAAAGGGCCTCGTGGCCCTTTTTTGTTTCTACACGATCTCCGTCAATGGCACTCCGCGGGCCAGACAGTCCGCCAATCGCGGCACCATTTCGCTGGCCTTACCCCGCAGATGATGCTGAAACTGACTTTGAACCTCGGACGGCTCGAGGTTGATCTCCAGGGTCTGAGCATGCCCCTGGCTGGCCATGTCGACGAAGCCTGCAGCAGGATAGACGGTGCCCGAGGTGCCGATGGCCACAAACAGGTCGCACCCGGACAGGGACTGATAGATCTGGTTCAACTGCAGCGGCATCTCTCCGAACCACACCACATGGGGGCGCAGTATCTCCGCAGGGATACAGCAGGTGCAGCAATTGTCGGCGGCAAACGGCATCACCATGGGAAACACCTGTTGACTGCGGGGACAGCGGGCCTTGGCCAATTCACCGTGCATATGAATGACCCGGCGACTGCCGGCCCGCTCATGAAGGTTGTCGATGTTCTGGGTAATCAGAGTCAGCTCAATCCCATCTCTGGCCTCCAGCTCAGCCAGGGCACTGTGGGCCGCGTTGGGTTGAACCTGAGCATCGCCTAGCTGCTGCCAACGGGCATTATAGAACTCCCGTACCAGTTCTGGGTTGCGCTCATACCCCTCCGGCGTGGCCACCTCTTCGATGCTGTGCTGCTCCCACAGGCCATCTTCGGCACGAAACGTCTTCAGACCCGACTCCGCCGAGATCCCGGCCCCGGTGAGCACCACTATCTTCATTGCCATCCTTCCATCCCTGATTTTTGCACGCCTTTGTCATCTTAACCGTCGCTCCCGACAAGGGCGATCGATTTTTGACGTTTGCCTTCACTTTCAGTTTGCCGTATTTTCAAACGCATCGGGCTCATTTTTTGCCACAATGAGCATCGAATCGCAAATCCTTGCAATATCGAAGGTTTAATGTTGCGGACAAGCTACCTATAATGGGTCTAATTACAAAGTGTCAGAACCCTCTGACTTTATGCAAGAGACTGCCATGACGGACGAAAACCAAGCACTAAAAAAAGCAGGCCTGAAAGTCACCCTGCCACGGGTTAAGATTCTCGAGCTGTTGCAGCACCCGGGCAATCAGCACATCAGTGCCGAAGACCTGTATAAATTATTGCTGGACCAAGGAGAGGAGATTGGACTGGCCACGGTATACCGCGTACTGAACCAGTTCGATGACGCCGGCATCGTCACTCGCCACCACTTCGAAAGCGGTAAGGCGGTATTTGAGCTGGCCAGCCAGCATCACCACGACCATCTGGTCTGCCTCGATTGTGGCAAGGTGATTGAGTTCAGCGACGAGACCATTGAGCAGCGTCAAAACGAGATTGCCATGAAGCACAACATTAAACTGACCAACCACAGCTTATACCTGTACGGCGTCAGCACCGATGGCAAGTGCGACCATTAAATAGACCGGCAGTCTTGTAATAACGGACAAGCACAAAAAAGCGGAGCCTGTGGCTCCGCTTTTTTGTGCCTGAAAGGGCCCTGACAACGGGCCCATCCAGATTAACCGCTGATTTTGGCCCAAGTATCACGCAGACCAACGGTGCGGTTAAACACCAGCGCGTCGGCGCGGCTGTCGACGCTGTCGGCGCAGAAGTAGCCGACCCGCTCAAACTGGAACGCTTGCTCGGCTTGCGCCTGTTTCAGGCTGGTCTCGACAAAACCACGCTTCACCACCAGAGAGTCCGGGTTCAGCACCGCTTCGAACTCCTCCGCTGCACCGGGATTTTCCACGGTGAACAGACGATCGTACAGGCGGAACTCGGCTTCCAGGCCGGCACTGGCAGACACCCAGTGAATCACCCCTTTTGGTTTCACACCATCGGCAGGATCCACACCCAGGCTGTCCAGATCCACGGAACAGTAGATGGTGGTTACCTCACCATTCTCGTCCTTGTCGACGCGCTCTGCGGTCAACACGTAGGCACCGCGAAGACGCACTTTCTTCCCGAGAACCAAACGCTTGAATTTCTTATTGGCTTCTTCCCGGAAGTCATCACGCTCAATCCAGACTTCCCGACTGAACGGCACTTCACGGCTTCCCATGGACTCATCTGAAGGGTGGTTTGCCACGTTCAGCACCTCCACCTTGTCGGCAGGGTAGTTTTCCAGTACCACCTTAACCGGATCCAGCACCGCCATGGCCCGGGGCGCATTGACGTTCAGGTCATCGCGCACGCACGACTCCAGCGAGCCCATCTCAATGGTGTTTTCCTGCTTGGTAACACCAATGCGCTGACAAAACTCCCGAATCGACGCTGGGGTATAGCCTCGGCGACGCAGGCCAGAGATGGTCGGCATACGCGGGTCGTTCCAGCCATCCACCAACTTGTCGGTCACCAGCTGATTCAGCTTGCGCTTGGACATAACGGTGTATTCCAGGTTCAAACGGCTGAACTCATACTGGCGAGGCTGACATTCAATGCTGATGTTTTCCAGCACCCAGTCATACAAGCGGCGGTTGTCCTGGAATTCCAGAGTACACAGAGAGTGGGTAATCCCCTCGAGGGCATCGGAGATGCAGTGGGTAAAGTCGTACATCGGGTAGATGCACCACTTATCACCGGTCTGGTGGTGGTGGGCAAACTTAACCCGATACAGTACCGGATCCCGCATCACCATAAAGGAGGACGCCATGTCGATTTTGGCCCGCAGGCAGACCGTGCCCTCTTTGAACTCACCGGCACGCATCTTTTCAAACAGTGCCAGGTTCTCTTGCGGGCTGCGATCCCGGTACGGGCTTGGCTTACCGGCCTGAGTCAGGGTACCGCGGTATTCACGAATCTGCTCCGGAGTCAGTTCATCCACGTAAGCCAGACCTTTATTGATCAGCTCAACGGCGTACCCATACAGCAGCTCAAAATAGTCTGAAGAGTAGTGGATGTCTCCGTGCCACTGGAACCCCAGCCACTGCACGTCCTGCTTGATGGACTCGACGTATTCGACGTCTTCCTTTTCCGGGTTGGTGTCATCGAAACGCAGATTACACAGACCATGATAATCCTTGGCAATGCCAAAGTTCAGGCAGATGGACTTGGCATGACCAATATGAAGATAGCCGTTGGGCTCTGGCGGAAACCGGGTCTGAACAGCAGAGTGTTTGCCCGAGGCCAGATCGGCATCAATGATATTGCGAATAAAGTTGCTTGGACGAACGTCGTTGTCCGGCTGGGTCATGGTTGCCCTCGACTAACTGCAAAAAAACGTATAAGGGGACTATGATCCACTATCAGGGGGATCGGAGCAAGACCCAAAACTCGCTCCCACGGTGACTTTTTTGGCTTTTTGGCCAACATTTGCGCCCAACGGCCAAACTGATCGCCCAAAGCCAGAGCTGGCAGGGTTTAACCGGCTAAAAATCCCCGGGTTCCACGACACCGCAGAAACCAAAAAGGCAACCCGGAAGGGCTGCCTTTTGCATCTGTCATCGTAGCTCGGCGCCGGGCGCGCCGCTCATGACATTACTCTTTAATGGCCACCGGAATGTCACCGACACCCATCTGGCTCTTCTTGCCCACACGGCGCAGGTAAGCGATACCAGCCACCACCAACACCACGATGGTACCGATGTGGAACAGGGCATGAGCCGGCTCTATCGCCAGTCGGGACGCCTGATAGAACAGGGTCGCAGTGGCATAGGCCAGGGCGAAGGTGTATACCGCACTGAACGCAGTCCAGCGGCTGCCAAATTCACCGGCCATGGCACCCAAGACCGCAGCACACGGAGTGTACAGCAGGATGAACAGCAGGTAAGCAAAGGCGGCGGCGCGGGTTTCGAAGCCGGCTTCCAGGTTGCTCAGGGTCGCGGCTTCAAAGCCAAACTCTTCTGCCATGGCGTCGGTATCGTGGGCATCACCGATGTTCAGGCCCAGAGGATCGTCCCAGGCAATACCAAACATATTTTCCGGAATGGTCGCCAGACCTTCGTTCACGGCGCCCAGCAGGCTGTATTCACCGCCCTCTTCCTCACCGCCCTGGCTGTACAGGCTGTTCAAGGTGCCGACAACGGCTTCCTTGGCGAAGATACCGGTGATGACACCAACGGTCGCTGGCCAGTTGTCTTCCTTAATGCCCATGGGGTCAAACAGCGGCGTTACCACCTGGGAGGCGGCAGACAATACTGACTTATCCGAATCCTGGTTACCGAAGCTGCCGTCGGTGCCCATGGAGTTGAAGAAGCTGAGGATGGTCACCACGATCACGATGGTTTTACCGGCGCCCAGAACGAACTGCTTGGTGCGCTGCCAGGTGCGGCGGCCAATGGCGCCCAGGGTTGGCATCTCATAATCCGGCAACTCCATAAAGCCCTGGCTAGCCTGGCCCGGCAGCAGGGTATGACGCAGCAACAGGCCGGTCAGGATTGCGGCAACAATGCCCACCAGGTACAGCACAAACACCAGGTTCTGACCGTTATCCGGGAAGAACGCCGCCACAAACAGGGCGTACACCGGCAGACGGGCACCACAGGACATGAACGGCGCCATCATGGCGGTGACGATACGCTCACGCTTGGTATCCAGAGAACGGGTGGCGGTCACCGCAGGAACGTTACAGCCGAAACCGACAATCAGCGGCACAAACGCCTTTCCGGGAAGGCCAATCTTCTGCATCACGCCTTCGATTACAAAACCGGCGCGGGCCAGGTAACCGGACACTTCCAGAATGCTCAAAGCGATGTACAGGAATGCCACCACGGGAATGAAGGTTGCGACGGTCTGAATACCGGCACCCACACCGTCGGACAGAATGGCCGACATCCAATCTGGCAGGCCGGCATTGCCAATCAGCAGCGCGGTGCCATCGACAAAAATGGCACCGGCGACGATGTCGAAGAAATCGATGAACGCCGCCCCGACATTAATGGCGAACATAAAGGTCAGATACATCATGCCCAGGAAGATGGGCACCCCGGTCATGGGGCTAAGGGCGTACTTATCCAGCTTCTCGGTGACCGAGTGATAGATGCTGGGCTGAGACACGGTCTCACCAACCAGGTCACCGATAAATTGATAGCGTCGATCGGCAATGTGCTCCGCCGGGCTGAGATCCGCAGCAACCAGCTTGTTGTAAGCCTGTTGAGCATCGGCATCACTCTGTGACAGCAACTTACTGATGGCACGGGCACGGATGCCGTCGAGACGAGTCAGTTCCTGCTCAATGCTGGCATCAATGCCAATGGACAGCACCTCGCCGGCAGGCTTGGCGGCCATCTCGGCCAGCGCCTGTTTGACCAGCTTCGGTCCCTGCTCGCTTTTGGCACTGATCTGAACCACTTTGCAACCCAGCTTGGCAGACAAAGCCTGGGTGTCGACCTCGACACCACGACGCTCGGTCACGTCGCCCTTGTTCAGCACCAACAGCATCGGCACATCGAGCTCGCGCAACTGGGTGGTCAGGTACAGGTTGCGCTCCAGCTGAGACACATCCACCACATTGATCAACAGATCAACGTCGCTACCCAACAGGTAATCGCGGCTGATCTTTTCATCAATAAAGCCTTCGCCATCCGCCGCTTCCAGATCGTACAATCCGGGCAGATCGGTGATTTCCACCTGAACGCCGTCCAGATCCAGTTTGCCGACCTTTTTATCGACGGTCACACCGGCCCAGTTGCCCACGGACACATTGTTGCCCGTCAGTGCGTTAAACAGGGTTGATTTGCCGGAGTTCGGATTACCGACAGCAACACAACGCATAGTAGTCATTCGTTATCCCTCTACGTGAATCTGCGCAGCCAGACGATTGTTCAGGCACAAGCTTGCACCCCGAACTTTAAGTTGTACTGCGCCACCCAAAGGTGCCGAACGTACCATCTGCACTTCACTGCCTGTTGTGAAGCCCAGTGCCATCAAGCGGCGCTTCAGGGTCAGAGGCATGCTCTGATCACCCAAACGCTTCACACTTGCACGTTGTCCTAACCCCAACTCCGATAAAACCATTGTGCTACCTGTATCTAAATGGGAATTGATTTCATTTACAGTCAAGTATACACAAGGAAATACAAAAATCCTTGACCTAGCTCGCCGTTTTGCACCTCAAATAATAATAATTCCTATTTTATTAAGTTGTTCGGCCTGTTTTTTTTATTGCCGCTCTGGCCAATGCGATTCCAGTGGATAAACCGGGATCTGGGTCACAGGCAAAAAAAGGCATGGCGAATGGAATTCAAAGTTTTGCGACTCCCCTCAATTTGCTGGTACAGCCGTGACCCCTGTCACATCGAAAAATCAAATGACCATTTTATAATCCGCCACTAATTCAGGCGTTTGCGCCAAAATTTATTAACATAGTTTAGGTAAACTCATGACACAAAAGATTGCAAACCCGGCCCCACTGGGGCTGATGGGGTTCGGCATGACCACTATCCTGCTTAACATCCACAACGCAGGATATTTCCCTATCGATAGCATGATCCTTGCTATGGGTATCTTCTTTGGTGGCATCGCTCAGATCATTGCCGGCATTATGGAGTACCGCAATGGCAATACTTTTGGCACCACGGCCTTTACCTCCTATGGCTCTTTCTGGCTGACTCTGGTAGGGCTGATTCTGATGCCAAACATGGAAATCGGTGTGGCCGGCAGCCCGCATCACTTCATGGGCTGGTACCTGAGCCTGTGGGGCCTGTTTACCGGCTTTATGTTTATTGCCACCCTGGCAAACTACCCTCGTGCCAAACAGTTTATCTTTGGCAGCCTGACCGTGCTGTTCTTCCTGCTGGCGGCTCGTGACTTCACCGGCAGCGCCCTGCTGGGCACCATCGCCGGTTTCGAAGGCATCGTCTGTGGTGCCAGTGCCGTCTACCTGGCAATGGCCACCATCATCAACGGCGAGTATGGTCGCACCATCATGCCCATCGGCGAACTCAAGCGTCCAGCCGCCGCCCAGGCCAACGTGGCCATGGCCCACTAAACTGGCTTGCAAACAAAAAAACCGGCTCAGTGAGCCGGTTTTTTTTACCTTCAGATATCATCGCCTTCCAGCAGACTCCTGAGCGTTTGCGGCTCAGGCATTCGGTAGCGGCCGCGGCCTAACCGAACCAGGTGGCCCTCTTTGATCAGCGTATTCAGCAGCGACGACGCGGTTTGTCTGGTGGTGCCGATCAACAAGGAGATCTCCTCCATATTGAGGTCGCAGCCAAACTCGGTGCCGGTTTCCGTGTGCTTGCCCTGCTCGTCCGCCAGCGACAGCAAGAACTCCACTAACCGGTAACGAACATCGTGGAACATGATCCCCTCGATAACATCCAGAGTGCCGCCCAGCACCTGACCGAGAATGCCGGTCATCACCAGCGACACCTCAGGAAAGCGCACCACCTCCTCCCGAAACCGCGCCACGCTGATGGACATGATGGTCGCCTCTCTGCAGGCCTCAATCATCACCCGGGTATGGGTACTGAACAGATCCCCCGGCTCCAGAAAGCACAGAGTAAACTCCTTGCCCTCGTAGGAAAGGAAGATCCGCAGTCGCCCGGACACCACGATAAACACCTCATTGCTTTGCTGCTCCGGCGAGCTCACCAGGTTGCCGCGGGCAAACTGACGCGCCTGAAAGCCGGAAAGAAAGCCTTTGTATTGAGGCGCCTTTAACAGTTCAATCATGTTGAACCTGGACAGTCTCATTTTTGATTGCACCACCGCGCTCCTGTGTTCTTCCCTATGTGCCCTGGCCGCTAGCCGAATGGCTGGATGATGACAAGCCGCTTCGCTCTCCCCGGCACTACCGCTCTGTGCATGAAATGCAAGGATCGATGCTGTTCACCATCAACGGCACATCGGCGATCTTCTCCCCGGCCATCATGGTCTGCAATGCATCCCAGTTGGGGTAGCTGGGTACCCGCCACTTGAGACGTTCCGGCTTGTCACTGCCATCGGTGCGCAGATAATAAATTAACTCTCCCCGGGGTGCCTCACTTTTTGCGATCGCTTCCCCGGCGGGAATGCTGGGCAACGTAGTGATGGCAATGGGCCCCTGGGGCAGCTTGGCCAGGCACTGCAAGATCAGATCCAGCGCCACCAGCACCTCATCGATACGCACCATGGCCCGCGACCATACGTCACCGCCACTGCGGGTCTGAATCTCCATATCCAGTTGATCGTAGATGGCGTAACTGGCCTGGACCCGAACGTCGTACGCCAGACCCGACGCCCGCGCCACCGGCCCCACCAAGCCGTAGTCCTTGACGTCCTCCAGAGTCAGCACCCCAACCCCCTGAGTTCGCGACACGATGAAGTGGTCGCTGTTGTACAGCGCCTTAATCTCCTCCACCGCCGGTATCATTCCCTGAACCTTTTCGGTCAGGTATGCCACCTTATCGGCATCCAGGTTGTATTTCACCCCACCGATGCAGTTGGCGCCCAGATCCATGCGGTTGCCGTACACGGTCTCTTTGACGTCCTGCATCACCTCCCGGGTTTCCAACACGTGCATAAACAGAGAATCAAAGCCGATGATGTGGGCCATGATCCCCACATTAAACAGGTTCGATGCCACCCGCTTGACCTCATCGGCGATCACCCTCAGGTACTGGGCCCGCTGCGGCACCTCAATGCCACCGATGGTTTCCAGGGCCATGCAATAAGTGGTCGGGTGGCTGTTGGAGCACAGGGAACACAAGCGTTCGGTCAGGGTAATGTTCTGGTAGAAGTTTCGCTTTACCGCCAGGTACTCCAGGCCTCGATGCACATGGCCGGCGGTGATGTCGATGCCCTTGATGGTTTCCCCCTCCACCTCGACTTTGAAGTACATGGGCTCTTCCAGAGCCACATGCAAAGGGCCCACAGGTACCTTATAGCTGCTCATTGCGTGTCTCCCTTGGTGATCATAATTTTTTCCCACAACGCCTTGGTACTGGCGGCATTAACCAGATCGGAATAGGGAATGAAGCGTTGCAGCACCGCCGGGTCGATGTTTTCATCGATGAACAGGCGCCGAGGGTTCGGGTGACCGGTCACCTCGATTTGATACAGCTCCATAAACTCACGTTCATTCCAATCGGCATTGCGAAACACGCCGGTCAGCGACGGAATGATGCGCGGCGCGGCGTCCACCGTGACGGTGGCGGTCAGCGTGTCGCCATCCAGATCGAAGTGATAGGCAATTTCCAGCCCGTCAGGCTGCTGCTTAATCTGGTAGGCGGTAATGGTACTGAGGCGACCATCCAGTACTTTGATCAGGCGTGCCATCGGCAGGATCTGGGCCGCATCGCTCAGTCGGCACCAGGCCACGGTGACGCCTTTGCCATTGGTGCTCTGCGACCAGTCGGCCGGTTGGCTCAGGCTGTTGCCCAGGCTGGCAGCCACACTTTGAAACATCGGGGTCATAGCAATTCTCCTTTGGTCAACTGCCGAGCCGAGCGTTGGCGGCGGCAGTCCGGACATAAGCGGGACAGGGATTCAATAGCGGCGTTGGAACCGGCATACGCGCGGCCAATCAGGCGCTCGGTGGTAGGAACCATCGCCGTCTGGCACCCCTCACAAGGCAAGCGCCGCACCACCCCCTGCTCCACCATGGTGTACTTCTCCTGCTGCGGGTGCGCCAGGTGCCAGTCCTGGGTCATTTCAATGGCGCCGGGTACGCAGTAGTGCTCGCACAGGCCACAAAAGGCGCAGCTGTTGTGCCACAGGTGAAACTTCAAGCCCGCATCGGTTTCCTGAAAACGGATGGCACCACCGGCACACACGTACTCACACATGCGACAGCCGGTGCAGCGACTGGCATCAAACTCGATGCGGCCCCGCAGCGCCTTCGGCGTAAAGGTGTCGCCGAAAGGAAAGGGATCCGTAGACGGCCCTTTGAGCAGATTTCGAAACAGCAGTTTTACAATTCCCATGGGACCTCCTACAGCCGGGTTTTCCAGATTTCAATCGCCTGGGCAATGCCTTCGATGATCGCCTGCGGTCGCGGCGGGCAGCCGGGCACATTGACGTCGACATCGAAATAGCGATCGATTGGCCCTTCAATGGCATAGCTGTCCCGGAACACCCCTCCTGAGATGGGACAGATCCCCACCGCCACCGTGACCTTGGGGTCAGGAATTTCGGCGTACACCCGCAAAACCTTGTCTTTAACCCGGGCGGTCAACGGCCCGGTGATCAGTACAATGTCGGCGTGCTTGGGACTGCCGCAATACTGACACCCGAGACGCTCCACGTCGTAACGGGGAATGCAGGCGGTGGTCGCCAGCTCCACGTCGCAGCCGTTGCAGGAACCGGCGTTGATGCGGTACAACCAGGGTGAGCGCACCGCCGTGTTGGAAAACAGTTTCATAGATACCTCTCACTCATACGGTGGCCACCACCAGAATCAAACTCAGCACCCCAAGCAGCTCCGGCCATTTGAAATAGAAAATAAACGCCTGATCCATCCGCATTCTTCCCACCGACGCCCGCAGCGCGGTCTTGGCCAGCAGAAACAGGCCCAGGCATTTGAGCAGGTGCGTCAACAGCGGCCACAGCCCCTCCCCTACGGAAGGCCAGAACATCACTACCCCCAGGCTCAGCACCAGCATGGTCTTGAGGGTCGACATCAGCTTGAACATTGCCAACGCCGGGCCGGAATACTCCAGCAGCGGCCCTTCGAGAATCTCCGACTCCGCCTCAGGAATGTCGAACGGGGCCACCCCCAGGTTGGCCGGTATCACGCTCAGAAACGCCAGCAGGGCTGGCCACATCAATGGGTCGGTAATGAAGGCGCCGTGGCCCTGTTGCCAGGCCACCACCTCATTCAGCGACAGGCTGATCGGCTCCCCCAGACCCGCACCGGTACGAATGGCCACGCTGATCAGCACCAACAGCAACGGACCTTCGTACGCCAGCATCAACGACATCTCACGGGAGAAGCCGATGGCACCGAAGGTCGAGCCGGAGGCGGAGCCGGCCAACATGATGACGATGGCTGGCACCGCCAGCAGATACAGCAACACCAGCAAATCCCCCAGCGCCTGCGGCGGCTGATACATGCCGGGAATGGGCACCAGGGCGACGGCTACCATCATGGCGCAGACGCCGGCCGCCGGCAGGTACAGGAACAACCCGGTCATCGCCGGTTCCGGTACCATGGATCGCTTTTGCATCAACTTGGCAATGTCATAAAAAGGCTGCAGCAGCGGCGGACCGATGCGGCGCTGCAGGCGCGCCACCACAATCCGGTCTACCCCCTTGAACAGCAGCCCGACGAACAAGGCGCCCATCCCTAATGGCAGCACCCACAGGGGTGACAACAAGGCCAACAACTCACTCATGGTTCACTCCTTGAGATGGTTTGGTTCGTGTGATGGCGCGGATCAGCGCCTTGGGGGACTCATACAGGCTGGAGGCCGGCAGGTGAGCCTGTGCGGCATCGATGTCCTCAACCCCGCAGGCGTGCAAATGCACCCGCTGCCGCACAGGGTTACTGAGGCGATAGAAGCCCCAACAGCCCCAGGCCAACAGCGCCATTGCCAGCGTCAGGGTGGCTGGATGCCAGCCGCCATTGCCCGGCAGACCGCCAAACCAGCTGACGCTGATGCTTGCCATCCCCAGGGAGTCGATGACCGCCGCCACCGGCACCAGCACCATGCCGGGAAACGCACCGATGATCAGACTCACCACCATCAGCACCAGCATCGGCAGGCGCATGGACCAGTCCGCCTCCTTAAGGTGGGCCACCTTGGGGTTGAGCTGGCCCATAAAGGCCACATGGGCAAACTTCAATACCGCCGCCAGGGTAAACAGGCTCGACATCAGTGCCGCCAGACCCAGCAGGTAATGCCCGGACTCGAAACTGGCCTGATAGATCAGCCATTTCGACGCGAATCCATTCAGCGGCGGTACGCCAGACAGGGACAGGCCGGCGAACAGGAACACGCCGAAAGTCACCGGCATTCGTCGCCCCAGGCCACCCAGTTCGTCCAAGCTCTCCAGGTGGGCCTGTGCCAAAATCACTCCAGCAGCCATAAACAACATGTTTTTTAATAGCATGTGGTTAACGAAGTGCATTAGGCCCCCCGCCAGTCCCAGGGGCGACATCAGGGCGATGCCCAGCAAAACGTACGCCAGTTGACTGACGGTGCTGTAGATCAGCAGCCGCTTTATCCCGGTTTGAATCATGGCCATAGCCCCGGCATAGAGCAGGGTTACCGCCGCAATCACCGCCACGGCATACGTCAGCCAGGGCAATTCGGCAATGCCACCCAAACGGGCGGTGAGCGTGGTCACTCCCAACGCTGCGATGAACTTCAGTACCCCATAAGGGCCACTTTTCAGCAATACCGCCGAGATGTAACCACTGACCGGCGTCGGCGCCGTCGGCGGGTGCATCTGTACATCGATGCGCAGCGGCAACTGGGCCGCTTTCATCAACAGCCCGGCCATCACCAACACCAACGCCAGCGCCAGCCAGGAGACCGGCATGAAGGCAGTGGCGGCCTGGAGCGCCGCGAAGCTGAATGAACCGCTGTAGGCGGTCAGCATTACCACGCCCAGGAACAGGGCACTGGCCCCAACCAGGTTAAACAGGAAATATTTGAAGCCTTCGCCCAGGGCCTCTTCGCTCTCCTCGTGAATGATGACGAAATACAGCGTCCAGCTGCTCATCAGCTCCCAGAAAGCAAAGAAGTTAAACAGATCCTCGCTGGCGGTCACCCCCAGCAGGCCGCCGATCATCATCAGGAAAAAGAAGCTGAATCGGTGCGGGCTGTGGCTGTGGGCCATGTAGCCCTTGGCGTAACACAGGTTTGCCACCCCCATGGCGGCAATCAATATCGCAAACCACCAGGACAGCAGATCGTAGCGCTGAGACTCCAGCAACACTCCGGCCAGCGCCAAGGCCATCACTCCCAGGGCCGCCCAGCGGCTGCCGGGCAGTTGCCAGCGGCCCATCAGATACACCACGATGGCTCCACCACAGGCCAACAGGGCACTCAGCGGCCAGGCCATGGTGAGCGTCGGCACACTGATGGTGCCTGGTTCAGGCGCCAGCAGCGCCGCCGCCGGACGAACCCAGTTCACCACCGCGTCCGGAAACAGGCCTCCCAGCAGCACCAAACTCGCCAGCCCCACCAGGGCCAGTAGCATCGAGGCCGGAGCCTCGTTCACTCGGACCCTGCCCGGCTGGAAATACAGCACGCGAAACAGGCGCAGATAGTAGATGGCACCGATGACGCTGCCCAGCAGGATCGTCGCCGGCAACAGCAGTTGCCCGGCGGCGACAGCGGCATACAGCATCATGAACTTACTGAAGAAGCCACTAAACGGCGGCAGCCCCATGATCGCCAGCAAGCCCACCGCCATGCACAGGCCGGTCACCGGCATCTGCCGGGCCACTCCCGCCAGATCCGACAACCGCTTACTGCCGGTACGGTAGATAAAGGCGCCGGCGGCCAAGAACAGCAGGCTTTTAAACAGGGCATGATTGGCCAGATGCGCCAATCCCCCCACCAGGCTCAGATACGTTCCCAGGCCGAGGATGGCGGCAATCTCCCCCACCTGAGCCAGGGTTGAATAAGCCAGCATCCGTTTCAGGTTGTCCTGCCTGAGCGCCATGATTTCGCCATACAACAGGGTAATGACCCCCAGCAGGCTCAGCAGCAGACCGAACACACTCCAGTCACCGACTCGTCCCATCTCCATCAGGGTCGCGGTGCCAAACACCATCATGCCCAGTTTCAGCAAGCCAAACAGGCCCGCCTTGGTGAGAATCGCCGACATCGGTGCCGAAATCGAAGACGGGGCCACCGGGTGGGCATCGGGCAGCCAACTGTGCAGCGGCCACAGGCCGGCTTTCACCCCCAGTCCCAGCATAAAGCAGCCCAGGGCCACCCAGGCCACCATCGGTGACAGCTGCGCGACTCCGGCCGAGATCGCCGCAAACTCAAAGCTGCCGATCTGGGCGTGCAGCAACAGGATGCCAAAATGCATCACATAGGCCCCGCTGGCGCACATCAGGAAGTACTTTCTACCGGCACGCAAGGCAGAATCGCTCTGTGGGTGGATCACCAACAGATACGACGTCCAGGTCATCAACTCCCAGAACAGGTAAAAGTTGCCCAGGTTGTCGGCGGTGGCCACCCCGAGCAATGATCCCAGCATCAGCATCAGGAAAAAGTAGTAGCGATTGCTGTGAGCCTGCTGCTTCATGTAGGCGGCGGAGTACACCACCACCATCAGCATCACCAGGGCAAACAGCACCGCAAACAACCAGGATAAGCCATCAAGATCGGTTTGATTCCACACCAGTACCAGGGTCATCGCCGCCACCCCCTGGGCCAGCCAGTTTCGCAACCGGTGACTGAAATGGCCAAACACGTAGAGACCAAAACCACTTAGGTAGGGCAGCAACACCAAGGGGTGCCAGGGGGTTTCAAACGTCGGCAGGCCATCGGCCGCCGTCAGCCCCAGGTACTGGCCAATCCCGTGCAGCAAAGGCTCGGGATCCAGGCTCAGCAGCACCGTCATCGCCGCCAGTGACACCATCAGCAACCAGGAGCGACTGCCAAACGCCCACTCTCGCCAGCGCTGACCGTCCGCCTGGGGTCCAAAGCACAGAGCCTGAATCACCGTGATGGTGTACACCGCCGCCACCACGCTGGCCAGCGTCGCCGTCAGGGCCAGAGCCCAGTGCCCCAGATCCACCGCCGAATACAAAATAATGAACTTGCTGAATGCCCCTTTAAATGGCGACAGCCCCATGACAGAAAACAACCCAAAGCCCAACATCAATCGGGTCAGGGGTAACTGCGGCGCCACCTTGGCCACCTCGGTCAGATCGGCACTTCCGGCGCGACGAATCAACCGCCAGGCCGCCACGATCACCAGCAGTCGCATCACCACCTGCAGCGACAGGTGGAACCAGGCACCGGTCTCCCCCAGGGTGGTGTCCAGGCCCAAGCCCAATCCCAGATACCCCATCTCGGCGACGGTGGAAAACAGCAGCAACTTCCCCAGATTGCGATAATGCAACCAGGCCCATAACTCTCCGATTAATAACAGCGCGGCCCCTCCCCAGGCCCACACCGATAACTCACCCATAGCAATCCTCATCCAAGCAACAGTGCCATAGGGGCAGTGTCCGGTATGGTGAAGGGGATTTCTGTCAGCGAGCCGACAGCCGCGCCGGTATGTTGCCTAATCGTTGCCCCCATCACGCTTTTACCGAGGAGGCGGGTTTCGGCCGCCAAACACAAAAAAGCCTGAGCCCCTTCACAGGGACTCAGGCAAGGCTCACATTGAAACACTCAGTGAACGAAGAGGATCAGGCTCAGTGGCCTATCTGATGGATGTATTTCATTAACTCAATGCGGGTGGCATCACTGACCTGGCTATGCCAGAAGCCGCCGACATAGGCCACCAATGGCACTGCAAACATCAGCAACAACAGGATGATCAGCACCCCTCGAGCCGACAGGGTCTGCCCCCAGCGAGTCGACACCTGCAGCGCCTCTTTCTTAGGACAGGCCGCCACGCAGCGCATGCAAGCCTGACACTCATCGGAACGTACGGTGCTCTCGGTATGCACCTGGATTCGCGCAGGGCAAGCGCGAGTGCACTTATCGCACTTCATCCCTCGGGACTGAATCAGGCAGTGGTTGGTGTCCCGTCGCACCTTAAACGGGCTGAGGAAGCTCAGCAGCCCCAACAGTGCACCGTAGGGACACAGGTAGCGACAAAATGCCTGCTGTTGCCAAGCCGCCAGCCCCAGAATCACAGCAATGACCACCAGAGCGAGCACACTGGGATTAGCAAAAAACAGTCCCATTTTAAGGTCGGCTATCTTTTGATAGTTGCCATCGAGATAATAGGGCAAAGATTCCGCTGGCATACCAATTACGATGTAAAACAACCCCAATAATAAAAGGTATTTCAGCATTCTTAATGGCCAATCCAACCATTTTGGAGCCAAATAAGCGCCCTTAATAAAACGCACCCTCAAATCGTACAAATATTTACCAGCCAGACCTAAAGGACAGATCCAACCGCAGAATGCGCGCTTACAAATCAATCCACTTAATAATACTGAGGTCAGCATAACAGCCGCAGCTGGGTGGTTTTGGTCCCACAGGTTCAACATGATGATGGCTTTCAATTCGATGCCACCGGCAATCGGCAAAAACGCATCCACCACATCCGGTCGTCCCAATCCGGTTTCCACTCCCTGGCCCAGCAAACTGTAATACAGCACATACTGGATGCCCACCAACACCATCGCCAAGGACATCGAGTGATGCACCCAATCCCTTAGGCCATTCTCCCGTCCCTGGCCACGGGCAATCTCCGGTCGCCAATGGTGCAATGCGACCAGCGCCAGCATGGCAACCGCCGCCCCCAGCAACAGCGGCCAGTACAAGGTGAGCGCCAACGCCGTCACCATCAAGGCGGCGGTTAACAACAGTCCCCACTTCTGATTACTCCAATAGAGCAGGCTTAAAGAAAACACCAGGCCGAACATCAGAGTGATGGATTCGATTACAGTCATAATTCAGTTCTTAATAACAAGTCGTAATTATATTGAGTTCAAAATAGTCTTAACGTTCATCGCTTAGTGTCTATTCGTGACCATGATCAACAAAATAAAACCCATAAGAAAACAAACAATAAAAAGGCAAAAAAACAGAAATAACTTTATTTTTGGCAGCACAATAAGCGCCCACACAATATAGCCTGGGCGCCGATAATCATTGCCGTGAATTTACCCTATTTCTTCACTAACTCTGCCAACCACGCCAACCACGCTTCCAATCCCTGTCCGGTTTTTGCCGACACCTGCCACGCCGGTTGCGCCAGCCCCAGTTGCTCCAGATTGGCCTGCGCCCGGTGGGCATCAAAGTCATCGAAGTGGGCCAACAGATCGACCTTGGAGATCAGCACCCTATCGGCGCTGCGAAACATCACCGGATACTTACAGGGTTTATCGTCCCCCTCGGTGGCCGACAGCAACACCACATCCTGATGCTGACCCAAATCAAAGCTGGCAGGACACACCAGGTTGCCCACATTTTCAATAAACAGCAGGTCCAGTTCCGCCAACGGCAGATAATGCAGGGCGTTGTGCACCATGTGGGCATCCAGGTGGCAGGCCATGCCAGTGGTGATTTGCAGCACCGGCACCCCATGCTTGCGGATACGAGCCGCATCGTTCTCGGTCTCCAAATCCCCCTCGATCACCCCAACCCGAATGCCCATCTTCGCCAGTTCTGGCAGGCAGGCCTCAAGCAGTCGGGTTTTGCCGCTGCCCGGCGAAGACATCAGATTGATGGCCACGACCCGATGCTGGTCCAGGTGCTCGCGGTTGTGCATCGCCTGATGATCGTTTTCATCCAGCAACCCCTCAAGCACCTGAATGGTTCGCCGTCCCTGACTGTGTTCCAGTTTGCCCCCGGCCTCCAGCAGGTGGCGATTGCCCGACGTCACATTGCATCCACAGTTATTGCACATGGCTGACTCTCCTCTGCCTCCTGAACCGACTAGGCACTCTTGTCGGAGTAAGTGGTCACTGTGTCCTGAGCCTGCTGCAGGCGCTGACCGGTAGTTTTCATCTGCACCACCACATCGGCAATCGACTGTGCCAACTCAGTCAGTTCCTGAGCCAGCAACTGATGCTGCCACCGCTCCATTTCATTGATGTGCTCATCGTTATGCTGTTGCCAGTGGGGCAGCAACCGCTGCATTTTTTGCAGCAAAATTTGCCGTTCGTTACTCATGGTTGTCTCCTGATTTCTGTGGCTGTTCCAGCACGATCTGTCGTTTAAGAAAATCGGCGCTCACCAGCCGATAGCCAGACAGCTGGCGCGGGGGATCAAAAAAAGTGGTGATCACTAAGGCCTCTCCGTGCACTTCGATGCCGGTGACCTCTTCAATGGTCTCTGCCGACGTCGGGGTCACCAGCATCACACTGACGTTACACATGAGCCGCCTCCTCCATCCTCGGTACCAGGGCCAGCAGCGCCCGCTTGATGGCATCGACTTCCTCGATGAAGGGGCCGGAAAAATCAAACGGGGATTGGCCGGACTTATCGGCACGACGCAGGGTGTCACTCCAGCTCAATTGCCCCAGCAGGGTTCGCTTCGGGCCCAGAGCCTGACGAATAAACTCCAGGTCGTCGGGACCGTCGACCTTACTGGCCACAAACCCCACTCGGGCGATGGCCAGTTGCTGTGCCAACTGCTCTACCTGCAAGGCGGTCTGCACGCTGCGACTGCCAGGCTCCACCACCACCACCAGCAGATCCACGGCATCGGCGGTGCCCCGGCCCAGATGTTCAATGCCCGCCTCCATGTCCATGATCACCATCTCATCTCTGTCCAGCAGCAGGTGTCGCATCAAGCTGCGCACCAAGGTGTGTTCGGGACAGACACAGCCGCTGCCGGCATGGTCGACGGTACCCATTTTCAGCACCCGTACCCCCTGATGCTCCAACCAGAATTGCTGCGGCAGGTCGTCCACCCTGGGGTTGAGTTTAAACAGGCCACCGCTGTTCTGATCGGCGCCGGTGCGGGATCGGGCCAGCTCGGTCAACTTGGAAAACGGCAAGGGTTGCGGCGACCCGGCAGCAATTCCCACCGCCGCCGCCAGGTTGGCATCGGGATCGGCGTCCACCGCCAGCACCCGCAAGCTATCCTCGGCCAGACTGCGGGCCAGCAAGCCAGCCAGGGTGGTCTTTCCCACTCCCCCTTTTCCAGTAATGGCTATCTTCATGTTGCACCTCCACCCGGGAAGGCCGTGCCTTCCCGGGGCTATGTTGGTTAAATTCCCAGGCCAAGGCGTTTGTTGCGAATCACCTCTACCAGTTTTTCGCCGGCCAGATCCGGATCGGTTTCCACCAGGAAGTAGCCTCCAAACAGATCCTTAGCCCCTTCGGTCATTAACTCCGTCACCACCTTAGAACCGGTCACATGCGGCATGGTGCCCAAATGAGTCGGAATCCCCAGGCCCACGCTCCAGGAGGCGATGGCCACCGCTTTTTCCGACATCGCTTCCGGAGCCGACGCCACCAATGGCAGATCACACAGATCCACATTCAGGCGATTGGCCAGTGCCGTTGCCAGGGTAATGGCACGGCTGTTGTCGACGCAGGAGCCCATGTGCAGCACCAAAGGCAACGGCCCATTGAGGCCGGCCGCCTCACCGACGGCGGTCAACACCGCCTTCAGCCCCTCACCGGCGTACAACTCGGTGGCCTGCTGATTCATCAAACCATTTTTGGCGAAAGCGCCGGCACCACAGCCTGTGGCCAGCAGCAGCACGTTGTTGGCCGCCAGAGTTTTGGCGATCTTCTGATAGCTTTCATCCTGAACGCTCTGGGTGTTGTTGCAGCCGGCAAACAAGGCGATGCCCTGAATGTTACCGGCCACCACGTGGTCCAGCAGTGGCTTCAGTGGGTCCTCGGCGTCGACCTGTGCCAACGCATCCATCACCGCTTCGGCGCTGAAACCCACCACGGCGGTGCGTTTGATGTCAGGAATGTTGATCTTATTGGGGTCCCGGCGGCCAAAGGCATCGATGGCAAACTGAATCACCTTGCGGGCAGTGGCACTGGCGTTCTCCTCACAGAAGTCCACATGACGCGCTCCCTGCATCTTGTTGTCGGCCATGGTGGTGATCACTTCGGTATGGAAGCAGTCACCAATTTGCGGCAGCGACGGCATGATGCACTGCACGTCAACCACCATGGCATCCAGGGCTCCGGTCAGAATCGCCATCTCCTGAGACAGGTAGTTGGTCGCCAATGGAATACCGTGACGCATCATGACTTCGTTGCCGGTACAGCAGATGCCGACGATGTTAATGCCTCCGGGCGCACCGGCCTCGATGGCGGCCTGATTCATCTCGCGGGAGACATCGCAGATCACTTCGCTGAGCAGCGGGTTATGGCCATTGACGGCAATGTTGACCGACTGACGATCGATCACGCCGATATTGGCTTCGGTCACCACCGGCGCAGGGGTGCCAAACATGGCGTCCGACAACTCGGTCGCCAGCGACATGCCATTGAAATCGGCCAGTGCGCCTCTCACCCCGCCGAGAAAAACGTTGCTCGGTTCGGCGTCACAGCCGATGTGAGTGCGGGCCATGATCTGAGCCACGGTGGCATCGATGTTGTGCGGCAACACCCCCAGCTTGGCCAGTTTGTCGAGGCGCTTTTTCGGCACCGAAGCACTGATCCAGTGACAGCCTTTGTGATGATCCTGGTTCTGATAGTCCTCCAGCGTCTTGGTGGCGACCTCGTGCGCCAGTTGCAGTACGGATTTGTCGCCGGTATCAATCTGCAGTCGCTCGGCGATGGCGGTCAGTTTTTTCGGGTCCCGAATCTGATAAGCCGGCAACTCGCCTTTGCCTACCCGCTGCATCGCCAGGGCGATGTGGCGGCCATGCTCCGAATGGGCCGCCGCCCCCGCCGCCATCATTCGGGCCACATTGCGGGCCACGATGGTGTCGCGATTGGCACCACAGATCCCTTCGCTGGGACCATCGCCAAAGGGGTCGACCCGACAAGGGCCCTTCCAGCAGATGCGACAACACAATCCCAGAGAACCGAAACCACATTGAGGTTGCTGGGCCTTATAACGGTCAAACACCGTGGCAATGCCTTCGCTTTCTGCCACCGGGCACAAGGCTGCAACGGCCTCGTCGCTGGATTTTACGATGATCTCCATCAGGGTCTCCTCAGGGTCAGGGTCATGTGTTTTTGAGATTGAGCCAGCTCTTTCGCCCTGGCCTGCACCAGGGCGGTGCGGTAGGTTTGCATGTTTATCAGGCTGATCGCCTTGGTCGGGCAGGCTTCGACACAGGCGGTCTCACTCTTGCCCTGCTCGGCACACCAGCTGGTACACAGGTCGCATTTCAGTGCCACCCCCTGATTGTTGGTGTCTTGCTCCTGTTGAAGGCTGTCCCGCCGCACGGTGATGGCCCCGAAAGGGCACACCATCACGCACAGCTTGCAGCCAACACAGTTGGCCTCGACGATCTGCACCTGACCGTTTTCCTGACGACAGGCGCCGGTTGGGCACACCATGGTGCAGGGGGCATTCTCACACTGGCGGCACTGCATCGGCATCATTACCTCATCCGCCACCACCACCTTGGTGCGTGAGTGAAGCGGCAGTCCTTTGACCACCGACCCCACCAGGCCGCCTTCGCCACCATGAGCGACCGCACAGGCCAACTCACAACTATGACAACCCAGGCATCGCTCTGCGTCGGCATAGATAATGACGTTCTCCGTTTGTTTCATAACTTCAGCCTCTAGGTCTCAAAGCTTTCAATGAACAACTCTTCGCCTTGAATCAGTTCGATATCCCGGCTCTGGCACGTGTCACAACGAAAACAGAACCGGGAAATATCGAACGATCGCTGGCATCCATGGCAGGTTGCCCGAGCGGGGACGTGATCGATAACCAGCTGCGCCCCCTCAATCAGAGTGTCCTTTGCGAACATCTCAAAACAGAAACTCAAGGATTGGGGCTCCACCGCCTTTAACTGGCCAACTTTGACCGTAACGCGAGAAATGGAGTTCGCCTTAACCCGTTCAGCCTGGGTCAACAGCACCTTTATCAGGCTTTGGGTTAGGGCCGCTTCATGCATCTCGTTACCTGTGTCGTGGGTTTCTCATTGACCTGAGGCTATGAAACACCAGCGATGGCGGGAATTCTGTCAGCTGAATGACACTAGCGAAGGGAAAGTTGGCAACTGCGCTCGAGGGCACATTAAAGGGAGAAATGAGGGGCAGGTAAAAAAAACGCCGGGCAATGCCCGGCGTCGTTTAACCACTCAACTTTTGGCTGAGTCGTTTATGGCTTCTTGTGAGCCACCTTGTATTTGTGACAATCGATGCAGGTCTTGCCCATCTTGTCCATCTTCTGGTGCATCTTGGCCGCCACTTTCTTCTGTTTGTCGAAGTTCATGCGGTTCACATCGTGACAGGTGCGGCATTCGCGGGAGTCATTGCTCTTCATCTCAGCAATGATGCGAGCGGCACCGTCTTTTTTGTAGGCCAGGAACTCTTCCTTGGTGGTGATCTCGCCTTTCAGCTCCAGATACACCTCTTTCATGGCAGAGATCTTACGAATCATTTTTGGCACGAACTCTTTGGATACGTGACAATCGGCGCAGTTAACCACCATGCCAGACTTAGACATGCCGTGCTTGCTGACCTTCACCTCTTCAGCGGCAAAGGACGGCACGTGACAGTTAACGCAGAAAGCGTCACTGCTGGTGGCGTGCAGTACGGTGTTAAAACCAACGGTACCTACGGCACCGACAGCCAGGGCCAGGAAGGCGCCCAGTGGAATACCCAGCAACCATTTTGATTTGGGTTGCTTCCACAACTTAGCCCAACCGGACTGTTGATTGTTGTCTACCATCTCTCATCCTCATGAAATAAAGCAGTGGCTCAATAAATTAGGAGCCACAAATTCTCAATTCCAAATTTTACTTGTCACATAATTGGAAGGTGATGATACAAGTCACAGTTCTTCGACTGCTGGTCAAAATTGGCACGCACACTGCGATCCAGATCATCCTTTTTCAGGGCGATTTCATGACGGTTTTCAAGTGCGTAACGACAGATACATTACCTATTAAAAATCAGCAGTTAGCCACCAGAATGTTGCTGATGAACTACAGTTGCTTAACAGATTTCGTACGAAACTGAACCAGAAGGCCGATACAGGTCGAATATTTGATTATTCATATGGGAATGTTGAGTTGGATCACGTTGCATTCATTCGACTCTGAGTTATCTTTCTGATGTTGGAAGTGCATACCTCAAAAGAGATATTTGCATAGCCAACCCTTAATACATTGCAGGGAAATAGTAATGATGATGATGAAACAATCTGCCTTATGGCGCGCAATGGCGTTTGCCGGAATCGGGGCTTTCGCCCTGGCTGGCTGTGGTTCCGACGGATCTGATGGCTCCGACGGTGAAGATGGCAAGCCCGGTCCCGTTGGCATCGCCATCGGCCAGGCCACCTCTGTGCAAGCCACGGTCAACTCCGCTTCCGTCAGCGAAGATGGGTTCCTGACACTGAACTTCAGCCTGGCCAACGCCAATGGCGTTGCGGTTTATGGCCTGACCAACGCCGACATCGGTGCGGTCTCCTTCGGCCGCTTGGGTAATGAAGATGAAGTGGGTACCACAGATATCGAGGGTGAGCCTCGCGATATCTGGTTGAGCTACTTCAACAAAGACAAAGGCGACGGCCACTTCACCGGTTCCTCCTACTTTAAGGGCAGCAGCTGTGAAGACTGTCTGACCGACAACCAGGACGGCACCTACAGCCTGACCCTGAACATGGCCATCGATACTCTGGGCTATGACTACGGTTACCAGGCCGACGCCACCAACGGCATTTACCTGGGCGTGAAAGCGACCGGTGCCGCCGGTGCCACTCTGGTCGAAAACAGCTTCTACTACTGGCAGCCCTCTTCCGATACGGCCCAGCCGCGTCCGAAAGAGCTGATTGCCGACACCACCTGTCAAAGCTGTCACCGTCCGGGCCATGATGGCGCCCTGTCCATGCACGGCGGCAAACACGTGACTCTGGAGTCCTGTACTTTCTGTCACGCCGATTACAACAGCTACAACAAAGACATTGAAGACGCCGATGGCAATGTCACCGGCACCATGGTGTTTGATGGCTCCATCAAGGGCATGGCTCACGACATTCACAGCCACTCCTTCTTTGCCGACGACGGTATCTACCCTCAGAACGCCTCCAACTGTCAGACCTGTCACCAGGCCGACGAGGCTCTGCCTCTGGCTGACCACTGGAAAGCCGACAAGGACAGCGCCACCTGCCTGAATTGCCACAACAGCGCCTACGGCGTACCAAGCTGGCACTGGGGCGGCGAAGCGATTAAGCCGGAATACACCAACTGTGTGTCCTGCCACAATGCCGACGGTGCCCGCGGTGCCGAAGCCGGTCACTACACCCAGAACGACAGCGCTCGTTCCACCACTCTGAATGTGGTCTTCGATGAGATGACCGTCGCTGCCGACAGCCTATCCATCACCACCACCTTCAAGATTCTGGACGGCGAAGATCTGGTACCCCTGACTCAAGTTGACCCTCGCCCCTACAAGTACGGCGGCTTCAACAGCGCCATCGTTCTGAACGGCGTGCTGGGCGATGACTTCCTGGTCAACTACCAGAAAGTCGGCTTCGACAACTTTACCCAGCTGAGTGACGGTCGCATTCAGGCAGTCATCAATGACGGTGCGTTCAAGGTTAAGGAACTGGTTGACGCCGGTGCCACCATCGCCCTGAGCAGCCAGCTGCACGTCTGCTTCGAAGGCAAAGGTGTGCGCGCCGACTGCGTGGTTGACGGCGAAGGCAACCTGGACGGTCAGGATGCCCCTTACCTGGTCAGCGACACCTACTTCTTCGCTCAAGACGGCAGCGCTGTTGCCGAAAGCCCTCGTGTTCAGCACGCGGAGATGAGCGCCTGTCAGGATTGTCACACCACCGCCATCACTCACCGTTACACCAACGACATCGACGGCTGTGCCAGCTGCCACAACGGTACTCGGGATAAGAAGGGCACTGGCTCCTCTAACCTGGCGTACATTGTGCACAGCAAGCACTACATCGGCGACTTCTTCAAGAAGACCGACTGTGCCACCTGTCACGGTGACAACGGCTACTCCCTGTCCATCATCGCCAACACCACCGATGCCCAGCCTGTGGCCTTCGGTACCACTGATGGTCAGCGTTTCGATCCCGCTACCAATGAGCAACTGGTGGTTTCCCCGCAGACTGCGGCCTGCGTAAGCTGCCACATGCCTCCGTATGGCCTCAGTGCCTCCACCGTTGCCCACATCGAGGGCATGGGTGGCGTTATCGACCATGACGGCGACATCAACACCATTGGTGTACCGGCCAGCCAATACCCGGCTCAGGTGAACGAAAGCTGCGCAACCTGTCACAGCGACAGCCAGTTGCTGGAAGCTCACGCCAACTGGGGCACCGGTCACTAAGACCGATGACAACACAGTGTAAAAGCGGCCTTCGGGCCGCTTTTTTTATTCCCCGATAAAACTCGAATATTTCGCGCCAACCCCTCTTAAATTTCCGAACAAAAACCATGGCCATTTCCGCCAGGTTCAGGCCTGGTTCAGCCCCGACAGCGAATTCAGTTCACAAATGCAATTTTTACAACTAAGTTATTGCAGGGAGACGAAAATGTGTCCCTTACCCCTTTTGGGGTAAAGCAATGTAAATCACTGATGCACATCACAGTAATAGACACTGGAAGTTGATATAAATTACCTCGTAGAAGTGCTTTAGCGAATCTTAATCGAGACTAAAGCACTGATTGGCAAGGTGGTTACTTCGTTACGTAACCCCCTCCAAAAAAAAGCAGGGAAATTGATGATGATGATGAACAAACCTAACTGGCGTCTGCTGGCTACCGCTGCGGTAGTGAGTGCTGCGCTGACCGCCTGTGGCGGCGATGATGGCAACGACGGTAACTCCGGCGAAGATGGCCGTCCCGGTGGCGAGCCCGCCACTTCCGTATCCACACTGAACCTGAAAGTTACTGACGCCAGCTTCAGCAACGGCTTGCCGGTATTTACCCTACTGGCCACCAACGAAGACGATGAAGCGGTTGTCGGCTTGCAGGGGCTGAAGGTCAATGTGGCCCAGTTGCTGCCCGCCGGACACCAGGTTGTTGGCGACCCCACCAAGTGGCAGTTTGCCGGCGATGACAGCCGCAACGGCGCCGCAGAGATCGTGGATCAGAAAAACGGTTACTACACCGTAACCTTTACCAGCCTGGATAAAGCCCAGCTGGATCCGAATTTTACCCGCCGACTGAACATCGTGTCTCCGGCCGGTACCCTGATTGACGGCACCACCGAAGTGCCAAACGGTCAGGCCTCCTTTGATTACAACGCAGCAGGCGCGGCCGCCGATTACACTCGTAATATCGTCGCCACCGACTCCTGCGCCGCCTGTCACGGTGAAGGCAATGGCATTCACCACGGCAGCTACGTTGAACCCGAAACCTGTGCCACCTGCCACGATGGCCTGAAAGCCGAAGGCGGCCGCACCAACCGCTCCTTTGCGGTACTGGTACACGATGTGCACAAAGTGGCCGCCGCCGAAGACGCCGATGGTCACATTCAGTACCCGACTGAGCTGAGCAGCTGTAACGTCTGTCACGAAACCTCCGCTCCAGCGGAAGAGTTGGCGATCACCGAGTGGGGCAACTGGTCTGCGGTTCCGTCCAAAGAAAACTGTGCCAGCTGTCACGCCGACAACAACCACATCATGGAACAGGCTGACAGCTCCCGTTGTGCCTCTTGCCACACCGCCGAAGGCACTGGCGTGGTTAAGGGCACCATCGACGCACACCTGGGTGAGTGGAACGATGCCGCCGAGGTGATCAGCCAGTGGGGCAGCGATGTCGAGATGGCCTACTTCGCCGACACCGACACCACCACGGTAACCGTGTCCATCACCGATGCCAATGGTCAGAAGCTGGCCGCCGATCAGGTACTGCCTCAGATCAAGCGCATCGAAGTGCTGACCAACCTCGGCCCGAACTACCCGGTTCTGAGCTACGGCGCTGGCAGCCATCTGGATGCCGTCAGCAACGGTGAACTGGCCAACAACACCACCATCGTCGATGGTAGCTTTGTCCTGCCAATTACCGGTCTGCCATACGGCGCCGAAGGCACCGATGCCGACACCGCCTTCTCCTTCGTCGGCCTGGCTGCCTGCTCCAAGGGCAATGCCATTGTCGCCTGTGCCGATGTTGCCGACCCGGACAACACCGACAACTACACCGGCATGAAAGCCAACATGGCGTTCGTGACCAAGTCCGGCTTTACCCCATCCAAGCGCCACACCGACTCGCTGGAGTTCAGCAAGTGTGAAGGCTGCCACAACGACAACTGGCAGATTCACAAAGGCTACCACTCCGGATTCGTGATGACCGAACAGGTTGCCCACGACGAAGAGGGCAAGGTGATTGGCCTGGACGGCTGCGTGACCTGTCACACCCCTGACGGCACCTACGCCTTCAACAACAACGGCGCCTGGGAACAGAAGCTGCACGTGGTACACGGTGATAAGAACATCATCAACGACTGTACCCAGTGTCACACCAGCTTCAACCTGAATGCCTTTGCTAAGAAAGGCCCAATCAACACCGGTGCCGGCGCCAACCCTTACGCTGACGGCCTGTACGGAACGCCAATCACGGCCACCTGTGCCAGCTGCCACAGCTACCCAAGCGCCATCGACCACATGACCGGCGGTACCTTCGGTAACGGCGTGTACGACGTCGACAAAGCCGATGCCCAGCTGGCTGTTTCTGCAGAGAACTGCTTTGTTTGTCACGCCCCTGATGTGGCTGACCACAGCAACGTGAAGTTCTAAGCCGATGGGGAGGGCCTGGCCCTCCCCTTCTGTGGACCCGAGTTAGGAATCCTTTATGAAACAGATGAAATGGTTAACCACCCTGCTGGCCGGCGCTGCGCTGGTTGCCGGCTTTGGTGCCACCGCCGCACCATGGGACAAAATGCCCGACGCCGAGGTTGAGCAGATTCTGGACACCAAGTTTGCCGAAGGCAAATACTCCAAGAAAGGCGCCGATGGCTGCCTGATGTGTCACCGCAAGAGTGAGCAGGTCATGGGCATCTTCCAGGGTGTTCACGGTCAAAGCACCAGCAGTAAGAGCCCCATGGCTGGCCTGCAGTGCGAAGCCTGTCACGGCCCTCAGGGCAAGCACAACCGCGGTGGCAAGGAGCCGATGATCCAGTTTGGCGCCGACGCCCCGGTACCGGCGGCCAAGCAAAACAGCGTCTGCCTGTCCTGCCACCAAGACGGCGAGCGCATGGCCTGGCACTCCAGCACCCACAACCTGGAAGAGGTGGCTTGTGCCTCCTGTCACCAGGTCCACGTTGAAAAGGATCCGATCCTCGACAAGGTGACCGAAGTCGACGCCTGTACCGCCTGTCATACTCGCCAGAAGGCCGATATGAACAAGCGCTCTTCGCACCCACTGAAGTGGGCCGACATGACCTGTACCGATTGCCATAATCCTCACGGTTCCATGTCCGAAGCGGCGTTAAATCAGGTTTCCACCAACGACACCTGTTACGAGTGCCACGCCGAGAAGCGCGGCCCTTTCCTGTGGGAGCACGCCCCGGTTGCAGAAGACTGCTCAGCCTGTCATAACCCCCACGGCAGTGTGAACGAAGGCATGCTGACAAACCGTGCTCCTCAGCTGTGTCAGCAGTGTCACACCAATCCTCACAGCGGCAACAACATCAACGGCAAGCCCAGCGTCTTCACCGCCGGCCAGAGCTGTTTGAACTGCCACAGCCAGATTCACGGGTCTAATCACCCCTCTGGCAAAGCGCTGCAGCACTAAGGAGAGGTAACATGAGATTTCGTTTAAATCTGATCACACTGGCCCTGGCCGGTGTCTCCAGTGTTGCCATGGCCGGCGGGTACAGCCTGCAGGAAGCCAACACTGACAAGGTCAACACCGACAAGTGGGCCTGTAAACGCTGTACCGTCGAGTACGGTACCCGGGGTTCGGTCGGCATCGCCGCCGGCATGGTAGAGAGCAATAACGAGCGCTCCGCCAACACCTTTGGTGCCGAAGACGGTGCCGTTGGCGCCGTTAACTCCGACCTGCACTACCTGGCCGAGTCCGGGTACCAGGCTTCACTGGAAGCCCGCAACCTGGGTATGGACAATGGCGAAGCCACCCTGTCCGCCGGACACGGTGATACCTGGAACGTGGCGCTGGAATACGGCAAGCTGGTGTGGGTGGATAACGCCAACGCCCAGACCGAGTACCTGCCCGTGGGCGACACCCTGGTGAAGGGTGACCTGACCGACGTCGAACTGAAGACCGAACGCGAGCGTTATGGCATGGCGTTCGATTTCGGCGGTGAGATGTGGCAAACCTTTGCCAGCTTCAAGCGCGAAGACAAAACCGGTCGCCAGAAAGCCTCCATCTATGGTGGCACACCGACCAACATCGCCAAGCCTGTCGACAGCAGCACCGACAACTGGAAAGCCGGCGTTAAGCTGAACGGTGAGCGCTGGTTCACCAGCCTGGCCTACATCGGCTCCAAGTACGACAACAACGTCGGTGCCCTAAACTTCGGCAGCTTTGCCGGTGCCTATCAGGATGCGCCAAGCAACGAAGCCCACCAGGTGCTACTGAACGGTCAATACAGCATCGGTCGTACCCACCTGGCCGGTCGTTTCTCTACCGGAGAGATGACCCAGGACGACGATCTTCTGTCCATCAACAACGGCATCACCGGCTTCGACGGCAAGGTGGAAACTTTGGACGCCAACTTCAAGGTGACCTCCCTGGTGACCAACAAGTTGCGCCTGGGTGCCAGCGTTGATTACAGCGACCGCGACAACAAGTCGACCGTCCTGACCACTCAGATCGCTCTGGATCCAAACTCCGGCAATGCCAGTGAGTATGTGGCTTACGACACCGAACGCACCACCTATAAGGTCAACGGCAGCTATCGCATCGCCTCAGGCTACCGTGTCGATGCCGGTTACGACCGCAAGGAAGTGACCCGCACCGGCCAGGATCGCGAAGACACCACCGATGACGCCGTCTGGGGTCGTTTCCGTGTCACCGCATTCGATGCCTGGGACATCGCCCTGAAAGGCGAATTCAGCAGCCGCGACGGCTCCAGCTACAGCGTAACCGGTAACAATAACGACCTGATGCGTCGTTACTACCTGGCCGATCGTGACCGCTCCGAAGTGGAACTGCGTGTCAGCCACACGCCACTGGACAAGCTGTCAGTGGACTTCACCGGTCACTATGCGTTGGACGACTACGACAAGTCCGATGTGGGCCTGACCGAAGCGGAAGACTACGGCTATGACGTGACTCTGGCGTTCCAGCACACCGAGCGGTTCTCTACCCACCTGTTTGTTGGCCAACAGTGGATCACCTCAGAGCAAGGCGGGTCCGTGACCGGCCCTGCGGTCTGGGAAGCCACCATCGAGGATGACTTCCTCAATGCCGGCCTGGGCTTCAGCTACACCGGCTTGCTGGCCGATAAGCTGGTGCTGGGTGGCGACTACGTGTACGCCGACTCCAACAGCGATACCGTGTCTGGCTTCAGCGAGTACGACGACTACTACGCCACCAGCCACAACTTCAACCTGTATGGCGATTACGCCCTCAGCACCAGCATGTCGCTGCGCCTGGATTACCGCTATGAGCGCTACCAGGATGCCGACTATGCCGTGGTTGAGGCCGATACCGTTGCCGATCTGATCACCCTGGGTGATCTCAACAGCAACTACAACGCCCACATGGTGATGTTGTCGTTCAACTACAAGTTGTAACCACAACGACAGTGATTAAGGCCGGCATTGCCGGCCTTTTTTGTGCCCCCGACGCCGCGGCCTTAACCCAAACTGAATCACTCGTGCATTGAATTGCCTCAATCGTTGCCTGAACACCTGGGCTACGCCATACTCCCTCCCGAATCGAAACAGACCGATCTGACAAGGAAACGCGTCACGGCTACCCGCCCCTGAAGGGGTCACAGCCGACGCATCGATCGGCCCACGCTCCGCGCTCCCAATGGACACGAGAGTCGCCAGCCCTGAGACTCAGGAGACTGACATGACCGATTTAATCAGCCCAGTGCTGTTCGACAGCCCCAATGCCCTGCTGGTCGCCAAGATCATGCTGACCGCCGGCCTGCCATTTCTGGCCTACGTGCTCTACGACATGGTCAATACCGAACGCCAGCCCAAACTCTGGCAGCAATATTCATAAAAAAACCGGCCTCAGGGCCGGTTTTTTTTCATCTCTGGCTTGTCGTCAGCCCAGCACTGTGTCCGCCACATAGGGGTTCAGTCGGCGTTCGCGGCCAATGGTGGAGTTTGCTCCGTGCCCGGGGACAAACTCGGTCTCATTGCCCAGAGGCCACAACTTGTCGGTGATGGAGGTTAGCAGCTGCACCTGGTTGCCGCCCTCAAAGTCGGTGCGGCCAACCGAACTGGCAAAAATCACGTCCCCCACAAACACCAGACCGGCATCGGGTTGATGAAACACCACATGCCCTGGCGTGTGCCCCGGCGTGTGCAAAACCTCAAACCTCAGTTGGCCCACACTCAGCTGATCGCCATCATTGAGATAGCGATCCGGCACGACCTTGGGGTGCACCGGAAATCCGTAGGTTCTCGCTTCCTGCTCCAGATCGTCCAGCAGAAACTGGTCATCCCGGTGCGGCCCAATCACCGCCACCTTGAGGCGATCCGCCAGCACTCTGGCTTCTCCCGCGTGGTCGATGTGGCCATGGGTCAGCCATACCTGAGTCACCGTCACGCCGTTGGCTTCAGCCGCCTTCACAATGTCATTGTGATTGCCGCCGGGATCGATGACCGCAGCCTGCAGCGTAGTCGTGCACCACAACAGGATGCAGTTGGTCCGGTACGGAGTCACCGGTACGACCTGATACTTCATTTGGATTCCATGTAAGGGTGGTAAAAGGCTCAGCCTAACACGATGTCAGGCCGATTCGAGGCGACGGAGACCGTCAACGGCTTCCGGCTTGATCTCGGGCAAATGAAGCACGCTCATTGAACAGGATTTAAGCGTCAGTCATAAAAAAGCCGGCTCAAGGCCGGCTCTTGTTCACGCAGTCGTCAGCATCAACCGGCCAACACGGCGTCGGCCACGAACGGGTTGGAGCGCCGCTCGGCACCAAAGGTGGAGTTAGGCCCATGGCCGGGCACAAACTCGGTCGCATCCCCCAAAGGCCACAACTTCTGAGTGATGGAGGCGATCAGATCGCCATGATTAGACATCGGGAAATCGGTTCGGCCGATAGAACCGCTGAACAGCACATCCCCCACGAAGGCGGTGCCGCTGTCGGCCTCATGAAACACCACATGACCCGGCGTATGCCCCGGCGTATGCAGCACATTCAGGGTCAGGTTGCCCACGGTTTCCGCCTGACCATCCTCCAGGTAGCGGTCCGGCTGAAACGCCTGGGTCAGGGCCAGGCCAAACATCTGCGCCTGCTGAGGCAGTTGGTCCAGCCAGAACTGGTCGGCCTTATGAGGGCCAACCAGAGGAACCTGCAGTTTATCCGCCAGCATCCGTGAAGCTCCGGCGTGATCGATGTGCGCATGGGTCAACAGCACTTTCTCAATCTCAATGCCTTGTGAAGCGATGGCGGCTTCAATCATCTCAAGATCGCCACCGGGATCAATCACCGCCCCTTTGTTGGTCTGCGAACACCACACCAAGGAACAGTTTTGCTGAAACGGGGTAACAGGAACAATCTGGTATTTCATAACTACACAAACTCGACGAAATCAGTCTCTTTAGAGTATCACAGCCGCCGCGGGTTGCGGTGCCAATGTTGCCGATCCAACAGTAGGACGACGCCCCGGAAATCCGCAGCGTCAGCCACCATGGTCTATTCGTCGATGCCGACGATGTTGCCCTGCTCATCGATGTCGATACTGAGGTAGGCCGGTTTTTCCGGCAGACCGGGCATGGTCATCACATTGCCGGTCAACACATAGATAAATCCAGCACCGGCGCACAGGCGCAGGCCGCGGACCGGGATCTCAAAGTCGGTCGGCACCCCTTTCAGGGACGGATCATGGCTGATGGACAGCGGCGTTTTCGCCATGCACACCGGCAAGTCACCATAGCCCAGCTCGGTCAGGCGTTCGATGTCGGCCTTGGCCTGCTCCGACAACTCGATGCCGTTACCGCCGTAGGCCACTTCCGCCATGGTCAGCAGTTTGTGCTCCAGCGGCTGGTCACACCGATACAGAGGGGCAAACTCGGCCGGTTGGCTGAGCGCAGTCATCACCGCCTGAGCCAGCTCGGTGGCACCTTCGCCGCCTTTGGCAAACGCTTCGGACAGCGCCACCTGGGCACCGGCCTGTTTGACCTTGTCAGCCAGCCACTGCAGTTCGGCATCGCTGTCATCGGGGAATCGGTTCAGTGCCACCACCACCGGCACGCCGTAACGAGCGGCATTGTCGATGTGCCATTTCAGGTTGGCAAAACCGCCAGCCAGGGCCTCGGCATCCTCGTTGAAGATCGACTCCGGCAGCGGCTGGCCCGGACGCAGGTCGTAGCGACCTGAATTAGCCTTGAGACCACGCAGGGTGGCGACCACCACCGCCGCATCCGGTCCACGCCCCGCGGCACGCGCCTTAATGTTGCAGGCCTTTTCAAAGCCCATGTCGGAGCCAAATCCGGCTTCGGTCACCACCACATCCGCCAGCCCCAGGGCCATGCGATCGGCAATGATAGAGGAGTTGCCGTGAGCAATGTTGGCGAACGGACCGGCGTGCACCAGGGTTGGTACCCCTTCCAGAGACTGCATCAGTGTCGGCTGAGCGGCATCGCGCAAAATCGCCGCCATCGCGCCGGCGACCCCGATGTCTTCGGCGGTGACCGGCTTGCCAGTGTTGCTGTAGGCCAGGACCACACGACCGAGACGAGCCCGCAGATCGTTCAGGTCGCTGGCCAGGGCCAGGATGGCCATCAATTCGGACGCCGCCGAGATGTCAAAACCGGACTCGCGCTCAATGCCGTTAATGGTCTTGCCCGGCTCGTTAAGCCCTATCTTGATCTTTCGCAGGGCCCGGTCGTTCATGTCGACCACACGTCCCCACACCACCGAGTCGGCTTGCAGCCCCAGCGGCGTCAGTCCGGTTTTGGCTTCAAACGCTTCGCCGTGACGCAGCTCGTGATACAAACGGGCATCGATGGCCGCCGCTGCCAGGTTATGGGCCGCCGTCACCGCATGAATGTCGCCGGTCAGGTGCAGGTTCAGCTCCTCCATCGGCGCCACCTGGCTGTAACCGCCACCGGCTGCACCGCCTTTTACGCCAAACACCGGCCCCATGCTGGGCTGGCGAATGCACGCCATGACCTTCTTGCCAATGGCCTTCAGCCCCTGAGACAAGCCGATGGTAGTAACCGTTTTGCCTTCGCCTAACGGAGTGGGAGTAATGGCCGTCACCAGCACCAACTTGCCCTGTGGCGCGTTGCTGGCACGGTGAAGCAGTGAATAGCTCAATTTGGCTTTGTATTGCCCCTGGGGGATCAGTTCTTGTGGCTGAATGCCAGCGGCGGCCGCAACGTCAGTGATTGCGGATAAACAAGCAGATTGAGAGATGGCAATGTCTGATTTCATTATTATTTTCCGGGTACCACGCTAGAATCGCCGACATTGTACTGGATCAATGGCCAATTTCAGACAATTTTACGATAAAAAGTGTGTTCCGCTTCAATCGCCTGGGCCGGGGCAGCCGCCACGATAAATTTTCTTTAAAATCATAAGGTAACAACATAAGCGTCGCCCCAGGTGGCGGCTAATACACTGTCACCCTATCGCAACACCAACTTGGAACCGACTGAAAAGTATGTCAAAAAAGAGTAAACCTGATAACTCTCAAGGAATGGAATGAATCAGTCCCGCTGGCTGCTGACCGCCGCCGTGGCCTGCGCCGTCGCCTACACCCTGACGGAAGCCTGGCGCCCCTACCCACTCAGCTACCTGCTCAAAGCCCTGCCGGCGCTGCTTTTGGCCGCCTACTGCCTGAGGCACTTGCCCCATCGTGACCGCAGCCCCTGGGTCATCGCTCTGCTGGCCGCCGCCGTTGGTGATGTTTTTCTGGACTTTGGCCACCACTCCCACCTGCATCTGGGCCTGGCCGCCTTTGCCATCACCCAGTTCGGGTTGTGCTGGCTGTTTTGGCGCCGTCCTGGCCGGCGGCCAAGCTGGCAGTGGCTGGGAATGCCGGTGGGTACGGTGATCTTCCTGTGGCTGTTGTGGCCGTTCTTCGATTGGCGAGCCCCCCTAATCGGCCTCTACAGCCTGCTGCTGACCGCCATGGTCATGGGCGCCCTGCGTGCCAACCTCAATCCGGCCACCCAAGCCGGCGCACTGCTGTTTCTGCTGTCCGACAGCCTTATCGCCTTCGACACCTTCTATTGGCACAGCCAGTTAGGGATGAGCACCATATTCATCAGCTACTTTGCGGCGTTACTGCTGCTGGTGACCGGCTGGGTGTCGGCACACCGGAGTGAAACCGAAACTGAGTGTCTGCCGACAGGATCAACTGACGCTCCCGTGCACCGATGACCTCGATCCGGGGGTCGATGATCTCCGGGCTGATCTGCCGAGCCAACACCAGATAATCCTCGAAATGGCGCGCCTCGGAGCGCAGCAACGACAGGTAAAAGCGCTGCAACTCTCCGTCCAGATGCGGTGCCAGGGCCGCAAAACGCTCACAGGAGCGGGCTTCGATGTAGGCACCGATGATCAGTTTATCCACCAGCGCCTGGGGCTCAAAGGTGCGCACCTCCGCTAACAGACCCGACGCATAACGCGAGGCAGACAGCGGCTGCACAGCGATGCCCCTGGACTGCATTAACTGGTGTACCTGGTTAAAATGGTGCAGCTCTTCTTTGATGAGCCGAACCATCTTCTCCAGCAGCGCCTCAGACCCGACCCCACCATGACGTCGCGACAACTCAGACACGCTGAGCTCGGGCCGAGGCAGTTGGGCTAATCGCTGCGGCTGATACACGGTGGCCGAGTAAGGAGCGAGACAGGCTTGCAGCCGCTGGCTGCTGCGCTCATCGAGCACATAGCGACGCAGCAACCAGGCCGCCGACTGCGCGGCCTTCAATTCACACAGTAGATGGTCCTGCAGAATCAACGACTGAGACTGGGGTTGACGTGCCAGCTCAATCCAGGCCCCCGGGGTGGCACAACACAAAAACTGCCTGATGGGCAACAGCAACGATTCCATAGCACTCCCTTGCCAGCTTAACACTGGCCCCATGGTAGCGGCTGCGCCCCATAAGACAAGACCAAGACACCGCGGCGAGCTTATGACACTTTCTGCCTCTACGTTCAGTAGCCTATAAGAAATCAATGGTATGATTCAGAGTTCGATAGGGAGAGCAACCTCATGAAAACCGAAGATCTAAGCCTGTTCCATCTGGTCGCCGACTGCCAGAGCTTTACTCAGGCCGCCACCATCTCCGATCTGCCGGTGGCCAATGTCAGTCGTCGCATCAAGGCGCTGGAACAAGATCTCGGCTTCATGTTATTTCAACGCACCACCCGGCAGTTGAGAATCACCGAGGCCGGTGACCAGTTTTATCAACGCACCCGCCCGTTACTCAATGAGCTGAACAACACCCTGCAGGAGCTGCAAGGGGCCCAACAGGAGCTTAAGGGCCGACTGCGAATTCAGATGTTTGCCGACTCCAACCTGATACTGCCGTTCCTTCAACAGTATCAGCAGCTTCATCCCGGGGTGACCTTTGACATCGTGGTTTCCGATCGAGAGCTGGATCTGGTTGAGAACGGCTTTGACCTTGGCATGCGTCTGGGCAAACAGCGGGATTCCAGCCAGGTGGCCCGCCTGGCAGGGAAGTTGCGCCGGCTGGTGGTGGCCACCCCTGACTACCTGGCCAAGCACGGTCGTCCCCAGCGCCCGGAGGAACTGGCACAGCACAACTGCGTGCTGTTCCGCATGCCCAACGGCCAACTGGACGACGACTGGCAAGTGGACCCCCACAATCGGGTCAAGGTTCGCGGTGACTTCATCGTCAACCAACAATCGCTGCTCGGTGACTTACTGCTCAGCAATCATGGCATCGGATTTTTACCCAACTTGATCGCCTTCCCTCTGATTCAAGAGGGCAAACTGATTCAACTGTTTGAAGGCGACCCCAGCTTTGGTGAGGATATCTGGCTCATCTATTCCAGCCGGCAACTGCAGACCCGACTGCTGAAGGACTTCATCGAGTTTATCCTGACCGCCACCAAAAACGACCCGGCACTTTATCACATTCTGTAAAAGTGATTCTGCTCAAAGAGGGTTAATGCCGAGTCGCTCCGGGCTTACCATAAACACCATCCCGGGTCGTGTATCATCAACTCCCCAATCCGTGCACTCTCCCTGCATTGATTCAGGTTCACGGCCCGGGCTCCCCTGCCCCAGTCAGACCAGCCAGTAGCAACTATCGTCGGCAGTGAAGACTGCCAACCTCGCCAGCCGCCACAGCAACGGCGCTCAGCGGTTGATGCCGCCCAGCCGCCGCCGTTGCCTGGTCGCGGATTTTATTGAATAGCTGTTCAATAGGCGCTGAGAACCCGGCCCATTTTATCAATTATCGTGAAAGTAATTCTCTGTGATGACGGTTCATCGGCGCCGCATCGCTCTTTACACTTGCCCCCAATATTCCCAATCAAAGACACCACTATGAAACCCCTGTCCACTCCGATGCTCCTCAGCAGCCTGGCTCTGAGCCTGATTCTGGCAGGCTGCAGCCACGAAGCCCCGCATTACGCCGACAAAACCCCCCGTCCCATTCGGGCCATCACTCTGACCGCGGCCCAGCAACAGGAAACGCTGACCCTGCCCGCCATGCTGGTTCCCATCGATACCGCCGAACTGGCGTTTCGCGTGCCCGGGCCTGTCGCGGCAATCGGAGCCAAAGAGGGCGATATGGTGGCCAAGGGACAGCCGTTGATGCGACTGGATCCTCATGACTTCGATGTCCAGATCACCGAGTACCAGGCGCGACTGAGAGAAGCCAAGGCGCAGGCAAAACAAGCCCGCCAGGAGCGAAAGCGAGTACTTACTGCCAATGCTGAAGACGCCATTGCCCGAGTCGAACTGGATCGCGCCAACACCGCCGTCGAGCGCAGCGAAGCCTCAGTCACCGTGGTGGAGCAGCGACTGCAGATGATGCGCGATGCCAAACGCTACAGCGTACTCAATGCACCGTTTGACGGCATCGTCGCCAGCATCAGCATTGAACCCCACGAACAGGCGATTCCCACCTCACCGGTGCTGACCCTGCATGGACTCAGCGGTTACGAGGTGCAAATGGACGTGCCTGAACAGATCGCCCAGCGGCTGATGCCGGGCCAGAAGGTTCGCTTTAACGCCACCGGTCAACAGCAGTCTCTCAGTGCCTCCATTCATGAAATTCGCCGCTCGGCCAATCTGCTGTCTCGAAGTTTTCGAGTCACGGCTCGACTCGACGACCAACCCAAGCATGGGTGGCCGGAGCAAACCGGCTTGCTGCGGATCTCGCTGCCCATCGACAATCACAGTGGCCACCTGGTGCCCAGCAGTGCCGTCCAAAGCGACGGAACACACCACTACGTCGCAGTCCTCGATCATCAGACTTTGAGGCGGGTTGCGGTCACGGTCAGTGGCTTAGAAAGTGACCAAATTCGGGTTAACGGCGCACTGAACCAGGGCGATCAACTGGTGATCTCCGGCGCCGCCTATTTTGACGACGGCGCTCCTGTCGGCACGGTTCTGCTGGATGACCAGCAGGCGCAGTTGTGAGAGGAACGCCATCGATGAATCCGGCTACCCTAACCATCAACAAACGCTTCTTTGCCAGTTTTCTTACTACCCTGCTGTGCTTGCTGGGGCTGTACGGCTACAGCGCCATGGGCAAACTGGAAGACCCTGCCTTTACGGTAAAGACCGCCGCCGTGGTTACCCTCTACCCAGGTGCCAGCGCCGAAGAGGTCGAATCCAGAGTCACCGACGTCATGGAGCGCAAACTACAGCAGATGGGCAAGCTGTGGAAACTGCGTTCCGTCAGCCGCCCCGGCCAGTCGATGATTTTCGTCGAACTGGTGGAAACCACCACCGGCGCCGAGTTACCCCAGCACTGGGATCTGCTGCGACGTAAAGTCAACGACGTGAAACTGGAACTGCCGCTGGAAGCTCAGGTCTCGGTGGTGATTGACGAGTTCTCCGAAGTCTATGGCATGCTGTTTGCTGTCAGCGGCGACGGCATTCCTGCACTTGAGCTGAATCACTATGCCCGCCAACTGCAGCGCCAGTTAAAGGCCGTAAACGGCGTCAACAAGGTGCTGCTACAGGGACTGCGTGAACGATCCATCCACATCGAAATCGATGAGGCCAAGCTGGCTAAATTCCGCCTGACGCCGGTACAGCTGTTTGATCAGCTGCAGAGCCAGAACCTGGTCAGTCACCCGGGACAGATGACCCTGGGCTACGAGCGGATTCGCATCACTCAGACCGACACTCTTGACTCCGTTGACGCACTGCGAAACCTGACCCTAAGAGGCGGAGCCGGGCCAGTGGGCGACGACCGCTTCCGTCTTGGTGATGTGGCCAAGGTGCATGAGGCGGACAGCGACACCCCGCTGTCCATGAGTCGATACAACGGCCAGGCAGCCATTACCGTTGCTGTGAATCCGAAAAATGGCATCAATGTCGTCGCCATCGGCGATACTCTGAAACAGGCCATCGCCGACTTCGAAGCCAGAATGCCCGCAGGTGTTCAGGTTCATACCATCGTATTTCAGCCAGACGAAGTGCAAAAATCAGTCAATAACTTTGTCGGCAATCTACTCAGCTCCATCGCCATTGTGGTACTGGTACTGTGGCTGTTTATGGGCTGGCGCAGCGCCAGCATTGTCGGTGCCAGTCTTGCCGTTACCCTGTTACTCACCCTGGTGTACATGAAGATAGGCGCGGTGGATCTGCACCGCGTATCCGTGGGTGCCTTCATTCTGGCCTTGGGCATGCTGGTGGACAACGCCATCGTCATCACCGACCTGTTTATCGCCAAGCTTAGAACCGGCACCGACCGTGACCGAGCCGCGGCCGAAGCGGTAAAAGAGACCGCCATCCCCTTGCTGGCCGCCACTCTCATCGCCATCGCCGCCACCACGCCGGTGTTGTTCAGCCAGACGTCGGCTGCGGAGTTCGCCATTGACCTGTTCAAGGTGATGGCCTCCTCTTTGATGCTCAGCTGGATCGTCGCGGTTACCCTCACGCCGTTGTTGTGTTGGCAGTTTTATCAGCCCGCTGCCGATGCCCAGCCAGAGCCCGCCTGGCAGCGTCACTCGCGCCGGTTGATCACCCGGATTCTCACTCATCGCAAACGAACTCTGGCCGTAGTGGCCCTGGCCCTGGTGGCTACCGGCCTGCTCAGTACCAAGATCCTGGTCAACTTCATGCCCGGTTCTGATCGAGCCATTACCTTTGTCGACTACTGGTTGCCTCAGGGAGGAGACCTGCAGCACACCGCCGCCGACATGGCCAAGATAGAACAGTGGTTACTGCAACAACCCGAGGTGACCCACATTGCCAGCTTCATCGGTGGCGGTGCCCCCCGCTTCACGGTGACCTATGAACCGGAGCCGAATGATCCCGCCTATGGTCAGATTCTGGTCAGCCTGCAGCGATTCGACCAGATTCCGGAATTGCGCCGTCGAGGCAATGCCTTCCTCAAAGCCGAATTTCCCCAGGCCGAACCTCGATTCCGACCACTGAAGCTGGCCACGGTGGATAAATTCAATATCGAGGCCCGTTTTTCCGGCCCCGATCCACTGGTGTTGCGCCAGCTTGCCGCGCAGGCTAAAGCGATCATGCAGGCTCACCCCCACCTGCAGTACATTCGCGATGACTGGCGCCAGCCCAGCAAAGTGCTGATCCCGGCGTTTAATCAGGATAACGCCCGTCTGGCTGGCGTGACTCGCAACGATGTCAATCTGGCGTTGGCCCGCGCCACTGACGGGCTGCTGGTGGCCAACCTGTATCAGGGCCAGGATCGACTTCCGGTGCTGTTGCGGCAACCGCCCATCGAGCGCAATGATTTCAGCACCCTGCTGACACTTCCGGTCAAGCCGCTGCTGGGGGGACACTCGGTTCCCATGGGGCAGGTGGTGGACCGCTTTGACCTCGGCTTCGAAGAGGGCCAGATTTGGCGCCGCGATCGGGTTCGAACCATGACCGTTCAAGCCGATGTCGAAGGGATGTTTGCCTCTCAGGCTCGTCAGCAGATTGCCGATGCCATCGACGCCATTGAACTGCCGGACGGTTACACCATGGCCTGGGGTGGCGAGTTTTACGACGAAGATCGCTCGGTCAAAGACATCTTCGCGCAACTGCCCAAGGCCGGAGTAATGATGCTGATTCTGATGGTGGCCATGTTCAACGGCCTGCGACAACCCTTGGTGATCGTCATGACCATTCCGCTGGCGTTGATGGGGGTGATCCCCATGCTGCTGATGGCCAACATGCCCTTTGGATTTATGGCGTTGGTGGGGGTCATCGCCCTGTCGGGGATGATCATCAAAAACGGCATCGTGTTGATGGACCAGATCAACATGGAGATTGCCAATGGCCGCAGTGCCTTCGATGCCCTGGTGGAGGCCGCGGTCAATCGTACTCTGGCCATCAGCATGGCCGCTTTAACAACCGTGCTGGGGATGATTCCGCTGTGGTGGGATCCGCTGTTTGGGCCCATGGCGGCCACCATCATCGGCGGCTTGTCGGTGGCCACCTTTTTAACCTTGCTGATTATGCCGGTTTTCTATGCGGTGCTGTATCGGGTGCCCGCACAACAGGAGCAACACAATGCGTAAGCTGATTCCCCTCACTCTGGCGCTGCTTCTGAGTGGCTGCGCCGTCGGCCCGGATTATCACGGCCCAGGCGCTCACAGTGGACAACCCGACAGCTGGCAGACGTCGGCCTCGACTCAATCGGCCAGCATCGAGTTAAGCTGGTGGCAACAGTTCAACGATCCGATGCTCAACCAACTGGTGCAACAGGCACTGTCCCAGAACCTGCACGTACTGGCTGCCCAGGAGCGGGTCAAGTTGGCGGACAGCTACCGTCAGGCCGTGTCCGCCACCTCCCTGCCTCAGGTGGGCATCGGCGGCGGCTTCAGCGCCGGCATGCTTAGCGAACAGGGGCCAATCGGCGGGCCACTTCGTCACCCCTCAGTGGGGGGCCAGCCCCTAGGCATGCCTCTGGCCAGCCGACACTTTCAGGCGTCTTACCTAGGCTTGAGTGCCGCCTGGGAGCCGGATCTGTTTGGTAAAACCGCCCGCCTGGTGGAAGCCACTCAGGCCAGGGCCGATCAAGTTGCCATCGTTGCCGATGGCACACGCATGCTGGTGGTCAGTGCCGTGGTCAATAACTACCTGCAACTGCGCAGTGCCCAACAACAACAACGGATTGTCCTCAGCCAGCAACAGGATCTGCAGGCCCTGTTACAGCGGGTGGAGAGCCTCTATGACAGCGGTCTGGCTTCGGGGATCGAACCGGCACAAGTCCGCGCCCAGCAGGCGCAACTGCAAGCGGTACTGCCCCAGTTTGACAGTGTCATCGATGCCCACAGTCGTCGGCTGGCCATCTTAACCGGCCAGCCGTCATCGGCTCTGCTAACGAGTCTGGCCTCGCCGCAGCCTCTGCCCCAGGTTAGCGGTGTGATTCCGGTGGGGCTGCCGTCGGAGTTGTTGCAACGCCGACCGGACATTCGGTTTGCCGAACGGCAGATGAAGGTCGCCAATGCCGAGTTAGGGGTCGCCATTGCCAACCAATACCCCAGCTTCTACCTGACCGGCGCCCCGGGTGTGGCGGCCAGCGACTTTGGTGACTTGTTTGCCAGCGGCGCCAGTGCCTGGAGCTTCGGGGCTGGCGTGAACTGGAGCCTGTTTGACGGTGGCCTGAGGGATGCACTGCAAGCCGTGGCGCAGTCACAGGTCGACATCGCCGCCTTGGAGTACCAACGCACACTGCTGGCCGCCTTTGGTGAAGTGGAAACCCTGCTGAACGCTTACGGCAACAGCCAGGCCCACCTGCAGTCGCTGTCTCAGGCCAGGGCTCAGACCAGAGAAGCGGTCACGCGCACCGACGCCCTGGCCAGCAGCGGCCTGGCCAGCGGCATCGACCGCCTCAAGGCAAGAAGCGCCGGTCATCAGGCGGACCTTGAACTGTTGCAGGCACAGACTCAACATGCCCAGCTGGTGGTGGCACTGTACAAATCTCTTGGGGGACGCTGGCCTCAGCCAGGCTAATGGCAACTGGGTGCCCGCCCTTCCCGGCGGGCACCACTGTGGTACACTTGAACCAAGGTTCCCACAGACAGAGTCCTCATGGAAAATTGGCAAGCATGGCTTCTGATCGCCCTGATCCTCGGCATCATTGTCAGCAACATCATGGTCATCAAGCACACGGCTAACTTTAAGATGCCGCAGTTTGGTAAACCCAACCTGCCTAAACCCGATTCGAAGCCAGACTCTGAATCCGGCGACGACAAACAAGGGTAAGGCCGACCCACAGCCCCCACCACCCTAACGAACCGCCACCGCCGCCACCAGAATCCGGTGCGGAAGTGGCCGTCAGTTCGAGCCGCACCTCCGATTGCTGGCCCCCGGCCGACGTCAGCCTGAGCAGCAAGGCGCTGTCCTGATCACCGCTGAACGTCGTCACATCGACGCTCTTTGACACCTCACCCTCGGCGAACGTCACCGTGGTATCCAGAGGCGCATAGTCCTGCCCCGCCACGGCGGTCAACGCGATGGTCTGCAGCCGCACGGTCAACAATCCCTGGCTGCCGCCAATCCGGGACAAGCCAACCTGAACAAGCTCACCCGCAGAGACCTGATAGAGGCTTTGGGAAAACACGATGCTTCCCGGGCCACCATTGGCATCCGCGTCCGCCAGAGCGACCACCGTCGTACTCTGGGCACCGACGCCACTGCCCGACGGCCACAACAATTCCAACAGCAACTCTCTGTCGGCGTTGATGCCATCCACCGAGGTAACCAGTTCAACCATGGCCTCTTCCACACCGGCCTCAAAGGTCAGTGCCAACAACGCCGGCCCCTGATAGCCGTTGCCGCTGACCCGCACCGCCGCAGCGGCAACCTGGCTGACGTCGGTTCGCCGTACCGGTACTGAAACCGCACTGCCCTCATCGGCTTGCAGCCTGGCGGCCACAAACGCCAGGGTGCCCCGCTCCGTCAGCGGCTGCGCCTGATCGGCGATAAAGTCGGCAGACTCACTCAGGGTGCGGCCATTGTCTGCGGTCACCGCATCGCCGCAGCCCAGAGGCGCAGACAACCCCGGAGAGGAGAAACTGGCCAAGGTGGCATTGCTGACAAACGACCACATCAAGGTACGGCCAAAGCCACAATCAATGGCATGGCTGTAAGGAAACAAGCCATTGGCCTCCCCCTCGTGACCGGCGCCAAAGTTATGCCCCAGTTCATGGGCGAACACCGCATTGCGAATGGAATCGGCAAAGCCCTGGTAGGACACCACCGATGCTTGCCCCGGCAAAAATGCAATGCCGGCGGCATCGTCCATGGCCGGCACCAACAGCATGGCCAGATCCGCACCGTAGTAACGATTCAGTGCCGCCTGGACCTGAAGGTCGTCGGCAAACAGATTCAACAGGCTGGCCGCCTGAGTCGACATCGGCACCGCCGACGCCGGCAGCAATGCCCGCAGCCTCAGCTGCAGTTGAGCGCCGGAGGTGATAAACGCCTGATTGGTGGCCGCCACTCCCTGTTGAGCAATCACCAGCATCTGTTCGTAGCTAAGACGAGGCTGCGCCCAGGAAGGGACAAATACCAACAGATCCACCTGGCGATGGTTGGCCGCCGCCACCGAGGGGGTTGGCATGGGCACCGATTGGCGATGGTCATTCAGCCGCTGCCGGAACGCCTCATCACTCAGGGTATCGCCAATCAGAGGCACCGGTGTTGCCATCACCGCTGGCACTGCCATCAGCGCCAAAGCCATCAACCACTGTCTCATCGCTACTCCTCCGCGGCTATACCGATGCCCCAACGGGCGCCGTCTAGTAAGGCTAGACCAAGAAGGAATAAGTACGGCGCTAATCGCCAAACAAAGGGATACGCAGGCCGAACCAACAACGGGGGGAGCAGTCACAAAAACGCCACCGAAACGGTGGCGTTTTTTCACTCTTCCTGGGCCGCGCTAACGATTACCACGCCGCTTCAGCAGATACACATCGTCGTCCGCCAACTCGCTGTCCAGTTGCCTGGCCACAAACTCCGGCGACTGGGTATAGCGCGCCAGCAGGTTGTACACCACCGGAATCACCAACAGGGTGAAAAAGGTGGCCACCAGAATGCCGGTCAACACCACCACCCCAATCACAAAGCGGGTTTCTGAGCCGGCTCCGGACGCCATCACCAACGGAATGGCGCCTGCCGCAGTGGTAATGCCGGTCATCAGAATCGGCCGCAGTCGCTGCACCGAGGCGTCGATGATCGCCTGCTCAAACTTCACCCCTTTGTCCCGCAACTGGTTGGCAAACTCGACAATCAGGATGCCGTTTTTCGCCGCCAGTCCCACCAGCATGATGATGCCAATCTCGGAGTAGATGTTGAGGCTTTGGTCGGTAAAATAGAGTCCCAGCAAGGCGCCAAAGGTCGCCAGTGGCACCGTCAACATGATCACCAGCGGATGGATGTAGCTTTCAAACTGAGCCGCCAGCACCAGGAACACCACCACCAGCGCCAGGGCAAAGACGAACACCACGGCGTCGCCCGACTCCTCGTAGTCCTGCGAGGCACCCTTGTAGCTGACCACCGCATCGATGGGCAGCAATTCGTTCACCAGGCCATTGAGGTAGGCCAGCGCCTCCCCCTGGGTGTAACCATCGGCCAGGTTGGACTCGATGGTGATGGCGCGCATGCGGTTATAGCGATTCAGCCTAGGCGCATCGGCGTACTCCTCTACCCTCACCAGGTTGGCCAGCGGGATCAATTCACCGGTTGAACCGGAACGCACGTACAGATTGCTCATGTCGGCCGCGGTGTTCTGGTTGTCCCGCTGCCCTTCGATGATAACGTCGTACTCCTTGCCCTGTTGCTCAAAGGTGGTCACCACCCGCGACCCCAGCATCGACTCCAGCGTCCGGCCGATGGTGTTCACCGACACGCCGAGATCGCCGGCCCGATCCCGATCAATCACCACCCGCAACTGCGGCTTGGTTTCCTTGTAATCGTGATCCAGGCCGATGAGGTTGGGGTTGTTCTTGGCCTCGGCCAGGATCAAGTCCCGCCATTGGGCCAGCTGTTCATAACTGCCGCCGCCGATCACAAACTGCACCGGCTTGCCCACGCCCCGTCCAAAGGCCTGGCGCATGATCGGGAACGCCCGCACTCCACTGAGGTCTGCCAGGCGACTGCGAATATCGGCCATGATCTCAAAGGCACTGCGACGGCTGCCCCAGTCCTCCAGATTGATGATGGCCATGCCACCGGAGAAATCGGCGATGCTGCCCCAGCCACGGGGGGCGCGAATCAGCAACCGTTTGATTTCACCAGCTTCCACCAGTGGCATCAACCGGTGCTCAATCTCGTCCATATAGTCTTTCATGAAGGTGTAGCTGGCGCCTTGGGGGCCGTTGATAAACACAAACATCGAGCCCCGATCCTCCTTCGGCGCGAACTCCGACGGCACCTTGGAAAACAGAAAGCCGCTGCCCGCCATGGCCACGATCACTATGGTCACCACCAACAGCGGGTTTTTGAGCCATTGCTCCAGCGAACGCCGATAGCGCGCCTTGGCCGCTTCCACCGCCTGGTCGACCTTTTTCACCAACCAGGGCTCCTGATCCGCCGGCTGCAGCAGTTTGGAACACATCATCGGACTCAGGGTCAACGCCACCAGTGAGGAAAATGCCACCGCCGCGCTCATGGCGATGGAGAACTCTCGAAACAGCTTGCCAAGATCCCCCTCGAGGAAACCAATGGGCATAAATACCGAGATCAGCACCAAAGTGGTGGCCACGACCGCAAACGCCACCTGACGGCCTCCGAGAAAGGCCGCCTTCAGGGGCGACTCCCCCTCCTCGACCCGGCGGTGAATGTTTTCCAACATCACGATGGCGTCATCCACCACCATGCCGATGGCCAGAATCAGCGCCAACAGCGTCAACAGGTTGATGGAAAAGTCCAGCGCATACAGCACCACAAAGGTGGCCAGTAGCGATACCGGCACCGTGACCGCCGGAATCAACATCGCTCGCACACTACCCAGAAACAGATAGATCACCACAATCACCAGCAGCATGGCGATGCCCAGGGTGGTGTACACCTCGTCAATGGAGGCCTGCACAAACACCGACGCGTCATAGGAGCGCTTAATGGCCATTCCATCCGGCAGCGTCTGGTTCAGCTCCGCCACCAGCTTGTGCACCGCCCGGGCCACCTCCAGGGTGTTGGCGGTGGACTGGCGACTGACCCCCAAGCCGATCATCGACTCGGTATTGCCCCGAAACGCAATCCGCTCCTCCTCCGACGCCAGCTCCACGTGAGCCACGTCCGCCAGGCGGATAAGATACCCATCGTCACCGCGGCCAACCACCAGCTTGGCAAAGTCTTCCGGGGCAATAAAGCTGCGCTGAACCCGCACCGAAAAGTGGCGATTCTCAGACTCGATGCTACCGGCGGGCAGTTCGACGTTGTCCGCCCTGAGCGCGGTCTCGATGTCCGCCACCGTTAAACTTCGGGCGGCCAGCGCCTGGCGGTCCACCCAGATTCGAATGGCGTACACCTTGCCGCCGCCAACGCGAATGTTGGCCACACCGTCGATGACACTCAACCGGTCCACCAGGTAACGGCGGGCATAATCGGTCAATTGCAGGGTGTCCATGCGCTCTGACTGCAGGTTGAGCCACATGATCACTTCCGAGCTGCCAGAAGCCTTTTGCACCTCCGGGGGATCCGCCTCATCCGGCAGGTTGTTGAGCAGTCCAGAGACCCGATCCCGAACGTCGTTAGCCGCCGCATCGATGTCCCGCTCGATGTTGAACTCCAGCGTCACCGACGAACGACCGTCACGGCTGGATGAGGTGATGTTCTTGATCCCTTCGATACCGGCGATGCGGTCTTCGATGATCTGGGTAATCCGGGTTTCCACCACCGCCGCCGAAGCGCCGCGGTAGTTAGTGGAGATGTCCACCACCGGCGGGTCGATGTTGGGGTACTCCCGCAGTGGCAGCTTATCAAAGGAGACCAGGCCGAAGGCGATCAGCAGCAGGCTGATCACCGAAGCAAATACCGGCCGCTTGACCGACAGATCCGTTAATACCATCAGCCCACTCCCTGGACGCTGAAGCGTTCACTGGTCCGGGTCTTGACCTCCTGACCGGGACGCACCTTCATAATGCCCCGAGTGACCACCTGCTCGCCGCCGTCCACGCCGGAGAGGATTTCCACCTTGCCGCGAACCCTCAGGCCCACCTCGACTTCACGCTGTTCAATTTTATTGTCGGCATTGACCACAAACAGGTAGTGACGCTGCTGCAGGGGAATGATCGCTTCTTCCGGCACCACCAGCGTGTCCCGCTGCTCGGTAATTAACTTTAGGGTCATCAACATTCCGGGGCGCAGTGCCAGGTCGCGGTTATCGATGTTGGCCCGAACCACCAGCGCTCGGGTCACCGGATCGATGCGGCTGTCGATACTGGCGACGGTACCTGTAAACACCCGCCCGGGGAAGGCGGCGGCGGTGGCTTCTACCTCGCGGCCTTTTTTCAGCCGCGACAGGAACCTTTCCGGTACCGGAAAGTCCAGTTTCACCACGTCGATGTCATCCAGGGTGGTGACCTCGGTTCCCGGAGTCACCAGGGCGCCGGGGCTGACCTCTCTAAACCCCAGTACCCCCTTGAAAGGGCTGCGCAGATAGCGGGCATCCAGCTCCGCCTGATACTGTGCCAGCGTCGCCCGGGCCACATCGATGGAGGTGGCCCGCTTATCCAGCTCGGAACTGGCGATGGTTTTGGCCTTGACCAGGCCTTTAATGCGGTTGTATTCGCGGTTCTGCTCCTGCAGGTTGGCCTTGGCGGCGCGCAACTTGGCTTGCTGCTCTCCGTCTCTGAGGGTCACCAGCAGGGTATCGGCCTCGACGATCTGGCCGTCTTCGAAGTGCACCGCCTCTACGGTCTCGGTGACTTTCACCGACAACACCACCGACTCCCGGGCCTTGACCGTTCCCAGGGCTTCCACTTCCCGCCGCATCGGCTCCCTTACTACGTCAGTCACCACCACCGAGGGCATGGGACGTTGGCCTCGCTGGCCGGGATCCGCCTTGCCGCTTTCCTTGTAATACACCGCTGAGCCTAACGCCAGGCTCAGCAGTACTCCGGCAACGATTGTTTTTTTCATTGTTATGGGCCTAAGTTGATTGCTTGTTGTTGGTGCTACGCAAAACGCGCCTCATTAAGGGTAACAATCCCCCGGCGGATTCTCAGCAGCCGCTTGTGAAGCAGTTAACACTCTTTGGTAACGAACTGTGACAGAAAGGTAAATAACGGATGAACTGAGCAGAAATGCAGCAAAAAGCCCACCAAAGTGGGCTTTTTGCGATTCAGACTGAATAGGCAGTCAATCGATAACCGTTATGGTCAGATTTTAAAGCGACCGACCAGCAGTTCCAAATCTCCGGCCTGGTCCGACAAGGCCTGACTGGCACTAGCCATCTCGGCCGCGGTGCGAGTGTTACGCTCGGTACCATCGTTGATGTTGGTGACGTGTTCGGTAATCTGAGTCACGACGCTGGACTGCTCCTCGGTAGCGGTAGCCACCTGAACATTGAGGTCGGCGATGGCCCTTATCTGCTCGGCAATCTGGGTCAGAGATTCACGGGTGCGCTGCGCCGCCTGAGTGCCATCGACGGCCTGTTGGCGACCGCTGGCCACCGCGTCCACCGCCCGGCCGGCTTCGCTCTGCAGGGTGCCAATCATCTGCTGAATCTCTTCGGTGGACTCGTTGGTTCGCTGTGCCAGGTTGCGAACCTCATCGGCCACCACCGCAAAGCCACGTCCCTGCTCCCCAGCCCGAGCCGCTTCGATGGCCGCGTTCAGGGCCAGCAGGTTGGTCTGTTCTGACACCGAACGAATCACCTCCAGCACCGAGCCGATGTCATTGCTGTGGCGGGCAAGGGATTCGATCACCTCGCTGGCGCGCTCCATCTCGGCCGCCATGGTGTTGATGGTGGTGCTGGACTCCTCCACCACCACCATGGCATCACCGGCTTCCCGGTTAGCCTGTTCGGCTACATCGGCGGCCTCGGCGGCATTGCGGGCGATCTCGCCAATGGTCAGCCCCATCTCTTCGATGGCGGACGCGGCTACGATGGTTTCATCACGCTGCGTCTCACTGTCTTCTCTGGTCGTCTGGGCACTGGCCGAGACCTCTCCTGCGGCGGTGCGCAGCAGGCTGGAGGTTTCTGACACCTCGCCAATGGCCAACTGAATCTTGCCAATAAAGCTGTTAAAACCGGCACCGACCCGGGCCAGCTCAGAACGGCCCTGATCGCTGAGGCGATGGCGCAGGTCCCCTTCCCCCTCTCCCATGTCATGGAACACATCGGCCAATTGGTTGATGGGACGGGACAGAGAGCGGGACAGCACCACGCCTAGGGCAGAACACGCCACCAGAACCAACAGGGCCCACAAGGCAATGGTATTGCGCGACGCATTCAGTTCGGCATACAACTCTGCCTTAGGCACCTCGGAGATCAGGTACCACCCCAGGCTGTCGACGTAACTGGAGGCGATGATGCGCTCATCGTCTTCGACAAAGCCAAACTCCTGTCGGTTGAGCAACTGCTGCCAGTCAACGTTACCGTGCAGGCCTGCCAGACTCAGGGAGTTGCTGCCGGTTTTCTGCGGATGCACCATCACCTCACCCTGGGCGTCCACCAGGTAGACGAACCCGGTTTTCTCAATTCGAAACTGATTCAGATAGGTCAGCATGTCATCGAAGGAGCGGGAGATACCGGCGAAGCCGCGTCCATTCAACTGCTGATAGTTAACAAACAGATCGGTGTTGCCTTCCGGGTAGGTGTACAGGCTAGCCTGGCTGGCCTTGCCGCTGTCACGAAACGCGTAAAACCAACCATCCAGCTGATCGCGCTGCAGACGACGCAGGAACCCCTGCTGATTCCAGTAATCTGCGGTCTGGCGGTCGCCAAAACTGGCATTGCTGAGATCGTATTTCTGGGCAATGCGGCCCAGATAGGCCACCAGTTGCTGTTCGTCGAGGGCATCGGCCCCTTGCTCTAAGGCCTGCAGGGCGAACTCGTTGCTGGCAATGCTGTAGGAGATGGCGTTCATCACGCTGATCTCGCGGTCGATGGCATTGCGAATGCGCAGTGACAGGCTCGGCAGTTCAGACTGCTGCATCCGGGTTACCAGCAGCTTGCGAGCTTCGAACTGGCTGATGGCGCCGATCACCACCGTCGAGGCCAGGACCGCCACGATCACGATCATCATCAGCCGTTTTTGAATGGTCAGGTTGTGCAGATTAAACATAGGTGGTTTCCGTCTCTGGGCTTCCCATCACGGGACTCTCTGGCATTCACCCCTGAATCGGAGCTGAACGCATCTCAAACAGAGCGGCAATTATGAACAAAACTTTCAGAATTGAAAGCAAAAACACATCAGAGCTGATGTTTTAGACGATAGTGTCAACTGAATGGTGAAAAGTGCTGGTTATTTGCCCAAAATCCAAAATGAACAGCATTTAATTACAAGCCGCAAACAGAAAAAAGCCCCGACCTGGTCGGGGCTTTACCATCAAACAAAAATCGACTTAGAAAGTGACTTCGGCAGACAGGTAGAACTCACGGCCAATCACGTTGTAGTAACCGCGATTGTAGTGAGGCCAGCTCTTCTGAGTGGCATCGATTTCCGGCTCGGCGTCAAACAGGTTGTTGATACCACCGGTGAAGCGCCAGGCATCGTAGTTGTAGCTGCCCATCAGGTTCACTTCAACATGGCTGTCCACTTCGACGTCGTACTCGTCTTGAATGCCCCACTCGAGGAAGCTGTCCTTGTTTTCGGCGTGGTAGCTGTCGATGTACTTAACCAGCAGGTTGACGCCGATGTCATCGTAGGTCCAACCGGTGTTGAAGTTGGCACGCAGTTTCGGTGCGGAATCTTCACCACCCAGTTTGTTGATAGGGTCAGACTCGGCAGTCAGCTGCTCTTCCCACTTGGTCAGGAAGGTCCCGTCCAGAGAGAACTTCAAGTCGCCCAGGTTACCGGCTTCCAGCAGGTAAGAGACACTGAAGTCGATACCAGAGGTTTCCTGGCTGGACATGTTGATGGCCTGGGTGTTGACCTGCACCAGTTGACCATTGGCGTCGCGCTCGATCTTATCGGCATATACATCAGCGTGATCCAGAATGTACTGAGCGGTAGGATCGCTCACCAGATCGTCAATTTCTACGTTCCAGTAATCGACGCTCATGTTCAAGCCTTCGTAATCCCACACCACACCCAGGTTCCAGTTGGTACCGGTTTCCTCTTTCAGGTTCGGGTTGGCGCCAATGGTGATAGGCAGGGAATCGATCTTCTGACACTCAGGAGAGTTTGGATCGCCACTGGCTTCACAACGTGGGGTATCGACAACACCAGCATAAGCCCGGGTGGGGTCGCCAAACAGGCGCTGCATGTCCGGAGCACGGAAGGTTTCCGCGAACAGGCCGCGAAGCAGCAACTCATCCATCGGACGGTACTCGAACGACACCTGAGGAGTGAATCGGCCGCCCACATCAGACAGGTCGTCATAGTAGTCGTAACGACCTGCAGCGGTCACCACCAGCTCATCGATCACTGGAATGGCAAATTCGGCGTAACCGGCGTACTGCTTACGAGCACCTTCGGCAGAGCTGCCGCCCTTACCCAGCACACCACCAACAGAGGTGAAGGAGTCATCGGCGCTGAAGAACCACTCACGGCCGTATTCCACACCGGCGGCGTAGGCGATAGGACCGGCTGGCAACTCCCATGCTTCACCGCTGATGCCAAAGGAGATCACGCTCAGGGTAGACTCACCGCGCTTATTGCCCTGGTAGCCTATGGCCGCCGCGTCTTCCGCGGAGATCTCGTTCAGAATAGACTGACCGCCATCGGAAACGATGTAATCAAACATGCCTTGAACCGTCGGGCTGCCTTCGCTGACGGTGTTGACTTTCTGGCGGGCAAAAGACCAGCTCAGATCGTATTCGATGTCTTCGGTCAGGTAACCTTCCAGTCCTGTCAGGAAGGAGAAGTTGTTGGTCTCAAAGTCGGTACGGCGTGGGCCCATCTCCAACAAACGACGGGTGTAGTAGTACTGACCATCGTCAAAACCGGCAAAATCGCCACCGAAGGCGGTAGAGCCTGCTGCTGCCGCGCCAGTAATGGTCTGCTGCATGTCAGGGAAGGCCTGAGACTTAACGATCACGTCGTCGCCAACCACATTAAACAAAAAGTCGTTGTTACCAAAGGTCGCCGGCTCGATCTCGGTGTACACCTCGGAGTGGGTGTAATCCATGCGGCCATACAGCTGGTGATCCGCATTCAGCTCACGGGTGAAGTTGATCATGGTGGACAGACGCTGCTGCTCCGGCATGAAATCACGCATGGCGGAACGATCGAAACCACAGCGGTCGCTATGATACTTCATGCCACGATCGGTACATTCTTGCTCGCTCAGAGTCTTGAGCACTTCATCATTTGTTGTGGCAGGAATATCCTTGTACAGGGTCGCGCCATAAGTACTGTAGCCGGCATAGGCTGCACCAGGAATGAGATCCGTGCCCCACTCTGGGCGATCGGTGCCCTTCAACGCTTCCCGATCATCGTATTCCACGAAGAAGGTGACGTTAGAGGTGTCATTACTGGTACCGGTCAGGAAGGAGATGTTGTTGCGCTGCATTCCACCGTCTTCGGTATCGCTGAAGCGATACTTAACCGTGGTTTCATCAACATCTTTCTTCAAAATGATGTTAATTACCCCGCCCATGGCGTCGGAACCATAAATCGCCGAGGCGCCGGTAGTCAGGATCTCAATACGTTCGATGGCACCCAGCGGCATATTGGCGGTATCAACAAAGTTGTCTGTACCACCCGCTGCGAATGGGTATTTAGGCACACGTTTGCCGTTGATCAGGGTCAGAACACGACCGGCACCCACACCACGCAGGTTTACGGAAGAGGCTGCAGGAGTAAAGCCATGCACTTCCTGCTGGCTCATGGAGCCGCCGGAGTTCTGGGACAGGTTGTCCAGTACATCCTGAACGGAGTTGAAACCGCCCTTTTCAATGCTCTCTGAGCTGATAACCACCAGCGGAGAAGCGGTTTCCATGTCGGTACGCTTAATGCGTGAACCGGTTACTTCAATGCGTTCTACGTCTTGACTTACTTCTTCTTCAGCAACAGCCACGCCGCTCACTAAAGTTGCGGTTGCCAAAGTGCCCAGCAACGCTCCCTTAACTGCTCGTGACACAATCGATTGCATCATCATCGTTATTATCTCCATTTAGCGACTTTGCGCTAATACATCTGATTAATTGTTATGCAAAGGTTACTCCAACCTCACGATGATGCTGCATTTAATACCACCTCCTGTCAGTGATCCAAATCACACTCAATTTATTAACAAAAGGTTGAATCTGTCACCACAATGTAAAGTCGCCGCTATTTTTAAAGCGGAAAAACAGGCAACAACGACGAACGCATCTACAAATTAAGTGCGTTAATCAAAAGTTAATTATTGATGAGTTGAAGACGGGGTGTAGAAAAAAATAAATCAGATTCGAAATTTAAGTGCTGCTTTTTTAGCCTGAATGAAAAGAACTTTCTTTGTCACTAATGGCATTGAGGATCTGAATTCGGTCACATTCCAACCACAGGTGATTTGTTTTTCATTCGAAATATTCTCGGCTTGATATCGCTCCCGTTTATTTAGTCATACTGTTTTACATATTAAGTACAAACCAGATCGACCTTCTCATCATAAAAAAGGCGACCCGAAGGTCGCCTTTTTAAACACTCAACGTTAATTAGAACTTAACGCCGGCCTTCACGTAGAAGTAGCGGCCCAGTACGTCGTAGGTGTACGGGTCAGTGTTGGAGTCGTTGTTGCCGGAGTAGTATGGAGGCTCTTCATCCAACAGGTTGTTAATACCACCGGAGATGGTCACGGTATCGGTCACATGATACGCACCTGAGATATCGTGGTAGACGATGGAATCCACACTCGGCGCGTAACAGTCGCTCGGATCATCCTTACAGCTGAAGGAATCCATGCCATCGATGTAACGCAGCTCGTAGTTGGCGCTCCAGTCATCGCCGGCGGCAGTCAGAGTGAAGTTACTCTTGAACTCGGCGTAAGCACCGCTGCCAGACGTGATGTAACCGGTGTAATCAAGGATGTTGCCATCCTGATCGCGCTCTTCGAACTCATCCAGGATGGAGGTATCCAGGCTGGCACGCCAGTCCAGACCCGCGGCTTCGAAGGCGTACGCAATGTTGATGTCGTAACCGGAGGTCAAGGCACCACCCAGGTTCTGCAGGCCGTTGTCAAAACTGATGCGACCACTGCCGTCGATGGCAATGTTCGACGCCTGACACAGGGCGGTAGACGCGTTGATCAGGTTACCGCCGGCATCCATACACTGGTTAGCAATGTAGTTGGAATCCACGGAGCTGATGGCGTTGGAGATTTCAATGTTGTAGTAGTCCAGTGTCAAAGACAGACCGTCAACAAAGCTTGGCTCATACACCACACCGACGGTGTAGATGTCGGCTTCTTCCGGAGTCAGCAACTCGTTACCGCCCACGGTCACTTCGGCCTGAGTCTGGTCAGTTGCCGGGTGAGTGATCTGGTCAAACGAAGGAGACTTACCTCCGTAGAGCTCATCAACGGTCGGAGCACGGTAAGCGGTAGACGCCACACCACGAACCATCAGGTCGCTGTTTACCCGCCAGGTCAGACCCAGCTTCCAGGTGTAATCATCACCGAAGGTGCTGTAATCGAAGTAACGTGCCGCTGCACTCAGTTCAACGTTTTCGGCCAGGAACATGTCGGACAGAACCGGAACCAGGAATTCAACGTAGGCTTCGTCAACGGTGAAAGAACCTGAAGTTGGCTCAACACGCGGATCGTTGGCCAGGCCCTGTGCGGTCAGAGAATCCGGAGTGTACTTGGCAGACTCACGGCGGTGCTCGTAACCGGTGGCAAAACCCACGTAACCCGCAGGCAGTTCAAACAGCTCACCGCTCAGTGTGGCGGCCACGATGTCCATCTCACTGCTACCGGCATTCAGCTCGGTGTAGATGAACGGCGCGATGCTCTCACCCTGCCAGGAGGACTGCAGGAAGGGGTCAAAATCGCCCGCCTGTACGGCGTCGTTGATGGCACCGATGTTGTGCAGGTTCGCCAGGGTATCGATGGAGTCGTTACGGCCCTTGTTGTAGGACACGTCCCAGCCCCAGCCATTGTCGAACTCACCTTCAAAGCCGACAACAACACGCAAGGTATCGACGGTCTGAGAGAATTCACGGTTACCGGTATCGCTCATACGACGGCCGTAGCTCAGCTCTTCACCAGGCTGGACCCAAGGCAGCAGGTCGTCGGTCATCCAACCGCCGGCGCTGATTGGATCATAGACCCACGCTTCGCTGTTCCAGATAGGCTGAGGCGCCATCTGCTGCTCGGACCAACGCTTGGTGTACATCACTTCGGAGAAGAAGGTTGCATTGTCCGCCACCTCGTAAGAGCCGTTGGCCGTTACGTTGATGCGCTGCATGGGGGTGAACAGGTAGCTGGTCGCCGAGTAGTTGTATTTGTCGGCGTTAGTGAAATCGTGGTATTCGCCACCACGGCCACTCAGGTCCGCTTCACTCATGCCATCGTGGTACTCGAATACCGGAATCTGATTGCCATCGTCGTCCAGTACCGGGTTACCAGCATCATCCAGCTTGGCGACATAACCGCCGTAAGTGCCAGAATCGCCAATGGCATAGGCGCCATCAGGGCCAGTACCGACAATACCAAAGTTGTTGTCGCCCCAGATGTGACCGCCTTCGGCGTAGGAGCTACCACCACAGTAAGGTGCGCTACCGTCGCCAGCTTCGTTCAGCGGACATTTTGAGAAATCACGGTCGGCCTGAGACGCTTCACCGCGGTCGGTGTACTGAACACCCAATACCAGGTGACCTTTGTCGAAAGCAGTACCCAGGGTAAAGTCGATGCTGGACTCTTTGGCATCGCCTTCACCGGACATGCCGTACTGAGCGTTCATCTCAAAGCCTTCGAAATCACGCTTGAGGATGATGTTCACTACACCGGCAACCGCATCGGTACCGTAAACCGCAGAAGCGCCGTCCTTCAGTACTTCAATGCGCTGAACCATAGAAACGGGGATGGTGTTCAGATCCACAGTGGAGGCCGCACCGGTACCGGACGCAATCATACGACGACCGTTAACCAGAACCAGCGTACGCTGAGAACCCAGGCCGCGCAGGTTAATGCGGGAGTTACCGCCAGAGCCGTTGTTGATGCCGGGGTTGGTCATGGCACCGCCGGCGGCGGTCAAGGTTTGCAGTACGCCATCAATGGAGGTGGCGCCAGATGCAGAGATGGCGGATGAATCAATCACGGTAACCGGGCTGGATCCTTCCATGTCGGCACGCTTAATGCGAGAGCCGGTTACTTCAATACGTTCAACACTGTCTTCGCCTTCAGCAGCTACGGTAGTAAAACCAGTAAATGCTGTTGCGCCGGCTGCAACCAGCATGGCGCGACGAACTGCCTTAGAAACAGTCGAATGGGTTGTCATTATAATTCTCCCTGAACAGCACTTTTCAGTTAACGAAAGCGCCTACTTATTCATTTTTGTTGATAAAGAGTTATTCACTCTTTGTTAAATGCTGCACCGACAGGCAACATTGTGTCAACCTGATGACAGTTTCACAAATGTTAAAAATGTATGAGAATTGTTTTTAACAGATTAGTAATTACCCCATCAAATTGAGTTAAACCTCACAAAATCGAATGTAGGGGGTAAAAAACGTCAGTTTCGCCCGCATTACCAGCAACATTTGCGCAACAAAAAAGATCGCTTTTTTTATGTAAATTTCTCGAACTGGATAATTGACTAGTTATTCGCTACATCAGACGATTACGCCCAAAAAGCAAGCGTGATCAAGATCTAATATTTGCTGGAGAGTGTGAGCGCGGAAGGATCTCGCGTATGAACTGAAATGAAAGGAGAAATCACTATAGAGAACCGCCGGCGGTAGAAAAAGCCAGCAGGAATATTAACTATCAACGACTTCAAAAGAATAAAAACGGGCATCCAATAAGCAGGTTTGGCACCATAAACCCCTACCGAACCAACATCACACACTGGCGAAATATGAGATCTATGCACGCACTGGGTGAATTTCGAACCGCCTTGGTGTTTTTTACCTCCACCTACCTGTACACATAAAAAAGGGGCAGCGTCTGCTGCCCCTGCCAATCAAATCTCAGCTTAGAAACGAACCGATACACCACCGAAGTAGGTGCGACCGATGGTCTCATACACCTCAGGCACGGTGCCCGCATCGTTGCCATTTGGAACCATTGGCGGCTCCTCGTTGGTCAGGTTACGAACACCAATGGTGGCGCTGACCGAATCGGTAAAGAAGTAGGTACCGGACACATTGTGATAGGTAATGGAGTCAATCTTCTCACCAGAGTTCAGTTCGTCCATGGAGCCGATGTAGCGAGCCGAATACAGCACCGAGAAATCGTCGTAGGCCGCGGTCAGGGTGAAGTTGTTCTTTACCTCCGCGTAGCCACCGAACATACCACCAACGGTACCGGTGTAATCGACACCATCCTGCTCAAACTCGATCAGATAGGTCAGATCGTTGTTAATGCGCCAGTCCAGACCCAATGCCTCAAAGTTGTAGTGAGCATTGAAATCCACACCGCTGGTGTCCTGATAGCCAACGTTGGTCAGCGGGCTGGTCAGGTTCTCCAGGTTGCCATCTGGGGTAATGTTGAAGGTTTCACAGGCACTGACATCACCATCATGGCACGCGTTTAAACCGGCTTGTACATCCATACGGGCAATGGCGTTATCGATCTTGAACGACCAGTAGTCCAGGGTAAATGACAGGCCATCCACATAGCTGGGTGCGTACACCAGGCCGACCGTCAACGAGTCGGACTCTTCCGCCTGCAGATCCTCATCCGAGGTTCTATTAACCAGAATCTGCGGATCCTGGGCATTGCCCCATGGGTCGATGAGGTAATCGTAGGAACCGGTATTACCGCCGTACAGCTCGGAAACGTTAGGGGCACGGAAACCGGTGGCGACGACGCTACGCAGCATCAAGTCATCGGTCGCTTCCCAGGTCAGACCCACTTTCCAGGTGGTGGCACCACCAAAGGTGTTGTACTCATCGTAGCGAAGCGCAAATTCCGCCGTCAGCGAGTCGGTTACCGGAATCGCCACCTCTTCATAGATGGAGAAAACGTTGTAATCACCGTCGGTGGGATCCTGCTGTGCCGCGGTGCCTTCACCGGCAACAATCACCGGATCCGGGTTGTAGTAGCCACTTTCATAGCGGTACTCGGCGCCCAGTGCGAACGACACCATACCGGCATCCACTTCAAACAGATCGCCACTGATGACACCGGCGACGATGTGCTGATCGTTGCCACCGTCGTTGGTTTCAACAAAAGAGATATCATCAATGTAACCGGCGATGTCATCGGGATTGCCACTGAACCAATCATCCTGATTGGCGTAGATGGAGTCTTCCATCTTAACCGCATTGATGGAGTTCTTTACCCTGGTATCGGCACGGTTACGGCCATAGGTGTAGGACAAATCCCAGTCCATGCCTTCATTGATGTCCGCCACACCAGACAACCCGGCGGAAGCACGAATGGTATCGGTTTCCTGCTCATAGATACGTGGGCCAGCTTCCACCATACGGCGACGGTAGTTAACCCGGCCGGTGTCATCGGCGGTGATGCCGGCAGCCAGCATCTCATCGGTCAGGGTGATGCAACGATCCGGGTCCGCACCGGCTTCGCCACACACATCCAACATCACGTCTGCCGGCTGCGGGGCCATCTGCTGGCTGGATTCGCGGCGGGTATACAGCACATCAGCGGTAAACACCATGTCGTTGTCCAACTCCTGAGTGGTGTTGGCAAACACACTGTACTTGGTGCTGGGGGTCTGCAGATAGCTGTCTTCGGTATAATCGTAACCGCTGTCCCGCTCTTTCCAGGTGCCATCCTCATTAGGCACGTAACCGCCCAGGTTGCCACCAGGCACAAAAGAGCTTGATCCAGGCGGAACCCAGGCGCGATCGGCCTGCATCACTTCACCGCGATCGGTGTAGGAGAAACCCACGGTGTAGTTGGCGCTGTCGGTAGAGGTACCGTACAGTGCGGAGATCTCGATGTTCTCGCCGTCACTCTCTTCGGTAATGTCGCCGTTAACATCAAATTGGAAGCCTTCGAAGTCGGTTTTGGTGATGATGTTCACTACCCCGGCAATGGCGTCAGAGCCATACACCGCAGATGCGCCATCTTTCAGCACTTCGATACGTTGAATCATGGCGACCGGGATGGTATTCAGATCCACGGCACTGTCGGCGCCAGAGCCGGAATTCACCATACGGCGACCATTGAGCAACACCAAGGTGCGGTTGGCACCCATGCCACGCAAATCCACCTGAGCCACGCCATCGGCGCCATTGTTGGTGGTCGAGCCTACCGCTGCCCCAGCCATCGATGGCTGAGATTGCAGCACCTGATCCACCGAGGTGTAACCTTCGGCTTTAATGGTGGCAGAATCGATCACCGTTACCGGTGACGCGGTTTCCATGTCCTGGCGCTGAATACGAGAACCAGTGACCTGAATGCGCTCCACATCCTCCATGCCCTCTTCGGCATTGGCCATGCTCACCGCCATCACCGGCGCCATGGCACCGGCCACCATTCCCAAACGCACGGCTCTAGCCAGAATCGTCTGATTCTTCATCCCTTACTCCCTAATGTGCTTTTTGTTGTAATCGTTAACGGTCCGCCGTTATTTGTTTAATATTCTGCGAACCACCCCACGATAGTGTTAAACACCATGAATAAGATCAAGAAACAGAGTGCTATGCTGGTGTAGCGACCTTGTTAAACATAAATTGCGTTTGGTGTGACATCCGCATGCGCATACTTTATTTACAGTTAATTTGCTTGCGAAAGGAGGCTAATCCACTGGGTCGTGGAGTTTTATGCAGAGAATCCGACCGTTAAGTCAGTTTAACAACTCGCTCGCGGCAAAAAACAAAACCGTGATCGAGATCACGGTTTTGTGAGAGTTGAAACGTTGGGAAAATTCGCCGGGGCTATTTTTTTGACTGGGCTCGCAGATTGTCGACCCACAAGTAAATTTTTTGTTCCAATACCGCCATCGGCAGTGATCCGGAAGTCAACACTTGATTGTGGAATGACTTGATATCAAACTTGTCACCCAACTGCTGCTGCGCATAGTTACGCAACTCCAGAATCTTCAATTGCCCCACCTTGTAGGACAACGCCTGACCGGGTATCGCCATGTAGCGCTCAACTTCGGCGGTAACATCCGACTCCGCCATGGGGCTGTTATCCAGCATGTACTGAATCGCCTGCTCACGACTCCACCCCTTGGCATGCAAACCGGTATCCACCACCAGACGCATGGCGCGCAGCATTTCGTCGGATAACTTACCAAAGTACTGATAGGGGTCACTGAACAGCCCCATCTCTATGCCCAGGTACTCGGCATACAGTGCCCAGCCCTCCTCAAAGGCGGTGTAGCCCCCAAAACGCTGGAAACTGGCCACATCGTCCAGCTCCTGCTTAATGGCGATCTGAAAATGGTGGCCCGGTGCTGCCTCATGCAACGACAGCGTGGTCATCCCCCATTTGGGCTGAGCCTTCAGGTTGTAGGTGTTAACGTAAAACACGCCGGGACGGCTGCCGTCCGGTGCTGGCGCTTCGTAACTGGCGCCGGCGGCAGAGCGTTCACGGAACGGCTCCACCGGCTTGACCACGTAATCGGCCTTCGGCGACACATCGAAATAACTCGGCAGCACCGCATCGATCTTGGTTTTCAGGGTCATGTAGCCATCGACCAGTCCCTGCTTATCCTCGAAGAAAAATTCCGGGTCAGAGCCCAGGTGCTCAAAAAACGCGGCCAGGTCACCGTCAAAACCGACTTTTTGCCGAACCTTATCCATCTCTTCCAGGATTCGAGCCACTTCCTGCAGCCCCAACTCGTGAATCTCCTCCACCGGCATGGTGGTGGTGGTGTGCAGGTTGGCCAGATGCTGATACCAGGCCTTGCCATTGGTCAGTCCCCACCAACCGTGAGAGCCGCGGGAGGCGGCCAGGTATTCCTGCTTCAGGTAGGTATTCAACTTCTGCAATGCCGGCATCAAAACCGTCATGATGGCATCGTTATAACGGCTTTGCAGCGCCTGCTGCTGCGCCGGGGTCAGGTTGTCTGGCAACTGCTGCAAAGGCTGAGCAAAGATGCTGTCTTGCGGTTGTGTCACCAACTGAGCCTCAATCTGAGGAATCATCCGTTCAACCAGCACTCGAGGCAACACCACTTTTGAGTCAATACCCTGCTGCATCCGCTCGATGGCGCTGTCGACCCACTGGGAAAACCCATTCATCCGGCCGATAAAGTTATCGAAATCCTGCTCAGTCTCAAACGGCTGAGCCGATTCGCCACTGCCCAGCTGCACCAGGGTAAACACCTTGCTGTAAAACTGGTTCAAGGGTAGCCATCGTGATGGAAAAGTCTCGTCCTTCAGCGCCATCTGCACGTCATAGCCGATCACCTGATAGCCAATTTGATGCTGAGGTGACAGCGACTCAATCTCAATTCGAGCCAGATCCGATTGCATCTGAGTATTGAGGTCATGACGCTGTTTCAGGTACTCCTCTGACAGCTCGTTACCAAACAGGTGGTTGTATTCGCTGCGACCCACAAAGGTGGCGTTGATGGGGTTCAGCGCCAATTGATCATCAAAATAGCGCTCCACCAGCTGCATATACTGCTGGTCGGCTGACTGAGAAACTTGGGAGGCAGGAGACGGGGCTTGAGACTCTGGACTGGCGGAGGGGTTGCAGCCCCCGAGTCCAATGGTCAGGGTCACCGCCAGGGCCAGTTGTGCCATTCTCATGAAGGGCTCCTTGTTATTGTTATTCCATGGGCTGGAAGGGAATGAAAAAAGCCCCGCAAGCGGGGCTTTTAATTTAGATGGAAACCTTTTTCCGCTTGGCGGTGTCCTCGATATAAGACAACCAGCTGGTCGCAGCCTTCTTGGTTTTCTTATCCTTGGTCGCTGCCTTACAGGCCTTGTACGCTTCCTTGAACTGGTCGTTATAGAAGTACGCCTGAGCCAGAATCATCTGAACCTGACCGGCACTCTTCAAACCGTCCGCCTTCAACGCCTTCTTACCCGCAGCCTGTGCCGCCTTGTACTTCTGGGATTCCAGAAGCAGGGCCGCCTGCTTGGTGTAATGCTTGGCGTTGTTGGTCAGAGCCGCGGCTTCGCCGTAGTACTTGGCCGCTTTGGCAATCTCTTTAGCCTGGTGGTAGGTGTTGGCCAGCATCGACAATGCCGATTCATCTTTCTCTACCATGCCGTTGCTCAGGTACTGCTCCTGAATCACGGCCGACTTATAAGGGATCTCGTTCTGAGCGTACAGCTGAGCCAGCATCTTATAGTGAGATGGCTTCTCCAGCAGATTCTGGCGATAAGCGACGTCCATGGTGTACAGGGCCTTGGTGTAGTTTTCGCTCAGCATGTACATCTGAGCCAACTGAACCCACAGCTTGCTCTCTTCCGGGAACAGCTCCACCATATCTTCGACGACTGCCGCCGCTTTCTTGTACTGCTTGGACTCATAGTAGGAGCCCATCTTCAGAACGTAAGCGTTTTTACTCGGCTTCTTCTGCAACCGAATGGCGTGATCAGCCAGAGGAATTACTTTATCGAACTGCTTCAGCTCAAACTGGGCACTACCCATGCGCAGGTAGACATTCATGTCTTCCTTACAGGTAAACGCCATCCAGTCTTCATAGCCTTTCAGAGCCGCCTTGTAATTCTTCTCCTGCATACGCAGGTCGGCCAGCAGACGCATCGCCTGAGCCTGATCGGTTCCGCCGAGAAGGTCCGCATCCACAGACAACTGCAGGTGCTTCATGGCGACTTGGGCCTTACCCTCTTTGCCGGCGTAAATGTTGCCGATAAAGCGGTTGACGTAGGCTTTGTCAAAGTCCTTCCGAGGGTCGATCTCCAGCAGCAGCGCCAAAGCCTCATCCAGCTGATCGGCGCTGTACAGCTCGAACGCTTTCTGAATCTTCTTACCGACTCGCTCAGAGACCACTTTGGTCTTGCGCTCATCGGCGGGGCACTTTTCTGCTGCCAGGGCTGCAGGCGCTACCGCGCCGGCGCCTAGGGTTGCCAGCAACAGAGCAGGCAGCAGTTTGCTTTTCATGCGCATGATACCTCCTCCTTAGCCTTGGTCTTTATTCAGTTTGAAGTCCAGACGAACCGTGATGCCAGGCTGTTTAACCGGCTTGCCATCAACAATTTTCGGCTTGTACTTCCACTTACGCAGGGCGCGCTTCGCTTCTTTATCGAACAGGCGCTTCGGCTCAGCTTCGATGACCACGATGTTTTCTGGCTGACCCAACTCGTTGATGGTGAACTTCATCACTACGTAACCTTCTTTGCCCTCTCGGAGCGCTTTCATCGGCCACTTAGGTTCCATTCGAACAATCGGAGTTGCATCACCGTCACGCATCATGGCGCCGCCCACATCACCCATACCGGCATTAACGTTACCCAGGTCTACACTTGGGACATTAATGGATACAGCATCTGAAACGTCATTGGTTTCAGGTTGCAGATCGATAGGCTCTGGCGGCTTTTCCGGCGGCTTAGGCGGTTTAGGCTTAGGCCGGTCTCGGTTCTGGGCTTTCGCGTCCTGGCGATCCATCACAATCTCAATTGGCGGCAGGTCGACTGAATTGGCGGCGCGCTTGGCGCCACCATCGATCAAAAACGCCATGAAAGAGAACAGAGCGAAGGTCACCGCTGCGCCGAGAATTAGGGCTAACAGTGATCGCTGCATAATTACTCTTCCTTCGCTGCGACAGAAATGGTGTTGATACCGGCGGCTTTCACCTGGTCCATCACCTTAACAACGACGCCGTGTTTGGCGGCCTTGTCTGCCTGGATCATGACAGAAGCTTCTGGCGATTCGGCCAACATCCGCTCTACGTTTGCACGTACGCGTTGAATGTCGACTTCCCGTTTCTCCATGTAAACGATGCCAGCTTCGTTAATTGCGATAAAGATGTTAGCCGAAGGCTTCTTACTCGCCTGTTGCGCCTTAGGACGGTTGACGTCAATACCAGACTCCTTCACGAACGAGGTCGTTACAATGAAGAAGATCAGCATGATGAAAACGATGTCCAGCATCGGCGTCATATCGACTTCCGCACCCTCAGAGGCGCTTGCATGCTTTTTGCGTGCCATAAAAAACTCTCTCTAGTGGTGTGACAAACTATCTTGCAGTTTCTCAGCAGACACCTTCAGGGATGCGTTCAGCCTGGTGCTGAAGAATACCCCTGACAGTGCTGCCACCATGCCCGACATAGTCGGAATAGTTGCCATCGAGATACCACCTGCCATCAAGCGGGGGTTACCTGTGCCTTGTACTGCCATCACTTCAAATACTGCGATCATGCCGGTAACGGTACCGAGCAAGCCGAGCATTGGACAGATGGCCACCAGCGCATTGATAAGTCCCATTCGGGCAGTTAACTGTTCTTTGGCCTGGGAAAGCCATGCTTCACGGATTCGGTGAGCATGCCAGGAGGTTTTATCCTCACGGGCGTGCCAGTTGTCTACCACCTCTTTGCGCACCTTAGGGAACACAAAGCTGAGGTAGAGGTAACGTTCCAGCATCAGTACCCACATCAAAAAGAGGGCACCTGCTACAAGCCAGAGAACGTCACCGCCTGTTGCCATGAAGTCCCTGACAGATTCCCAGAGCTCTATCAGGTAAAGCATATCACTTGCTCCTTGTTTCAGCGTGTGCTGCTACAATTCCGGCGCTTTGCTCTTCAAGTACATCCACTACCGCGCGAGCACGGCCGGCAACCAGAGCGTGAGTCAGAATTAGAGGCAGTGCTGCAATCAGACCCAGAACAGTTGTAACCAGAGCCATGGAGATACCACCGGCCATGATCTTCGGATCACCAGTACCAAACAGGGTGATGTTCTCGAAGGTCTTGATCATACCGGTTACGGTACCCAGCAGACCCAGCATAGGAGCAATGGCCGCCAGTACCTTAATCAGTGGTACACCACGTTCAATTTTCGGAGTTTCTTTCAGAATCGCTTCGTCAATCTTCAGTTCCAGAGTTTCAACGTCAACGTTGGTGTTCTCTTTGTAAACCTTCAGAATACGGCCCAGAGGGTTGTTACCTGGGTTATCCACGTTCTTGATTTGAGAACGAATCTTGGCAGAAGTTGCGGTCAGGGAAACCACTTTCCATACGGCAATCAGCAGGCCAAAGGCCAGCAGGGCTGCAATGATGTAACCCACGGTGCCACCCTGGTGGAACTTCTCTTCCAGAGAGGCTTTCTGAGTGTACACCGCCAGCAGTGCGCCTTTAGAAGGATCCACGAAGGTGTCGGTGACTTCACCGGCGCCCGCGCCCAGGAACTTCTTAACGGTCGCAACCTTGAAGCCTTCTGGCTGCTTAGGCAGTTCCAGTACGGTACCGGTCTCGGCGTTGTAGCTCAGGTACTCGCCGTTGGCCAGCAGGGTGAAGGGACCAACACGGGTCACTTTCTGCTCGGACACGTTACCGTTGGAATCGGTAACCGGCGCGTTGAAGCTAACCACCTTGCCAGACTCAGTCATCTCAGTTTGCAGGGAGATCCACAGCTCTTCCAGCTCTTTGATGGTAGGCAGTTCTTTAGCCTGAGCCAGTTTGAACATCAGGTCTTCACGGCCAGGGTACTGAGCGCTGATCAGAGAAGCATCGATCAGGCCGGCAGTGTCGTTGGACACCTGACGAACCACACCGAACATCTCACCCAGGTCACCTTTGGCGGTTTCCAGGTCCTTGTTCAACTGGTTGATGGTCTGGTCGTTGTCGCTGAAGCGACGAACCAGATCTTCACCACGTTGCTTTTCAGCAGCCAGTTGCGCCTTGGCTTTCTTCAGCAGCGCCGCCTTATCGGCACGCTCAGAAGTAAACTCGGACTCACGCTTCTTGTTCAGCTTGGCATCGGATTGACGCTCGGTCTTAACCTGGTTCAGCAGTTGATCCAGAGACACGGCTTTCGGCGCTTCGGCAGACAGGGCGGCACCACTGAAAGACAGGGCGGCCGCTACCATAGCGGTAGAGATTAACTTTTTCATTATTCTGCTCCCTCCGCGGTACGAACAGGCAATTTCAGCAGATCAGGAGCGGCTTGCTTACGCGCCATCTTGATTGCGTTGGCAACGCTGCGCATGGACTCATCAGGCAGGGCTTTCCAGCCGCGGGATGCATTATCCCATACCCAACCGTTCTTCTGGTCCAGAGACTGGGCCAGGAACACCACGCGACCCAGGTGGAAGAAATCCACGGTCAGCTCTTTGCCTTCGATGTTCAACTTACCTTCGTAAGCGGCCATCTTGTTGCCGTACTCGTTTTCGATCTGGTACGCATCCAGAACCAAACGGTACTTCTCCGCAGTGGAAACGTTGGAGTCACCCATCACTTCTTTCAGGCGGGCCACACGGGCACGACGCTCGTCGATGGAGAAAGGCACGTCCAGTTCAACGAACTGGTCCATGGTTTCAATCATCTTGAAAGTCAGTGGAATAACACCTTGCTTGGTCTTCTCGATACCACCAATCTGAGTTTGCAGAGAAGCGATGTTGGCTTCTTGATCCGCTACCAGACCGGCATAGTAATCGTTGTAAGACTTCAGGGTTTCATACTCGTCAACAACCAGGCGGTAGTCGAACAGCATGTCCTGAGCTTGGTCATACAGCTTGTTAATCTTCTTCTGAGACTTAACTGCATCTTGTTGAATTTGGGCATCAGCTTTCTGAATGCCAGCCAAATCGGCTGCCGAAGCGACGCCTGTTCCTGCCAATGTCATTGCAAAGGCAGTTGCTAGTGCGGTTCTTTTACTAATCACGGACATAGTTCCCAACCAGTCTTGTTGTGAGTTTGCGACTCTGAACACTTCAATTTCCAGTGTGTTCGCTAAGCATTGCGCCAGAGCCAGTCCTACTTTATTGGTCTATTTTTTATATATCCCTTGCTCTCTTTTCCTATATAAAGGTGAGCGCACTCGCATCTTTCCACAGTTTACCAAGGTGTGTCAACCGTGTTACTAACACTCGCAGGGCACTAAGATTGTGTAAACAAAAAGGATTGAGCAATATTCGCTCAAAACGGGATTTTTCCCTATTTTTCCTCAAAAAATAGTCCGTTGCGATTGGATTATACTGCGCCCAGACCCACCCCTTAGCAGGATAATGTATCGCCATACCCCTATGCCCAGATGATGACTCCATCAAATCTGTTTACATAAACGAAATCAACATCGCCGTTTGAGAGCGGGATTTCACCATCTTTGATGATGATGAATCGATAACGTCACCTCATAGTTAGCTGTTGATGTAACTAAATTTTTCCACCCCAGGTTCGGGCAGAGTTTTATCCCGGTGTTGGCATCAGCTTTGAACAGAGGCCCTGGGTAGCCAGCGACTCCTTTCTGCGTCCACAGATGCTCAGAAAACGGCCCAAAATCGTGCAACCACTGTCGTCCTTAACCACCGGCAGTCACCGGTTCAAAGCTATCGCGATTCGAATAACTTATTGTGCTTCGGTCTGAAGCCAGGGGGCACCATCAACATCAGCGCCTACTCAAACCAGCAGTTCATTGCCACGCAGATTCGCTCACCTTCCCCCATGAACGGTGCCACCTCGTGCATCAGATAAGAGGGGAAAATCAGCAACTGGCCGGCTTTTGGTTCAAAAGAGAGGGTTCCTTGATGAAAAGGTGCTGAAAAGCTGGTGTTTCCCGCGTCCATAAACATCTGATTAGAGGAACTGGGATGAAAAAACCGAATCTGCCCGGACTCGGGGTAGTCCGGGTTGGCCTCGCCAACATCGACGTAATACACCGCCGACCAGGACGCCAGCGGATGGTTGTGGTAGGCGATGTAGCCATGCTTGCGGGTAATGTGAAACCAGGCATGGTTTTTCAGTTTCAACTGTCGCATCTCATCGGCACTCTTACGGGTCGTGCTGGCGACAATGGACATGATTGAGGAGAGACAAAACTGCCGAAGCTGCTGTAAAGGAGGATCCTGCAGGGTAAACAGGTCCATGTTACTTTCAAAAATATTCACCCGGGTGGTCGGGGTGTGGGTCTCTTCAAAACCGGCCTGTTCCAGTTCAAAAAAGCGCTTTTTAAGTTGGGGGTTTAGCTGCTCGGCGCCCTCCAGAGTAGCGGTCGCCATTGGCACGGCAAAAGCCGGAAATAATTGTAATTGACTCATAATACGTCCCTGAACACTGACACCCGGATGACCAGACACCTTGGTCCGGAGTGGTCCCCACTCCCTGGGTCATCTCACAGGTTCACTACTATATACCAGCCATAACGGCTTTTCCTATCGAACAACGCGGTCAAATCCAGACAGTCAGCCATGAAAAAGGCCACCCCAAACCTTCAGGGTGGCCTTCACTATCGCTCTGTTATCTGAGACGGCTCAGAGCTTAGAACTTAACGATGGTCTGAACATACCAACGGCTGCCCAGTACGTCGTAGGTGTAGGTATCGGTGTTACCGTCGATACCGTTGGTGACGTATGGAGGCTCTTCATCAAACAGGTTATCGATACCCGCGGTTACAGTCACGTAATCGTTGACGAAGTAGCTACCGGAGATGTCGTGGTACATAACCGCATCGGTGCTGTCACCCAGCTTAGGCTTGGCAGGGTCCGCTTCGAAGCGATCCAGGCCTTCCAGGTAACGCATCTGGTAGTTGAAGGCCCAGGTGTCACCCCGTACAGCGGCGTTGAAGGAGTGCTTCCACTCAACGTAGGAGCCACCGGAGGAGAACACCTGACCAACGTAGTCAAACGGATCCGCTCCGGCATAAGGAGTGAAATCGTACTCCAGCAGGTAGGTGGACTCGTAATCTACGCGCCAGTCCAGGCCAGCCGCATCGAAGTTATAGGCCACGTTGAAATCCAGACCGCTGGTTTGAATGTTCGCAACGTTTTCCAGAGTGGCGATAACGCCGTCAATCTGACCTACCGCATCACGACCGATGTCGTTACAGAAGGTACCGGTACCGTCAACACCACCGTTGGCGGAGTTGTAGCACACGTCGACCTTAGTGTTCACGTCAACGTTACTGATGGCATCTTCAATCTCGATGTCATAGTAATCAACGGTCATGCTCAGGTTTTCGATGAAGGTTGGCTCATACACCAGACCCACGGTAAAGGTATCGGCAGTTTCTGCCTGCAGATCTGGGTTACCACCCACCTTGGCACGGGTCTGTTGGTTCTGCTGCGGGGTACCTGGAGTCACACCATCGGCAATACAGTTAGCCTTGACCGTGGCGTTGGCATCGGCGTTGCTACAAGGATCGGCGTAGTTCTCGTACGAGTCAGACTGACCACCGAACAGCTCGTTTACGGTAGGCGCACGGAATGCGGTAGAGGCTACAGAGCGCAGCATCAGGCCGCCACCGGTACGCAGGGTGGCACCAATCTTGTAGTTGGTGTCGCTGCCAAAGGTGCTGTAATCGGAGTAACGAACCGCCGCTTCAATATCGAAGTTCTCGATGAAACCAGCGTCAGCGACAACAGGAATCGCTAATTCAACGAAGGCTTCGGAAACGTCGTAACGACCGGAGGTTGGGTCCTGTGCGTTACCTGAACCCAGACCCGCAACCGTCAGTGCGTCAGGCTGGAAGCCGGCGCTTTCACGGCGGTGCTCGATACCGGCAGCAATGCCGACGGCGCCCGCTGGCATATCAAACGCATCACCAGAGATGTGCGCTTCGATGATCTCCTGCTGGTTAAAGCCGGTGCCTTGGTCGGTGTAGGCGATGTACTTCACATCATTTGGCGTCAGCGAACCTTCACCAAAGTAATTGATACAAGGCGCGTCCGGGTTGTTACCGGTACCGTCTGGGCTTACGCCTTCACAGTTTTCAGTAACGGACTTAACCACACGGTCCATGTTGATGTAGTTGTCAGAGACGTCTTTGGCGTCGTTACGACCGGCCATGTAAGACACGCCCCACTGCCACTCATCGGCCAGGGTGCCTTCGAAGCCGACCACGGTACGCCAGGTGTACACGGTCTGCTCGAAGATCCGTGGGCCCACCTCGGTCATACGACGCAGAGGCCACAGTTGATCCTGACCGGTCACCGCTTCACCGGTAACCGGGTTGATGGTACCGGCAGTGATGCCGTCTGGCAGGAAGCTGTAGTTCTGCGCGTACGGGTAGTTGGCTGGCAGGGTCCAGTTATTCAGCGTGTAGTTGATTGGCTGAGGAGCCATCTGCTGATTGGAGTGACGCCATACGAAGCTGTTTTCACTGATGAAACGCAGGTCATCATTGAACTCGTAAGTACCGTTAACGGAGAAGTTAGCGCGCTCTGCCGGGGTGGACAGGTAGCTGACTGCCGCGTAGTTGTAACGGTCGGCATCACTAAATGGGTGGTAGCCCTTGTCGGAAGAGGAACCGTCACCGCCTGGCTCGAACTGCAGCCATGGCTCATAGGAGCTTACGCCCTCATCCGACAAGTGACCGATGGCGGTCCCCGCCTGGTCAAAGATCTCGTAAGTGGTGGCATCCGGATCGTCGGAGTTCGGATCGCTGACCTTGGTGTCGCCGATGTAACCGAAGAAGTTACCGTCGGAGCCGATGGCCAGGCCTTCGCTACCGTTGACAAAGGCGCCCATGCCGATGGAGTTGGCCGAACCGGCACAGTAAGTGCCATCGGCGTTCTCAGACAGAGGACATGCGGAGAACGAGCGGTCGCCCTGGCGAACTTCGCCACGGTTGTAGTAACCGACGTTAACAACGACGTTACCCTTTTCAAAGTTGGAGCCGAAAGTGGCGCTCAACTCGTACTCATCACCATCGCCTTCGGTGGTTTCACCGTATTGAGCGGAGAACTCGAAGCCTTCGAAGTCGTTCTTGGTGATAACGTTAATCACACCGGCGATGGCGTCAGAGCCGTACACCGCTGACGCACCGTCCTTCAGGACTTCGATGCGCTTCACCATGGAAACCGGGATGTTGTTCAAATCCACAGAGTCGTTGGCACCGGTACCAGAGTTCACGAAACGGCGACCGTTCACCAGAACCAGAGTACGCTTGGCGCCCAGACCACGCAGGTCGATAGACAACTTACCTTCACCACCGTTGTTGACGGCGGTAGTGATACCCCCCTGAGCCGCACTCAACTGCTGCAGTGCGTCAGAAACTTTCACAATACCGGTTGCTTGTAGTTGTTCTGCGGTAATCACGGAAACAGGGCTGGCACCTTCAATGTCGGCACGCTTAATGCGGGAACCGGTAACCTCAATGCGCTCTACATCTTCTTCTTCAGCCCAGACAGCCGGAGCAGTCAAGGCTGCAGCGGAAGCGCCGGTAATCATTGCTAATCGAACAGCTTTTGAAACGATGCTGCTTTGCATGTTTATCTCCCTAGACACATCAATGTGTTTATTGTTTTATCCGTCACGTCAGTTTTTCCTATCTGACACTGCGGCTTGGGGCTGGCCCCGTTGCAAGCAAGATACTAATCAATGCCGCAACAAATACGCAACCCCAGCATCACGAGATGGACACAGAAAGGAAATTCAAAAAGAAGTGTAAGGAGAAATAATTAGAGAAAGGCACTGCAAAACCACAGCCAAAGCAGACCATAAGGCCAGCCAATGACAAAAAAACACCACAGACGTTCAAATTGTTCAGTCATAACAATTTCGACACAAGAGTGTGCAAAATCCGTTCATTGACAATTTGCAATAACATTTGCCAAACAATGTTCACAACAAAAGAAACACATGAGTTTGTCGCCAACCAAAGTAAGCATAGTCAGCAAATTCACTTCTGCATAAAAAATAGTCAGATTTTTTTATCGCTATTAAAACAGGCGCAAAACCGCCCTTTTAAAACGGCACTATCACCTCCAACAAAAAGTCAAAATCACGATCAAAAAAGCCACCGCAAGCGGTGGCTTTTTCTTATGTAACCCGCTCAGGAATTACATGTAGTAGCGGATACCGATGGCAAATGCGTTGTCATCGTTGTCGTCGCCCAGGCCGAATTTGTATTCGCCGTACACGGTGGCATTGCTGGACAGGTTGTAGCCCACACCGGTGATCAGCTGAGATTCGTCGAACTTGCGACCCAGTTCAGCGATGACTTCATCGGATTTAACGAAACGGTACTGACCGTACAGGTTAGTGCTGTTTTCGAAACCATAGGAGACCATGGATTCAAAACCTTCGGACTCACCTTCGAAGCGGTAGCCGGCTTCAACGTTGTCGCCCTGCATGTAGGCAACCGCACCGTAGAGGCCTTTACCCCAGGTACCGTAGCTGGCGGACACGATGGTCGCTTCCAGGCTTTCGCCGTCGGCCAGTTGCACGCTGCTGCTGGCGTCAAAGCTGCCGTCAACGTCGCCACCGTAGTAGGCGGCACCCAGACGGATCTCACCAATGGTGTAGACCAGGCTGCCGCCCATGCGATCGTCCAGACCGTTGTCGGCGCCCTGCCACTGCAGGCCCAGGGTCAGATCGCCGGCGTTACCCAGGCTCAGGGTGTTGTGGTATTGCAGCGCCTTGTCGGCACGGCCCAGGCCAGATTCACCGCCGTCTTTACCGAACGAGTAGATACCCAGGTGGTCGGCAGCAAAGCCGTACGGGTAATCGGTAACCAGAGCAACGTCATAGTAAACAGACCACTGTTTACCTACAGACACACGACCGTAATCGTCATGACCGATGCCGATGTAACCCAGTCGGGATTTAAAGCTCTCGCCACCTTCAACCAGGTTGATGGAGGTTTCCAGCTTGGCATCCAGGACATAACCATTGCCCAGTTGGTTCACAAAGCCAAAGTTGATGCGAGGAGAGTTATCATTAATCTCTGCGTCACCTGAAGCGTCATCCAGCTGAATGGCCAGGTAACCGCCCATGGAAACGGAATTGACACCGTCGTTATACAACTCAACGGCTTGAGCCTGAGCGGCCAATAACGCTGGAACAGCAACTGCAAGAAGTGACTTTTTCATCTAACCTAACCTTTGTGTGTCTGATTCTTAATATGTCTCCCAATCCGTAGCGAGCATCGTTCATCCAGTGAAGGCAGACGAGACTAGCAAGAATTTCTCAGAGCACATATAGATCACGATCACACTTTTGATGGTCAGATTGAATTTATCTGCCTTTTACACCTTCAAATCACAAACGTTATCACTATAACCGCACAACTTTTACAACGCATTAACTATTGACCGGTTTTAAAACAGACCTAATTGCCCCATTAATAATCGCTCCAGTGTGGTTGGTGGCGTTAAATGGGCCAATATCGGCTCAACAATAGGTTGTATCTGTTTTTCCAAATAATGGCCGTAATCCGGCGTTAATACGCAATTTTCTGCTGGTTCCGCTCCCTGAGAGGTCATTATATAGGCTATTTGACTGCCCTTGTGATAACGCGCCCGCCCAGCCAGTGTATTCGCCTTTTCGGCGGCGATGACGTGCGGGCCCCTGGAACGATAACTTTCCAGGGACTGCCTCAGTCGCTTCCGGTACACCAGCAACTCATCACACTCCCCGGCCATCAGCGCCTGCACCTGCTGGCGAATCAACGCCTCGACCGGCCGCCCCTCAAACCAGCTTTGGTACAACCGCTGTTGAAACTGCCTGGCCAACGGCGTCCAGTCGCTGCGTACGGTCTCCATCCCTTTAAACACCAGGGTCAGAGACTCGCCGTCACCGACCGCACCAACGTAGCGCTTCTTCGAGCCCGTTTCGGCACCGCGCAAGGTGGGCATAAAGAAGTGTTCAAACAGGGTTTCGAACTCCAGCTCCAGGACACTCTCCAGCCCGGCCTCCTGTTGCAGCTTTTGCTGCCAGCGCCGGTTGATGAGGGTGACCAGCTCACGGCCAATGCCATTGGCTTGCGCCCGCGTCGCCCATTGGCCGACATGAACAAAGGTGGAGTCGGTATCCCCATAGATCACCTCGTACCCGGCCTCTTCGATCCAGGCACGGGTGGTTTTCATGATCTCGTGGCCTCTCATGGTGATGGAACTGGCGAGCCTGGGGTCATGAAAACGACAACCGGCCGCCCCCAGCACACCGTAAAAGGAGTTCATCAAAATCTTAATGGCCTGGGACAGCGGTTTATCGTTATTGGTCTTAGCCAACTCCCTCTGGCGCCACAACGCTTCGATGATGGCCGGCAACCGATGTTGATGGCGATGGAAAAAAGCGCCGCGGAATCCGCGAATGCGGGCCTCATCCGGCGCCGACTCCGCCGCCGCCATGCCCATGGGATCAATGAGGAAGGTGCGAATAATGCTGGGGTACAGGCTTTTAAAATCCAACACCAGTACATTGCGGTAACGCCCGGGAACCGAGTCCATCACGTAGCCCCCTGGGCTGGGGGCGATATCGGCCTCGTTCAGATCCGGAGCCACATAGCCGGCTCGGTGCAGTTCAGGCAAATAGAGATTGTTAAATGCCGCCACCGATCCGCCAAGCCGGTCCATCTCCAATCCGGTCAACTGGGCTCGGCTACAGGCAAACGCCAGCAGATCCAGCTTCTCGAAGATACGCCAGACCAGCTCACAATCCATCAGGTTATAATGGGCCAGCGCCAACGGGTCATGATGAAAGTTGTGCTCAATCTCGGCCATGCGGTTACCACTATTCTGGCAAGCCTTGCCTTCTCCCAGCAACGCTTGGGCAACGTTATCCAGGGCGTAGCTGTCATAATGGTAGAACGCCGCTTTCAGCCAGTCGATGCCATCGAGCACCACTCGGCCTTCCAGGCCGTAGCCACGCCCCGGCCCGGCCTCCTGTTGCCACCTGGGTTCGGTCTGGCCTCGGCCCAGCGTCAGCGCCATTCCATGCTGTTCAGCCCGGCGTTGCAATAATTTAAGGTCAAACCCCACCACATTCCAACCAATGATGACGTCGGGGTCGTGGCGTTCAAACCACAGCAGTAAGGCCTGCAGCAGGGCTTTCTCATTTGAGTACCAGGAGAGATACTCAGGCGACTGGGGCTGGAGAGCGCCTCGCATCAACACCCGCTTATCGCTGTCGGCGTACAAACCGATGGAGTACAGCTCTCCGTCTCGAGAACACTCGATATCCAGGGACACTACCTTCAGGCTGGGGCGCCACTGCAGCGGCCTTAACTGAACCCCCTTGGGGCCCTGTTTCCACTCCAGCGCAGCCGTCACCCGGCGTTCCATCAGAAACCGGTCGCAGCTGCGCACATCACTCTCCAGCAACCGAATCCCCCGGCTGGCACAGTATTTCTGCAGCTGCAGCCACAGTTTGTGGGAATAACAGTAGAGGGCACACTGAGGCTGACCATCGAAACTGATCAGCTCAATGGCGGCCAGCGACCACTGGCTGGCTGGCCAGGGAGACAACCACTGGCGCAACGCCGCCTGTTGCTGCTGGGGCACAAACCCCAAAAACCCTTGCCCGGCCACCTCCAGTCGGTACGGCCCGGAATCGGTTGCCAGCCAGTAAACCAATGACAGGCCGCCAGGGCCGCTGTGCTGATGGCGGCTTAATAACCAGCCACGGGAGGGAGTTGAATCGGTCATACAGGCATTCTGACGTAAACACTGGTATTATGTACAGCTGACTTTCCCCATATAAGCCGCAGCATGCTCAGTGACAAAACCAAAAAAATGACCCGCCAGGCCTATAACGGCATTGCGGAAGCGATCCCGAACTTCGTCCGCCGCAAGGAGCAGAATTTCCTGATCGCCGAAATCGCCAAGACCCTGGCCGGTGAATATGAAAAGTCGCGCCGCATCATGGTGGTTCAGGCCGGCACCGGCACCGGTAAGTCACTGGCCTACTGCCTGGGCGCCATTCCTCAGGCACTGGCATCCGGCAACAAGGTCTGCATCGCCACCGCCACCGTCGCCCTGCAGGAACAGTTGATGTACAAGGATCTGCCTCTGGTGCAGCGCCACAGCGGCATGGAGTTTAAATTCGGCTTGGCCAAGGGACGCCAGCGCTACGTCTGCTTATCCAAGCTGGAACTGCTGGCCGGTGAAGCCGGCGACAATGAGCAGGGGCAGCAGGCGCTGTGGGAAAGCAAACCGGCCAGCGCCGACATCGCCCTGCTGAAGCGATTGCATCAGGCCTACCACAACGGCAAATGGAACGGCGAGGTCGACAGTGTTCCTGAGCCGGTCGCGGATTACCTGTGGCAGCAGATTGGTTCCGACAAGCACAGCTGCAACAAACAGCTGGCCGCCCACCGGGATTGTCCGTTCCACAAGAGTCGCGACGACATGGACAGCTGGGACGTGTTGATCGTCAACCACAGCCTGTTGCTGGCGGATCTCGAACTGGGCGGCGGCAAAATCCTGCCCGATCCCGACAGCATGTATTACATCATCGATGAGGCCCACCACCTGCCTCAGGTCACCCGCGACTTCTCTGCTGCCAGCGCCAATATGAAGAGCACCGCCGACTGGCTGGGAAAACTGGAAAAGTCTGCCCATAAGCTGGCCCGAGAACTGCGCAGTGATCGCGCCACCAATCAGGCCACCGAGCTTACCAGCGACATCGAAGCCATTGGCGATGGCCTTGGCCAGGTGGTGGAATTCTGCGAAGCCAATCCGGCCATCTTTGACAATCCAGAGCTCAGGCACCGGTTCGAAGGCGGCGAACTGCCGCCGGTGCTGATCACCCTGGCTGAAAATCTCAAGCTTGCCACCAATCAGGCCCTGAAGCGCCTGACCAAGTTGCAGCAACAGTTGATGGAGTCGGTGAAAGACGGCGACATCAAAGGCTGGCAGGCTGAGCCTCTGGTGGCCGACACCGGCTTTCATCTGCAACGGCTGGAGGGCTTGTCGCAGCTGTGGCTGATGATGGCCCGGGAGACCCCCAGCAGCGGCGCGCCACTGGCGCGCTGGATAGAGCGGGTGGAGTATCAGCAGCGGGCCGACTACCTGGTGTGCACCTCCCCCATCGAGATCGGCTTTATGCTGGAGGAGATGCTGTGGAGCAAGGCCGCCGGCGTTGCCCTGTTGTCGGCCACGTTGATGGCCCTGGGCAGTTTTGATCACTACCGCCATCAGGTCGGGCTGCGCAATAACGACGGCACCCGCTATACCGCCCTGCCCTCCCCCTTTGATTACCAGCAGAGCGCCACCCTGTTTCTGCCTAAAGTCAGCGTTGAACCCAGCGACGACCGCTTTGGTGACATGCTGATCAAGACCATCCCCGAACTGCTGGAGGAGGAAACCGCCAGCCTGGTGCTGTTTACCTCCTACCGACAGATGGAAGCGGTGGCCGACACCCTGAGGATGCACAAGAAGCTGCCGATCCTGGTGCAAGGTGAAAAGGCCCGCTCGGAGCTGATTGCCGAACACCGTCAGCGCATCGATGATGGTAAGGTCTCCATCCTGTTTGGCACCAGCAGCTTCTCCGAAGGTCTGGATCTGCCCGGTGAGTACCTGACTAACCTGATCATCACTCGGTTACCGTTCGCGGTTCCCACCTCCCCGGTGGAACAGGCCCACGCCGAGTACATCAAATCCAAGGGCGGCAACCCTTTTTTGCAGCTGGCGGTTCCCGATGCGGCCAAAAAACTGGTACAGTCCTGCGGTCGTCTGCTTCGAAACGAAACCGACTATGGCAGAATCTCCATTCTGGATCGGCGCCTGGTCACCAAGCGCTACGGCAGTTCACTGTTGGACTCCCTGCCCCCCTACCGTCGCCATATAGAATATTGATAGCCAAATGATTGAACTGGGTTTAGACCTGAACTTGATGTTGCTGTTGTCGGCAGTGGCCTTTGCCGCCGGCTTCATCGATGCCGTTGCCGGCGGTGGCGGCCTGCTGACCATACCGGCTTTGCTGACCGCCGGGCTGCCTCCGCACCTGGCACTGGGCACCAACAAGCTGGCCGCCAGCTTTGGCTCTCTGACCGCCAGTTGGACCTATTATCGCAAGCAACTGTTTAACCCCTCCTTCTGGCGAAAGTCCTTTGTCGCCACCTTTATCGGTGCCGCCGCCGGTACCCTGGCGGTGGATCAGTTTTCCGCCGACATACTGAACCGGCTGTTGCCTCTGGTGATTGTGGCCATCGCCCTGTATACCCTGTGCGCGCCCAGCCCCAGTGACGAACACAAGGGCCTCCCGGAACGCACTCTGGGGTTGAAGGTAAAACAGTGGACTCAGGGGCTGGGGCTGGGCTTCTACGATGGCTTTGCCGGCCCCGGAACCGGCGCCTTCTGGACCGTTTCCTCCATGGTGCTGTACAAAATGAATATTCTGCTCTCCTCCGGGCTGGCCAGAAGCATGAATTTTGTCAGCAATGCCACCTCTCTCGGGTTCTTCATCGCCCTGGGACACGTCCACTTTGGCATTGGCATCGCCATGGGGGTCTGCCTGATGGCCGGCGCCTGGATTGGCGCCCACTCCGCCATTCGCTTCGGCAGCAAGTTCATTCGGCCGGTGTTCATTACCATGGTGCTGATCATCGCCGGCAAGCTGGCTCTGGAAGCCTGGTTATGAGTTTTCGTCGCCAAAGCGAATTGATGCAGCTGCTGCGCCAGCGCTTTGCCCAGCTGAAACAGCAGGTTCAGGACTACGACCGCCAGCTGAATCAGAGCACAGAAAAGGCTCTCAACCACAGCCATCGCTTCCATCAGGGACTGTTTGAACAAACCGGCGCCTCGCTGAGTCAGTGCATCGCTCAAATGGACAAGGACATGACCGCCCTCGAGCGCCTGTCCCACCACCCTGGCTCCGAGGCCACCTTTGAGTACCTGTGTCAACAGTTCAGCGATCGCTATCAGGCGGTCACTCAGGCCATGGCGGCCACCGGCGTTCAGGTGGCCGGCACCAAGCTCAAAAGCCGCCGGCAATGGCAGCAGCGCCCCCACAACCAGTACCAGTGGATTGCCCAATCGGTGATGAGCAACAGCAACGGCGCCTACGCCGAGCTGCGCAAACACCAGAACTGGGCCAGTCGGCTGGAGCAGAAAATCCGTGAACTTGAGCAAAAACTGGATTTGCATCAAGGACAAGAAAAAATCAAACTACAGAATGATATTCTGGCAACCCACAAACGGCTCGGCCAATGTCGCCAGGCTATGACCTATATTGAAGAACGTATCGCTCAGCTTGAAAAGCGCGGGCACAGATAAAAGGAGCACAGGATGAATAAGGCCTCGGTATTGGCGGCAATGATCGCCGGGGGAATGAGCTTTGGCAGCCTGGCTGCAGAACTGACCATTCCACTGTCATTTGAGTTTATTGCAGTCAATGGGCAGGAAGTGAAGTCCAACTTTTTCAGCCATAAAGACGAAATTGAGTTGGAAAAAGGGCAGCACACTATCGCCCTGGTCTACAAAGATCTGGTGGAAGAACCCTTTGGTGACGGCCATCAGCGGGTCAGCTCCGACCCCTTCCTACTGCACATCACCATCGACAGCGATGGCGAGTACAAGGTGCGCCCCCATGAGGTGATTCGGGATCTGGACCAGGCCAAAGCCTTCGCCCAGAAGCCAGTTCTGAACGTCACCCAGGAAAATGGTCAGGCCGTCACCTACAAAGTTGAGATGACCTCGGTCAAGCAGGAAACCCTCTTCGACACCCTCAACAAGGGCCTGTCCCCGGAGCAGGAAGCCAAAAAGAAAGTGATCGCCGCTACCGCACCGGGCGCCGTGGTCGCCACCGGCGCTGCTCAGCCTTCGGTCAATATGAAGGGCGACGACGTCACCAACCCGCAGATGATGCTGAAGTACTGGTGGCAACAAGCCGACGAGAAGACCCGCAAGGACTTCATGAGCTGGGCCATCCAGAACATGTAACCCGAAGGGGCCGGCAACGGCCCCTTTTTGCCTCATGATCCATTGCGTCTATCACCCCTGCTATTCCCAGTTGGTTCTGCCACAGAATCACGGTTTTCCCATCACCAAATATCAGCACCTGTACCAGCAGTTACAACAGCACCCGCAGCAGCACCGGCTGCGCTGGCACCAACCCGATGCCGCGCCACTGGCGCTGATTGAACGCTGTCACCACCCCGAATACCTGCGACAGTTTCTCGGCAATGGCCTCGCCGCCGCGCCGCTGAAACGGATGGGCTTCCCCTGGAGCGAGGCGCTGGTCAACCGCACCCTGACCTCGGTAGGGGGCACCCTGCGCACCACCGAGTTGGCGTTGGATCATGGCATCGCCCTGCACCTGTCCGGCGGCTACCACCACGCCCACTATGATTTTGGCAGCGGCTACTGCGTGTTCAATGACCTGGTGATCGCCGCCGAGATGGCCCTGCTCCGGCCGGAGATCCACAAGGTGGTGATCTTCGATCTCGATGTTCACCAAGGAGACGGCACCGCTGCCCTATGCCAGGACCGAACCGAAATCATCAGTTGCTCGGTGCACTGCGACAGCAACTTTCCCAGCCGCAAGCAGCGCTCCGACTTCGACTTTGGCCTGCCTAAAGGCTGCCAGGACGACGATTACCTGCAGAGTGTCGGCGAGGCACTGCAACTGGTGACCCGCCTTCATCAACCGGATCTGCTGATCTACGATGCCGGCGTCGATGTCCATCATCGCGACAGGTTGGGACACCTGAGTATCAGTGATAGTGGATTACGTCGGCGCGAACAGCTGGTACTATCCTATTGTCTGGACAAGAAGCTGCCGCTCGCCTGCGTCATCGGCGGCGGTTACGACCGCGACCCAGAGGCCCTGACCCACAGGCACCTGCAACTGTTCGACGCGGCGCTGGAACTGCAATAAAGGAGTATGACATGGATGCAGACATCAGAAATTATTACGAAATTCTGCTGGAACAAACGGTCACCGACCGTAAACTGGCCGAACAGTATAACGACAGCCAGTTGGCCGACCTGTTCTGCCTGACTTTGAACCAGATGCCCTGCCGCTATTTCCGCCACCGGGTGGACCTCAGCGCCTACGCCTCCAGCGACGAGCTGGTTGCGATGCAGAAGAACGTCGATGAAGCCCTAACCCGAGCCCTGAACTACATTGAACGCCATCCCAGAGAAGAATAAGCCCTCGCCCTACCGGTTGCTGTTGATTGGCCTGTTGCTGACACCGACGCTGCAGGCCCAGCAACCGGCGCCCTTCATCGCCCACTATCAGGCCACCAGTAAAGGCTTGCCTTGCGGTGGTGGCTCGCAGCAACTGGTTATCGACGACGGTCAGTATCAACTGCTCAGCAAGGGCAAGTTCTGTCTTCTCGGAGGCCGAGTGGACAACCACAGTCTGCTCAGCTGGCAACAGGGACGCTGGCAGACGCTCGCCTTCGATGCCACGGTGTCCGGCTGGTTCTCCCAAGATGACTATCAAGCCAGCCGAACCCCGGAGGGGCTGATGGCGGTCAACAAGGATGGTCATCCCCTGGTTTATGAGGAGCACGCCCCGGCCAGCCAGGGCGCCGCGACGATGCTGCAGAACCTGGCTCTGGATGTCGAACGCCAACGCCAGGACCTTTATGCCGACTACACCTGGGGCGATGAAACCCGGAACTACCGCTTTGAATGGCTGGGAGAGGAACAGATTGAGTTTGATGGGCGCGCCTACCGGGCCCATCACCTGCGGCAAACCCACCCCAAAAAGTCCCGGGTGGCTGACTTCTGGTTTGCACCGGCACTGGAACACCAGTTGATCAAGATGACGGTCCATCGCCTCGGCATCAAGATGCTCGACGTGCGACTGTCTGACTTCGAACGTTCAGACCCCATCACTCGATAACGGCCATTGCCGTTCAACGTTGCCCTTTCTCCTCCCGACTTCTACTTTTTATAACGGTCGGCATGCTCATTAGCCCAGGCACCGGATGCCGCTTCAGCCTTAGCCGTCGACCCCAGAAATAGAATCAAACTGACATCAGAATGAAACGTTTGCTTTTCATTCTATCCTCAGGGCGCCGAACCGGCGCCTGGGTTCATGGATGAACGCGGTCGCCACATCGGCCGCCAAGACAGGGTGATGGAAGACAGGGTGATACCGGAAAAACTGTTTTACCTGCAAGGGATAGGCGCCGACTACCAAGACAATCAGGGACAGTGCGTGGCCATCGACCCCGAGGTGCGACGGCGGTTGCTGTTCGCCATGACCGGGCCTCCAGCCATCGGAACCGACCCCTGGCAGCAACGCATCGACGCCCTGGATGCCCGCCCCTGGCTGCAACTGGCACCGGCGTTTCAAATTACCGACATCGACACCCCCACCCTTGAGGTGTATCAGCCACAGGAGCTGACCGCTCACTTTAGCCTGAGTCACCCTCAGGCAACGCCGCTGCAGATTGAGGCCAGGCCACACTGGCAGCACGGTGAGTACTGGTACCAACAGCGCCGCTTTGTCCGCTACCATCTGCCCCTGCCTCCTGACTGGCTGAGCACCGATGCCACCGACACCGAACTGACGGTGTATCAACAGGGGCGCCAACAGCGTGTCACCCTGTGCCGCACGCCGGCCCGCTGTTATCAGGCCCCGGCCAGACCCGAACGCAGCTGGGGACTGAACCTGCAACTGTATCGACTGCGAACGTCCCGGCAGTGGGGCATCGGCGACTTTGCCGATCTGCACCGACTCATCGACTGGCTGGGTCCCCTGGGGGCCGACTTCATTCAGCTCAATCCTCTGCACACCCCGGATCCGCACCTGAAAGGCAACGTCAGTCCCTATGCCGCAGCCGACCGACACTGCCTCAGCCCCCTCTATCTGGCCCCGGAGTGGATTGAAGAGTACTCGTCGTTAGCCGCCGAGTTTCAACGTCCCCAGTGGCTGGGCCCCAGGCAACGCCTGGCTGAGGCGGACTGGCTCGACTACGACGCCATCGCCAGGCTCAAGTTTGCCCTGTTCGACCGACTGCATCAGCAGTTTCTGCAGACCGTCTGCAACTCGGGCGCTGAGCGCGACCAGGCCTACCAGCGGTTTGTGCGTCAGCACGGGGAACGGCTGCAGCAATACCGACGTCAGGAGCATCAATGGTTGTGGCAACAGCTGCAGCTGGAGACCCATCCGGATCTGCCCCTGTTCCTGCAGTTTGAAGCCCGACGACAACAGGCTCGTTGTCAGGCCCGTTGCCAGGCTTTAGGGATGGTCACCGGTCTGATTGCGGATCTCCCGGTAGGGGTTCCCCCCACCAGCTGTGAGGTGGCCGCCGACCCGCAGTACTTTTGTCGCCACGCCAGCATTGGTGCCCCGCCAGACCCCTTCGCCGCTCAGGGGCAGGACTGGGGCCTGGCACCTGCAGACCCCATCATCATGAAACAACAGCACTTTCGTCATTGGCGATCGTTGCTGGACGCCAATATGCACCACTGCGGCGCCCTGCGCATTGATCACATCATGGGCCTGAGACGGCAGTGGTGGTGCCTGCCCGGCGAGGCCCCTGGCATCGGCGGTTACGTCTATTACCCCCATGAGCAGCTGTTCGATCTGCTGGCCCTGCACAGCCACAATCATGGGTGTGAAGTGATTGGCGAAAACCTCGGCATTGTGCCGCCCGAGATCGACCAGCAGATGCAACATAAAGGCATCGCCGGTACCCAGCTGCTGCACTTCTGTCTGGACTCACAAGGCCGCTACCTGGCCCCGGATACCCTGGGGAACAACCTGATGCTGATGACCAGCAACCATGACGTGCCACCACTGGCACAGTGGTGGCAGGGTGGGGATTTGCATCTCCTTCAGCAGTTGCAACTGCTGAGTGCCGAGCAACTGCCGCAACGATTGCAGCAGCGTCGGCGGCAAAAGCAGGCCTTGCTGGAGTGGCTGACGCGCTTTGGTGACAGCCCGGCAACCGATGCCGAGCAGGATTGGAACTTTGAACTGATGGCCGCCTCTTTGCTCACCCTGGCCAAAAGCCGGGCCAACCGCTTTGCGCTGCAACTGGACGACCTGCTATTGAGCTCTCAGCCGGTCAATATTCCCGGCACCTGGAAGCAGTACCGCAACTGGCAACTGCGCTTAAGCCAGCCATTGGCCAGCCTGGAGCAGGACCCGCAAATCCATGCGCTGCTGCAACAGATCGATCAACTCCGTCGCCAATCGAGGCCCACCCCATGACCCTGACCACCCTTGCCCCACCGGCTCCCGAGGATGACGTGCTGACCCCGTCCCAACTGGGGATGCACCCAGGCGCCGATGGTCGCCGACTTCAGGTCGGTTGCTATTTCCCCGGCGCCCTGTCCGTTCGAGTCGTCGACCTCAATAGTCAGCGCACCGTGGCCACCCTGGTACCGAGAGGAAATCTTGGCTACTTCCTGGGGCCTCTCGGGCGCCGCATTCGACGATTCCCGTATCGGCTGCAGGTGGACTACCCCCAGTCACAGGCGTCAATCATCGACCCCCATCAGTTCGGCTCGCTGCTCACCGAGCAACAGCGTTACCTGTTTGCCGAAGGCAAAGAGGAACACGCCTACCGTTTCCTCGGCGCCAACCATCGCTGCGTTCAGGGTATCGACGGCATCTGGTTCAGCCTGTGGGCCCCCAACGCCAGGGCGGTGGCGTTAATCGGCGACTTTAACCATTGGGACAGCCGCAGCCATCCCATGAAAACCCACCACCACAGTGGCATCTGGGAGCTGTTTTTGCCCCAGGCCAGTCCGGGCCAGCATTATAAATACCGCCTGACCCTGGCCGATGGCCGCACTCAGGATAAGGCGGATCCCTACGCCCGGGAGATGGAATCGCCGCCCCACAACGCCAGTCGAATCGGCGCCATTGCCGACTACCCATGGCAGGATCAGTGCTGGATGGCGCGCCGGGCCCAGTGGCCTTCCCACCAGCGGCCGCTGTCCATCTACGAGGTCCACCTTGCCTCCTGGCAACGGCAACAGGACAACCAGCCTCTGAGCTATACCCAGCTGGCGCAGCGCCTTATCCCCTATGTCAAACGGATGGGGTTCAGCCACATTCAGCTGATGCCCATCGCCAGTCACCCGTTCGAAGGCTCCTGGGGTTATCAGCCCATTGGCCTGTTCGCTCCCAATCAGCGCCTCGGCGACGGCGACGCCCTCAAGGCCTTCATCGATCAGTGCCATCAACAGGGGATCGGTGTCATTCTCGACTGGGTCGCGGCCCACTTCCCCGGCGACGCTCACGGCCTGGCGCAACTGGACGGCACCGCCCTGTATGAACACGACGATCCCCGTCAGGGCCATCATCCGGACTGGGACACCCTGCTGTTCAACTACGGCCGCAACGAGGTCAAAAGTTATCTCATCAGCAACGCCTTCTACTGGCTGGGCGAATACCACTTCGATGGCCTGCGTCTGGACGCCGTCTCCTCCATGCTGTACCTGGACTACAGCCGAGAGCCCGGACAGTGGGTGCCCAACCGCCATGGCGGCCGTGAAAACCTGGACGCCGCCGAGTTGCTGAAGCAGCTTAACCAACGCTGCCATTTCAACTTTCCCGGCCTGTTGATGATTGCCGAAGAGTCCACCACCTGGGACGGCATTACCCGACCGGTGGACCAGGGCGGTCTCGGCTTTGGCTACAAGTGGAACATGGGCTGGATGAACGACACCCTGCGTTACCTCAACCAGGACCCCATTCACCGCCGCCATCACCATAGCCTGATGAACTTCAGCATGCTGTACGCCTACAGTGAGCACTTCATCCTGTCCCTCAGCCATGATGAGGTGGTTCACGGCAAAGGATCATTACTGAGCAAAGTGCCCGGCGATCCCTGGCAGAAGTTCGCCACCCTCAGGGCCTACTTCGGCTTTATGTGGACCCACCCGGGAAAGAAGCTGTTGTTTATGGGCAATGAACTGGCCCAGTGGGACGAATGGTGCCATCAGCGCTCCCTCGACTGGCACCTGCTCGACAGCCCGCCTCACCTCGGCGTGCAGCACTGGGTTCGGGACCTGAACCAACTCTACGCCAGTCAGGGCGCCCTGCATCTGTGGGACCATCAACCCCAGGGGTTTCAGTGGCTGGAGTGCAACGACTACCACAACAGCGTATTCAGCTTCCTTCGGCGCGGACCCGAGCCGACATCACCGCTGTTGGTGATCATCAATATGACGCCGCAGGTTCATGAGCAATTTGCCGTCGGCGTGCCACAACCGGGCCGCTGGCGCGAGCAGCTCAACAGCGACGCCGGTGAGTATGGCGGCAGTGGCGTGACCAATCCCGAACCGCTCAGTAGCGACGATCAGCCGCTGCATCAGATGGCGCAGCGGTTGACCCTGCGCCTGCCGCCGCTGAGCTGCGTCATTCTGGCGCCGGAGTCACCGTAATGCAGACCCGGCCGGGACGCCCTTACCCATTAGGCGCAACCCTGACGGAACGGGGCGTCAACTTCGTCCTGTTCAGTGCCCATGCCGACGCCGTCACTCTGTGCTTATTCGATGACCAACAGCAACCTCAGGCGCAACTGCCACTGCGCCCCACCCCTGGCGGCCTGTGGTGCATCGAAGTGGCCAACCTCGCCGAAGGTCAATATTACGGCTATCGGGTTCATGGCCCGACGGCGCCCCATCTCGGTCACCGCTTCGCGCCCCACAAGCTGCTGCTAGACCCGTACGCCAAAGCCCTGTCCGGACCGATGCCGTCCCCGGACAGCGAACCCGCCCCCCAGCTGGATAACGGCCACTGGATGCCCAAATGCCGGGTCACCGCCCCCCTGGCTACCGCGGACAGCCGACCCCGAATCCCCCTGTCCGACACCCTGATTCTGGAACTTCACCCCAAGGGGTTCAGCATCAATCTTCCCGGGCTGGCTCCCCAGCATCGCGGCAAACTGTCCGCCCTGGCTCAGCCACAAGCCATTGAGTATTTTCACCGCCTCGGGATCACCACCCTGGAACTGTTGCCCATTCACCCCTTCGCCAGCGAACCCTTTCTGACCCAACGCTCCCTCAGCAACTACTGGGGCTACAACAGCCTGCAGTTTTTTGCCATCCATCCCGGCTACCTCAACGGCAACGATCCGGCCGAGTTTGCCGAGGTGGTACAACGCCTCCACGACGCCGGGTTGGAGGTCATTATGGATGTGGTGTTCAACCACAGCGCCGAAGGCGATGAACAGGGCTCCACCTACAGCTTTCGTGGCCTGGACAACGCCAGCTACTACCGTCTCGATGATCGGGACCCAAGCCGCTACCTCAACTTCAGTGGCTGCGGCAACAGCCTCAACCTCAGCCACCCCAGGGTGCTGCAGATGGTGACCGACAGCCTGCGTTACTGGGTCAGGGACATCGGCATCGACGGCTTTCGCTTCGACCTGGCGACCGCCCTGGGACGGGAAGCCCCCCACTTCGACGCCGGGGCTGGCCTGCTGGATGCCATCGGCCAGGATCCACTGCTGAGCCAGGTTAAGCTGATTGCCGAGCCCTGGGATCTCGGCCCGGACGGCTATCAACTGGGTCAGTTTCCACCACCATGGAGCGAATGGAACGATCAGTATCGCGACACCGTGCGCCGGTTCTGGCGCGGCGATGCCAATCAACTGCCGGCCCTGGCCAACGCCCTTCACGGCAGTGCCAGATGGTTCGATCACCATGGCCGCGGCCCTGTGGCCAGCATCAACTTTATTACCAGTCACGACGGTTACACCCTGGCGGATCTGGTCAGCTATGAACAGCGCCACAACCACGCCAATGGCGAACACAACCGAGACGGCCATGGCCACAACTTCAGCCGCAACCATGGCACCGAGGGCCCGACCGCCGCCAGCGACATTCGCGCCCTGAGGCGGCGGCAGCAGAAAAACCTGCTGGCCACCCTGCTGCTGTCTCAGGGAGTGCCCATGCTGCTGGCCGGTGATGACCTGGGTAACAGCCAGCAGGGCAACAACAACGCCTATTGTCAGGACAACGCCATCGGCTGGCTCGACTGGAGCCCGGCCCCGGAGCAGCAACACCTGGGTCAGTTTCTGCGTCAGTTGATCGCCCTGCGCCGCTCGCAGCCTCTGCTCAGACAATGCCGTTATCAGCACAACCACGGCGATGTCCGTTTCCACTGGTACACAGAACAGGGGCACAAGATGCAGGAGTCACACTGGCATCAACCGCAGCGCCGTCACCTGATGGTGCAGATTCAATCCACAAACGACGCCCTGTTGATGATGTTCAACGCCGGGGAGACGCCAGTGACTTTTCAGCTACCGCCCCCCCGCTACGCCCAGACCTGGCACTGCCGGGTGCACACCCAGGCCGACGGCCTCGAAGACGGCCATGCCCTGTCCCACAACACGGTGACCCTTTCGGAACACAGCCTGGCAGTGCTGCAGGCTTCATTAAAGGACCAATGAGATGCCCAAAGTCAGCCGCCCGACCCCACCCAAGTTCAGCGCTCAACCCAAGGAGTGCCTGAAAGCCGGTTTCGACCATTACATCCGCTACAGCCTCAACCGTGACAAGCCCAGTGACCAGGATCTCTACCAGGCCCTGGCGTTAAGTGTCCGCGAACAACTGATGGACAACTGGCGCGACACCCGGGTTCGCAACAACCAGTTTTCCGATCGCAAAGTCGCCTACCTGTCGCTGGAGTTCCTGATGGGACGGGCACTGGGCAACGCCGCCCTCAACCTGAACCTGACCGACGACGCCCGCCAGGCTTTGAAGGGCTACGGCGCCCGGCTGGAGGAGGTCGCCGAACAGGAGCAGGATGCCGGCCTGGGCAACGGCGGGTTGGGGCGACTGGCCGCCTGCTTCCTGGACAGTTGCGCCACCCTGGACATGGCGGTACTGGGGTACGGCATTCGCTATGAATACGGCATGTTTACGCAACAGTTTGTCGATGGCCATCAGGTGGAGCAACCGGACCGCTGGCTGCGCAACGGCACTCCCTGGGAGGTCAAAGTCCCACACCACAACGTGCTGGTGCAGTTTGGCGGCCGGGCCGACACCTTCTGCGACGATCAGGGCCGGCGGCGCCACCACTGGGTCGATACCGAAGAGGTACTGGCGGTGGCCTACGATGTGCCGATCCCCGGATTTAACAACCGCCGGGTCAACACCCTCAGGCTGTGGAAAGCGGAGGCCACCGACGAGTTTGACCTCAGTGAATTCAATCAGGGGGATTACAGTGAGGCGGTCGCCAGGAAAAACCAGGCGGAGCAGATCACCATGGTGCTGTACCCCAACGACAGCAGTGAGAACGGCAAAGAGTTGCGATTACGACAGCAGTATTTCCTCAGCTCCGCCAGCCTGCAGGATCTGCTGCGCAGCTACCTCGGTCAAGGTGGTGACGTCGGTGATTTCGCCAAGCACCATGTGATTCAGCTCAACGACACTCACCCCAGCATCTCGGTCGCCGAACTGATGCGGCTGCTGATGGATGAGTATGGACTGGGCTGGGATCAGGCCTGGTCGGTCAGCAGCCGCACCCTGGCTTACACCAACCACACCTTGCTGCCCGAGGCGTTGGAGAGCTGGCCGGTGGCGCTGATGCAGCGCCTGCTACCTCGGCTGATGGAGATCATCTTCGAGATCAATGCCCGCTTCCTGGAGCAGGTGGCCCAGCGCTGGCCCGGCGACAGCCACAAGCTGCGGCAATTGTCGATCATCAGCGACGATGCCGATCCGGCGGTGCGCATGGCACACCTGGCCATCGTCGGCAGTTTCTCGGTCAATGGCGTGGCCATGCTGCACACCACACTGTTGACCCAGGGGTTGTTTCACCACTTCCACCAGCTATGGCCACAACGGTTCAACAACAAAACCAACGGCGTGACGCCCCGGCGCTGGCTGGCCCACGCCAACCCACGCCTCAGCGCCCTGCTGACCGAGCGGCTGGGCAAGCAGTGGATTACCGATCTGAGCCAACTGACCGCCCTGAACGCCTACCTGAGCGACGACAGCTTTATTCATCACTGGCGCGAGATCAAACAGGCCAACAAACAACGGCTGGCACAGTTGGTGTACCAGCGCTGCAACGTCGAGTTTGACACCGGCATGCTGTTTGACGTCCAGGTAAAACGCATCCATGAGTACAAGCGGCAATTGCTGAACCTGCTCCACGTCATCCACCTGTACCGGCGCATTACCGCCGGCGACACCGCCAATATGACCCCCCGCTGCGTGCTGATTGGCGGCAAGGCCGCCCCGGGCTACGCGCTGGCCAAGCGGATACTGAAACTGGCCAACAATGTGGCCTACATGATCAATGCCGACGCTCGGGTCCGCCCCTTCCTGAGGGTGGCGGTGTTACCGGACTACAACGTCAGTGCCATGGAGATCATCTGTCCCGGTGCCGACCTGTCACAGCAGATCAGTACCGCCGGCAAAGAGGCCTCCGGCACCGGCAACATGAAGTTGATGATGAACGGTGCCCTGACCATCGGCACCCTGGACGGGGCCAACATCGAGATACTGGATGCGGTGGGTTCGGAGAACTTTTTCCTGTTCGGACTCAATGCCCAGGAGGTTGAACAGGCTCGGCAGCACTATCAGCCCGACACCTACCTGCAGCGTTCGCCAGCGCTGCGGGGGGTCATAGAACTGCTGCAAAGCGGCCACTTCAACCTGTTGGAGCCTGGGCTGTTCCAGCCGATACTGGATGCCCTGCTCAGCCCGGCGGACCCCTGGATGGTACTGGCCGATTTCGACGCCTACCTTCAGGCCCAGGAGCGGGTCGCCGAAGCCTACCTCAACCCCGCACACTGGACCCGCATGAGCATTCGCAATACCGCCGCCAGTGGCCGCTTTTCCAGCGATGCCACCATCAGCCGTTACCGGGACGAGATCTGGAGCCTCGCCCCCGCCAACCCTTGCCGTCAAGGAGAGACGCCCGATGCTTAATTCCAATCCACGCTACGTCAGCAACCTGACCCGGGATACCTACGCCATCATCCTGGCCGGGGGCCGTGGCAGCCGCCTGCATGAACTCACCAGCTGGCGGGCCAAACCGGCGGTCTATTTCGGTGGCCAGTTTCGAATCATCGACTTTCCGCTGTCCAACTGCGTTAACTCCGGCGTGCGCCGCATCGGTGTGGTGACTCAGTACAAATCCCACAGCCTGATCCGCCACCTGAGCCGAGGCTGGGGCCATTTCAAGCGCGAGCTGGGGGAGTCGGTGGAGATTCTGCCGGCTTCCCAGCGCTACTCCGACAACTGGTATCAGGGTACCGCCGATGCGGTATTTCAGAATCTGGACATCATTCGTCACGAGCTGCCCAAGTACGTCATGATCCTCTCCGGCGATCACATCTACCGCATGGACTACGCCGGCCTGATCGCCGCCCACGTTGAATCCGGTGCCGACATGACCGTTTCCTGCATCGAAGTGGCAGTAGCCGAGGCCGCCGGTGCCTTTGGGGTGATGGCCGTCGATACCGAGCAGCGCATCACCGGCTTCGAAGAGAAACCCGCGCGGCCGCAGGGGTTGGCGGACGACCCGGAGCGCTGCCTGGCCTCCATGGGCAACTACGTGTTCAACGCCGAATTCCTGTTTGACCAACTCAGCCAGGATGCCCGGCGCCAAAACTCGGATCGGGATTTCGGCAAGGACATCATTCCCGCCATCATCGAGAATCATAAAGTCTTCGCCTACCGCCACCGCAGCGCTCTGGACAACGAACCGCCCTACTGGCGCGACGTGGGCTCTCTGGACTCCTTCTACCAGGCCAACATGGAGCTGCTGCAGCCAACTCCGCCGCTGAACCTGTATGACTCCCGCTGGCCCATCTGGAGCTACCAGGAACAGCTGGCCCCGGCCAAGTTCGTGTTCGACGACGACCATCGTCGCGGCACCGCCGCCGATTCCATCGTGTCCTCCGGTTGCATTGTCTCAGGGGCAACCGTGCGCCGCTGCGTGCTGTTCAACCGGGTTCGCATCGACGATTACGCCCTGGTGGAAGACTCGGTGATTCTGCCCAACGTCCACATCGGCCAGGGCGCACAGATTAAAAATGCCATCCTCGAGCGAGGCTGTGAGGTACCTGACAACATGGTGATCGGCTACGACCGCCTGCAGGATAAAAGCCGTGGCTTTCGAGTAACGGAACAGGGACGAGTGCTGGTGACCCGGGAGATGCTGGGCTTACAGGTGGGTTATGAAGACTGAACACAGGATTCGAGTACTGATGGTTGCGGCGGAAAATGGCGCCCTTCCCGCCGCCAAAGTCGGCGGCATGGGCGATGTGCTGCGGGATCTGGCCCCTGAGCTGGCCAAGGCCCAGGTGCAAGCCGATCAGATCATGCCCGCTTACGGCCGCTTTCACCGCCACCCCCACGCCAGCCAACTGGCACGGTTGACCGTCCCCTTCGGCGGTCGTCATGAAATTGTCACCCTGTACCAGCTGGCCAATCCGGCCCACCCCGAGTCCAGGTTGTTTGTGCTCGATCACCCGCTGTTCAGTAACGCCGGCGACGGGGTCATCTACCACTGCAATGACCCCGAACCCTATGCCAGCGATGCCAGCAAGTTTGCCCTGTTTTGCGCCGCCGTTGCCGTCGCCCTGTGCCAGCGTCACCTAGGCCGGCCTGAGGTGCTGCACCTGCATGACTGGCATGCGGCCCTGCTCACGGTGCTGCGAGCTTTTGATCCCCGCTATCAGCCGTTGCAGGCGCTTCGCTGTGTGTACAGCATTCACAACCTGGCCCTCCAGGGTACCCGGCCGTTTCGAAACAGTCACTCCAGTTTTGGTCGCTGGTTTCCGGAGTTGGCCGCCAGCCTCACCGATGCCCAGACCCGCCGAATCGAAGACCCCAGCTACCCTCAGTGTCTGAACCCGATGCGGGCCGCCATCAACCTGGCGGACAAGGTACACCTGGTCAGCCCCAGCTACGCCAGCGAAGTGCTGCAACCCAGCGACCATCGACACGGGATCTGGGGCGGAGAAGGCCTGGAGCAGGATCTCAACCGCCGTCATCAACAGGGAGGGCTCTGCGGCATTCTGAACGGCCTGGTCTACCCGGACACCCCGGCGCCATCACAGAGTTTTGAAGCGCTGCTGAACACCATGCACACCACCCTGCTTGGCTGGCAGGGCCACGGCACCCACCTGCGCAACGTCGATTTCATTGCCCATACCCGCCTGCAGTTGTGGCAGCAGGCGAAGCGGCCGCCGCCGTCGATGCTGCTGACCACGGTCGCCAGGCTGACTGAGCAGAAAGTGGCCATCCTGTGCCACCGCCTCGACAATGGCGATACCGTACTGGAAACCCTGCTGCGCCGGTTTAAGCAACGTCAGCCTCAGGGGCTGTACGTCTGCCTGGGCAGCGGCAATCACACCATCGAAGCGGAACTGCAGCGGGTCGCGGCGCATCACGACAACTTCCTGTTCCTCAACGGCTATCAGGAACAGTTGTCGGCACAACTGTACCGTCAGGGCCAGTTGTTTATGATGCCCAGCTCCTTTGAACCCTGCGGCATCAGTCAGTTGATGGCGATGCGGGAAGGCCAACCCTGCCTGGTACACGCGGTAGGCGGACTGCGGGATACGGTGGTGGACAATCAGACCGGCTACTGGTTCGAAGGCGATGGCCTCGAGCAGCAGGGGCTGGCGCTGCTGGCCAGGTTTGATGAACTGCTGGAAGCATTTGGCAGCGACGACTGGCAACGGGTCGCCGCCAATGCCAAAGAGCAGCGGTTTGGCTGGCAGTCCCCCTGCCATCTCTATCGGCACACTCTGTATCTGGAGTAACAGCCAGGCGCTCCGACGGCGTCGGAGCGCCCATGGCTTACGGCGGCAACGTCGCTAGGGCCTGAATCTCGTCCCCGGTCAACGCTCGATCGTAGAGACGCACTTCATCCAGGGTTCCGCTGAAGAACTCGGAGACGCCATCGGCGCCACCGAAGATCAGGTCGCCATTGCCATCGGCTGGCTGTGCCGAGCCCGAGGCCACGACGGCGCCATCGCGGTACAGGGTGCGGGTTCCTGCGGGTCCGTTTTGCACCAGCGTCAACTGAGTCCAGCCGCTACTGATGCTGCCGTCAGCCAGATTTGCGGGCCCGCCAAAGACCCAGGCATTCCAGGATGACACCCAAAGGCCATACCAGGGGGCACTGTCACGGGACTTGGTCACCACTCCGGACCAGCCTCCCTGAGGCCCATCGGCGTTCACCCACACCGACAGGGTGAAACTGTCACCGACGGCAAAGGCCAGCGCCGACTCATGGCCGATACGAACCTGGTCGTCGCCGCCATCGAAGCTCAGGCCGCCCCCGGCCCAGCCCGGCACTCGACTGGCGCCGCTGAGGCTGCCCACCCGACCATTGCCTGAGGCATCCAGCACCGAATCACCGCCAGCTTCATCCAATGGCCAGTAGCCCACCAGGCCGACACTGGGCAGGCCACCACCGCTGAGGTCAATGTCAAACTGAGCACTGCTGATGCTGCTGTCTGACAAGCCGTCGGCCAGGGCGATGGCCTTGAGGGTCACGCTCTGATCCAGGGTCAACACCGACAGATACTCATCAGAGCCTACATCGGGATCGCTGCCGTCCAGGGTGTAATACACCCGCGCCAGCGGCGTCGACGAACTCAGGGTCACGGCCACCGGACCGGAGAAACTGCCTCCGGCCGGCGAGATCACCGGCGCCGCCACCGTCGCCAGTGCGGCTACGGTAACCGTGATGCTGTCACCGGACTCCGGATTAGTGAGCGGTTGATGATTTTCATCCACCAGCCACACCTGCACCAGGTGACTGCCCGGCGCCACCGCGCCAAAGTCATAACTGGACAGCGACAGATCGTGCACAGGCACATAGGCCTGATCGTCCAACTGCACATGGACATGGTTGTAGCCACTGGCATCGCCACTGCGGTTCCAGCTCACCACCAGGTTGCCGCTCACCTCACTGCCATCGATGGGTGCAGTGATCACCAGCGCCGGAGCCTGGTAAGGCTCGATGGCCACACTGACCTCGGCGGTATTACTGACGGTGCCGTTTTGATCCGCCAGCCGATAGCTGAAACTGTCGCTGCTGCTGGCGCTGCCATCATGCTGGTAGCTGAGGCTGCCGGTTGCCGCGTCGTAATCGATGCTGCCGTAGGCCGGTGCCGATACCAGCTCAAAGCTGTCCAGGTCCCACCCGGCCGGGGCCGAATCGTTGGCCAAAATGGCAATGGTGACCGCCTGCCCCTGGGTGACCAGTGCGCTGTCATTGCCGGCGCTGGGGTTGCCGCTACCGGGCTCCAGGTTCATCAGCGCCACCACCTCGGCGGCGCTGAAACCGCGGCCATACAAGCGGACTTCATCCAGCACACCGTCAAAGAACTCGCTGATGCCGGCGGCGCCGCCGAACCATAACTCACCGCTGCCGGTGCCCTCCCGGGCCGCTCCGCTGGCGATCTCAACGCCATTAAGGTAGAGGCTGCGACTGCCTGACGCCTGCACCAGGGCCAGGTGGTGCCAGCCACTGCTGATGCCACTGCCGTACAGGGCCGATGGGCCGCCGAAGGTCCAGGCATTCCAGGAGGAGATCCACAGCCCGTACCAGGGACTCTGATCCCGGGACTTGGTGACCACCCCGCTCCAGCCGCCCTGGCTGGCGGCAGGATTGACCCACGCCGACAGGGTAAAGGCATCGCCGGCACCAAACGCCAGTCCGGCGTCATGGGGCACGCTGACCCAGTTATCGACGCCATTGAAACTCAGGCCGCTGCCAAAGCGACCGGCGGTCAGGCTGGCACCGAAAGCGGTACCGCTGCGACCATTGCCCGAGGCATCGTTGACCAGGCCACCGGGCAGAGCGTCCATCGGCCAGTACCCCAACAGATCCGGATCGACGCTGCCGTCGACCACCTGAATCGTGATGGTCTGGGACGCCTCAGGATTGGGCAACGCCACATGGCTCGAGTCCACCAGCCACACCTGAACCTGATGACTGCCGACGCTCACCTGGCCAAAGTCATAACTGGTGAGGGCCGTATTGTGCAGGGTGACGTGGGGGTTGTCGTCCAGCTTGACGTGAATGTGGTCATAGGCGTTGCTGTCTCCGGACAGCTGCCAGTACACCACCAGATTGCCACTGAGATTCTGACCGTCGGCGGGACTGGTAATGGTCACCGTCGCAGGCTGATACCCCTGAACCGTCACAGACACCGGTGTGGCGCCAGACCAGTTACCGGCGTAATCCTGCACCCGATAGCTGAAGCTGTCACCGCTGCCGGTGGCACCATTGTGGCGATACAGTATCTCACCACTCTGGGCATCGATGGCGTCGATGGTGCCGGCTGCGGGTGCGGCCACCACCTCTACCGAGCCGGGATTCAGCCCGGAGGCGGCACTGTCATTAGCCAGCACATCGATGCCGACACTGGCCCCGGACACCACACTGGCGCTGTCGGATTGAGTCACCGGCCCCGGCGCCGGCGGCGCCGTGGTTGCCAGAGTCAGCAGTTCCTGAGAATCCAGCGCCCGGTTATAGAGGCGCACCTCATCCAGTACCCCGGAGAAGAACTCGCTGACCCCACCGGCCCCGCCGAATCTCAGATCACCGCCGCCGGTTGCGGCTTGAGCAGCGCCGCTGGCCACCAGTTCACCATTGAGATAGAGACGACGAACGCCGCCGGGGCCATCCTGAACCAGCGACAAGTGCTGCCAGCCGGTATCGATGCTGCTGCCATACAGGTTCGACGAGCCGCCAAAGGTCCACACGTCCCAGGCGGAGATCCACAATCCGTACCAGGGGCTCTGATCCCGGGAGTGAGTCACTAATCCGGCCCAGCCTCCCTGGTGACCATCGGCATCGACCCAGGCGGACAGGGTAAAACTGTCGCTGTCGGCAAACGCCATTCCAGGCTGGTGGGACACCACCACCTGGTCACCGCTGCCATTGAACCTGAGCCCCTGTCCGTCCCAGCCAGCGGTCCAACTGCCACCGCTGAGCTGGCCGTTCCAGCCGCTGCCGGACTCATCATTGACGGTGCTGCCGCCGCCTTCATTCATCGGCCAGTAACCCACCAATCCCAGCAACGGAAACTGCGGGCCGGTTTGCTGAAGATCGAACTGGGCGACCGCCACCGCGGAAGGAATGAAGCCAAGATGATAGGCCCACACTTTCAGGGTTGCACTTTGGTTCAGCGTCACCGTGCCGGTCGTCGTCGCGGAAGACAGATTCGGGTCGCTGCCATCGAGGGTGTAATACAGGCTGGCGCCCGCCGTCGCCGAGCTGAGACTGACCGTCAGAGGCGCGGTATGGCTGCCGCCGTTGGGCGTGATCACCGCAGTAGCCACGGTGGCACTACTGCCATTGTCATACAGATCGATGGTCACCGTTGCCGGCGCCGACACATAACCGTCACTGTCCTGCACCGTGTATTGAAAACTGACGCTGCCGGGGACGGCACTGCTGGGCTGATAGCTGACCCGACCGGTGCCCGGTATCACGGTCAGCAACCCGGACGCCGGCTGGCTGATCAGGGTCAGGCTGTCGTAATCCAGACCGGCATCGTCGCTGTCGTTGGCGAGCAGATCGATGTCTGCCACGCTCCCCAGCGCCACACTGGCGTTATCGTCATTGGCCACCGGGGGCGAAACGGTGCCGCAATCCGGATAGAGGGTGGCCACTTTATGGGTGGCCAGACCATGGGCATCGGTCACCGTCAGGTGAATGCGAAAGAAATAAGTTTCGCCATCGCAACCCACCGGGGCAATCTGCACCTGGCTGCTGCAGTTGCTGTCGATGGGGTCGGAGTGGGTGTGGTTGTTGTGATGCAACACCGTCTGCCAGGCACAGCTCAGCTCCGCCAGGCTGTGCTCATTGTCGCTGAGCTGGGCCTGCAACGGATACAGGGTGTCACCGGACAGAGGGTAACGGCTGCCATCGACCGGGCTGGTGATGGTGACCGACGGCGGGGTGTTGTTGACGCTCACCAGCACACTGGCGTCGTCGCTCTGCGCCGGCGAACCAGAATCTGTGACCGTCAGCTGCACCTGGAAGCTGGCGGGGCCGGCCCCGGGGGCAGAAAACTGATGAACCGGGTTGGCGCTGCCACTGCTGGCACCATCATCAAAGTTCCACCAGTAGCTGAGCGGCCCCCCTTCCGGATCGCTGGAGCCGCCGGAGGACAACTGCACCGACAGCGGCGATGGCCCGAACTGAGGCGTGGCCGAGGCCACGGCGGTTGGCGGCCGGTTGCCCCCCGGCGCGTAACTGACCTTATGGATGAAACTGGCCCAGCTGATGTAGTACAACTGCCCTTCGGTAGGGTGAGTGGCCAGAAATACGATGCCGCCGCCCTGGCTCAGGAAGGGACGGATCTCCGCAGGACGATGATCCGCAGTCATCACAAAGTTACGAATCCACTGACCACCAAAATCACCGTGGAAGTAGGTACCCTGATAGCTGGTGGGGAAATCACTGCCCTGATACCAGACGCCGCCGGTTGAGGCATTGCCGAAAAACGGCTGCCCCTGAGTCAGCACATTACCGGTGCCCGGTACCGCATCCCCCACATCCACCGCCACGCTGTTACCGGCCCCGTCGAACGCCGGATAGCGGGTGATCGCACCGCCATGAAACCAGTCCAGTTGCGGCCGTTGGTGCACGTATACCGGCACCTGAGTAATGCTGCCGCCACCACAAGGATTGGCAAAACCAGGGCTTGGTTGAGCCGCTTGCTTCAACAGATCGCCAAAATTGACGGTACACCCCAGCACCTGTGAGGCGATCTGGTTTTGCACCACCTTATTCTGGTACTCCTGTGACGGTTCAATCCCTTCAAACAGCGGCCAGCCAAAATTCTGCCCTGGGCCACTGACCACGTTAAACTCCTCCCAGCGGTTGTTGCCCACGTCCCCCACAAACAGTACGCCGGGGTCGCCATCGGCAATGTTGTGCGAGCCGGTGCCCGGCTTCAGGCTCATGCGGTAAGGGTTTCGCAGCCCCAGTGCCCACACTCTGGACTTAGGCGCTCGCGGTGCCGCAGCATCGAAATAGGGATTGCCCGGTAGCCCATCTCCGCTCTCGGGATCCAGCCTCACAATCTTGCCATTCAAGGAGTTCGGCATTTGCGAACGGTAAGAACCGACGTTCTCCTCCGGAGTGATAATGCCGTCGTTAAGACCATCCTGATAGGCGGTTTCACCGGCGCTACCGGTGTCCGTGCTGGCGTAACTGGCACCATCGCCAAAGGCCGCCAACAAGCTGCCGTCGGTACCAAACACCAACTGACCGCTGCTGTGGGATTGGTGCAGCAGTGGAAAACCGCTGGACGCGGTTTCCCCCAGCAACACTTTACGGCTGCCGTAATCCACGCTGGTGGCATTGCGATAATCCGCCTGACCGGCGGGTTTGATGGCGGTGTAACGGGTGATGCGACCGATGGTGGCCTGAGTCACCTGAATGGTGAGCGACGGGTCATAATCCTGGTCACACTGCGGGGCGCCAACCCCGGATGGGGGTTCGCTGCAGTGCAGCAGGTGATGCCGATCGACGCCATAATTCAGGTAGAGGTAACCGTTGTTGTTGAAGTCGGGATCCAGAGCAAAGCCCAACAAACCGTGATCACGCCAGGCCAACACCTCATCGCTGATGTCGAGGAGAGGCTGAGTCACCGGAGTCGCTTGATCAATAATCCAGACTTTACCGTCACGTTCCCAGGCGTAGATGCGAGAGCCTTCCTCGTTGAAAGCCAGACCTACCACACCAGACCACCCAGCCCCATCGGGGCGGGAGAGGGTCTCCTCCGTGAAATCCGAGTCTTCAAACAGTGCCGCCGATGCCATCATTGGCAACAGCCAGAGTCCTGAGAGCAACAGCATGCCCATTATGATTTGGCGCATACACATCACCCACTGCATTAGGGTAAGAATACCGGGCGCTGATCCCCGGCATGCAACATCCTGATTCGGCAATTCAAGCCGCCGAATGCAACTAGTCTAGTAAAGAAATAAACGCTGTCGAACCTGCAACGGCTCGGCGCAAGGGCTGGCTTCAAGGATAGAAAACTGAGTGATTTTATCGGGTTTTAAAACTCTTCAATTAGAACAGCAACCTGTACCGGGGCAACGGAAAAACAATGGGGGCAACAGAAAAAATAAAAAAAGGGCGCCCCTCAGGCACCCTTGTCGACGACACCACCGGCATCAGAACCGATAAGTGACACCCAGGCTGAATCCGGACACTTCCACGTCTTTCTTGTCCAGGTACATCATGTATTCCAGACCCACGTCCAGGTTGTCGGTGGCCGCGAAGTCCACCCCGATGCCGTAGGAGAAATCGTTTTCGTCCTCCTTGGCTTTATCAAAGTCATTGCTGGCTTCCAGTTCACCCTTGGTATAACCGGCAATCACATAGGGAGTAAAACCGGAATCCATCGGCATCTGACCGCGCAGATACACGCCGTAGTAGTAGTTCAATTCAATGTCGACGCCCATCAGGGTATCGTCGGACACCCCCATGCCCAGACGTGCCTCGACCGCCACGTTTCTATTGAACTCATACCCCAGACGCCCACTCAAGGCGCCGATATCGACGCTGGGGCCGCCATCCACTTCCATAAAGTTATACTGGCCACCTACATAGACGGCAGGCTCCGATGCCAGGGCACACATCGGCATCAACAAACAGGCAAATACGATCTTTTTCATGCATCACTCCATGAGCCGTTCCGGAACTTCATAAGCCCAGAACTCAAGTTAAATCAAATAGAACACCAGCTCTAATTCGTGGTGTGTGCCCATATTACGCCCAATAACCTGCGCCGTTTTGCGCCCCGGATCACAGCCGCAAACAAATCAGTATCGAATTCGGTTCGACCCCAAGCCTGTCACCAGGCAGGCCGGTGCATTCACACCATCAAGGCGGCTCTACCTGCAGCAGCCACAGTGCCACCGCCACAATGCACAACAGCAACAACAACGACAGTGCCACCCTCCAAACCCGCAACCATCGCTCGCCAGTCTCAAACAGCCTCACCCAATATGACAAACGCCGCTGCTCTCCCCCCCAGATAAGCCAGCGCGCCAGCATTGCGAACCCTGACTGCAGCGCCACCCGCCGTCCCAACGCGACACACGCCTGGTAGCAGCGCTCTATAGCCACCCTCGGTGGCGACACACCCACAGGCGTTGGCGCTCTCCCGCCCGCGCTCTGCCAGCCCGCAACCCCGAGGCTAACCCCTATTCCCAAGGCCACCATCAACGGCCATGCCACGCCTCCATAGCGCTGCCAGAGCTCCGGGGTCACCATCGCCGCTCCCAGTGCCGTAACCAGCCCCCCGGTCACCATAATGACCACATAGGCTGGCCGTCGTTGCCTCTGGGCCCCCACGATCCCAACCATCAGGCAATAGAGCATCGCCGCAACCCCAAAGGCCTGAAGCCCCCTCCCCAACCCAGGCGCAACCACCTTACCCAGCGGCAGCCAGTGAGCCAACCCGAGCAAGCCGGTGGCGACCGGCCCCAACCACAACAACAAGAATGTTGCCAACCGCTGCGGATGATGCGCCAACGGCAGCCATTGATGCAGCGGCCATAAACCGATTTTCAAAGCAAACCCCGTCATCACCAGGGCCAGATACAGTGTTGAAGAATCGAACGTCGACAGCGCCTCGGGCAAGGAGGTAAACCCGACCGAGCCGCTGAACCCGGCCACGAGCAACATCGCCTCAAACAACAGCAGGTCTGCCACCACCAACGCCATCAGATAGAGGCGACCGGCGCGCCGGGCAGCCCCATCGCCTTGCGCGCACAACACCCCGACGCAGGCATAGCCCATCAAGGTTGAAAACGACAGAAACACAATCATATCCATCGACAAAATCGCCCCTAACTGCCCCGCCATCGACAGCAACAACAGGCGATTTGCCCCCCCAGCACCCGCGGTTTTGCCACCGAGGAATGCCGCACTGCTCCAAAACAGCACCGATACCGCCAACCACCACCATCGCTGCGAATCCAGCCCCATCCCTGCCCCCGCATACAGCCACGGCAGTTCCACCATCAGCGGCTGCGAAACCAGCAACAATGCCGCGGCCGGCAGCAACGCCAGATGCGCAGACCAGAGCAGGCGCCATGGCGATTTAGACAGCGCCAGTAGCAACGGCCACAAGGGGGAAAGCAGCACCAGCAGATCGCTCATTCGCCCCCCGCCCTGTTGACAATCAAGCTAACCCACTCCACCAAACTGAAGGGGGCCGACGCCCACAGCCCCAGAACCACAACGGTAGTAGCGGTAATCAATGGCGGTATCAACAGCATCCAGGCCGTCTCCTGCTGCCCAAGACAGCGCTCGTCAGGCCAGCGTGTGGGCGCAGGCTCAAACCAGGCGGCGTAGAGAATGGGCAGGAAATACGCGGCATTTAACAGGCTGCTGCCTGCCAAAATCCACACGACCCAGCCCTGATCGGAGGCCAGTGCCCCCATGCCGAGATACCATTTACTGAAAAAGCCCGCCAGGGGCGGTGCCCCGATCATGGCGAACACCCCCACGGTGAACGCCGCCATGGTCCAGGGCATTCGCCGCCCGACCCCATTCATTTCACTGACTCGATGAATCCCCAAGGTCTCGGCCAGGTTGCCGGCACACAGAAACAGAGTGATTTTCTGAACCCCCTGGTGCACCAAGTGAATCAAGCCGCCAGTGGCCGCAACCGGGCCGGCGACACCAATGCCAAGGATGATGTAAGCCACCTGACTGACCGTCGAAAACGCCAGCCGTCGCTTGAGCTCATCCTGAAACAGCGCCCGGAACGAGCCATACAGAATGGTGACCGCGGCCACCACCGCCAGAGGCAAGGTCAGCCCAAGGCTTTGCGAAAACTCAATGCCGTAGACGTCATACACAATCCGAATAATCCCAAATGCCCCGGCCTTAACCACCGCCACCGCGTGCAGCAGGGCGCTCACTGGGGCCGGAGCCACCATCGCCTTGAGCAACCAGCCATGCAGAGGAACCAGGGCAGCCTTAACCCCCAGGCCTGCAATACACAAGGCGAAAATCAGCATCAGCGTTGGATGCAACGAAGCATCGAGACCGGACAGAAAACCGTGCGCCCGGAACTCGGTCGTACCGGACAGGGTGTGCAGCCAAACCGTAGACAACAGCAATAACGCCCCACCGCCGAGGGTGTAGACGAGGTAATCTCGCCCTGCCCGTTTCGCGACCTCGGTGCCGCGATGGACAATAAGCGGATAGGTGCACAGGGTCAGCAGCTCATAAAATAACAGGAAGGTCACCAGGTTGCCGGCCAGGGCAACCCCTACCGTTGCCGTGACGCACACACTGAAAAACCCGAAGAAGCGACTGCGGTAAGGGGACCCTTCCAGGTAGCCGACCGCGTACACCGTGGTCACCAGCCACAGCGCCGCCGACAAGCTCAGGAACAACATCGACAGTGGTCCGGCACTCAATACCAATTCGATTCCCGGCAGCAGAGGCAAGCGGGTCTGGTATTGCTGGCCATTTAACAGGCCAAAAAACATCACCCCGACCAACAGCAGTTTGACCACCGCGCCGGCCAAATTCAGCGTTGTTCGGGCAGCCACCCGCTCCTCCGGCAGGAAGAAGATGACCAGCCCCGGAACAAGGGAGCTGCCGACCACCAATAGCGGCAGAGCCTCGCCCCAGTTCATAAGCAAACAGTCCCGCCAAAAGGAGCACCGATCTCCATCACGGCCAGCGGCCAGGGGGCAACCAACCCCAACACAACGGCCGCCATCGCCAACAGCAAGGCGGTCCACTCCATTCGCGCGACGCCCCCTTGGCTGTCATGGCCCGGCTCGGCCTGAGTAAAGGCATGAGCGATGATTTTGAACACGTAAGCCGCAGCCAATAACCCGCCGACAAGCAAAATCGCCCCCCACCACCACTGGCCAGACTCGAGTGAGGCCTCCAGCAACAACCACTTGGCAATGAAGCCACCACTGGGGGGCAACCCCATCAGACTGATTCCAGCCAGTGTCAAAGCAATGAAGGTCAGAGGCATGCGCTGAGCAACGGGCGCTAACTCCGCGATGCGATCGTGACCCGCCACCCGTTGTATGTTCCCCGCTGCCATAAACATCGCCGCCTTCGCCACCGCATGAGACAACAGCATATAAAGCCCGCCTTTCCAGGCGGTGCTCATACCAAGGGGAAAAGCCAGAAACAGGTAGCCCAGTTGCGACACCGTCGAATACGCTATCAGTAGCTTTAGCCGCTGCTGACATAGCGCCAGAATCCCGCCCCACAAAACGGCCAACGCCCCCAAAGTCCCCAGTAACTGGGCAACATACCCATCCACTGCGGGGAACACCTCCAGCCACAGACGCAACAAGATGTAGAACGGGGCCTTCACCACCAGCGCCGACAGCAACGCACTCACCGGAGCCGGAGAAAAGGCGTGGGCAGCCGGCAACCAGAAATGCAGTGGAAACAGTGCCGACTTAATCAGCAGGCCGACACTCATCACCCCTAGCGCCACCAGTACCGGCGGCGATGGCACCACTCTTTGTGCCAGTACGGCGATATCCAGGCTGCCAAACCCATGATAAATAAAGGCGATGCCTAATAGGTAAAACAAAGACCCCACTTGGCTGATTAACCAGTAACGCATCGCCGAATTCAGGGCCTGTGCCCCGCCGTCCAGCGCGATCAAGGCCACCGCCGCTAATCCCAACAACTCAAGAGTGACATAGAGATTAAAGATATCGGCCGACAGAAACAGGGCATTGAGTGCGGCCCAAAGCAGCAGCCACAATGACCAGAAATGGACTGATTTATCGCGACCAAAGTAGTCATAGGAGTAGACGCTGATCCCGAGCCCGACCACGGAGGCCACCGCCAGCATCAACAGGCTCAGCCCATCGGCATAAAGATCAATCCCCAGAGGCGCGCCCCAGCCACCAATGGCATAGCGCTGTGGCCCCATCTGTTGCAACTGCCAGCCTAACCCCGCGATCGCCCCCATCACCGCCAATGACGTGGCCAGGCCCAAGAGTCCGGCCTTGGTACGAAACAGAAAGCAGCCGATGCCTCCCAACAAAGGCACGACGATCAGTACCACACCCCACGGAGTGTCCATTACTCCCCACTGCCATCAGACAATTGGTTGTCCCCCGTTGCCTGATACAGCCGCAACATCAACGTCAGTGCCAGCGCCGTCGCTGACACCGTGATAACAATGCCGGTAATGACCATGGCGTGAGGCACCGGGTCCACCACCCCCGAAGTGCGGGACGCCAAGGCCACCAGCACCAGAAACACCCCGGAGCACATCACATTAACGGCCAGTATCTTGCGCAACAGATTCACATTGTGAATCAAGGCATGCAGGGCCAGAACAAACACGCTGACGCCAAGCAGTGCGTAGAAATAAGCGTGACCCATTCACTCCTCCCCTGGGCGCCCGCCCATAAACAGCGCCGCCAATGTCGCGCCGATGGACAGCGTCGCCATGGCCTCAATCACGACCACCAATTGACTCGCCACCGAGGGCGGGTACTGCAAAAACGCGCCATCTGCCGCGGCCAGGGCGACACCGGTCAATACAAACAATCCCAGCCCCGACGCCAGCAACAGCCGCAGCGGCAAGCCGATAAAGCGATTGTCGATACGCCAGCCACACAACAGCAGCAGTACCCCTGCCGCCCCCAATAGTGAACCGGCCTGGAAGGCGCCCCCCGGGGCGTTGGTGCCCGCCCAAAGCAGATACCCTGCCGAGACAATCAATACCGGAACCAGTTGACGGGACATGGTGTCCAGCACCTGACCCGGGTTCCATTGCCGCGACACCGAGGCGATGCGCAAAGACCACACCCCCAACAGAGCCGCCAGCAATACCGCCAACTCCAGTAAGGTGTCGTAGCCACGAAAATTCAGCAGCACCGCGGTCACCGGGTTCGAGATCCCACTCTCCTCCATCTTCGCCGCGACCGTTTCCGACAGGCTGACAGCGTGCTCTGGCAGAGAGACGACGGTGTACACCAGTCCCAACCAAAACAGCAGCAGTAACGGCCTGAGCCTAGCCCTCATGCCAGCCTCTTGCAGCCATCACTTCGGCGGCGCCGACCACGACACCGCGGGATGGGTCACAGCTCACTTTCCGCTCCCTTGACCGCCGATTGTTCGCCGGCCCCATCCTGCTCGGCCTTCGGTGCTGCCAGCCGGCTCCGCCGCATTCGCGCCATGGCTGCCAACAACAGGGCACCGGTCAGTCCGCCACCTATCGCCGCTTCCGCCAGGGCGATGTCCGGCGCATTGAGCCGAACCCACACCAATGACATCAACAATCCGAAACTGACATAGAGCACGATCGCCTTGAACGTCTGTTTAGTCGCCAATGCCAGCCACGCCAGCCACAACACCGCCGCTGCCAGCAGTCCATCAAGCAACCAAGACAACAGCGTCATTCCGTCCATGGCTTAATGCCCCGCTGCAACGCCCGCCGGGCGATCAAGTGGGCGATGCTTGCGCTGGCAAGCATCACCAACCCCCAAATGAGCAGCAGTTTACCCACGCCAAGCCCATGAGGTGCCTGAACCGCCAACCCCAGGATCACCAACCCCAGGCCAACATTGTCGGCCTTGGTCAACGCGTGCAGCCGCGTATACACATCAGGAAAACGCAGCAAGCCGACGGTGCCCGCCACAAAAAACACACTCCCTGCCAGCAATAAAATGGCAGAGAACACCTCAATGGGAGTCATTCTTCTGCTCCTTAGTCCGCCAGGCCGGTCTGACAAACGCCACGGCCGTGACCGCCGACAGCAAGGCAAAAACCAAAGCCACGTCAACCAGGGCCGAATGACCTAAGGCCTGCGCCAAAATCAACAAGATGGCCACCAGGGAGGTGCCCAGCAACTGCACCGACAACATGCGATCGGCCGCCGTGGGCCCCCGCACGACCCGCCACATACCGACAACCAGATTGACAAGCAGCACCAACACCAATGACAGGTAAAAAATTTGCATAAGGGTCAACCATCCACTTTCACCGGCGTGCTAAAGCCGGGTGGTTTCACAGCAAGCACGGAGCACTGAATCTGACCCAGTATCGTCTCGGCGGTATTTCCCATGATCAATCCCGACACCCCGGTTCGGGCGACGGTTCCCATCACCACCAGGTCGGCATCAATCTGCTGACTCAGTGACGGGATCTGCTGACAGGCATCGCCCTTAAGCAGGTGAATCGTCGGGCGAAGGTACTGCAGGGCATCGGCACCGATGCTGTGTTTCAGCGACTGCATCAAACTCTCCATGCAGGCCGAACGCTGGCGCCTAATTTGCTGAACATAAGCGTCAACCTCGGTCTGCCCGGTTCTCATGAATGCGCCATTTCGCATCGCGCTCTCGGCCGGGGCCTCCCAGACATGGATGATGTGCAGCTCGGCCGATTCGGCCAGTGCCAGGGCGCTGGCCATTTCAAGCAACTGTCGGTTCAACCCCTCAACGGGCGCGGCCTCATCCCGGGGGTAGGCATCATCAACATCGACGGCGGCCAGGATGACGCGACAAGGCTTGGGCGCCTGCGGTTTGATGATCCAAAGCGGACAGGGGCATTTCCGCAACAGGTGCATATCATCACTGCCAAATAGACGATCCAACCAATCCCGCTGCTCGGGAACCTTGATCACCAGGTCCCGGTGATGACGCAGTACCTCATGAATAATCTGCAAGAACGGAATCCCGACCAACACCTTGATGTCCATCTTGGTGCGCGTGGCAAAGGGCGCTATGAAGGCGTCCAGTTTCTGACGGTGAATAGTGACTATCGCATCCTGAAGATCGACCAGATCCGGCCCGCCATCAGACACGCCAATCCCTACCGTGACATGCGGCACCACACTGACAACGGTCAGCCTGCCCTGGTTGCTATTCGCCAACTCAATGGCCCGCTCCAGCACCGGCACGGAGCTGCGCTCAGGCTCCAGCACGCAAAGAATGTTTTTAAACCGCTTCACTACTTGCCCCTGCATCACAGTCCAAGGAAACTTCAAACATTCGCGCCACCAACTGCTCCAATCTCATCAGTTCCGGCCAGACCGCTTTGCGCAGGTCAAGCACATGGATCTGTAAGCGATTGGCACGCAGCTCCATTCCCAATGTGCCCGGGAGCAAACTGATGGTGTTCACCAGGCATACCCGAGGCAACCCCTTTGGCAATCGTATTGAAAACTCCACCACTCCCGGGAAGATGGGCAGGCCCGGGTGAAAGGCGCGCCAGGCCACGTCGATGGCCCCCAGCAGCGAGTGCCACAAGAAAAACCGGAGGAAGCGCATCGAGCCAACGACCGAACACGAGAACGCCGGCACCAGGGTCACGTAGGTCAAGGTCGCGATACACACCACCGGCAGCCCCAATATCCATGACTGTGCCGAACCTGAACTGAGCATCCACCACAGCCCGGCAAACATCAGCGCACTGGTCGCGATGCGTCGACGGTCAACACTCGGCCCCTTTCCAAGCCCGCTCCAGCCAGATCGTCGATTCATGCCAAAGCCTCAATGTTGGTTAAGCTGCCCACAGGGGCTCGAAAAACCCACGCGCCAACGCCCAAGGATGACAAACAGCAAGGTGGCCCGATGCCAGCCAGTCACAAGCGCGCCGATGCAACCACAGCTCTCCATCTTCCCAAGTGTAGATGATGAATGCTGCGGGTCTGGCCAAGTTGACCACCGCGACAACGTGGGCCGGCGCTAGTTTCCAAGGCTCACCGGCTCTCAGAGACAGAGGAGTCCGGGCCAGACACGGCAAAGGTCACGTCACCATTGGGGTCCACTTTCCCTTCTGTGTTATGGTGTGCCAGCACGGAGAAATAATTAAAAAATGAAGCAGTTTAACCAGTTAAAAACTAAGCAGCGGCAGCTGAGAGCCGGCTTTTCCGAGAACCTGAGCCTGAGGGTGCATCGCGCCCTGAGTTGGCTGCAGCGCTCGGAAGCCTGCGACGATGACCCCGACGGCGAATTCATCTTCCTGTGGATCGCCTTTAACGCCGCCTACGCCAACGACATGGATGCCCAGTACCGCGGCAGCGAACTGGATGCCTCCAATCGCTTCCTGACCCGGCTGTGCCAACTGGACCCCGAGCAACGACTCAGTGCCCTGGTCTGGCAGCAGTACCCAGGCCCCATTCGAGTGCTGCTCGACAATCAACACGTTTTTCAGCCGTTCTGGGATCACCTCAACGGCAAGCCAGGCAGCGAGCAATGGCAACAGCAGTTCAGTGAAGCCAGGCACCAGGCGGCTAAAGCACTGAGCCAACAAAACACCCCCAGGGTGCTGGCGATTGCCCTGCAGCGCATCTACACCCTTCGCAATCAACTGGTTCATGGCGGAGCCACTTGGAACAGTCAGCTGAACCGCCAGCAACTCAGGGATTGCTGCGCCATCTTGCGCAGCCTGGTACCCATCGTTATCGACATCATGATGGACAATGCCGATCAGATCTGGGGAGACCCCTTCTACCCGGTGGTGGCCTCCTGACTCAAGCAGAACGATCCGTCGTCGAACCTTAACCTCGATGACGAACCACCACGCTGCCGTTGCCGCACCTGTCGTGTTTTCAGGCAGGTGTCCATTCTGCCTGCAAGCGAACCGCCGTCGGGCTGTGATAAGATTGATTCCACAAATAAAAAAGCACAGACCTGCACCTGATCTATGAATTCACCGGGCACTCTACCTGCACCCCTGAAAGTCCAACTTCCGGTCCGGCGTTACCGCCTAACCCTACAGCATCAACTGCTCGACGCCTTAGGCAAGGTATCGCAGTTTGTACTGCAAGCGTTGGCCGAAGACTGCCGCACCCTGGCTGACATCAAGCGCATCACCGCCCTCACCGACGCCCACCTGACGCCGATTCTGACCCGACTGGAGGGGCTGGGTTGGTTCGATCTGGAGCGACAACAACTCACCGAAATGGGCCAGGAGATGGCTCAGGCCTCGGCGCTGAATGGCCAGAGCCAGGGGCTGTGGCTGGACGTGGTGGATGGCATCAGCAGCCTGCATCACGCCGAAGCGGAGCAACGACTGCACCCCGCTAGCGATGTCGATGACGCGGTGACGGTCCCCGAGTTTGAGAAGGACTGGAACATTCAAAAAGTGCTGCAGACCCGGCGCCTGACCAAAGGCCTGACCGACGACAGCGGCGAAGCCTTCATCGACTTTATGACCCGGCTATGGCCCCAGCATCATGACATTCTCCGCAGCCAGTGCCAGGGCTGGCAGTTTCAGCTCAGCGTCGACGGCACTGAGCAGACGCTGCGCTATCGCACCGTCGAGTTGGCAGCCGGTACCCCACTGGAAACCGACTACTGGCGAGGCATCACGGTACAACTTCCGGTGCTGCAGTGTCGCATCGAGCACCGGGTACCGGAGCTGATCGCCGGGGCACTGACGCCGATACCGCCACTGAGCGAGGACATATGCCGGGTCACCGGTATGCCATTGACCCAGTTTGAAGCGGCCATGACCCGCAAGACGGATCTGCACTGGCCCGAAGCGAGCTTGATTCCGATCACCGAACTGGTCGCCACCGAAACACCACTGCCACCGCTAATGAGCCGCAGCGTGTCCCTGACCCAGAGCAGCCGGGCCTTGATTCTCGGTCATCACGTCTTACGACAGCAACTGCATGCCGACAGGGAGTCATCATGAAGACCGTCGAACTGTTCCAGTTCAATCAGTTGGATTTTGGCAGCGGCCGCCATGCCCGGGTCGTCAAAAACTCCCGAGCCGCCCTGCAACTGGTGCGCCACGGCGCCAAGGGCGCCAACCCGGTGGCCGCCTGGGTCGACGCCGCCATCTCGGTGGCCGATGCCATCAACTCCTACTGCAAACTGCAGCGGGCCAGGGCCATTACCGAACAACTGCAAGCCAGAAAGCAGGAGCTGACACGCAAGGTGGCCAACGCCAGTGAGGTGCTGGCCATTAAGCAGAACCTGTGGCAACTGGAACAGCAACACCGATTAACCCTGCTGGAAACCACGCTGGAACAGCGTCAGCAACACACCGAACGATTGCTGGCGCAGCTGAAAAGCCAGCACAAGAGCCTGGAGATGCTGTTGACCCAGGTGCGGGCTCTGAGGCGCCAAAGCCGCAGCAGTTGCCCCAGATTAACGACCCTGACCCACGCCGCCGATGCCCTGATGCAGGCGCAACTGGCGTGCCTGGTGTATGCCCTCAATGAGCCGTCTGAATGACCACCGCGCCCGTTGACCGTATCAACTAATTGCCGAGAACTGATGATGAAAACCCCGACCAGAACCGTATCGAAAAAGACCAAGGCCACTCAGCAAGGCGCCGCCGCCAAGGCGGTCGACAAGCTGGACGGCCAGCAACTGGTGGAACTGGCCCAGGAGGGCGTCAAGGCCTACAGCAGCTACAACGAACTGCGCAGCGAGCGGGAGCGGACCATTCAGGTCAAAGCCGACGCCCTCAAAGAGATGCAGCAATCGGACAACGAGGTGCGCAAGCAGCAGACCGCCTTCCATCAGCGCAGCAAAGAGCTGGAAGTGGAGCAATACAACGCCGAAACTGAGCGACTGAGCCACAGCCAGCGGCACCAGCAGTGGCAACAAGACCAGCAGAGCCGCGAGAAAACCATCGCCGTGCTTCGCGCCAAGGTAGCCACCGGAGACGCCAGTGCCGATGAAATTGTGCTGCTGCAACAGCTTCACAGCGCCAGCCAGGACTGACCCGCATGCTTGCAGCCCTAACCGCTATCGGTGTCGGCGTCGCCCTGACCGCCTCCGCCGCCGCCTGGTATTTCGACAAGGCCACCGAGGAGGAGCAGCGGCGCCACAGCCATTTGCGAGCCGACATCGATGCCCTCAACCAACAGCTGGCCGCCCATGGCATCGAGCTGGAAACCGCCAATGCCCTGCACCTGCGCCAGGCTCTGGAGCAGGTGCTGACCAAGCTCGGTGAAGAACATCAGCGTCAGCGCAGCAAAATTGCCGCCATCGATGCCGAGCTCAGTAAGCTGCCGCCCCAGCTGGCCAGAGAGTTGCAGGACGACAGCATCAGTCCCTACCGTCGCCGCGCCCTGAAGCAAAGCTACTGCCAGATTGAAGATGCCCAGGCCCGATTGCGGGCCTTTGGCCACTACCTGGACTGGTACCGCACCCAGCTAGACCACTATTGGTCGACCCTGGATCACAACCGCCACGACATCGAATCGCTGCAAACCCTGCTCGGCGACATTGAGCTGCCGTCGGCCACCCTGCCTCACGACTGGCTTTACGTGGGTAAGGTGGTGTTGATTGAGGAACAGGAGCTCGACAGCAACATGGCGTTTAACAGCCGCCTGCACCTGACCAACAACCGGGTGATGCAGGGCTGGAGCAGCGATTTTCAGGAGCGGCTGTTCTTCGACTACCCTCAGCGGGATGCAATTCCACTGCAGATCGTTCACCACAAGACCAGTGCCAAAGGCAAACGACTGTTTTACGGCTGCGTCGCCAAGGGCCGCCTCTGGGTCGACCACATCCTGGCGGGCCAGCCAATTCCACTGGAAGTGGAACGCAAAACCCGCCTCGGTTACCTGCTGCAGTCGGAGCTGGGCATCGTCCGCGCCAACTTGCCGATTCAATTGACCCATAACCCGCTGATTGAACTGCTGCCCGGCCAGCAGGTGCACGCCTACGCCGATCAGTACAACCTGCTGCTGAGCGATTCGCCGGGCAACCTCAATCCCAAGTTCAAGCGGATTCAGGTGAGCATGCTCGACAGCGCCGAGCTGGGCTCAGAGGAGCAAGGCGGGCTGTTTCTGTTTCTGGACGCCAAGCTGCTGCAGCCCGGTTGGGAAGCGGCACTGGATGGTGCCGACACCACCCCGTGGCGAATGCTGGCGCTGGAGGGCAACCAGCTGGTGATCGCCCGCCATAATCTGCGCCTGCACTGCCACATGGACGCCTCGTTATCGGCGCTGACGGTACAGCACATCGACCCCTACCAGGATCACGGCCAGGGATTTGAACTGCCCCTGGCCATGGTCGCGGTGGACGCCCGCCTGGTTGGGCAGACCCCCACCAACCCCGACGCCTTCGAACAATTGGTCAACCTGACCGCCCAGATTGCCGCCGCCGATGCCAATCAGCAGCAGCGGCTGGCCCAGGCCAAGATGCTGGGGCAGTGGCAACAGGTAATGGACTATCAACAAAGCCAGCTGCAACTAACGGTAGAAGGGGTCGCCAGTGAACCGGACGAGCAGGCGGCACAGCTGCAGCTGTCGTTACAGGCCGCTGCCGACGCACCGTTAGCGGAGTTCATTGACGCCTGCAAACAGATTCAGCGCAGCGGTTTCGAGCCACGCTGTCGCCTCAGCTACTGGGGCGATGACGGTCAGGGCCAACACCGTTGGCTGGAGCCTTTGCCGCCTCGAGCACGGCATAAGCTGGAGCTGGTCATTCAGGGAAAACGTCTGAACCTGGGGCTGCCGTGGGCCCACGGTCGGCAGCTGCAACACGCTTTGCAGCACCACCCGGGGGCCGTGGCACTGCAACTGACCCTGCACAAGTACGACGACGCCCTCAACCGCCAGCACACCGCCCTGGAAGCGTTTCGCCATGACGCCCTGGCCTCGCCGCAGATCAAACAGATTCTGCTGGCGCCCGGGCAGTATCAGGGCGAGCGAGATCCCTTCTGGCATCAGCATTTCAGCCAGCCGGTGCAATGGCAGAATCCGCAACTGACCCCAACCCAGAAACAGGTGATCGCCACGGCGCTGACCGAACGCCACCTGGCGCTGATTCAGGGCCCTCCGGGCACCGCCAAAACCACCAGCATCGTCGAGATGTTGCACCAGATTTTCAGCCAACAGCCGGAGACCCGGGTGCTGCTGGTGTCGCAGCAGCACGCCGCCGTCGACAACGCCCTGGACCGGTTCATCGATCTGCACCAGCCACAACTGGGCAGCGGCCAGGTCAAGCTGCTTCGCATCGGCCCGGAGAAGAAGGTGGAAGGCCAGCTGCGCAATTACACCCTGGGCAAGCGGCAACAGGAGTTTGTCGACCTCAGCCGCCAGGCGGCCACCCAAGCCGCCGTCAGCGCTCAGGCCGACGACCGGACGCTGGCCAGTCATTGGCTGAACGGCGTACTGGGCCCGGTTGCCGAAGAGGATAAACCCACCCCGGCGCTGAACCAGGAGCTGACCTGGCTGCTGCTGCAAAACCACAACCTGGTGGGGGCCACCTGCGTCGGACTGGCGTCACGGCAACAGAGCATCGACCAGCTGCGCTTCGACGTGGTGATCATCGATGAAGCCGGTCGCTCGACGGTGCCGGAGCTGATGATTCCCATGCTCAGGGCCAAGAAAGTGATTCTGATCGGGGATCATTTTCAGCTGCCGCCCAGCGTGGCGCCGCTGTTGCAGACCGATGAAGCCAGCGAGGAACTGCCGTTTTTGAAAGAGACCTTTCTGGAGACCAGCTTCTTTGAAACCCTCTACGATGGCCTGCCGGCCCAGTCGAAGAGTTTCCTCGGCGAGCAGTTCCGAATGCCGAAACAGATCGGTGACCTGGTGGCAGAGCTGTTCTACAGCCCGAATGGCCAGCGGCAACTGCAGAACGGCCGCATCATCGACGAGTCCGAGTTTCTGCTGCCCCACACCCTGATGTGGCAGGACGTTCGCGGCCGGCAACAGCGCGAGGACACCAGCCAGTACAACCGCGAAGAGGCCAGCGCCATCATCCGCTTCCTGAACGCGCAGCGGCACAAACTCAAGGGTGACGATACCCGACAGGTGGCGGTGATCACCCCCTATGGGGCCCAGAAACGCACCATTCGGACGATGATGGCCAAAGTCTGCGATAACGAAAGCCACGGCGAATACACTTGGGGCGGACTGAGCATTCGCATCAACACCGTCGACAGTTTTCAGGGCAGCGAAGCGGAGTTGGTGTGTTACTCCACCGTGCGCACCTACGGCAACCTGCGCTTCCTGCTGGACTGGAAGCGGCTCAATGTGGCCTGCTCCCGCGCCAAGGAGAACCTGATATTCTTCGGCCACCTGCCGTTTTTGCGCCGCCCTTGCCGCAATGGCGAACGCAACCTGTTTGCGGAGATCATCGCCCGCATCCCCAAATGCGCCATCCTGCCTCCCCAGCCTCAGCCTCAACGTCCCAAGGCTCGACGCCCCGCCTGAGGCACAACACAACGGCCCGCTGAATAGCGGGCCGTTGACCATCACCACTGCGTGGCTCTGCGGTGATTCAGCAACCGCCGGATTGACTTCAGAGAGGGGGATTCAAAGTATTTCTGAGCAACAGACAACGACTCAAAGACGCGCTCAGCAGCAAAACAGTGTTGAATACCGACAGGAGAAAAGCTGAGCTTCTGGGGTATTGGAAAGTCGCAACCTGTCTCACCAAGTGTCTCACACCAGTTTCAACAAAAGCATTTTCAATAGAATCAGCAGGATAGCTGTGAAATTGGTGCCCCCCAGGGGCGCAGAGTCCATCATGAAGGCAATAGCCGACGGCCATCTTCCGGCAGACGTGGGACGGTCGCTTCTAGAAGGCATCGGCACGGTTCAGCGCATCAAAGAAATGGCGGAGTTAGAAGTTCGTCTCGCAGAGCTGGAAGACAAACTGGAGGGAGCAGCATGAGGCGACTGGAAACCCGTATTCGCCGTGCAGAGCGTCTGGCTGATGGCAACCTGAACGATATGCAACGAGCCTTACTCTTGGCTTTCAGTTCCATCGACTTCCCGGATAGCCCCCCCCAACAAATAAACTGCGACAGCGCGATTTTGGCTATGGATGGCGAGCCTCTGCTGGATGAACTTGAACGCCTTTTCTCTAGCTGATGCCCCCCGAACCCGATGAATAATTGGCCAGATTGTTTTTCACGAGTACACTTACCTTGAGTCCGCTCCCACCTCGGAACGGGGCGATGTAGGTCCGTGGTGCGTAGGGCTAGGTGTGTCAAGACCCTGCCTAGTTTCATCGGGCTCGCTCTTCTGCCCTTGCGATTGCACCTGGCTCGCTGCGTGGCTATTCTGGTCCTGAGTCCGCTCCCACCGCAGAACGGGGCGATGTAGGTCTGCCGTGCGTAGGGCTAGGTGTGTCAAGACCCTGCCTAGTTTCATCGGGCTCGCTCTTCTGCCCTTGCGATTGCACCTGGCTCGCTGCGTGGCTATTCTGGTCCTGAGTCAGCTCCCACCTCGGGACGGGCAAGTGTAGGCCCGTGGTGCGTAGACTTGGGTGTGTCACGACCCTGCCCAAATTCACCTGGCTCAATCTACCCGTATCCACTGGGTGTGATAGCCACGGACAGGTTGCCCACACTAAGAAAGTGCTGCTTGTATTTCAAAGCCACCCGCCCATCGAACTGACTCAACCGAATATCACCGACAATCTTAATCAGCTCCCGGTAGGCAAAGTCGTTGTGCGCCTCTTCGTGAGGCTTCCAGGCTTTGACCCGGATCTTCTCGGCGGTAAACAGTTTGATGGCCTCAGAGAGCCTGGAGGAATCGTCTACAGGCTTCCTAGCCCTTTGCTTTCTGAGTTGCGACTCAGCGTGCGGCTTCGTCGCAGATTGCGCTTGTGGGCGACCCTGGGGCTTCTCAGCCGTTTCTTGATGCACTCCCCTCGCCTTCTGAGAAAGCTGTTCTAAAACCTGCCAAGAACGCTGTACGGCTTCTCGATAACACCGAGTGCGCAGAGATTGCCTGACTTCAGAACGGGTTGAGCTAATGGGGGAGTCTTTAGGAACGACGACGCGGGCATACCAGATCCCATGGCGGGACTGAAACAGATAGGGGGCTGTTTGGGCCGTTTTCGAGGTCTTTTTAGGCGCCGAATTGACATGCATTATGTACCACCAAGTGTACCACCTGTGGTCATTTTCAGTTATGCGCTTGGAATATAAAGAGAAATTGGTGACACCCCCAGCCACATCCCGGCACATAAGTCATACGCTGCGGTTGCTCCCTTCCGGGCCTGGCCGAGTTCACGTACTATTATTGCGAGAGGACCGGGGGCATCATAGACATGTGCCCCGAAGGCAGGCGCATTATCGCTAATGCACCTGTTGGTTGCAAGGGGCGGATGCGTATAGCCGTGCGTTTGCGCAAGCTTTAAGCACTCTCCCTACTCTGTCGCCATAGCACCGCCGCGTTCACCGCAGCCAGATGGCGCCAATGGCATGATGCCGGACTCAAGGCCTGCCGACACCATCCCCTAACCATTACCAGAGAATCAGCGACAACAGATAGATAACGCCAATGGCGATGGCATTGATCAGAACACCGGCCCGCATCATCTCGCTCTGTTTAATGTAGCCAGCGCCAAACACAATGGCATTGGGTGGCGTCGCCACCGGCAGCATAAAGGCACAGGAAGCGGAGAAGGCAATCACCATCGACAGCATCACCGAGGAGATCCCCAGCGCCTCGGCGATGGAGGCAAACACCGGCACCAACAGCGCCGCACTGGCGGTATTACTGGCAAACTCGGTCAGCAATACCACAAACACCGTGGTGGCGAGCACAAACAGCGCCATGTGCGAAGAACCAAACAGGTCGGTGATCTGATGGGCCATAAACACACTGGTGCCGGTGGTCTTGAGCACCCCACTCAGGGTCAGGCCACCGCCGAACAGCAGCAGTACGCCCCAATCGGTGGTTTTTTCGATCTGCTTCCAGTTCACCAGTCGCAAGATCCCCAGGGCGCCGACGGCGCTCAGTGCCACGAAGGTATCGAACTTGGCGATGCCTCCCAGGGCCGCGCTCAGGGGCTTGGAGAAGATCCAGGCACTGACGGTCAGCATAAACACCAGCAGGGTACACTTACCGTTGGCCGTCAACCGTCCCGCCGCCGCGCGATAGCTGAAGCTCTGTTTCAGGTTCGGCTTAAGGAAAAAATACAGCGCACCGATGGCCAGTGGCCACAGCAGCAGAACCACCGCAATGCCGTACTCCATCCACTCGAAGAAGCTCAGTCCCACCTCTGCGGCGGCAATGGCGTTCGGTGGGCTACCGACGATGGTGCCGATGCCACCGATATTGGCACTGTAGGCCACGCCCAACAGCACGAACACGTAGGTGCGGTGATTGTCCTCTTTGTCCAGTTGCGACAACATCCCCAAGGCCAGTGGCAGCATCATCGCCGCCGTGGCGGTGTTACTGATCCACATCGACAGCAACGCCGTCACACTCAGCAACATCAGGGTCGCCACCCCCAAGCGGCCGCCGGCCATGTTAATCACCTTGCCGGCAATCAGCTTATCGATCCCCTGGGCATGCAAGGCTGCCGCCATGACAAAGCCACCAAAGAACAAAAAGATGATCGGGTTGGAGAAGTTGGCCATCGCCGCCGGCATGGAGAACACCCCGAGGGCCACCGCTAACACCGGCACCAGCAACGCAGTAATGCTGATGTGAATCGCCTCGGTGAGCCACAAAATGGCCACACAAACCAGCATTGCCAAGCCTTTGTTGATTTGGGCGTCAAACGGGAGCCAGGCAATCAGTGCGGCAAACAGCGCCACGTCTGCCAGCAAAATGGCCATCTTTCGGTCCATTAAGCTGCTAAAGAAGCCAGGCTCGGTCACGCCCTGTGACTGTGTGATGTCGGACATAAAATTCCCTTAAACCTAGAGTGTTTTTTATTAGATTAGGGGAGCAGAATGTGATCAAACAAGAGTCCGAATCCTGAAACTGAGTACCAAATTCCTCGGACCCACCGCACAGTGACAACGGAATTGAAAGTCGCCACAGTGAGCAGCAATGGCGTTATCACGCTGCGATTAGACCAAAGTCGAACTGTGACCACTTGTGATTTTCTTTCAAAAGTCCCGAGTTTTCAGATTTTTGTTGCTTACCCCAAAAACCAGGTTCGGGATCGCGATCACGAGCCGTCGAGCACCACCGCCGATCCTGATCACAAAAAATCACACTGTGAGTTACAAAGATGACCTGTGACAATCACAAAAAGTCACCTTGATGCAGATAAAACTCGGCTAGCTTGTCCTAAGTGAGCACTCGGAGGTGCCCACCACCCTAAACCGACTGAAGGAATAAAGGACTATGCTAAAACTCTTTGTGTTTATGGCAGCGCTGATGGCTGCACCCGCCCTGGTATTCGCCGCCGACGAACCGGCCCCGTCACAGATGGACACGATCACCAACACCATCAACATCAACACCGCCGATGCCGAACAACTGGCCAGCGGCCTCAAGGGGGTGGGCACCAGTAAAGCCGAAGCCATTGTCGCCTACCGTGAACAGTACGGCCCGTTCACCGAGTTGGCACAACTGGCTGAGGTCAAAGGCATTGGTGAACAGATCATCACCGCCAATAATGACCGCATTCAATTCTGAACGCCGGCACGGCATGTGAGGCTCTGTTTCAGCGATGGTCGTAACGGCCATCGCTTGTTGTGTCCGGCGGCTCGACGCAAGGGGTGAAATCCCCGCTCAAAACGAATAAGATCGCCAGCGGTATTCATACTCGACCCAAAGGACACAGCCCATGCAGACTCGCTCAGTCAAGAAAGCGGTCATTCCTGTAGCCGGACTTGGCACCCGCATGCTTCCCGCCACCAAGGCCATTCCTAAAGAGATGCTGCCGGTGGTGGACAAGCCTCTGATCCAGTATGTGGTCAAAGAGGCCATCGAAGCCGGCATCAAAGAGATTGTGTTGGTCACCCACGCCAGTAAGAACTCCATTGAGAACCACTTCGATACCAGCTTCGAACTGGAAGCCACGCTGGAAAAGCGGGTCAAGCGTCAGTTGCTGGACGAAGTCCAGGCCATCTGCCCCAAGGACGTCACCATCATGCATGTGCGTCAAGGGGAAGCCAAAGGGCTGGGTCACGCCATTATGTGTGCCAAACCCCTGGTGGGCGAAGCCCCGTTCGCCATCATCCTGCCCGATGTGCTGATCGATGACGTCGCCAGTGATCCGAAAAAAGACAACCTGGCCGACATGGTTAACCGCTACCAGCAAGACGGCATCAGTCAGATCATGGTGGAAGCGGTGCCCGAGCAGGAGGTGTCCAGCTACGGCGTGGCCGACATCAATGGCGTCACCCTGGCCGAAGGGGAGTCTGCCGCCATCAATGCCTTGGTGGAAAAGCCGGCGGTCGAAGACGCGCCATCAAACCTGGCGGTGGTAGGGCGTTACGTGCTGTCCGAGCACATCTGGCCACTGCTGAGCAAAACGCCTCCGGGCGCTGGCGACGAGATTCAACTGACCGACGCCATCGACATGCTGTTGGCACAAGAGCAGGTCAACGCCTACGCCATGAAGGGATGCAGCCACGATTGCGGCAGCAAGCTGGGCTACATGATGGCCAATGTGGAATACGGCTTGCGCCACCCGTCATTAAAAGATGATTTTAAAACCTACCTGAAACAAGTGGTTGACCGCTTTTAACGGTGTTTCTCCCTAAAACAGCGGCCTGGTGCCGCTGTTTTTGTCTGGCTCTGAGTCTATTCTTATACAGATAATGCTGTACACCTTAGCTGGGTGATCCTATGGAAGTTCTGACCTTTGCGCCTCGCCACAGTCACAAAGCTCAGCCGCTGTTTCTGTTTGGTATGGTCAACTTGCTGGCCGCTTTGGGCCTGCTGATTCAATTCGGCCGTCAATACCCGCTGGCCATTGTCTGGGTGCTGGCCTCCGCCGTTGCCCTGTCGGTGGCCATTGCCAACATGCGTCAAGCCCGTCACAGCCTGGTGGCCGACGACCGCGGCCTGTTGCTGCTGATTGAGCAAACGGTCATCCCCATCCACTGGCAACAACTGCAACGACTGGATACCGTCCCCGAGCACCAGGCGTTAGGCATTCGGCTGAGACCCGATGCCCATGTCTGGCAGCAGCTCAGCAATCGCCAGCTTCGACGCTGGTGCCAACTGACTCAGCAGAGCCTCAAACTGTACGGCGTCGCCGCCATAACCGATGGCCTGTTGGAGCAACCCACCCTACTGAAGCAGCAGTGTTACCTGTCGGAGCAACTGGCCCAGAGCAGCGGCTTTCACATCCTGCTGCACCAAAGCCAGTTCGACGAACCGTTAATCGACATCGCGAATAAGCTGCGACAAGCGCGTCAACAGGCCCTGTCGCCTCGTCCGCCCCCTAAGCCAGCGTCGACTTAAGCCGCAGCCACAGCTGGCCCAGGTACTCGTGCAGTGCCCGCTCCGACGTCAGTAGGTTGTCGGCACTGAAATTCCACCAGCGCCCGGTTCGGCCTCGAAAGTCCGTCGGGGCAGCAAGTACGTCCACCCCCAACTGCTCAAACAGCATCATGGCTCTGGGCAGGTGCGCCGCCGAGCTCACCACGGCGACGGTACCGCCGTTTACCAACTGAGCCAGCCCCTCGGCCTCTTCCTGAGTGTCTTTGGCATGATCCAGGGTGCGAATTCGGCGGCGATCCACCCCCAGCATCTCCGCGGCATCGGCCATCACCTGGGCATGGGGACGCGACTGCATCCCTTTGGCGCCGCTGAGCACCAGCAGGCTGCCGGGGCTGGCCTCAACAATGCGCACCCCCTCGGTCAACCGCGCCAATGCCGTCGCCATCAACTGCTGCGTCGGCAGATCGCTGATTTGGTCATCGTGACCAAACCCCAGCACCAACACCGCCGCCACCGGCTGACCGTGCCAGCGTGAATACTGCTGCTCCAACGGGGCCGTCAACGCCCGACTGCCGGGCGTCGAGCTCAGCGCCAGCAACAGCAGCGGCCCCGCCAGAATCAAGCCTTTGCCCAGCCAAGGACGTCGTTTTAGCTGCCACAGCCCGGCCAACACCAGAAACACGCACACCGGGATGGGCAACAACAGCGCCGAAATCCCCTTCTTAATCCAGAATCCGATCACCTAGCGCCCCCACAACCAGGCCGCACCGCGAACGCCGGAGCTGCAACCATGCTGGTTCTTTCGAATCGGGGTGGCACACTCGCCCCCCAGCACCTGCTTAGACAGGCGGGCATTAAGGCTGGGATAGAGTTCATCAATGTTGGACAGGCCGCCACCGAGAACGATGACGTCGGGATCCAGAATGTTCACCACGTGCGCCAGGGCGCGAGACAATTGACCCAGGTAGCGCTCAAACACCTCACAGGCGGCGGGCTCCTGCTGCCGAACCCGGCTGATGATCTCGCTGCCGCTGAGCTGCTGCGAGGTTAACGCCTGGTACTGGCGGCTGAACCCGGTGCCAGAGACAAAGGTTTCGATGCAGCCGCTGCGGCCACAGAAACACTCCGGACCGGGAAACTCGTCGGCGCTCATCCACGGCAGCGGGTTGTGCCCCCACTCACCACTCAAGCCATTGCCCCCGGTCAGCGCCTTGCCGTCGACGGCCAGGCCGCCGCCACAACCGGTGCCCAAAATCACCCCAAATACCAACCCCTTGCCGGCACCGGCGCCATCGATGGCTTCTGACACCGCGAAACAGTTGGCGTCGTTGGCGATACGAACCGGCCGCGACAGTATGGCGGCCAGGTCCTGGTCCAGCTGTTGGCCATTAAGGCACAGGGAGTTGGCGTTCTTAACCCGACCGGTTTGTGGTGACAGCACGCCGGGAATGCCCACGCCGACGGTCCCGGAGAGGGTCAACGTGGCTTCCGCCCGCTGAACCAGAGTGGCAATGGCCTCTAAGGTAGCGGAATAATCGCCTCGCGGGGTGGCAACCCGTTCCCGCCACAACTGCTTTCCCTGCTCATCCAGCGCTATCCCTTCAATCTTGGTCCCGCCAAGATCGATGCCAATTCTCATGCTCGATTCCTGCTAATTCACAATGAGTCAGCATGATAGCAAAGATTTAAGATAAAGCTGTGAACCCGCTTGTGCCGGCATTCGCCGCAATTACAGCAGATTGCTGAACAACGCGATGATGATCAGGGCCGCAACGATGATGGTGATAATGGGGTAGAAAAGCCGATCCGGCAGCGCATAGCGGTTCCTTTGCCACAGCTTAGAGCCACTCATTTTCTTGCGGGGGCTTTTGTCGGGTTGAGTGCTGGTCATACTGGCCTCCTTCGCACCTGAGCGGACAGGAAACCGGATTCCGGGGAGGGTTCCGAACGCCTCCTGACCACCTGCCTTCAGTATATCAAACTAAAGATGAACCCTTGATGACAAACCAAAAAAAAACCACTCCAACAAAGGGAGTGGCGGTACTGAATCTGTAGCAAAGAAAAGGAGATGATGATGAAAACAAGCTTAAAGAAACTGTGTTTACTGTTAAGTCAGAGTACCCAGGCCACAGAAAGTTCAGCCAAAAGTGAAAAAAATCCACATTTGGCCGCTTGCATCGATTCAGAGGGGCGTTTACAGTCATCTTGGGTTCACTTGTGGATTAATTTTATAATTCTTATTAGATAGTTAAATTCTGGAGTCGCATTATGTACTACCAAACCGATGACGTACGCATCGATAAAATAAAAGAACTGCTACCCCCCATTGCGATTCTGGAACGATTTCCCCTGGACGACAACGCCGCCGCCACCGTCTATCAGGCCCGGCAATCCATCCACAATATGATGAACCGTCAGGACGACCGCCTGCTGGTGGTCATCGGCCCCTGTTCCATTCACGACCCCAAGGCTGCACTGGAATACGGCCGCAAGCTCAATGTGTTACGGGAAGAACTCAAAGACGACCTCGAGATCGTCATGCGGGTCTATTTCGAAAAGCCCCGCACCACCGTCGGCTGGAAAGGGTTGATCAACGATCCGCTGCTGGACAACAGCTTCAAGCTCAATGACGGCCTGCGCACCGCCCGCAAGCTGCTGTTGGAGTTGAATCAGATGGGACTGCCGACCGCCGGTGAGTTCCTGGATATGATCACCCCTCAGTACGTGGCCGATCTAATGTGTTGGGGTGCCATCGGTGCCCGAACCACCGAGTCTCAGGTTCACCGTGAGCTGGCTTCCGGCCTCTCTTGCCCGGTGGGCTTTAAAAACGGTACCGATGGCACCATCAAAATCGCCATCGATGCCATCAACTCCGCCAACGCACCGCACCACTTCCTGTCGGTCACCAAGTATGGCCACTCGGCCATCGTGTCCACCACAGGCAACCAGGATTGCCACATCATCCTGCGCGGCGGCAAAAGCCCCAATTACCAGGCCGAGCAGGTGGCCGCCATTACCGAGCAGTTGCATCAGGCTGCCCTGCCCGCCAACATCATGATCGATTTCAGCCACGCCAACAGCGAAAAGCAGTTCAAGCGTCAGTTAGACGTGGCCGACAACGTGTGTGAGCAACTGGCCGCAGGCAACCAGAATATCTTCGGCGCCATGATTGAGAGTCACCTGGTGGAGGGACGCCAGGATCTCGCCACGCCCGACAGCCTGACTTACGGCCAGAGCATTACCGATGGCTGCATCGGCTGGGATGACAGTGAGTCGGTTCTCAGAACGTTAGCCACTGCCGTGCGGGCCCGCCGTCAGCGCTAACTGCGATGGCCCCACCACCGAGTGGGGTCGTTGACGGCCACTTTCCCGACAGCAAAAAAAACGCCACCTCAAGGAGGTGGCGAGCAACAAAACTGTCAGGGAGATGATGATGAAACTAAATTCGTTACCTTTCAATAGAGTCCTCCGTTTCCTAAAAGTTCACGCCTCGAAGTAATTTTTTTAAATTTAATTAAAAATCCGAATCTTATGAAATGCCACAACGGCATTAATGCGCTTACCTGAACCGTTGGCAAAAAAAACGCCACCTCAAACAGGTGGCGAACATTAAGGAATTCAGGAGATGATGATGAAACCAAATTCGTTACAGAAATATAGAGTCGAACCGGTCGCCAAAGTTCCATAGCAACCCCCGTTTTTTTCTTCTCCTGTTCTCGCCCAATGCCAACCGCGCTCGCAGCCCCGCTGCCAGCGGGCAGAGGCGCCCTGACAGCGAGCAAAAAAAACGCCATCTCAAGGAGATGGCGGAGAATAAGGAATTCTGAGAGATGATGATGAAACTAAATTCGTTACAGAGATATAGAGTCGCCGCCATCAGAAAAGTTCACCGGGTCAGAAAAAAAACCGGCTTTTTTTATTGGCAACAAAATCCGGGCAAAAAAAACGCCACCTCAAGGAGATGACGAAGAATACTTTATTCAAGGAGATGATGATGATGAAACTGAATTCGTTACCCTTATATAGAGCGGAAAAAACAACAAAAGTTCAGCCGTCATGAAAAAAATCACCAATTTTTTCACCCCTGGCTGAAACAGGAGCCAAAGGTCATTAAAATCAACACATTACAATCACCTATCACTGTAACTTCCGGTCAGTTCAACGGCGATGTCGTTACCACGTACCCGCTACCTCCCTGCAACGGCGCAAACCAGACGCCCTCATGCTCCCGGTACGACACCCCATCCACCGTCACGGCCCGGCTGTCTGCCGGCAATCGTTGCACCCGCTGTCCGAGTGCATACTCCGGAGCGGCTAACACCGGCTGGGGCTCACCAGACAGCACCTGATAACTGCCTGCAGGAGGCTGAGCCACGTACACATAGCTGTCCCCCTGCTGGCGATAATAGGCGTTATCGACAATGGCATAGGTCACTCCGGCGAACACCGCAAAGGTGGCGATCCGCGCCAACTCATGACGATGATAAGAGTAGTGGTTTCGATAGGGTTTATGGTGATACCCCGGCTTCACGATGATGACATTCTTGCCCTTATGGGCCTTCCCCGAATGAGGTTTGGCCTGCAGTGCCGGGCTGACCAGCAGTGTGGCGGTCACAATCAGTGCGATAACACGTTGCATAGGTCCTCCTGAGTGCACCCTGTTAACGGTAAGCCTAACGCCGTCAACTTCAACCAACGTCAACCCAGGGTAAAGTCGGGTAAATTCCTCGCCTCACCGAACGGCGCAATCTGCTATGATCGGCGCCTCATCAGCTAACCGCTGCATTTTTCACTGCCAGTCGATCACTATGTCACTTTCACCGCAAAAACTCCGTCACGCCATCAATCGTCTGCCGCTTCCCTGCGAAGCCAGCCTGAACTACTACTATCTGCATGGCTTTATCAGCGCCGTTGTCTGTGCGCCGACGCCGGTATTACCCAGCCATTGGCTGGCGATTCTGCTGGGCCCGGAGCAGGCCCTGGATGACGATCTGAGTCCGGCGCTGGTGCAGTTGTATCAGCAGGCCGCCGCGGCACTCAAAACTCAGGCTCTGGTACTGCCCAGCCAATGCCGCCTGCCCCAGGCTGAGCCACTGCGAGGCTTTGCCCCAGACTCGCCCCTGGCCCAGTGGGCCGCCGGGTTTGAGCACGGCCTGCCGCTGGTGATGGAGCAACTGGATCATCAGGATCCCGATCTGCAGCCCACCATCGCAGCCTTTGCCAGCTATGGCTGCTTTTTTGCCAACCTGCATCAGGTCCAGGCCCACTGCCAACAAAACGGACTCGATGACGCGGCATTCATCGCCGAAGCCAGACAGGTTCGACGCCACCTGTGTGAAGTGATCAATCAGGCCGCCGCCCTGTTTCTGGGCCAACACCCGGACGCAGACAACCAGCTCATGGAGCATGAATCCCTGATTGAGCAACTGACGCTGCATACCGGCGACCTGCCCGAAGCGCTGTTGAACGAACTGCAGCCGCCCTCGCCACTGCTGGTAAAACTGGCTCAGGAGGAGTTGCAGCTGTTTGTGGATGCACCGCAAATCGATCTGAACAATCAGGACTACATCGGTCACTGGCACAGCCTGTGGTGCCTGGCTGACGCCAACGCCCATCAGGATGTTCGCGATGCCATCGATACCCTGCTGCGCTTTCATTGGCACACCGACAGCCCGATGGCCCGGCTGTTTGAGCACCACTATGCGGCGCTGGCTCAATGCCTGGGGCAGCTGTTCAATCAGGCGCCAGGGTACTTGATGGGCCTGTTGAAACAAGAGCAGCTCGATACTCAGGCGCGCAGCCTGTGCCTGGGCGCCCTCGCCTGGCTGCATCAGCAAGCGCAACTGACTGACGCCCGCCTCGGCGAGGCATTATCACCGCTGCTCGGCGGTGCCGCCGCTCAGGCCAACGAGCTGCGCTCACTGGCCAGAGGCGTCGCCAAGCAGTTACCCCAGTCTCAGCAGAGCGCACTGGGAGGCCCCTGGCCGGATGCCTGTGGACCCAGTCTGCCCCAAGGCGGCTGGCCCGGCGCGACGACGCTGATCCAACAGCTGTTCCAGCGCTACCAGCAGGGTGATAAGCGCCCGGTGGACACCGAGCCAGACTCCACGATCACCGCGACTCACGGCAAAACCACTGGCCGAAACGATCCCTGCCCCTGCGGAAGTGGCAAGAAGTACAAAAAGTGCTGTGGCTAAGTGCATGAAGGCAAAAGAAGAAATAAATAGCGCGAAAAAATATCGAAAAAGATGGGTAAAAATTTGAACTAACGCAGCAATGGAGACTCTGACCTTATGTAACAAATTTGAACTGAAATTTGTTTCATCATCATCTCCATTATATTTAACCACCTTTTTTAAGGTGGTTTTTTTTATCCGTCGCTGCGAGCGATGAAGTGCGGGTTAAGCACCGAGGCCTTGCCGTTGTAACCCAGCGGCTGGTCATCCAGGGTACGAACGCTGCCTCCGGCCCCTTCCAGCACCGCGTGTGCCGCCGCAATGTCCCACTCGCTGGTCGGGCCCAACCTGGGGTACAGATCCGCCTTGCCTTCGGCCAACAGACACAGCTTTAACGAACTGCCCACCTCAACCAGTGATACCTTGGGATAACGGCTTAACCACTGTGCCAATTCGGCCGAGGGGTGAGAGCGACTGGTCACCACTCTGGGCACCGCGCCGCACTGGCCACCGCTAATGGCCCGCAGACCGGACTCGTCTTCCAGCCAGGCCCCCAGGTCCCGGCCACCACTGTAGAGTTTCCCCAGCGCCGGTGCCACCACCACCCCAAGCAGCGGCACGCCTTGCTCGATCAGCGCGATATTGATGGTGAACTCGCCATTTTCGGCGATGAACTCCTTGGTGCCGTCAACCGGATCCAACAACCAATAGCGTTGCCACTGCCGCCGCAGTTCCCACGGCGCCAAGCCGGCCTCCTCCGACAACACCGGCCAGGGGTTGCCCCAGTCGCGGATGCCCTGAACCAGGGCCTGGTGACTGGCCAGATCCGCCTGAGTCAGCGGACTGTCGTCTTGCTTATAGCGGGTCTGCGGCTGGCCATAATGGGCCATCGCCGCTTCGCCCGCCTGCCGGGCCACCACGATCATCTGTGACAGCAGCAGTTGCTGCTGATGCCGGTCTAAAGGTTCCAGGGTCATGAGGGCAAAATTCCACGTTGGGTCAGATAAGCCACCATCTTGTCAACGGCAGCCTCGGTGTCAAGTTGGTCGGTCCGTATATGGATCTCCGCCTCATTCGGCGCCTCATAGTCGGAATCAATGCCGGTAAAATTGGCAATCTCGCCGGCACGGGCCTTTTGATACAACCCTTTAGGATCCCGCTGCTCACACACCGCCAGCGGCGCGTCCACAAACACCTCAATAAACTGTCCGGCGGGCAGTGCCGCCCGAACCCGCTGCCGATCCGCCTGAAACGGCGAGATGAAAGCCGACAAACACAAGGTCCCGGCGCTGACGAACAGCTTCCCCACTTCGCCGATACGACGAATGTTCTCCTCACGATCGGCGTCACCAAAACCTAAGTCTTGATTCAGTCCCAGCCGCACGTTGTCCCCATCCAACAGAAAACTGTGCACCCCCATGGCAATCAGGCGCCGCTCCAGGGCGTTGGCCAGCGTCGACTTGCCCGAGCCACTCAGGCCGGTGAACCACAATAGGGCACTGCCGTGGCCCTTAAGTTGTTGCCGTTGTTCTGGCGTTACCGCGTGGTCATGCCAGGTCAGGTTGTTGGTCATACTCACCTCAAAATGGAAAAAACAGCGGCGTAGTCAGCAGCACCGCCGCGCTGTAGGCCAGCGACATGGGCAGCCCCAGCCTCAGATAATCACGCTTACGATAATCGCCCAGGCTCATCACCATCAGGTTGGTCTGATAACTGAACGGGCTGATAAAACTGGCACTGGCCCCATAGGCAACCGCCATCACAAACGGCATGGCGCTGACCCCGAAGGCGTCTGCCAACCCCAGCGCCAATGGCAACGCCAGCGCGGCGGCGGCGTTGTTGGTCATCAGTTCGGTCAGAATCAGCGCCACCAGGTAGACCCCGACAAACGCCACCATCACCCCCTGACCATTGAACAGTTGATGCAGCCAGTTGGAAGCCACCAACGCCAGGCCGGACTGCAATACACTGTCGGCGATGGCCAGAGCCCCGGTGATGATCATCCAGATCTCAAATGGAAAACGCTGGCGAACGTCCTGGCCGCTGAGCACGCCGCTGGTGAGCATCAGCATCAGCAGCACCGCCAGCCCGGCAACCAACTCAATGGCTCCGAAAGCACTCAGCGCCAGCACCGACACAAAACCGCCGATGGCGATCCACTCCTGCAACGGGGTCAGGGTGGCAGACAACTGGGCATTGCCAATCACAAAGAAGTTTCGACTGACGCGGGAGTGATCAAACCCCTGCCCCACCGCCAGCACCAGCACATCACCCGCCTGAATCGGGATCTGGCCCAGCTTGCCGGATAAACGTTCGCCCCGGCGTCGCATCGCCACCACCGCCGCATCGAACCGGGCCCGAAACTCTACCGATTTCAGGGTTTGGCCGACGATGGCGGAGGTCGGGCTGACAATCACCTCGGTCAGGGTACGATCCAACTGCCCCTGCGCCGAGGCGAACAGGGTCAGGCCGCGGAACCGCTGCAGCACAGTGACCCGCCGAACATCGCCGCAAAACACCAGCTTGTCGCCAGCCTCCAGCACCGTGTCCGGACTCAGCGGCGAGATCAGCCTCTGCCCCCGAACCACTTCAGCCAAAAACAGTCCCTCCAAGGCGCGCAGGCCGTTGGCCTGCACCGAGCGCCCCACCAGCGGACTGTCCGGTTGCACCTTGGCTTCAATAAAGTAGGGATCCTCCTGCTGCGCCTGACGCGGATGGCGAGGCAGCCAGGCCGACAGCAGCACCAGTAACACCAGTCCCACCGAACACGCCACCAGCCCCACCGGCAAAAAATCAAACAGTGCCAGCGACGGCTTACCGGCCTCCACCAGAAAGCTGTTCACAATCAGGTTGGTGGAGGTGCCCACCAGGGTCAGGGTGCCACCGAGGATGGCCGCATACGACAGCGGTAACAGCAGCCGTGACGGCGAGTGATCCGGGTTGCTGTGCACCCGCCCCATCAAGGCCGCCACCACCGCGGTGTTATTCAGAAACGCCGACGACACCATGGTACCGGCCCCCATTCGCATCAGGGTGCTGGCGTAGGAACGGCGAAACAGGAACTGACTGAGCCAGGCCAGCAGACGGGTCTTCTCGATGCCTGCCGACACCAGCAGCAACAGCAGCAGGCTGATGACCGCCGGATTGGCCGCCAGAGTCAACAGCCGGGCCACGTCCAGCTGCTGCATCAACACCAGGGCGATGGCAGTGCCGCTGAACAACAGCACCGGCCTCAGGCGGGTAAACACCAGCCCGAAGAACATCGACACTGCCAGAGCCAGCAACTGACCATGGATCAGGGTCATTAGCGACGTCCGCTGTCAGCCAGTGCCTTCAGATCCAACGCATTCCAATGAGGGAAATGCTTACGCACCAATGCATTCAGCTCCAGCTCAAAGGCGGAGTAGTCCGCGGTCACGGCCTGAGTGTCGGCCGACTCCAGCACCATGCCCGCGGCAACCGTGCCGTTGCTGATGGGGTCAATCAGGATAAACGAGCCGGTATCACGCTGGTCTCGATAGGGGTCTATCGGCAACGGCTGTTCGGTTTGCAATCGAATCTGGCCGATGGCGTTGAGTGCCAACTGCTCGGTTTGGCGTTCACTCCAATCGTGAATGTCCACCTGATGATCGATGGCCGACACCTTTGCCCGTACCGTGGAGGTGGCCAGCTTCAGGCGATAATCCCGCCCCGGTTGCAGCGGCGTCTCCGACATCCACACCACCCTCGCCGTGAAGCTGTCGGACAGTGGCACCGAATCCGCCGCATGAACCAGCCAGTTGCCGCGGCTGACATCAATCTCACGATCCAGAGTCAGGGTGACCGCTTCACCGGCTTGCGCCTGACTGACGTCACCGCCGAACTGATGGATTCCCGCCACCCGGGCGGTCTTGCCCGATGGCAGCACCTGCAACTCATCACCCACCCGCACCACACCGGCGCTGATGGTGCCGGCAAAGCCTCGAAAATCGAGGTTGGGCCTGGCCACCATCTGTACCGGTAACCGGAACGGCCGCGCCGCGGCTTCATCTGCCGGCAAAGCCTGCTCCAGCAATGCCAACAAGCTCGGGCCCTGATACCAGGGCATGGCCGCACTCAACGAGGCGACGTTGTCCCCTTCCAACGCCGACATCGGCACATAATCGATGCGCTCGAACCCCAGTGATTCTGCCATCTGAGCATACTGCGCCGAGATGGCGTCAAACACCGACTGGTCGTACGCTTTGAGATCCATCTTGTTGATGGCGACCACTATCTGCTTGATCCCCAATAACGACACCAGGAAGCTATGACGACGAGTCTGCTCCAGCAGGCCATAACGGGCATCCACCAGAATAATGGCCAGATCCGCCGTCGATGCACCGGTGGCCATGTTGCGAGTGTACTGTTCGTGACCCGGCGTATCGGCGATGATGAACTTACGTTTGTCGGTGGAGAAGTAGCGGTAGGCCACATCGATGGTGATCCCCTGTTCGCGCTCCGCCTGCAGGCCATCCACCAACAGGGCCAAATCCGGGCGTTCCCCGGTGGTGCCGCTGCGACGGCTCTGTTGGTTCACCGCCTCCAACTGGTCGTCGTACAACGCCTTGGTATCGTGCAGCAGTCGCCCGATCAGGGTGCTCTTGCCGTCGTCGACACTGCCGCAGGTGATGAACCTCAGCAACGCCTTGTTTTCATGTTGGGCCAGGTATTCCGTAACCCGTTGGGTAACGCTGGATGCGTGGGTGGACATAGTTAACTCCTGTATCTCAAACCTGGCCTAGAAATAGCCTTCCATCTTCTTCTTCTCCATCGAGCCGGCACTGTCGCGGTCGATGACCCGTCCCTGGCGTTCTGAGGTCGTCGCCAGCAACATCTCTTCGATGATGCCCGGCAGAGTGTCCGCCTCAGATTCCACCGCCCCGGTGAGGGGATAACACCCCAGGGTGCGAAAACGCACGCTGCGCAGTTGCGGGGTTTCCCCGTCTTCCAGGGGCATGCGATCGTCGTCCACCATGATCAAGCTGCCGTCCCGCTCCAGCACCGGCCGCGGCTTGGCCAGGTACAGCGGCACGATCTCAATCTGCTCGCGGTAGATGTACTGCCAGATATCCAGTTCGGTCCAGTTGGACAGTGGAAACACGCGAATGCTTTCACCGGGATGCACCTTGGCGTTGTAGAGATTCCACAATTCGGGGCGTTGATTTTTAGGATCCCAGCGGTGGTTTTTATCCCGGAACGAGTAAACCCGCTCCTTGGCCCGGGAGGCCTCTTCATCCCGACGAGCACCGCCAAAGGCGGCATCGAAACCGTGCTGATCCAGCGCCTGCCTTAACCCCTGAGTTTTCATGATGTCGGTATGCAGGGCACTGCCATGAACAAAGGGATTGATGGCCATCTCCAGCCCCTGCGGGTTCTTATGCACCAACAGGTCAAACCCGTGTTCACGGGCCATGCGATCGCGAAACTCAATCATCTCCTTGAACTTCCAATCGGTGTCCACGTGCAGCAGCGGAAACGGAATCTTCCCCGGGTAAAACGCCTTGCGCGCCAGATGCAACAGCACCGACGAGTCTTTGCCGATGGAGTACAGCATCACCGGGTTTTCAAACTCGGCCGCCACTTCGCGGAAGATGTGGATGCTCTCCGCTTCGAGGCGATCCAGGTGAGTCAGGGGCTGTGGTTGTGACATCCTTGCGTCCTATTCAACGTTTTTCTGCCATTTAGTGAACGCCACAACCGCGATTTCAACAATTCAACTTCGGACTTTCATATAACCAAAACAGATTAATAGACACAACAACCAATCAAATTGGAATAAGGAGGGAATTTATCGTTCCACCGGGGAGGCAGAATCTGGCCGTTACACTATCCTTAAATCAGGATAGTCGGCTTTTGGTGTGAGCAAAGGCCGAATATTTGACGCAAATAACTGAAGTAACGGAAACAATGCCGCAGTTCGGCCTGACACCACCCCGGTTACACGGATCGTAACCGCCAGCACCGATCTGAGGTTGGAGGCAAGGATGCTCACCGATCGTACCTTTCTGATCATCGATCACTCGACCGATTTTATCGGGCTGGTGCGCTCGATCCTGCTTGATGCAGGAGCCAGCCACCCCAACATCACCAGCACCTCAGACACCCTCAAGGCGCTGCGACTGGTTCGCCAGCACCAGTACGATGCGGTGCTGTGTGGCTTCGACCCGGAGCGGCGGGTCGATGGCGGCCTGATTCTGGATGAGCTTCGCCATCATCAACACCTGTGTGGCAACGGCGCCTTCCTGTTTATCAGCGATGACCACAGTCGCGAAACGATCAGTCAATGCCTGGCCATGGAGCCGGATGACCTGCTGCTCAAGCCGTTCCGCTACCAGGAGCTGGAGCGACGGCTGATGCTGGCGTTGCAGCGCCGCCAACAGCTGTCTGAGCTGCATCAGGCCCTGGCGGATCAAGCCTACGGCGCGGCGCTGCACCTGACCCTGAGGCTAAGACGTACCTTTCCTCAGCACACGCCGTTCCTGGACCGGACCCACGGCAACTGTTTGCTACAGCTACGCCGATTTAGCGAAGCCCTGACCTTCTACCGTCACCACAGCCAGCGCAGTGATAAGGTCTGGCCACGCATCGGCGCCGGCCAGGCGCTGATCGGGCTGCAGCGTTTCGAGGACGCCACCCACATCTTTAATGAGCTGCAGCGCCGCGGTCCGTTTGAACCGGCAGCGCAACAGGGGCTGACCCAATCGGCCCTGCACCAGGATGCCTGTTCCGATGCCCTGAGCGCCATGACCCGACTGCAACGGCTGTGTCCGGCCGATCCTGGCTACCAGGTCATCATCGCCGACCTTCACGCCCAGCAAGGCGACTTCTGTGCCGCCGCCCATCACTATGACGATTACCTGGCACGGGTAAAAGGCAGCCACCGCTTTTCTCCAGAGCTGCAGATCCACGCCAACCTGTGCCGCTTGTTTGCCGCCCTTGCCGAGACCAGCCCGGCCCGGCGCCACAGCCTCATCGCCCAGAGCCTGAAACAGATCGCCCAGCTGAGCCAGGGCAGCGTTTGCCAACCCGGGCTGGAAAGCGGTCTCAAAGTGGCCGCGGCCCTGGCGGCGCTGGTGGAGGGGCAACTGGATCACTGCGTGATGATCATGCAGGTGTTGGGCCCCGATACCCACCCTCACCCCAACTTCTATACCCAATTAAACAGCGCCAAGCTGTTTGCCCTGTGCGGCCTGACGGAACGGTTTGAGCAGGGCATTGAGCTGGCTCGAGTCACGGCCGAAGCGCAGCCGGATCCCACCCTCAGGCTCAGCCAGCTGGCATTGCTGGCCGCATACCGCCAGAACATGCAAGCCCGGCTGACACAAGGAGCACGGTTGGCCGATGTGGCGCTGGGTCACCACAAGGCACAGCGTTACCACCTGGCCTACGAGCGCGCCTGTCGAGCCTTCTTTCTGGTGCCCATGTACCCATCATTGAGCCTGATGTTGCTGGAGCAGGCCTCGGCAGCCCCGCCACCTTGGATGGACAGCGTGACCGCCCGGCAGATGCTGGATGCCGCCCACTGGCTGTACCGCAGCCGCCACAACGAGCCAGCCCTGCGGGAACGGGCAGCCGTCCTGTATCAGCGAGCCATCGCCCACCTGGCCGAGCCCCCCCAGCCGAGCCACTACCAGGATTCCGCGGCGCGCCTGGCCTGAGCCTGTCCGCACCTGCCTTTGTGCACCCCATCATGCAAGTCACTATTAACCCCCCTTGTCAGGGGTGGTATGATGGCCGATTGCACCCTGTTACCCGGCTGATCACTGAATGCTTTTATTCCGTCTAACTGATGTGGAAAACAACTTCGACGACGCGACCTTTAACCGAGGCAAACGCTACTTCGAGGAGGAGATGGTCCTGCAAGCCGAGCTGGGCCCTGGCGGCAACTCGGTCCATGGCACCACCCTGGGCCGACGGGACAACCAGTACGACACCAGCATTGAAATCAAAAAGCGCGGCGACCGCTGCACTCTGGAGAGCTTCTGCAACTGCCCAGTCTCTTCACAATGCAAGCACGCCGTGGCCCTGTTGCTGACCATCTTGGATCAACACCATGGCCACCAGGATCGTTATCAGGCCTGGCTGGAAAAATTCTCTGCCGTCCACCCCCCTAAGCCACAGCCCGCCCCGCCGGAATCGCCGTTGGTGGGCCGCTTTCGAGTGGCACCGTCGTTAACCCGCAACGCCAGCGTCGGCGAGTCGATCGTGGTGGAAGTGGGCAACTGCCGACGACTGAAGCGGGGCGGATTCAGTAAATTTACCGCCAAACAGTTGTTCAACGTTGCCGCTCACTACGGCGATGGCTGGGCCAACGACGATGTGGTCACCTACAGCCGGCTGCTGCTGGCAACCCGGGGCAACACCTGGTATCGCTACGCCCATCTGGAAACGGATCTGGATCGCTATACCTATCAGAAGCTGCTGGATCAGCAGTTGGCATTCTGGGATCAACCCAACCAGACCCTGACCCAGGGCCCGGTCCAGACCCTGAACTTCCGCTGGGAGCACCACACCGATTACCAGCTGCACTCGCAACTGCAGTGCGGCGCGCCCTGGGTACTGGTGCCCTTCTCCCGGCCCTGGTACATCAACCTCGACGACTTCAGCTCCGGGCCGCTGGAGACCGAACTCTCCACCGAGGTGCTGTTCTGCCTGCAGCGACTGCCAGCGCTCCCCAGGGAGCAAGCCCGCCATTTTGGCGACACCATCGCCCTGCAGTTCAATGAACACACCCTGCCGCACCCGATTCAAACCGAGTACCAGCAGATTGAGGCGCCACTGACACCGGTGCTGAAACTGGTGCCCAGCGACGAAGGCATTCAGAGTTTTTTCTGGCTGCAGTACGACCAATTGCCATTGCCGAAAGAGGTCACTCAGCGGCCAACCCAGACCCGCTTTAGCAATGATCACGGCCACTGGCAGATTCAGCGCAACAGCGAGGCTGAACAGGCTGCGGTCGAACTGTACCAGCAACTGCAGCTGTCGGAGTTCGAACACGGCGGCGAGCTGGCCCCACAAGTGGCGTCGGCCGCCTACCTGAAGCTGGCCACCGCCGCCACCGATCTCTCCTTCTGGCAGAAGCTGCTCAGCCAGTTTCAGGGACCGATGAACCAGCAGCAGTGGCAGCTGCAAATTGACCCGTCATTGCCGTTGCTGCCCCATGAAATTCCCGCCTTTGATCTGATCATCGAAGAGGACGACTCCTGGTTTAACCTGGGGCTGTCGGTGGAGATTGACGATCAGCAGGTGGAACTGCTGCCACTGCTGCTGACCTGGCTGGACCACAACAGCGACTGGCGCGGCGATAACAACCCGATTCTGCTGCACCGTGAAGGGGCGATGCCGCTGCGCATCGCCAACCGCAGCATTCGACCGGTGCTGGCAATTCTGGAGGAGCTGGCTAACCCCAGTGGCGATCGCATTCGCCTGCCCAGCCATCAGGCCGGACTGCTGGAACAGCTGCCTCGCCAGGGCCGATGGATTGGCGGCGAGCGCATTCAACAACTGGCCCACAAACTCAACCACTTCAGTGGCATCGAGACCGTCGAGCCTCCCGAAAACCTGCATGCCACCCTGCGCCCTTACCAACAGCAGGGATTGGACTGGCTGGCCTTTCTGCATCAATACGGCTTTGGCGGTGTGCTTGCCGATGACATGGGCCTGGGGAAAACCCTGCAGACGCTGGCGCACCTGCAGCGGCTCAAGCAACGGGATCAACTGCCTCATCCGGCCCTGCTGGTGTGTCCCACCAGCCTGATCAGCAACTGGCGCAGCGAGTCGCAACGCTTCTGTCCGGATCTGTCGGTACTGGTGTTGCACGGCCAGGAGCGCCACCGCCATTTCGATACCCTGGGCGAGTTCGATCTGATCATCACCACCTATGGTCTGGTCGGTCGGGACATCGAGCTGTTTGCCAGCCTCAATTTCAGCCTGGCCATCCTCGATGAGGCGCAGGCCATCAAGACCCCGGGGGCCAAGATCACCAAGGCGGTAAAACAGCTTAACGCTGGCCAACGCCTGTGCCTGACAGGCACGCCGATGGAAAATCACCTCGGGGAACTGTGGTCGCTGTTCGATTTCGTAATGCCATCCTTCCTCGGCAGCGAAGGCCAGTTCAGCCGCTATTACCGCAAGCCCATCGAAAAAGAGGGCAACCTGGATCTGAAGAAGGAACTGCTGACCCGCCTGGCGCCGTTTTTGTTGCGCCGCACCAAGAGTGAGGTGGCTCAGGAACTGCCGGCCAAGACCGAGATGGTGCAGACCATTCCCTTACCGCCTCAGCAGCGGATACTGTACGAAGGGGTTCGAGTGGCCATGGAAGCCCGGGTGCGGGAGTTACTCAGCAGCAAAGGAATGGCCAAAAGCCAGATCGAATTTCTCGATGCCCTGCTGAAGTTACGGCAGATCTGCTGCGACCCACAACTGGTGAAACTGGAACAGGCGGCGCTGGTGCAGGAATCGGCCAAGCTCGACTTCCTGATGGAGATGCTGCCGCCGATGCTGGAGGAGGGACGACGAGTGCTGATCTTCTCTCAGTTCACCCAGATGCTGGCGCTGATCGAAGCGCGGCTGGAGCAACAGGGCATTCCCTTTGCCAAGCTCACCGGTCAGACCCGCAAGCGCGAGCAAGCCATCGACAGTTTCCAGAATGGCGAGGTGCCGGTGTTCCTGATCTCCCTCAAGGCCGGCGGCGTGGGCCTGAACCTGACCGCGGCAGACACGGTGATCCACTACGATCCCTGGTGGAACCCGGCGGCGGAAAATCAGGCCACCGACCGCGCCTACCGCATCGGTCAGGACAAGCCGGTGTTTGTCTACAAGCTGATCTGCGAACAAACCATCGAAGAGCGGGTCATGGAGTTGCAGCAGCAGAAACAGGCGCTGGCAGACAGCATCTACGACAAGGATGCCCAGGATCTTGGCAGCAGCCTCACCGGCGACCAGTTGCTGAGCCTGTTCGATACCCCGCTGCCTCAGCCGGAGTAGCCAACAAAAAGCCCCGCAATGCGGGGCTTTTTTTTGGTTCTTCGCAGATTAGCGGGAACTAGATACGAGAACGGCTGGAAAGGTTATTGTGTAGTCGCCAAACAAACCCAATAACCAACCAGCCGTTCTCGATGCCGAAGCTTACCTTGCCTGTCTCACTGTGGGAAGGGTTTTCCCCCACTCATACTGAGCTCCACCACGACACTCTTACCATCCATTTGACCCCTACGAGCCCCGGTCGATGTCACTGTGGCCAGCCAGTCACTCAGGTCCATGATGTTTCCTCGCGCACTGTCCAGGAGCGAGACATTCTTGGCTATCGCACCCTGCTATCGCTGCCGCTACGCCGACTTCGCTGCTCTGGTTGTGGAGTAACTACCGAGAGCCTCTCCTGGCTTGAACCCCATGCGCGGCAGACCAATCTGCTGATTCATTACATCGAACACTTGCTTAAGCTGATGCCCATCAAGCACGTTAACGAGCTGACTGGTTTGCACTGGCACACCCTCAAGCGCCTGGATATGCGGCGCCTGACCCGAGAGGTGATGGAACCTGACTGGAGCCAGGTGCGGCGTTTGGTCATGGACGAGTTTGCCCTGTTCAAGGGCCACCGCTACGCCACGGTCATCGCTGATGCCGATACCCATCAGGTGCTGTGGGTCGGCGAGGGCCGTAGTCGAGAAGCAATACGGCCGTTCTTCCTACAGTTGGGGGAGCACTGCCAGTACATCGAAGCGGTGGCCATGGATATGAATACCGCCTTCGACCTGGAGGTGGCTATGCACTGTCCAAACGCCGAAGTGGTCTATGACCTGTTCCATGTGGTGGCCAAGTATGGCCGGGAAGTGGTGGACCGGGTTCGGGTAGACCGAGCCAACGAGCTGAAGCAGGACAAACCGGCCAGAAGAAGGGTGAAGCGAGGTCGTTGGGTGTTGCTGAAGAATCGGGAGAACATGACCGGCAAGCAACATGCCTATCTGGAGGAGTTGCTAGCCGAGAACCGGTCGCTGATGGTTGTGTACCTGATGCGAGAGCAACTGAAGGAGTTGTGGTATGCCGACAGTCCCGATGTTGCTCTGAACCAGTGGCAACTGTGGTGGCAGCAGGTCACCGAGAGCGGTATAGAGCCGCTAATCCGCTTCGCCAGGAAGCTCAAACCTTACCTCAAAGGCATCGTCGCCTCAGCGACTTATCGGCTGCATACCTGCAAGCTGGAGGGGATGAACAACAAGATAAAGGTCATCAAACGCATGGCCTACGGATACCGGGATAGCGACTACTTCTTCTTGAAGATACGAGCCGCTTTTCCCGGTAATGCGCGATGAACCTTT
>NZ_KE384366.1:111436-236552 GCF_000425405.1 Ferrimonas kyonanensis DSM 18153 | reverse complement strand
AAAGACGAACTGGCTAACTACATTGACCAGTTCTATAACCGTCGTCGATTGCACTCAAGCCTGGGCTATCAAAGTCCGCAGCAATATGAGAGAGTCGCGGCATAACAAACCCGTGTCCATTTTATCGGGTCAGGATCACTGCCAAAAGCGTCACTCAAATTGCTTGCGCAATTTCAGCGCCACTTTTGTCAGCGGCTGAGCGCGGCGTTACGTGTCAATACTATGAAATCAGTTATACCGCTTTTATTCATATTTAGTTTTCACAGTGCTTTTGCATCTGATATAGACATTAGAAAAGATAGGATTCAAAGAATGGAAGTAAAAATATCTAAGGAAGCTGAAGAAAGGAAAGATCGATCAGAAGCAATCCTTTCAAAATTCGGCGTTCCAATAAATAAGCATCTTCCATATATAGAAGATTCCAACGAAGCCCTTATAAGAACAACATCGGAAGTAGCTACAAGAGCCTTAGCTCTTTTAGTTGTAGCGGTTAAGGCTGAAGGATTGGAGCAAGAGATAGTCAATAATGTAATAAAAAGCTATGACCTCTCAAAAGCATTTACACCTAAAGAACTTGAATTCATAAATAATCCAGAGCCGACTCCATTCGATAAGACACAGTTTATTTGGCGTTATGAGGCTGCTTGGGTTTTATTATGGGCATTAGGTTACGTACCAGAACTTACACATCCAAATTCGATTTGTGATGTACCTGCTGCAGTAACCTTTATGCAACAGAGAAGCAAAAGTGAATTCATAAATGACTCACAGCTTCGTTCAATTCAAGAGATACTTGATGAGAATGACTTAATCTATCGCTATCACTGGGCTGTTGTAGATGCTCGTGTTAACAATCTACAAATCCCTGAAGACATTGACTCTAGCGTTGTCATGGAGCGCCATTACGCCCTTAACTGGCTCATGGGTTATATGGAACAAGAATGGGATGATATCTCAACAGACACGTAAAAATAAAATAGACACCCATTTTAAAATCCCTCACTAAGCGCCAGTGCCTGCAGCCTCGCTTAGTCAATGAGGCCTCGATGAAATCCAGCGCCAACTCCCCAAAAGGCGGTTCTTGGAGCATTCAATAACAGGTGGTAAAAGTTGAGAAACAGACAGGCTACACCGTATTATAACAAGGCAACTCAAATCGGACCAAAACTCGTTGTCATATTTATTGCAAACGGCGTAATAAATGCGCCATCACATTTTGGCCGTTGGTTGCGGCGTCAAGCGCCTATGGAAATCATCAACAAATTCATATTTTTCGTTCTGATATTTTGTGGAGCTGTAGCGGCAGAGGAACAAGGAATGAGTAAGCAAGACGCACAGAAGACCTGGGGCGAGTATCATGAACGGATAAAGAATCGCCGCCTTACTCAGGCTAGATTAATCAACTTGGAGTTGGATAAAAACAATATAACTAGCGAAATAGATCTAATTCTAGACTTTAGTTTTTTCACACAGAATGAAGCTGGTGCAAATGGCCTTAAAAACCAACTCAGTGAAAACTACGAAATGACTATCAGTAAAAAAGGTGAGTATTGGCATATTAATGGCACTTCGCGGCCGTATGCTGTGAACCTGACCACTGAGCAACACTTGGGCTGGGTAGAGTTCATGTGTGATGTAGCTCTATCTTACGGCAGTATCTTTAGTACTTGGTCTATTACCGAACAAAAAGGGAATCGTGTTTGGTCTAATGAGAACATTGAAACGGAGTTCGACTAATACAGTACTTAACAATCACAGGAAAGCAGACGCAAAAAGCCGCGCGCCTGCTGTAATCGTTATATTTCTCAAAGAGAAGGGAGTTTTTGTGAAGAATTTTGGTTTGGTACTTTTATCAGTCATTTTAATTGGCTGTAGTAGCACAGGCGTCATTCCTATGGATGAAGGCAGATATATGATTGCTCAGCGCAGCGCACAAGTAGGGTTTGGTCCACCAGACGGAGTTAAAGCTGAGGTTTACCAAGAGGCTAATGAATTCTGCGCCCAGCAAGGAAAGCGCGTAAAGACTGAAGACTTACAAATGACCAATTCTGGCTTTGGGCGCCCTGGCAATGTCTCCCTTGAATTCAGTTGCCAATAGAAACATAACACCTGCAACCTTTCTCCCTGTCAAAGACCAAGTCCCCCCAACCACGCTGTCAGAGCCCGCTCAGTATGTCGAGACCGCCAAGCAATGCTGCTTCGTCTGTCTGAGACGGCGCTGGCCGCAAACGCACACAAAGGCTCTGTAAGGAGGCTCTATGTCGCTACCATCGCCGCCCCTCCCCCCAGGCTAGACTCGAGCGGATTAGACGCCGCACAGCGCCCCGTCACCACCACGACGTATCGTCGGTTGTCTGTAACTAACCCGAACCAGCCGGTGCCGGTCAGGCAACAAAAAAGGCCGCCTGAGCGACCTTTTTGCTGCGAATACGGAACCAGCCGTTAACGACGATTGCGCAGGTGGGCGACCACCCGCTTGCGCTTCTTCAGATCATCGCCGCTGAGCTTCTTGCGGCGACCGTCGAAGGGGTTGGCCCCTTCCTGGAACTGAATCCGAATCGGGCTGCCCATGATCTTCAGCGACTTGCGGTAGTAGTTCATCAGGTAGCGCTTGTAGGAGTCCGGCAGGTCCTTCACCTGGTTGCCGTGCACCACCACAATCGGCGGGTTGTAACCACCGGCGTGGGCGTACTTGAGCTTGATGCGACGGCCGTGGGACATCGGTGGCTGGTGATCGTCCACCGCCATCTTCATCACCTTGGTCAGAACCGAGGTGTTATGACGCTGAGTGGCGCTGGCATAGGCTTCCTGCACCGACTCAAACAGGTGGCCGACACCGGTACCGTGCAGCGCCGAAATAAAGTGCAAACGGGCAAAATCGATAAAGCCGAGACGACGATCCAGCTCGCGCTTGATCTCTTCGCGGACATCATTGCTAAGGCCGTCCCACTTGTTCACCGCAATCACCAGCGCTCGGCCGGCATTCAGGGTGAAGCCCAGCAGCGATAAGTCCTGATCCGAGATGCCGTCACGGGCATCGATGGTCAGCAGCACCACGTTGGCTTCTTCGATGGCCTTCAGGGTCTTGATGACCGAGAACTTCTCCACCGCTTCGTGCACCTTACCGCGACGACGAACACCGGCGGTGTCGATCAGCACGTATTCGCGGCCATCACGCTCCATGGGAATGAACACCGAGTCCCGGGTGGTGCCCGGCATGTCGTACACCACCACCCGCTCCTCGCCGAGGATGCGGTTGGTCAGGGTTGACTTGCCGACGTTGGGGCGACCGATGATCGCCAGCTTAATCGGTTGGTCCTGCAGGCGCTTGGCTTGGGCTTCGGCGTCCTCTTCGGTGTACAGGGTCACGTCGTCGTCCTGTTCACCCAGCTCTTCTGACTCTGGGTTGTCGGCGACAAACTGCTCCACGAACGGCTCGAGGGCACGCAGAATCAGGCCACTGATGCCACGGTTCTGAGCGGCGGCAATCTGGTGCACCTCGCCCATGCCCAGGGCATAGAATTCGCCACAGGCGGAATCGGCATCGATGCCATCGGTTTTGTTGGCCACCAGGAATACCGATTTTTGCTGGCTGCGCAGATGGGCGGCAATGGCCTCATCGGCCACGGTCAGGCCGGCGCGCGCGTCGACCATGAACAGCACCACATCCGCTTCATCGATGGCCGCCAGCGACTGCTCGGCCATCTTGGTTTCGATGCCCTCTTCGGTGCCATCGATACCACCGGTATCCACCACGATGAACTCATGCTCACCCAGCTTGGACTGGCCGTATTTACGGTCTCGAGTCAAACCGGGAAAGTCTGCCACCAGGGCATCCCGCGTGCGGGTCAGGCGGTTAAACAGGGTCGATTTGCCCACATTCGGACGCCCAACCAGGGCTACCACTGGCATCATGGTGAAAACCTCTTTAATAAAAAACGCCCCCAATATGGGGGCGCAGTATTCTAGCAGTGCCTTAGCCTATTGTCACCACGGCAATGCGCCCATCCCGGGTCTGAAGGTAGATTTTATCATCCACCACCAAGGGTTGAGTATAGAGCCCGGAGCCGTCAATCTGCAGTTGGCCGACCAGGGTGCCGCTGTCGCGGTCCATGATGTGCAGGTATCCTTCGAAGTCGCCCACCACCAGGTAGTTGCCGATCACGGCCGGGCCGGTAACCATGCGACCGGTCAGGCTGCTGTTGGCCCACGTCTCCAGGCCATTCTGACGATTCACCGAATAGACGGTGCCGCTGCTGTCGGTCAGGTACAGCGCATTGCCCTGCAGATCCATCGGCGCATAGCTGGAGTACTGACGCTGCCACTTGATCTGGCCGCTGCGCAACTCCACCGCCGCCAGGTTGCCGTTAAAGGCGGTGCCGTATACGGTTTGGCCCAGCACCAGTGGCTTGCTGTCGACATCAACCACCCGCTCCAGTTCGTTGGAACCGCTGGCCTCGGCCAGGCGTGCTTCCCAGATGGGCGCCCCCTGCTGGGAGAACACCGCCACCAGCTTGCCGTCCGGGGTACCGGTCAGGGCCGCGCCCTGGCTGGAGGCCACTCCACTGGTGCCGCGCAGCACCAGCGACGGCATGGTCAGTTCGTAAGTCCACAGCAACTCGCCGCTGTCCACATCAAACGCCTGCACCTTACCGGAGCCGGTATTGACCACCACCTTGCCATCAACAATGGCAGGATCCGACAACAACTCACCTCGAGTATTGGCTTGCCAGTCAACCTCACCGGTTTCCTGATTCAGGGCGAACAGCACCCCGTTCTCGCTACCGATAAAGATGCGGTTAAAGCCGTGGCTGATGCCCGCGGACAGGCGCGCGCCATTGTTCTTCTTCAGAGCCCCCAGAGCAAATTCACGGCGCAGATTCTGAGTCCAGATCTCCTTACCGGTCTGTTGGTCGTAAGCGGTGATCAGCCCAAAACGCTCGGCAGCAAATACCTTGCCATACGCCACCTCGGGCGACAGGCTGGACCAATACTCGTCAATGCCGTCGCCACTGCTGGCACGCCAAACCACGTCTGCGGTTACCGTGGCTTCGATCTCCGGGAGGGGGGAGACCTGAATACCGATCTCTTCCTCATCGCTGGAGGCACAGCCCATCAGGGCCAATACCATCAGCCCGGCCAGCCATCCTTTTCCTGCCTTCGCCATCAAATTCGTCCTCAAATCGCCAGATCGTCGAGCTTCATCTGCAGCTCCTGGCTGCTGCTGCCGGCGGTCTGGGCAGCCAGGTAGGCCTCCCGGGCACCCTGCAGATCACCTTGCTGCTTCAGGGCGTCGCCCTTAAGCTCATCGCGCTGAGCGACGAACGCTTCGTTGCTGATGCCAGCCAGCGTCGCCAGGGCGCCATCGAGATCACTCTGAGCCATCTGCACTCGAGCCAGTCGCAACTGCACCAGCGGTTTGAAATCCGCATCGATGCTGCCCAGAACCTCGGTCAGACGCTGATTGGCCTGAGTCAGATCGCCGCTGTCTGCGGCGGCCTTGGCCAGCATCAGGTTGGCCAGATCGGCGTAAGCGCTGTCGCTGTGGCTCAGGGTCAGCTCATCCACCGCGGCGGTCAGGGCCTCGGTGGCGCCGGCCTGAGCGATGGTGGCTTCAAACGCCACCGATGCAGCTTCCGCCTGCTCACGCTGATAGTCCTGATAGGTGTTCCAGCCAAACAAGCCCGCCAGGCCGATGACCGCACCACCAATGATGGAGTTTCCGTACTCTTTCCAAAACGATTTAATCGCTTCGACTTGTTGTTCTTCGGTGCTGTAGATTTCCACGTGGACTATCCCCTTAAGCGTTTACAAGAGAAGGCAGCAGTTGGCTGAGCTCTTCACGGCTCACCTGACGCTGCTCTCCTTCGCCGCGCAGTGGCTTAACCGTCACTACGCCTTGTTGCAATTCATCTTCACCGATGATCAGTGCCACCGCGGCACCGCTCTTGTCGGCGCGTTTCATCTGTTTCTTAAAGTTGCCGCCACCACAGTGAGACATCACTTTGAGTGTGGTGTCGCTGCGCAACTGCTCGGCCAGTGCCATGGCACTGCTCATGGTGCCGGAGCCCATGGCGCAGACGTAACAGTCTACCGCCGCCGGCAAGGCATCAAATTTACCCAGGGTATCCAGCAGCAACACCAAGCGTTCAATGCCGGAGGCAAATCCAACCGCTGGCGTGTCCTTGCCCCCCAGTTGGCCCACCAGGCCATCATAGCGACCACCGGCCAGCACCGTGCCCTGAGAGCCGAGGCTGTCGGTGATCCACTCGAATACGGTGTGGTTATAGTAATCCAGGCCGCGAACCAAACGGGGGTTAACGGTGTATTGGATGCCAGCAGCGTCCAGCAGTTCACACAAAAGATCAAAATGTTGCCTGGATTCCTCACCCAGATGATCTTTCAGGGCCGGGGCATCGCCCAGCAACGCCTGAACCTGAGGATCTTTGCTGTCCAGTACCCGCAGTGGGTTAGTGTACATGCGACGCTGGCTGTCTTCATCCAGAGCCTCTTTGTGCTGCTCCAGGAAGGCCACCAGCGCATCGCGGTAGGCGGCACGCTCGTCGCTGCTGCCCAGGGTGTTCAGCTCCAGGCGAACCTGGCTGTCGATGCCCAGGCGTTTCCACAACTGGGCAGACATCATCAGCACTTCGGCGTCGGCGTCGGCGCTGCCGATGCCGTACACCTCAACACCGAACTGATGGAACTGGCGGTAACGTCCTTTCTGCGGGCGTTCATGGCGGAACATGGGGCCCATGTACCACAACCGCTGCTCCTGGTTGTACAGCAAGCCATGCTGGTTGCCGGCACGAACGGTGGAGGCGGTGCCTTCAGGGCGCAGGGTCAGCGAGTCGCCATTGCGGTCCTCGAAGGTGTACATCTCCTTCTCGACAATGTCGGTTACCTCACCGATGGCCCGCTTAAACAGACCGGTCATCTCCACGATAGGGGTGCGGATCTCCTGGTACCCGTAACTGGCCACGGTTTCCCGCAGCGCCGCTTCCACCCATTGCCACTTGGCGGTCTCGCCCGGCAGGCAATCGTTCATGCCTCGAATCGCTTGAATCTGTTTACTCACGTTACTCTCTTTTATACGTAAAAATTCCCCGTGTCCGCTGCCCGGCCACACCGGCGGGCACACGGAACCCACGGGGAGTTCAAATTAGTCCTGGATCTCTTTAACGTCGATCTGCTGCTGCTTGATCGCCACCTGGCGGCGAATACGTTCTTCCAGCAAGGTCACCAGTTGTTCGTTGTCCAAACGCTCTTTCTGACGTTCGCCATCCACATAGAAACCACTCTTGCGGTTGCTGCCCGCCAGCCCCAGATCCGACACCAGTGCCTCACCTGGGCCATTGACCACACAGCCAATGATGGAGACGTCCAGCGGCGTGGTCACGTCTTCCAGACGCTGCTCCAGCTCGTTGACGGTGTTGATCACATCGAACTCCTGCCGAGAGCAGGAGGGGCAGGCGATAAAGTTGATGCCTCGGGAACGGATGCGCAGGCTCTTGAGAATATCAAAGCCCACCTTAACCTCTTCCACCGGGTCCGCCGCCAGTGACACCCGCAGGGTATCGCCGATGCCTTCGTTCAGCAGCAGTCCCAGGCCGATGGCCGACTTAACCGCCCCGGCCCGCTGACCACCGGCTTCGGTGATCCCCAGATGGATTGGCTGTTCAATCTCGTCGGCCAGCAGACGGTAGGCGTCCACCGCCAGGAACACATCCGACGCCTTAACGCTGACCTTGAAGTTATCAAACTCAAAGTCGCGCAAAATCTGTACGTGACGCATGGCCGATTCCACCAGCGCCGCCGGTGTCGGCTCGCCGTACTTCTCCTGGATGTCTTTTTCCAGCGACCCGGCGTTTACGCCGATGCGAATCGGAATGTTGCGCTCGCGAGCGGCATCCACCACCGCCTTGATGCGTTCCTGGTTACCGATGTTGCCCGGATTGATGCGCAGGCAATCGGCACCGTACTCCGCCACTTTCAGGGCGATGCGGTAATCGAAATGGATGTCGGCCACCAGAGGAATGCTGGTTTGCTGCTTGATCGCCTTAAACGATTCAGCCGCTTCCATGGTCGGTACCGACACGCGAACGATGTCGGCACCGGCACGCTCGATGGCCTGAATCTGGGCCACGGTCGCCGCCACATCGGTGGTTCGGGTATTGGTCATGGACTGAACCGCGATAGGGGCACCGCCGCCAACAGGCACATTGCCCACCATTACCTGGCGAGTGTGACGACGCTTGATCGGGGATTCGTGTTGCATGGGATACCTTAATTGGCCAGGGTGATGACCGCCACCTTACCGGGGCGATAGCCTGACATGTCTATCGACTTGCCATTAAATTCCAGCGCCACCACTTCCGGGGCACCGATACGAAGTTTAAAGGGGGCTTTTCCGGACAACTGCTGCTCATAGCCTTCGCGCTTAAGCCCCTCCAGCAGGGTGTTGCCGTCGGCGTCCTTCAGCAGCATCCAGCAATCGCCCAGAAGGCGGATGGACACCTGCTCCTGCACCACCGCTGGCGCTGGCGTCGCCTCGGTTTCCGCCGCCGGGGCCTCGGTGGTCGCAGTGGTGGCGGAAGCCGATTGAGGCTCAGGGGTCACGATCGGCTCAATGGCGCCACTCTCGGCTGGCTCAGGAGTCTGGGCCGACATTTCAGTGGCCACCTCAAGCGCCTCGGCAGGGGTCGTTTCGGCGGCAGTGTTTGTTGTGGCCTCGTCACTCGCGGCGATCAGGGCCGGAGTCTCGGGCTCAGGCTGAGTCACTTGCTGGACCACCGCTGGCACGGTCACCACGTTGCTGGTTTCCAGCAGCGACTGAGGTTTAGTGACCCACCACCACACCAGCAGCCCCACCAGGCCCAGGGCGATGATCCAGGTCAACAGCATCCAGCGGCTGTCGCGCTGCTGCTTGGAGGTACGACGGGAGAAACTCTGCATGGCAGTCTGCTCTTGAGAGTGAGGCAGCGCCATCAGAGCCTGGGCAATCTGTTGTTCGCTAACGCCAACCAGGCGAGCGTAGTTGCGGACATAGCCGCGAAGATAGGTAGTGGTAGTGCCGGACTCGTAGTCGTCGTTCTCAATCCCCTCCACCACAGAGCGGCGCAGGCTGAGACGCTGAGCAACCTGCTGGGTTGTCAGTCCGTTTGCTTCCCTGGCCGCCTTAAGCAGCGGACCTGGTGTGATCACCGTTTGTTCTTGTTGTTCTTGGTGTTGCTGATTTTCACTCATTGGTAATTCTTTGCCCGATATGCCTTAGCTTGTTCCGACTCGGGGTAATTCACCAGCAACTGCGCTCCAAAACGCTGCGCAGCTTTCTTGTGGTTTGCCCGGCTCTCTATCTCGACACCCAACCATAACGTCACTGCCGAGGCCGCATTCGTCGCGTGGTACTGGGACAACGCCAACCTGGCTTGCGGGTAGTCCTGTTGGCGAAACGCTAATTCTGCCAGTTCCAACCATAAGTCGGTGCGACCAGGATCATACTTTAATGCCATCTGAAAGTATTGCTGTGCCGGCTCCGCTAAGCCAGCTTTCAGGGCACATCGCGCCAGATTTTCGTAACTTTTTCCCTGTTTGGCGTAATCCGGTAACTCGATGGCAGCCAACAACTGCCGTTCGGATTGGGGCCACTGCCCCTGGCGACATAAGAAGACGCCGTAGTTATTGCGGGCATCCGCGCTGTTCGGATGGGCCTCGATGACCCGGCGGTACACCGCTCCGGCCTGCTCCGTCTCCTGCACCTGCTCGAAGTAATACGCCAGGGTCAGCAGTGCCGATTCCGACTGCGGTTGGTGCTCCAGGGCCCGATCCAGGTTGCGTTTGGCGGCTTCCAGGTCTCCTCTCTCCAGATACCCCAGTGCCAGTGCCACCCGTTCCCGGGCGGCCTGTTCCGCCTCAACCGCCGCATCGGCCTGGGTCAGCTCCCGCCCATCCAGGGTGGTTTGACTGACGCAACCCCACAATACCACAGTAATGCCAATGGCTATCCATGCCTTCATACTGAACGAATTCCCGTCGAACAGGTAATTAGTTCATTTTTACCGAAATTTGTTCACCGTGCATGCGTTTTTTCAGCATTCGTTTGGTGCGGTCTCTCACATCCCCCACCAATTGACCGCAAGCGGCGTCAATATCGTCGCCGCGGGTCTTGCGTACAATAACGGTATAACCCTTTTCCATCAACACCTTGGCAAAGCGGTCGATGCGAGAATTCGAGCTCTTGCCATAGGGGCTGCCCGGGTAAGGGTTAAAGGGAATCAAATTGATCTTACAAGGGGTGTCTTTCATCACCTGGGCCAATTCATGGGCCTGATCGGTGCTGTCGTTGATGTGATCCAACATCACGTACTCCACCGTCACCCGCCCTTTATTGGCAAAGGATTTACCCAGATAGCCCCGAACCGACTCCAGGAACATCTGAATATTGTATTTCTTGTTGACCGGAACCAACTGGTCCCGCAACTCATCATTGGCGGCGTGCAGGCTAATGGCCAAGGCAACGTCAATCTGATCCCCCAGCTTGTCCAGCGCCGGTACCACACCGGAGGTAGACAGGGTGACCCGCCGCTTGGACAGGCAGAAACCGAAATCATCCAGCATGATGTCCAGGGCCGGAATCACGTTGGTCATGTTCAGCAGTGGCTCACCCATGCCCATCATCACCACGTTGGTAATGGGTCGATCTTTGGTGTTTCGAGACAAGCCGAGATAGGTGGCGACCCGCCACACCTGACCGATGATCTCCGCCACCGTCAGGTTGCGGTTGAAGCCTTGCTGGGCCGTAGAGCAGAAACTGCATTCCAGGGCACAGCCTACCTGAGAGGAGACGCACAGGGTGGCGCGGTCGTCCTCGGGGATGTAGACGGTCTCCACTTCCTGGCCGTTGCCAACGTCGATGGCAAACTTGATGGTGCCGTCGGATGAGTGCTGGCTGTCGGCAATCTGCGGCGCTTCAATGCAGGCCAACTCGCTCAACTTGGCACGCAAGCCCTTGTTGAAGTTGGTCATTTCATCAAAGTTATCCTGACCAAAGTGATAGATCCATTTCATCATCTGATCGGCACGAAACGACTTCTCGCCCAACTCGGCGAAAAATTCCCGCATCGCTTTACGATTCAGGTTTAATAAATTGACCTTCTCAGTCATCTGAAATGCTCCTCGACTCTGGCCCAAAATGGCGCGCAATTGTACAGGGTAAGCCAGTGTAAAGTCTACCACAGCCCACGTCAGGCGGGATTCAGGTGCGTCGGCCGCCGTTCATGCTAAACTAGCGGCACACTTCTTATATTGTCTGAATTTACTCAATGTTTCTGTTAGTCACATACATTCTGGCTGCCATCGGCGTTTCCTTTGTCTGTAGCGTCTTTGAAGCCGCGTTGTTGAGTGTCACCCCCAGTTACATCGCCAACCTGAAAAACTCCAACCCCAAGGCGGCCGCCCGTCTTGAGGCCCAGAAAGAGGACGTCGAGGCGCCACTGGTGGCGATTCTGACCCTCAACACCATCGCCCACACCGCCGGGGCCGCCGGGGCCGGCGCCCAGGCCGCCAAGGTGTTTGGCGATAACATGCTGGGGCTGTTTTCGGCGGTCCTGACCCTGGCGATTCTGTTCTTTTCCGAGATCATCCCCAAGACCCTGGGTGCCAACTACTGGCGCTCGCTGGCGCCCTCTGTCTCGTTGGCGCTGAACTGGATGGTAACTCTGACCAAGCCACTGGTGTGGATCTCACTCAAGGTCACTCGCCTGATGGGCAAGGGCGAACAGGGCCACTACATTCGAGCAGAGATGTCGGCCATGGCCGACGTAGGCCACCAATCCGGTGAACTGGATGAAAAAGAATCCAGTATTATGAAGCAGTTGCTTAACGCCCGAAATGTGCCGGTCACCGCGGTAATGACGCCGCGAACCGTGATTCACTCCGCCAGCCAGCACACCACCCTGCACGAGTTTGTCAGCAGCGAGGGCGGCATGCACTTTACCCGGATTCCGGTGCACGATGAGGATCGCGACGACATCGTCGGTTACGTTCACCGTGCCGAGGTACTGTTGGCAGAAAAGAGCAGCCCGGACAAACCATTGCGCTCACTGAAAAAGCCCATCCTGGTGTTGCCGGAAGGCACCAAACTGATGGCGGTGTTTGAGCAACTGCTGAAGCGCCACACCCAAATTGCCATCGTGGTGGATGAATACGGCAGCGTGCTGGGTATCGTCACCATGGAGGACATCATCGAGTCACTGCTGGGGCTGGAGATCGTCGACATGACCGATCCCGCTGCCGACATGCAGGTGGTGGCACGCATGCTGTGGGAACAGCGCAAGAAGAAGCGCGGCATCGAACTGAGTGACAACGACTCTGAGGAGTAGGGGTCACCGAAACAAAAAAAGCGCCCCGAGGGCGCTTTTTTTTATTCTGCGAGCAACCGCTTAACGGGTGCGTGGGCAGATCTCTTCCTGAGTGAAGAAGTACGCGATTTCACGCTCGGCAGACGCAACCGCGTCGGAGCCGTGAACGGCGTTTTCATCAATGGAATTCGCGAAGTCGCTACGCAGAGTACCGCGAGCCGCTTCGGCAGGGTTGGTGGCACCCATGATTTCACGGTTGGCCAGAACGGCGTTTTCGCCTTCCAGGCACTGAACCATGATAGGACCGGAAGTCATGAACTCAACCAGTGCGCCAAAGAAAGGACGCTCTTTGTGCTCGGCGTAGAAACCCTCGGCCTGCTCCTGGCTCAGGTGAACCATTTTAGAAGCGATGATCTTCAGACCGGCGCTTTCGAAACGGCTGTAGATGGCACCGATCAGGTTTTTGGCAACGGCATCGGGCTTAACGATGGAAAAAGTGCGTTCAATCGCCATTTTTCTCTCCATATTTAGGGTTGTTATATAATTTGGCGCGGATTATATGCTAACCCGCGCCAAAAATCCCGACTTAAATCACACCAAGGCTCAAATTCAGCCTTGCGAAGATCACGTTTTACACAGGTATTTGACCCCGATCCACAGCCGATGGTCATCGCAGCAACGGCGCATGCGAGTGACAAAGCCTAAGCCATTGCCGATCTCCATCGCCTCGTGCAACGCTTCGGCGGAGTCCTGCTGTTGCTGAGGAATCGCCAGCAGCAAGCGGCCACATTTGGCCAGCAGACGCCAGCTGAATTGAATCTCGCGCGCCATGTCACTGCCAGACTCGGTGGTGGCACCCAGCCACACGACCGCCTGATAATCGACGCTGCGCACCGCCGGTCCGCGCACCAACACCTGCACCGACGGCAGATCGGCGTACTGTTGTTTCAACATGGCGGATTTCATGACGTGATCGGTTAGGATGTCGATCTCACCCGGTTCGCCGACCTGCTGTGCCAGCATGCGAACGAAGACTTCATCACATGGGGAGATCACCAGCACTCGTTCACCTCGTTTGAGTGCCAGCTTGCGTAGAATAAATTTGTATTTCCACTCAGGAAACGCATCATCCGAAACTGCTGGATGAGAAACTAGAGAGGGAGTTTTGCGGACTTCTTGTTGCATTGTTATTTTCCGCCCCGAATTATTGGTTTAGTGTCGCTCGGTTTGACCTTGTTCAGCGATTAGACAACATACTGCTTTAGTGGTTAAAAAAACAACCCCTTTTTGCCGTCATTGTGACATAGCGACCGATTGTTTTCTGAACTGTATTTTTCTCCGAAATGAGCTGCAGGTGGGGTAAAAATGAGAGAGCCGACCCACTTTCGTGGATCGGCTGCGAGTTTATTTACGCTGCGACTGTAACCAGTCTATCCACTCCGGCACCCCTTCACCTGTGGTGGCCGACACGCAGATCACCTCGATGTCCGGGTTCACTTTACGGGCATTGTCGATGCACAACTGCACATCAAATTTCAGGTGCGGCAGCAGGTCCACCTTGTTCACCAACATCAACGAGGACGCCGCAAACATGTCTGGGTACTTCAGTGGTTTGTCTTCCCCTTCGGTCACCGACAGAATGGCAATCTTGTGGCGCTCGCCCAGATCAAAACCGGCCGGGCACACCAGGTTGCCCACGTTCTCAATGAAGATCAGATCCCCCCCATCCAGCTCCAACCGCTCGCAGGCGCTGGCAATCATGGCCGCATCCAGGTGGCAGCCCTTACCGGTGTTCACCTGAATGGCGCGGACCCCGGTTTCGCGGATGCGATCGGCGTCATTGGCGGTTTCCTGATCGCCTTCGATGACCACCACCTTATCGGCAGCCAGGCGGCGACAGGTTTCGGTCAGCAAGGTCGTCTTACCTGAGCCCGGGCTGGACACCAGGTTCACGACCAACTGCTTGTTCATGGCGAACTTGAGGCGATTCTCCTGGGCAATGGCGTCGTTCTTGCCAAGGATGTCCTGTTCAATCTGTACCATACGCGACTGGCTCATGCCCGGAGCATGAGCATGGGCCGGGCCCTGACCATAATGGAGGTTGTCGCCCTGGCGCTGAGGCGAAAACTGGGTAGGAGCCGCAGTTGCGGTCGCCACCGGGGCCGGCGTGCTGACCTGTGGCTGTGGCAGTGCATCGGCGCTGACATGGTAGTGGTAATGGTGCACCACATCGCCCTGGTGGTGATAGTGGTGATGTACCTGGGTGATGCGTTCCTGAGCGTCATGGCCGTGGTCATGTGAATGACTGTGGCCATGTTGATGGGCATGACCGTGGGAATGACCATGCTCGTGATCATGGGAGTGGCCGTGAGAATGACCATGCTCATGAGAATGATCATGGGAATGGCCGTGAGAATGACCATGCTCATGGGGGTGGTCATGATCGTGGTGATGATGGCCCCCTTCAATTTTAACGTTGCCTTCCGCGCATCCGCATACTGTGCACATACTTACTCTACCTCTAAGGATTTGACCCGCATTTGTGTTCCGTCCACCACCTGCAATGAGAAGCCTCCGCATCTCGGGCAGGGGTCACCGCGCTTCTGCAACGGCACCTGAACAGAGCAATCGAAACAATACGCCAACCCGGGAACCGGTTCTATGGTCAGCGCACAGCCCTCGGCCAGGGTGTCCCGAGTAATGACATCAAAACTGAATCGCAGCGACTCCAGCTCCACACCAGCCAGTTCGCCTACTGCCAGGCACACTTCGGTAACCCGTGAAAAATTCTGTTTCTTGGCTTCATTTTCCAGAATCTGAACGATCCCTTCCGCCAGTGACATCTCGTGCATAGTCCGTTTCCATTGTGCCCGCTTCGGGCGGGTGACGCCTAAGGTGATTCTGCCGTTTCCGGCCGGTCTGGCCATCTTACTCAGGAAGGGGGAGTCGAAACTTTGTTCTCTATCATAAAAATTAAAAAAAGGTCATAACCGCTCGCGCCACGGCGTTCAGGCACAAAAAAGCGGAGCCCGTGGCTCCGCTTTTTCTGGCGTCGACGGCTTACTCCGCCTCGTCGATCCAGGCTTGCTGAATCGCTTCCAGAATCTTCTCATTGCAGTGATCCGGGTCATCGCTAAAGCCGTCCAGCTCCAGCACCCACTGACGCAGCTCGGTAAACCTCAGCTGAGTCGGGTCCACATCCGGCCGTGCGTCACACAGCTCGATGGCGATGTCCTGAACGTCGATCCACTTCAATTCCATCAGAGTCACTCCTTGTTCACAGAGACGGATCAGTGATTTTCGCTGACCTGGTTGATGGTATAACGAGGAATGTCGACCACCAAATCCTCGTCTTCCACCTTAGCCTGGCAGGAAAGACGAGATTCCGGCTCCAGCCCCCAGGCTTTATCCAGCATATCGTCTTCCAGCTCGTCGCTCTCCTCCAGTGAATCGAAGCCCTCGCGAACCACGACATGGCAGGTGGTGCAAGCGCAGGACTTCTCACAGGCATGCTCAATCTCGATGCCGTTACGAAGCGCCACGTCCAGAATGGTTTCACCACTCTCGGCCTGGGCTTCCAGCCCCTGGGGGCAATGCTCTTCACTGGGTAGAAAAATAATCTTTGGCATAGTAAACCTTATACGTTATCAACCGATTGCCCCGACAGCGCGCGACGGATCGACAGATCCATGCGGCGGGCAGCAAATTCGGCACTGGCCTTATCCAGGGCATCGATGGCGTCTTTAATCGACTGGCCATCGGTTCCTTCACATAGCTGTTGCAACTGTTCCATCCGCGTCTCCAGCGCCTGCTGGTCCGGCTGACGCAGCAACTCGGCACCGTCTGCCGCCAGGGCGGCACTCAGGCTTTCGATAACCCGCTGGGCTTCGATGCGCTGCTCGGTCAGCATTCGCAGTTCGATGTCCTCTTTGGCGTGGGTCATCGACTCGGTCAGCATGCGGGTAATCTCGCCTTCGCTGAGACCAAACGACGGCTTCACCTGAATCGAGGTCTGGACACCGGAGGTTTTCTCCTGCGCCGTCACCGACAACAGGCCATCGGCATCGACCTGGAAGGTCACCCGAATCACCGCCGTGCCCGCCGCCATCGGTGGAATCCCCTGCAGCACAAACCGCGCCAGAGAACGGCAATCCGCCACCATCTCCCGCTCGCCCTGCACCACGTGAATCGCCATCGCCGACTGACCGTCTTTAAAGGTGGTGAACTCCTGCGCCCGCGCCACAGGAATGGTGGTATTACGGGGAATCACTTTTTCAGTCAGCCCGCCCATGGTCTCCAACCCCAGAGACAGCGGCGCCACGTCCAACAGCAGCATGTCGGAATCGGGCTTATTGCCCACCAGGATGTCGGCCTGAATCGAAGCACCGATGGCCACCACCCGGTCCGGGTCGATGCTGGTCAGTGGCGGACGCTCAAAGAACTCGCCCACCAGATCGCGCACCATCGGCACTCGGGTAGAACCGCCGACCATCACCACCTCCAGCACCTCGTCACGCTCGAGGCCGGCATCACGCAGGCTGCGGCGACACGCCATCAGGGTTCGCTTCACCAACGGCGCAATCAGGTCGTTAAATTGAGTCCGGCTTACCTCACCCTGCCAATCACCCACGGTGGCCGTTACCACCGCGGCATCGGTCAGGGCTTCTTTAACCCGACAGGCCTCGCTTTGCAGCTGTCGACGCAGACTGGCGTCGGCATCGACGATGCCGGCCCGCTCACTCAGGTGGTCCGCCAGCAGGTGGTCGAAATCATCGCCGCCCAGGGCCGAGTCGCCACCGGTGGCCAGCACCTCAAATACGCCCTGGTTCAGCCTGAGAATCGAGATGTCGAAAGTGCCGCCACCGAGGTCATACACCGCGATCACCCCCTCCTGGCCGGAATCCAGGCCATAGGCAATGGCGGCGGCAGTAGGTTCATTCAGCAGTCGGAGTACCTTGATGCCCACCAGTTCGGCTGCGTCCTTGGTGCCCTGACGCTGAGCGTCATCAAAGTAAGCCGGTACGGTAATCACCGCCCCCTGCAGGGCACCACCAAGGGTGGCTTCGGCCCGGGCAATCAGCGGCTTGAGCACTTCCGACGACACCTGAACCGGATTGACGCGGCCGCCACGGGTGACAAACAGCGGCAACTGGTTGTCGGACGCCTCCAACTGGTATGGCAGGCTGGGGTAGCGGCTCTGCACGTCCTCCAGCGACCGCCCCATAAAGCGTTTCACCGACACGATGGTGTTATGAGGATCGGCACTGGCCTGCTCAAACGCCTCGGCACCCACCTCGACGCCCTCGTCCAGGTAGCGAACCACCGACGGCATACCATGACGCCCGGCGTCGTCGGCCAGGGTTTGGGCCTGGCCGCTGCGCACGGCCGCCACCAGTGAATTGGTGGTCCCTAAATCTATGCCCACCGCCAGCTTGTGTTGGTGGGGAGCGGCCATCTGGCCTGGTTCAGCAATTTGAAGTAACGCCATAAGTTTTGATGTGGAGCGCTAGGCCAACAACCGGTCTTCCAGTTGCGCCAGCTCCTCCTCCAGCTTTTTCATGAATTTTAGTTTCCGCACCGAATCGGCAGCGTCCTGCCATTGCCGAGCCTGCAGTTGATCGATCATCAACTGCATCATGGTACGGGTCTGGCGAGTCAACTCATCAGCAAAATCCATTGCCGCCGCTTCCACATCTGAAGCGGTCTCAATCTCTTCCAGCGATTCCCGCAGCATCATCTGCTGCATCAGGAAGCCGGTGTCCTTAATGGTCTGAGTCTCACCCTGAAGTGCCACGCCGTTGAGCGACAGCAGATACTGTGCTCGCGCAACGGGTTGTTTCAGGGTTTGGAAGGCGTCGTTGATTTCGGCGGCCTTTTGCACCGCAAGCAACTTGTCGCGCTCGGAGGCATCGGCAAAATTATCGGGGTGAACGGCGCGCTGCAGCTCTCGATAACGGCCGCTTAAGGCAGTAACGTCCACCTGGAACGCTACCGGAAGGTCGAACAACTCGAAGTAGTTCATCAATATCCCTTATACCCACAAGGCACCGCGGCGATCCCATCGCCAGCGGTGCCCCGATGGATATCAAACAGTAAAGCTCTCTCCGCAGCCACATTCGCCCTGGGCATTGGGGTTATTGAATTTGAAGCCTTCGTTCAGCCCCTCTTTGACGAAGTCCAGTTCGACACCATCGAGGTGAATCAGGCTCTTGGCATCAATAATGACGTTGACGCCCTTATCCTCAAACACTTCGTCATCGGGATTGAGATCATCAACAAACTCAATGACGTAAGCCAGACCGGAGCAACCCGAGGTTTTCAGTCCCAACCTCAGCCCAATACCACGGCCGCGATTGGTCAGAAACTGCTTCACCCGTTCGGCCGCAGCCTCGGTCATAGAGATGGCCATATCGACTCCTGCTACTACTTGTCTTGCTTGCTGTTGTAATCGGCGATGGCCGCTTTAATCGCGTCCTCGGCCAGAATCGAACAGTGGATTTTCACCGGTGGCAACGCCAGCTCTTCAGCGATTTCGGTGTTTTTAATGGCCGCCGCTTCGTCCAGCGTCTTACCTTTCACCCACTCGGTGATCAGCGAGCTGGAGGCGATGGCACTGCCGCACCCGTAGGTCTTGAACTTGGCGTCTTCGATCACACCTTCGTCATCGATTTTCAGCTGCAGCTTCATTACGTCGCCACACGCCGGGGCACCAACCATGCCGGTTGCCACGCTGGGATCGTTCTTGTCAAAAGCACCAACGTTGCGGGGGTTTTCGTAGTGTTCGATAACCTTTTCACTGTATGCCATGATTACGCTCCAATTTCCAAATCTTGTCGAAGTGGGGCCACCAAGGGGCGACCCTCATTATTATTAATGGGCAGCCCATTCCACCTGGGACAGGTCAACGCCGTCTTTGAACATGTCCCACAGCGGTGACATTTCGCGCAGCTTCTCGATCGCGCCGCGAATCTTGCCGATGGCGTGGTCAATCTCCTCCTCGGTAGTAAAACGACCGATGGAGAAACGGATGGAGCTGTGTGCCAGTTCATCGCTCATGCCCAGGGCGCGCAGCACGTAGCTGGGTTCCAGGCTGGCAGAGGTACAGGCCGAACCAGACGATACCGCCAGATCGCTGAGCGCCATCATCAGGGATTCACCTTCAACGTAGTTGAAGCTGATGTTGAGGTTGGACACCAGGCGCTGTTCCTGGTCGCCGTTGATGTACACCTCTTCGATGTCTTTAATGCCGTCGAGCAGACGGTCACGCAGCGCACGCAAGCGCTCCGATTCGGCGCCCATCTCCTCTTTGGCGATGCGACAGGCTTCACCCAGCCCCACCAATTGATGGGTTGCCAGGGTGCCGGAACGCATACCGCGCTCATGGCCACCGCCGTGCATCTGCGCCTCGAGGCGAACCCGCGGCTTACGACGCACATACAGGGCGCCAATGCCCTTAGGGCCGTACATCTTGTGGGCGGAGATGGAGATCAGATCCACCTTCATCGCCTTAACGTCGATGGGCAGCTTACCAGCGCTCTGAGCCGCATCCACGTGCAACAGAATGCCCTTGCTGCGACACAGCTCGCCAATGGCGGCGATGTCATGAATGACGCCAATTTCGTTGTTCACGTGCATGATGGAGACCAGGGTGGTGTCATCACGCATGGCCGCTTCGAATCGCTCCAGCGGAATGATGCCGTTGCTGTCCGGATCCAGATAGGTCACTTCAAACCCTTCGCGCTCCAGCTGACGGCAGGTATCCAGCACCGCTTTGTGCTCGGTTTTGCTGGTGATGATGTGCTTGCCTTTTTTCTGATAAAAGTGGGCAACGCCCTTGATGGCAAGGTTATCGGATTCGGTAGCACCGGAAGTAAATACGATTTCGCGAGGATCGGCATTAAGCAGATCCGCCACCTGGTTACGGGCCACGTCTACCGCTTCTTCGGCCTGCCAGCCAAATTTGTGTGAGCGAGACGCTGGGTTGCCGTACATCCCTTCGGTGGTGAGATACTGAACCATCTTCTCAGCGACACGAGGGTCAACAGGGGTGGTTGCAGAGTAATCAAAATAGATCGGAAGTTTCATTACCTTCTCCGACTTGAGCCGACCAAAACATGGTGCCGGCGGTTAGTTACAACATGGCGAAAATCGCCAAAAACCGTTATTGAGCGTGTGCTTTGGCTTGTTGTTGCTCCTGACGTACGGATACCACCTTTACGTCATGATTTGACATCAAGTCAGCCAGGCTGATGCCATTTAAAAATCCGGCAATGCGGTCGCTGAGGTCGCCCCACAATGAGTGAGTCAGACAACGGGCACCGCTTTGACAATTGCTCAGGCCATTGCAGCGAGTGGCGTCCACGGACTCATCCACGGCATGCACCACCATGCCAACGGCAATGTCGGCGGCATCCTGACCGAGGAGGTAGCCACCGCCCGGGCCCCGGACACTGCTGACCAGACCATTTTTGCGAAGTTTTGCAAACAGCTGCTCCAGGTACGACAATGAAATACCTTGTCGTTCCGAGATGTCTGCCAATGGCACCGGCCCCTCGGAGGAGTGCAGCGCCACATCTAAAATGGCAGTGACCGCGTAGCGGCCTTTGGATGTTAATCTCATAGCCCGTCCCTTAATTGCAACACCACCACTATACCATATACCCGAGTAATTTACTCAAGTATTATTTTGGTGCAGCTAACCGGGTATTTCGATTAACAAAATGGAATACCCCAGCAGGTAGCTGGGGCATTTAACCTTATTCAGCACTGGGATTCAAATACCTGGATCAAATCTTTCGTGCTCTTTACGACGACTGTCGGCCGCTTCCTGCTCCGCATCGACGAAGGCAGTCACATTCAACTCGGGCAACTGGCTGATTTCAACACTGCAGCCCTGCTCCTTAAGCGCTTGACATATCTCGCTCATACGGGCGTCGATAAGGTGCATGTGATCGAGCATGGAGCCAATGGCACTGGCCACTGGATCCGGATTATCAGGCGAAACCGCGTAGGCATCGAAGCCGTATTTTTTTGCCAAATGTGTGCGCCGGTGCTCTTTTTCGCGCTCCGCCTTGCTGATCACGGTACGAGCGGGAATGCCGGTAACGGTGTTGCCCGGCTCCACCGGCTTGACCACCACCGAGTTGGATCCGACGCGAGCGCCTTCGCCGATCTCCAGCGGCCCGAGAATCTTGGCGCCGGCCCCCACCACCACATTATTGTGCAGGGTCGGGTGACGTTTACCGGCATTCCAACTGGTGCCCCCCAGAGTCACCCCGTGGTACAGGGTCACGTCATCGCCAATCTCGGCAGTTTCACCGATCACCACCCCCATGCCGTGGTCGATGAAAAAGCGACGGCCAATGCGAGCACCGGGGTGAATCTCCACCCCGGTGGCCCAACGGGAAAACGTCGACAACAACCGTGCCGACAACCGCCAGTTACGACACCAGAGCTTATGGGAGATTCGATGCAGCCAGATCGCCTGCATGCCAGGGTAGTTGGTCAGGATCTCAAAGGCACTGTTGGCCGCCGGATCGCGGTGATAGATAGAGGCGATGTCCTCTTTCAGCCGTGCTCGTATTCCCATCTGCTGCATTACTCTTTCTCGGTTGTCTTGCGGGTCTTATCTATAGATGTGAGGATGCCGCGCAGAATATTCAACTCCTGCGCCTCGGGTCGGCATCGATTAAACAAACGCCGGAGTTTGGCCATTACCTGCCCGGGATGATTGGCCTTGATAAAGCCGGTACCACTCAGAGTAGACTCCAGGTGGCGATAGAACCCCTCCAGCTGCTCCCCATTCGGATACTCCAGCGACTCTTGCTGGGGGGCCTCGGCCAGGCTCAGGTGCTTCATTCGAATCTCGTAGCACACCAACTGCACCGCCTGCGCCAGGTTCAGACTGCTGTATTCCGGATTGGCAGGAATGCAGACATGAAAATGACACAGCTGCAACTCTTCATTAGACAGGCCGTGATTTTCCCGGCCAAACACCAATGCCACCGGGCCGGTCTGCGCTTCCACCGCCAACTTCTCCCCCGCCTGACGCGCATCCAGCAACGGCCAGTCCAGCCCTCGACGGCGGGCCGAGGTGCCGATCACCAGGCTACAGTCAGCAGTCGCCTGCTCCAGGGTGTCGACAGTGGTCAAGTTTTGCAGCACGTCGGTGGCGCCAGCAGCCAGGGCAACCGATTTGCCATCGGGCTCCACCCGGGGCGCCACCAGCACCAACTGAGACAACCCCATGGTCTTCATGGCCCGCGCAGTCGAGCCGATATTGCCCGGGTGGGAAGTGCCCACCAGAACGATGCGGATATTTTCGAGCATCCGATTGATAACTTAGATAAACAAAACAGACGAATATGCTAACACAGGGGACTGAGCAGTCCTTAGAACGAATTCCTGCTTTTATATACATTTCAACTCTGGTAAAATCCGCGCCCCAAACCATACTGGTTTCCGTTCTTTTACATCCAGGGGTATCGATATGCATCCGATGCTAAACATCGCCGTACGCGCAGCGCGTGCCGGCGGCAAGGTCATTGCTCACGCGTTTGCCGAGCAAGACAAGATTGAAGCAGAAATGAAAGGCGACAACGATTTCGTGACCAACGTAGATCGTGACGCAGAAGCAGCCATCATCGCCACCATTCATAAGTCCTACCCACACCACACCGTCATCGGTGAAGAGTGCGGTACGGTTCGTGGTGATCATGATGAGTTTCAATGGATTATCGACCCGCTGGATGGCACCACCAATTTCGTCAAAGGCATTCCGCACTTTGCCGTATCCATCGCCCTGCAGATCAAAGGCCGCATCGAGCATGCCGTGGTCTTCGATCCAATCCGCAATGAGTTGTTCAGCGCCTCCCGTGGCGCCGGTGCCCAGCTAAACGGCTACCGCATTCGCACCACGGCCGCCCGCAGCCTGCGTGGCACCGTGATCGAAACCGGCTTCCCGTTTAAGGCTCGCCAGCACACCGAAAGCTACATGAACATCTTTGCCGACGTCTTTGCCGAAGTCGCCGACCTGCGTCGCGCCGGCTCTGCCGCCCTGGATCTGGCTTACGTCGCCGCCGGTCGTGCCGATGGCTTCTTCGAGATTGGCCTCAAGCCCTGGGACATCGCCGCGGGTGATCTGCTGGTTAAAGAGGCCGGTGGCCTGGTCAGTGACTTCACCGGTGGCCACAGCTACATGAAGAGTGGCAACATCGTTGCCGGCGCTCCTAAGGTCACTGCCGGCCTGCTGAGCGCCATGCGCCCTCACCTGAATGAGGCGCTGAAGCGCTAATACGGGTTCGGAACCAGAAAAATGGGAGCTTCGGCTCCTATTTTTTTACCTTTCTGACGCCAATTGACGACTGCATTTTCACATTTATTGTTTTTTTATTCACTTATATCAGTAACTTATAATAAAAGCTTCCAATTCCAATCTGAGGCATAACCCACAAAGATGAAAATTAACTGCATAGATGAGAACGAATTACATCCACTCGGTATTGTGATTTTGATTCGGCCATGGCAGTAATGGCAGGTCAATGTTCATCTATGACATTTTTATCACAATGTAAGATTCACTATTGCATTATCATTCAACCCAGTTAATATACGCATATCCAGATATGAGGTCCCCGTGAACCCACACCAATTTTTTAAACTGCTGAGCGATGAAACCCGCTTGCGCTGCGTACTGCTTCTTGCCCGCCAGGGTGAGTTGTGCGTTTGTGAGCTGGTTGCCGCGACGGAGGAGAGCCAACCCAAGATCTCCCGCCATTTGGCGACCCTGCGCAGCCATGGGCTGCTGAAGGATCGCCGTCAGGGGCAGTGGGTGTTCTATTCCGTCAGCCAGGATCATCCCGGCTGGCTCAGGAATATCGTTGAGGCACTGGGAAACTCAAACTGTCTGGCCGAAACTTATCAAGCCGACGTACAACGACTTGAACAGATGAGTGAACGACCGGAGCGATGCTGCTCCTAAGCAACATAGAGAGGCGATGATGATCCGAATTGGCATAAACGGGTTTGGCCGCATGGGCCGACTGACACTGCGTACCGCACTGCAACGCCAGATGCCGGTCCAGATAGTGCACGTCAATGATCCGGCTGCCGATGCCGCCACCATGGCACATCTGCTGGAGTTTGACTCGGTGCACGGCCACTGGGACGCCGACATCCAGGCCACGGATCACAGCATCACCGCTCAGGGTCAAACCTTTGGCTACAGCAGCCAGCGCGACATCGACGACGTCGACTGGTCCGGCTGTGATCTGGTGATCGAAGCCAGCGGTAAATTTAAGACTCGGGATCAGCTGGATCGTTATCTGGCCCAAGGAGTGAAGCGGGTGGTGGTTACCGCTCCGGTGAAAGACGCCTCGGTATTGAATGTGGTGGTTGGGGTCAACGACCATCTGTTCGATCCACAGGCGCACCCCATTGTCACCGCCGCCTCCTGCACCACCAACTGCCTGGCACCGGTGGTCAAGGTGATTCATCAGCAATTGGGCATCGAGCGTGGCAGCATCACCACCATCCATGACATCACCAACACCCAATCGATACTGGACCAGCCGCATCAGGATCTGCGCCGGGCCAGAGCCAGCGGCCAGAGCCTGATTCCCACCACGACCGGCTCCGCCAAGGCGATCACGCAAATCTTCCCGGAGCTGACCGGAAAGCTGAATGGCCATGCCATTCGAGTTCCTCTGGCCAATGCCTCCATCACCGACTGTGTGTTTGAAGTGGCCCGGGACACCGACGCCGACGAGGTCAATGCCCTGCTCAAGCAAGCCGCCGACGGCGAACTGGCCGGGGTACTGGGCTTTGAAACCCGGCCACTGGTCTCCGTCGATTACAAGACCGATGCCCGCTCCAGCATCGTCGATGCCCCCTCCACCATGGTGGTCGACAAGCGCATGGTGAAGATCTATGCCTGGTACGACAACGAATGGGGTTACGTCAACCGCACCATCGAGCTGGCGGTTAAAGTAGGCCAGGCCTGATGTCTGCCGCTCTGCGGCAGTACCTGCTGATCACCGCCAACTACTGGGCCTTTACCCTCACCGACGGTGCCCTGCGGATGCTGGTGGTGTTGTACTTCTATCAGTTGGGCTACAGCGGTTTCGCCCTGGCATCGCTGTTTCTGTTCTACGAAATCTTTGGCATCGTCACCAACCTGGCAGGCGGCTACCTGGGCGCCCGCCTGGGGCTGAACCGTACCATGCAAATCGGCATGGTACTTCAGGTCGGCGCCCTGGGCATGCTGGCGCTGCCCGAGCCACAGCTGAGCCTGCTGTGGGTCATGGCGGCTCAGGGCCTGTCGGGTATTGCCAAAGACCTCAACAAGATGAGCGCCAAGAGTGGCGTCAAGATTCTGCTGCCCCAGCAGCAGCAAGGCCGGCTGTACCACTATGTGGCCCTGCTGACCGGTTCAAAAAACGCCCTCAAGGGGGTCGGCTTCTTTTTAGGCGGAATGCTGCTGTCACTATTGGGGTTTCAGCACGCGGTGCTGGCCATGGCCGCGGCACTGCTGCTGGTGATGTGCCTCACTCAGATGGGTCTGACTCAGGAGCTGGGCAAGAGCAACGCCAAACCCAAATTCAGCCAGCTGTTTGCCAACAGCCGCGGCATCAATGTGCTGTCCGCTGCGCGGTTGTTCCTGTTTGGCGCCCGCGACGTCTGGTTTGTCATCGCCCTGCCGGTGTTTATGGCGGCGGAGCTGGACTGGAGTCAACGTCAGATAGGCGCCTTTATGGCGGTATGGATCATCGGCTACGGCCTGATTCAGGGGCTGGCTCCGAAGCTCACCGGCCGCCCCAGCGGCGCCCGGGGCCCTTGCCTGAGCTGGTTGGCACCGCTGGCGCTGTCGCCGTTGCTGATCGTCTGGGGGCTGAGTCAACACTGGCCTGTGGCCGAGACCGTGGTCGCCGGACTGCTGCTGTTTGGGGCCCTGTTTGCCATCAACAGCTCGCTGCACTCCTACCTGATTCTGGCCCTGAGCCGTGAAGAGGGCGTGTCTCTGGATGTGGGCTTCTATTACATGGCCAACGCCAGCGGTCGTCTGTTAGGGACCCTGCTGTCCGGCGCCCTGTATCAGTTAGGCGGACTGACGCCTTGCTTGCTGGTATCCAGCCTGATGCTGGCCCTGACCTGGCTCATCAGCCTGATGTTGCCACGCACCCTGCCCGGCGGCCAGCACGCCTGACCGCCGTTGCCTCAGCGACGGCGTTGCCATTTCAGATACAACCACAGGTAGGCGGTGGCGGCGGCGAAAGACACCAGGGTGCCCCAGCCCACCCCCAACGCCGGGTAGCTCACCGACACACTCAATCCGTATACGATCAAACTGCCCACCCCAAAGGGGTAGTGCTTGGCCAGCACCATTACCGGGCGATTGCCGTACGCCAACTGCAGCAGCAACATCAATGGGAACAGGGTCACCGGGAACGCCGCCATCACGCCTGCCAGACTCTGAGGCAACCAGTGCGCTAAGGCGGTAATGCCAATGACGATCGCCGCCGCCAGCAACGCCCGGCCCCAGACCATCATCGGTCCCGGCTTGACCGCCACAAACTCCGGTTCGGCCACGTCACGGGTGGCGCGGATCGACAGCAAAGCCACCGCCGTGGCCACCAGGGCACCGGCGGCCCCCAGCGCCGGCAGGCTCTGAGCCAGTAGCGCCAGGGCTACCAAGGCCAGCACCGCCACCCACATCGGCCGCCAGCTTTGTGGCTCGCAGCCTCTGGCGGTCAGGGTATACACCAGGCAGTAGCCGGTGGTCGCCGCCAGCCCCAACAAGCCGTACAGGGCCGCGTCGGCCGCATAGCCGGCGCCGTGTTCGATGCCATAGAAAAACAACACAATCGCGGTGCCCAACGGGTAACCGGACAGCACCCCGGCCAGCTTGGGGCCGGTGCGTTCGGCGATCCACGCCAACCCCACCACAGCCACCACGGCGGCGATTATTTTTGCTATTAATAACATCATCTTAACGTCTACTTCTTAATGAACGCATGGGCAGGAAAGCCGCTTAGCATAGCAGCATAGAGGATGATGCCAAACCCCAGTTGTGAAACAGATCACATTGATTAGCATGGAGATTTATTTATGGAAGGATACACTGTAGGGAACGCACTTATTCCGGGACCGCCCCACCATGCATCAGCTTTATAAACGCTTCGGCCTGCCCACCATCAGCCTGCTTGAACACGCCATCCTGATGATCATCACCATCGCCACCCTGGTGGCCATCGGTCAGGAGATCGTCACCATGATCGCCAACCGCCATGTGGCCCTGGCGGATCTGCTGCTGCTGTTCATCTACCTGGAAGTCCTGGCCATGGTGGCCGGCTACGCCGCCGAAGGGCAACTGCCGGTGCGCATGCCAATCTACATCGCCATCGTCGCCCTGGCTCGCTACCTGATTCTGGACATGAAAGCGATGGACGACTGGCGAGTGCTGACGGTGTCGGCATCGGCGCTGATGCTGGCCGCCACCGTGGTGGTGATTAAGTTTGGCCAGACCTACTTCAGCGGAGAAAACAACGAGTCCCGGGCTCCCAAATAGCAAAAAGGAGGCTAGCGCCTCCTTTTTTTGTTGCTGCAGCCCGCCTTAGTGGCTGCACATGTTGCCGCGATTCAGGGCGTAACCCTCACCTTCGGTGGCGATTTTTTCCATCTTTACAAAGAAAGTCAGAATCTGTTCAATACTCTGATCCGATAGGCGGCAAGTATGAAAACGAGCCTCGGCACCGAACTGACTGACGGCCAGATCTTCAATCTGAGGCAGGGTTAACGGCTTGTCCTGTTCGCCAATAAGGTTGAGAAGTTCGTGTGCGTGGATAGACTCGGTCATGTGGGTTCTCCTAAAACTGAAGATTCATATTATATACACCTTTGGTGAATGAACTTTGATCTACCCCCAATTTCGATGCAATTGAGACAAGCATGATTTCACTGGAAGCGCTGGAACTGATCCTCAACCTGACGCAGCAGATGTCGCTGTATCTGGTGATCGCCTACATCTTCACCAAAACCCCGGTGTTCCGCCCTCTGGTGACCCTGTCCCACCGGCTGCCGCACCGACTGATGCTGTACGTGGTGTTCAGTTGCTTCTGCATTCTCGGCACCTACTTCGGCGAGCAAACCAATGGTGCCATCGCCAACACCCGGGCCATGGGGGCGGTACTGGCCGGGCTGCTCGGTGGACCACTGACCGGCTTCGCCGTGGGCCTGACCGGCGGGCTGCACCGATACAGCCTCGGCGGCTTTACCGACGTGGCCTGCGCCATCTCCACCACCTGTGAGGGCCTGTCTGCCGGACTGGTGCATGCCTACCTGATTCGACGCGGCCGAATGAGCCAACTGTTCCGTCCCGGCCTGGTGGCCATGGTGGCCTTCTGGGCAGAAGTGATGCAGATGCTGATCATCCTGATGGTGGCGCGGCCGTTGCCCGAGGCCTGGGCGCTGGTGAAGATCATCGCCCCGCCGATGTTATTGGTGAACACCGTCGGGGCCGCCATGTTCATGAGCATGCTCAGAGACCAGCGCGCCATGGTCGAAAAGATGTCATCGGCCTTCTCCACCAAGGCGCTGAAGATCGCCGAACGCACCGTCGGCATCCTCAGCCAGGGATTTAACCCCTCCAGCACCAAACAGGTGGCCCGCATCATCTACGAAGAGACCCAGGTTGGGGCCGTGGCCATCACCGATCGCCACAAGTTGCTGGCCTTCATCGGCATCGGCTCCGATCACCACCTGCCGGACACCCCCATCTCCTCCTCCATTACCGAGGAGGCGATTCGACACAACCAGGTGATGTTTGCCGATGGCCTGGAGCTGAAATACACCTGCTCGTTGTCCCCTAACTGCCCCCTGGGGTCCAGTCTGGTGATTCCGCTGCGGGGAGAAAATGAGGTCATCGGCACCATTAAGCTGTACGAGGCCAAGAATAAGCTGTTTCTCAACATCAACCGCACCCTGGGAGAAGGGATCGCCAAACTGCTGTCCAACCAGATTCTGCACGGCCGCTATCAGCACCAGAGTAACCTGCTGACTCAGGCGGAACTGAAACTGTTGCAGGCCCAGGTCAATCCCCACTTCCTGTTCAACGCCCTCAATACCGTGGCCGCCGTGACCCGCAGCGACGCCAACCGGGCCCGAGAGCTGATTCAGAATCTGGCCACCTTCCTACGTGGCAACCTCAAACGCGGTACCGGTGAGGTCAGCCTCAGCGACGAATTGCAACACATCGACGCCTACCTGGAGATTGAGCAGGCCCGCTTTGGCGATCGCCTCAGTGTGACCCGTGACATCGACCAGCAGGCCCTGCACCTGAAGCTGCCTACCTTTACTCTGCAGCCGCTGGTGGAGAATGCGGTCAAGCACGGCGTTGCCCACCTGTTTGAGCCGGGCCGAATCCGCCTCAGTGCCCGCATTGACCAGCAGCAGTTGCTGCTGACGGTCGAGGACAACGCCGGCGCCTACCAGCCCAAACCCGAAGGCGATGGCCTGGGCATGAGCCTGGTGGATAAACGCATCAAGGCCCAATATGGCCGCCCCTTTGGCATCAGTGTCGAATGCCAGCCTCAGCAATTCACCAGGGTGACCGTCACCCTGCCAGCCGTGGACGCACTCAATGATTAAGACCCTGTTGATTGACGACGAGCCCCTGGCCCGGGAAGAGCTTGCCAGCCTGCTGGCCCCGTTTGACGACATCGTCATCGCCGCCCAGTGCAGCAACGCCATCGAAGGCATTGCGGCCATTCATAAGCACAAGCCAGACCTGGTGTTTCTGGACATCGCCATGCCACGCATCACCGGCATGGAGATGCTGGCGATGCTGGACCCGGACACTCAGCCCAAGGTGGTGTTCGTCACCGCCTACGACGAGTATGCCGTGAAGGCATTTGAAAATAACGCCTTTGACTACCTGCTCAAACCCATTGAAGTGCCACGACTGGCCACCTGCATCGACCGAATCCGTAAGGCTCACGCTCCCCAGGATCTCAGTGCCATCACCCCTCAGGCGCTGTCTCTGGTGCCCTGTTATTCGGGCAATGTCCTGAAAGTGCTTAAGGTGGATGACGTGGAGTATGCCTACTCGGATCTCGGTGGCGTGCACGTGGCCACCGATGCCGAGGTGATCCACACTCAGCTGACCCTCAAGGTGCTGGAAAGCCGAACCCCGCTGCTGCGCTGCCATCGCCAATATCTGATCAACCCCGCCGCCATCGCCGAGATCGAGGTGCAGGATGGCGGTAATGCGGAAATCATCACCCGCGGCGGTCAAACCCTGCCGGTGAGCCGCCGTTACCTGAAAGCACTGAAACAGACCCTGGGATTTTATTAATTGTGATTTATTAAGCACCTTTGCGATCCAGTCACTACACTTATCTTACTTTTACGATGATAAAACTGACTGGCAACTGAGGTGTCTGGTATGTCCCTAACCAAATCCGAGCTGACACAGAATTTGATCACCACGTTAAACCTGTCCACCAACGACGCCAAGAATCTGGTCGACGCCTTTTTCGAAGAGATTCGCCACTCGCTGGAAAACGGGGTCGAAGTGAAACTCAGTGGCTTCGGGGTGTTTCATCTGAGAGACAAAAGTCCGCGTCCGGGCCGTAACCCCAAAACCGGAGAAGAGCACGAAATCTCCGGCCGACGGGTGGTCACCTTCGCCGCCGGTGGCAAACTCAAGGGACGAGTCGCCACCCTCAAACCAGAGTAATCCCCAGGGCCGCTTCCCGGGACGGATCTGGCCCTTGAACTCGATCACAGTTTCATTACAACTCGGCAAAGCCGATTTCCGGTCAGCGGCGATATCGACCGCTTACCTGCTCAGATGACCGCTGACCCAATCCAATCACATTCGAGAAACCCAATTCATTAAAATGGTCCCACACTCATTAGAGGGGATGATTGAGATGACTTGGTTCTTACTTGCAGTAGGCCTGCTATTCGGCGGCTACTTTATCTACGGGGCGTTTGTGGAAAAGGTGTTTGGCATTAACACCGCTCGCAAAACCCCTGCACTGACCCAAACCGACGGCGTCGACTATGTACCAATGTCGGAAAAGAAGGTTTACCTGATTCAACTGCTGAACATCGCCGGTGTCGGCCCGATCTTCGGCCCGATCCTCGGTGCCATGTACGGCCCCGCCGCCATGGTGTGGATCGTCATCGGCTGTGTGTTTGCTGGCGCGGTCCACGACTATTTCTCCGGCATGTTGTCGGTCCGCAACGGTGGTGCCTCGGTGCCCAACCTGGCCGGCCGCTACCTGGGTAAAAACGCCAAGCACTTCATGAACATCTTCGCCATCATTCTGCTGATTCTGGTAGGTGTGGTGTTCGTATCCGCCCCAGCTGGCCTGATCGTGAAGCTCAGCGGCTGGGACAAGACCATGCTGCTGGCCATCATCTTCGGTTACTACCTGATCGCCACCCTGGTTCCGGTGGACAAGATCATCGGTCGACTCTATCCGCTGTTCGGTGCCCTGCTGGTGTTCATGTCTGTGGGCCTGACCGTGGCACTGATATTCTCTTCCGAGCACAGTATGCTGCCCGGCGTTACCGCCTCCGACATGCTGACCAACCTGAACCCGGCCGACAAGCCGCTGTGGCCTGCGCTGTTCATTACCATCGCCTGTGGCGCCATCTCTGGCTTCCACGCCACTCAGTCACCGCTGATGGCCCGCTGCATGGAAAATGAAAAGAACGGCCGCTTCGTGTTCTACGGTGCCATGATTGGCGAAGGCGTTATCGCCCTGATCTGGTGTGCTCTGGCCCTGTCGTTCTTCAACGGCGTCGAAGGCCTGCAAGCGGCCCTGGCCGACGGCGGTCCATCCAACGTGGTGTTTGAAGCCTCTACCGGTCTGTTGGGTGCCCTGGGTGGCGTGCTGGCTATCCTGGGTGTGGTGGTCCTGCCTATCACCTCCGGCGACACCGCCTTCCGCTCTGCCCGTCTGATTCTGGCCGAGTTCTTCAAGCTGCCTCAGGCACAACTGCCTAAGCGACTGCTGATTGCCATTCCTCTGTTCGCCATTGGTGCCATCCTGACTCAGGTGGACTTCGGTGTTATCTGGCGCTACTTCGGCTTTGCCAACCAGACCACTGCGGTGATGATGCTGTGGACCGCGGCCGCCTACCTGGCCCGTGCCGACCGTCTGCACTGGATCTGCACCATTCCGGCCACCTTTATGACCACCGTGGTGATCACCTTTATCCTCAACAACGCCACCCTGGGATTCGGCCTGTCCATGACCGTCTCCACGGCGGCCGGCGTGGTTGCTGCCCTGGTCATTGCCGCCCTGGTGGTCAATGTCATTGGCAAGAAGCCGCTGCCTGCGGACATCGAAACTCTGGAATCCGCGTAATCACCAGCGGATAACCTATCGACATCAGGGCCCTACGGGGCCCTTTTTTGATCCCGCCCCAGTCGCCACTGGCATCCCGGCGCCATCCCCCTTGCCTGACGATGCACAACTGGGTATGGTGAGCGCCCGCAAAGGCAACGAGCACCGACGATGGCTGTACTGGACTACCACCCCCCAACCGATCCCTTCCTTGTCATCCTGCATCAGGATCACGACATTGTGGTGGTCGACAAGCCCAGTGGCCTGCTGTCTGTGCCGGGCCGCGATCCAGCCCACAAAGACAGCGTCTGCACCCGGGTGCTGAGCCGCTTCGCCGACGCCCATGTGGTGCATCGACTGGATATGGCCACCTCAGGGGTGATGGTACTGGCGCTGAACAAGGCGGCGGAGCGGGAGCTTAACCGTCAATTTCGCGAGCGAGAGACCGGCAAAACCTATTACGCCCGTGTCTGGGGTCATCCCGATGAGGAGTGCGGTGAAGTGGATCTGCCACTGATCTGTGACTGGCCGAACCGGCCGATGCAGAAGGTGTGTCATGAACAAGGTAAGCCGTCACAGACCCGCTACCGGGTACTGAGTCGCGACCATGACAGCAGCCTGATGGAGCTGACCCCCATTACTGGTCGCTCCCATCAACTGCGGGTGCACATGCTGGCCCTGGGCCACGTGATTGTCGGCGACGGCCTCTATGCCCAAGGCCCGGCCCTGGCGGCGGCGGAGCGACTGCTGCTGCACGCCCACAGCCTGAGCTTTCAGCACCCGGTCACCGGCGCCACCATGACGGTTGAAGCGCCGATGCCCTTTGCCTGAGGTTACAGGTGGCTTGGGCACTCCTGCTGCCAGACTCCACACTGTACCTGGCCGATGTGGCTTAGGCCCAACATGAACATCGTCAGTCGAGACTGGCCAATGCCACCGCCGATGGTTTGTGGCAGCTCACCGCCCAGCAACTGCTGGTGCCAGGGCTGCTGCAGTTGCTGCGACTGGCCGGCCATCTGCATCTGACGGGTCAGCGCCTCGGCATCGACCCGAATCCCCATTGACGACAGCTCAAACGCGTCCTCCAAAATCGGGTTCCATACCAGAATGTCGCCGTTCAGGCCCTGACCAAACTCCGACAGCGTCGACCAGTCGTCGTAGTCCGGCGCCCGGCAATCGTGGGGCTGGCCGTCACCGAGATCACCACCGATCCCCATCAGGAACACCGCGCCGTGTTCACGACAGATTTGCTTCTCACGCTCTTTGGCAGACAGGTCCGGGTAGGCTTCACGCAGTGCCTCGGAATGGATAAAGGTGATGGACTCCGGCAGCGACGCCGGCAGGTCGTAACGCGCCGCAACCGCCTGTTCGGTGGCTTTGAGGGCGGCGTAGATCAACTCGACCCGCCGCTGCAGCCCCACCGCACTGCGCTCATCCGCTGACAACACCTGCTCCCAGTCCCACTGATCCACATACACCGAGTGTTTCGGCCCCAGGGTGTCTTCGTCCGGGCGCAGCGCCTTCATCTGCGCCAGTACCCCTTCACCGGCATCGAAGCCAAACCGACCCAGCATGGCACGCTTCCACTTCGCCAGCGAATGCACCACCTCAAACGAGCGCTCCGGCAATGCCTTAACCCGCACTTGTACCGCCTTTTCATGGCCGGACAGGCCGTCCTGAAGGCCACTGCCCACCTCGGACAGCAGCGGCGCCTGCACCTCCAGCAGATTGAGGCGTTGGCACAGCTCCTGGCTAAAGGTGTCTTTCACAAATCGAATCTGTTGCTGTGCTTCAATAAAACCGCGCTTCATTTGATAATTCCTCAATCCAAAATCGTTCTGGTAGAGGATTTTTCAATAAAACCGACCAACAATTCAATATTCACCAACAAATAAAGCTGATACCATTTTGATTCGACAATTTTATTGCCGATTTCTGGCGAATCATCAATGAGGCGACCATAAAGTGACCGAAGACTACCGAATCGATAATCTGGATAAAACCATCCTCACCGCCCTGCAGGCCGATGCCCGCACCCCCTACGCCGAACTGGCCAAACGCAACGGCGTCAGTCCGGGCACCGTCCATGTGCGCATCGAAAAAATGAAGCAGGCGGGCATCATCACCTCCGCCCAGGTAATGGTCGACCCAAAAAAACTCGGCTACCAGGTATGCTGCTTTATCGGCATCAACCTCAAAACCGCCGGAGACTACCCGGACGTACTGAAGCAGCTTCAAGCCTTGCCGGAAGTGGTTGAGGCCTACTACACCACCGGCCACTACAGCATCTTCACCAAAATTCTCACCCGCAATATCGATGCCCTGCACCATCTGCTGGTTCATCAAATTCAGTCCATCGAGCAAATTCAGTCAACTGAAACGCTGTTATCCCTGCAACAACCGATACATCGCCAGATAAATCCATGAAAGAAAGCATTATTCACCAGCTTTACCGGGGCGGGAAGATGAATACCCCTCACTCTGCGGTGGCGGTTAAGTTAATGTCGTGTTAAAACGTCGTGACGTCACTGGTACAGTGGCTAGAACAAACTGCAGGAAGCAGTCGCAGTTTGAACAACAGCGTAATTCAGGGATTAAGAATAATGAAAACACGTATCGCCCTAGCGGTGAGCAGCTTGCTGATGGCAAGCCCGGCTCTTACCGCGGCTGACTTGTCAGCCAAAGGCATTCAACTCGAGACTCAAGGTACCCAATATCAGGCCCCCGCAGTGCGTGAATACAACCAGGACACCACTCCCCGGTTCCTGGTGAAACTGCAAGACGCACCCATCGCAGCCTATCAGGGCGGTGTCAAAGGATTTGCCTCCACTCAGGCAGCCCGCACTGCCGACAACAAACTGAATTTTGCCAGCAGCCAGGTGCAGAGCTACGCCAGCCACCTGAAGCAGCAACGCCAGAGCTTTGCCAACCGTGCCGCCGGCATCGGGGCTAAGGTCGAAACCCAATTTGATACTCTGTTCAACGGCGTCAGCGTTGCCGGTAAAGGCCTGACCAAAGAGCAGCTGCAGGCCTTACCCGGCGTCGCGGCGGTGTATGAACACGCCCTGTATCATGTGCAGATGGACGCTTCTCGTCCTCTGATCCACGTGCCGGAAGCCTGGGAACTGGTGGGTGGCATGGCCGAAGCCGGTAAAGGCATCAAGGTCGCCATCATCGATTCCGGTATCCGTCCCGAGCACCCGATGTTCTCCGGAGAAGGCTTTACTGCCCCTGACAGCGCCACGCTGCCGGACGACGATTACTGTGCCAGCGTCGACGAGAGCTTCTGTAACAACAAGCTGATCGTCGCCCGTTACTCCACGCCAACCTTTGAGGTTGCCCCGGATGAGCACCTGAGCCCGCTGGGTTACGGCGGTCACGGTACCCACGTTGCCGGTACTGCGGTAGGTAACTCCATCATGGCCACCTACAACGGCATTGAGAGCGAAATCTCAGGTGTGGCGCCAGGTGCCTACCTGATGTCCTACAAAGCCCTGTACGCTCCGGCCGACGACATCCATGGCGGCTCCGGCTCCAACATCATGTTGTTGGAAGCACTGGAGATGGCCGTGAAAGACGGCGCCGACGTCATCAACAACTCCTGGGGCGGCAGCGCCGGTGCCGATCCGGCCTTCAGCCCTTACGTTGACGCCTTTACCAACGCCGAAGCCGCTGGCGTGGTGATCGCCACCTCCGCCGGTAACTCCGGCTCTGGTGCCCAAACTGTCGGTTGCCCAGGCTGTATTGAAGCCGGTATTACCGTCGCCAACACCACTCACGGACGCTTCTTCGCCAAACCGGTTGCCATTGGCAGCCTCAGCGATTTGGTGGCCATCGAAGGCACCGGCAAGGCTCGCCTGGAAGATCTGGATGCGGACCTGACCGCGCCTGCCGCCGCCGCCATGGACGTCGACGCCGACAACTTTGAAGGGTGCGCACCGTTCGCCGCCGACAGCTTCAAAGGCAAAATCGCCGTCATCAGCCGTGGCGCGTGCGCCTTTGCCGACAAAGCCACCAACGCCGCCGATGCCGGTGCCACCGGTATGGTGGTCTACAACAACCGAGCCGGTCAGCCCATCACCATGTCCATGGACAGTGGCACCATCCCTTCGGTGATGATTGATCAGGCCGACGGCGCCAAGGTTCTGGCCGAGATCACCGCCGCCGGCGAGGCCGGTGTCGATTTGACCATCGGTATGACTACCTCTGCGCTGACCAACATGATGTACGCCGACAACGTGGCTGCCACCTCTTCTCGGGGTCCAAACGGTGATGCCAGCTTCCTGAAGCCGGATCTGGCCGCCCCAGGCACCGACATCCTGTCCGCCTGGTCCAAAGACGACCCAGGCAGCGACGGCGCCACCTTTGCCGCCATCAGTGGCACCTCCATGGCCAGCCCACACGTTGCCGGCGCCGCCGCGCTGATGAAGCAGGCGCACCCGGAATGGTCTGCCATCGACATCAAGACGGCCCTGACCTCCTCCACCGAGGACAACGGTCTGAAGAAAGAGGACGCCGACACGCCGGCAGATGCCTTTGATGTGGGCGCCGGTCGAATGGAAGTGGCCGATGCCATCTCCGCCACGGTGACCTTCGACAAAGCCTCACTGGTAAGCCCGGCTTGCCTGAAAGAGTGCAGCTTCGAGCTGACCGTCAATGATAAGCGCGATGCCTCTGACACCTCTGAAAAGAGCTACGCCTTCACCGGCATGCTGGAAGGCGCCGACATCAGCTTCGACCAGGACAGCCTGTCTCTGGCCGGTGGCGCCTCTGGCAAAGTGATGATCACCGTCGACAGCATGATGCTGGCCTCGGACGACTGGCACTTTGGTCAGGTTCAGGTCAATGGCGACCAGGCCCACTTGCCGCTGGTGGTGTTTGCCAACAGCGCCAGTGGTAACAACATCGCCGTCGCAGCCACCTCCACCACCGTGGATCAGGCCGTGGAAGTGAGCACTCACTACGAGAACCAGGGCTTTGACGCCGATGACTTTGTCACCGTCCGCGCCTCGATCCCGGCTGGCACCACGATGGTCGCCGGTTCCGCCAAGGTTGACACCAACGAAGCCACTCAAACCGGTTTCGACGTCAATGAAGACAACGGTACCGTTGCCTGGACCGGTCGCCTCAAGGAAAGCAGCGCCGAACTGAATCACACCACTGGCAGCTTTGGCTATGGCCTGAAAGCCAATGGCGTGGCTCCAGGTTGTGACGACGGCTGTGATGAAGTGGCCATCAACCTGAACCTGGCGGCTGCTGGCCTGCCTGGCTTCAAGTACCTGGGCCAGGAGTACACCTCCATCACCATGTCCGACAACGGTATGGCCATTGCCGGCGGTGGTTCCACCAGCGGCACCTGGAACAACCGTGAACTGCCGGACAGCGCTCAGCCTAACAACATCCTGGCGCCATTCTGGACCGACATGGATCTGAACGATGGCACCGCCGGCGATACCGGTGGCGGTAACATGTACTTCACCATTGTCGGTGATGGCACCAACGACTGGCTGGTACTGGAGTGGGCCGACGCCCAGGTCTATAACGACAACTCCGGCAACAGCTATACCTTCCAGATCTGGCTGCAGCTGGGTGACACCGAAGGCGTGCACTTCGAGTACGCCAAGGTGGACGCTCTGCCTGCTAACCTGACTGTGGGTATCGAGGACATCTCCGGCTCCAAGGGCGTAACCCTGTACCATAACGGTACTGGTGACGCCGTCGCCGCCGGTGACCTGATTGAAGTCTTCGGCAACCCTGCCGGTTCCGTCGACTTCGCCTTTGACCTGATGGTTACCGACCCGGATGCGGCGATGGACGACGCCATTACTGTCGACGAAGACAGCAGCGTTGACTTCAGCGTGACCGACAACGACAGCATCAGCAGCACCAAGGTACTGAATCTGACCGCCAGTGCCGGTGGCCTGGTTCAGGAAGCAATCCACCAGTTCCAGGTGGCCAGCTCCTCTGACCTTAAAGCGACTGTGACTGAACAGCCCGAGAACGGCACGGTCACCATGAAGGAAGACGGCAGCTTCAGCTACGCGCCGAACGCCGACTTTGTCGGTGCCGACAGCTTCAGCTACAGCCTGATGGATGGTGACACTGCTTCTGGCGAAGCGTCAGTAGCCATCACCGTCGAAAACGTTAACGATGCGCCGACCATTACCGCCTCGAATACCGTCAGCGGTGCAGAAGGCTCAGCCTTCAGCGTGGCCCTGTCCGAGTTCGCTACCGACATCGATGGCGATACCCTGACCTGGACCGTCACCCAGACCGGTGGTACCGACGTCGAGTTCACCGTTACCGGCCAGGTGCTGTCCATGACCCTGCCAGCCGATGCCTCCGGCAGCGCGCTGACCTTCGCCATCGCCGCCAGCGATGCCGAAGAGACTACCGACAACGCCCAGTTGACGGTTAACATCACCGACGCTCCTGTAGTGAGCACCGGTGGGTCTTCCGACTCCAGTAGCCTGGGCTTCCTGGCTCTGGCCCTGTCTGGCCTGGCCTTCGCCCGTCGCCGCAAGGCGGCCTAAGGTCCACGCCTGACCTGAAAAAGGGGAGCCTGATGGCTCCCCTTTCTTTTGCCGTGAACCGTCGTGGCGGTTCCGCTTCCCTTATGCCGTCAATAACTGCCGATGCAGGCGCTGCACAATACTCTCCGCCTCATCGCCATCCACCAGAAAGCAGAGGTTGTGAGCACTGGCGCCCTGGCAGAACATCCGCACATTGCTGTCTTGCATCGCTTCCAGCACTCGAATGCCAATGCCCGAGGTCTTGGCGATGTGGTTGCCAATCACCGCCACCAACGCCAGGTCCTGCTCCACTTCGACCCGGCACAGCGGCGCCAACTCGTCCAGCAACGCCTGCGACACCAGCGCCCGGCCGCTGGAATCGGACCCGGTTTGATCCAACGTCAACGCCACCGACACCTCTGAGGTGGTGATCAAGTCCACCGAGATGCGATGACGGGCCAGCACCGCAAACAGCTCGGCCAAGAACCCCTGAGCGTGCAACATATTGAGGCTGTGGGCGGTCAACAGCGTCTGCCGCCGTCTTAGGCTCAGCGCTCGAAACACCGGCTGCGAGCCGCACTCGGAACGAATCCAGGTGCCACCTTTCTGTGGCGCATAGGTGCTGCCGACGAACACCTGGCAGCCGCCGCGAACCGCCGGCAGAATGGTCGCCGGGTGAAGGATTTTCGAACCAAAGGTGGCCATCTCCGCCGCCTCATTGAAGCTCAACTCGGCAATGGGATGGGCGTCGGCGACCACCCGCGGATCACAGCTGTAGATGCCATCGACGTCGGTCCAGATCGCCAGCACCCGCGCCCGCAACGATTGCGCCAGCAGCGCCGCGCTGTAGTCGGAGCCGCCCCGGCCCAGGGTGGTGACCCGCCCCTGTTGGTCGGCCCCGATAAAGCCCTGGGTGACCACCACCTGAGTGGCAAGCTGCGGCAGCAGGTGCTGTTCGCACAGGCTTTCCAGCTGCGCCAACTGCGGCGACGCCCGGCCAAAATGGTCGTCGGTCCGCATCACCTGGCAGGCATCGAAGTTTACCGCCGCAATGCCACGCTGATTCAACAATTCGGTCAACAACAGGGTCGAGCAGCGCTCCCCCAGCGACAGCAACTGATCCGCCAGCGCCGGCTCACCGTCACCGGCGGCGATGCGACCGCTGAGGCTGGCCATCAACGCCAGCAGGGCATCCAGTTCGGCCGCCACCTGGCTGCGATTTTCAAGCCGGTCCAACATGGCGTATTCAATGGCGGCGATGTCGTGCAGCAGCGCCTGGCGGCGCGCCAGATCAGTCTGGCCTGCCGATAACTCCACCAACCGGTTGGTGACACCGGCGGCGGCGCTGACCACCACCAGCCTGACCTTGGGGTCCGCCTCAATGATGTCGACGCAGCGATTGATGGCCTCAAAGTTGGCCACGGAGGTGCCGCCAAACTTGGCGACCGTAAGAGATGTGTTTTGATTATTCATGACTTCGAACCTTCAATTGCGTTCGAAGAGTCTGGTACGACAACACGCGGGGCGTCAGCGACCAGAAGCTCTCCACCATAGTGTCAGGTGACAGCCATGGGGATTCAGCCCCATTGACCGAGGAGCTGGCGATCGAACGCATCCCTCCTCTCGGCGCAACTCCCCCTGATTCCGGGTCGTTGAGGTTCGATCCTCTCGCCGGAACTGCCTGGGTCGCGCTCCTCTTCTGGCCCCGAGAATCAACCGGTCAGTAAAAAAATGACCAATCTGATGCATAAGGGGTGCGAATACTAAACCTTAGTGTCGATTTGTTGTCAAACCATTGAGTTTTTTTCGAGCTGTACGGGTTATGAACAGATAGCCCATCAGTATGGACCCAAGTAACCACCGCCCCGCAAATCGGGATGAACCTGAATCCTGTACCAAAACCACGCTTCTGATGCCTGAACCAATCGGGGCCGGAGTGCCAAGGCCGATGTCAGGTCACAGGCTAGAAAAAAGTAAGGGGTTGGTATAAATCTCAGTTATTCCGTTAACAGGGTAAAATTCGTCTATTATTACAGACACCTTTCGGCGAGAAGCTTACAGGTTGAAACAAAAACCACCCGTGAAATTCACAAAATGTGACCCAATCGACAGAAATCGGATTCTGTTAACATTTGCGGCTAACATTTAATCCTTTTTACGGTATTTTTAGGGCTTCTAACGAAACAGTACGAATCCTACTTCGTCCTGGCACCCCCAATGCTAGCGCATCGGGCTTACATACGCCGAAAAGGAATTTGCATAGGCATTATGTCTGGGTTATGGGGCTCTGCCCCTAGTCAGGCGGTTGGTTTGAAATGGCGAGCGCTTTAGGTAGCTGATCATGCAAAATCCACATATCCTTATCGTCGAGGACGAAGCCGTCACTCGAAACACCCTGAAAAGCATCTTTGAAGCTGAAGGGTACCTGGTCTCTGAAGCCGTTGATGGCGACGAGATGCACGATGTTCTCAAGGCTCACAAAGTGAACCTGGTGATCATGGACATCAACCTGCCAGGTAAAAATGGCCTGTTGCTGGCCCGCGAACTTCGCGAAAACAACAACATTGCACTCATGTTCCTCACCGGACGTGACAACGAAGTGGACAAGATCCTGGGCTTGGAAATTGGCGCGGATGATTACATCACCAAACCATTCAACCCTCGTGAACTGACCATTCGTGCCCGTAACCTGTTGAATCGAATTGTCAGCACCAATAAGCAATCCGATGAGAAGCCTCAGGTTGAGCACTATCTGTTTAACGGATGGTCTCTGGAGATCAACAGCCGTTCGCTGGTTAGCCCAAGTGGCGAACCGTTCAAGCTGCCTCGCAGTGAGTTCCGCGCGATGCTGCACTTTGTTGAGAACCCGGGTAAAATTTTGTCCCGTGCCGATTTGCTGATGAAGATGACGGGCCGTGAGCTGAAGCCTCATGACCGGACTGTCGACGTAACCATTCGTCGCATCCGCAAGCACTTCGAAAGCCACCCGGAGACTCCGGAAATCATCGCCACCATTCACGGCGAAGGTTACCGCTTCTGTGGTCAGCTGGACGGTCTGTAAGACGTTCGGCCCACAAAAAAAGCCGCTGATGCGGCTTTTTTTGTGGCTTCGGCTCAGGCCCGAGCGCTGAGGTATGCCTTCAAATTGGCAATGTCTTCCTCAAGATGGCTCTCAATCTCCTGATACCATTGACCGTGCTCAGCCTGCCATTGTGGCTCATCACCACACTGCAACTGTTGCGACAACATCTGAATCCGTTTTAATCCCACCGAGCCAGCCGCACCTTTCAGCTTGTGCGCTTCACTGCATAACAGAGGCTTGTCACTGCACTGCATAGCCGCGGCCATGGTCTGCAGGTACTCCGGTGCCATCTGCTCAAACATCACCACACTTTTAAGCAACGTTGCTGCCCCAATGGCACTGCAATAGGCATCCAGGGTTTGTAGATCCAACGAAGCGGTATTTGCACTCGTCATGCTCAGACTCCATTACTGACTACTATTTTGCCAATGCAGGTTATCACAGGTTATTGGTTTGTTCAGACAAAAATGTCTATTCCTCATGCCAGATGTGGCGAAAAAATGCTATTATCTACGCCCATTTATAGCCAGTCGTTGTGATTTCAATGCGAGTTGTTACCCTAGCCTTATCAGGGTTACTGAGTTGTTGTGTTTTCAGTGCCAATTCATCTGAAATTGTTTTACCTAAACAACAGCTTAAACCTTTCACTCTGAACGCTCAGGGTGTGCAGTTAACGGATCAACTTGCCGTCTATCAGTATCAGCAAAAACTACTGCTGCCGCTGCAGGGACTGGCCACGTCTTTGGGCATCGACGTTCAGGTCGATCCCCATGCCTTAATCGCATCCGGTTGGATTCAGGGAGAAAATGCCAACCTGATGCTGGACCTGAATAAAGATCAGGCGCGCAGAGGCTTTAATCAAATTGCCGTTGACCCAGCCATGATCTGGGGACGGGACAATGTGGATATTTACCTTGAGCCGCAGTTCATTCAAAAATTGCTGCCAATCAACCTAAACATCCACACTTTGGGTCAAAAGGTGAACGTCAGCGCCAGCGTACCTCTGCCGGCGGTGCAGCAATCCGTGACCCTGAATCAGGTCACCAATGATCCCGAGGATCGCCGCGAGATCACCGCCACCAGCTTCGACCCGATTCACCCCCATGATTACCAGCCCTACAACAAGCCAGTGGTCTACCTGCAGGGAGACGCCGCCATTGCCGGCGAGGACTACCTGACCGAAGACTACCACCTCAACATGCTGGCCACCGGTGACCTGGGCTACCACAGCTATGAATTCAGCTACGACCGCAGCCAGGGCCAGGACGACAACTACCGTCTGCGGTTGTCGCGGGACTATGGCGATCTCGACGAACGCCTGCCGTTCCAGTTGGGTGGCTATCAGGTGGGAGACGTCAGCTACTACGGCGACAACCTGGTCAACGGCCGCATCGAGGGCCAGGGGGTGGTGTTCGGCAACCAGAGCGACATCAACTCCGACCGTTTCGGCCGTACCGTTATCGAAGGCAACGCCCCGGCGGGCTGGAAGGTGCACCTGTACCGCAACGGCGCCTTGGTGCGCATCGCCAGTGCCAGCGACGACAACCGCTACCGTTTCCGGGATATTCCGGTGGTGGAAGGCTCCAACCTGTTCGAGATCCACCTGTTTGGCCCCAACGGCGAATACATGGTGCGCCGCAAAACCGTTCAAAGCGGTGGCCTGAGACTGGGTCAGGGGCAGCTGGGCTACTCCGGCTTCTACATCGACCAGACCAGCAACCTGTTTACCCACAAAGATCAGGATGAACTGGCGGACCTGGAGCTGCGCCGGGCTTACAGCGGCCGGGCCCAGTACGGCTTGACGGATCAGATCACCATCGGCGCCAGCTACAGTCAGCAAACGGTGCAGAACTGGGGCCGACTGGAAGATCGCACCTACTATGGCGCCGACGTCACCGCCTACTGGTGGGACAGCACCTGGTTTGTGGAGGTCTCCTCGCAACAGGACGCCGGTAACGCCTTCTCACTTGGCTGGCAGAAACTGATCGGTACCGACCACAGCCTGCGCATCACCCATGAGAATTACCAGGATTACCAGTCCAGTCGCACCGACGATCTGCTGCCGGGCCTGTTCGACGACAACGGCAAAACCTCCAGCACCCGGGCCGAGATCGAAGGCAGCTTCCATCAGGCCGGCGGTTGGCAGTATCAGTTGGGCGCGGCCTACCGCACTCTGGACAACGGTGACGACTCCACCCAGCTGGACTCGCGGTTGTCGACTCAGTTGGGCAACGTCGCCCTGACCAACTACCTGGCCTACGACACCTCCTTCAAAGACAGCAGTCAGCGAATGCTGGGGCGGCTGATGTTTGACACCCCGATGCTGGACTGGAACGTCTCTGGCTACATGGACTACCAAACCGGCGAGGGGATCGGCGATCTCACCACCCTGCTGCGTTGGCGCCCGTGGCGTGGGGTCAACAACCAGACCGAGCTGTTCTACCGGGATCCCCTCGACAGCAAGAGCCGCTTTGGACTGGGTCATCAGGTCTCCCTGACTTATGACTGGTTCACTCTTGGCCTTCGAGGCAATGTGGATACCCGTGGCGACTGGCAGGTCAGTGCCACCAGCGCCATCGCACTCAACTATCAAGACTCCCGCATGCGCGGCAGCGACTACCGGCCACAACTGGCCGACATCAATGTGCGCCTGTTTGTCGACAGCAACAACAACGGTCGCTTCGACGCCAGCGATCAGCCAATTCGCGGCGTCACCCTGCTGACCTCCCCCAGCATCCCGCACCAGGCCAGTAATGATACCGGTGAAGTGCGCCTGACCCAGGTGGCCTCCAACACCCTGTACCGCATCGCTCTGGGTCCGGAAACCCTGCCGGAGCAGATGGTGCTGCGGGACGGTCCGGTGGAAGTGATGCCCATGACCGGTAAGCACGTCACCGTGGATCTGCCCCTGGTGGCGCTGACAGACATCAAAGGACAAGTGGTCAAAGACCACGATGGCCAGCCTCTGGCCGGCGTTCATATGGTCCTCAAGGACCTGCACCAACAGCCGCTGGCCAATCTGACCACCGGCCCACAAGGCGAGTTTCAGTTCAACGCCATGAAGCCCGGCTACTACCTGTTGCAGCCGGACGTCGGCCAGTTGGGAAGCCTCGGCGCCCTGGCGGAAGAGCCGGTGTTCCCGGTCGCCATCTCCGGCAAGAAGATCCGTTTCCAGCAGCAGGATCTGCGCATCAAGTATCAAGAGCAGCCAGCGGTGGTGGACGTCACCAGTCAGGTGGCCGCCCCTCAGGCAACCCCGACCCGAAAACTCGACAGCCTGCCGGCTCTGGAGCAAGGGGTGATGCGGATGGAGTCTCAGGATTACACCATCCAACTGGCCGCCAACCGCAACAAGTTTGATTTGAATGCGTTGCGAGCCCGTCACCCGGACCAGTCCCTGGAGCAAGTTACGGTATTGCGCGACGGCCGCCCCATGCACCTGCTGATCGCCGGCCAGTTCCCCAGCCAACGCTCGGCCCAATATGGCCTGCGTGACGTGCCCAAGGAGTTTGCCAATGACCTGCCTCTGGTGAAGCCGGTAGGCGGTCTTCAGTACCAGCACCGGGCCTATCTGGAGTGGGACAAAAAGCGTAAACCGCAGCCGGACCGCGGCGATGATCGCAACTCTGACTGGCTCAGTCAGCAAAATCCGGCCCACTTTACCTGGCAACTGGCCGCCACCAAGGACAAGGCCAATGCCGAAAAAGTCATTGCTCACTTGAAATTGGGCACCGACGCCCACATTCATCTGCACAAGGGATGGTATCAGGTGCTGTGGGGCAGCTTTGCCGACAAACCACAGGCCCAACGGGCGTTAGGCGCATTGCCAAAGGCCCCACAAAACCCATGGTTGCGCAGCGTCGCCTCGGTGCGATAGATTCTGTTCCTTCCTGATTAGAGCCCGGCGGTCGCCGGGCGCTAATGGCGCCTGTAGGCGCATCGTTCCATAACCGGTATCAATGACGGTGGCTTTATAAGCAAACGTCATGGCCCTGCTCGTCACCCAGTGTCGTCTTCGCCGCACAATACCGCATTTTCGTTTGCCGTAATCGAGTTTGACGGCAAAGTTTTTGACGGCGAAATCGCCGCCACATGTTACAATCGCTGCCCTTAAGCAGTTAAGGGTTAGATAATTGACGGAGTCTGTGTCCATGGCGACAACAATGCCCGATGTTGCTAGCAGTGCCAAAGCCCAGATCGGGGGAACTCTGGACTGGGTCGGAATGAGCAACATTGAATTACCACTGACAGTGACAGCCGATGACGGTCAGTCACGGGCGGTAACCGCAAAGGTAGAAGCCTTTGTGAACCTTCCCAATCCCCAGGCCAAGGGGATTCACATGTCGCGCCTGTATCTGGCACTGGATCAGCTGTCCCTGAACGGCGAGCTGAACCTGGCCAGCATGAAAGCCTTGCTGGATAACTTTATCTCCAGCCACGAGGCCCTGTCAGACCGCGCTCGAATTAAGATCAGTTTCGATTACCACCTGCGTCGCCCTTCATTGCTGTCTGACAACAGCGGTTGGCGTGCGTACCCGGTGACTCTGGTCGGCAGCCTCAACCAGGGCGCGTTGACCCTGGAGATGAATGTGGATGTGTCCTACTCCTCCACCTGCCCCTGCTCCGCCGCGCTGGCACGGCAGCTGATCCAGGAGTCGTTCAACCGTGACTTCGGGGATAAGCAGAGCCTGTCCGCCGAGGAGATTCACCAGTGGCTGGGCACCACCCAGGGCGTGGTGGCGACGCCGCACAGCCAACGCAGCGTTGCCGAGGTCTGGGTAAAACTGGACAACGAACTGACCGAATTGCCCATCGTGAAACTGGTCGACCGCATCGAATCGGCCCTGGCCACTCCGGTCCAGGCTGCCGTGAAGCGAGAAGACGAGCAGGAGTTTGCCCGTCTCAACGGACAGAACCTGATGTTCGTCGAAGACGCCGCCCGTCGTTTGAAGATGGCGCTGAACGATACCAGTGACTTCTTCGATTTCTGGTTGCGAGTCAACCACCTGGAAAGTCTGCACGCCCATGATGCGGTGTCGGTGACTTGCAAAGGGGTCGAAAACGGCTACCAGCCGTAACGGCGCACGCGCATTAAAAAGGCCGGGCAAATGCCCGGCCTTTTTTGTGTATTGGCATCGGATTACGCCAACGCCGACCCCTGGCCACCATCGCGCTTCAGGCGTTCGATAATGCCATTCAGCGCCAGCCACTTGTCGCCACACCATGACGGAGCAATCAACTCGGGCGGTTTGGCGTAGGCACTGACCCGATGAAACACCACCTCTTTCGGGGTGCGTCGAATCATCTCGGCGGCGGTATCCATGTAGGTGTCGGCGTCCATCAGCGACAGCCGCCCAGCCTGGTATTGCTTAGCCATGATGCTGTTCTGCACCACATGCAGCGGGTGCAGCTTGATGCCGTCCACCCCAAGGGCCAATACCTGGTCCAGGGTCTCGAACGCCTGCTCCGGCCCTTCACCAGGCAACCCCATGATCAGATGGGTGCACACTTTCAATCCCAGCTTGCGAGCCCGCAGCACCGTATCCCGGTACTCGGCAAAGCCATGGCCACGGTTGATCCGTTTCAGGGTTTCATCATTGGCCGACTGCAGCCCCAGCTCCAGCCAGACTTCCATTCCCTGCTGTTGGTACGCCAGCAACAGCGACAGCACCTCGTCGGGTACGCAGTCCGGTCGGGTTCCCACACACAGGCCGATGATGTCGGAGACGTTCACCGCCTCCTGATAGCGCTGCTTAAGCACCCGGTACTCGTCGTAGGTGGAGGTGTAAGCCTGAAAATAGGCCATGTAGCGCTTCTCCACTCCCCGGTGCAGTTTGCCCTGCGCCAACTGCTCCGCCACGCTTTTATGACTGCCAAATTCGCGACTGAACGAAGAGACATTACAAAAGGTGCAACCCCCTCGCCCCAGAGAGCCATCCCGGTTCGGGCAGGTAAAGCTGGCATCGATAGTCAGTTTGTGGATCTTCTGACCGTATCGGGCCTTCATGTAGTTGCCCAACGTATGAACGTATTGGTCCAGTCCCATGCGGACTCCCGGTGACGAAAAAACGCGCCATTTTACTGGAGTCGCCGCCGCCGAGGTGAGAACTGGATCACAGCCCGATTCATTATTCCGAATGATTATTCACTTATAAGTGAACGAGCTTTCGGGCCGGGATCACAAAACACGCTAAAAAATGCAGTAGTTAAAACCGAACCACTCTGTTAGAGAACCGACAATCACCCCAAGCTCACACTAATTCGATTAACAAAACAGAATGTTTCACATTTCAGAACAAAATATGCAGTCGATACAGGTTGTGAATGATTCCATTCTCGAGCAACTTAGACCGTGATGGGGCCGATTGACCTTTGCACTAACCCTAGGTACTTTGAGTAGTTCGCCTGCATAATTATGTGAAGTACGCAAAGAAGTTTGCACGAAGCGGAGGAGAGGGAATGTCGTTGTACCAGCCGAATTTTGAGCGCGAAAATTGTGGCTTCGGGCTCATCGCCCATATGGATGGCGAGCCCAGCCACCGCATTGTCCGTACGGCCATTCAGGCCCTGGACCGGCTTAAGCACCGGGGTGCCGTTGGCGCCGACGGCAAAACCGGGGACGGATGCGGCCTGTTAATGAAGAAGCCGGATGGTTTCTTCCGCCACCTGGCCGAGGAGCAGGGTTGGCGCTTATCCAATAAGTATGCCGTGGGCATGCTGATGATGAGCAAGGATCCGGTCCGCACCCAACACAGCCGTGCCATCATCGAGCAGGAACTGGCCAGGGAGACCCTGTCGGTCCTCGGCTGGCGAGACGTCCCGGTGAATGAATCCGTGCTTGGCAGCATTGCCGCTGGCACCGTGCCCGCCTTCCAGCAGATCTTCATCAATGCCCCGGCCGGCTGGCGCTCACGGGATCTGGAGCGGCGCCTGTACATGGCCCGCCGCCGCATCGAAAAGCAGCTCAGTGACGACCCCGATTTTTACATCGCCAGCCTCTCTGGCCAGGTGGTGGTCTACAAGGGACTGATGTTGCCGGTGGATCTGCCCAACGTCTTCCCGGATCTGGCGGATCTGCGCATGCAGAGTGCCATCTGTCTGTTCCACCAGCGCTTCTCTACCAATACCCAACCCCGTTGGCAGCTGGCTCAGCCGTTCCGCTTCCTGGCCCACAACGGCGAGATCAACACCATCGCCGGTAACCGCCAATGGGCCCGCGCTCGCGCCTATAAATTCTCGTCGCCGTTGCTGCCGGATCTTCACGATGCGGCGCCGTTTGTCAACGAAACCGGCTCCGACTCCTCCAGCCTCGACAACATGTTGGAGGTGCTGCTGGCCGGTGGCATGGACATCAAGCGCGCCATGCGGCTGCTGATCCCGCCAGCGTGGCAGTCCAACCCGGAGATGGACGACGAGTTGAAAGCGTTTTATGACTTCAACTCCATGCACATGGAGCCCTGGGACGGCCCCGCCGGCGTGGTGCTGACCAACGGCCGCCATGCCGCCTGCGCCGTCGACCGCAACGGCCTGCGTCCGTCTCGCTATGTGATCACCAAGGACCGAATTCTGACTCTGGCCTCGGAAGTGGGGATCTGGGACTACCAGCCCGACGAAGTGGTGGAAAAGGGCCGGGTAGGCCCGGGCGAGCTGCTGGTGCTGGACACCTTCAGCGGCAGCCTGATGCGTTCGTTTGAGATCGATCAGGACCTGAAGCAACGCCATCCCTATGGCGAGTGGATGAAAGTAAACTCCAAGCGACTGATCCCGCCAGAGAAGCTGGGGGCCGACGCCCTTGGCTGCGGCGATCTGTCCGCCCAACAGCTGAGCCAGTATCAGAAGCAGTTCAACCTCTCCCGCGAGGAGCTGCAACAGATTCTGTGGCCGCTGGCCGCCGGCGCTCAGGAAGCCATCGGCTCCATGGGGGATGACACCCCAATTGCGGTGCTGTCCCAGCAGGCACGCCACATCTGCGACTACTTCCGCCAGCAGTTTGCCCAGGTGACCAACCCGGCCATCGATCCGTTGCGGGAAAAGCACGTCATGAGCCTGGCCACCTGCATCGGCAAAGAGCAGAACCTGTTCAATGAAACCACCGGCCACGCCAACCGGGTGATGTTCGACTCACCGGTGCTGTTGTACTCCGACTTCTCTCAGTTGATGGCATTGGATAACGACCACTACCGGTCGGTCACCCTGGATCTCAACTACCCCCAGGAAGAGGGCTTGAAAACCGCCATCTGCCGCCTGTGTACCGAAGCGGAAACCGCCGCCCGGGACGGTGCCACCATGGTGGTGCTGAGTGACCGTAATCTGCAGCCACACACCCTGCCGGTGCCCGCCGCCATGGCCGTGGGTGCCATTCAGAAACGATTGGTAGACACCAACCTGCGCTGCGACACCAACATCCTGGTGGAAACCGGCTCGGCCCGCGATCCGCATCACTTTGCGGTGCTGCTGGGCTTTGGCGCTACCGCCATCTACCCCTACCTGGCCTACGAATCCATCGATGCGCTGGCTCGCCAGCAAGGCGACACCAGTGAGCTGCGGCAGTTGCTGCTGGGCTATCGCGCCGGCATTAACAAAGGCCTGCAGAAGATTCTCTCCAAGATGGGGATCAGCACCATCGCCAGCTACCGCTGCAGCCGCCTGTTTGAAGCGGTCGGCCTGAGCGACGAGCTGGTTGATCTGTGTTTCCATGGCGTCACCAGCCGGATTCAGGGCGCCGACTTCGCCGACATCGAAGCGGATCAGCTGACCCTGCACCGGTCCGCCTTTAAGCTGCGCCAGCCGCTGCCTCATGGTGGGCTGCTCAAGTACGTCCACGGCGGTGAGTACCACTGTTTCAATCCGGACGTAGTCCAGGCACTGCAGCAAGCCGTCAACAGCGGTAAACAGTCCGATTACGACCGCTATTGCCAGTTGGTGGACACCCGCCCGGTGGCCACCCTGAGGGATCTGCTGACCCTGAACCCACCGGAAACCGGCGTCGACCTGACTCGGGTCGAAGGGGCTGAGCAGCTGTACTGGCGCTTCGACACCGCCGCCATGAGCATCGGCGCCCTGGCTCCGGAAGCCCATGAGGCGTTGGCAATTGCCATGAATCGCCTCGGCGGCCACTCCAACTCCGGAGAGGGCGGTGAAGACCCCCGCCGTTTCAACAGCCCGGGCAACTCCCGCATCAAGCAGGTCGCATCGGGTCGCTTCGGCGTCACCGCCGCCTACCTGATGAGCGCCGACGTCATTCAGATCAAAGTGGCCCAGGGAGCCAAGCCCGGTGAAGGGGGCCAACTGCCCGGCAATAAGGTCAGCACCGAAATCGCCACCCTGCGCTACTCCCGTCCCGGCGTCACCCTGATCTCGCCGCCGCCGCACCACGACATCTATTCCATCGAGGATCTGGCTCAGCTGATTTTCGATCTGAAGCAGATCAACCCGGCGGCCCGCATCTCGGTCAAACTGGTGTCGGAGCCCGGCATCGGCACCATCGCCTGCGGCGTGGCCAAGGCCAATGCCGACATGATCACCGTCTCCGGCTACGACGGCGGCACCGGCGCCAGCCCCCTGACCTCCATCCATTACGCCGGCAGCCCGTGGGAACTGGGTCTGGCCGAGGTGCAGCAGGCACTGGTCAACAACGGCCTGCGCCACAAGGTGCGCCTGCAAGTGGATGGCGGCCTGAAAACCGGCCTGGATGTGGTCAAGGCGGCATTGCTGGGCGCCGAAAGCTTCGGCTTCGGTACCGCGCCGATGGTGGCCTTGGGTTGCAAGTATCTGCGTATTTGCCACCTCAATAACTGCGCCACCGGGGTCGCCACCCAGCGCCAGGATCTGCGCGACAACCATTACAACGGCACCCCGGAGAAAGTGATCAACTTCTTCCAGTTTGTCGCCGAAGACCTGCGGGCCCACATGGCGGCGCTGGGCGTCACCGAGTTTAACCAGCTGATTGGCCGCACCGACTTGCTGACCCAGTTGCCCGGTGAAAGCGACCGTCAGGGCCGACTGGATCTGACGCCGGTACTGGCCTCCGCCCCGGCGGGCGACCACACCGCTCTGTTCTGCACCGAGCGTAACTTGCCGGACGATAAGGGGCTGAAGAACCAGCAACTGCTGGGACTGGCCAAGCAATCGGTGGACAACAAACTGGCCGCCAGCTGGCAGCTGGACGTTCAGAACACCGATCGCAGTGTCGGTGCCTCTCTGGCGGGTTACATCGCCGCCAAATGGGGCAACCAGGGGCTGCAAGGTGCGCCACTGGACATCCGTCTTTCCGGTTCCGCCGGTCAGAGTTTTGGCGTCTGGAACGTCGCCGGCATGAACATGACCCTGTCCGGCGATGCCAATGACTACGTCGGCAAAGGCATGACCGGCGGCCAGCTGGTGATCACGCCCCCGCCCGGCGTGGCCTACCGCAGTCACAAGTCGGCCATCATCGGCAATACCTGCCTGTACGGTGCCACCGGCGGCAAACTGTTCGCCGCCGGTACCGCCGGCGAGCGCTTTGCGGTGCGTAACTCCGGCGCCGTGGCGGTCATCGAAGGCTGTGGCGATAACGGCTGTGAATACATGACCGGCGGCGTGGTCATGGTACTGGGTCGCACCGGGGTCAACTTCGGTGCCGGCATGACCGGCGGCTTCGCCTACATCTTCGATCAACGCAATGCCCTCGAGCGTCGCCTCAATACCGAACTGGTGGAATCCCTGCCCGTGGTTGAGCCCATGGTGCAGTTGCACCTGAAACGACTGCTGGAGGAGCACCTGGACACCACCGGTTCCGAGCGGGCCCGGGAGATCCTCGAGGACTTCACCAATTGGTTGCCGAAGTTCCGCATCGTCAAACCCAAAGCCAGCCAACTCGGTGAGTTGATGGCGTTGGAACAGAGTCAGCAACTTCAGGTCAAGGCCAGCTAAGGAGAGAAAATGAGCAACGTATTTCAATTTCTTGAGGTAGAGCGCCACGACCCACAGAAGCGGGAGCTGGACAGCCGTACTCAGGAGTTCGTCGAGATCTACCGTCCGTTCGAGGACACCCAGGCGGCGGAGCAGGCGGATCGCTGCCTGGACTGTGGCAACCCCTATTGTGAATGGAAATGTCCGGTCCATAACTACATTCCCGACTGGCTGAAGCTGGTGAAGCAGGGCCGCATTCTCGAGGCGGCGGAGTTGTCACATCAGACCAACACCCTGCCAGAGATGTGTGGCCGGGTATGCCCACAGGACCGACTCTGTGAAGGCGCCTGCACCCTCAACGACGAGTTTGGTGCCGTCACCATTGGTAATGTCGAGAAGTACATCGCCGACACCGCCATCGCCATGGGCTGGCGCCCGGACCTCAGCAACGTCGAGGTTCGGCCGGAAAAAGTGGCCATCATCGGTGCCGGTCCGGCGGGGCTGGGCTGTGCCGATGTGCTGGCTCGCAATGGCATTCGAGCCACGGTGTTTGATCGCCAGCCAGAGATCGGCGGTCTGCTGACCTTTGGCATCCCCAACTTCAAGCTGGAGAAATCCGTGGTGCGCCAGCGGCGTACCCTGCTGGAAGGGATGGGTATCGAGTTTCGTCTCGGCGTCAATGTCGGCACCGACCTGCCGTTTCAACAACTGTTGGACGAGTACGATGCGGTATTCCTCGGCATGGGCACCTATACCCCGATGAAAGCCAACCTCAGTGGTGAAGACGCCAGCGGCGTGTACCAGGCGCTGCCCTACCTGATCGCCAATACCAGCCAGGTTGAAGACTACCCATGCGAACACGACTACGTGGATCTGCACGGCAAGAAGGTGGTGGTTCTGGGCGGTGGTGACACCGCCATGGACTGCGTTCGTACCGCAGTGCGTCAAGGGGCCAGCAGCGTAAGCTGTGCCTATCGCCGCGACGAAGCCAACATGCCCGGCTCTCGCCGTGAGGTAACCAATGCCCGCGAAGAGGGAGTGGAGTTCCTGTTCAATCGAATGCCCCTGGCCATCGAAACCAACGAACAGGGCCAGGTCACCGGTGTCCGCTGCTGCCACACCGAACTGGGTGAGGCCGACGAGCAGGGTCGTCGCCGACCGCAGCCGGTGCCGGACTCCGAACACCTGCTGGCGGCCGATGCAGTGCTGATCGCCTTTGGCTTCCAGCCCAGTCCGGCGCCCTGGTTCGGCGAGTTTGGCATCATGACCGATGACTGGGGCCGGGTCCGCGCCCCAGGTCAAGGCAAGTACGCCTTCCAAACCAGTCACCCCAAGGTGTTTGCCGGCGGTGACATGGTTCGCGGTTCCGACCTGGTGGTCACCGCCATCGACGAAGGCCGCCACGGTGCCACCGGCATCCTCGACATGCTGGATGACCGCAACCAGTAAGCCAAGACAACGCCCTGCCCAGCAGGGCGTTTTTTTGCATCCTCGACGCTTGTGGTAAACTGCCCGCCACACTCCCCTAGAGCCTAGATTGCCCACCATGAAAATTGGAATTATCGGCGCCATGGAGCAGGAAGTTGCCCTGCTGCGTAGCCAGATTCAGGACCTGCAGGTCACCACCCTCGCCAACATCGAATTCTACTCCGGCACCCTAAACGGCGCCGACGTGGTTGTTACCCGCTCCGGCATCGGCAAGGTCACTGCCGCCATCGCCACCACCTTGCTGATCGAGCGCTTCGCACCGGATGCCATCATCAACACCGGTTCCGCCGGCGGCTTTGCCCAAGAGCTGGCCATCGGCGATGTGGTGATCTCCAGTGAAGTGCGCTATCACGATGTCGACGTCACCGCCTTTGGCTATGAGATCGGCCAGCTGCCAAGCCAGCCCGCCGCCTTCCTGCCGGATGCCCGGCTGGTGGATGTGGCCAAGGCCAGCATTGTTCGCGTCGGCGAAGTGCAGGCGATCGAAGGCCTGATCTGCACCGGCGACAGCTTTATCGCCGACCCGCAGCGCACCGCCGTGATGCTGTCCCACTTCCCGGCCATGGCCGCCTGTGAAATGGAAGCCGGCGCCATCGCCCAGACCTGTCACCAGTTTGCCATGCCCTTCGTGGTCATTCGGGCCATCTCCGACAACGCCAACGACGATTCTGCCGTGGACTTTGACAGCTTCATCGTCAAGGCCGGTGAGCACTCCGCCAAGGTGGTGATGGCGATGCTGGATCAGCTGACCCACTGATGGAACACGCGCTGGGGCCCTTTTATCACTGGCTAATGCCACCGCTGATTGTGGCGGCGGCGCTACTGATAAACCGACTGCTGCCCGGCCACTGGCTGCTGGCCCCCCGGCTGCATCAGGTGGCCGACGCTCTGGCGGCCAAGGTCAACCGACCGCAACGCGCGCCCTCCCAACAGCGCCTGGCCGGGGGCATCGCCACTGCGTTGATGGTGCTGCCGCCGGTGACGCTGCTGGCGGCCGCCATGAGCCTGGCCGCCTACCCGGGGGCACTGCAGTGTCTGCTGATCGCCCTGTGTCTGCCCGGCGACCAGCAACGTCAGCAGCATCGGCAACTGGTGGCCGAGCTGCACGGGGGCCTGAAACAGCGAGCCCGACAAACGCTGGCACCGTTTACCGTTCGTCAAACCGACTCACTCAGTGAGGTTGGCCTGTGTAAGGCCAGCATCGAGAGCCGTCTGACCCAGGAAGCCGGCACCACCTTCAGCTGGTTATTGTATTTCCCTTTACTGGGGTTCGAAGCGGCCCTGGCGGTGTGGCTACTCAGCCAACTGGCTCGACACTGGCTGCCCTGGCGGCCCCAATATCGGAATTTCGGCCTCGTCAGCCATACCCTGGCATCGGTGCTGGCGATCCCGGTCAATGCCCTGCTGGCCTTAACCCTGAGCCTCTACGGCAACACCCTCAGCTGCTGGAAAGCCCTTACCTGTGCCCGTACCCCATTGCTGCAATCACGGCATTGGCTCACCACCGCCATGGCCTATCACCTTAACGTTCAACTCGGCGGCCCGATGCTGATCGACAACCAACGGCTGGAGCAGCCTCGAGTCGGCCCCGCCCACCCCCCGACCACCGCCACCATTGTTCAGGCCGATCGATTGATCCAGTTTGCCCGCTGGCTGTGGGTGGCCTTGCTGGTGCTGTCCACCAGTGCCATCGCCATGATCCAGGCCGGCGCCTGGTAACCCATTCGGCCCGGCCTGGCATTTGCGCTCGAGCTGAGCCCGCATTTGGTATTACAATAGCGCCGGTCTGATCTGGCACTGCTGCCAGGTGACGCCTTCGATTTGTGTCAGCACTCATTTATGGAATAGATCACCACAGTGACCGAGTTTGTCTACTACGCCGATATGTTCGGCACCGCCGTGTTTGCCATCTCCGGCGCACTGGCCGCCGGCCGACTGCGAATGGACCCGTTTGGCGTTACCGTGCTGGCCGCCGTGACCGCCATTGGCGGTGGCACCATTCGCGACACCATTCTAGGGGCCCAGCCGGTGTTCTGGATCACCGACACCACCTACATCTGGGTGGTGCTGCTCACGGCACTGCTGGTGATGTTGCTGGTACGCTGTCCCCGCCGCCTGTCGGGAAAATGGTTTCAGCTCGCGGACGCCTTCGGACTGGCTCTGTTTACCGTCATTGGCGCTCAGAAAGCCCTGGCCTACGGCGCCTCGCCATTGATTGCGGTGATGATGGGAGTCATGACCGGCGTGGTCGGAGGCATGATTCGCGATGTGCTGTGCCGGGAGATCCCGCTGGTATTGCGCAAAGAGATTTACGCCACCGCTTCCATTGTGGGTGGGATTTTGTATACCATCAGCCTTGAGTATCAGGTCGCTCAGGTTCCGGCGATGATCATCGCCATGGTGGGTGCTTTGGCCATTCGCGTCTCCGCCATCTACTGGCGCCTGTCTCTGCCCGCTTTTGAACTCAACGGCGACCGTCACGACTAATGCACACACCGGGGGAAAGAGATGCTGAGATTTGGAATTATGGTACTGGCGCTGATCAGTGCACCACTGTGGGCCGCCGGCGCCGACATCGTTCCAGATCAAGATCCGGTCACCGCCGAAGCTAAAATCGAGATTCCAGCACCGATTCTACTGGCACAGGACTACATTAAGGCCCTGACCCACCGCGATTACAATAAACTGTCACGTTTCTACAGCCGGGAAACCAAGTTTAACGATCGCACCGCCAGCAAAACCATCACTGGCGGCAGTGACATCCTGACGTTTCTGCGCCGCATCCACGTCTATACCCTGGATTACAGTTTTGAACCGGACCACGTGTTCCACTCCGGCGATCTGGTGGTGATGATCGGCACCTATCGCTACAAATCCAGGGGGGATCTGTTCGGCAAACCCGGTCAGACCATCGAACTGACCATTCCCGGTGTCACCACCCTGGATCTGGACATGGAGGAGAAGGAGATCAAGAGCCACGTCGATCTGCTGGATTACGATACCATGCGTGATCAGCTGGCCAACCAGTAACCTAGCCGCGCCGACTCAACCACAGCCCGAGTCCCACTCCCAGCAGTTGCGCCAACAGCGCCGAGGGTTGAGACCAGATCCAGGCGGCCAGGTGCCAATGGGTGCCCACCCAGGCGGGCAGAATCAGGTACGACAAGCTGGCGGCGCCGATCAACAGCCACAGGGCCCCCTCCGGTGTGCCTAACCGAACACTGAGCCACGCCAGAACCAACCACACCGGCAGATACACCAGCGCCGCATCCAGGGTCACCGACAGCGCGTACACGCCGGTGGCCGGCAGCCACTGGCTGACATCCTGAGTCAGCATCAGCAAGGGCAAGGTCAGTGCCATCGCCACCACCCCCAATACCCAGCCAGTCAGCATGGTTTGCCAGGGCCTTGTTGTCATGGTTACTCCTCCCTGACTCAGTTATACCCCAGCCAGGAGCCGGGATCTTGCGCCGCCATAAAAAAAGCCGCCCGTAGGCGGCTTGATGCAGCGTTCCGCCTGAATTACTTCAGGGTGATGCGAGCAAATTTGCGCTTGCCCACCTGGTACACTGCGGTGCCAGTAGCCGGCACCCATTTGGTATCATCCAGCTTATCGCCGTCGATCTTCACCGCGCCCTGACGGATCATACGCAGAGCGTCACTGGTGGATCCCACCAGGTTCGCTTCCTTAAGCAGGTTGGCAATGGCCATGCCGGCATCGAAGCTCAACTCCGGCATCTCATCGGGAATGGCGTTTTTCTGGAAACGCTGAATGAAGTCCTGATGAGCCGCCTCTGCTGCCGCCTCATCATGGAAGCGGGCGATGATCTCCTTCGCCAGGGTGATCTTGATGTCACGCGGGTTGGCGCCATTGGCCATGTCGCTCTTGAACTGCTCAATCTCTTCCAGTGGGCGGAAAGACAGCAACTCGTAGTAGTTCCACATCAGTTCGTCGGAGATGGACATGATCTTACCAAACATCTCGTTGGCCGGATCCGACACACCGATGTAGTTGTGGGCCGACTTGGACATCTTCTTGACCCCGTCCAGGCCCACCAGCAATGGCATGGTGATCACAGTCTGAGGACGCTGTCCCTCCTCTTTCTGCAACTCACGTCCCATCAGCAGGTTGAACTTCTGATCGGTTCCGCCCAGCTCCACATCCGCTTCCAGAGCCACCGAGTCCCAGCCCTGCAACAGCGGGTACATGAATTCGTGAATGGCGATGGCCTGACCGCTGCCGTAGCGCTTCTTAAAGTCATCGCGCTCCAGCATTCGAGCCACGGTCTGCTTGGACGCCAGACGCAGCATGCCCGCCGAGCCCAGCTCATTCAGCCAGCTGGAGTTAAACTCGATGCGGGTCTTGGCCGGATCCAGAATCTTAAACACCTGCTCCTTATAGGTTTCGGCGTTGGCCAGCACCTGCTCTTTGGTCAGCGGTGGTCGGGTGGTGTTCTTGCCGGAAGGATCGCCCACCATGCCGGTAAAATCACCGATCAGGAAGATCACCTCGTGGCCCAACTCCTGGAACTGGCGCAGCTTATTGAGAATCACGGTGTGACCAAGATGGATATCCGGAGCGGTGGGATCGGCACCCAGCTTCACCTTCAGGGGCTGCCCTGTTTTCAGTTTTTCAATCAAGTCCTGTTCTACCAGGATCTCCTCGGTTCCACGGCGAATCTCCGCCAGTGCCCGTTCCAACTCAGTCATCAAGCCCACTCCGAAGGTGTTACAACATACAATAAAGGCAGTCATGTTACTGGTTAGGCAGAACAAAGGAAAGAGTGTAGACTAACCCGTCCGGTTGGAATCTGCGCCTTTGGCATTCAGGTCCTCTCGTTTTACTATGACAGACAGATGAATAGAACAAACACACGCCAACAACCGAGCAAATTTGGGCCGTTGATTTCTGTGCTCAGGGTGCTACCTACCCCACATAAAATCGGCCTGTTTGCCCTCTCGTTGCTGACTCTGCTGCTGCTGTCGCTGCCTTCGGCCAGTGATCTGGCGGCGGAGTTCATTGAGCCTCTGCCCGTCAACCAGCGACTGCCTCTGGCGCTGGAGATTCAGTCGGCTCAGGCCCAGCCGCTGCAGCCCGGGCTCAACTGGCAATCGTTTACGGTGCAATCCGGAGACAGCCTGGCGCTGCTGTTTAATCGCGCCGGCCTCAGCCCTCAGCAACTGTACCGCATTACCCAGCTGCCCATCGCCGGCAAACGTCTGCCCAAGGTGATGCCCGGCCAGGTGATCGAGCTGGGGCGGGACAATCAGGGGGAGTTGAAGCACCTGCGCTACGCCATGGACAACAAGCAGACCCTGCAGGTTGAACAGCAATCCGAGGGACTGACCGAGTGGGTGGAAACCAAAGAGGTGGAACTGCGCACCGCCTACGCCAGTGCCACCATCGAGTCCAACTTCTGGAACGCCGCCGTCGGCGCCGGCATGAGCCCGAATCAGATCATGAGCCTGGCCGGCATTTTTGGCTGGGACATCGACTTTGCCCTGGACATCCGCGCCGGTGACCGCTTCAGCGTGCTCTATGAGCAGGAGTTCATCGACGGCCACTTCGCCGCCGACGGCAAGATCGTCGCCGCCGAATTCACCAACCAGGGGGACACCTTCCGCGCGGTCCGCCACAGCGACGGCAACTTCTATTCCGACAAGGGCAAGGCGATGCGCAAAGCCTTCCTGCGGGCCCCGGTTCAGTTCAACTACGTCAGCTCCAACTTCAACCCCCGTCGCCTGCACCCGGTCACCAAGCGGGTTCGGCCCCATAATGGCACCGACTACGTGGCGCCGGTGGGCACCCCCATCATGGCCGCCGGCGACGGTAAGGTGATCAAGTCCGCCTACAACAACCTCAACGGCAACTACGTATTCATTCAACATGGCGGCAAATACGTCACCAAGTACCTGCACCTGAAAAAACGCAAAGTCAAACAAGGACAGCGGGTTCGTCAGGGGCAGACCATTGGCCTGTTGGGATCCACCGGCCGGGTGACCGGTGCTCACCTGCACTATGAATTCCTGGTCAATGGCGTCCATCGCAACCCGCGCCGGGTCAAACTGCCGGAGGCCGCCGACATCGCCAAGAAAGACCGGGCCGCATTCCTTGCCTATGCTAAAGAACAGTTGCACACTCTGGCACACCGCCAGCAGATCATGGTAGCGATGCAATGACGCGATACATAGGCTTAATGTCCGGCACCAGCATGGACGGCATCGATGCCGTACTGGTGGAATTTGATGGTCAGCACCCCACGCTGGTGGCCAGTCACAGCCACGAGTACGATCCACACCTGCTGGAGCAACTGCACCGGCTGTGCAGCACCGGCAACGACGAGATTAACCGCCTCGGCCACGTCGATCGCCAGGTGGGCAAAGCCTTTGCCGACGCCACCAATGCCCTGCTGGCCAAGTCTGGCATCGACGCCGACAGCGTTCGCGCCATCGGCAGCCACGGCCAGACCATTCGCCACATGCCGGACGGCCCCCATGGCTTCAGCCTGCAGATCGGTGACCCCAACACCCTGGCCGTCGACACCGGCATCGACGTGATTGCGGATTTCCGCCGCAAAGACGTGGCCCTGGGTGGCCAGGGCGCGCCGCTGGTCCCCGCCTTCCACCAGGCGATGTTCGGTGGCGCTCACCCCCGCATCATCGCCAACATCGGCGGCATCGCCAACATCACCTGGTTGCCGGGCAATGCCGATCAGGTGCTGGGCTATGACACCGGCCCGGGCAATACCCTGATGGACGCCTGGGTGCGACAGCACAATCAGCAACCCTTTGACCAGGACGGTCAACTGGCCGCCGCCGGCACCATCAGCACCGAGCTGTTGAAACGACTGCTGAGCCACCCCTATTTCAGCCAACCGGCCCCCAAGAGCACCGGCCGCGAGCTGTTTAACCAGGCCTGGCTCAACTATCAGCTGGAACCCTTTATGAACGCCCACGCCGCAGACGTGCAGGCAACCTTGCTGGCCTTCACCGTTGAAACGCTGGCGGCGGAGATTGCCCAACTGAGCCAGGACGCCGACGTGTATCTGTGTGGTGGCGGCGCCTTTAACCGTCACCTGGTAAAGCAATTGTCCCGGGCCCTGCCTCAGCACCGCATCGACACCACCGACGCCCTGGGGGTGCCACCACAGTGGGTAGAAGGGATGGCCTTTGCCTGGTTGGCGCATTGTCACCTGGAGGGGATCCCCGGCAACCTGCCCGCCGTCACCGGCGCCAGCCGCACCACTGTGCTCGGCACCCTGACGCCAGCCAAATAGGCTACACTCAGCATCATCCTGTCTGACACGGTCCGGAGTGCCCATGCTGCGCTGTCCCCCTCTGCTGAACCTGTGCCTGTGCGCCGGCGTATCGCTGTCACTCGGTGGCTGTGGTACCCTGCTGCACCCGGAGCGCCAAGGCCAGAGCAATGGCCAGCTGGATCCGGCCATCGTGCTGTTGGATGCACTGGGGCTGGTGCTGTTCGTCATTCCGGGCATTGTCGCCTTCGGTATCGATTTCCACAACGGCACCATCTACCTTCCCGCAGGCTCAGACAACGTGCGTCATTTCCAGCCGGATGCCCTCTCTGAGGCCCAATTGGATGCCCTGCTCAGCGACCAACTGGGGCAGCCAATATCGCTGCACGATCCGGCGCTGGTGCGCTTGCCTCAGACCAACCTGCAGCAGCTTCGGCAACAAGTGCAACGCTACCCCAGATAGCACTGGATGTCGGCACCGGCACGTCGATACTCCCACCTGTGCTTGCAACCTCTCTTTTGTCATTGAATTTATTGAGGTTGTTATAAACTTCATCAGCAATCATTCACTCAACCAATTGAAATACAACATTTTAAGTTTCACTAAACTGTGAAATAATTGTTAATTCTGGCAAATAATCATAAGAATCGGGCAAGGCCTGATCGGCCGGCCACCGCAGGATCATCATTCCCGGCCCGCCTTTTGGATCATAACCAACTAATGTATGGGCTCATTTTATGAAATTGCACTGGATTGCCCTGGCGGTCGTGCTCGCCGGCTGCGCCGCCGACCCCCAGCCAACGACCAGGCCGTTAAAGCCACCGCCTGAGTGTCGACAGGGGAGCGCCCCGATTATCGACAAGCAGAAGCTGATCGCCCTGCTGACCGAGACCGGCAAGATCACCGAGCAGATGACGCCGGAACAGATCGACGCCGCCGTGGCCAGCTACATAAGAGATAAAAACAATCGCTGTGGACAGCCCGTTCAACCTAAGACGTAATTACAGGGACAGTTAATGAAAAACATCACCTTCATCGGCGCCGCCTTGCTGACGTCCGGCATGCTGCCGGCCGCCATCGCCGCGCCGGTTCAGCCTCACCTCTCGGATCCCGGGGTCATCAACCACGAGCGCATCGAGTATTGGCTGAAGAAGCGGGGCGAACTGCAGGTCGATGCGGACCGAGCCACCATCGAGCAACGGCTGCAACGCTTTACCCAAAAGGCCTTTACCTCACCGCAACGGTTCGATGGCCTGCAACTGCGCTCCCGCGCCCACAGCACCGATCGCCAAGGGCTGCAGGTACGGGCGATGGCCCTGCCGGACTACGCCGACGCCCAGACCAAAACCGTCAAGGTACTGGGGATCCTGATCGATTTTCCCGACCTCAAGCACGACAACAACCGCCTTCAGCCCGGCGACAGCGGCATGTACTACCCCAGCTACCCGGTCAGCCATTACCAGAACCTGCTGTTCTCAGCCAACGGTTTCAGTGGCCCCGATGGCCAGACTCTGCAATCCGGACGCCAGTTCTACAGCGAAGAGTCCGGCAACAGCTTCACCTTCGATGGCCAGGTATTCGGCTGGCTGACCGCCGACCACAACGCCGCCCACTACGGCGGCAACGCCGGCGCTCAGGACAACGATCAGGCCGCACCGGATCTGGTGCTGGAAGCGGTCACCAAGCTGGTGGCCTCCGGTCAGGTCAACCTGGCCGATTTCGACCAAGAGGATCAATACGACCTCGATAACGACGGCAACCTCAACGAGCCGGATGGCATCATCGACCACATCATGCTGTTCCATTCCAGCATCGGCGAAGAGGCCGGTGGCGGTGTCCTCGGCGCCGACGCCATCTGGTCGCACCGGTTCTTTGTGTTCGACAGCAACTCCCAACCGGTGGCCATTCCCAACAGCGACTACAAGGTCTATGGCTACACGGTTCAGCCCATCGACGCCGCCGCCGGCGTCTGTACCCATGAATTTGGCCACGATCTGGGGCTGCCGGACGAATACGATACCGGCTACTCCAGCCACGGTTCACCGGTAGGCAGCTGGTCGCTGATGTCCGGTGGCAGTTGGACCGGTTCGCCGGCAGGCAGCGAGCCTTCCTCCATGAGCGCCTATGCCCGGGATTACCTGCAGACCACCTATGGTGGCCGCTGGATCGACGCCACCGAGATAGACCTGGCCGATCTAAACAACACGGCGCAGAGCCACGAGCTGGTCAGCGCCATTAACCACGATGCCGTCAACCAGCTGAAGATCACCCTGCCGCCGACGCCGGAAGCGTTTTACCCTCCCTACAGCGGCAGCTATCAGTACTACTCCGGCAGCGGCAACCAGCTGGCCAACAGCGCTCAATGGCAACTGACGTTGCCCGCTGGCAACGACATTCGCTGGTCAATGAAGGCGCACTGGGCCATCGAAACCGACTACGATTACCTGCAGTTACGGGTCAACGGCACGCCGATCAGCGCCAGCCACAGTAAAACCGGCAACCCCTATTACGCCAACCTCGGTCCCTTCTATACCGGCAACTCCACCGCCATCGCTGGCGCCGAGGGCGATCTGGGCTGGGTGACCCTGGAAGCGGATCTCGGTGATTACGCTGGCCAGACTGTCACCCTGAGCCTGCACTACATCACCGACGCCGCCGTGACCGAATACGGTTTTGTCGCCGACGACATCGAGGTCAGTGCCAATGGCACGCCGTTGTTCAGTGCCGGAGCCGAGCAGGCCAATGAGCTGACCCTCAACGGCTTTATCCGTACCGACGACACCAAACCCGGCGCCGATCGCGGCTATTTCGTGCAGTTGCGCCAATTCAGCGGCAACGATCGCGGCCTGGCCCGGACCCGCTACAACCCTGGCGTGCTGATGTGGCACTACAATGCCGGATACAGCGACAACAACGTCGGCACCCACCCGGGTTACGGCTTTGCCGGTGTGGTCGATGCCGATCAGGTGCTGATCCCCAATGCCGGCAGCGCCACCCAGATCCAGGACGCCACCTTCAGCATCTACACCCAGAAAAACAACAGCAATGACAGTCACCTGGATGCCATTTCCCGCTTCGATGACAGCCTCGACTACAGCGCGCCCGAACAGCCGCAATCCGGTCTGGTGCTGCCGAAACTGGGCCTGGTGATGACGGTCACCGAGCAGGCAGCGGATGCCTCAACCGCCACCGTGACCCTGCAGCGCATCGACGATGGCCTGTACCTGAAGCCGGTGACCCAGAGCAGTGATCAGTTAACCGTGACCCTCAATGCCGACACCGGCAACGCCAGCGGCAACGTCAGCTATCGCTGGGATCTGGGAGATGGCTCAGCCATCAAGACCGGTCAATCCATCAGCCATACCTATGCCGAAGACGGCAGCTACACCGTCACCCTCACCGCCACCGACGACAGCGGTGCCTCGGTTTCCGATACCTTGTCGGTGACCGTAACCACGCCTATCAGCGGTGAGGTCGACAGCAACGTTAATGGTGCCAGCGTCAGCCTCAGTGCCGATCTCAGTGGCGGCGTTGCCCCGTTCAGCTACCGCTGGGATCTGGGTAACGGCAGCAGCAGCACCGAGGCCTCGCCTCAGATCACCTACGCCAACAGCGGCGATTACACCGTGGTGCTGACCGCCACCGACGCCCTGGGCACGGTGTTCCAGCAGCAACAACAGATCACCGTGGTGGTACCACTGGCGATCGCCCTGCAGGCCAGCAGTGACGATTTGCAGGTCAGCCTCAGTGCCGACATTCGCGGCGGTGCCACCGAGCACACCCTGGCCTGGAGCATGGGTGACGACACCGGGTATACCCAGAGCAACGTCACTCACAGCTACGCCGAGGCCGGCACCTACACCGTCACCCTGACGGTCACCGACGCCCTGGGACAGGTGGCCACTCAGTCCACCTCGGTCACGGTCACTGCCCCGAGCAGTGGCGGCAGTGGCGGCGGCAGTACACCGGATCCGGAGCCGCCGGTTTCCAGCGGCGGGGGTGGGGGCGGTAGCCTGGGGTGGTTCACCCTGCTGCTGCTGCCATTGATGGGCCGACGCCTGCGTCGCTAATCGCCCGCCGTGTTCAAAAAGCCTCCGTTGCGGAGGCTTTTTTGTGCCTATAACCAAAACTGCGGCAACGCCGGCACGCCGCCGTTCACGGCCCCCCCCCCCCCCCCGGGGTGAGGCATAAAAAAAGGCAGCCAAGGCTGCCTTTTTTAAGGATCACAATCCTAGCCTCAGGTCGATGCGGCCTGCGCCATCAAACGCTGCTCCTGAGCCATCAGGCGCCGCTCCTGACGCCGAGCACGGATCGCCAGCAGCGACGGAGTCAGTACCAGAGTCAGCACGGTGGCAAACGCCAGCCCGCCGGCCACCGCCGTCGCCAACTGCGACCACCACTGGGTGGACGGCCCTCCCACCTCGATGTAACGATTGATCAGATCGATGTTGGTCTCCAGCACCATCGGCATCAAGCCTAAGATGGTGGTGATGGTGGTCAGCATCACCGGTCGCAGTCGCTGGGCGCCGGTACGCAGAATCGCATCCCGGTACCTCAGCCCCTGGGCCCGAAGCACATTAAAGGTGTCGATGAGCACGATGTTGTTGTTGACCACAATCCCCGCCAACGAGATCACACCGATGCCGGACATGACTATGCCAAAGGGCTTACCGGTAACCAACAGGCCCAGCAACACCCCCATGGTGGACAGCAGCACCGCCGTCAGGATCAAAAACGCCTGATAGAAGCTGTTGAACTGGGTCACCAGGATGATGGCCATCACGAACAGGGCGATGATGAAGGCGTTGACCAAAAAGCCCTGGGACTCCTGTTGCTCTTCGTTTTCGCCGGTAAAGCGGTAGCTGACCCGGTTGTCGGTCAGCAGCGGCGCCAGGGTTTGCTGCAGCTCTGGCAGGGCCTCGGTCAGCAGCACCCCGGGGGCCATGTCCGCCTTGATGGTCATCACCCGATGGCCGTCAATGCGGCGAATGGAGTCCACCTTCGGCGCCGCCACCCGCTCGACGAAATTGCTCACCGGCACCTGGCCGTACTGGGTCTTTACCCGCAAACTGTCGAGCCTGAGGATGTGACGCTTGTCCTCGGGGAAGCGCACGCGAATGTCCAGTTCGTCATCGGCATCGTCGGGGCGGTACTCGCCAATCTTCAGGCCGGAGGTCACAAACTGCACCGTGTTGCCCAGCAGGGTGGCATCGGCACCGAAGCGGGCGGCATCGTCGCGATCCACCTTCAGCTGCCACTCGATCCCCGGCTTGGAGCCGGTGTCTTCGATGTTGATGAAGCGGCCATCCTGCTCCAGGGTCCGGCGCACGGTCCGTACCGCCTCATTGAGGGCCGAAGGAATCTTGGAAGACAGCTCCAGTTGCAGCGCCTTGCCGGTGGGCGGGCCATTCTCGTCTTTGCGCAGCTCATACTCGATGCCCGCCAGCGGTGCGAGCCGCTGGTGAACCTCTTCGATCACCTCATCCGCCGGAACCCGCTGATCCCAATCCAGCAGATTCAGGCGAATGTAGCCGGCCCGGTCTTCGCCACCGGTGCGGCTGTAGAGAGTCTCCAGGCTGTCCATTCCCAGCAGCCGCTGCTCCACGTCGCGCATGATCTCGTCCTTCTCGTCGATAGACAGATCGCCATAGGCGCGCACATACAGATTCAGTCCCGGCGGCTCCACATCGGGGAAAAACTCCACCCCGGCGCCAAATTTCACGTAACTGCCAACAATGGTGGCCAGCACCAGCAGCACCGCCAACAACACCTTCCACGGATGGCTGATGGCCAACGCCAAGGTACGAATGTAGGTACCGGTAAAGCCGGACAGCGAGGTCAGTTCCCCCTCTTCGGCCAGACGCTGATTCTCCCTCTGGGTCGGCGTCATCGGCAGCGGCTTGCCAAACAGGCTGCCCATGGCCGGCACAAACACCAGCGCCATCACCAGCGAGGCGGTCAGGGTAGCGATCAGGGTCATCGGCAGGTACTTCATGAACTCACCCATGATGCCCGGCCAGAACAGCAGCGGCGCAAACGCCGCCAGGGTGGTGGCCGTGGAAGCGATGATCGGCCAGGCCATGCGCTGGGCCGCCTCCAGATAGGCGGCGCGCCGGTCGGCGCCGTCGGTCATGCGCCGGTCGGCGTACTCGGTCACCACGATGGCGCCGTCCACCAGCATCCCCACCGCCATGATCAGCGCGAACAGCACCACCATGTTGACTGTCAGCCCAAACACCGCCAGCACCAATAGACCGGTCAGGAAGGAACCTGGAATCGCCAGCCCCACCAGGCCGGCGCTGCGCATTCCCAGGGCGGCAATGATCACAATCACCACCAGTAGAATGGCCGAGGCGACGTTGTTTTGCAGATCCGACAGCATCTGCTCCACCTCTTCGGAGCGATCGCCGGTAAAGGTCACCTGCAACGAGTCCGGCCACTGCTCACTGGCCTTGGCCATCACCGCCTTGACCTTGGCCACGGTGGCGATGATGTTTTCCCCGGGGCGCTTTTTGACCTCCAGCGAGATCGCCTTGTTGCCATCCAGGCGAGCGTAGGAGTTGGGATCTTTGAAGGCGCGGCGCACCGTGGCCACGTCGCCAAAGGTGATCACCTGCTCTCCCTGCACCTTGATGGGCATCTCCATCACATCCTTGATGGTTTCAAACACCGACGGCACCTTAACCGCAAAGCGGCCGCGGCCGGTGTCCATGGTGCCGGCGGGCACCAGGCGGTTGTTGCGCGACAGCAGGTTGAAGATGTCGTTCTGGTCGAGCTGATAACTCTCCATCAACAGCGGATCCACCAGAATCTCGACGATGTCATCGCGATCGCCACCGATCTCCACCTCCAGCACCTCGGGAAACGACTCCAGCTTGTCCCGCAGCGCCTTGGCGATCTGCACCAGGGTTCGCTCCGGAATCGGTCCGGACAGGGTTACCGTCAGCACCGGGTTTTCCTCGGCCATGGTCACTTCGTGCACTTCGGGCTCTTCGGTATCGGACGGCAACTTGGCCTTGGCCAGGGTCACTCGGTCGCGCACGTCCGCCAACGCCTGTTTCGGATTCAGCCCGGCCTCGAACTCCAGCACAATGGAGGCATGGCCCTCGGAGGCGGTGGAGCGCATCTCGTCCACGCCCTCGATGGAGCGCAGTTCGGTCTCCATCGGCCGCACCAGCATTCGCTCGGCGTCTTCCGGCGAGATGCCGTCGTGCACAATGGAGATGTAGATAATGGGGATGGTGATGTCCGGCTCCGACTCCTTGGGGATCTGCACATAGGTGACCGCCCCGGCCAGCAGCAGCATCACAAACACCATCAGCACCGGTCGTACCCGGCTCAGCAGTCCGGCCAGCAGGGTACTCATGCGCCGTCTCCCTGGTCGTACTCCACCTCGACCGGGTCGCCATCGCGAACGAAGCCCTGGCCCTGAGTGATGATCTCCACCTGCTTGCCAACGCCACCGGTCCACACCCCTTCGGCATCGGCCATCACCACCTCAATGGGGATGAACTTGACCAGACCGTCTTCGACCGACTTGACCCCCAGGTTGCCGGCCTCGTCCAGCGCCAGCAGCGCCGGACTCACCTTGATGGCGTAATGGCTGTCCAGCGGCAACGACAGCTCGGCACTCTTACCGGCCCACAGGCTGCCATCGGCGTTGTCGAATGCCACCTCGATGTCGAAGGTGTTGGTGCCGCCATGGGACACGGTGGCGATGTAGCGCACCGTGCCCTGGGCGGTTCTGCCATCGACAAAACGGGCGCGGGCCGCCTGACCCAGGCTCAACTGGGCGATGTCACTTTCGGTGACATTGGCTTTGACCACCAGGGGGTCGAGGTCCGCCAGCTCACCCACAGGGTCGCCGACGCCGACGTAATCCCCCTGTTCCACCATGCGCTGGTGGAACACGCCACTAAACGGCGCCCGAATCTGGGTATGATCCAACGCCAGCTGCAGCCGCTTCAGCTCTGCCCGGGCCAGCTCCAGCGCACTGAGATTCTGCGCCAGTTGAGACTTGCCTTGCAGGCCCTGGTTAGCCAACTTGCTGGCCGCCTGGTAATCGAGCTCCCGCTGCGCCAATACCGCCTCGGCACTCTGCAGTTGCTCCGGCAGATCCCGAGCATCCAGTTCGATCAACAGCTGGCCCTGGCTCACCTTGGCACCGCGCTTGGCGTGCACTTTCAACACCCGGCCGCCGATCTCCGCCGCAATCCGGGTCATGCGATCCGGCTCGGTACGGCCGTACAGCTGCACCTCGCGAGTGACTTCGGACGAGGTGATGCGTTTCACCGTCACTCGGGTCACTGGTACCTCGCTGGTGGCGGTATCCTCGGTGAGCGGCGCTTCTTCGGCAGCATTGCCGAATTGGCCGGAGGCCACCCACAGAACCAATAACACGCTGATGGTGCTGGCGATAACATAGGGGTGACGGTACCAGCGACGGGCTGGCGGGGTAATCTTGTTCACGAGTGAGTAACTCCTTTTACGTCGACGTTACAAGGTTACGTGAAAGCCGCGGTCGGAAAAAGGGAGCTCACATCCTCTGAAACAAAAAAGGCACCTCAAAGGTGCCTTTTTGCATTGTGGCGATCGTAATTCAGATGGAGAACGACGCGCCGCAGCCACAGGTGGTGGTGGCATTAGGGTTGTTGACGAAGAAACGACTGCCTTCCAGCCCTTCGGTGTAATCCACCATACCGCCAACCAGATACTGCAGGCTCATGGCGTCGACGATCAGGGTCACGCCCTCTTTGTCGATGGTGGTATCTCCGTCATTCACCTTCTCATCGAAGGTAAAACCGTACTGAAAACCGCTGCATCCACCGCCGGTAACATAGACCCGCAATTTCAGATTAGGATTCTCTTCCTCCTCCAACAGCCCTTTCACCTTAATGGCGGCGGCATCGGAGAATTGGATCGGCATTGCTTGTTCTGCTGCAGCTGTCATGCGTACCTCTAAAACGTCTGTCTGCGCGGATTATCTAATACCCGACTGTTAGGTTCAAGTTTTGTCCGTTACCGATGTCGGCGATCCCTCATCGCTGGCCGGCTGGGTCAGCACCGCAAACTCGTACACCTGCTCGGTGGAGGCCGCCTTCTGGCCCCCGCCGGCGGCGGTTTTTACCTTCACCGTCAGCCGTTCAGGAACGAAGTGCTCAGGCAGATCAAAGCTGCCTTCCAGTTCTTGAAAGTAACGGAACGAGAATTTCAGCTGTGACCGTTCCACCCCAAGACGCTCCAGGTTGAGCGTGGTCGGACTGCCATCCTGGCTGCCGGTCAGCAACATCGAGGCCTGACCTTTGGCAAACCGCTTACGCTTCTTCTGCTGGGTCAGCACCAACTTGTAGCGGAAGTGACCGGGACTGTGACTGTTCTCCACCGCCACTTCATGAATCACCACCCCGTCGGCATTTTGCTCCGGCGCCATGATGTTGCGATAAAAGGTCAGTTCGGTTTCCGCCTGGGCCAGTTGCTGACGCAACTGCGCCATCATGGCGACGGTATCAGCCTGGGAGCGACGTTCGGTTTCCAGCTCGATCTCCAATGCCGCGTGAGACTCGGTCAACACCCGAATCCGCTCCTTTTGCAGTCGCTCCGCCACCTCGGCGTTTTCCTGCTGCTGTTGCAAGGTCAACCGCTGCGGCCAGGACAGCAGGTAGCCAGCGGCCACCGCCACCAGCAGGATCGCCACCAAAACCAAGCCTCTGGGATTAAATTGGCGCTCAAACTGTTTGAGACCGTGCCAACGATGTTTCCAATTCTGCATAGTGAAACAAACTTTTTGTTGTTAGACTTTAGTCACTTGAAATCGCTTTCAATATTATGTTCCGGAACAGCAACCTAACGCTCTCTCAGGCAAAGCTCAGCATCCACCTGTGCCTGCTTGGCCTGCTTGTGGGCCTGGCAGCGGGTGTGCTGCTGCTGCTGTTTCGGGTCGTCATCGATTTAGGCCAGGGCTTCATCCTCGACAGCCCGGACGATTTTAGCGGCCTGCCGCCACAATGGCGAGCGCTTCTGCCCATCGCCGGTGCGGCAGGGATCGCAATTATCGCCGCGGTTACCGCCAGCAAATACCGCCGTCTGGGGATCGCCTACGTCATCCACCGCATTAAACTTCACTACGGCCGCCTGCCGTTAGGCAGCGCCATGAACCAGTTCTTCAGCGCCGTCATCGCCCTGGCCAGCGGCTTCTCCGTTGGCCGTGAAGGCCCGGCGGTGCACCTGGGTGCCACGGTGGCCACCGGCTTTGCCCGTCGCTGGAAACTGCCGGACAACGCCTTGTCGATCCTCGCCTCTTGTGGCATAGCGGCTGGCATCAGCGCCACCTTTAACTCGCCGCTGGCGGCGGTGCTGTTTGTGCTGGAGGTGGTGTTGCGGGAATACCGCATTCACAGCTTCCTACCGATACTGATCGCTTCGGTCACCGGCAGCGTGGTCACTCAGAGCGTGTTTGGTAACACCCACCTCTACGGCCACTTCAGCATGGACGTGATCCCCCTGGCCCAATACCCGCTGCTGCTGGGCACCGGGTTGATCATCGGCTGCGTCGCCGCCGGGTTCAGCCATGGCCTGCTGACCATCACCGAAACCACCAGTCGCTGGCCACTGACCCTGAAGCTGTTGTTGGCCGGAGCCTGCACCGCCGCCATCGGCCTGCAGCTGCCGCAGGCATTGGGCACCGAGCATGCCGCCGTCTCCATCGCCCTCAGTGACAACCCCGGGCTGTGGCTGTTACTGGCGCTGCTTGGGGCCAAGATCCTCGCCACCTGGGTGGCCCTGGGGCTGGGCATTCCCGGCGGCATCATCGGCCCGCTGTACGGCATCGGAGCAGTACTGGGCAGCCTGATCGCCTGGGGCATGACACCGCTGTTTCCGCAGATGCAGGCCTACATTCCGCTGTACGCGGTACTGGGCATGACCGCCATGATGGGCGTCTGCTTGCACGCCCCCATGGCGGCCTTGCTGGCGCTGCTGGAGCTGACTCAGGATGCCAGCATCATCCTGCCCTCACTGCTGGTGACCCTGCCCGCCTATCTGCTGGCCTACAGCGTGTTTGGTTCCCGATCCATCTTCCTGCGGCAACTGGACGCCATGGGGCTGGACTACCGGGTGTCGCCGACGGAGCTGGGGCTGCAAAAAACCGGCGTCATGGCCATTGCCGACCGCCAATTTGTCATCGGCACCCCCAAACAGACCGATGAACAGCTGCTGCAACTGATGAACGACGCCCACCAACAGCGGCTGCTGCTGCGACTGCCTCAAGGCTGTGAGCTGGTGGCCCTGCACGCCAACTACGACGACGATACCCCCCTGACCCGCACCGAGGCCTTTGGCCTGCCGATGACCGCCACCCTGGCGGAGGTACACAAGTTGCTCAACCGCAACCGTCAGAAGGCGGTGTACATCTATGATGAGCACCCGGAGCACCCGGTGGGCATCATCACCTGGTCCATGCTCAGGCAGGAGATACGGGCACGGCGATTTTAGAATGACTAATGACGCAACTGTGATGGCCGTCCTTGCCAACACAGGTCACAAAATGCCACCCTGCTTCGATCTACCGGGGAACTGTATTCAGGTGGCATTTGTCGATACCATGCACACAGTTTCCAGACGCATTCAGGGGTTCGTCCGGCCAATGCCCGCACGGACTCCGACCGTACACTTAATTACTCATGACCGGGTGTGCCTCGGCCACCCAACCCAGGAAGGATAACGATGAATCGCTCCGAATCCCTGTTCGAACAGGCTCAAAAAACCATCCCAGGTGGTGTGAACTCTCCCGTACGCGCCTTTAAAGGCGTGGGCGGTACTCCGGTATTTATCGAGCGCGCCGACGGCGCCTACCTGTACGACGTCGACGGCAAGCAGTACGTCGATTACGTCGGCTCCTGGGGCCCCATGATTCTGGGCCACAACCACAGCGCCATCCGCGAAGCGGTGGTCAAAGCGGCCGACAACGGCCTGTCTTTCGGTGCTCCGACCGCCTCCGAAGTGGAGATGGCCGAACTGGTGTGTGACATCCTGCCTCACGTTGAGCAGGTGCGCATGGTTAACTCCGGTACCGAAGCCACCATGAGCGCCCTGCGCCTGGCCCGCGGCTTCACCGGCCGTGACAAGTTCATCAAGTTCGAAGGCTGCTACCATGGCCACGCCGACTGCCTGCTGGTGAAAGCCGGTTCCGGCATGCTGACCTTTGGTGAGCCGACCAGCCCGGGCGTTCCGGCGGATTTCGCCAAGCACACCCTGACCGCCACCTACAACGACCTGGAGTCGGTGAAGGCGCTGTTTGAGTCCAACCCGGGCCAGATCTCCTCCATCATTCTGGAGCCGGTTGCCGGTAACATGAACTGCATCCCACCGGTGGAAGGCTTCCTGGAAGGTCTGCGCGCCCTGTGTGACGAGCACGGTGCCCTGCTGATCATCGATGAAGTCATGACCGGTTTCCGCGTCTCCCTGACCGGTGCTCACGGCCATTACGGCGTCAAACCTGATCTGCTGTGCCTGGGTAAGGTGATCGGTGGTGGCATGCCTGTCGGTGCCTTCGGCGGCCGCGCCGACGTAATGCAGTACCTGGCCCCGGCGGGTCCGGTGTACCAGGCCGGCACCCTGTCCGGTAACCCCATCGCCATGGCAGCCGGTATGGCGCAACTGAACTTGCTGCGCGAGCCTGGCATCTACGACGCCCTGGCCGCCAAGACCGAAAAACTGGCGCTGGGCCTGAAAGCCGCCGCCGACAAAGCCGGTGTGCCGATGAGCGTCAACTACGTTGGCGCCATGTTCGGTGTCTTCTTCACTACCGAAGAGAAAGTGACCCGCTACCAGCAGGTGACCCAGTGCAACATGGAGCAGTTCAACGCCTTCTTCCACGGCATGTTGGAAGAGGGGGTGAACCTGGCCCCGTCCGCCTATGAAGCCGGTTTCCTGTCCTTGGCTCACAGCGATGCCGACATCGATGCCACCATCGCCGCCGCCGAGCGGGTACTGGCTAAGATCGCCGCCTAAGCCGCGACCACAGAAACAAAAAGGGCAGCCGAGGCTGCCCTTTTTTGTTGCCGTTACTCGGCGCGATGATGACTCAGCGGTGCATGCGCACAATCAGGTTGCGGCCCTTAATCTTATCACCCTGCAGCACCTGCAGCGCTTCTTTGGCCCACTGGCGCTCGATGGCCACGTAGGAGAGCCGATCGGCAATCTCAATCTTGCCCACCGCCTTGCCCGGGATCCGCTTTTTGGCGGTCAAGGCCCCAAGAATGTCACCGGCACGCAGCTTACTCTTGCGACCGGCACCGATGGACAGGGTCACCATTGGCGGCACCAGATCGATGCGGGCCGGTACGCTGAGCTTAGAGAACGGCAAGCGCGGGATAGGCTGGCCCTGCAACGCTTCGATCTCCTCCACCCGGTGCAGTTCACCGCCGGCGGCCAGGCTGATGGCGCGGCCCTTGGTGCCCGCGCGGCCGGTACGGCCGATGCGATGCACGTGCACCTCGCTCTCGAAGGCGATGTCGTAGTTGACCACCAGAGACAGATCCTTGATGTCCAAGCCGCGGGCCGCCACGTCGGTCGCCACCAGCACCGATACGCTCTTACTGGCAAAGCGCACCAGAGTCTGATCCCGCTCACGCTGATCCCGATCGCCGTGCAGCGCCACCACGTACACGCCGGCGTCTTCCAGCACCTCGGCCACCTGCTGACAGGCGCGGCGGGTGTTACAGAACACCACAGTTGACTCCGGTTGGTACTGAGCCAGCACCGCCAGCAGCGCGTCGTCTTTCTGGGCCGGGCTCACCTCCACCAGCTTCTGCTCAATCTTCTCCTGGGCTTCGCTGCCTTCGACGGTCACCATCAGTGGATCGCGCTGAACCCGGTGAGTCATGGCGTCGATCTGCTCCGGGTAGGTGGCGGAGAACAGCAGGGTCTGGCGTCGCTGCGGCAACAACTCCAGGATGGCGTCGATGTCGGCTTCGAATCCCATGTCCAGCATCCGATCGGCCTCATCAAACACCAAAGTGTTCAGCGGCTTAAGCCGAATGCGCCCACTTTTCATGTGCTTAAGAATTCGACCCGGAGTACCAACGATGACGTGGGCTCCGTGATCCAGCGAGCCCATCTGCGGCCCCATGGGCACACCGCCGCTGAGGGTCAGTACCTTCACATTAGGAATGGCCCGCGCCAGGCGACGAATCTCTTTGGTGACCTGATCCGCCAGTTCGCGGGTGGGGCACAGCACCATCGCCTGGGTGCCCTGAACCGACAGATCCAGTTTATTCAGCAGCCCCAGGCCAAAGGCCACGGTCTTGCCACTGCCGGTTTTGGCCTTGGCCACCACATCCTGGCCCGCCAGAATGGCCGGTAGGGACTGCGACTGGATCGGCGTCATTTCGCTAAAGCCCAGTTGCGACAAGTTATCCAGACAGGCGCCGGACAGAGGCAGAGAAGAGAAAGCGGTGGACATATCGGTACTCCATGGTCTTCAGTGGCAAACGGCCACGAACGCTGCCATGGGGTGAACCGATGGCAAAAGGGCGGCGACTATAGCACCCTTTGGCCACAGAGTGTACTGCCAGCATCGCCACCTCGCCCTTGCCAGCACCCGCGGTGGTGTCGATTCGATGGCTCGGCTCGGCGCGACTCGGATCGAACAACCCGGCTCAGGGCCGCAAGCGCAAGGTGGCTGACGCCAGCAGACTGAACCCCATTACCGTCCATTAAACCGGCGTTTTTTACCCACCGCCTGTAGGCGAACCGGCGCCATAATGCTACAATTTCGTTCCGGCTGTGTCTGGCCCGCAGACACATTCGGTGAATGCCGAAACCTAGGGATTCAGCATGACAAACCCTCTGTATAATAAGAACATCGTCTCAATTGCGGATCTGTCCCGCAGTGAGCTGGAACTGATCGTTTCCACTGCTCAATCCATTAAAACCACCCCCAGACCGCAACTACTGGCCGGCAAAGTGATCGCCAGTTGTTTCTTCGAAGCCTCCACTCGCACCCGGCTGTCGTTTGAAACCGCGGTGCAGCGCCTTGGCGGCTCGGTCATCGGCTTTGACTCCGGCGGCAATACCTCGCTGGCGCAAAAAGGCGAAACCCTGGCCGACTCGGTGAAAGTCATCTCCTCCTACAGTGATGCCTTCTTCATGCGCCACCCGCAGGAGGGCGCGGCGCGACTGGCCAGCGAGTACTCCAGTGTGCCAGTGATCAATGGCGGCGACGGCGCCAATCAGCACCCGACCCAGACCCTGTTGGATCTGTTTAGCATCTACGAAACTCAAGGGTCGCTGCAGGGGCTGAAGGTCGCCTTCGTCGGTGATCTGAAGTACGGCCGCACCGTTCACTCCCTGGCCCAGGCGCTGTCGCTGTTTGACTGCGAGTTCTTCTTTGTCGCCCCGGAGCCGTTGCGCATGCCGGATTACCTGTGCGAAGAGCTCAGTGATGCCTGCATACGTTTCACCCATGTGGACGATCTGGAGCAGGTGCTGCCGCAATTGGACGTGCTGTACATGACCCGAGTGCAGAAAGAGCGCTTCGATCCCACCGAATACCAGCACATGAAATCCAAGTACGTGCTGTCGGCGGGTATGCTGGGTGGTGTCAAAGACAACCTGAAAATTCTGCACCCGCTGCCGCGGATCGATGAGATCACCACCGACGTCGACGCCACCCCCTACGCCTACTATTTCCAGCAGGCTGAAAACGGTGTCTATGCCCGCCAGGCGCTGCTAGCCCTAGTTTTGTCTGAGGAGCTGTAATCATGGCGAAAAACAAATTGAAAGTGGAAGCCATTGAGCGCGGCACCGTCATCGACCACATCCCCGCCGGCATGGGCGTGCGCATTCTCAAGTTCTTTCAACTGACCGACAAGAACGAACGCATCACAGTCGGCCTGAACCTGCGCAGTGGCGATGAGGCCAAGAAGGACCTGATCAAGGTGGAGAACACCGTGTTCACCGTCGAACAGGCCAACCAGTTGGCGCTGTTTGCCAGCGAGGCCACCATCAATGAGATTCGCAACTTTGAGGTGGTCAACAAGTACCTGGTGCAACTGCCCGAGTCCATCGATGGCGTCTTGCGCTGCCCCAACAGCAACTGCATCACCCATCATGAGCCTGCCACCACCCGGTTCTACGTGCGGCAGAAGCCCCGACAGACGGATCTCAAGTGTCACTTCTGTGAAAAGAGCTTCCATACCTCGCTGTTCAGTGAACTGAACTGATGCCCAGCGGTTACGTCACCGGCGATGGTGATGTAACCGCTTTTATGCCAGTTAATCGCCAGCCTGTTTACCCCGCATACCCGATCCGCTCATTGTGTAATTTTCCCTGACCGGGCAGCGAAAACCCCGCCGCCGGGATCCCGGCAGCGATCGGGGCCGATCAATTGCATGTCGTCATTGGAATTTTGCCCCAATCTGGGCTAGAGTAGCGCCGCTGAAACCGCGGCCTGCGCCGCCCATTGCTGTCCACATCCGGCAGCGCCCCTTCTGCTGTAGACAAGAGAGACAGAGATGAACATTACCGCCGTTGCCGAATTCCCGAAACCGGAAGTCAAGCGTCACCACAAACCTCGCCACCTGAAAAAGCTGGCCATCGGTGAGTTCGCTTCCACCTGCGTTCACATCCGTTTCGACGGCGACATTGCACTGTTCGAAAAGCTGGACGAAGCCGTATTTAACGCCGCCAATGACACCGTGGGCACCTTCCTGGCCTACTTCAATAACCAGTATCATGTGGCCATCCACTTCTTTACTGCCGAAGCCAACATCGAAGAGCAGGCCGCTCGCATCGCCGCGCTGATCGAAGCCACCCTGGGCAGCCAGCCTGAGCTGACCATCTTTGCCGGTGACGAGAACTACGGCGACTGGGATGCCACCTTCCAGAACTAAGGCCTTCGGTCTTGAAAAAAGCCGCCCGATGGCGGCTTTTTTTGTGGCTGGAAATGATGGCCATTGATGGCGGCAACCTGGCAGCCGCACTCAAAAAGAAGCCGCCAGGCGGCGGCTATAAAGCAGGATGGTATTGACGCTAACGATTCATTGGCCTCCTCTTGACGGTTCAGGGCATCACGGCATTCAGCATTGCCGCGCCCCCTGCAGTTCTGAGACTGGATAAACGGACAAATTCCCTCCTCCTTAAGATTGAGTTCTCAACTCAGCCGACACCGTCGGCTCCGGCTACTGCATGCTTATCGAACCCTCTGCGCGGGCCTTCCCTAAATCGGTGGAGTGGCGGCGTTGGGCAGCCGCGACATCCGTTTCTCGGGCCTGGCTTTCAGCCTCGGCGGACAAAATCCCTCGATCATCGCCCTGAACGCCACGTCACTGCAGTTGGCGTCCACCCCCATGCGTTTGACATCAAAGGGGTCGATGCGGCCCTCGTTGGTGCCTCCATGACAGGAGACACACCCCCGGAATCCCAACGCCTTTACCTGTGCCATCACCGCATCGTTAATGTCAGACGCTTTGCCAAACGGATAGGCAAACAGCACGTCTGATGCCCCCAGGTGATGCTCCAGCTGCCGTTTGCTGGCCTGCAGTTCGGCCACCACCTTTGAGAACGATGCCTTGGCACAATTGAGATGAGTCTGGGTGTGAGCACCGATGGTAAATCCTCGCTGCTGCATGCTAGTCAGTTGAGCCCAGGTCATGGTCGGCAAGCCGCGCCCCAGAGCATCCAGATCATGTTGAAACGGTTGGTTGCTGCCGATCATGGCAGTACTGACGAAAAAGGTCGCCGGAATGCCGTGTCGCTCCAGCACCGGCACCGCATTGTCGTGATTATCCAGATATCCATCATCGAAGCTGATCGCCACCAGGGGTTTGGCCGCATCCTTGGGAATGTTGCCGGCCATCAGGCTGGGCAGAGACACCGGGGTACAGTGACGGGCCACCATGGCCATTTGATGCTCAAACTGCTCGATACCCACAGTCAAGCTGTCCCTAAGGTCGTCGTTGACCCGGTGATACGCCAGCACCACCACCCGTTGGCAGCCTCGAAAACCGGCAAGGCCACGCCATAACGGTCGCCAGACATGGCTGTACCCTTGAAAAAACAGCGACTTCATTCGAGTACGCAACCCACTCTGAAGAGAGACCCAGCGCCGCTGTTGCTGCAGTTGCCGACGCTGCTGCAAACTGGGCACCTTCTTACGCCGGGGCAGAGGTTCCTGGGAATGACGCACCATCTCTTCGCAACTGATCATCCCCACGGCACCACACAGCATCTGAATCAGGCACTCCTCCAGCTGAATCTGAAGCCCGCGCTCACTGCTGTAGGCGGACAGCGCCAGCTCCGTCTGCAGCAGAATCGACGCCGGTCGGTGGTCAGGTTCCAGTCGCTGCACGCGGATGGTCACGCTCGGCTTTTGCTCCCACAGGGCCCAGAACAGCGCATCCCGACCCTCATCAAAGGCTGCACCCAACTGAATGGCCAGCGTGCCCCAATGCGGTAACTGGTGCAGAGCCGGCCGTAACGACAGATCGCCGTAAGACAGCCCGAGATCCGCCTGATACTGCTCCACCAACACTCTGATCCTCAGTGAGTTAATGTCGTCCACCACCTTGAACTGAACCCGCGGATGATGACGAAGTCGGCCCGGATCGTACCGGTTGAGGGTATCCGCCAACGGTGAGGGCGAGTTCAAAGGCCAGCGACACTGCGACCAATGCGGTGTCGGCCGACGCCACTGTGAGGCCCAAACGGCGGTGGCTGGCTGTCTCAACACCAGCAGCTGCAGCTTGGGGTACTGCTCCAACAACTGCACCAGTGTCTTGCACAGACAAAAATCCAGCTCGGAGGTAAACACCACCAGTTTGTCCATCACCACCTCGGCACATTCAGAAAACCATGCTCAGACTATTCAAACCCCGTGCCAACTAGTAAGTCATTGAAATAGTTATCTGGGTTTTGCGCGGTGGCGGCCTCGTTGCAAAATGACAGGCAGAATGAAAAACGCCGGCCCTCATGGGCCGGCGTGTTGTGGGTTTCGAGTCCCGAGATCAGCGACTGACGCGGACCTCGTAACCGGTGAACTTACGAATGTTGATCACACCGGTATCGAAGATCAGATACTGGCCCTTTATGCCCAACAGAATGCCGGACACCAACGGGGTCTTGTCGAAGTTGTGGGATGCCACCTTTACCGGAAACTGCTTCACCGGGTAATCGATGGCGACGATGGATTCGTCCAGAATCTCATAGGCATCGTCACCGAACTCAGCGCGAATGGCCGCCAGTTTCTCCTCAATCTTCGGCAACAAACAGTGCGCCTGGGCCTTGAGGTCCAGATCGTCGTTATTGCCTTTGAGCATCGCCCGCCAGTTGGTCTTGTCGTTGATGAACGCCCCCAACGCCACCTCCACCAACCCGGAGATGTATCGGCTGCGCACTCGAATGATCGGCAGCCCCTGAGTGGCACCCTGATCGATCCAGCGTGTCGGCAATTGCGTGTGTCGAGTGATGCCCACCTTCAGGCCCGAGGTGTTAGACAGGTAGACGTAGTGAGGCACCATGCACTGGGCTTCGCCCCACTCCGGCTCCCGGCAGGTGCCAGCGGCAAAATGACAGGTCTCTGGCTTCATGATGCACATGTCACACCGGGCCAGCTTTTTCATACAGGGAAAACAATGCCCTTGAGAATAACTCTTGTTGGTCTTGCGGCCACAGGCATCGCAGAAGATGTTGCCGGTGTGCTCCAGGGTCAGCGACTGGCCAATAACGTCATTTAACGGCAGGGCTTCCTCGCCCACCAACAGGGTGTAGTCGACGTCGCCCGCCAACTGGCTGCGCATCTTTTTCAGGGTTCCTTGCATGCTTGGTTTCTTCTGTCACGGTCGATGGGGCCAGTGTAACAACTCCCACGGTCAGCCCAAACAAAAACGGCCGCTCGAAAGCAGCCGTCTTCATTGATAGCGGGTTAAGCTTATTCGTCGTCGATGCCGCGAGCCTTTAGGATCGCCCCTTTCCAGTCAAAATCCTCGACGTAATCTTTCTTGATGCCGGGGATCATGGTGTCCTTGCTGGTTTCGCCCATCTTCAGCTGATAGATCAGCATGTCGTCGGTCAACTCCGACAGGGGGCCGTCAAAACCGGCTTGATCGGCCACTTTTTGCAGCATCTGCACCAGATTCAGTTCCTGATCTTTCTGCCACACCGGCTCCAGCAATTCCAGCAGTTCTTCAATTCGATGGCACGCCATGGGGTCTCCCTCCGTTCCCGTTTTCAGGCATCATATCCTGCCAAACTGTGATCTCAAGCGCTTTTTGCACTGACAAAATTCATCCGAGCCTGAATCCTGACCATGGCAGCCGAACCGCCCTGTTTGAGACCTCAACTCAGGTGCTCGGCCAGGTGATCCACCAGCAACCGCACTTTAGGCGACAGGTGACGGTTATGGGGGTACAACGCCCAGATACCGTCATCCTGCTCATTAAAATGATCCAGCACCGACACCAACTCACCGCGATCCAGGTAGCGCTGAACGTAGTAACCCGGCAGTTGCACCAGCCCCAGTCCTTTGCAGGCGGCGTCGGTCAACGCCCGGCCACTGTTGCACCTCAGGCTGCCCCTGACCCGAATGCTTCTGGGCTTACCCGACTCCTGAAAGCGCCAGAATTCCAGCGTGCCCACCAGGCAGTTGTGGCGCTCCAGTTCCGACAGCGAATGAGGCACCCCATGGGCCTGCAGATACTCGGGGGCGGCGCACACATACTGGGTACGACTGCTCAGGCGTTTGGCCATCATGCTGGAGTCTTCCAGACGTCCCAGGCGTACTGCCAGATCGAAGCCCTCCTCCACCAAATCGATTTTCTGATTGGTAAGATGCAGTTGTACTTCCAGCTCCGGATACTTTAGGGCAAAATCGTTCACCAGCGGTGCAATGGTGCGCTCGCCATAGGTCACCGGCGCCGTAATTCGCAACCGCCCCCGGGGCGAGCTTTGCAGGTTGCTGATGGCCCGCTCCGCCTCTTCGAGGCCGTCCATTACCTGACGACAGTGACGGTAATACACCCGCCCGACGTCGGTCAGAGACACCTTGCGAGTGGTACGGTAGAACAGCTTGGCCGCCAGCCTGGCCTCCAGCGCGGTGATCTGCCGGCTGACCTGAGCGGTAGAGATCCCCAGACGTTTGCCGGCGGCGGTAAAACTCTCGGTCTCTGATACCGCCACAAATTCACTGACCCCATTCCAATCAGACATCGCCCCCCCTTTGCTTCATTAACGGCTCATCAGTGCCCTACACACAACTTCTCTGCCTCACCCTCGTGCAGGAGGCTAATCTTACCTGACAAATCAGGTCAGCCTGACGCTCAATTATTACCACCAGGTAAAAGTAATTTACCTTAGTGGCCGATTATCAACAATTCAGAAGCAAATATACTACTCAGCATCGAAACGGCGCCAACCGGCGTCCCCAATACAATGATGACAACAGGAAACGTTAATGACTGCACAAATCATTAAATCCAAGGCCGCCGTCGCCTGGGCCGTTGGTGAACCCCTCTCCATGGAAACCGTTGACGTGATGCCGCCGCAAAAAGGCGAAGTGCGGGTCAAGATGATTGCCACCGGTGTCTGCCATACCGATGCCTTTACTCTGTCCGGTGACGATCCTGAGGGAATCTTCCCCTGCATTCTGGGCCACGAAGGCGGCGGCATTGTCGAGTCTGTCGGCGAAGGCGTCACCAGCGTCAAAGTCGGGGATCATGTGATTCCACTGTACACCCCGGAATGTGGTGAGTGTAAGTTCTGCAAGTCCGGCAAGACCAACCTGTGCCAGAAGATCCGCGAAACCCAGGGTAAGGGGCTGATGCCCGACGGCACCACCCGCTTCTCCAAAGACGGTCAACCCATCTACCACTACATGGGCACCTCCACCTTCTCCGAATACACCGTCCTGCCGGAGATCTCCCTGGCCAAGGTTAACCCCCAAGCGCCACTGGAGGAGGTGTGCTTGCTGGGCTGCGGTGTCACCACTGGCATGGGCGCGGTCATGAACACCGCCAAGGTAGAAGAAGGCGCCACCGTGGCCATCTTTGGTCTGGGCGGCATCGGCCTGTCTGCCATCATCGGTGCCACCATGGCCAAAGCCAGTCGCATCATCGCCATCGACATCAATGAGAGCAAATTCGAACTGGCCCGCAAACTGGGTGCCACCGATTGCATCAATCCGCAGCAGTACGACAAACCGATTCAAGAGGTGATCGTCGAGCTCACCGACGGCGGCGTTGACTACTCCTTTGAGTGCATCGGCAACGTCAACGTGATGCGCAGCGCCCTGGAGTGCTGCCACAAGGGTTGGGGTGAGTCGGTGGTCATCGGTGTTGCCGGTGCCGGTCAGGAGATCTCGACCCGGCCGTTCCAACTGGTAACCGGCCGAGTGTGGCGCGGATCCGCCTTTGGTGGCGTCAAGGGGCGCTCCGAACTGCCCGAGTACGTAGAACGCTACCTCAATGGCGAGTTCAAGCTGGATGATTTCATCACCCACACCATGGGACTGGACGAGGTCAACACCGCCTTTGATCTGATGCACCAGGGCAAGAGCATTCGCACCGTAATCCATTTCGACAAGTAATCCACCGCATCCCGGCCCCTGGCCGGGATTCTGCCACAGGATCCCCAGATGACTTTAGAAAACGTCAGCATCAACAAGAGCTTTGGCGGTTGGCACAAGCAATACAGCCACCACGCCGACAGCCTCAACTGTTCGATGCGATTCGCCATCTTTCTCCCACCGGGCGCCAGCAACGATCAGCGAGTTCCAGTGCTGTATTGGCTGTCCGGCCTGACCTGCAGCGACGAGAATTTCATGCACAAAGCCGGAGCGCAGCGTCTGGCCGCCGAACTGGGAGTCGCCATTGTCGCCCCGGATACCAGCCCTCGCGGCGACAAGGTGCCCGACGATGAAGGCTATGATCTCGGCCAGGGCGCCGGGTTCTATGTCAACGCCACCCAAGCCCCTTGGCACCGCCACTACCGCATGTACGACTACCTGGTCGAGGAGTTGCCGGCTCTGATTGAAGCCACCTTTCCGGTCAACGATCGCCGTGCCATCGCCGGCCACTCCATGGGCGGCCATGGCGCACTGATGATTGGCTTACGTAATCCCGACCGCTACCGCTCCATGTCGGCGTTCAGTCCCATCAGTAACCCCAGCCTCTGCCCCTGGGGACAGAAAGCCTTTGGCGCCTACCTGGGCAGTGACAGCGCCGCCTGGCACCAGTACGACGCCAGCCTGCTGATGCGCGACGCCGTCAATGGCCCGCCGGCACTGGTGGATCAGGGCAGCAGCGATCCTTACCTGACCGAGCAGCTGCAACCGCAGGCGCTGCAAGCCGCCGCCAAGGCCAGCGGCTACCCGCTGCAACTGAATCTGCGCGAAGGCTACGACCACAGCTATTACTTCATCGCCAGCTTCATCGATCAGCACCTGAAGTTTCACGCCAGCCACCTGCAAGACTGACGCTGCCGAACCACCTGGCACCACCTAGGCCCTCAGGCCGAGGTGGTGCCATTGGTCTCAGTGCGATCCCAATCCGCCACCTGTACGTACTGGTTGCATCCCCCTGATGTGGAAGCCAGCATGACCTTTACTCTGTTTATCGACGATCGCTGTCCCCTGTGCAGCCATGAAGTCAGCCTGCTGCGCCAGCGCGATCCCCTCGGACGGCTGCGGTTTGTGTCCATCTACGACGACCAGTGGCACTCGGAATTTCCCCAGGTCGACCCGGCGCGCTGCCTGCAGGTGCTGCATGCGGTCAACGAACGTGGTCAGGTGGTCACCGGTCTGGATGTCACCGTCGGCGCCTGGCAGCGAGTGGGGCGCGGCCATCTGGTCGGCTGGCTGCGCTGGCCACTGATACGGCCGCTGGCCGACTGGGGTTACCTGCGCTTTGCCCGACATCGACACCGGGTCTCTGCCTGGCTGATGGGAGCGCCCCGTTGCGACGGCGATCAATGTTCGCTGCCACCGAAGTCGCGCCCATGACCCTGCATCTGATCATTGGCGCTGGCGGCGGCATCGGCCAGGCGTTGACCAACCACAGCCTGTCGCAGTCGTCGCAACGAGTGGTGGCCGTCAGTCGTCAGGCCGACTCCGGGTTAAAGCCGGTGTCCCACCCCAGATTAACCCGGCTGCAGTGCGACAACAGCGCCGCTGCCATTGCCGGGGTTATGGAAACATTGATGCCACAACGGCATCAACTCACCAGGGTCACCCTGTGCAATGGCCGCTTGCACCACCGCGACTTATCCCCGGAAAAACGCATAGAGCAGTTGAATGACACCGCCCTGACCAAGCTGTACCTCAGCAATGCCGTGGTGCCGGCACTGTGGCTGTCCCAGTTACTGCCGCTGCTGCAGCGCAGCCGCCACTGCGTCATTACCGTACTTAGCGCCCGGGTCGGCAGCATCGGCGATAATCGCCTCGGGGGCTGGTACGGCTACCGAGCCAGCAAAGCGGCCCTGAATCAACTGCTGCAAACCGCGGCGGTGGAAGCCAGCCGCCGCGCCAAAGGGGTCAAGCTGGTGGCCTATCACCCCGGTACCGTCGACACGGCACTGTCGCGACCATTTCAATCGCGGTTACCACCGGGTCAACTGCTCAGTCCACAGCAGGCAGCGCACCAGCTTTTTCGGGTCACCGAGACGCTTGAGGCCGACGGCCAGCTCAGCTACCTGGACTGGCGCGGAGAAGCCATTCCCTGGTAATCCCTTAGCGCGCCGCTTCGGCAACGGCAACCCCGGTTCTGATTACCATTTCAAAACTGATGCTTATTTGACCAGGTGCCGTCTCGACATGAATGCTTACTCATAAATGGGTAGTTTTTAGTCAGGAGTCCGCATGCAGGGAATGCCACCGACATCCGCAATTACGCACCGTGTCGCACCGCCGTTGGTGGTGGTCACCGATCTCGACGGCACCCTGCTGGATCATCATCACTACCACTTTCGGGCCGCCTTGCCGGCCCTGTCCCGCCTGGCAGCACTGGCGATTCCGGTGATTCTCAATACCAGCAAGACGCAGGCGGAAGTGGCCCAGTTGCGCCGCCAATTGGATAACCACTGCCCCTACGTGGTCGAGAACGGTGGCGCCCTGCTCTGGCCCGAGGGCAACGATGTGCGAATACAACGACTGGGCCGCCCGCGACAGGCGATCCTGGAGATATTGCAGCGCCTGCACAGCCCTCTCGGGCTGTCGCTGCAAGGCTTTGCCAACTGGGACGTCGACCAGTTGTGTCAGCACACCGGTCTGACGCCCCAGGCCGCAGCCCAGGCGCTGGATCGTCACTACTCCGAACCCCTGCTGTGGCCACACGACGACGCCACCCTGGCTCGGCTGCGCCAACTGTTGGCCCCCCACCAGCTGCAGGCATTGAAGGGCGGGCGTTTCCTGCACATTCAAGGCCACCACGATAAGAGCGATGCCCTGGCGCCGCTACGGCAACACTATCAGCGGCTGTGGGGCTGCCCGCCGGTGATCGTCGCCCTTGGCGACGGCGGCAACGACCGGCGCATGCTGGAGCTGGCAGACTGGGCGGTGGTGATTCGAACCCCTGACCGAGCCCCACTGCATCTGTCACCGCGCCGAGGCCGCACCACCCTGCTGCCCACCGGAATCGGCCCCGAGGGTTGGAACCAGGCCATACAGCGTATTCTCAATCACTACCGTTCCTCAGACTTAGGGAGAAGCACATGGGCGACTTTCACCAAAACGGGGTGATCACCACCCTGCACAACCTGACCCGCCGGCCCATCGACGAATTGGAACGGGAGTTGAGCAGCTTTGCCCGCTCCCGCCCCATGAGCCTGGTATTGCCGTCGCTGTACAGCGAGCTGCAGGGACCAGCCCTGGACAACATCGTGGCCGAGTTGTGCCAGGTGCCCTATCTGCAGGAGATCGTCATCGGCCTGGATCGCGCCGATCGGGACCAATACCGCCACGCCCTGGAGTTCTTTGGCCGCCTGCCTCAACAACACCGAGTGCTGTGGAACGACGGTCCACGCCTGAGCGCCATCGACGCCATGCTTCGAGAGCAGGGATTGGCGCCGACGGAACTCGGCAAAGGTCGCAACGTCTGGTACTGCCTGGGCTATGTGCTGGCCCGTGGCAACAGCGAGGCGGTGGCGATGCACGACTGCGACATCCTCACCTACGATCGCAGCCTGCTGGCCCGGTTGATCTACCCGGTGGCCAACCCCACCTTCAACTACGAGTTCTGCAAGGGCTACTACGCCCGAGTGGCCGCAGCCAAACTCAACGGTCGAGTTACTCGATTGCTGGTCACGCCACTGTTGAGATCCCTGAAAAAGATCTACGGCAACCTGGAATACCTCGAGTACCTGGACAGCTTCCGCTACTCCCTGGCCGGTGAGTTTTCATTCCGCATCGATGTCATCAACGACCTGCGCATTCCCAGCGACTGGGGACTGGAGATCGGCGTGCTGTCCGAGGTCAAACGCAACTACGCTAGCAACCGCCTGTGCCAGGTCGACATCGCCGATTGCTACGACCACAAACATCAGCAGTTGTCCAAGGACAACGACGACGGCGGTCTGTCGAAGATGTCCATCGACATCGCCAAGGCCATTTTCCGCAAGCTGGCCACCAATGGGGTGGTGTTCTCGTCGGAGACCTTCCGCTCCATTAAGGCCACCTACTACCGCATCGCCCTGGATTTCATCGAAACCTATCGCAACGACGCCGCCATCAATGGCTTGGCGTTTGACGTTCACAGCGAAGAGGAATCGGTGGAGTTGTTTGCCGAGAACGTACTCAAAGCGGGCCTGCACTTCCTCGACAACCCCATGGAGACACCGTTCATTCCCAGTTGGAGCCGGGTTCGCAGTGCGGTGCCGGACATCTTTGAACAGCTGATCGATGCCGTGGAAGCGGATCACCGTGAGATGGTTCGCCAGTATGACCGCGCTTAACGCCCGGCTGTGCGACCACCTGCGCCGCCTCTACCCCGAGGGCGACCATTCGGCGCTGGCCAGCGAGTTGATCCAGGCCATGGGCGGACCACAGCCCCTCAGTAACATCACTGCGCCGCTGTGGGACCAACGGGACGCGGTGCTGATCAGCTACGGCGACAGCATACTGACGCCGGGGCAAACGCCCCTGGCCAGCCTCAGTCGCTTTATCCGCCGTCACCTGCAACACCGATTTACCACCCTGCACCTGCTGCCCTATTTTCCTTACAGCTCCGACGACGGCTTTGCGGTGATGGACTACCGTCAGGTTAACCCCAGCCTCGGCGACTGGAGTGACGTAGCCACCCTGGCCCGGCAGATGACCCTGATGACGGATCTGGTGCTCAACCACTGCTCCAGTCGCAGCCGCTGGTTCGAGCAGTTCAAGGCTGGCCAAGCGCCGGGCAGAGACTACTTTGTCACCGCCGATCCCGGCGAGGATCTCAGCCAGGTGGTGCGACCGCGCACCTCGCCGCTGCTGCGAGCGGTACAGACGCCGCAAGGGCAGCGCCATGTCTGGTGCACCTTCAGCCCGGATCAGGTTGATCTCAATTTCGCCAATCCGGCGCTGTTGATTGAGATGGTGAAAATACTCAGGTACTACCTGGACCAGGGCAGCCGCTGGATTCGACTGGATGCGGTGGCCTTTTTGTGGAAACAACCCGGCAGCGACTGTCTCAACCTGCCTCAGACCCATGAGATCATTCGGCTGCTGCGCACCTTGGTGGAGGCCCTGGCCCCCGACACCGTGCTGATCACCGAAACCAACATTCCCAACCGCGACAACCTGAGCTATTTTGGCAACGGCAACGAAGCCCACCTGATCTACAACTTTACCCTGCCGCCCCTGGTGTTGCATGCCCTGCTCAGCGGCAGCAGTACCGCGCTGCGTCGCTGGCAGATGAGCATGCCGCCCACCCGGGAAGGCACCGCCTACCTCAACTTCCTGGCTTCCCACGATGGCATCGGCCTGCGTCCGGTCGAGGGTCTGCTCAGTGACCACGATATCGATGCCATGGCCAACCGCATGCAGGCCTTTGGCGGCAAAATCTCCTGGCGTAGCCTGTCGGGCCAGCACCCACGTCCCTATGAGATCAACATCAGCCTGTTTGACGCCTGCCGGGGCACCCTACTGCAGCAAGACCAGTGGCAGATGGCACGGTTCCTGTGCGCCCACACCCTGATGCTGGGGCTGGAGGGGATTCCGGCCCTGTACCTGCACTCGTTGCTGGCCACCGAAAATGACCAGCAGAAACTGGCCAATACCAGCAATAACCGCGCCATCAACCGTCACAACTGGTCGGCAGTCGAGTTAGAAGCCGCCCTCATCGACCCTTCCAGTCCGCGACATCAGGCCCTGGAGCAGTTGTCGCAGCGACTGAAACTGCGGCAACAACAGCCCGCCTTCCACCCCAATGCCACTCAGTTCACCCTGCATCTGGGCGAGTCGCTGTTTGGCTTGTGGCGCCAGAGTCGGGATCGCCGGCAGAGCATTTTTGCCGTTCACAACCTCAGCCATCAACCTCAGTCCCTGTGCCTGGCGGATCTGAACCTCATCGAACCCGATTGCTGGCGCGACCTGATCGGCAATCAAACCCTTGAGCGCACCGATGCGCGCCTGACCCTGGCCCCCTATCAGTGCCTGTGGCTGACAAATCAATAAAACGCTCTTTCACTTTTTACTATTGCTTAAAATGCTGGTACAACGAGGCTGCAGCCAGGAATCACCGCGTCGCCGCTCATCAACCGTTACACTCGCTCACAACAGCATTACGGTTTTTCGACGCCAAAAACGGTACCCTCGGCGCCAACATTGCCAGAGGACGCTCCATGTACCGCACCACACTCTTTGCCCTGACTCTTGTCACCAGCGCTGGCTGGGCCAGCGACCGTGCCCAGTCGCCCTCCGACAGCCCGGACGGAGGCGGTGCCGTCCATGATACCTCCGGCAGCGGCGCCCGCCCCGAAGGCCAAAGTCGCAACGCGGTGGTGCCCTTCGTATTCTCCTCCTCCAGCATGGGCTTTACCGGTGCCGCCGCCGGCAGTTTTCAGGGGCTGTTGCAGCCTCAGTCACAGATCGTCGGGGTCGGCGCCTACTCCGACAACGACAGCTACGTGGCCTTTCTCGGCATCTATAACCTGACCTTCAGCGACAGCAGCCGCTGGTTTGTGGATCTGGAAACCATCAACGCCACTTTTAAGGAGTCCCAGGTCTACGTCGACGGCGCCCCCGGGTTCAACGGCGGCGCCGGTGGCCATGGATCCGATAAGAACAATTTTGTCCTCGGCCAGGAAGATCAGCAGCGCTACGCCGCCAGCTTTCGCTACGTGCTGCCCTTCGGCGCCGGGGAAAGCCGCCCGTTTCGGCTGCGTCAGGCCTTTGGCCCGGAGCCGATGCTGCCCGTCGATCAACAGCTGGATGGCGAGTCGCCCCAGCCCCTGTCCAGCATCACCATCAAGCCATTCTATGAATCGCGGCAGATCGCCGATGGCGATGAGGAACAAACCGGCGGCATCGCCCTCAGGCTCGACATGGACGCCCGCAACTACGTGCCCTCCCCCAGCCGCGGCTATCGGTTCGAGCTTGATCTGCAGCGGGATTGGGGCGATGACGACCGCAGCAGCTACACCAGTTGGCAGGCCCAATACGCCCACTACCTCAACCTGGGCAGCAACAACTGGAGTCAACAGCAGACCCTGTCGCTGACAGCGTATCTGGCCGACGTCCCCACCTGGGACAGTGGCAGCGAAGGCAATGAGCACCGCCCGCCCTGGTTTGCCCAATCCAAGCTGGGAGGCTGGGACCGGCTGCGCGGCTACCAGTCGGATCGCTTCCACGACCGCAGCGCCATCTACTACGGAGCGGAATACCGCAGCGTTCCCACCTGGCAGCCGCAAGGCAGCATCCCTTTTATTGACCGCTACTATTTTCCCTGGTGGCAGTTCGCCGCCTACGTCGGTGTCGGCCGGGTGCACGATCAATTCGACCTGTCGACCCTGCATCAGGACATGAACTGGAGCGCCGGCTTCGGCATCCGCTTCTGGGTCGAAAACGTGCTGGCAAGGCTGGACATCGCCTATGGCGAAGAGGGCAATCAGGTACGAGTGGTGGTCAATCAGCCCTTCTAAAATCAAAGAAGCCGGCCATCACTCTCGATGGCAACAGCACCGATGGCGGTGATTGCCGCCATCGGCAAAAACCAAATACGAAATTCGAACAAAATTTGCGCGGCGCAACTCAGGAGGGTTATTCTGGCCAACCACTGTTAAGAATCTGAATGGAATCAGACCTATGTACCTCTTTATCTATGTGGTTCTCCTGGTTGGCCTCGGCCTAGGCAACAAGGCGCTGCAGTCGCTGTCCGGCCACTATGGCCTGATGGATTTTGTCACCGATCTGCCACTGATTGTGTTTACCTACTTCGGCCTCATTGCCCTCTGGGGCCGTGCCAGGCAAGGCCGTTACCTGACCGCCAGCTTCTGGAAAGGCTACTTTTTTGCCATCCTGCTGAGCATCGTGATCCTGCCGTTTGTGCAACCGGAGCTACAGCAAATCATGGCCGAGGCCGGTTCGCTGCAGATGCTGGTGGCCTATGGAGTCATGTCGGCCGTCATGCTGCCCTATTACTGGGGCCTGTATCGCTACGCCTTTCGCTCACCGCAATTGTGGCGGGACTGACCGCGGCGGCGACAGCCACAGTTGCCGCGCACCAACAAAACACGACACCGCCAAAACAGAATGGTCGTTGACCCTGCAGATTCCGTTTTACCTGCAACTGGATCAGCAGTATCTGGTGCCCATTCGCTGATCCTGGCGTCGAATCGCCGGCGGCGGGCTACACCCGCTGCCGCCAACGTCGTACACTGTGGCCTCCTGTTACCACTGTGAGGCCACCATGTCATTGGAACACGCCCCCGACGAAGTCAAACTGGCGGTGGATCTGATCTACCTGCTGGAATCCAACGAAGTGGACCCGGCCACGGCGCTAAAAGCCCTGGCCATCGTCCAGAAAGATCTGCAAGCCAAACTGGCCAGCGACGACTAGAAGCCGAACACCCGCTCCAGCCAGTTTTTCTCCCGGCTGCCACCGGCACAGCCCGAGGGGCTCGGCCAGCTTTTGACATCGGCAGGCAGGCGAACCGCACCCGTGCAATCCGAGGCCACCGCCAATCCCTGGCCATTGAAATAACCCTGGACGGTGCCATCGGGGGGCGTCAGCACCAGAGACAAGGGATCGCGCTGTTGCAGGTAGCGCCGGTACAGGGGCAGCGCCGCACTGGAACCGTACAGGTTGGCGGCACTGTTGTCGTCCCGCCCGACCCAGGTGATCACCACGTCACGATCATCGAAGCCGGCAAACCAGGCGTCGCGACCGTTGGAGGTGGTGCCGGTCTTTCCGGCCAGGGTCACGTCCGGATAGGTCTGCTTCAGGCGCCGACCGGTGCCCCGCTCCACCACTTGAGTCAGCAGGTAGTTGGTCAGGTAACTGGCCTGAGGCGACAGCGCATGAGTCACCTTCTCCTTGTGCTCCGCCAGAGGCTGATTGTCCTCATCCAATACCGCTTTGACGCTGTACAACTGCCGATAACGACCGCCATCGGCCAGGGTCTGGTACAACTGGGCTAATTGCAGCGGGCTGGCCTCCATCGACCCCAGCAACATCGACGGTCGGGGCTGCAACGGCAATGGCCAACCGGCCTGCTGCAGGGTGTCGTTGACCGCATCCAGGCCCACTGCCATCCCCAGGTTCACCGTCGGCACGTTATAGGAGCGCACCAGGCCGTCCGCCAGCGACACCTCACCCCGGTATTGCTTGTCGTCATTCTTTGGCGCCCAGACGCTGCCGCCGCTGCTCTTGAGCTTGATGGGCTGATCCTTGATACGGCTGGCGAGATGGTAGTGCTGGGGATCCGCCAACGCGGTCAGATACACAAAGGGTTTGACCAAGGAGCCGATGGGGCGAATGGCATCGGAGGCTCGGTTAAAGCCTTTGAAGTCGGGATCCTTGTCCCCCACCATCGCCAAAATCCCAGCCTGGTAGCGATCCACCACCACCATGGCGGCCTGCAGCTTGGGATCGTTACGATCCTGGCTCAGGCGAGCCATCCCCTTCTCCACCGCCTGTTCGGCGGAGCGCTGCGCCAGCGGATCCAAGGTAGTGTATACCTTGAGGCCCGAACGCTTCAGGGTCTGTGGTCCATAGCGGGTGGCCAGCTCCTGACGCACCTGCTGCATAAACGCCGGCAACCGATGCCGCTGCCTGGATTTAGGATCCCGGACTCCGACGTCCTGAGACGCCGCCAGCTGGTACTGATCTTTGCCGATCATTCCCTGTTCCAGCATCAACCTCAGCACCAGATCCCGTCGTTTCAGGGTCCGCTGTGGATAACGCCAGGGATTGTAGTAGGAAGGCCCCTTGATGATCGCCACCAGGGTGGCCTGCTGGGCGATGGTCAGCTCTTCGATGGGCCGATGAAAATAGAAACGGGCGGCCAGGCCGACGCCGTGCACGCCGATGCTGCCATCCTGGCCCATGTACACCTCATTGAGGTAGGCCTCGAGAATGGTGTCTTTGTCGTAGCGGTAATCGATGATCAGCGCCATCAACGCCTCGCGGACTTTACGCCACAGGGTGCGGTCCCGGGTCAGGAAGAAATTTTTCGCCAACTGCTGAGTCAAGGTGCTGCCGCCCTGAACCGTGCGCCCGGCCTTGATGTTCACCAGCAGCGCGCGAGCGATGGCCAGCGGCGCCACCCCATGATGGTGATAGAAATCCTGATCTTCGGTGCGCAGCAACGCATCCACCAGGCTTTCGGGTATCCGCTCCCGGGGCACAAACAGCCGGTCTTCCCGATCCCCGGCAACGATGCGATCCATCAGCAAAGCTTCCAGGTGCACAAAGCCCAGATCCCGACCGTCGCTGGATCGCTGCAGTCGAGTCACCCGGTTATCGGAAAAGGTGATGAACACCCGCTGCGCCGGCTCATAGCCACTGGGGCCGTCGTAAGCCCGCTTGTACAGCTCCACCTTATGACTGGCAACGGCAAACTCGCCTTCGCGACGGGGGGTGCCGGTATTGCGGTACCCCAGCAGCGCCAACTCCTGCTTCAACTGAGCATGGGTGATGGGGGCACCGGGGTAGATGGCCATGGGCCGGGCAAAGATCTGCGCCGGCAGGTGCCAGCGCTGACCTTCAAACTTTTCGGCAATGATCTGATCCAGGTAGACGCAGTAGGCGGCGGTGATGCCCCCAAGCAGCACCAGTGACAACAAGGCCAGCAGCCCCAGTCGCTTGCCCCAACTGCGCCCCTGAGCACGGCGCCCTGGCGTACGCCGGCGCTTAGCCGACGTCGCTTTGGGTTTTGAGGTCGATTTCGCCGGCCGCTTTCGGGCCGGGGTACGGGCGGGACGCTTGCCGCCGTTGCTGGATTGCTTGGCCATCTACTGCTGCTGCATCCTTTTCTTGGTTAATCGGGTGGCCTGAGTCTGGGCCGGATCGTCTGGCCACAGATGGCGGGGGTATCGGCCCTTCATCTCCTTCTTGACCTCATTCCAGGATCCCTTCCAGAAAGCGGCCAAATCTTCGGTGACCTGTAACGGCCGCCGAGCCGGCGACAGCAACTCCAGGGTGACCGCCAAGCGGCCATTGGCCAGCATCGGTGTGCTGGCCTCACCGTACATCTCCTGTACTCGAACCGACAGTTTCACACCGTCATCGTGGTACTCCAGCTTGATCTTGCTGCCGGTTGGCACCTGCCAATGGGTCGGCAACAGGGCATCCAACTGCTGCTGCTGGCTCCAGTCCAGTTGATTGCGGACAATGCTGCCCAGATCCAGCGTCTTGAGTTGCGAGCGCTTTTTCAATCCGCTCAGATAGGGCGCCAGCCACTGTTCCAGGGAAGCCAGCAGCGTCTCATCGTCCAGGTTCGGCCAGGCCATCTCCGGCAATGTCTGCCGAGCCAGGCGAAGGCGCAGGCGCCATTGTTGCAGCGACTCGGTCCATGGCAAGCAGGCCAACCCCTGTTGTCGAACCACCTCAATCAGCGCCTGAACGTAATCCTGCTCACTGATGTCGGTCAGTGGCTGCGTCTTGATCACCAGCGCGCCCAGGCACAGCTGCTTCTCCGCCACCAGTTCGCCGCTTTTGGCGTCCAGATGCTGACGACGCTGCCAGCTCAGCAGGTGCGGTAGCTGCTGCTCCAACTCGGTCAGCTCCACCTCGGCCGCCAGGTGCACCAGGGCATCCCCCTGGCCCTGACGCTCGGACAACTGCGCCGCCACCAGCAATTGCCGCCGCCCCTGCCAGGGGTCGTCCTGAGGCAGCGCCGCACCGCTGCCGCCGCTGAGCTGATAACGACCGCCGTTGCCCCGAGGCTGACCAATACGATCCGGGTAGGCCAGTGCCAACAGCAGGCCGCAATAGCCACTGCTGGCCACTCGACTGCCACAACCAAGTTGGCGTCGCCATTTGTCTCGCTGAGACTTGGCCGCGGCGGACAGCTTGCCGATGCGCAGCTCGATGTCGACTCCGGGTTGACGGCCGCGAAGGGGATCCCCCTCCTCCAGCAGTGCCGCCAGTTCACAGGCCAGCGCCTGTAGACCGTCAATGCCCAGATCACCGGATTTGATCAGCATATGGCCCAAACGAGGATCGCTGCCCAGGCCGTGCACCCGCCGGCCCATGGCGGTGAGACGATGCTGCTCGTCCACCAACTCCAGCTGCTGCAACAGAGTCCAGGCCCGGGTCATGGCCGCCGCCGGAGGGGGAGTCAGCCACAGCAACTCCTCGGCCTGCCGGCAGCCCCAGGCGGCCAATTCCAGCGCCAAAGTGGTCAGATCCGCCTGGCTGATCTCCGGCGCGTCGGCGTCCGCCAGCCCATGCTGCATCGACTCACTCCACATTCGCACGCCATGGCCTGCCATCAGTCGGCCGGCACGGCCACTGCGCTGCGCTGCCGAAGACTGGCTGATGCGGGCGGTCTCCAGCCGGCTGATACCCGATTTGAGGTTGTAACGGGCCACACGCTGCCAACCGGCATCCACCACCACCGAGATCCCCTCGATGGTCAGGCTGGATTCGGCGATGTTGGTGGCCAGCACCACCTTTCGGCGCCCATTAGCCGGTGGCTGAATCGCCCGATCCTGTTGCTGCGGTGACAGCTGGCCGTACAAGGGACACAGGTCTACCTCCTCACCCACCCGCTCCTGCAGCAGGGTGTGGGCCCGGCGGATCTCGCCTTGTCCGGGTAGAAACACCAGCAGGTTACCGGCTCGCTGGCTGAGCTGGCGCTGCACCTGATTGACGGTGTCCGTTAACCACTGGTGTCCCTGAGGCACTGGCTGGTACTCCAGGGTCACCGGAAAGCTGCGCCCTTCACTGGCCACCAGGCGGGCGTCCGGCAAACAGCGTTGGAAGGGTTGCCCCTCCAGGGTCGCCGACATCAGCATCAGCGTTAGGTCCTCACGCAGCCCCCCCTGCACCTCCAGCGCCAGGGCCAGCGCCAGATCCGTTGCCAGGTGGCGCTCATGAACCTCATCGAACAGCACCAACGCCACCCCATCCAGTTCAGGATCGCTCTGAATCTGCCGGGTCAGCACCCCTTCGGTGACGATCTCCAGTCGAGTGGCGGCACTGACCCGAGTCTCGCCCCGAACCCGTAGGCCGACCGTCTGCCCCACGGACTCCCCCAACTGGGCGGCGAGGTAGCGGGCAATGGCCCGGGCGGCGATACGCCGCGGCTCCAGCAGAATAATCCGGCCGTCAATCTCCGGCCAGTTCAGCATCGCCAGGGGCAACGCGGTGGATTTACCCGCCCCGGTCGGGGCCTGGAGGATAATCTGATTGCCGCCGGCTAGCGCCTGGCGAAGGGGAACATAGACCTGTTCAATGGGCAGTGTGGACAAGGGGCAACGGCATCCTGACGGTGACAAAGGGATCAGTGTACCGCCGTGCCGCCAGCAGGCCAATAGTCCGACCGGGTCGCAATCGGCTTCGCAGGGGAATATACTGAAAATGGTATTCTTTTCTACGAGTGCGACATGGCTGAACGGCTGTTTTTTGCCATTCCGGTTGGCATCAGTCACCAGATGGCACTGATCAAACATCAAACCCATCTCGGCAACATCGGCCGAGTGGTGCCCTCGACCCAGTTTCACCTGACGCTGGCGTTTCTGGGGCCGGTGACCCAGACCCAGAAACAGGAGTTGCTGCAACGCTGGCAGGATCTGCCGGTGCCCGAACTGCACCTGAGCCTGGATCGCTACCTGCATTTCGAGCGGGCCGGCGTGGTGTGTCTGGGCTGCGGCGATACCCCCATAGCCCTCAGCAGGCTGGCCCAACGGCTACGACGGGACGCCGCCCAGCACGGGCTGCACGCCCACCGGGCACCGTTTCGCCCCCACGTGACCCTGTATCGCAATGTGCACGGTGCCATTGAACTGCCCCAACCGGAGCCGCTGTCCCTGCCGTTGAATGAGGTGCAACTGGTTCGCTCCTACCGCGACATGGGCAAACTGGTGTACAGCCCGCTGATGCGCTGGCGCAATGCCTGAGGACTCCGCCGGGTCACACTCTAGCCATCGAGAAAACTCCTTTCGCAACTCCTGTGAAGCACCTAACAGAATCAGAGAGTTAAATTCCAGATCATGGTTCCATCACCGGCAGTAATGCTGATAAAGGGGCCAAGGGATGGACGCACTTTTTTTCTGGATCGGAAACCTGATGGTGGTGGCAGGCATTGCCCTGCTTGCCGCGGCCACAGTTAAGGTCACCGCACTGCTCAGGCGCTTGCCGAACCGAGCTCTGCAGTACCACTGGCAAGGGTTGCGAGTACTGATCCTGCTGTTTATCTGCGGATACGCCGGCTACAGCCTGCTGCACTGGGACACCTATGTGGACGGCTCCAGCATGATCGTGCCGACGATCTTTCTTGGCGGCGCCCTGTTTGTCCTGTGGGTGTGCACCCTGTCTCTGCGCACCACCAAAGTGGTGCAAACCGTTTACCATCTGCAGAAAGAGGCGATCACCGATCCCTTGATGAAGATCTTCAACCGCCGTTATCTGGACCGGCGCTTGCAAGAAGAGGTGCTGATCTGCCGGACCGGCAATCGCCCCCTGACCCTGATGATGCTGGACATCGATCACTTCAAACTGGTCAACGATCGCTACGGCCACCCGGTGGGAGACGAAGTACTCAAAGCGTTGGGGCAGTTACTGATGCGCCACACCCGTCATGCCGACGTGGTGGCCCGTTATGGCGGCGAAGAGGTGGTGGTGCTGTTACCCAACACCTGCGGCAACGAAGCCCATGCCCTTGCACGGCGACTGCACAAAGAGGTGGCACAGCTGTCCATCGCGTTACCGGAACTCAATCAACAGCCCCGACCACCACTGACCTTCTCGGTCTGCATCGGTGTGGCCGGCTGCAACGCCAGTAATGCCGATGCCAGTCAACTGCTGGCCGCCGCCGACATGGCCCTGTACCAGGCCAAGCAAAATGGCCGCAACCGGGTCGAGTGCTGTCCGGATCTGCGCCTGGCCGCCAACGCCACCCATACCGGTTAGGCTAGCAAAAAAACGCCCCGCACTGGGCGAGGCGTTGTTGCTGTTGTCACTGCGGCTTATTTCAACAACTGCGCCAGGGTCAGCATGCCAACGGCGGTCGCCCCTTCAGACCACATGCCGTTGCTGCTGTCGGCGTAACACGCCGCCAGATCGAAGTGCAGCCAGCCATTTTCCGGCTCTCCGGCAAACCGGCTTAAGAAGCCCGCTGCGTTGGACGCACCACCGGTACCACCACCTTTCTGAGCCCGGCTGTTGGCGGTATCAGCAAACGCCGACGGGCACTTCGACTGATGGAATTTGGCCAGCGGCAGGCGCCACAACCCTTCATCCACTTGCGCCGCCGCCGCCAGGGCGTCATTGCAGGCACCGTCATGCAGACCGAACAGGCCGTTGTAGTCATCCCCCAGTGCCACCATCACCGCACCGGTGAGAGTCGCCGCATTGATGATCCGCTTGGCCCCGGCCTCGTTGGCGGCCAGCAGGCCGTCGGCCAGTACCAGGCGACCTTCGGCGTCGGTGTTGACGATCTCCACACTGGTGCCGTTCTTGTAGGTGAGGATGTCACCCAGCTTGTAGGCATGGCCGGAGATCAGGTTCTCGGCGCAGCACAGGAACAGCTTCACTCGCTTATCCAGGCCGTTGGCAATCGCCAGGTGCAGGGCCGAGGCAACGGTGGCGGCCCCACCCATGTCGCACTTCATCGCCACCATGGAGGCGCTGGGCTTAATGCTGTAGCCGCCGGAATCGAAGGTGATGCCTTTGCCGACCAACGCCACCTCAACCGGCGCATCGGCCTCGCCGCTGGGGTTGTAATCGAGCTCCAGCATCACCGGTGGTCGCTCTGAACCCCGGCCTACGCCGTGGATGCCGACCCACCCTGCCGCCAGCAAGGCTTCGCCAACCCATTGCTTAGAACTGACTTTGTCCGGGGCCAGTTCGGTCAATTTCTCCGCCACCCGATCCGCCAGCACTTCCGGGCTCAGATCTTCCGGTGTCATGTTGACCAGCTCCCGCAGCCAGGTAGCGGACTGCCACTGACGAGCCAGCTGGGCATCTTCATTGAGCCACTGAATCTCCGCATCCAGCTTGGCGGTCTGGAAGCCACCGCCAAATTGCCACTGCAGTGCAGCGGTCCAAAGGTCGCCACAGAGACGAACCGATCGAATTCCCTGTGAGCTCAACTTACGGGCCGCGGCCTGCACCTGGCGGCCATGATCGCCGTCGCTCAGGTGGATGGAGGCGGTGTCACCGTCAAAGGAAACGCTGGCGTCTCCCCAGTGAGCCGCGGCGCTGTCGTGAGTCAGAACCACTTTCATAACCTTGCTCATGCTGTATTCCCTTTCATTTTGTTATTCAACGCAGTGTATCATTGCAGCTTCTCGGGCGTCACCATCGCCCGCCTCGGTCACATAAGGAGATTGTCATGACCCAGACTGCCATCGTCATTGGCGCCACCGGAGTAGTGGGTCGCGCCGTGGTGAATCAACTGGCGGCCACTCCGGCCGTCGACCGCATCGTCACCCTGACCCGGCGGCCGGTACCCCATGACAGCGACAAGGTGGTCAACCAGGTGGTGGACTTTGAGCAACTGGACCGCTACCAAGCATGGTTTGAGGGGCAATGGCTGTTTTCCTGCCTTGGCACCACGCTCAAGCAGGCTGGCAGCCTTGATGCCCAGCGCAGAGTCGATCTGGACTACCAGTACCAGGCGGCACAACTGGCCGCCGCCAACGGCGTCAGCCACTACCTGCTGGTGTCCTCCAGCGGTGCCAACCCCAATTCAGGTAACGCCTACCTAAAAATGAAGGGGCAACTGGAGCAACGAGTTCAGGCATTGCCCTTTAACCGCATCAGCGTGTTTCAACCCAGCCTGCTGCTGGGCGAGCGAAGCGACTTCCGCCTCGCCGAGCGACTGGGCGCCGCCGTGATGCCGATCCTGTGCCTGCTGCCGGGTCTGAGGCGATATCGGCCCATTCGCGGTAGCCAGGTGGCCGCCAAAATGGTCGCCGTGAGCCAGCAACCCGGCCATCCACTGCAAACCTACCGCCTCGACCAACTGTTCGATTGATTGTGAATCCACATAGGGACCCCAGATGAAATACCCTCAGCCGCTGCAATCCGCCACCCTGATCAAGCGCTACAAACGCTTCCTGGCGGACGTCAGCCTCGACAACGGCGATGTGATGACCCTGCATTGCGCCAACACCGGCGCCATGACCGGCTGCGCCGAACCCGGCGACACCGTCTGGTACTCCACCTCTGACAACCCCAAACGCAAATACCCCTGCAGCTGGGAATTGACCCAGACCCAGGATGGCCACTTTATCGGCATCAATACCGCCACCGCCAACACCCTGGCCGCCGAGGCCATCGAACAAGGGCTATTGGCAACCCTTGGCGGTTACGACCGCATTCAGCGGGAGGTTCGTTATGGCGAAGAAAACAGTCGCATCGATTTGCTCCTCAGTGGCAACCACCTGCCTCTGTGCTACGTAGAAGTAAAAAGCTGCACCCTGTTGCAGCAACAGCAAGGGTATTTTCCCGACGCGGTTACCGTTCGGGGTCAAAAGCACCTGCGGGAATTGATGCAGATGGTAGACCAAGGTCACAGAGCGGTGCTGCTGTTTATGGTGCAACATAGCGGTATTGACTCAGTCTCCCCGGCGGATCACATCGATCCCGCCTACGCGGCGTTATGCCGGCAAGCCATGGATAAGGGCGTGGAAATCCTCGCCGTCGGGACCGAGATCTCGCCACAAGGAATAACTGTGATGGGCTCAGTGCCCGTGAAAGCCACGGTTTGAGTATTGCTTGTCAGCAGCTCATATTGGTGATATACGGGTAGAGAGGAACGGCTATAGAATGAAATTTCGGGTGGCGATTGCGTAAGCGAATGCTATCTGCTATAGATACCGCCACTTTTCGAGGACCGCCTCGCGCTTGGACATAACAGGAGACGCGTGTATGCCGGAGGGCAAAGCGAAAAAGATCGGTGTACTAGCCTATGCCAACGTAGAACCTTACCGTGAAGAAGCCGGTGAGGAGTATATGAATGACAAGCAGCAGGAGCACTTCAAGAAGATTCTTGAAGGTTGGCGCACCATGCTGCGAGAAGAGGTAGACCGCACGTTAAACCATATGCAAGACGAAGCTGCCAACTTCCCTGATCCGGTAGACCGCGCTGCCCAGGAAGAGGAATTCAGCCTTGAACTTCGCACCCGGGACCGTGAGCGTAAGCTGATCAAGAAGATCGAGAAGACGCTGGTAAAGATCGAAGAGGATGACTTCGGTTTCTGCGACTCCTGTGGCATTGAAATCGGCATTCGACGCCTGGAAGCCCGGCCAACGGCTGACCTGTGCATCGACTGCAAGACACTGGCCGAAATCAAAGAGAAACAGATGGCTGGCTAGCCTCGACCATAACGGGAGCTGCGGCTCCCGTTTTCAATTCCATACCAATGGGATTAGTGTGGCTGGCATTGGGCCGTCTTCATTAATCCCATTGGTATTTTTGTTTGTGCACTCGACACCATGACTGATTATATCGGGCGTTTTGCCCCCTCCCCTTCCGGGCCATTGCATTTTGGCTCACTGGTGGCCGCCCTTGGCAGTTGGCTGCGCGCCCGCAGTCAACGGGGCCAATGGCTACTGCGCGTCGAAGACATCGATCCCCCCCGTGAAGTGGCCGGCGCCGCCGACGACATCCTGCGCACCCTCGAGGGCTTTGGCCTGCACTGGGATGGCCCAGTGCTGTACCAGAGTCACCGCCACGATGCCTATGACCACACCCTGGACTGGCTTCGCCACAACCAGCTGGCGTATTACTGTGATTGCACCCGCAAACGGATACGAAGCCTGGGCGGCCATTACGACGGTCACTGCCGGCAACGCCAGCTCGACGGCCTCGATTGCGCCACCCGGTTTAGAAACCTGAACCCAATCAATCAGTTTGACGATCGGCTGCTGGGCAGCATCGACACCGATCCGGCCTTCGCCGCTGAAGACTTCATCATTCACCGCCGTGACGGTCTGTACGCCTATCAATTGGCGGTGGTGGTGGACGACGCGTTTCAAGGCATCACCGAGGTGGTGCGCGGCAACGATCTGCTCGACACCACGGTTCGCCAGCTTAGTCTGTTCCGGGCCTTGGGCCTGAGCGCCCCGGCCTACCTGCACCTGCCCCTGGCGGTACAGTCCGACGGCAACAAGCTGTCCAAGCAAAACCACGCCCCGGCCATAGACCCCGGCCAACCCGGTACCACCCTGAGCCGGGCGCTGGCGTTTTTGGGCCTGCCGGTGCCCGCCATGCTGTTCGGCGCCCCGGTTGACCAACAACTGCAATGGGCCACCGATGCCTTCGCCCTGGCGTCGTTACCGCGGCAACGTCAGATTGAAATTGGCCCCGAAACCACTAAATAGGCCGGCTTAACGCTCACCAACCGGGCTTAAATTGGACTAAGCCCCCTTATGGCTTATCATTTCAGCAGTGATGCGGTATTATTGCGCGCCGCACACACTCTCTTTTTTACAGCCTTAATCCAGTCGAGGTGTACCATTCTTAAGCGTCTGACAAAACTGGCGAAAAAACTTGTTAATCGGGAACAAGCGGTCCAGTTAGAACCCGAGCTCCAGGTTTACCCCCGCAAATCCCACGGGGTGTCCCGCTCAGACATCAGTGAAAATGCGCTCAAAGTGTTATACCGACTGCATAAAGCCGGCTATGAGGCCTACCTGGTGGGCGGCGGTGTCCGGGATCTGCTGCTGCGCCATCAGCCCAAAGACTTTGACGTGGCCACCAACGCCACCCCGGAGCAGGTTCGTCGCCTGTTCCGCAACTGTCGGTTAGTGGGTCGCCGCTTCCGGCTGGCGCATATTCTGTTTGGCCGTGACGTCATCGAGGTCGCCACCCTGAGGGGCCACCACGAAGAAGAGAGCAAGCACGCCAAGAAGGATGACAGCGGCCGCCTGCTGCGTGACAACGTCTACGGCAGCATCGATGAAGACGCCGAACGGCGCGACTTCACCGTCAACGGCCTCTACTACGACATCAGTGACTTCTCCATCCGCGACTACTTCGGCGGCATGGACGACCTGGAAGCCCGGCGTCTGCGCCTAATTGGCGATCCCAGCAAGCGCTACAGCGAAGACCCGGTTCGAATGCTGCGGGCGGTGCGATTTGCCACCAAACTCGACTTCGATCTGGATCCCAGCGTCGCCAAGCCAATCCACAAGATGGCGCCACTGCTGAGCGACATTCCGGCGGCACGACTGTTTGAAGAAACTCTGAAGCTGTTTATGTCCGGCAAGGGGCTGGATAACTTCCGCATGATGCGGGAATACGGCCTGTTTGCGCCGATGTTCCCCATGCAGGACAGCCTGCTCAACAAGGAAGGCGGCCACCAGGTTGAAACCCTGATCGAAGCGGTACTCAAAAACACCGACCAGCGGGTGAACGCCGACAAACCGGTCACCCCGGCGTTCCTGTACGCCGCCATGCTGTGGTACCCGCTGCAAAAACTGATGGCGGAGCGCACCAGCCGTGGCGTCTCCGAATACGACGCCATGATGGGCGCCTGCTCGGAGGTGGTTAGCCAGCAAAGCAAGACCATCTCCATGCCTCGGCGTTTCTCCACTCCGGCTCAGGAGATCTGGCAACTGCAGATTCGCCTGGACAAGCGAGCCGGGGCTCGAGCGTTCCGCATCTTCGAGCACCCCCGTTTCCGCGCTGCCTACGACTTCCTGGTGTTGCGTGGCGAGGCGGAAGGGGGCGAAGTGGCCGAACTGGCACGCTGGTGGACCCAGTTTGTCGACGCCGATGACCAGGGACGCCGCCTGATGGTGCGCAACCTGGGTTCAGGCTCAGGCCAACGTCGACGCCGTCGCCCCCGCAAACGCAAACCGGCAGCAGCCAAGTCCAGCGACAGCTAATGCCCAACCGTTGCCACATCGCCCTGGGCAGCAACCTGGGGCCAAGCGTCGATCACCTGCACGCCGCCATCCGTGCCATTGATGGTCTGGACCACACTCAGGTGATCGCCAGCTCCTCGCTGTACACCAGCCCACCGATGGCGGGCATGAAACAGCCGGATTACACCAATGCGGTGATCGCCATCGACACCGCCTTGGATGCCCTTGAGCTGCTGGACGCCCTGCAGGAGATCGAGCGAGCTCAAGGCCGGGAGCGACACCTGCGCTGGGGCGCCCGTACCCTGGATCTCGACATCATCAGCTACGGTCGCCACTGTCTGAATCTGCCCCGGCTGACGGTGCCCCATTACGGCGTGGCCGAACGAGCCTTTGTGTTACTGCCCCTGTTTGAGATTGCCCCCCACTACCAGTTTGCCGACGGCCGTCAGCTCACCAGCCTGCTGGCCGCCTGCCCGCCGCAATCACTGACGCAGATGCCAGACTCAAAACCCGATTTCAGTGGCACAAGCCAGGCTTAAGGTGCAACCCATTTGCAACTGGGCCGCCATTAGAATATAAACTCCGATCCAACTACGTGTCTTAATTGAGCCGTTCACATGAAAGCAATCACCACCGCAACCCTCAAAAAGTGGAAGCAAGAGGGTAAGAAATTCGCTTCCCTAACCGCCTACGACGCCAGTTTCGCGTCCACCTTCGAAGCCGCCGGCGTACCGGTAATGCTGGTCGGTGACAGCCTGGGCATGGTACTTCAGGGCAACAGCGACACCCTGCCGGTGACCGTCGAGCAGATCGCCTACCACACCCGCTGCGTTCGCGCCGGGGCCCAGAAGGCGTTGGTGATCGCCGACATGCCGTTCATGAGTTACGCCACCCGAGAGCAGGCGTTTGCCAGTGCCGCCACCCTGATGCAGGCCGGTGCTCAGATGGTGAAACTGGAAGGCGGCGACTGGCTGCTGGATACGGTAAAAGGCCTGACCGAACGCGGCATCCCGGTGTGTGCCCACCTGGGACTCACCCCACAATCGGTGCACCAATTTGGTGGCTTTAAGGTTCAGGGCCGCGACAACAAGGCGGCGCAGCAGATGCTGGAACAAGCCCAGAGAATGGAGCAAGCCGGTGCCAGTCTGCTGGTTCTGGAGTGCATCCCCAGCCAACTGGCGCGTCACATTACCGAACACCTGAGCATTCCGGTGATCGGCATCGGAGCCGGCCCGGATACCGACGCCCAGATCCTGGTGATGCACGATGTCCTGGGAATCACCAGTGGCTACATTCCCAAGTTCTCCAAAAACTACATCAATGACCACGGCACCATCCAGGCCGCCGCCGCCGCCTTCGTTCAGGAAGTGGCCGACGGCAGCTTCCCTGGTCCTGAGCACGGATTTGAATAAGAGAGCCTAAGATGCAAACCATCAGTGACATCCATCGCCTGCATCAATGCCTGAAACAGTGGCGTCAGAATGGCGACAGCATTGCCTTTGTGCCTACCATGGGCAACCTTCATGACGGCCACCTGCTGCTGGTTAAAGAAGCCAAGCAACGAGCCGACCGGGTCGTCGTCAGCATCTTCGTCAACCCGATGCAGTTCGGCGCCGGCGAGGACCTGGACAATTACCCACGCACCCTGGAGCAGGATCAGCAATCGCTGGTGGAGCTGGGGGCGGATCTGCTGTTCACGCCAACGCCACAACTGCTCTACCCCCAAGGACTGGACAACCAGACCTACGTCGAGGTGCCCGGCATCTCCATGCTGTACTGCGGCGAGAGTCGCCCCGGCCATTTCCGCGGTGTTGCCACCGTGGTGTGCAAGCTGTTTAACCTGGTGCAACCGGATGTGGCCATCTTCGGCAATAAGGACTACCAGCAACTGGCGATCATTCGGGCCATGGTGCGGGATCTCAATATGCCCGTAGACGTCATGGGCATCGATACCGTTCGCAACCCGGACGGTCTGGCCCTGAGCTCTCGCAACGGCTACCTTACCGACAGTGAGCGCTTACTCGCGCCAGAGCTCAAGCAAACTCTGGACTGGGTCGCCGAACAACTGCAACAGGGAGGCGACGCTCGGACTCTGGAGCAGCAGGCCGGTGACCGCCTTAACGATCATGGTTTCAGCACAGATTATATTCATATCTGCCACGCCGACACCCTCAATAAAGCCACCGCCGATGACCGCCAACTGGTGGTGCTGGCCGCCGCCAAACTCGGCAGTACTCGGCTGATCGATAACCTGCGGGTAGATCTGACGGCCTGATTTGGCTATAGTGCTTTGGTTAAAATGCTGTGACATTGTCATCACAACAGACTGCATTGAAGGATAAGATCTTTACCGATTCTTCTTCAAGGCGACCATAACGCTGACAAAATGAAATGCGGCCCAAACAGGCCGGACCGTGATAGCACGGTCTTTTCCAGAAGTAATAGGAATATCTAGATGCAACGAATCATGTTGAAGGGGAAACTGCACCAGGCTCGCGTGACCCACGCCGAACTGGAGTATGAAGGCTCCTGCGCCATTGATCAGGATCTGTTGGACGCCGCAGGCATTCTCGAATACGAGAAGATTGAGATCTACAACATCGATAACGGTGAGCGCTTCAGCACCTACGCCATCAGTGGCGAGCGCGGCTCCAAGATCATCTCCGTTAACGGCGCCGCCGCCCATAAGGCCAAACCTCAGGATCGAGTGATCATCTGTGCTTACGTGGTCATGGACGATGAGGAAGCCAAGGCTCACAAGCCTCAGCTGGTGTACCTGAATCAGGACAACGACATCAAAGGCACCGCCAACGTCATTCCGACCCAGGCAGCCTGAACCCTGTCTCGCCGCTCGTCGGCACCAGGGCTAAGATGTTAAAAATGCGTCGCTTTTGCGGCGCTTTTTTGTACCTGACGCCTACAGCGTTGCCATCACCAGCAGTGCGCCCTCACTGGCAATCACCACTCCCATGCCCACACTAATGACCAACCATTTCTGCTGTAACCTGCTCATTGCGCTCTCCGTTTCGGATCGAACTGAATACACTGCTACATACTGCGAAACTTGTGCCAACACATTGCTCTATTAAAATCATAGACTTAAAAATAGAAGTTGCCATGAGCCTGCGCAAGGTTGGTCAAATTCACTAACTGTTGGTTAAGGGTGGCAGCGACAGGCCCGCCTGCCAGGGCAGGGTAAATCCGCTGAGGTCGGCCTGCAACTGATACAGGGGCTGACCGCTCAGGCGGTACTTGCGCTCAAACGGCGTCAGGTCATCGCCGCTGGGCGACAACGGCGCCAACTGTGAGGGCACACCGGCCAAGGTCAGGGCGCGGGCGAACTCCTGCAGATACACCGGCCAGTTGGATCGCATCTCCAGTTGCCCTCCCAGCATCAGCAGATAGGGGAACGCCGCCGCGCCGTGCCAACGCCGCTTCAGGTGCGAAGATTTCGGCCAGGGATTGGGGTACAACAGGTAATGATGACTCAACTGCCAACCATCGGCCACCGCCAACCGCCACAGATCGTTGAGATCGACCCGGGCCAGCAGATAGTTGTCCGCCTGCTGGCGATAGTTTTCATGCTTGTCCAGCCGGTGCGCCGACTTGTCCATGCCAATGAGCACCGCCTCCGGATGACGCCGGGCCAGGTTGGCACTGCTCTCGCCGACGCCGCAGCAAGAATCGAAGATCAGCGGCCGACCATCTGCCTCGATCCACTGCTTGAGTCGGTAAAACGTCTCCAGGGTGGCATCGTGAAACGGCTTGTTGAACGGCGTCGCCAGGTGCTTGAGCACCGTATCATCCAGGCGTTGATGCAGGCCCTGTTGGTTGGATTCAATGGCGCGGGAGTTGGCAATGGTCATAGTCGGCTCAGACAGAAAGGGGAGCCCCAGGCCCCCCGGTTCAACAAAAGAAAGGCTAGTGGCGCAGGCCGGTGCCTTTATGAATCAAATAGTAGGCCAGGGAGAAAAATCCGCTGATGAACACCAGAATCACCGCAAAGGCGGCACCAAGACCGATGTCGCTGGCCCCCAGGAACCCGTAACGGAAGGCGTTGATCATATAAACAATGGGGTTCAGTTTAGACACGCCCTGCCAGAACTCCGGCAGCAGGCTCATGGAGTAAAATACCCCCCCCAGGTAGGTCAACGGCGTCAGCACAAAGGTCGGAATGATGCTGATGTCATCGAAGCTGTTGGCAAAGATGGCATTGAGCAGTCCCGCCAGAGAGAACAACATCGACGACAGCACCACCACCGAGATCACCACCAGCGGGTGTTGAATCTGCAGATCCACAAACAGCATCGCCACCACGGTCACGATCACTCCGACGCACAGGCCTCTGGCCATGCCGCCGCCGACATAGCCAAGAATGATCAACACATTAGGCACCGGCGCCACCAGCAACTCCTCGATGTTGCGCTGAAACTTGGCGCTGTAAAAGGAGCTGGCCACATTGGAGTAGGAGTTGGTGATCACCGCCATCATGATCAGCCCGGGCATGATGAACTCCATGTAACTGAAGCCACCCATCTGGCCGATCCGCGATCCCACCAGATTACCGAAAATTAAAAAATACAGGGTCATGGTGATGGCTGGTGGCACCAGAGTCTGAATCCAGATTCGGGCAAACCGGTTCACTTCTTTGCGCAGCAGACTGCTGAAGGCAATGGTATAGGGGTGACTCACGCCTGTTCCTCCTTACGGCCATTTTCCACCAGGGAGACAAACAACTCCTCCAGCCGGTTGGCCTTATTTCTCATGGACAGCACCTGCACGCCGCGCTCACTGAGCTGGGCAAACACCGCATTGAGGCTGTCCTTCTTCTCGACGTCCACCTCCAGGGTGTGGTCATCCAGACGACGGTGAACAAACCCGGATAACGCCAACTCCGGGCTACCGGGCTTCAAATCCAGAATAAACGTCTCGACGCTGAGCTTGGACAACAACTGCTTCATGGAGGTGCACTCCACCAGTTCGCCCTTGTCGATGATGCCGATGTTGCGACACAGCATCTCTGCCTCTTCCAGATAATGGGTGGTGAGAATGATGGTCACCCCCTGCTGGTTGATGCGGCGCAGAAATTCCCACATGGAGCGGCGAATCTCGATGTCGACCCCGGCGGTGGGCTCATCCAGGATCAGCAGTTTCGGTTCATGCATCAGCGCCCGGGCGATCATCAGCCGTCGTTTCATGCCACCAGACAGGGTCCGGGCCGGAGCGTCACGTTTATCCCACAACTCCAGTTGCGACAGGTACACCTGGGCACGCTCGGCCGCCACCGCTCGCGGCACGCCATAGTAGCCGGCCTGATTCATCACAATCTGGTGCACCGTCTCAAACTGATTGAAATTGAACTCCTGGGGCACCAGGCCGATCTGACGCTTGGCAGCCTCCAGCTCCCGGCTCAGCGGATGACCAAACACACTGACCTCACCCGCACTCTTGTTCACCAGCGAACTGATGATGCCAATGGTGGTGGACTTACCGGCGCCATTGGGGCCGAGCAGGGCAAAGAAATCCCCGGCTTCCACGGTCAGGTTGATGCCCTTGAGGGCTTCCACTCCGCCGGCGTAGGTTTTGCGCAGCTCGGTGATCTGCAACGCGCTCTGTGGCTGGGTCATGCTGGTCTCCAAAAAAACGTAGCCCGCTATTATAAACCCCTTAGGTCTGGATAAACATGGAAAAATGACCCGCCGGAGCGTGGGGATACCGGCCGGCCGGCGGCCACAAAAAAAGCGCCCTGAGGGCGCTTTTCTGAAACAGGGTGCGAATTATTCGCCGTCGCTGGGCACCACTTTGGCGATGTAGGGCAATTGGCGGTAGGACTCGGCGTAATCGAGGCCGTACCCCACCACGAACTCATCGGGAATCGCCACACCGATGTATTTAACATCCACCTCCACCACTCGGCGGGTGGGCTTATCCAGGAACGAGGCGATGGCCAGTGACGCCGGCTCACGGGAATTCAGCAGCGCCAGCACCTTGGACAGGGTACGGCCGGTATCAATGATGTCTTCCACCAGCAACACATGGCGGCCTTTGATGGACTGAGCCAGATCCATGACGATCTTCACGTCGCCGCTGGACTCGGTGCTGCTGCCGTAGGAGGAAGCGGTCATGAAGTCCATCTGCACGTTGCCATCGAGACGGCGCACCAGATCGGACATCACGATAACAGAACCTTTGAGCAACCCCACCACCAGCAGCGAATCGACGCCGGCGTAATCACGGTTGATCTGCTCGGCCATGGTATCCAGGGCCTGGTTAATCTCCTGTTCGGAGATCATCACTTCAAGGGTATGCTTCATGGTTATACTCAATTATTTTAATGTGTAGGGTTACCGTAGCCCCAGCGGGGCAACAGTTGATGTTCTATGTTCAGGTGGTCCAGTATTCTGGCCACCATAAAATCCACCAAATCGTCGATGGACCGGGGCTGATTATAGAACCCCGGCGCCGCCGGCATGATGGTGGCACCCACCTGACTGAGCTTTAACATATGCTCCAGGTGAATGGCGTGAAACGGTGTCTCTCTGGGCACCAACAACAGCTGTCCCCGCTCCTTGAGTACCACGTCCGCCGCCCGCTCGATCAGATTGTTGCTCATTCCGGTCGCCACGGCGGCCAGAGTGCCGGTCGAACAGGGACAGATGATCATCTGCCTCGGTGCTGCCGAGCCCGAAGCCACCGGAGAAAACCACTCCTCCTTGCCAAACACCTGCAACTGGGCCTCATCGACACCAAAATGCTGGCGCAGTTTATCGGCACAGGCCTTGGGATTGGCGGGCAACAGGAAATCCTGCTCCTCGGCAAACACCACCCGCGCCGCCGATGACACCATCAGAAACACGGTTCGGCCGGATTTTAGCAGACACTCCAGCAAGCGCAGCCCATAGGGCGCCCCGGAGGCACCGGTAAAAGCCAAAGTGATAGCTTGATCACAGTTTGTCATTTTGCAGCCTCCAGTGCATCCAGCAAACGGCCATGTATCCCACCGAAGCCGCCATTGCTCATCACCACGATGGTGTCGCCAGCCCGAGCTTGGGCAACCACCGACGTCACCAGTTCATCCAGAGTCGCCGCCACGCTGACGGGCACCGGAGCCGTTGCCATCGCTGCCGCCAGATCCCAGCTCAGCGTCGCGGGTTGATACACAAAGGCGGCATCGGCATCCGCCAGAGAGGCCGCCAGCGTATGCTGATGAACCCCGGCTTTCATGGTGTTGGAACGCGGCTCCAGCACCGCCAGTACCCGTCCTTGTTGCTTACGGGCCTGCAGCGCCTTCAGCGACGTGGCGATGGCGGTGGGGTGGTGAGCGAAATCATCGAACAGCTGAATGCCCCCGGCCTCTCCTCTCAGCTCCATGCGCCGCTTAGGGCCGGCGAAACGACTGAGGGAGTCAATGCCATCGAACGGGCGCACCCCCACGTGCCGGGCCGCCGCCAGGGCCGCCAGGGCATTGCTGATGTTGTGGTCGCCAATCAACGACCAGCGCACCGTTCCTTGAACCTCGCCGTCGAGACACACCTCAAAGGCGCTGCCATCGTCACAGAGTTTCCTGGCTGACCAGCCCCCCTCACCCAACAACACCTGTTCGCTCCAGCAGCCTTTGGCAATCACCTCAGCCAGGTACGGTTCGGACTCGGGCCAGATCACCTGACCGCTGCCCGGCACCGTGCGCAGCAGGTGATGAAATTGCTTCTGAATGTCGGCAATGGAATCGAAAATATCGGCGTGATCGAACTCCAGGTTGTTCATCACCAGCGTCCGGGGATGGTAGTGAACAAACTTGGAGCGCTTGTCGAAGAAGGCGGTGTCGTACTCATCCGCCTCCACCACAAAAAACGGCGTCTCGCCGAGGCGGGCCGACACCCCAAACTCGCGGGGTACGCCACCGATAAGAAAACCGGGGGCCAACCCGTTGTCCTGCAGCAGCCAGGCCAGCATAGAGGCGGTGGTGGTCTTACCATGGGTTCCGGCTACCGCCAGTACCCAGCGCTGATCCAAGACCTGCTCGGCCAGAAACTGTGGACCACTGGTGTAACTCAGCCCCTTGTCCAGCACCGCTTCGACACAGGGGTTGCCCCGGCTCATGGCATTGCCGATCACCACCAAATCCGGAGCCGGCTCGAGCTGCGCCGGGTCAAAACCCTCAATCAAGGCGATGCCCTGCTGTTCCAGCTGGGTGCTCATCGGAGGAAAAACATTGGCGTCGCTGCCGGTGACGGTGTGGCCCAGGCTGCGGGCCAGCAGGGCGATGCCGCCCATGAAGGTGCCACAGATACCAAGAATATGAACGTGCATCACGGATTCCATAATCAAAACTGCCGCCAGTGTACCAACCCGTCACCGTAAGCCGCAAAACAATCAGTTATGGCAACCAAGATGGAAAAACATCGAAACGTCTAGACGTCTAAATTGACATGACCGAACGGATGGGACACAATGCCGCCATAGACCGCTCGACATGAGGTTGAGCCAGCACCGCACACCAGGATGGCCGTGGGTAACAAGAGTAGTAAAAAAACAATGAGTCAGACCGAAACCCTAACCAACCCTGAGATCCGCTCCCGCTCCGCCGTGGCGCTGCTGCCACTGCTGCTGTTCCTGGCCACCTTTGTCGGTGCCGGTGTCTACCACCAGAGCCAGGGCACCGAGTTTGCCTTCTATCAATTGTCACCGGTGATCGCCATCCTGCCAGCGATCGTGTTGGCGCTTGCCCTGGCACGCCAGGCCCTGGATAAGAGCCTCAATCAATTCATTGCCGGTATTGGTGACAGCAACATCATCGCCATGTGTCTGATCTACTTACTGGCAGGCGCCTTTGCCGCCGTCGCTAAGGCCACCGGCGGTGTGGATGCCACCGTGGCGCTGGGACTGACCCTGATCCCCGCCTCGCTGCTGCTGCCCGGCTTCTTCCTGATCGCCGGCTTCATTGCCACCTCCATGGGCACCTCCATGGGCACCATCGGCGCCCTGGCCCCGGTGGCCTATGGCATCTGTCAGCAGACGGGCATCGACCCGGCGCTGATGGCCGGCGCGGTGATCTCCGGTGCCATGTTTGGCGATAACCTGTCGATCATCTCTGACACCACCATCGCTGCCACTCGCACCCAGGGCTGCGAGATGAAAGACAAGTTCCGGGAAAACATCCGCATCTCGGCCCCGGCCGCCGTGCTGACCTTTATCCTGTTTGTGGTCGTCGGTTCGGGCCAGAGTGCGGTGGAAGCTCAGTCGTTCGATCTGATTAAGGTGCTGCCCTACCTCACCATTCTGGTACTGGCGGTCGCCGGCGTGAACGTGTTCCTGGTACTGCCGGCAGGCATTCTGCTGGCCGGTGTCAGCGCCATCGCCGGCGGCGACTACGCACCGATGCAGTTGGGTAAAGACATCTACGCCGGTTTCACCAGCATGCAAGAGATCTTCCTGCTGTCGATGCTGGTGGGTGGCCTGGCGGCGCTGATGAAGCATCAGGGCGGCCTCAACTGGCTGGCAGACAACGCTGCGGCGCTGATCGCCCGCTTTTCGAAAAAAGCCCAATCGCCGCGCGCCGCCGAGTTGGGGATGGCCGGCATCGTCTCTGCCACCAACCTGTGCACCGCCAACAACACGGTTTCCATCATCATCACCGGTTCGGTAGCCAAGGACCTGGCTCAGCGCCACGGCGTCAAAAAGCGCCGCGCCGCCTCGATGCTGGACATCTTCTCCTGCATCAACCAAGGTCTGATCCCCTGGGGTGCCCAGGCACTGCTGGCCGGCGCCACCTTTAAGCTCTCCCCCCTGGTGGTGGTCAGCCACGCCTGGTACTGCATGGTGCTGGCGGCGGTAGCCATTGTCATGGTGAGCCTTCGCAAGGCATAATCAAAGCCATTAATCCCGTTGACGAAAACCAGAGCCCCGGGCTCTGGTTTTTGCGTTACCTTAGTGGAGAGTCCTGTGACCCCTTCAAACCATGGCCTGAAGCACTTTGCCATCGCCGCCGCCATCTACCTGGTCAGCTTTTTTGTGGCCTTTGCCCCCTACGCCTTTATTCAGGATCCCGAGCAGGTGGCGAAGATGATGGGCGGAGCCGGAGGCTGGGCCCTGATCGCCGCCACCCTGTTTGCCATGGTGGCCTTCGTCATGAACCTGCTGGGCGTCTGGACCAGCCTTAAGGCCCTGCGCCAGGGCCCCAGCAGCAAGGCCACTTTTGGTCTACTGCTGAATCTGTTGCCTGTGATGGTGATCCTGTCACTGTTGTACAGCTACCGAGCCATGATGTTTTGATCGGGATCACACTGATCTTGAGCGACTAACCCTATAATTGCATTAATAATGCATCTTTAAGGTTTGACGCCCATGGACACCTTCACCCTGGTCTTTCTGTACGGCTTCATCGGCATGATGTCGCTGCTGGCGCCGTACCTGCTACTGGTGTTCCTGTTCGCCGGCCATTGGTGGACCCCCTTTATCGGCATCGGCCTGTTTGTCAGCATTCTGACCTTTCTGCCTCCGCCGGTGGCACTGGTATCCTGCCACCTGGCCGTGGCCGGACTGGTGCTGACCCTGGCAGTCAAGCTGTGGCGCCGCTACCGGCCTACGGGACCGACGCCAGGTTAACAGCATAAAAAAACCCACCGAATCAGGTGGGTTTTTTATTGCGCCTGGGATTACAGCCGCCGTTTCAAGAAGTCCTCGATGGTGGCCATCAGGTGCAGCTGCACCGACTTGCCGCGCATGGAGTGCTTGGAGCCGGGGTAATCTTTGGACTCATACAGTTTGCCCGCATCCTGCAAGCTCTTATACAGTTTGGTGCTGTTCTGGTACAACACGTTGTCATCGGCCATGCCGTGATACACAAACAGTTGCCCTTTCAACTGGTCCACATAGGGAAAGACCGACGACAGACGATAGCCCTCGGCGTTGCTGGCCGGATGGGCCAGGTAACGCTCGGTGTAGTGGGTGTCATACAGGCTCCAATCGGTCACCGGCGCGCCGGAGACTCCGGCGGCAAACGAGTCCGGCGCGGTAAACAGGCTCATCAGGGTCATGTAGCCGCCGTAACTGTGGCCATAGATGCCAATGCGGTCGGGATCGACCCACGACAGGCTCTTGAGGTACTGTGCCCCCACCACCTGATCGGCCACCTCGACCTGACCCAGACGCCGGTAGATCTCGCTCTCAAACGCCAATCCGCGAGCGGCCGAACCCCGGTTGTCCAATTGAAAGACGGCAAATCCCTGCTGCACCAGGTACTGAGTAAAGTAATCGTGACGACTCCAGCTGTCCCGAACCGTCTGGGCATGAGGGCCGCCATAGACACGCACCACCACCGGATAGCGTTGACCTGGGCGAGTCTTCGGCTTGAACAGCCGGTAGTACAGCGTCATGCCGTTGTCGGCCTTGAGGGTGCCGTACTCGGGTTGGGTCCAATCGCTCCAGTAGCGCACCAGAGGGTGATCGCCTTCAATGGCATTTTCGGCAATCCAACTGATGGTTTTGCCATCGGCCTGATGCAAGCTCAGCTGCGGCGGTTGCCGGGTGGAGGAGAAATGATCCAGGTACACCGAGCCGTCGTCGCTGAATACCGGCTGGTGGAATCCAGCCCTCTGGCTTAGACGCTGCACCTCACCACCTTTCAGAGAGACGCGATACAGGTGCCGCTGCAGCGGCGTATCACGACGGCCACTGAAATAGACCCAGCCACCGGCTTCGTCGATGGCTTCCACCGCATCCACCGCCCAGTCACCCTCGGTCAGTTGCCGCACCAGGTTGCCCTGATCGTCCATCAGGTACAGGTGACGGAAACCGCTGCGCTCCGAACTCCAGATAAACCCGGGCTGGGAGTGCAGGAAATGCAGATCATCACTGAGGTTAATCCAGCTGCGGCTGGTCTCGGTCAGCAACAACGAACGGCGCTGGTCGGCCTTACGCCACTGCCACAGCTGCAGGGTCTGCTGGTCGCGGCTTTGCCATTGCCAGGTGACCGCACTGCCGTCGGCATTCCAATTCACCCGCGGCAGGTAGCCGCCGTTGTCTCTGGCCCCTGGCAACCACTGAATGGCGCCACCATCCAGGCTGACTACCCCAATCCGAACACTGGCATTGTCCTTACCGGCATAGGGGTATCGCTGCTCCGTCAGCTTGATGCCATCGGCAAAAATCTCATTGCGAATCACCTGCTCCACCGGAGACTCATCCACCTGCAGGAAGGCGATGGCGGTTTCGTCCGGCGACCACCAATAACCGCTCATGCGGTCCATCTCTTCCTGGGCCACAAACTCGGACATGCCGTTTTTCAGCGCCCCTTTGCCGTCCAGTGTCAGCAACTGCTCCTGGCCGGTGCGCAGATCGATCACCACCAGGTTCTGCTGGCGAATGAACGACACGTAGTTGCCCTTGGGGGAAAAACGGGCGTCGGTTTCAAACGCCTCGGTACGAGTCAGTTGTTGTGGCTTACCGCTCGCCAGTCGATACAACCAGATGTCGCCGCCAATGGGAAACAGCAGCGCCTTGCCCTGGGTATCCCACTGATATTCCAATAATCCTTTGCCATAGATACGCTGACGCTCGCGTCGGGCCTTTTCCTCTTCCGACAGCTCGCCCTCTTCAAACAGGGTCGAATCCACCAGCCGAGTGCGTTGGCCACTGCTCAACTGGTACTGCCAAAGATCGTAGCGCTCCAGGTCGTCTTCACGAGGCGCCAGCCAGGTGACTCGCTGGCCATCCGGAGACAGGGCGGGTTTAGAAGGTTGAGAGCCCGCCAGTGAGGGTTCACTGACGATACGGGACAGGGTCAGCGGCTCGGCGCTGAGCCACGCCGAGCAACACAGTAGCCCGGTGAACAGAATCCGTCTCATTGTTATTATTCCTGATATGACAATGAGAGGGATTGTCGCTAAAGCGGAACAAAATCACAAACCCGCCCTCAGAGGAGCGGGCCGGGACTCAAGCCTTAACTGGCTTTGGAGCAGGCAATCTCCAGCTCTGGCTGCTTGTTCTCCAGCAGCTTTGGCTTGTCTTTCACTCGGGAACCGATGAACTGACCGCCATTAAAGATCTCGATCTTATCGGTGACAATTTCACCCTCGACGGTACCGCTGGCGGCAATGGTCAGGCGCTGACACTCCAGGTTACCGGTAATCTTGCCTTCAACTTGAACCTGTTCGGCGGTAACCTGGCCCTCGATGATGCCGGCACTTTCGACCACGATCAGGCCGGTGGCGGTCAATTCGCCGATAATATGGCCATCCACCACACAATCGCCTTCAACATGAAGACTGCCTTCCAGACGCGTTGATTGCGCAAAATAGGTTAAACCTGCGCGACTCTTTTTCGTTTTACCAAACACGGTTAATCACCCTCAATATCTATGCGAATACCAACGTTCGCGGCGCTAGCATTAACTCACAAACGAGATCCTCAGCCAGTGAGATCTCTTCCCATAGGCGACTCGTTATAATCAAAACTGTTGCCCATCACAAGCGAATAAAATTCACTCGGTGGTATCCCCCGACGCCACCCCGGGGCCGGTTTTGCCATTATCCCTTCGTAGCACTGCAAAAGAGCGGATTTTTCGCTATCATTGGCGGATAATTTACCCTGCCAATCATTCAGATAGGACCCCTGCATGCAGCGCCTTCGCGAAACGCTTAGCCTACAAGGCTTACCCTCAGAGTTACAACAATTGATCCTGACCCTGGCCGACTGTGGCGTGGAGATCAGCCAACTGGTTCGAGGCGGCGCCCTGGCGGGCGTGCTGGGGGTAGCCGACAGCGAGAACGTTCAGGGTGAGACTCAGAAGAAACTGGACATCATTGCCAACGATCTGATCAAGGACAAACTCGGTGCCAACCCGCTGGTGAAGGGAATTGCCTCCGAAGAGGAAACCGACGTGGTTGCCGCCAACGCCGATGGTCAATACCTGGTGTGCTTCGACCCACTGGACGGCTCCTCCAACATCGACATCAACTCCCTGGTCGGCACCATCTTTTCGGTGCTGCCTGCCCCTCAGGGCGAAGTCAATGAAGCGGCCTTCATGCAGCCGGGTACCAACCAGCCGTGCGCCTGCTACATCCTCTATGGCCCGGCCACGGTGATGGCACTGACCACCGGCAAGGGCACCCAGATGTACAGCCTGGATCCCGCCAGCAATGAATTCGTCCTGGTGGACGAACAGGTCACCGTACCGGCCCAGACCGGCGAATTTGCCATCAACATGTCCAATCAACGTTTCTGGCAGGCACCGATGCAGGACTACATCGCCGACCTGATCAGCGGCAAAGAGGGCCCTCGGGGTCGCAACTTCAACATGCGCTGGATCGCCGCCATGGTGGGCGACGTGCACCGAGTGCTGAGCCGGGGCGGCCTGTTTACCTACCCACAGGACACCAAGAACCCGGAGAAACCTTTCAAACTTCGTCTGATGTATGAAGCCAACCCAATGAGCTTCCTGGTGGAGCAGGCCGGCGGCAAAGCGTCCACCGGTTACGAGCGCATCATGGCCATCGAGCCAGAACAGATTCACCAGCGGGTCGCGGTGATTCTCGGCTCCGCCGACGAAGTGGACACCTGCCTTGGCTACCACAGCAAAGGCTGATTTTTAGTAAAACGGCTGTTTAAGGAAAAATTATGAGCCTGAATAACGTACCTGCGGGTAACTCTCTTCCGGATGACATCTACGTAATCATCGAGATTCCGGCAAATCATGACCCCATCAAGTACGAGGTCGACAAGGACAGCGGTGCACTGTTTGTTGACCGTTTTATGAAATCACCGATGTTCTACCCGGCCAACTACGGCTACGTTAATCACACCCTCAGCCTCGACGGTGACCCGGTTGACGTGCTGGTTCCGACCCCTTACCCGCTGGCACCGGGCTCGGTGATCCGCTGCCGTCCGGTCGGGGTACTGAACATGACCGATGAGTCGGGCGAAGATGCCAAGATCATCGCCGTGCCCCACAGCAAGCTGACTCAGGAATACGACCACATTCAGGACATCGACGATGTGCCTGCCCTGCTGAAAGCCCAGATCACCCAGTTCTTTGAACGTTACAAAGAGCTGGAACCCAACAAATGGGTCAAGGTAGAAGGCTGGGCCGATGCGGCTGCGGCCCGTGAGGAGATTCTCTCCTCCGCCAAGCGCTATCAGGACCAGTAATACCCAGCAGCAACAACAAGGGGGGCCAACGGCCCCCTTTTTTATCGGCTTGCCCTAATAGTGCCGCAGCGCCCGCAGTTTCAATTGGTAACGCTGCCTTTCATCCACAGGGGCAAGACGGACAGCCGCCTGCAGTGCATCCTCACTATGGTTCAGCTGCCCCAGTTGGAAATAGGCCCTGGAAAGCCCGAAATGGAACTCGTGATGATAATCCGCGAGTTTCACCGCTTTGCGGTATTGGCTCAGGGCCTTGGAAAAGTCGCCGCGCTGATACGCCAGCTCGGCCATGTCGTAGTAGTAAAATGGGTTATTCAGTCGTGCCAGCTCAATCTTTTTATGCACCTGGGCCCATTCGGTAAGCCGCCCCTGACTGGCCAGCAACAGCGCCAGATTGTGCAGGGCATGGCTGTCGTCACCGGCCAGGGTGGCGGCGTACTGGTACACCTGCTCGGCCTGGGACTCCAATCCCTGACGACGATAGAGCACTCCAAGGGCATTCCAGCCGGCACTCAGATCCGGGTCCTGCTGCAGCGCCCGCTTCAGATAATGGTGGGCCAGATCCGGCGATCCGTCGATCATCGCCTCGGCAGCCAGATTATTGTAAAAGCGAGCGATCATCTCCGATTCGCTGATGCGCTCGGTGTGATAGCCGCGAATCTGATAGGTGGGCAGAAAATCGATGGTGGTCGATATCGAGCCGCTGATGTCCCAGGCGCTGGTGCCAATCTTCGGGGTCAGCCGAATGTTGATATGGTCATTGAGCAGCACCACTCCGCCCTGTCGATCCCACACCGGTGGCGATTTCACCATCTGGTATTCCACCCCCAACCCCAACTCCCTGGCCAGGGCCGCGGTCATCACCACCAGAGACATGCAGTTGCCGGCCCGACGGGCGTAGGTCTCTCTGGCCACCAGGGTGGCACTGTTGTCGTACTCGAAGCCGTGCTTCAGGCTTACCAGATCCGCCAGCATTCGAATTCGCACCGAGGCACTGTTGCCATGGCGGGAGGCTCGGCTGACGAAGGCCTTCATCTCCGAGTCCAGTTGAAACAGCTGTTCAGGCCTGACCGCCTCGGCTACCGGGTCAAAATGCTCATTGGCAAACGCTGGCACAGGCACGGTCTGCGACGGTGAATGAGCACAGGCCGTCAACAGTAATAACAGGGTGGGAACAACGTGTTTTAAACAGCGCATACTCCAAGCCTAGCCGCTGAGCGAAAAGTGTCCAGCCCGGATTGCGGCCAGCTTGTGTCATATCAATGACGCGAAGATGACACTTTAATGATCGCGACAGGATGGTTTTATTTGTTCAATGGCCATCAAGCCCCTAGGATGGTGCCTCTGCCCACTAACCCCATCAGGATCCCCCTTGAATCTGTCCCGCCCTCAGCTGTTGCTGGTAATGACCTTTGTCATGTCGCTGGTGTTTGCCGTCTGGCAGGTACTGCTGAATAATTTTGTGGTGGAAGCGGCCGCGTTCACCGGCAAAGAGATTGGTATGCTGCAATCCCTGCGGGAGGTTCCCGGATTTCTGGCCTTTACCTCCATCCTGGTACTGCTGGTGATCAGAGAGCAACGCTTTGCCCTGGTGGCGCTGCTGTTGATGTGCGTCGGCGTCGCCGCCACCGGCTGGTTCCCATCGGTGCTGGGGCTGTACTGCACCACGGTGTTGATGTCCATCGGCTTTCATTACTACGAGACCTGCAATCAATCACTGACGCTGCAGTGGCTGCCTAAGCACCAGACCGCCCAGTTCCTGGGGCAAGCCCTGTCGGTGAAAGCCGCCGGCGCCCTGCTGGGTTACGGCAGCATCTGGCTGCTGATGACGGCCCTGAACTGGCCCTACGCCTGGGTCTACAGCGCCGTCGGCGGTCTTGGTGCGGTGATGGTACTCGGCGCTTGGTGGGCCTTTCCCCAGTTTCAACAACACCACCAGCAGCAGCGCAAACTGATTCTGCGACGCCGCTACAGTCTCTATTACCTGCTGACGTTCCTCTCCGGCGCCCGGCGGCAGATCTTCATGGTGTTTGCCGCCTTTATGATGGTGGAGAAATTTGGCTACAGCGTCAGCGAAATCACCGCGCTATTTCTGATTAACTACTTGTTCAATCTAATGTTTGCCAAAAAAATCGGCGGCTGGATTGGCCAAATTGGCGAGCGGCGCACCCTGATCATCGAGTACCTGGGGTTGATTGCGGTGTTTGTCAGCTACGCGGCGGTAGAGCATCCGACGTTGGCCGCCGGCCTGTACGTCATCGACCACCTGTTTTTCGCCCTGGCCATCGCCGTAAAAACCTATTTTCAAAAGATTGCCGACCCGGACGAAATCGCCGCCACCGCAGGAATCAGCTTTACCATCAATCACATCGCCGCAGTGGTCATTCCGGCAGTTTTGGGACTGGTGTGGCTACACTCCCCGGCTCTGGTGTTTTATATTGGGGCAGGCATCGCGCTGTGCTCATTGCTGGCGGCGATGAGTTTGCCGGCGCTCCCGGCACCGGGCAACGAAACCCGCTGGGGTGCCCTGTTTCCATCGCGGTAACGGGATGCCCCATCAACAGTGTGAAGGATTATGACTGACAAGCTTATGAGCATGCCCTCCGGGCGCACCGACAGCAGCCGTACGGCCCGTCAGCAAGTGGTGTCTCTGGCCCGTCGCATCGGCCTCAATGGCGACAGCGACACCGCCAAAAGCCTGGCCCTGCGAACCGAGAAACGGCTACAAGATTGGCACGAACAACGACAGGCGAACTTGGAAAATGTGCTGCGGCAAGCGATTCCGCTGGCGGGAAGTACCGTCAGCAACAAGGAGTTGGATCCGGACTGGCAGTTCCAGTTTTGCCAAATGGCGGAGCAGATTCACAACGACAAGATGCAGAAGTTGTGGGCCCAGATCCTGGCCACCGAACTGAGTCTGCCCGGCAGTTTCAGCTTGCGAACCCTGGATACCCTCAAAAGCATGACTCAGCGGGAAGCGATGCAGTTTGCCCGTACCGTCAGCCTGTCGACGCAGATCGGCCAGGATCCCAGCCGCAAGGTGATCACCGGCTACCGCCGCGAGGCCGGGTTTGGTGGTTTCAGCTCCGCCAAGCAGGAAGGCCTGAACCTGTCCGGGCAGGGGTTGCCTTACAGTGCCATTTTGACCCTCAGGGACTTGGGACTGCTGTTTGCCACCGAACTGGAAACCGGCCCCCTGGCCGCCAAGCAAACGCTGCTGCTGCGATGCCAGGGGCACAACATGCGCTTTACCCCCAAAAGCGGGCGCCTGCGCCTGCGGTATTACCGCTTCACTCAGGTGGGCGATGAACTGGGCCAGTTGATCACCGATGCCGCCAACGAAGAGTATTGCCAGGCGCTAACCAAACTGCTGCTCGACGACTTCGTCACTGCCTGACGGCGGCACAAACCAATGCAAGTCGTCTGACAGAGCCACCACCTCGCCAATCACCAGTGCCGCCGGTGTCTGCACCTCTGGCTGCGTTACCATCTGCGCCAATTGTGCCAGGGTGCCGGTAAGCACCTGTTGTTGCGGCTGGCTGGCCCGGCTGACAATGGCCACCGGGGTCGCCGGACTGCGACCTCCGCGCATCAGGCCTTCGGCAATGGCCTCGGCCCGCTTAATGCCCATGTACACCACCAGAGTGTGGTTCTCCATGGCCAGTTCGGGCCAGTTATTGATCTCTTCACCGCCCTTTCCATGACCGGTAACGAAGGTCACCCCTCGGGACAGAGTGCGATGGGTCAGTGGCATGGCCGCATAGGCCGAACAGGCGGACGCCGCCGTCACTCCGGGCACCACGTAGTAATCGATGCCCGCCTGTTTCAGCGCCTGCATCTCTTCACCCCCACGGCCAAACATCAGCGGATCGCCTCCCTTCAGCCTGACCACAGCCCGATCTCCACGGGCCTTGGCCACCAACAAGCGGTTGATCTCGTCCTGGGTCATGCTGTGTCGACCACAGCGCTTCCCCACCGCAATGCACTCGGCCTGAGGATTGATCAGATCCAGAATCGGTTGACTCACCAGAGCATCGAACAGCACCACGTCCGCCTGCTGCAGCGCCTGCAACGCCTTAACCGTCAATAACCCGGGATCCCCGGGACCGGCTCCGACAATGGCAACCGGGCCACTGCCACCGGGCAAAGTTACTAAGCTCACCATAGACTCCCTGATCCGTTTCGCACCAGCTTAGGGGAGCCACTAATAACCAACAAGAATCAAATTGGAACTTTTAATAACCTTATTGCATATCAGGACACAAAGGCCAACACAACGGTCTGTAAAATCGCCACTTAGCACGATTTCAGTAAACATCACTTGCACCGCCGGGGAAAATCGCTATCATAGGCCGCCGTTGAGTTCGGTAGCCAATTTGGTTAAGGTCAACGAATTGAAATACTGTCGGTGATTAGCGCAGCCTTGGTGGCGCATCCCGGTCTTGGAATCAGCGGACCAGAGAGCCCCTCTGGAACACAGCCTGACCCAAGTAAAATACTGTCGGTGATTAGCGCAGCCTGGTAGCGCATCTGGTTTGGGACCAGAGGGTCAGAGGTTCGAATCCTCTATCACCGACCA
>NZ_KE384366.1:0-110836 GCF_000425405.1 Ferrimonas kyonanensis DSM 18153 | reverse complement strand
TCAGAGGGGGCCGGAGGCCCAAATCCTCTATCACCGACCACTTTCAGAACCAGCCCTGGTCGCATGACCGGGGCTTTTTCGTTTCTAACGCACAACGCTGTTGTGCGGGTCAGAGGCCTGGGCGGGAGATCCCATTGCCCTCGCCGCTCAGCGCTTGCGCAACCAACACCAATATCCCATGATGTCTGCCTGCAACTTCTCCAGGACATCGGCATGACCGTATTGATCGACACCGAGCGACTGCGGATGCGCCACTTTACCCTGGCGGATCTGGAAGCCGTATACGCCTTTTCCAGCCATGAAGAGGTGACTCGCTATACTGGCGATGCCGGCATGGTCCGCAGTCGCGACGACGCTCGAAGAATCATTGAAGAGGTCTGGTTAGCGGAATACCAACGTTATGGCTATGGCCGCTACGCTCTGGTGCACAAAGGCGACAACCGGGTCATAGGCTTTTGTGGCATGAAGTATGAAACTCACATCGGGGCCACCGACATCGGCTATCGAATGCTGCCTCAATACTGGGGACAGGGCCTGGCCAAAGAAGCCGTTGCTGCCTTACTGCCTTACGCCCGAGACGTGCTGGGACTGAAGCGCATCGTTGGCGACGTGGTCGATGTCAATCTGGCCTCGGCGCGGCTGCTGCAACGCGCGGGCTTTAAGCAGATTGACCAGTTCGAAGATCAAGGCTTTACCCTGCTGCGATTTGAACTCAACCTCTGATCGGGGAGGGCAGCAAATCCTTCCCCGACTCGCGCAGCTTTACTAAGTGGGTTCAGCGAAGAAACAGTGCATAACCCACTGTTTAACTGTCTCATTTTTTATAGAATATGGACTAACTTGCCCTTAGAAGCCTACCGACAATGCCGACTAACCCAAACAACCGTGACCTGTTTGACCCCTTAACCAAGCTGGTGACCCAACTGGCCTGGCTGCTGGGCGGCCTGAGCCTGATCTTCGCCATTTTAGCCACGCTGTTTGTCCACACGCGTTTTCGCCACCTGGATGGCATCGAGGGGGCGATCATCAAGACCACCCAGGCCTTTGGTCAATTGGGACAGTCGGAGCTATTGACTCAAATCTTGATGCTGCCACTGGTGCTGCTGGAGTGGATAATTGACACTCCTAATGGCTGGATGATCGCCGCTGGCGTAGTTCTGGCGGTGGTGTTGTCCTTTGTCATCAGTGCCATCCCTCAGTGGTGGCAATCCCTGCTGCGACTGGTGATTATCACCCTGATCTACGGCTGGGTAGCACTGGCGGTGTTTGCTTTGGCCAGCACCTACATTGTCGACCCCAAAGCCGTGCTGGAGATGATTCGAGCCCTCTGGTATGTGGTGATGTTCTTGGTAGGGCTGCCCATCGCCTTAAAGGTTCTGGGCGTCACCTACCTAATCACGGAATCCTCATAAAACCCCAGGCAAGCCGGATGGGGTAACAGGCTGGCGTCAGGCTTTGAACTTCGCCAGTAACGCCCCCAGCTCGGCCGCCGTACCGTTTAAGCTGGCGGCGGTGGTTGCCACCGATTCTGACTGGCCGGACAGCAGCAGCGCGTCTTCGCGAATGCCGGCGGTACTCTGACTCACTTCGGCGGTGGCCGCCCGCTGCTCCTCGGCGGCAGCGGCAATCTGCTCAGACATCGACAAAATCTGCTCGATGGCTGAGGTGATGCTGGAGAGACTGTCGGTCACCGCGGTGGTCTTTTCCACACTCATCTCGGCCATCTGCTGCCCCTGATTCATGGCGCTCACCGCTCTGTGAGTATTGGCCTGCAGAGTTTCGATCATCTGTTGTATCTCCTCGGCCGAGCCCTGGGTCTTTTGTGACAACACCCGAACCTCATCGGCCACCACCGCAAAACCCCGGCCCTGGTCACCGGCACGGGCCGCTTCAATGGCAGCATTCAAAGCCAGCAAATTAGTCTGCTCGGCAATGGTCTGGATGGTTGCCAGAATCTTGTTGATCTCCTGAGCATTGCCATCGAGCTGAGTGATGATCACCGCCGCCTCTTCCACCTGCCCCGCCAAACTGCGAATGGTGTCGTTGGACTCACTCAGCACCACCTGCCCGCCATCGCAGGACTGACTGGCATGCTGAGCCGCCTCGGCAGTACTGGCGGCGTGATTCGCGACCTCATGGGCGGTCATGGCCATCTCTTCGACGGCGGTGGCCACCTGATCCACTTTCCCCTGCTGGCGATCAATCGCCTCGCTCTGTTGCACCACCACGTCACGGTTACTCTGTGACTGAGCATCCATGGATTGAGCCACGCCGCGAACCTGAACGATCATCTGTGCCAGTTGCGCCATAAAGGCATTGAGCTTTTCCGATACCCGGCCAAACTCGTCCCGGCGAACCACCTCGAGACGACGGGTCAGGTCCCCATCCCCGTGAGTCAGATCGTCCATGGCCAGCTCCAGATCCTGCAGCGGCTTCAACAATCGCTTCAGCATGAACGACGCCAGCATCACCGCCAGCAACAGACCGACCAGGGTAATGGCCCCAAGCCGCATCAATGCCGAGCTCATCTGCGCCTGCTGTTTGCTCAGATCCAGCGCCACCAACACCTGCCAGTCCATACCGGCAATCGCTACCATCGACACTTGAGTGGCCTTACTGTGACGTTCGATGGTCATCACCTCGCCAGAGGCCAACCTGGAAAAGGCACCAGGCTGCTGCAACACGCTGTTAAGGGGCTGCATCAGCTCATTGCGATCATTGGCGGCAATCACCCGCTGTTGCCCATCCACCAGCAACAGTTCCCCCTGCTCTTTGGGGAGCAATTGCAAAATCTCCTGGCTCAATGTGGCCAGGCTCAGATCACCACTGACCACCCCGGCCCGGCTGCCCGGCAGCGGCGTGGTCAGGGTAACCACCATCTTGCCGGTAACGGCATCCTGGTAGGGCGCCGTTAATACCGTGGCACCGGCACGCTGAGCGGTCTGAAACCACACCTGCTCCTTCACCCGCATCGCCGGCGGCTGGCCGTCGGCACTCCACACAATGCGGTCGTTATCGGCGTAACCCAGGTAAACCAGATCGAAGCCAAACGCCTTAATCAACTGCAACTGTTCCTCGATGGGCACGACCTGCGCCGACTGACGCGCCAGCTCCTCCAGCAGGACGCTGTGATCCTCAATCCAGGTGGACAACAGATCGGTGGCACTGCGCTGTGACAAGGTACGGGTCTGATCGACGGCATCGGCCTGGGCCTGACGGTATTGGGACAGCCCCAGGAAGGAGCCCACCATGGCCATGGTAAACACCGCCAGGGCGATAAGAAGTTGAAGTTTACGATTAAAGGTCATCAATGCTGCCTGAAAGAGAGAGAATCCGGAGGCCCGTCTCTGTCCATTGAATCGGTCTAACCGCTTAAGCATCCTGCTAAGTGCCTCATTTTCCAGCGAACCCTAGCACAATTCCACTCACAAAGATCAATCCCAGTCGCTCATTCAAGCAAAAAAATGCCGCCCTGCTTGGCAAGGCGGCATTGGCTCTAAGTGTTTATTTTAACTAAATATCATAATGAAGCCCGCATTCACGGCGAAAACCGGCGAAGCGGCTGTCCTCTTCGCTCATGCCCAGCTCCATCGGCCGGCTGGTGTGGACATCGCCCACTGACGCGTAGCCCTGATGCCATAACGGGTGGTACGGCAACTGATGCTGCTCCAGGTACTGGTGCACATCCTTATTGGTCCACTCCAGGATCGGCAGCAACTTGTAGCGTCCGGAGCGAATGGCCAGAAACGGCAGCTCGGCCCGGGATTGCGCCTGCTGGCGGCGCAGGCCGGCAAACCAGGTGCCCACCTGCAACTGTTCCAGGGCCTGTTGCATCGGCTCAACTTTATTGAGGCGGTTGTAGGTATCCAGCCCCTCCTGCCCTTGCTCCCACAGCTGGCCAAAACGAGCCTCCTGCCAGGCTGGCGTCAAGTGACTGCGATACACCTTGAGATTCAGCTTCAGTCGTTCAGTCAGCTCATCAATAAAGCGGTAGGTTTCAGGAAACAGGTAACCGGTGTCGGTGAGAATCACCGGCGTATCCGGCTTAACCGAGGTCACCAGATGCAGCATCACCGCCCCCTGAATACCAAAGCTGGAAGAGAGCGCATGCTGCCCAGGCAGCTCCTGCAGCGCCCAGGCCACCCGCTGCTCGGGCGTCATCGACGCCAGCTCAGTATTGACCTGTTCGAGCTGATGACGCTGCGCCTCACTGGGCAAGCGCTGCAACAGGGCATTCAAACTTTGACTAGGCATAGAAGTCCGTCCTCGACACAATCACCTCGGGCACAATCCCGATGCGAATCACAAAGTCACCGAACCCCTCTCCGTCGAGGCGCTCACGAGCCCAGCGGCCACTGAGGCTGTCCAGCTCCGCCAGGATGGCGTCTTCATCCAGGTTTTCTTTGTACAGTTTTGGCACTCGGGTGCCCGCCAGGTTGCCCCCCAGGTGCAGGTTGTATTTACCGGGCCCTTTGCCCACCAACCCCACTTCGGCCAGCATCGCCCGACCACAACCATTGGGGCAGCCGGTTACTCGAAAGATAATGGCGTCATCGGCGATGCCATGGCCAGCCAGTACCCCTTCGATGCGAGTGACAAAATCCGGCAGGAAACGCTCGGCTTCGGCCATGGCCAACGGGCAGGTCGGCAGAGACACACAGGCCATGGAGCTTTTACGCTGATTGCTGACGCCCTCATCAAATAAGCCATGCTCGCGTGCCAGTTGTTCAATGGCCGCCTTGTCTTCGCTGGCCACCCCAGCCACCACCAGATTCTGGTTGGCGGTCATGCGGAATTCGCCCTTGTGCTGACGGGCAATGCGCGCCATGCCAGATTTGAGCGGCTTACCCGGGTAATCCAGCAATCGACCGTTTTCGATAAACAGGGTCAGGTTATGCTTGCCGTCAATACCAGCCGTCCAGCCAAAGGCATCGCCACGGCCGGTCAGTTCATAAGGTCGAGTGGGCTCAAACTGGAAGCCGGCGCGTCGCTCCACTTCGGCCTTGAACACCTCCAAACCGACCCGATCCAGGGTGTATTTGGTCTTGGCATTCTTGCGGTTAACCCGGTTACCCAGGTCCCGCTGAGTGGTCACCACCGCTTCGGCGATGGCCAGAGTCTTGTCCAGCGGCAAATAACCAAACTCATCGGCTTTTCTGGGGTAGGTCGCCTCATCGCCGTGGGTCATGGCCAAGCCGCCCCCCACCAACAGGTTGAAGCCCACCAACTGGCCGTTATCGGCAATGGCGACAAAGTTCATGTCGTTGGCGTGCAGATCCACGTCATTCTGTGGCGGCACCACCACGGTGGTTTTGAACTTTCTGGGCAGGTAGGTCTTGCCCAGAATCGGCTCATCCCGCTCGGTGGTCTCCACCTTCTCCCCATCGAGCCAGATCTCGGCGTAGGCGCGCGTCCTGGGCAACAGGTGCTCGGAGATCGTCTTGGCCCACTCGTAAGCCTGGCTGTGCAGTTCCGACTGCTCCGGGTTGGAGGTGCAGAGCACATTGCGGTTGACGTCGCCGGCGGTGGCGATGGAGTCAATGCCGATCTTATCCAGGGTCTGGTGCATCAATTTAATGTCACGCTTGAGCACCCCGTGAAACTGGAAAGTCTGGCGGGTGGTCAAACGAATGCTGCCGGCGCCGGTGTGACTCTCGGCAAACTCATCGATGGCCAGCCACTGTTTCGGGGTGATCACCCCGCCGGGCATCCGCGCCCTGAGCATCACCGTGTGCAGCGGTTCCAGCTTCTGCTCGGTGCGCTCCTGACGAATGTCCCGATCGTCCTGCTGATACATGCCATGGAAGCGAATCAACTGAAAATTGTCTGACGTAAAGCCACCGGTCAGGGTATCGGTCAGATCCTCGGCGATGGTGCCTCGCAGCAGATCGCTGTCGCCCTTAATGCGCTCGTTATCCGCCAGCTTGCCGCTGACCTGCAGTTTGCTAATGTCGGTCATCAGTACACATCCTTCTGATAGCGTTTGCTGCTGCGCAATTCGCTCAAATAATCCTGGGCGGCTTCGATACTGAACCCCCCGTGTTGGGCCACCACGTCAATCAGTGCCTGCTCCACGTCCGCCGCCATGTGGTTGGCATCGCCGCACAGGTACAGGTGGGCACCGCGCTGCAGCCACTGGTACAGCTCTGCGCCCTGCTCCCGAATCCGGTCCTGAACGTAGATCTTCTGCTGCTGATCGCGGGAGAAGGCCAGGCTGATGTGGGTCAACAAGCCACTCTTGACGTAACCCTGCCACTCCAGTTGGTACAGGAAATCTTCGGTAAAGGTGGGGTTGCCGAAAAACAGCCAGTTCTGCCCCTGAGCACCACGGGCGTCACGCTCCTGCAAGAAGGCCCTGAATGGGGCGACCCCGGTACCGGGGCCAATCATGATCACCGGCGTGGTGTCATCACAGGGCAGGCGGAAGTTGTCATTGGCCTCCACATACACTCGCACCCCATCGCCTTCCTGCAGTCGATGAGCAAAGGCACCAGACACCGTGCCCTGGCGAACATGGCCGTCGCGTTCCTCCTCCACCAGCGCCACCGTCAGGTGAACCTCCTCATCGACTTCCGCCTGGCTGGAAGCGATGGAATACAACCGTGGCGTCAGTTTTCGCAGGGTTGCCAACAGGGCCTCGGCGTCGACGCTGGCTGGATAACGCTGCGCCAGGTCAATCAGTTGATGCTGCCCAATGAAGGTTTTCAGTTGGTCACGATCGGCGACGATCGCCGCCAGCGCCTCGCTGCCACTGAACTCGGCCCAGGCACCGACCAGGGCCGGATGCAGTAGCGTCAACTCGTAGTGATCCGTCAGCGCCTGGCGCAGCGACAGCGTCTGATCTTTCACCTCAACCTGCTGCTCGCCTTCCAGGGCCAGTAGCCGCAGTAAGGCTTCCACCAGCTCGGGGTCATTGCTCATCCATACGCCCAGCGCATCACCGGGTTGGTAGCTCAGGCCGGATCCCTCCAGGCTCAGCTCCACATGACGGGTGTCCTTGACCGAACCTCGGCCGGTGATCTTCTGACTGAGCAGCAGGGACGACTCAAACGGAGTACTGCGGCTATAGCCACTGGCTTGGGCCGGCGGGGCAGAAGCCACGGCGGCGCCGGTCGCCGGCGACACGGTCGCCAACCGCTCCAGCACCTGTGCCTGCCACTGGGCCGCAGTGTCTTCAAAATCCACATCACAATCGGCCCGCTCCAGCAGCCGCCGAGCACCCAGTTGATGCAGGCGCTGATCGAACTCCAGCCCGGTCTGGCAGAAGTTGTCGTAGCTGGAATCCCCCAACGCCAGTACGCTGTAGCTCAACTGCGGCAACTTAGGGGCTCGAGCAGAGTGCAGAAACTTGTGCAGCGCCATGGCATCGTCCGGTGGATCGCCTTCGCCATGAGTACTGACCAGCACCAACAGTTGCTGCTCCTCCTTCAGTTGCCGGGGCTTGTAATCCGCCATCGACACCAACTTCACCACTCGCCCCTGAGACTGGGCCTGCTGCGCCAAGGCCGAGGCCAGTGAGCGACTGTTACCGGTCTGGCTGCCGTAAAGGATGGTTAGAGACGACGACGGTGGCTGGTCTTCGGCAGGCGACTGCCCCGCGGCCCCCTGATTGGCAAAGGCCGCCAGGTAGCCGCTGACCCAGGCCAACTGCACCGGTGACAGGCCAGAAGCCAGCTGCTGCAACTGTGTTAATTGCTCCTGGCTCAGGCCGCCGGCCCCCTGTTGTAACTGCTGTAACTGCATGCTCTGCGCTCTTCTGATTATGGGATTGACACAGAGTAGGCTCAGTGGAATATATAAAAAAGAATAAAAAAATTCTTTTTATTCCATATAAGAATATAACGATAGCGGCGAAAAACTGTTCACATTTCACAAAAAATGCATTAAATGTAGATAGAGTAAAATAGTTGCTAAAAATGTGACTAATGGAATGGAAGCCTGAATCACATTCTGTCAGGGCGGCATGACCCCCGCCTCAGCACAGAATGCCAGCAAGCTGTCACCTCGACAGCGTGATAACCAGACGACTTCCATTCAATAAGACGATTGTGGCGATTGGGTTTTTTGACTTAGCATCGCATATTAATTAGTTCAAAATACTCAGTGGTTTGCGCTTAAAAGCCAACAATTAGTAATCGATAAACCCATCTGCTAGAGGATAGCGTTGTGAAGATCGCAGTGATCAAGGAGCAACTCGCCGGCGAAACCCGCGTCGCTCTGTTACCCGCCAACGTCACCAAGCTCGTTAAGGCGGGCGCCCAGGTAACGATTGAAACCCAGGCCGGATTCGAAGCCGGCTTTACCGATCAAGACTATCTCGACAGTGGAGCGACCATCGGCTCTGACCGCCAGCACACCCTGGACGGCGCCGAATTGATTTTGACCCTGCATGCCAAAGGCGAGCAACTGGAGCTGCTGCTCAACCAGTTGCAGTCAGGCCAGACCCTGATAGGCATGATGGATCCTCTCGGCCACCCGGACAGTGCCCAAAAAGCCGCCGACAAAGGGATCAACACCCTGGCCCTGGAGCTGATTCCACGTATCACTCGAGCCCAAAGCATGGACGTGCTGTCCTCCAACGCCACCATCGCCGGATACAAGGCGGTGATTCAGGCGGCCGAACTGACGCCGCGACTGATGCCGATGATGATGACCGCCGCCGGCACCCTGAAACCAGCCCGCACCTTTATTATGGGCGCCGGTGTAGCCGGTCTGCAGGCCTGTGCCACCGCCAAACGTCTCGGTGGTGTGGTCGAGGCCTACGACATCCGTCCGGCGGCCCGAGAGCAGATCCTCTCCGTTGGTGCCCGTCCGGTGGAGTTGGACATTGAAGACGCCGATACCGAATCCAGTGGTGGTTACGCCAAGGAGCAATCCGCCGAGTTCATTGCCAAGCAACAACAGGCCATGGCCAACGTGCTGGCACAGCAAGACATCGTCATCACCACCGCCGCCATTCCCGGCCGTAAGGCACCGACGCTGATCACCAAAGAGATGGTGGCGCAGATGAAACCCGGGGCGGTGATCGTCGACCTGGCCGCCGAAGGTGGTGGTAACTGTGAACTGACCGAACTGGGCAAGGTGATCACCGTCAACGGTGTCATCATCTCCGGTCCCGATAACATCGTCGCCAGCACCGCCAACCACGGCAGCCAGATGTTCGGCACCAACCTGGAAAACCTGATTCGTCACCTGATCACCGACGACGGCGATCTGTACTTCGATTTCGAAGACGAAATTGTCCACGACACCGTCACAGCCTACCAGGGCCAGGTGGTCAATGGCCGCATTCGTGAACTGCTCAACCTGCCCGCCATCGACAAGGAGGAGGCGTAAATGGAAACCCTGCTGTTGTTATTAACCCTGTTTGTTATCGCCATTTTCCTTGGCGTCGAACTGATCACCAAGGTACCGCCCACGCTGCACACGCCGCTGATGTCCGGCTCCAATGCCATCTCCGGCATCACCCTGGTGGGGGCCCTGTTGTCCGCAGGCTCCGGCTCCGGCATGCTGGTTAATGTGCTCGGCTTCATCGCCGTGACCCTGGCCACCATCAACGTCATCGGCGGTTACATGGTAACCAACCGCATGCTGGCCATGTTCAAAAGGAAGTAAGACACGATGAATACAGCCATAATCTACCTGGCCTACCTGGTGGCCGCGGTGTTCTTCGTGCTCGGCATCAAGAACCTGACCAAACCCAGAACCGCCGTACGCGGTAACCGTCTCTCGTCACTCGGTATGTTCATTGCCGTGGTGGTAACCCTGTTTGACCAGCAGATCCTCAGCTATGAGTGGATCATCGCCGGTGTGGTCACCGGTGGCGCCCTGGGCGCCATCATGGCCAAGCGGGTACAGATGACCTCCATGCCACAAATGGTGGCCGCCCTGAACGGCTTCGGTGGCGGTGCCTCGCTGTTTGTGGCCCTGGCCAACTTCATGGATCCGGCGGCAGCCACCGGCCTGGTGGCCCAGGTGTCGGTCGGCGCCACCATACTGATCGGTGCCGTAACCCTGTCCGGCTCCTTTATCGCCTTTGGTAAATTGCAGGAGATCATCTCCGGTAAGTCCATTGCCGTACCCGGCAACACCCTGGTCAACGGCCTGTTGCTGTTGGTGTCCGTCGGCCTGGTGATCGCCCTGGTGATGGATCCGAGCCCAATGCTGGTGTATGCCCTGGTGGCCGCAGCCCTGCTGCTGGGCATTCTGCTGGTACTGCCCATCGGCGGCGCCGACATGCCGGTGGTCATCGCCCTGCTGAACTCCTACTCCGGCATCGCCGCGGCCACCGCTGGCTTTATCTCCAACAACACCGTACTGATTGTGTCCGGTGCCCTGGTGGGGGCCTCCGGCCTGATTCTGACCCAGATCATGTGTAAAGCGATGAACCGCAGCCTGACCAACGTCCTGTTTGGGGTGATGGCCGAAGCCGGCGAGATCATCGATGCCGACGAGGTGTATCAAGGCAAGGTTAAGTCCTCCTCCCCGGAAGAGGTGGCGATGATGCTGGAAACCGCCGAGCGAGTGGTGATTGTCCCCGGTTTTGGTCTGGCCATGGCCCAGGCCCAACACGCGGTGCGGGAACTGGCCGACGTACTGGAAGGCCGGGGTACCGAAGTGAAATACGCCATTCACCCGGTGGCCGGACGGATGCCGGGTCACATGAACGTGTTGCTGGCCGAAGCGGAAGTGCCCTACGACCAACTGGTGGAGATGGACGCCATCAACCCTCAGTTTGAACAGACCGACGTGGCCATCGTGATCGGCGCCAACGACGTCACCAACCCCATGGCCCGGGAAGACAAGGGCAGCCCGATTTACGGCATGCCAATTCTGAATGTCGACAAGGCCCGCACCGTGGTGGTGGTAAAACGCTCCCTGAGCCCGGGTTTTGCCGGCCTGCCGAATCCGCTGTTCGCCAAAGACAACACCCTGATGCTGTTTGGCGATGGTAAAAAGGCGATCATCGACCTCACCGGTAGCCTCAACGAAGCCGACTAACGATTTGCTAGCGCAGCAAACAACCCAAAACGGAGCCATTAGGCTCCGTTTTTTTCATGGTCATCATTCAGAGCCAGGACAGCCCCGCCAGCAGCCCCCACTGGTTTGACGCCGGTGGCGTTGACCTTGGCCAATAACCACCAAACTCCCCGCCCCTTCGGCAAACATGCACCGGAAAACCGTAGAAAAAACAGGGGCAATTACCGTCTGAACCGCACTGCTCATCCATGGCAAAGCCAGATTTCTCGACTAGACTAGATTACCGAACCCCGCTCATAGCGGATGCGACTCCTCTCCAGCCCCGTCCCAAAGGAGAGCAGGTTACCGGTTACCAAACCAAGCCCGGATAGCATTGCCTGAGCCCTGTCACCCTTTTCTGGCCCGGATGGCTCGAGGGGAATGGCAGGCCTTTCACCCCCGTAGGGAGGCAACAGCCCCCCATGAAGTTCGACAGCAGGAGTAGCTGATGAAGAATGTAGTGCGCCTATTCGTTGCCGCAGTGGCAGTTGTGACCAGCCTGAGCGGCGTCGCAAACGGCAACGAGCAAGACCAGATTCTAATCAAGAACGTCAACGTGTTTGACGGCAAAAACGACTCACTGATTGAAAATGTCGATGTTCTGGTCGAGGGCAACCTCATCGCCAAGGTAGGCCGCGACACCGGCGCGCACACCAACGCCACCCTCATCGACGGCAAGGGAATGACCCTGATCCCGGGGCTTATCGACATGCACGCTCACTTCTGCATTCAGGAGGGGATGCTGGTGGGACGAGATGCCTATGACCAGATGGCGATGGGCGCCAGGGCTCACCAATCGATGATGCAGTACCTGGACCAGGGCTTTACCACCGCCCGGGACACCGGTTGCAACATCCTTGGCCTGGCCAAAGCGATCAACAATGGCCTGTTGCAGGGTCCCCGGCTCTATCCATCCGGAGGCTTTCTCAGCCAGACTGGCGGCCACGCCGACACCGGTAGCTTCAATGACGTGCCAGGACGGGTGGATGATCTTGAGCGTCACGGCTTCGGCTACATCGTCGATGGTGTTACCGAGGCCCGCCGGGCCGCGCGACAGAACCTGCGCGCCGGAGCCACTCAGATCAAGATCATGGCCGGCGGCGGCGTCGCCAGTGAGTTCGATCCCATCCACACCACCCAGTTCTCCGAGGAGGAGATGAGAGCCATCGTCGAGGTCGCCGAGGACTACGGTACCTATGTGATGGCCCACGCCTACCACGATCGCTCAGTCAACCGGGCCATCGACGCTGGGGTCAAGGTTATCGAGCACAACTTCCTGGTCTCGGAGAAAACCATTAAGCGAATGAAGAAAGAGGGAGTGGCATTATCAGCACAAGCGGTGATGTCTCTGGAAGCCTTCGCCGAACCGGAATCAATCACCTTCTTCAGCCCGGACCAGAAAGCCAAGGCCGCCTCGGTAAACAAGGGGGCCACCCAGATGTTCCAATGGGCTCGCAAACACGACCTGCTGATCGTCACCGGCGGCGACATGTTCGGCCCAGCCTACAATCTACGCCAGGCCGACAACATGGTGTGGATGTCCAAAGTGGGCTTCTCACCCTTTCAGATCATGAAGATGGGCACTTCCAGCGCGGCGGAGGTACTGAGCTGGTCCGGCGGCATGAATCCCTACAAGTACGGCAAGCTGGGGGTGATCGAACCGGGGGCGTACGCCGATCTGATCCTTGTCGACGGCAATCCGCTCGAGCAGATCGCCATTCTTAATGACTACACCGACAAGTTCAAGGTGATCATGAAAGATGGCAAGATCCACAAGAACTCCCTTTGATTCCAAGCACCTGACCGACCACCTTCAAGAGGGTTTGCGATGCACAACGGTTATCATCCCCATGCGGCGCTTGTGGGCCTGCTGTTGCCACTGGTTGTCACTGGTGCGGCCGCCAGCGATACCAATTTTGGCGGTCCCGACGCCGTCGACAACCAGATCAGCGCCGATAAAAGCGATCAGCAGACGCCCCTTCGGGAACAGTGGTCTGCCAAAGGGATTGAGTTAGGCCTCGACTACTCGGCGGTGGGTCTGTACGCCGACACCGTGCTGCCGGGCTCCGACAAGGAGGCGGTCAGCGGCATGGTAAGGTTCTACGGCTCCTGGCGCCCTCAGGGACAGCCGCAGAACGGGGGCGGCTCCCTGGTGTGGAAGCTGGAACACCGGCACAGCTACAGCGACACCTCGGTGAAGAATTTTGAGTTTGGCGCCGGCGGCCTGGGGTTGGTTACGCCCCCCTTCAGTGACGAGAAGGGCAGACTCACCAACCTCTACTGGAAACAGACCCTGTCCGACGGCGAGGGTACTCTGATCGCCGGCTTTATGGATGTCACCGACTATGTCGATGTCTACGCTGCCGCCAGTCCGTGGACCGGCTTTATGAACTTCGCCTTCAGCACTGGCACCAACACCATCGCCCTTCCCAGCGACGCCACCTTCGGCGTGGCCATGGGTCACATGCTCACCGACAGCCTGTTTGTCATCGCCGGCATCAGCGACATGGAGGCGGATCCCACCCGTCCCCTGGAAAGCGTCGACAACTTCTTCAGCGACAACCGTTACTTTAAGAGCTTAGAACTCGGTTGGACCTCTTCACAGCAGCAGATCTTCCTCAACAACATCCACCTGACCCTGTGGCAGTCGGACAACAGCGACTTTCTCAACCAGGCCAGCGACCAGGGTTTCAACCTCTCAGCCTCGGTGATGAAGGGCAACTGGCTGCCCTTTGTCCGCTACGGTAATGCCCAGGATGGCAGCCTGCTGGGTATCAAGGAGTCACTGAGCCTGGGCGTGGTCTACTACGGCATGCTGGCGCCCAAAAACCACTTCGGCTTTGCCGTCAACTGGGCTGACGCCGGCAGCGACCAGTACACCGCCGAAGCCTTCTACTACATGAAACTGGGCCAACACCTCGAGCTGACACCGGATCTGCAGCTTATCGTCGATCCCGCCCTCAACCCGGACCAGGACCAGATCTGGATCGCCGGCATTCGGGCCCGACTGTTCTGGTAATCCCCTCGACACCCAAGCCGCGGTTGGGCAAGCCTAGGGGACGAAGTCCAGCGCATCCGTATCACTTTAGTGATGCCGCCACCTCAAGCATCAAGCCGTTTGTGGTTATTGAGCCGGGCGGTAACGGAGCCCGTAAAGACTCAGAGGTGCCGAATCGCCTGGTCAACCTGATGGCCGCTGTCGGTCACCAACGCCTCCAGGGTTTCAATGCGCCGGCGGTCGTTTTCCGACTGCGCCTTGAGCGCCGCCAACTGCTGCTCGAGTTGCTGCAGGCGCTGCGCCATCGGCTCGGATTCCGCCTCCCCTGACGCATCCATCTCAGCGGCCAAATCGCCGCTCCCCAGCACCTTGTTGATAACGGAAGTGTACTTGTCGTAATGCTGCTTCAGCTTGGACTTGTTGCTGTCGTTCAATACCAGCGAGCCGAGGCCCCACAGGATCAACCCGGCAAATACCAGGATCAGAATCATGGATTCCATAGCCCCTCCCTATCCCAGCCGGGATATCTCCTGCTTGAGATCAAAGCCGGAATCGGTGACGATCTTCTCCAGCACTTCGACCCGCTCCTGCAGCGCCAGGGTCTGCTTGCGCGCCTGTTGCAACTCCTGCTGCAGCTTCTCCAGCTGGCCCCGGCTGGCCCGGCTCTGGCTCTTGTGTTTTGATTCAATCATCGCCACCAGGCATCCCATCACGATGGCGACGACTGCAATAATGGTTCCCGAGCTAAACATATCCGCTCCCTTTGGTTGTGTTGTTCTCGTCAATGCCCATCGCCGCCGAACCGAGGTCCAGCGGCGATGGGCGGTCGTTGTCGTCAAGGCGGGGGGTTTCCCGTCGCTGCCGGGAGGTCAAGCCCGGCAGTAACCACAATGTAGCAACTTTTACACCAAAAAAGTTAAACCATTGATTGGTTTGGAATTTTAAATTTGGGGTCAGCAGGGCAGTGACGAAAATCACCGTGAATTAGCGGATTTCACCATCATCGACTCCACCCGCTGACGATAGCTTGGGTAGTCTGCCGCCAGCAACAGCGACAGGGTCGGCTCCAGCATTCGCCACCAACGTTGCACCAGCGGCGGTGGCACATAGGGAAAGCCGCTGCTGTGGGGCGAGCCGCCAAATTGACGCTGGCCCAGCATGCGGTAATGATTCAGGTCTGACAGGGTAAAGCGACTCTCGAGCAGCATCGACTCGAACGATGCCTCGGCGGCACGCTGCAATCGCCGTGGCTGCGACAACCAGGGATACAGCACCGGCACACTCCAGTGGCTCCAGTCCGGTGCCGATTGAATCAGATTGATGTTGCGCAGGTGATACAGGCGCCAGGCCATGTCAAGCTCGCCGCGGCGGGCGCTCTGCCAAAGCAGATGCAGATCGGCCACCACTTCGTCGGCCCAGGGGCTGGGCCAATGGGGGGCTCGAAACGCCTGTCCCAGAGAGCGGGGCAGCAGGTGCCCCTGTTCATGAGCCAGGGCCAGAGACGGGCTATGAACACTGGGCCATTCGATGACCCTGCCGTCCAGCAACACGATGTGTGGTTGGGCAATGCGACGACGATCGGTCACGATCAGTGCCTGCTGTTCGAGCAGCAGGGTTACCGCACCCTGACCGTCCAGTTGCCGGCTCAAATGGGCGGCCTGTTGCTCGGCAGACTGCCCCCAGAGGGACGGAAACGATCGCCGCAGTGACGGCGGCAATGACGCCACACAGGCCGGCAGTTCGGCGCGATCGCACACCGGCGCCGACGGCATGGTCAACCCTGCCGCCAACAGCAGGGTAACCAGCATCAGTCGGCCCGGGACTGAATCGAGTTGATAATGGCCGTGGTGGAGCAGCCATCCTCAAAGCCCAGAATTTTAACCTCGCCACCGTTGGCCATCACCTCCTGACCGCCGGCAATCTCCTCGACCCGATAGTCACCGCCTTTGACCAGTACCGACGGCAACACCTCACCGATCAACCGCTGCGGGGTGTCTTCAGCGAACGGTACCACCCAATCCACCGCACCCAGTCCAGCCAGGACCGCCATGCGACGATCGACGCTGTTGACCGGACGGCCGTCCCCTTTCAGCTTGCGCACCGAGGCATCGGTATTGACCGCCACGATCAGGCGATCCCCCAACTCCCGCGCCTGTTGCAGGTAACTGACGTGACCGGCATGGAGAATGTCGAAACACCCGTTGGTCATGACCACGGTTTCGCCGCGAGCCTTGGCACTGTCGACCGCATACTTGAGCTGGGCTTCCGACATCACCCCGTAACCGCCCTCCTGATGGTTATGGGCCACCGCCTGCCCCAGTTCCAGCGCCGAAACCGTCGAGGTGCCAAGCTTTCCGACCACCACCGAGGCCGCCGCATTGGCCAGGGCGCAGGCCTGATCCAGCGGCGAGCCGGCCGCCAGCGCGGTCGCCAGCGCCGAGATCACCGTATCGCCGGCACCGGTGACGTCGTACACCTCACGGGCGGCGGCAGGCAGATGCAATTCCGGTTTCCCCGGCTCCAACAGGGTCATCCCTTTTTCCGAGCGGGTCACCAGCAAGCCATCCAGTTCCAGTTGCTGAATCAGTGCCTGGCCCTTGGCCACCAGATCCGCTTCATCGGCGACCGGTCCCACCACCTGCTCAAATTCGCTCATATTGGGGGTCAACAGGGTCGCGCCGCGGTACTTCTCAAAATCGCTGCCTTTAGGATCCACCAGTACCGGAACTCCGGCCTGGCGACCGAGTCGCACCAGTTCACCGACGTCGGTCAGGGCGCCCTTGGCGTAATCGGACAGCACCAGGGCACCGACGCCAGGCAGCAACGACTCGGTGCGCTCGGCGATCAGAGCCGGACTGATGGGAGCAAAGGACTCTTCGAAGTCCAGCCGAATCAGTTGCTGGTTGCGGGACAGCACCCGCAGCTTAGTGATGGTGGGCCATTGAGCCACCTCCACCAGAGATTCACGGACACCCAGGCCTTCGACCCCTTTTCTCAGGGCATCGGCGGCTTCATCCTTCCCCACCAGCCCCACCAATTGAGCCTGGCCACCCAAGGCGGCAATGTTCAGGGCCACGTTGGCGGCACCACCGGGGCGATCTTCGATCTGCTCCACCTTGACCACAGGCACCGGTGCTTCCGGTGAGATGCGGCCAGTAGGGCCGGTCCAATAACGATCGAGCATCACATCACCGACGACGAGCACTCGAGCTTGATCAAAAGCAGGCAGGGAAACTTTCATAGCGAATCTTAGTTAAATGCAATGCAGCAAAGTGTATCACAGCGCCCCGCAGGGCTGTTAGAATACCCAGCTCACTCTTTTTTAATGGGATTACCATGGTCACCGACGCTCAATTTGATCGTGCGTTTCTGCACCCCAGATTCTGGCCCATGTGGCTCGGCATTGCCGTACTCAAGGTACTGGTTTTATTGCCCTTGCCAATCCAGTGGCGGCTGGGGAAAGCCCTTGGCGGCGTATTGAAACGGCTGTTGAAAAAACGCGCTCATGTGGCTCGGGTGAATCTGAAGCTGTGTTTTCCTGACAAAAGCGACGCCGAGCGGGAAGCCCTGCTCGATGCCAACTTCGCCGAAACCGGCATGGCGCTGCTTGATTGCGTCAACGGCTGGTGGTGGAGCGATGCCCGCATTCAAAGCCACATGACCCTGAAGGGGATGGAGCACATCGATCAGGCCAAAGCGGACGGTCAGGGAGTGATCCTGTTTGCCGCTCACTGCCTGATGCTGGAGCCCGGCGCCCGGCTGTTCGGTCAGCACTGCCCCGGTGTGGGCGTCTACCGGCCCCACAACAACAAATTCATGGAATACCTGCAGGTGAAAGGCCGGCTGCGTTCCAACAAGGGGCTGATTCCAAAGAAAGAGGTTCGGCAGATGGTCAAGGCGCTGCGGGCTGGAGAGGTGATCTGGTATACCGCCGATCAGGACGCCGGCCGAAAAGGAGCGGTGTTTGCCCCCTTCTTTGCCGTAGACCAGGCCGTCACCGTGACCGGGGCCTCGACCCTGGCCAAGCTGGGTAAAGCCAAGGTGATGCCTTTCTTTGTCGAGCGCAATGCCGATCACTCCGGCTACACCATCGAGGTGTTGCCACCACTGGAGAACTTCCCCGGCGACAGTGATCAGGCCGATGCCGAACGCGGCAATAAGATTCTGGAGTCGTTGATCAGCCGCCGTCCCGAGCAGTACATGTGGCTGCACCGGCGCTTTAAAACCCGGCCCAACCCGGACGATCCCAAATTCTACTGACCCCTGCTGACGCCCGCTTCATCGCGGGCGTCTGTCCATTGACCGCCTGGCTCAGTGGCGAGCCGGCTTCTCCGACAACCACAGGTTGATCACCCCTTTGACCACCACCGTGCCTTGGTCGTCGTAAGCGGTGACGCTAACCGGCAGGTTACCCGGTTGCCAGGCATCGGCATCGGTCTCGGCCACACAGCGAATGTCTGAGCCCGCCTTGGCGGTGTAGTCCAGGCTCATCCCTTTGGGAATCCAGCGCAGGTGCTTGGGTATCGACGCTTCGGCCACCAGCCCCATCGCAATCTCCAGACCATTACAGATGGCGATCACGTGCACGGTGCCGATGTGGTTCTCGACTTTGCGCTTCTTGGGGATCACGCAGCTGGCACGGTTGGGCTCCAGCCCATCGAGACGGGCGGAGATGGTTTTAAAGTAGGGAGCCTTGTTGGCCACCACCCGCATCAGCAGCCAATCACCAAAGGGCAACACCCCGAGTCGCTTACGTAACTTGAGCAGATAGTTGTCTGACATACTCTTCCTTGTCACTGGTCGGATCAGTTTAGGGTGATTATTCCCGCTACTGTGATCAATGTCAAAAAATCGCCTGCCACAACGCCGCCACTTGCTCACACAGCGGCGGCCGGTCCTGCAGCGCAATCACCCCGCTTTGCCCCGCCAACACCAGGTGGTGATTGCTGTCGCGAATGTCGGTATAGGTGCGCACCAGCAAGTCGGCCTGCTCGGCGCTGAGCAAGCCTTTCTCCAGCGCCAGTTCCAGAATCCGGACATTGTCGGACCAGCGGGTCAATTCCGGCATCGCTTCGCCGTGGGCCAGCACCAGGTATTGAGTAATGAACTCGATGTCAGTAATGCCGCCGGGGCCTTGTTTCAAGTCGAACTGGTCGGCGCCGCCTTTGAGCAGGTGATCGCGCATCTTCTGACGCATCTCAGCCACCTGCTGGGTCAACACCGACCGATCGCGGTGCTGACACAACACCTGCTCACGAATGCCGTTAAACTGTTTCACCAACTCCGCGTCACCGTACACCATTCGCGCCCTCACCAGGGCCTGATGCTCCCAGGTCCAGGCTTCCTGGCGCTGATAGTCGGCGTAACTGTTGATGTGGCTCACCAGCAACCCGGAGGCACCGGAAGGCCGCAGGCGCATGTCCACCTCGTACAAAATGCCGGACAGGGTGCGAGTGGAGAACAGGTGCAACACCCGCTGAGCCAGCTTGAGGTAGAAATGACCATTGTCGATGGGCTTGTCGCCGTCGGTGCTGCCCGGTTGGGCGTTATGCAGAAATACCAGGTCCAGATCCGAGCCATACCCCAGCTCCAGCCCCCCCAACTTACCGTAGGCCACCACCGCAAAGCCCTTGTCCGGCCCAACCCCCGCCGGCGCTCCGTGGCGCACCAGCAGCTGTTGCCAGGCCTGATTGACCACCTGCTCGATGATGGCTTCGGCCAACCAGCTCAGGTGGTCACTGACTTTCATCACCGGCAACACTCCGGTGACATCGGCGGCGGCGATGTGCAGCTGACTGATCTGCTTAAACTGCCGCAATGCTTCCATCTGCTGCTCCATGTCCTCCTCAGGCACCCGCATCAGGAACTCCCGCAGCTGGGCCGCGTAGCCATCCTGGGGCAGCACCTGATACAGCTGCATGGGATCGATCAGTTCATCGAGCAGGATCGGATAGGCCGCCAGCTGTTCGGCGATCCAAGGGCTGGCAGCACACAGGCGCACCAACTGCTGCCGAGCGGCGGGGTTTTCCAGCAGCAACTCCAGGTAGGTGGTCCGGGTTAAAATGGTGGCCACCACCGCCACCGTGCGCTCAAACAACTGCACCTGGCCGACATTGCCCGCCAGCTCCAGCAGCAGCCTCGGCATCAACTTGTCCAGGGTATCGCGTCCCCGGGGGCCGATGGTGCGACGGGAGAACTCGCTGCGAATCCGCATCAACGGCGCCGCCAGCTCGGCCTCCAGCCCCTGTTCAGTCAAGATGGCGTCCACATCCGGCTCCGGGTGCTGCCACAATGCCGGCAGCTCACCCAGCTCCTCCTCGTCCTGCTCGCCACCACCGATGGTCTCCTTGAACACCATATGGATGCCATCCATATGGGTCTGAATCTGTTCCAGCAACTGCGGGTAATCGGCGTACCCCATGGTCAGCGCCAGCCGCAGCTGATCCTCCCGGTTGTCCGGCAGGGTCTGTGTCTGTTGATCCGCCAGCGCCTGCAACAGATTTTCCAGCCGCCTTAAGAAACGGTAACCGTCATGGAGGCGACGAAAATCCTGACCGGTAATGCAGTTACTGCGCTGCAGCTCCGCCAGCACCGGCAGCAGTTGCTGACGCCGAAGTGCTGGCTCCCGGCCGCCGCGGATCAGTTGGTGAGTCTGCACCACGAACTCCACCTCACGAATGCCGCCGCGGCCAAGTTTAATGTTATTGGTCAGGGCGCTGCGCCTGAGCTGAGACTCGATCAACGCCTTCATCCGCCGCAGGGCATCGATGGCGGAAAAGTCCAGATAACGACGATAGATAAAGGGTCGCAACAACTTCGCCAGCGCGTCTCCGGGTTCGCTGGCCCCCATCACCCTGGCCTTGACCATGGCGTAACGCTCCCACTCACGCCCCTGTTCCTGATAGTAGTCCTCGATGGCATCGAAGCTGACGGCCAGCGGTCCGGCCTCGCCAAAGGGACGCAGTCTCATGTCTACCCGGTAGCAGAAACCGTCACCGTCCACGTCGGCCAGCAAACCGATCAGCTTCTGGCCGAGACGAATAAAATACTGCTGATTGTCCAGTTGTCGGTCGCCGTCGGTGCTGCCGTTCTCCGGGTAGGTAAAGATCAGATCGATGTCAGAGGAAAAATTCAGCTCACCACCGCCCAGCTTACCCATCCCAAGAATCAACAGGCGTTGCCGTTCCCCCTCGGCGTCACAGGGGTAGCCGTAGCGCCCGGACATAAACTCCGCCAGCCAGTCGCGGCTGGCCACAATCAGCGCCTCGGCCAACTCTGACAGGTGGGCCAGCGACTCGTCCAGTCCGGCGTAGCCGAGAATGTCGCGACTGGCGATCAGCATCATCTGCCGCTGCCTGAACTGCCGCAGTGCCCGCTTGGCCTCGGCTTCTGACTGACACCGGGCCAGTGTTTGTGTCAACTCGGGCAGGTACTGAGGATGCCGCAGGTGCTGTGACAAGGACGCAAAGAACGGTGGCAACCACTGGCTGTCGCGGCTCATCTGGGTACCGATGAAATCAGAGATGGCGAACAACAGCAGCAATTGCTGCCGCTGCAATGGCGGCAGATTTGCCGCCGCCGCGGAATCCAATCGGCCAAAATGATGCCGAGCCTGCTGCTGCAGCGGCGAAGGGAGGTTGTCGAACTCAAACGGCAGGCTCATAATAACTTCCTGTGATGACGGATTTTTCTGCGATTACCTTAGCAGAAACCAGGGAGGAAGGCAGCGGGTGACAATGGCTCAATGGTGGCAACCAGACTGGGGATACCTGGGTTTGGATATCGGTGTCAGTCTGGCGCTGTTTACCCTATTACGCTTCAGCCAGGGCTGGTGGGAGGGGGTCAGCAGTCAGCAGGAACTGGCCGACCGTGACAACGTTGCCTTTGGCATCAGTACCTCTGGGTCGTTGCTGGCCATGGCCATGGTCATCAGTGGCATCCTGCCGCGGACGGCCGCGGCCGGTTATCTCGAGCAGGGACTGAGTCTGGCCAGCTTCGGCCTCGGTGGCCTGCTGCTGATCCGCATCAGCCTGTGGGTCAACGACCGTTTCGCCATCGATCGCGTCGAGAAGAAAACCCAGATACTGGCGGGCAACCTGGCCATGGCTCTGACCGATGCCAGCGCCGCCATCGCCGCTGCCCTGGTGGTGCGCGCCCTGCTTCAACAACTGACCCCCGCCCCCAACTTCATGGCGTTCATCAGCTACAGTCTCCTCTACCTCGCCAGCCTGGCGCTGCTGACCGCCATCAGTCACGGTATTCAGTGGCTGCACAACCGCCGAAGCTATGGCCCGTTTCAGCAAGCCATTGGTCAGGACCAACGTTCGGTGGCCCTGAACCACAGTGGCATCATCCTGGCCTCGGCCATGGTGATGGCCAATGCCATCCCTCTGACCGATGGCAACGTTCATCAGCCGCTGTCCCTGTTGTGGCAATGGCTAAGCATCAGCCTGGTAGGCCTGGTGATTCTGGTCCTGTGGCAGCGGTTGCTCAGTACCTGGGTGATGCTCAAGATCAATCCGGACAAAGAGATTGCCCTGCAGGACAATGGCGGTATCGCCGCCCTTGCCGCCGCCCAATGGATCGGCGTGGCCTGGTTACTCGATGCCATCATGAATTGAGAGAATTATGAATAAAGACTCACTAAGCCCCAGAGAACTGGGAATGATGCTGCTGTCGCTGCTGTCGGTGATCATCGTGCTGGTCATCGCCTTCAACGACGAAACCAAGGAATCGATTCGGCTGTTGATCCTCCTCGATTTCGCCATCTGTATGGTGTTCATCAGCAACTTTTTCTGGGGGTTGTTTAAATCGGTTCACAAGGGGCACTTCATTCGCGACCACTGGATCGATCTGGTTGCCTCGTTGCCGATGATCGAACAACTGCGTTACGCGCGGATTTTTCAAGTGCTGCGGGTCATCCGCCTGGTGCGCATGAGCCGATCGCTGTTGACGCCGTTTCTGCAGCACAAGCGGGAAACCACCGTCACCAGCCTGCTGGTGGGGCTGGTCACGGTACTGACCCTGTCGTCGGTGCTGATTCTGCTGTTTGAAGACGGCGTGGCGGGCGCCAACATCACCACCGCCGAAGACGCCATCTGGTGGTCGTTGGTGACCATCTCCACCGTGGGCTACGGCGATTTCTATCCGGTGACCATGGAGGGACGCGTCATCGGCGCGGTGGTGATCGTCTGTGGCGTCAGCTTCTTCGGCATCGTCGCCGGTTACCTGGCGTCGGTGTTTGTCTCCCCCGAAGAGGAAGAAAAGCTGCACCAGCAAAACCAGCAGCTGCAGCAGCGCTCCGATGAGCTTGAGCGACAGCTCAAGCATCTGCATCAACAAAATGAACAGATTCTGGCCCGGCTGGAAACCCTTACTCCGGCTCCTGCGCCAGTACCCGTGCCAACAACGCCAACTGAGCCTGACCATAGCCCGGATTCGCCAACAACGCCCTGAGCCGACGCTCGGGGTCCTCGGCGTCCATCAAAGATTGTCCCAGCGCCCCCAGGCGCATCGCCAGCGCCGGCTCAGTGGCCATCAGCGCCTGGGTCAGCGCATTGAACTGAGTGACCAAAGCCTGGCAGGCAGCGGCACCCTCGGCCAGCAAAGCCGATTCATTGGCCTGCCAGGCCGCCAGCCCCTGCGCCAGGCTGGGGGCCGCTTCCGTCTCCAGAGCCATCGGCGGCTGCAATCCCGCCAGCCGGTAGCCCCTGGCCGCTTTACTGGCCCGCCCCAGGCGCAGCGCAAATCGCTGTGCCAGCCCCTGGGCCAGGGTCAGCGCACTGGCCAGCGAGCCCTCGATCAGCTCCAGCTCCAACTCATCGATGGCGTCACTACGACCAGCCGCCAACACCTGCCCCTGATCCAGCGCCACCTCCAGCCGAGTACCGTCCGCCAACAACAGTTCGATGGCGTGACGCTCAAAATTGGTGGCAAACTGCTGCTGCAACTGACGCTGCAATTCGGCCACGTCCGCCCCCTGCCACACCCCGGCCGGAAACGCCCTCAAGTCCGGCCAGTCACCCTCGAGGTCAAGGTTATACTCCGGCCGACTGTGGACACCGGCGACCGAGGTACCGGCGGTTTTAATGGTTTGTTCACGGGCCTGGCCCTTTTGGCGTACCCTTAGACCAATGTCCATTCGACGCAGATCCAGGGCCGGCGTATCGAAATAGCGATTAATTAGATAGTGCCGTGATTCTCCCAGCACCTGGCCATGCTCCGACAGGGCATCGGCGAGCTGATGGTGGTTCACCCCGGTCAAAAGAAGCTTTAATTCAGTTTCCATAAGCAGTTAAAATTAGTGAAATCTTCAATTTACTGTCAGCAAGGTGTCACATTGTCATATAAGTGTCACACAACTGTCCTAGGATTCGCCCGGCCTTGAAAATCGATGCGTTTATAGCGCATGGTTCTAAAACGAACCCCCCAAGGTCGACTATTTGATGTTGCTTATATTGGTGCATAGGGTAACATGCGCGCGCCAATGCAATTGAGCTCAATACCCAGAAGGTTATTTGGCTATGCCAGTGAACTCGATCTTAGGTGTCTTTGCAAAGTCACCGATTAAACCGCTTCAAGAGCACATGCAGAAAGTGCATGAAGCGTCCAAAAAGCTGATTCCATTTATGGAAGCGGTAATCGACCAACAGTGGGATGACGCCCGCGCCCTGCAAGCGGAAGTAAGCCGCCTGGAACGCGAAGCCGACTCTCTGAAGCGGGAGATCCGTCTGACCCTGCCCGGGGGCCTGTTCATGCCGGTAGAACGTACCGACATGCTCGAGCTTCTGACTCAGCAGGATAAGATCGCCAATAAGGCCAAAGACATTGCCGGCCGCATTATTGGACGAGAGATGGTGATGCCTGCAGAACTACAGGAAGATTTAAAAGCCTATCTACAACGCTGCATTGACGCAGTATCTCAAGCCGCCAAGGCCATCAACGAACTGGACGATCTTCTGGAAACCGGCTTCCGTGGCCGTGAAGTGAACCTGGTCGAAGAGATGATTCAGCAACTGGACCGCATCGAAGACGACACCGATCACATGCAGATTATTCTGCGCCGTCGTTTGTTCAGCATTGAGGACACCCTTAATCCTGTGGATGTGATGTTCCTGTACAAAATTCTTGAGTGGGCCGGCGATTTGGCCGACCAGGCAGAGCGTGTAGGCTCACGTCTGGAGTTGATGCTCGCTCGCGCATGATGCGAAAACAATAGTTAAGGTTTTACCATGGTTGAAGTACTGGTAAATTACGGCCCCTGGTTGATTTTGGTGGCTGCAGTATTCGGTTTTCTGATGGCTTACGGTATTGGCGCCAACGACGTCGCCAATGCGATGGGAACCTCGGTGGGTTCCGGCGCACTGACCATTAAGCAGGCCATTATCATTGCAATGATTTTCGAGTTCGCGGGTGCCTATCTGGCTGGTGGCGAAGTGACCTCGACAATCCGTAAGGGGATCATCGATTCCGCCTACTTCGTCGATAGCCCAGAGCTATTGGTGTACGGCATGATCTCCGCTCTGTTGGCTGCCGGCATCTGGCTGGTTGCGGCCTCCTTCCTCGGTTGGCCGGTGTCCACCACCCACTCCATCATTGGCGCCATCATCGGTTTTGCCTCCGTGGGAGTCGGGGTTGACGCCGTCTCCTGGAGCAAGGTTGCCGGCATCGTCGGCTCCTGGATTGTGACCCCCGCCATCGCCGGCTTTATCGCCTATCTGATTTTCCAAAGTGCCCAAAAGCTGATTTTTGATACCGAAGATCCGCTCAAGAACGCCAAGCGCTGGGTGCCTTTCTACATGGGTCTGGCTGGCCTGGTGATCTCTCTGGTGACCATCAAGAAAGGTCTGAAGCACGTCGGTCTGCATTTCGACAATGCCGAAGCCTGGGCGCTGGCCCTGCTGGTTTCGGTGATTGTTGCCGTCATCGGTAAGTTCTTCATCGGCCGTCTCAAGCTCGACCCCAGTGCCAACAAAGACACCCACTTCGCCAACGTGGAGAAGGTGTTCGCGGTACTGATGATCGTCACCGCCTGTGGCATGGCCTTTGCGCACGGCTCCAACGACGTTGCCAACGCCATTGGTCCGCTGGCCGCCGTGGTCTCCATCGTCCACGCCGAAGGTGCCATTACCGCCAAAGCCGGTCTGGCCTGGTGGATTCTGCCTCTGGGTGGCGTCGGTATTGTTATCGGTCTGGCGACCCTGGGCAGCCGGGTAATCACCACCATCGGCAAGAACATCACCCACCTGACCCCAAGCCGTGGCTTCGCCGCCGAACTGGCCGCCGCGTCGACCGTAGTGATCGCCTCCGGTACCGGCCTGCCAATCTCCACCACTCAGACTCTGGTCGGTGCGGTATTGGGTGTGGGCATGGCTCGTGGCATCGCCGCCCTGAACCTGGGCGTGGTACGCAACATCGTGGTGTCCTGGGTCATCACCCTGCCTGCCGGTGCGGGTCTGTCGATCGTAATCTTCTACCTGATTCGCGCCATTATGGGTTAATATCAGGGTAAGATAATACCCGCTGTCTTAACGGGCAGCGGGTTTTTTTGGTTTTGAAAAGGCACAAAAACATGCGCAAGACATTAGCAGGTTCTGCTTTTCTGCTCAGTCTTCTGTTTGCAGTAGGCGCGCCGGTAAAGGCACAAGAGTTCAGTATCTCCGAAGACATCTACGTCTACCTGGTCGCCGGGCCCGGCACTCAGTTCCGCATCCTGGGTTCGGTTTCCGCCGGCACACCGGTCACCCCCACCGGAGAGACTCAGGGTGACTACGTCCAGATCACCGATGACAAAGGCCGCACCGGCTGGATCAAGCAGGACCAACTGGCCCAGAGTGAGAGTTTTCGCCTGGCGGTTCCTCGCCTCAATCAGCAGGTCGACAACCTGCAGCAGCAACTTCAGCAACAGCAGCAGCAAAACAGCCAGTTGCTGAGTCAGGTTGAGCAATTGAACAGCCAACTCGAGGACGGCCAGCGCGCGGCCATGAACGTCGAGGCCGATCTGAAAACCAACCTCGACGCGCTCTCCATCGAGAATGAGCAGCTCAAGCGAGAAAACAAGAGCATGAAAAACAACGAACGTTGGCAGTGGCTGCAGCAAGGGGGCATGGTGGCCGGCGGCGGCCTGCTGGTGGGGTTGATTCTGGCCTACCTGCCACGACCTCAACGTCGACGCAAATCCCAGGGTGGCTGGGTCTAAGACGGTCGGCCAACATTGAGTGATTAATGACTCAATAGGCTGATTCTAAAGCGATTACTCCTCATGCTACCGCGACAATTCAGGCGCCCCACAGGGGCGCCTTTTGTTTGTCCGCCGACCACTGAATAATCCTTAGCCAAGAGCTGTTCCAGGTCACAATTTAGCGATATACTGTGCGCGCCATTGGCGCGGATTGTATACAAAAATAACCCAGATCACAGCAATTCGTGCCCCCCCATGGAATTAGAGGGACACGCGATGTTTAAAGCAAGCCAAGTACTGGCTAATGGAACCCCTGCGGATCTCAGCAGCCTGAGAGAGGCCATTAGCCTCAATCACTCTGCCGATGAGCAGGGCTATCTGAAAGAGCTACTGCAGTTGGTTCCGCAGGACCAGCAAACCCTGACCCGCATCACCACTCGGGCCGAGGCCTTGGTAACTGAGGTCCGCAGCGTCGAGAAGAAGGGACTGACCGTCGGCATCGATGCCTTCCTGCAGGAGTACAGCCTCGACACTCAGGAAGGCATCATCCTGATGTGCCTGGCGGAGGCGCTGCTGCGCATTCCCGACGCCGCCACCGCCGATGCCCTGATTGAAGACAAACTGTCCGGTGCCAACTGGGCCAAACACCTGAAAGGCTCAGAGTCGGTACTGGTTAACGCCTCCACCTGGGGGCTGATGCTCACCGGCAAGGTGGTCACTCTGGACAAGACGCTGGACGGCAACCCCAACAACCTGCTGGCGCGACTGGTAAACCGGGTCGGCGAGCCGATCATTCGCAAAGCGATGTACGCGGCCATGAAGATCATGGGCAAGCAGTTTGTGCTGGGACGCAACATCGACGAGGCACTGAAAAACAGTGATGCCAACCGTGGCATCGGTTACACCCACTCCTACGACATGCTCGGCGAGGGCGCCCTGACCCAAAGCGATGCTGATCGCCATTTCCGCGAGTACAGCCAAGCGATCAATACTCTGGGCAATCATCGCTATAACAACAGTGACGCTCCCCTACCCAGCATCTCGGTCAAGCTGTCCGCCATCCACCCCAAATACGATGCCGCCAACGCGTCACGGGTGCTGGATGAGTTGTACCAGACCATGATCAAGCTGATCACTCAGGGACGACAACTGAATGTCGGCATCACCCTGGATGCGGAAGAGGCGGATCGGCTGGAACTGTACCTGTCCCTGTTTGAAAAGCTGTATCGCAGCGACGCCAACCGCGGTTGGGGCAACTTCGGCGTGGTGGTCCAGGCCTACGCCAAGACCGCCCTGCCGGTCCTGTGCTGGTTCAACGCTCTGGCGAAAGAGCAGGGGGATCGCATCCCGATTCGACTGGTAAAAGGCGCCTACTGGGATACCGAAATCAAGCACTGCCAGCAACTGGGAGTGAAAAACTACCCGGTCTACACCCGCAAAGCCGCCACCGATGCCTCCTACCTGGCCTGCGCCCGCTTCCTGTTGTCAGAACTGACCCAGGGCAACATCTACCCGCAGTTTGCCAGCCACAACGCCCACACCGTGGCGGCCATTCTGGATATGGCTGGCGAGCGGGAATTTGAGTTCCAGCGTCTGCACGGCATGGGCCAGGAGTTGTATGATCCTGTGATCCGCCAGCATCACCCACGGGTACGCATCTATGCCCCGGTGGGCGCCCATGAAGACCTGTTGCCCTATCTGGTTCGCCGGTTGCTGGAAAACGGCGCCAACACGTCGTTTGTGCACAAACTGGTGGATCCCAACACCCCAGTCAGCAGCCTGATCGCTCACCCCGTCAGCACCCTAACCGCCTGCGCCACCCTGCATAATAATAAGATTGTTCTGCCAGCGGCCATCTTTGGCAATGAGCGTCAGAACTCGAAAGGAATCAACATGAACATTGCCGCAGAATCCCGCCCCTTCTTCGCCAAACTGGACAGTTTTAAAGACAGCCAGTGGCAGGCCGCCCCGCTGGTGGACGGCGTCGCCCTGCTCTGCGGCGAAGAGCAATCGGTCACCAGCCCGCAGAACCACACTCACAAGGTAGGCCAGGTGCACTTTGCCGATGCCGACACCATCGAGAAAGCGGTTCAGGTCGCCAATGCCAGTTTCCCAGTCTGGAGCCGCACCGACGTGGATTTGCGGGCCAGTGCCATCGAAACTCTGGCCGATCTGCTGGAAAGCCACCGGGAGGAGCTGATCGCCCTGTGCACCCGCGAAGCGGGCAAGACCCTGCAGGACGGCGTCGACGAAGTGCGGGAAGCGGTGGACTTCTGTCGCTACTACGCGGTACAGGCCCGAAAGATGCAAGGTGAGCCGACCACCCTGCCCGGTCCTACCGGCGAACTGAACGAACTCTTCGTTCAGGGACGAGGCACCTTCCTGTGCATCAGCCCATGGAACTTCCCGTTGGCGATCTTCCTGGGGCAGGTGGTCGCGGCCCTGGTTACCGGCAACACGGTGATCGCCAAACCGGCGGAACAAACCAGCCTGATCGCCTACCGGGCGGTGCAGTTGGCTCACCAAGCGGGTATCCCCACCGGTGCGCTGCAACTGCTTCCTGGTACCGGCGCCCTGGTTGGTGGCACCCTCACCGGTGACGACCGCATCGCCGGCGTCTGCTTTACCGGCTCGACCCAGACCGCCAAGGTGATCAACCGCTCACTGGCGGGCCGTGAAGGGGCCATCGTCCCTCTGGTGGCGGAAACCGGAGGCCAGAACGCCATGGTGGTCGACTCCACCTCCTTGCCGGAGCAGGTGGTGCTGGATGTGGTGCAATCGGCCTTTGCCAGTGCCGGCCAGCGTTGCTCGGCCCTGCGGGTGCTCTACGTGCAGGACGACATCGCCGACAAAATGATTGAACTGCTCAAGGGCGCCATGGCCGAGCTGCATGTGGGCAACCCGGCCCTGTTCAAGACCGACCTCGGCCCGGTCATCGATGCCACCGCCCAGGCCAACCTCAACGGCCACATCGATCGCATCGGCAAAGAGGGCACACTGATCTTCCAGACGCCCCTGTCGGCGGAGTGCGACCACGGCCATTTCGTTCAGCCGACCGCGGTCGAGATTCGCCACATCGGTCAGCTGGAGCAGGAGCACTTTGGTCCGATTTTGCATGTGATTCGTTACCCGGCCAATCAACTGCAGCAAGTGGTGGATGAGATCAACAGCACCGGCTTTGGCCTCACCCTGGGGATCCACAGCCGCAACGAGTCTCACGCTCAGTCCATCGCCGATCAGGTTAACGTCGGCAACGCTTACATCAACCGCAACCAGATTGGTGCCGTGGTCGGAGTACAACCGTTCGGAGGCCTGGGCTTGTCCGGAACTGGCCCTAAGGCGGGTGGTCCTCACTACCTGACCCGGTTTGTCACCGAGAAGACTCGCAGCAACAACATCACCGCCATTGGCGGCAATGCCACCCTGCTGTCTCTCGGCGATGGCTAACCCGTCCGCAATTCAATAAAAAGCCCGCGCTTCGGCGCGGGCTTTTTTGTCCGAGGCTCGATCAGGGACCGGCGTCCAATTCCAGAATCACCTTGGCACCACTACGATCCAGCTCCACCCGGCTCTCGCGAATGAACACCCGGTTCGCCGCCAATCCCAGATCGTCACTCAGTACTCGCTTAACGGCATCGGCGCGGGCCGCCGCCAGCGCTGCCAACTCGTCGTCGGCCACCTGGGTCTGAGCCAACAACTGCCGGTACAGTTCAGCCCGCCAGTCGGCATCGGCGTCGGGGTAACTGACTTTCAGGGCTTCGGCGGCGCCGACCTCCCGGGTTGCATCGAAGGCCGCCACCAGGGCTGGCTCCAGCGCCGGATCCGGCGCCAGTTCATCGACCTCGGCGCTGGCCCCAAGGCGAGGATCCAGTCTGGCCTTGGCCAGGGCGTGGCCATCCACCGCTGGCATCACCGCCCCCTGCACCGACAGAGTCAGCTTAGGCCGCTGCGCTAACGCCGACACCAGCTGTTTCAACTGCCCCTTTTGCGCCGGCGCCACCTGATCGCTGCCGGCCACAAACACCACCTCATTGGCCGGCTCTTCGCCACCGAGGAGGCTGCCAAGCAGGGAAAAGGGTGAAGTAACAATCTTGGTAATGGCATTAAACAGCGCCTTGCCAATCAATGGACCGATGGCAAAATCCGGCTCGTCGACGTTACCACTGACCTCCAGCCCCAGATCGATAACGCCATTGGCGTCCTGCATCAAGGCAATGGCCAAGGCAACCGGCAGGCTGGTGGCCTTGTCTGAGTCACTGCGCTTACCCAGTTTCAATTTGTCGACCACCACCTGGTTACTGCCTCGAAGCATTTGATCCTCGAGGGCATAGTGCAGCGCCAGATCCAGTTGTCCCTGATCGATGTAGTAACCGGCATAAGTGCCGGAGTAGGCGTTGAGGGAGGTGAGATCGAGGTTATCAAACGTCAGCGCCAGGTCGATAAAACTCTCTACCGCCAGCGGCTGCAACTCGCCGGTAAGGCTCATCGGAGCATAACGATCCACCTGTCCTCGAATATCAACCACCGCGCGGGAGGCGGGGTCCGAATTCAGCCCTTCGACGCTGCCAGCGAGGGTTTCGATGCCGGTGGCGAATTTCGGGGTCAGGCTGTTATCCGCGAAGAAGGCGCCACCGTCGTTCAACTCGATCCGCTTAATCGCAATCGCTATCGGTGCCGCCTCAGTCTCCTGAGACTGAGGCGCTTCAGCCGCGGGCTTGGCACTGGCGGGCGCCGCTTCAGCAGGCGCGGTCAATGCCTGAATATTGGTGCTGCCATCCTCCTCGATGATCACCCGGGCATAGGGCTGATCCACGGTCACCGTATCGATGGACAACGCCATTGGCACAGTGGTGAATGACAGATCCGCCACTTTCAGCGACTGCCACTTCACAAAATCGCGCCCCTGTTCCGGGTCCTGAGTGACCAGGTCTGCCACCGTTAACGCGCCATCGTAGCTCAGTGCCAGTGGCGACAGCCCCTGAATCACCAATCCCCCCTGGGTAGACAAGGCCCCCTGGGTCAAAGACAGCGGCACCTGGGACTGCCAATAGGGCAAGGTATCGGTCAGGGCGAACGTGGACAGACTCAGTTGACTGGTTAGTGAAAATGGCTGCGGGGTCACCTGTCCATCAAAGGTCAGTGGGCTACGTTCGTTAATGCGACTGGCCAAAGCCACGTCGATGCTCTGGCTCAGATCCGAACTGATGGGGCCCGCACTGGCCTGGTCCAGGTCCAGGCGCCAACTCACCGGCTCAGCCTGGGTGGCATCGGTGAAGGCCAGCCCCAGGTCGCGCAGCTGCAGCTGCGTTAACCTGACCTGCCAGGGGGGCGCAGGCTGCTGTTGCACCGGCTCCGCCGCCGGCGACTCACCACTGTCGGCCAGCAATTCGGCCCAATCCAGCCCCTGAGGGTTCAATTGCATTCTGGCCTGGCCACCCGATAAGGTCACACTGTCCAAGCCAAGGCGTTGCTCCAGCAGCGACATCTCAACGCCCGTCACGGCCAGGGACTCCAGCTTAAGCAAGGGCTGCTGCGCTCGGGTCAGAAGCAATTGACTCAGTGTCAATTGGCTCTGGGACAGTGCCAACTCCAACTCCTGCTGCTGTTGAGCCAGGCGTAATGAAAATTGCGCGTCCAACAGCCCCTGCTGCAGATCAAAATTGAACAACCTGGCCACGAAGGGCCAGTAACGGGTCAGATCCGCCTTATCGAGCCGACCATCCACGGTCAACGCCAGTGGGTTCAATCCCGCCACCACCGACAGCGCCAGGGTGCCGCCGCCTTTTCCGGTCAGCGCCAATTGCAGCCGGTTGTCCTGGGCCGCCAGCGCCAGGTCTGTGGCTTGCAACTGCAGTTGAGTCAGTTCGGTACTGGCACCATCCTGCTGCTGATAACGAACCCGGCCTTGGGACAGTTGAATCCGGTCGATGGTGACCCCGGGCGGCTTAGCCGCTGGCGCAGGCGTCGGAGTATCGTCTTCCGGTGCGTTAAGCACCGGCGCCAGAACCTGCATCAGGTTAGAGTCACCTTCAGCCCGCTCGATGTAATTCACATAGGGGGCCGTCAGGGACACCTCACGCAGACAGGCTTGCCAGCTAAACAGGGAACGCCAGGGATCCAGATCCACCGAGAAATGCTCAAAGCCCGCCAACGACTGGCCATCGGCATCCATCAGCGCCAACCGGTGCAACTGCAGTTGCCAGGTGAAGGGGTGAAACTGAGCCTGGCCCAGTGTCAACTGGCCATTGAGCTGTTCGCCTGCCAGTTGCGGTAGCTGGCGCTCAATCACTCTTGGTAATACCCAGCCGCTCAGCAGCAGATACAGACCCAGCAGCGCCACCACCACAGTGATGCGCTTTGTCCAGGGTCGCGCCCACACAGTTTTAATATCCACACGGCTCCCTAGTCGAAAACGACAACCTTAACTGCCAGTTTTGCGGCGAGTCTTAATCATAGACCGCCGCGGCTCTTTCCCTGGCTGACAGTGCTTATTCAGTCACGGCACGCCGTTTAATGACGCCGCCGAGATCATAGAGTTATGGCGATCATTATACCCGCAGCCACTGGATAAGTTGCTGTCGCAATGACATTTCTCAGCTGCTTTTTTTGTCGCGGTAAGAACCACAAAAAAAGGAGCCCGCAGGCTCCTTGGTGTTCACGGCCGCAATCAGAGTTGACCCAGGGCGGGCACGCTGAATGCCTGGCCGGCTTTCTCGAGAATCACCTCATTGGGACGAATCTCTTTCAGGGTGACACCGGGCGCCACTGCATCTCCCTCCTGAAGCTCTCGACCGTTGGCCCGCAGCCAGCGGTTGTCAGCGTCGGAGGAGTACACATGGGCGGTGATGTTGATGTCCGGCAAGCCCTTCTGGAAGGCCCAGGGTAAGGTGCCCAGCTTGGGCGCCTCGGTCGGTTGTTGGCTAGCCACTTCGGCAGGCTTTGGCGCCATCAGCGCTTCGGCGCTCAGTGACGTCGCCTCAGGCTCGCTCACTGGCGTCGGCTCCACGGCTGGTTCCTCGGCCGGCTCCGCCAAATCCAAATCCGCCACCGCCTGTTCAAAGGCCGCCAACAGCTTGGCATTGGCCGGTTCACTGACCTCGGCCGGCGTCGAAGCCACGACCTCAGGCTCGGTAACAATGGCAGCGTCGCTGCGAACCTCCTTGCCGGTCGGGGCTGCCGGCTGGCTTACCTCGGTCGTCATACGCTGCTGCTCGGGTTGGTACAGATACTGCACCGGCTCTGGCTCTGGTTCTGGTTCTGGCGCGACTTCGAAGGCCACCGGAATCGGCATCGCCACCTGCTTGACCCGCACCACCTCAGCCGCCACCTGGGCTGGCGCCTCAATTTCGGGCACCGGCTGCAGGGCCAGTACGGCGTACATCGCCACCGCCCCCGTCAGGGCCCCCGCCAGCGGCCAGGCAAAATGCCAGGGCAGGGCCGACTTCGGTGCCAGAGGCACCGCCACGGTGGCATCGAGTTGGCCTTGCTGCTGCTTTTCCCGACCCACTGCATCCAATAAATACGACATTAGCCCTGGCCTCCATCACTCAGGCGCGGGCCATGGGAATTCCCCAGCACGCTGATCAACTCCAGAGTCTGCCTGCCGGCCACTCCATCCACATCCAGACCATACCGCCGCTGAAAGCGCTCCACCGCCTGACGAATGCCCTCGTCGTAATGGTCAACAATTCTGGCCTGGCGCTGTTGTAACCGGCTCAGGCTGTTCTCCAGCCACTGCACCTGGCCTTCAGGGCTGCCCTGGCTGATGAGCCGCGGCAACGACTCGGAAGCCTGCCACAGCAGGGTGTAATGGCCATCGAAATGACGAATAAACCACTCCTGGGATACCGCCACCCATTGGTCACCAAACTGCAACGTCAGTTGCTGTGACTCTCGGCTGAGTAAAGCCCCGTAATAAGGCGAGCCATCGTCATCCCGCAAGCCCACCACCGCCGGATAATCCATCTTCAGCAACTGCTGCCAGCTGCTGACTCCTGCCAGGCAGGCCAGGCCCTGAGTCTGGGCAAAGTCGCAGGGGGCGTTGGCCGGCACTGGCTTATGCCAATGATGAAACAACGCCTGATAGGCCTGCAGATCCTGTTGGAAGCGCGCCAAATCCGGCGCCGGCTCCGCCGCCTCCACCGCCTGGGACACCGTCACCGGTTCCGGTTTCGGTGTCAGGGCATAGACCACGGCGGCACTGGCCAGCGCCGACACGGCGGTGGCTGCCAGCCAGGGCCAACGCCCCCGAGCCTTGGCTTTGATCCCCAGCACCTCTGCCGCGGCCGCCTCCACTTCGCGCCGTCCGAGGTGAATTTTCTGGTGGGCAAAGCCCCCCATCAACGCCCGCTCACACAACAGGTTGATCACCCGCGGCACCCCGCCGCTGTACTGGTGCAGGGCACGAATGGCCCCGGGCTTAAACAGTGGCTGAGGCCGTCCCGCCACCTGCAACCGATGCTGCACGTAAAAGGCCACCTCTTCCCGGGTCAACGGCAACAGATGGTAGCGAGCGGTAATTCGCTGGGCCAACTGACGCAGTTCCCGTCGCTGCAACAACTCCTGCAACTCCGGCTGACCAATCAAAATCACCTGCAACAGTTTGCGAGTGTCGGTCTCCAGGTTGGTCAGCAGTCGCAATTGCTCCAGCACCTCGGGTTTCAGGTGCTGAGCCTCATCGATGATCATCACCGTGTTGCGGCCAGCCTGGTGGTTGGCCAACAGGAAGGCGCTGATCTTATCCGTCAGCTGCTTCAGGGTCGGGTCTGGATCGTAGCCAATCTTCAGTTCGTCACACAGAGTTGCCAGCAACTCCAGCTCGGTCAGGGCCGGGTTCAGAATGAAGGCGGTGTCGGTATTGTCCGGCAACTGAGCCAGCAGGCTGCGTGACACCGTGGTTTTGCCGGTTCCGACCTCGCCGGTTAACAGCACAAACCCCCCGTGCTCGCCGAGGCCATAGGTCAGATGGGCCAGGGCTTCTCGGTGGCGGCCGCTGAGAAACAGAAACGCGGGGTTGGGGGCGATGGAAAACGGGCTTTCCGTTAGCCCGTAAAATCCCTTATACATAGCAGGTGTGCGCTCTCGAACGAATTTGCCCCAAGGTACGACCTGGCTTCTGGCTTGTCAAAGCCGAGAAGTCATATAATGACCGAGCTAATACTATTGGGAGCAACAAGTGCAGATTTACTTAGTAGGCGGAGCCGTCCGGGATCAGTTGTTGGGCCTGGAGATCAAAGACCGGGATCACGTGGTGGTGGGCGCCACCCCTGAGCAGATGCTGGCACAGGGATACCAGCAGGTGGGTAAGAGCTTTCCGGTGTTCCTGCATCCCGACAGCCACCAGGAGTACGCCCTGGCCCGCACCGAGCGCAAAGCCGGCCATGGCTACACCGGCTTCGACGTCTGTGCCGACCCGAGCGTCACCCTGGAAGCGGACCTGTTGCGCCGGGACCTGACCATTAACGCCATCGCCCAGGCCCAGGATGGCAGCCTCACCGATCCCTATGGCGGCCAGCAGGATCTGGAGAAGCGCCTGCTGCGCCACGTCTCCGGGGCCTTCGTCGAAGATCCGCTGCGGGTGTTGCGAGTAGCCCGGTTTGCCGCCCGCTTCCATAGCCTGGGTTTTACCGTGGCCGACGAGACTCTGGCGCTGATGCGTCAGCTGGCCGAGTCCGGCGAGTTAGCCCACCTGACGCCGGAACGGGTCTGGAGTGAGACCGAGCGCGCCCTCTGCGGCCCGACCCCCAGAGTCTATTTCGAGGTACTGCACGCCTGCGGCGCCTTGACGGTACTGATGCCAGAACTGGCGGCCCTGGCCGGCGTGCCCCAGCCGCCGGCCCACCACCCGGAGGTTGACAGCCTGGAGCATACGCTGCTGACCCTGAACCGGGCGGCGGCGCTGTCGCCGTCTGTGACTATTCGGTTTGCCGCCCTGGTCCACGATCTGGGCAAGGCGCTGACCCCCAGGGAGCAATGGCCCCAGCACATTCGCCACGAGCAACTGGGACGAGAGCCCTTGTTGGCACTGTGCCAACGCCTCAAGGTACCCAACGCCTGCGCCGAACTGGCGGAGATCGCCTGCGTACAGCACCTCAAAGTCCATCGGGCCAAAGAGTTGAAGCCGCAAACCCTGCTGAAGCTGTTTGACCGGGTCGATGCCTGGCGCAAACCGGAGCGGTTTGCCGACCTGCTGTTGGTTTGCCAGGCCGATGCCCAGGGACGACAAGGCTTTGAGCAACGGCCCTACCCTCAGGCGGATTACCTGAGCCAGGCGCTGGCGGTAGCCAACCGGGTTCAGGTGCGCCCCATTGTCGAAGCTGGCTTCAAAGGCCCGGCCATCAAGGCCGAACTGGCTCGACAACGCATCGAAGCGCTGAGCCGCTATAAAGCCGACGCACAATGAGCCCCGGGTCGATGGCGGCCTTGTGCGCCATTGACCTGCTATGCTCCCCGACTTTGCTGATCCTGTTGCCGGCACCGCCACCGACGCTCCCCGGGCCATATACTGAGATCAGCCTCCTTTATCAGGATCCTTGTTATGCCCCACTCTCTGCTGCAGCAGCACTTCGGTTTCACTCAGTTTCGTCCTGGTCAGGAAGCGGTCATCGGCCACCTGCTCGGCGGGCACAGCAGCGCCGCCATTTTTCCTACCGGCTCCGGCAAGTCGCTGTGCTATCAACTGCCGGCGCTGGCCTTGCCCCACCTGACCCTGGTGATCTCGCCGCTGCTGGCGCTGATGCAGGACCAGCTGGCCTTCCTGCAATCCAAGGGCATCGCTGCCGCCAGCATCGACTCCAGCCAGAGTTACGACCAGGCTCAGCGGGTGATGCAGCAGGTGCGCCAGGGCGAGATCAAGATCCTGATGATCTCGGTGGAACGCCTCAAGAACGAGCGTTTTCGCCGCTTCATCAGCCAGGTTCCGTTGTCCCTGCTGGTGGTGGATGAAGCCCACTGCATCTCGGAATGGGGACACAACTTTCGCCCGGACTACCTGAAACTGCCGGATTACCGTCGCTGGCTGAAGATCCCACAGGTGCTGCTGCTCACCGCCACCGCCACCCCCAGAGTGATTGAGGACATGGCAGCCCGGTTTGAGATTCCGCCGCAACAGATCGTGACCACCGGTTTCTACCGCCCCAACCTGGATCTGAATGTGGTGGCACTGACCCCGGCCGAGCGCCAGCCCTATCTGCTGGAATACCTGCTCCCCAGGCAGGGGCAGCCGACCATCGTCTATGTCACCCAACAAAGCAGCGCCGATGATCTGGCCCGCTACCTGTCCGATCATGGCGTCGCTGCCCAGGCTTACCACGCCGGCATGGACCATCCGCGGCGTCAAACCCTGCAACAGAGCTTCATGGCCGGGACCTGCAACACCATTGTTGCCACCATCGCCTTTGGCATGGGGGTGGACAAAGCCGACATTCGCCAGGTGGTGCATTTCGATCTGCCCAAATCCATCGAGAACTACTCGCAGGAGATCGGCCGCGCCGGCCGCGACGGCGAGCGCTCCGAATGCCTGCTGATGGCCAACACCGCCAACCGTTCGGTGCTGGAGAATTTTGTCTACGGCGACACCCCGGAGCTGGCCGGCATTCAGGAGGTGGTCAATCAAATGGCCGCCGCCGGGCCGCAGTGGGAACTGCTGGCCACCGCCCTGTCCAACGACAGCAACGTCCGCTCCCTGCCGCTGAGAACCCTACTGGTGTACCTGGAGATGGCAGGGGTCGTGCAGCCCCAGTACAGCTACTTTGCCGAGGTCAAATTTAAGCTGCTGGCCGATGAAGCCACGTTGTTGACCCGCTTCGACGGTGAACGGCGCCAGTTCTTGCAGGCGCTGCTGACTCACTCCAACAAGGCCCGCACCTGGTACCAGCCCGACTTCGACGCCCTTCATCAAAGCTATGGCTCCGATCGCAACCGCGCCATGGTGGCGCTGGAGTACCTGGCGGACCAGCAGTTGCTGGAGCTGCAAAGCAAGCAGATGACCGAAGTCTATCGAGTGACTCAGCCGCTGCCGCCGTTACCCCCTCTGGTGCAGCAGTTGCATCAACAGTTTCTCGACAAGCAGCAGAGTGAGATCGACCGCATCGCCCAGATGCTGGCGTTGCTGCAGGAGCCCAACTGCCTGAGTCGCGCTTTGGCACAGTACTTCGGTGACCCAGACGCGCCGCAACGCTGCGGTCACTGCTCGGCCTGTCGCGGTCAGGGGGTCTCCCTGCCCGCCACCCCACAGGCCGACGATGCATCGATGCCGCAATACCAACAGTGGCTTTCGCCACTGGCCGAGGCGGTGGAACGACGTTACCAGACGCCGCTGACCCCAGAGTTGGCCAGTCGCTTTCTGGCGGGAATCCCCACCCCCTGGCTTGGAAAACTGCGGGCCCGCTCCCTGGCCGGATTTGGTGCCCAGACTCAGGTGCCCTTTGCCCGGCTGCTGGAACTGTGCCGCCAGGCACTGGCATGAACCGCGGTCATCGCTCTCACCCAGCAAACATAAAAAGTAAAAAAATTCCTCAAAACCAGTAGATAATTCCCCATTAAAACAGGCAACTGCGACCGATTGTCGCAGTTTGCCCCGGCGCGATTGCCGCCCTGAGACTAAGACAAAATAATGGCATTCATTCCAACATTACTTGTCTTAACACTCAGGAAGAGAAATGAAATTTGCATTGTTACCCAGTGCCATTGCAGTCGCCGGTCTGCTGTCCTGGCCCGCCGCGGCCGAGCCCACTGATAGTCAGGATGACGGTCAGTGTGACCATCAACGCTGCGACGAACGGATGGTGATCACCGCCGAACCCATGCAGACCCCGCTGACCATCGTCACCGATCCCAAGCAGCCCAGGCAGCCGCTGCCGGCGTTTGACGGCTCCGGTTTTCTTCGCACCATTCCCGGCTTTACCGTAACCCGCAAGGGCGGCTCCGGCGGCGACATCAGCCTGCGTGGCCTGGGAGGATCTCGCATCAATGTGGTCAACGACGGTCAGCAGGTCGGCGGCACCTGTGGCGGCCGCATGGATCCGCCCACCAACTACATCTCACCGGAAACCTATGAGCAGGTTACAGTCATCAAGGGCCCGCAGACGGTCAAATACGGTCCGGTGGGCAGCGCCGGAACCGTGTTGTTTGAGCGCACTCACTATGGCCTGGCCGAAGCGGGTACCGAAGGCCGCGCCAGCCTCACCGCAGGCAGTTTTGATCGCAAAGATTACCTGATGGAGCTGAGCGCCGGCACCACCGAGCACTACTGGAGCCTGGACATCAACGGCTCCCAGAGCGACGACTTCAAAGACGGCGACGGCACCACCATGCAGTCGGAGTACGACCGCCAGAGCGTACATACCGCCGTGGGCTGGACGCCAGACGAAGATACCGTGGTGGAGCTGGGTTACGGGTACTCTCAAGGCAGCGCCGAGTACGCCGACCGCGCCAACAAAGCCCGCCAGATCGACAATGAAAATCTGACCCTGTTGGCCCGGACGGGCCTCGACTGGGGCTGGATTCAGGGGGTGGAATGGCAGGCCTACGCCAATGAAAATGACCACATCATGGATCAGTTCGATCGGCCGGTAACCGATCCGGACAACCTGCCCATGGGCATGAACCCCAAACGCACCAACTACGGCGGCCACCTGTGGCTGGAGCTGATGCCCAATGTCAACTGGGGGGCCACCGTCGGCCTGGATCTGCTCGACAGCACCCAGGAGATGCGCGGCGGCAAGAGTCTGGATGAACTGGAAAGCGCCAGCTTCGAAGAGGTGTTTAACAAACAAAACCTGGGGCTGTTTATCGAATCCGATGCCGCGGTGGGTCAAGGCACCCTGTTTACTGGGCTACGATACGATCGCTGGCGTACGCGTCTCAGCGGCAGCTGGGCCGGCGCCGGCAAAGACAACGATCGTGACGACGACCTGTTCAGTGGCTTTGTCCGTTACGAAATCGAGCGCGGTAACCACCAATGGTACGTCGGCGCCGGCCACGCCGAGCGTTTGCCGGATTACTGGGAAGTGATGAAAGCCGGTAAACGCCTGACCCTGGACCCGGAAACCACCGACCAACTCGACATCGGCTGGATCCATCAGGGGCCGCTGGAGCTGTCGCTGTCGCTGTTCTATGCCGACATTCAGGACTACATCCTCATCGACACTCAGACCATGCCTAACGCCCGCAACATCGACGCCACCCTGTGGGGCGGCGAAGCCGGCCTGACCTACCGGTTTGCCGAGCGCTGGAGCTGGGTCACTACCCTGGCCTACAGCCATGGCGACAACGACAGCGACGATACCCCCTTGGGCCAGGTGTCACCGCTGGAGGGTAAGCTGGCGCTGAACTACGACGGCGATGCCTGGAACTTCGGTGCCCTGTGGCGGCTGGTGGCGGCCCAGGATCGGGTCACCGTGGGCCAGGGCAACATCGTTGGCCAGGATCTGGGGGAGACCGCCGGCTTTGGCGTGCTGTCGCTGAACGGCGCCTGGAAACCCACCGCCGCGGTCGCAGTCAGCCTGGGTATCGACAACCTGTTCGATAAAACCTATGCCGAGCACGTCAGTAAATCCGGCGCCGGTAACGACCTGTTGCCCCCCGAGGAGCGCACCGTGCAGGTGAACGAACCCGGCCGCAACCTGTGGGTCAAGCTGGACTACCAGTTCTGATTCCGAGGCCGGCGCCGTTACGGCGTCGACCCGCACAAAAAAACGGCCACTGAGGCCGTTTTTTTATTGTTGCCTGACTTCAGACAAAGAAGGCGAACAGCACCCCGGCCAGCGCCAGGCGATAGATCACGAAGGGCAGCATGCCCATTCGACTGATGATCTTCAGGAAGAAGTGGATGCACAGATAGGCGGAGATAAAGGCCACCACCAATGCGGCACTGAGAGAGGTCCAGTCTACCGGCTCTGGATTGCTGACCAACCCCAAGGCCTCATAGCCTCCGGCCAGGGCACCGACGGGAATCGCCAGCAAGAAGGAGAACCGGGCCGCCGCCATGCGGCTCAGCCCCAGAAACAGCGCCGCGGTAATGGTGGCTCCGGAGCGGGAAGTCCCCGGGATCAGCGCCAGGGCTTGAGCCAGACCAATCACCAGCACGATCTGCCAGGTGATGTCGGCGATCTCCCTCTTCTCGCTTGGCTTACTGTCGGCCCACCACAGCAACAGACCAAACACCAACGTGGTGGAAGCCAGTACCCAGGATGCCCGCAGCTCGGTGGAGATAAAATCGTTAAACAGGATGCCCGCCAGGCCGACGGGAATGGTACCCAGAATGATCAGCCAGGCCAGGCGACTGTACTCACTGTGCTGGCCGGTCAGAGATCGAAGCCAGGCCATCAACAACTTGCTGACATCCTCTCGAAAGTAGATCACCACCGCCACCCAGGTGCCCAGATTAATGATGGCATCAAAGGCCAATCCCTGATCCGGCCAACCCAGTACCTGAGAAGGCAAAATCAGGTGCGCCGAGCTGGAAATCGGCAAAAACTCGGTGACGCCTTGAATCAGCGCCAGCCAAAAGGCTTGAATCAGGTCCATTTACTGTTGGTCTCCCGCACGCGGCCAGTGAAAGCTCACCGGCCACAGCTTCTGTGTAGTCTTATCAAATTTCTGCCACAGCTGTGACAGGCTCGCACCACTCCCTGGCAAGATCATGGTCGGGGCCAGCTCCGACAGTGGCCACAGCACAAAGGCGTTGTAGCGAATTTCCGGCCTGGGCAATACTACGGGGTGCTGACAACACAAATCGTCGTACAGCAGCAGATCGAGATCGACGCTGCGACTGGAAAATTTTCTGGCATTCAACGGCCGGCCATGGGCCAGCTCAATGGCTTTCAACCTGGCGATGGTATTGGCCACTGACTCATTCGAATCGCAGGCCACCACAAAGTTCAGAAAATTGTCACCGGAGAAGCCAACCGCTTCACTTTCAAACACCTGGCTCAACTGCAGCGGTCCGAACTGGCGCTGCAGATCGTCCAGAGCCGGCGGCAAGGCCCAGTGCGGGTCGATGTTACCACCGACGCTGATGAAGATGCGTGCCATCACCCCGCCCGCTGACCACGGGCGATGCGTACTCCCAGCGTGGTGGTATTGGCCACCGCGCCCGGTTTATGCACCGTTACCTGGACCCAGTTGACGGAAAAGCGGCTACGGATCAGCTCGGCCACCTTTTCCGCCACGGTTTCAATCAGTTCATGAGGTGCCCCTTCGACCAGCTCCACCACCGCCTTGGACACCGTGTCGTAACACAGGGCCTGGCGATAGTCGTCACTGCTGGCCGCTGGCTTGATGTCCCAGCTCATCTCCAGATCGAGATACAGGGCCTGACGAATCTGCTTTTCCCAGTCGAAAACGCCGATCACCGACTCACATTTCAACTGCTGAATAAACACCGTATCTGCTTGCAAGGCTGGTACTCCCATCAAAGGTTAGATACCCTAACGCTCTGTCTGTTTTAGGTTTGCGCAGGATAATAATCGCTTTCGGCGTCTGTCAGCAAACCCAATCCGGCCGCGTCGGCATTAGCGCCAGAATTTAGGTTGCGAAGGAAACCCTCACTCTATGGTTCCACTGATGATTGTACTGGCCTACCTACTGGGATCGATTTCCAGTGCGGTTTTGGTGTGCAAACTGAAAGGGTTACCGGATCCCCGCTACCATGGCTCCAACAACCCGGGCGCCACCAACGTCCTGCGTCTGGGGGGCAAGGCGGCGGCGGTGATGGTACTGCTGTTCGACGTCCTCAAAGGCACCATTCCAGTCTGGACCGGCTACTACCTGGGCATCGACCCTCTGTCGTTGGCCTTCATCGGTATTGCCGCCTGTCTGGGCCACATCTACCCGGTATTTTTTGGCTTCAAAGGCGGTAAGGGCGTGGCCACCGCGCTGGGAGCGCTGGCCCCCATCAGCGACTGGATGGGCTTGCTGATCATCGCCACCTGGCTGGTGATCGTGTTTATCACTCAGTACGCGTCATTGGGGGCGGTGCTGACCTCAATGCTGGCACCGCTGTATACCTACCTGATCAAGCCCCAGTACACGTTGTCGGTGGCGCTGCTGTGCCTGCTGATCATCTGGCGTCACCAGGACAATTTGGTGCGGTTATGGCAAGGCAAGGAACCCAAGGTGTCCGAGCGCATCAAGCGCAAACGCGACGGACACCCCTGACTCAGCTTCCCGGCTTCTCCAGGCTGTCCAATGGCCAGCGCGGCTGCCCTTTGACGGCCAGAGGCTGGGTCTCACCCGCCTTCAGACGCTGCAACCCCGCATAGGCGATCATGGCGCCGTTATCGGTGCAGAACTCATTGCGCGGGTAAAACACCTCACCGTTGAGCTTATCCATCATCGCCTTTAACTCCGCCCGCAAGTGACGGTTGGCACTGACGCCTCCGGCCACCACCAGCCGGTTCAGGCCGGTCTGCTTCAGGGCTCGACGACACTTGATCGCCAGAGTGCCCACCACCGCATCCTCGAAGGCGCGGGCGATGTCGGCCCGAGTCTGATCGCTGTCGTCTTCGGCGGCAATGGTGTTGGCCGCGAACGTCTTCAGGCCGGAGAAGCTGAAATCCAGGCCGGGGCGATCACACATGGGACGGGGAAAGGTAAATCGGCCACTGTGCCCCTGCTGAGCCAGCTTGGACAGCAGCGGGCCACCTGGGTAATCCAACCCCATCAACTTAGCCGTCTTATCGAAGGCTTCACCGGCAGCATCGTCGATGGACTCGCCCAGCATCTGGTACTGACCAATGCCGTCCACCTGTACCAGCATGGTATGGCCCCCGGACACCAGCAGTGCCACGAATGGGAACGATGGCGGCACCTCCTCCAGCATCGGTGCCAGCAGGTGCCCCTCCATGTGATGCACGGCCACGGCGGGCTTGTCCCAGGCAAACGCCAGGCTACGACCGACGCAAGCGCCCACCAGTAACGCGCCAACCAGACCCGGGCCGGCGGTGTAGGCGATGCCGTCGAGCTGCTCAGCCGTGGTGTCGGCATCGATCATCGCCTGCTTGATCAGCGGAATGATCTTGCGAACGTGGTCCCGGGACGCCAGTTCTGGCACCACGCCACCGTAATCCGCATGCAGTTTCACCTGGCTGTAGAGGGCATGGGACAGCAATCCCTGCTCATCATCGTAGATGGCAATGCCGGTTTCATCACAGGAAGTTTCGATTCCCAACAGTCGCATGCTAGACTCTCTTGCTAAAATTTGAAGGACGCAATTCTACCTGTGCTCAGCGCCGGATACCAACCCAGCATTCTGCCGGGACAGTAACCGGGGGACGGTCCCGCCGTACGGACGGGCCCGACAAGGCGGAAAAATACCAATAAATTGCTTAATTCAGAGCAGTTTGCGTTACCACCCTTGGGCCTGCCCAAGGGTGTGGGTGACTATTGGGTCAGTTATCGACATGACTGCCCTTTACAAGCCTGCCTTGTTCAGAGTAGAATTTCGCACCATTTTGAAGTTCTGCTGGTCAAAAGATGACCAGCGTTAACCCCATTTATTGAGGTGAGTGGCAGATGCCAGTAATTAAAGTACGTGAAAACGAACCGTTTGACGTAGCCCTACGTCGCTTCAAGCGTTCTTGTGAAAAGGCAGGTATCCTGTCTGAAGTACGTCGTCGCGAGCACTACGAGAAGCCTACCACTGCACGTAAGCGTGCTAAAGCTGCCGCTTCCAAGCGTCACGCTAAGAAGCTGTCTCGTGAAAACGCACGTCGTACTCGTCTGTACTAAGTAGAGACGACTATGTCTGTAATTGAGCGTTTAAAAGAAGAGCAAAAAGCTGCCATGCGTGCCAAAGCTAAGGCGCGTCTGGGAGCCATTCGTCTCGCTCTGGCTGCCATTAAGCAGCTGGAAGTCGATGGCCAGAAAACACTGTCTGACGACGAAGCCATCGCTGTACTGACCAAAATGGTTAAACAGCGTCGCGATTCCATCAGTCAGTATGAAGCTGCCAATCGCCAGGACCTGGCCGACGTGGAAGCCGCCGAAGTCGTGGTGCTGCAGGAGTTCCTGCCACAACCTCTGACCGACGACGAACTGGCCGCTCTGATTGAAAAGGCAATGGCTGATTCCGGTGCCAGCTCAATGCAAGACATGGGCAAGGTGATGGGGCTGCTGAAGCCTCAGGTTCAGGGTCGTGCCGACATGGGGGCCTTAAGTGGTCTCATTAAGGCGCGTCTGGGCTAAGTCAGCTTGCCTTCGCGTGAAACAAGCCGTGCCCTGCACGGCTTGTTCGTCTCTATTCGATCGCTTTCAGGAGACTCTGAAGTAAGTGGCAGGCCGTATCCCAAGAGATTTCATTGACCAGCTACTGGCCCGAGTCGACATTGTCGACCTGATCGACGCACGCGTAAAATTAAAGAAATCAGGCAAAAACCACAGCGCCTGTTGCCCTTTCCATAACGAAAAATCCCCCTCCTTCACCGTCAGTCAGGATAAGCAGTTCTATCACTGTTTTGGCTGTGGCGCCCACGGTAACGCCCTGGACTTTGTGATGGAGTACGACCGTTTGGAGTTCGTTGACGCCATCGAAGATCTGGCGGCAATGATGGGTATGGAAGTCCCCCGGGAGCAAGGCAATCAACGCAGCAATGCGGCCCAGGCCCCCAAACTGACCAGCCATTACGAATTAATGGACTGGGCAGCCAAATTTTTTCAATTGCAGCTGAGAAAACACCCCAGCCGCCAAGCCGTCATTGAGTACATCCAGCAGCGTGGGCTGGACGGTGACACGGTCAAACGCTTCGGAATCGGCTTTGCCCCCGATGGCTGGGACAACCTGCAATCGCAACACAAGCACAACCCCAGCGGCCTGGCGACGCTCACCGAGTGTGGCATGCTGATCGCCAAAGAGGGCGGCGGCCGCAGCTACGACCGCTTCCGCGACCGGCTGATGTTTCCCATCCGCGACCGTCGCGGCCGGGTGGTGGCCTTTGGTGGCCGGGTACTGGGTGACGGCACCCCGAAATACCTGAACTCGCCGGAAACCCCTATCTTTCACAAGGGACGGGAGCTGTATGGGCTGTATGAACTGAAACAGCACCAACGCAATCCGCAGCGAATCCTGGTGGTGGAAGGCTACATGGATGTGGTGGCCCTGGCCCAGCATGGCATCCCTTACGCGGTGGCGTCTCTGGGCACCTCAACCACCTCGGATCAGATGCAGTTGCTGCTGCGCACCAGCAGCCAGATCATCTGCTGCTATGACGGCGACAATGCCGGTCGGGAAGCGGCCTGGCGCGCCATGGAAACCGCATTGCCGCACCTGCGCGATGGCGTGCAGCTGAAGTTTATGTTCCTGCCGGACGGCGAAGACCCTGACAGCCTGGTGCGCCAGCAGGGGCAACAGGCTTTTGAAGCCCTGGTGGACGACGCCACGCCGTTGTCGGACTACCTGTTCTCCACCATGTTGAAACAGGCGGACCTCTCCAGCCAGGAAGGCAAGTCCAAGTTAGCCACCAGCATGGTGCCACTGTTGAATCAAATCCCGGAGGGGCTGCTGAAAGAGAGTTTATTCTCACAGCTGGAGCGCTCTCTGGGCTGGGGAGCCCGCTCCCTTCGAACCCAATCCACTCCCGCGGTGTCTCAACCTAAGGGAGTGCAAGGCCGAGGCACACCGGTTCGCCGGGCCATCGCCTTGTTGCAACAACACCCTCAGTTGGGTTACCAGCTGCCGGCCCAGGAGGAGTTAGCTCACCTGGACCTGGCCGGTCTGCCACTGCTGAGGGAGATGTTGGAGCTGTGCCGTCCAGAGCCTTTGACCACAGGGCAGTTGATGGAACGGTTCCGCGGGCGCCCGGAATATGGCGCCCTGAGTAAACTCCTTGGCTGGAAACTGGAGATCGAAGACGAATCTCTTTTCGAACAAGAGTTTACCGATTGTTTATTGTGGTTGAATCAACGATTTTTTGAGCAGATGTCAGAGCAACTGCAGCGTAAAGCGCGTGATGGTTCGATAACCACCGAGGAGCTTAGGCAGTTACAAGAGATGAATCTGTTATTACAGGGGCTGAAAGCGTCCCGAAAGGCTAGCGATTGAACATGCAAAAAGCTATAATTGGCTATTTGCGCGCCAATCGCCAAATACCCGTATTCACAACCGTAAGTGGATGATATCTATGGATCAAACTCCGCAGTCACAACTTAAGCTTCTGGTAGCAAAAGGCAAAGAGCAGGGCTACCTGACCTACGCCGAGGTGAACGATCACCTGCCGGCGGATATGATCGATTCCGATCAGATCGAAGATATTATCCAGATGATTAACGACATGGGCATCAAGGTCTTCGAGACCGCACCTGACGGTGACACCTTGATGATGTCGGAAGACGCAACGGATGAAGATGCCGCCGAAGCGGCAGCCCAGGCGCTGGCCAGCGTCGAAGGTGAGCTTGGCCGTACCACCGACCCAGTCCGCATGTACATGCGTGAAATGGGCACCGTGGAACTGCTGACCCGTGAAGGTGAAATCCTGATCGCCAAGCGCATTGAAGATGGCATTAACCAGGTTCAATGTTCCGTTGCCGAATATCCGGAAGCCATCTCGTTCCTGCTGGATCAATGGGACCGATACGAAGCCGATGAGATTCGCCTGGCGGAGATCATCTCCGGCTTTATCTCCGACGACGAAGACGAAGCGAACGTGGCCCCCACCGCCACCCACGTGGGTTCTGAGCTGTCGAAAGAGGAGCTGGAAGACGAAGACGAAGACGACGAGGATGACGACGACGACACCCCGTCCGGTCCGGATCCAGAGGAAGCCCGTGAGAAATTCGCCGAACTGCGCCGCCATTATGAGCTGGCTCAGCAGGCGATCGCCGAGCACGGCCACGACTCTCTGGAAGTGGCAATGATCGTTACCCGGCTGTCCGAACTGTTTAAGCAGTTCCGTCTGGTTCCTAAGCAGTTTGATCATCTGGTCGGCAACATGCGCACCATGATGGACCGAGTTCGTGTTCAGGAACGTCTGATCATGAAACTGTGTGTCGAACAAGCCAAGATGCCGAAGAAAAACTTCATGAAGGCGTTCGCCGGCAGCGAAACCGATCCTGCCTGGCTGACCACAGAGTGTGACGCCGGCAAGAGCTACAGCCCCGCCCTGGCGCTGGTGCAGGAAGAACTGAACCGCTGCATGGGCAAGCTGAAGCTGGTGGAGCAGGAAACCCGCCTGACCATCGGCCGCATCAAAGACATCAACCGTCGCATGTCCATTGGTGAAGCCAAGGCCCGTCGCGCCAAGAAGGAGATGGTGGAAGCCAACCTGCGTCTGGTGATCTCCATTGCCAAGAAATACACCAACCGGGGCCTGCAGTTCCTGGATCTGATTCAGGAAGGTAACATCGGCCTGATGAAGGCGGTGGACAAGTTTGAATACCGTCGCGGCTACAAGTTCTCCACCTACGCCACCTGGTGGATCCGTCAGGCCATTACCCGCTCCATTGCGGACCAGGCCCGAACCATTCGGATTCCGGTGCACATGATCGAAACCATCAACAAACTGAACCGCATCTCCCGTCAGATGCTGCAGGAGATGGGTCGAGAAGCCACCCCGGAAGAGCTGGCTGAACGGATGATGATGCCGGAAGACAAGATCCGCAAGGTACTGAAGATCGCCAAAGAACCGATCTCCATGGAGACGCCCATCGGCGATGATGAAGACTCCCATCTGGGCGACTTTATCGAAGACACCACCCTGGCTCAACCCATTGATGCCGCCACCAGCGAAAGTCTGAAAGTGGCCACCAATGAGGTGTTGGAAGGCTTGACCGCCCGCGAAGCCAAGGTGCTTCGTATGCGTTTCGGTATCGACATGAATACCGACCATACCCTGGAAGAAGTGGGCAAGCAGTTTGACGTAACCCGGGAGCGGATTCGTCAAATCGAAGCCAAGGCGCTGCGTAAACTGCGTCACCCTTCCCGTTCAGAGATTCTGAAAAGCTTCCTGGACGAATAGGATTTCGGTTACCGAAACAATAAAAACGCCCTGCCATTGCAGGGCGTTTTTTTATATCAACCAACCACTATCTGGGTAAATAATTTCGCTCTTTCCCCATCTGTTTGGCCACCGCTATTCGCTGGTTTTTAGACAGCATCATTTTAATCTGGCCCCAGGTTTCGCCAATCAGAATTCGGCCATTTGAGGCAAAGCCCCGCCGTCGATATAAACGCTTCACTTCCGCCAGGGCATTCGGAGAACGCTCCATCAGGGCCTGCGCCAATATCTCGGCGCGCTGTTTGGGCTGTTCGGCCACTTCGGTGACCAGGTTCAGCTGCCGTGCCCGCTCCGCTTCCACCGGCTCCGCCAGCATCGACAACATCAGCGCCTGATCCTGGGGCAATTGTTCCCGCAGGGCCAATGTGCCGCCCATATCAGGAATCAGCCCCCAGCGCCCCTCCATCACCGCCAGGCTGGCGTCGGGCGCAGCGATGCGAAAATCGGCCCCCAGGGCAATCTGCATGCCACCGCCCCAGCAACGACCCTCGATGGCGGCAATCACCGGCACCGGCAGATCCCGCCAACCGGTGTTGACCCTCTGAGCCAGGTTAGCCCGCCAGGGAAACACCTTAAACAACAATTTCATTGCCGAAGAGGGAGAATTAAACAACGACTTAATATCGATGCCCGAGCAAAAATCTCGCCCCTCACCGGACAAAATAACCACTCGCACATCTCGACGTCGATGCAGCTGTTTTTGCACGGATACCAAGGCCTTGAACAACGCATAATCCAACGCATTGCATTTATCCGGGCGATTCAATGACACCCAGGCAACACCATCTTTTACTGCCAATTTTACTTTTTCCGACATGACCACTCCTTTGCCGTCAGAAATTCATCACCGTCAGGATCATGACATTCTCGAATTAATTCAATAGAATGTTCACTAATACCACTGAATAAGAAGGTCTTTTGACCCAAGGGCACGGAGGCACCACTATCAAGGTTCTAATATGCGATGACTCAGCACTGGCCAGAAAGCAGCTGGCTAGGACCTTGCCGTCTGGCCTCTGCAGCGACATTGCGTTCGCCGAAAGTGGCGAGCGAGCGCTGGAAATGCTGAGCCAATCTGATTATCAGTTGCTGTTTCTCGACCTGAATATGCCAGGAATCGACGGCTATCAGGTGTTAGAAACGCTATCTGGTCAGACCTCCAAGCCTCAGACTATCGTGGTTTCCGCCGATATCCAAGCCCGGGCACTGCAAAGAGTCAAAGAACTCGGCGCGTTGGACTTCCTGAAAAAGCCCCTCAGTGCCTCGGATCTGGCCAGTGCCCTGGCCCGCTATCAGTTGCACGACGACAGCCCACCAACCCGGGTGGACGCCCAAAACGTCAGCCTGGAAGACGCGCTGCGGGAGATCTGCAACGTCGCCATGGGGCGTACCGCGTCGCTACTGGCGAAGGTGATCGATGACTTTGTGCACCTGCCGGTCCCCAAAGTCTCTCACTGGAGCGCCAACGATCTGGAGATGATGCTGACCGGTGCTCGCCAGGACAACGGCACTCAGATTCTGTCCCAGGGGTTTATCGGCGCCGGCATCGCCGGTGAAGCACTGCTGCTGTTCCATGACATCAATGAAACCGATCTGGGCCAGCTGTTTGGCTTCCAGGGGTGCAGCATCGACCAGCAGGAAGAGGTACTGATGGACGCCGCCAACCTGCTGTTTGGTGCCTTCCTCAACAGCCTGTCAGAACAGCTCAACGTTGCCTTCAGTCAGAGCCCGCCACTGATCTGGCGACACTCCAGCGAAGACACCCGGCTCTCCGGCGAGGTGTACGCCATCGAAATCAGTTACCGTCAGGAGCAGCACAAGCTCAATTGCGACCTGCTGCTCCTGCTGCCCCAACCCAGCTGGCAACTGTTGCAAGTTCAACTAAAAGACCTCGTCTGAGCCCACCATGTCCAATAAAATCAGTCCCAATCCCGAACTGGATGCCCTGCACCTGCTCACCCAACTGGTGCAAACCATCGAAGTGGGGCTGGTGGTACTCGACCGGGATTGTCGAGTGCACCTGTGGAACAGTTTCATGGAAAACCACAGTGGCAAGCGTGCATCGCAACTGCGTGGCAGACGCATCTTTGATGTCTTTGCCGAATTGCCGGAGCGCTGGCTGACCAGCAAGCTGGAAACCGCCTTTCTGCTCAATAACCGCGCCTTTACCACCTGGGAGCAACGGCCGTTTATTTTTGAGTTTCCCAACTCGCGGCCGGTTACCGGGCAAAGCCCTTATATGTATCAGAACCTCACCATTCAGCCTCTGAGCAACCGTCTGGGCGAGGTTAACCATGTGGCGCTGGTCGTTTACGATGTCACCGTCGAGGCCAATCACCGCATGGCCCTGGCGAGAATGAGCCAAATCGACACCTTGACCGGACTGGCTAACCGGCGCCTGTGGCAGGAACACCTGGATAAAGAGTTTGAACGCAGCCGTCGCTACCAGCACCCTGCAACACTGATGGTACTGGATATCGACCACTTCAAATCCATCAACGATACCCTGGGCCACAGTGCCGGCGATACCGTCCTGGCCCAGGTCGGACAGCAACTGCGTAAGCTGCTCAGAAAAAGTGACATTGCCGCCCGGTATGGCGGTGAAGAGTTTACCCTGCTGCTGCCGGAAACCGGGCCCGAACAAGCGGCCCTGTTGGCCGAGCGGATTCGAAGTACCATGGAAGCGCAAGAGGTCAGCACTGAAAGCGGTTTAGCCCGCTTCACCGTCAGCATCGGTTACGCCATGTTTGAGCCGGGATTCAGTGACGATAAACAGTGGTTCAGGGCTGCCGACAAGGCCTTGTACGAAGCCAAACGCAGTGGTCGCAACCGCTGCATCCTCTACAGCGACACCCTGGATGCTCACTGATTCGGATAGCTGAAGGGCCCGTCTTCACGACGCCTGCCGCCCCCGTGACGCCGCTCAGCCTTGCCGGGTTCCCAGCGAATGTACTGACGACGATCTACCGTCTGGCGACGATGGATGCTGCGGCGTTCGACGCCGGATTGATGCTCTGCCATGGCCCCACCCCTCAACAGTCAGGTTGTTGAGCCACTCACTATAGCTACAAACGCACCACCTCTCCAGAAAGGCTGTTGTAACGAAATCTTAGACTGGTGTCTGATAGCAGGGTATAGCGACAACTCTGGCTGCCGATGTATTCAGACTGATAGGTGGCCAACTCTTTGGAAACGGCCGGAGCGCGGTTGTCGGAGGCACTCCAGACCCCCTGTTCGGTATCAAGAATGGCATCCCATAGCAGCAGGCAGTCGTGTTCGTTGCCCACCGACTTGGTGCCGCCGCCCTCCAGGGTACCTACTGGAAAGCCCTCGGCGTTATAATCGACGCTGTTGTACAGGGCCTCGTTGGAGCAACTCAGGTTTTCCTGATCGCTGCCGCCACCACGGAGGCGCCAGCACAAATGGCTCTGATTCACGGCCTGACGAAACGCGGCAAAGGTGGTTTCAAACACGGCGGTTTCGGATTCGGAGTTAAGATCGATGAAGCGAGGTGCGGCGACAACCGCCAGAATGGCGAGCAGGATGATCACTACCACCAGCTCGATTAATGTAAACCCTTTGTTCATTCGCCCTCCCTGGCGCCTAAACCTAAGCGCCTTCATCAGCGCATCAGAATACCACCTGAGTGGTTACTCTACAAAATAGGTTCCCCAACCGTCGTACTGAACACCGTGTTTTTCGGCAAGTTCAATCAAAGTTTTGGCATCGCTGTTCAGGCGTTCGATATCGAGCTTATGTTCGATGATGGCATCAAACGCAAACACGGTGGCACCGTCATCCAACTCCAGTTCTTCGGCGTCATCCACCTCAAAACCGGCCTTAAAGGCATCCACCGCCGCCTTCTCCAGTTTGTCAAAATTGGCACCGGAAAAATGGTGCTCAATGGTGTAGTCGGCATCGGGATTGGAGCCGTCTTCCAACAGCGCCTCGACAATATCCTGATTCTCTTGCAACTGCTCCTGAACCAACTCTTCAATGGTCATCGCCATCTCCACTAATAAACAAGTTTAGCCAATTATATCAGGCTGGCGTCGCCTTAGCTCCAGCCAGGCTCAATGCTTCCTGATTCAATTCATTGAGGCGCTGCTGCATCCGCTGATACACCTCTTCGGCCAACTCGCGAACGTGCTCCCGGCCATAGCCCTTGGTGGGAATCGGCTCCAGAGTCTCGACAATCACCACGCCATTGTTTTTCTGGTTCAGGTGTATGCCCTGCTGGTTGGAGGCCACCACCGGCACAATGGGCACCCCAGCCTGAATGGCAGTGTGGAAGGCGCCAGTCTTAAACGGCAACAAGCCGCGGCCACGGGAACGGGTACCTTCGGGAAAGATCCACACCGACAGCGACTTGGCGGTGATCTTCTCCGCCGCCTGCTGCAGGGTTCGTACCGCTTTGGAGCGATTAGCGCGATCGATCAGAATGTTGCCGGTCAACCAATACAACTGGCCGAAAAATGGAATCCATTTGAGGCTCTTCTTACCCATGGACACGGTTCCCGGAGGCACCGAACCGGTATGAGTAAACAGATCGTAGTTATTCTGGTGATTACTGACGTACACCACCGGCTCGTCACTGTCAGACTGGTGACCACGGTGGATCACCTTGATGCCCAGCACCGGCGCGACGCTGGAAAACACCTTGGCGGTATAGTGGACATTATTCCGGTGAAACGGGCGCAACAGGCACAACAGCATTCCCATCAGGGACACCACCACCAGTAGCACCGATAAAATCAAAGAACGCAACAGCAGCAACATCGGCGAATCTTTCTCCTCAAATCAGGGGCGCCCAGTATAGGCAACTCCCCTCATCGAAACAACGAATTCGTTACAACTGTGCGCTCAAATTTTATACCCAGTTGTGGCAGTCATCGAGACGTTGCTGTAATTGCTGATAAAACTGACCGGCATGCAAACCATCGGCAATGGCATGATGAATCTGAAATGCCAGCGGCAACACCACCTTATCGGGCTGTATGTCGTATCGGCCCCAGGTGATCCTCGGTACCGAATCGGCCGGACTCAAAGGCATCGGGTTGGTCATCTGGGTAAAGCGAACCCAGGGCAGACAGGACATGAAAATGGCGTCATCGTCGCTGTCATCCTGGTCGGAGAACAACTCTGAGCGCCGTACCGAGGCCAGTGACTGTTCGGTCATCGCCTGGGAAAACGCCTGAAAATCCTCACTGAATGCCACCCGGGTAAACCGCACCTGCTGATCCTCGCCCAGGGACGTCAGACCGGCATTGAGCCTGGGGTGCTCCAATACCCGTTGGCCCCGTATGCGCCAACGCATCCAGGGCAGTTCATTGGCCACGGTCATGATGGCATGGCTGATGGCGTGGTACACCGAGATTCGACCGGACTGCCCCAACTGATGCAAGGCGGTGATCTCAACGTCGGCGCAGAGGCTAAAATAGGGTTGGTCCAATTGATTGAAAAAATGAAACTGCTGAGCACGAGGCCAGGTTTCCATGTCGAGGTACTTCATATATCCCTGTCTGAATCGGGCTGACCAAAGCCAGCAATAACGGCGCACCTATGCTACCACCATCGTGGCCACGAGTAGCCACTGCGCCATAAAAAAACGGAACCGTTGCGGTTCCGTTTGTGTGTTATCAGCCCTGAACCAGCTCCAGGTTATCCACCCGCTGCAGCCCCCTGGGCAACTTGTTGCCGCGACGGCCACGCTCGCCCTGATAGTGGGCCAGGTCGTCCGGCTTCAGGGTCAGTTTGCGCTTGCCCGCCCACAAGGTCACTGCGGCCGTTTCCGGCACCACCATCAGGTGTTTGACGAACTCTTCGCGGTTTTTCACTCGCTCGGTGGGGATGCCGATGATCTTGTTGCCCTTGCCCTTGCTCAGCACCGGCAGTTGAGCGATAGGGAACAACAACATCCGCCCTTCGGTGGTGATCGCCAGCAAGCGATCACTGGCCTGATCCGCCACCAGCGTCGGCGCCACAACCCGGGCACCCAACGGCACCGTCAGCAACGCCTTACCGGCCTTATTGCGGCTGATCATGTCCTTCAGGGCACAGACAAACCCGTAGCCGGCATCGGTTGCCAGCAGATACAAGGCCTCCGGGTCACCCATCATAGTGTGTTCCAGCACCTCGCCCGCCACCAGGTTAAAGCGGCCGGACAACGGCTCGCCCTGGCTGCGCGCCGACGGCAGGGTGTGGCTGTCGGTGGTGTAGCTGCGACCGGAACTTTCCAGGAAAATTACCGGCTGATTACTGCGGCCTCGAGCATGAGACAGGTAGCTGTCGCCGGATTTGTAGTTGAGCGTCTCAGGGTCCACCTCATGGCCTTTGGCCTGACGGGCCCAGGCTTTCTGAGACATCACCACGGTGATCGCTTCGGTGGGCATCAGCTCGGTTTCGCTCAGGGCCTTGGCTTCTCCCCGCTCCTGCAACGGGCTGCGACGTTCGTCACCGTAGGTCTCGGCATCCGCCAGCAGCTCTTTTTTGACCAGTGTCTTCATCCGTCGCTCGGAAGACAAAATCAGCTGCAACTTATCGCGCTCGGTCGCCAGCTCATCCTGCTCGGCGCGAATCTTCATCTCTTCCAGCTTGGCCAGGTGGCGCAGCTTCAGATCCAGAATCGCTTCGGCCTGTTTCTCGCTGAGACCAAAGTGGGCCATCAGCACCGGTTTGGGCTCATCCTCGTTGCGAATGATGGCGATCACTTCGTCGATGTTCAGAAACGCAATCAGCAAACCATCGAGGATGTGCAACCGAGCCAGAATCTTATCCAGACGGAATTGCAACCGCCGCCGCACCGTTTCCAGCCGGTACTCCAGCCATTCGGACAGGATGGTTTTCAGTCCCTTCACCGCCGGGCGCTGATCCAGCCCCAGCATGTTAAGGTTCACCCGGTAGCTTTTCTCCAGGTCCGTGGTCGCAAACAGGTGGGCCATGACCTGGTCCAGATCGACCCGGTTAGAACGAGGCACCACCACCAGGCGAGTGGGGTTTTCATGGTCGGACTCATCGCGAAGATCGGTGACCATCGGCAGTTTTTTGGCCTGCATCTGGGCGGCGATCTGCTCCAGAATCTTGGCGCCGGACACCTGGTGCGGCAACTCGGTAATCACCACCTCTCCCTGCTCGATGCGGTAGACCGCCCGCATCTTGATGGAGCCCTTACCGGTGGCGTACAACTTGGCAATGTCGGCCTGGGGGGTAATGATCTCCGCCCGGGTCGGGTAATCCGGCCCCTTAACGAAGGTCATCAGTTGCTCCAGCTCGGCCCTGGGGTTGTCCAGCAGGTGCGCACAAGCGTTGGCGACTTCGCGGGCGTTATGGGGTGGAATGTCGGTGGCCATGCCGACCGCAATGCCGGTGATGCCATTAAGCAGGATGTGAGGCAATCGAGCCGGCAGGGTTTTCGGCTCCTTCATGGTGCCATCAAAGTTGACGCCCCAGTCGACGGTGCCTTGCCCCAGCTCTCCCAGCAACACCTCAGAGAACTTAGACAGGCGGGACTCGGTATACCGCATGGCGGCAAACGACTTAGGATCGTCGGCGGCGCCCCAGTTGCCCTGGCCATCCACCAGCGGGTAGCGATAGCTGAAAGGCTGGGCCATCAAGACCATGGCTTCGTAGCAGGCGCTGTCACCGTGGGGATGGTACTTACCCAGCACATCCCCCACGGTCCGGGCGGACTTCTTGTATTTGGCGGTGGCCGACAGTCCCAGCTCACTCATGGCATAGATGATTCGCCGCTGTACCGGCTTGAGGCCATCACCAATGTGGGGCAGAGCACGATCCATGATCACGTACATGGAGTAGTTCAGGTAGGCCTCTTCGGTGAAAGCGTGCAGCGGCCGCTGCTCAATCCCTTCCAGGCTCATTTCAGTTGCATCACTCATTGTCATTATCTATCCGCGTGGGCCGGCGAGTCGGTGTACGTCAATTTGTAAACGGCACCATTATAATCGTCAGAAATCAAAAGCGAACCGTCTGGGTGCTCAAGAAAAGCGACCGGACGGGCCAAAGGTTGTTCTCCATCAAGCCAACCGTCAATAACCACCTGATATTGAGGCGCTCCCTGCTCATCCTCTCGCAACATGGTCACCCGGTAACCCACCTTGCTGCTGCGATTCCAACTGCCGTGTTCGGCGATGAACAACGCCTGCCGATACGGAGCAGGAAACTGTGTTCCTCGATAGAAATGCACCCCCAGGGGGGCAACGTGAGCCTGCAGTTCAAACCACGGCGGCTGAACTGCCCGCAGCCGATCCTCGGAAGTACGAAACTGCGGATCCAACACCGAGTTACCATGGACAAAGGGAAAACCAAAATCGGCTCCGGCCGTGCTCAGGCGATTGATCTCATCCGGTGGTGAATCGTCCCCCAGGTGATCGCGGCCGTTGTCGGAAAAAAACAGCTCACCGGTACGGGGATGGAAGTCAAAACCGACGCTGTTCCTCACCCCGGTGGCCAACACCTCATAGTGCCCCTTCTGCAGATGCAGGGCCAGCAGACTGGCGTAAGGCCGCCCCCGATTGCAGACGTTGCAGGGCGCCCCCACGGGGACAATCAACCGACCGCTCGAATCGAAACGGATGAACTTCCAACCATGATGGGAATCGCTGGGTAAGCCATCAAATGCCACCTCATAGGTGGGGTCCATCAAGTTGGCTTCGATGTCATCGAAGCGCAGAATGCGGTTCACCGCCGCCACGTACAAGGCGCCGTCACGAAACGCGATGCCGGATGGCATAAACAGCCCTTTGGCAATGATGTCGCGGGTTTCATAGTGGCCATCGCCATCGAGATCGCGCAAGGCATACACCTTGCCCTGTTTGCGGCTACCGACAAACAGGGTCCCCTGTGCTCCCCAGGCCATCTGCCGGGCGTCGGGCACCCGATCCGACACTGTCTGCAGAGAAAATCCCGGCGGCAACTGCACCGCCCACACCCAGGCAGGCAACAACCACAGACTCACCATCGCCACTATCCGCATCCAACAATCTCCTTTTGTCACTGTCACCAACCTAGTGCAACCAGCCAGCCAAAGAAAGCCATCTACACTGTGAGCTCAGAAAAACAGTGCATTAATCGGCGCATTGGCTGAATATGCACTCACAGACAGACTGAACCCTCTGGTGGCTGTTGTTTGCCCGAATGTTAAGAAAAAACCACCGGCAGATAACCAGCTTTGCGTTTCCCGACCAGCAGATCTTCAATATTTATTATAATCGGATGGTTAACATCAATAATTTGTGATTATTTCGCAAATTCCGGAGATCACAAAACCAAACAGAAACGCGACAACCATCACCACACCAGCACCTCATTAGTGACCGCAAGCACAGAAAGAGAGGTTAAAAAAACCGCAGATCCATTAGTGTGAACTGGTCACAGAATCCACCAATCACGGTTTGCTATTAATACGCCAGCACTCAACAAGGTGGGTAAAAACCATGCAAAGCGTAATCAATACATTGGATAAAAACAGCCCTTCAACGCCGCGCCGCCCAAAACTGGAAGATTTGGTCAAAGACAGCGGCTGGATCAATGAAACCACCGCCGTTACCCAGGAACCCGATGGCAGCCTGGTGCATTGGCGCATGCCTCTCCACCAGGTGGTGGCTGCCCGTCTGTCCTACCCGGCAAAATCTCTGCGCAGCGAACTGGGCGGCAGCTTTTCCAAATGCGTGGTGCAGGTCGCCCATGAAAAACGTGAACTGGCAGAAGACTGGTCCAGCGGCGTTGTCAGTGCCCTTAACTTTATGGACTGCAAAAAGCGCACCGCCTGGTAAGCTCCGCCCGATCGAAAAGGGCCACCTGATGGCGACCCTTTTTCTGAGGGTGGCGTGGTGCACTCAGTTTTCCAGTGCCGCCAGGTCGCCCTTACTTTCCAACCAGCTTTTGCGATCACTGGCCCGCTTTTTCGCCAGCAACATGTCCATCAAGGCCTCGGTGGCCTGCTGATCGTCCACGGTTAACTGCACCAGGCGACGGGTATTGGGGTCCATGGTGGTTTCCCGCAGTTGCCCCGGATTCATTTCACCCAGGCCCTTGAATCGGGTGACCTGGACTTTTCCGCGTTTCTTCTCGGCGGCGATGCGATCCAGAATGCCTTGGCGCTCACTGTCATCCAGGGCGTAGTGCACCTCTTTACCCACATCGATGCGGAACAGCGGTGGCATGGCAACGTACACGTGTCCGTGCTCCACCAGGGTGCGAAAGTGCTTCACAAACAGGGCACACAGCAAGGTGGCGATGTGGAGGCCGTCGGAGTCGGCATCGGCCAGGATGCACACCTTGCCATAACGCAACCCGGACAGATCCTCGGAATCCGGATCCATGCCCAGGGCGATGGAGATGTTGTGCACCTCCTGAGACGCCAGCACTTGAGAGGCGTCCACCTCCCAGGTATTCAGAATTTTTCCTCGCAGCGGCATGATCGCCTGGAAATCCCGATCCCGGGCTTGCTTGGCACTGCCACCGGCGGAGTCGCCCTCCACCAGGAACAGTTCACCGCGCATCGGCTCGGTGGTGGTGCAGTCGGTCAGTTTACCGGGTAGGGCCGGCCCCGAGGTGATTTTCTTGCGGGCCACTTTTTTGGCTTTGCGCAGACGCGTTTGAGCGCTGGAGATACAGAACTCGGCGATCGCCTCGGCCTGCTCGGTATGCTCATTGAGCCACAGGCTGAACGCGTCCCGAACCACGCCGGAGATGAACGCGGCAGATTGCCGGGACGACAGCCGCTCCTTGGTCTGGCCGGCGAACTGGGGATCCTGCATCTTGGTGGAGAGGATGTAGCTGACCTTGTCCCAGATGTCTTCTGGTGCCAGCTTGATGCCCCTGGGCATCAGGTTGCGGAACTCGCAAAACTCCCGCAACGCTTCCAGCAGCCCCTGGCGCAGACCGTTGACGTGAGTTCCCCCTTGCGCGGTGGGGATCAGGTTGACGTAACTCTCGGTGATCGATTCGCCGCCCTCCGGCTGCCATACCAGGGCCCAGTCAACCGCTTCATTGTTTGCGGAAAACGCACCGGTAAACGGAACCTCAGGCAGCATCGGCCACGACTTGACCGAGTCATACAGATAGTCTTTGAGGCCATCCTCGAAATACCATTCGGTGACTTCACCGGCGACCTTGTTGTCAAACTTGATCCTCAGTCCCGGGCACAGCACCGCCTTGGCCCGCAGCAGGTGGGTCATTCTCGCCACCGAAAAATTGGCGGAATCGAAGTAGCTGGGATCGGGCCAGAAATGAACCCGGGTGCCGCTGTTGCGGCGGCCACAGGTGCCGGTCACCTGCAAATCCTGAACCTTATCCCCGTGTTCAAACGCGATCTCGTGCACCTGGCCGTCGCGGCGAACACTGACTTCCACCCGGGAGGACAAGGCGTTCACCACCGAGATGCCCACCCCGTGCAGACCACCTGAAAACTGGTAGTTCTGGTTGGAGAATTTACCGCCGGCGTGCAGCTTGCACATGATCAATTCGATTCCCGGGACCCCCTCTTCCGGGTGAATGTCCACCGGCATCCCCCGGCCATCGTCGATCACTTCCAAAGACTGGTCTTTATGAAGGATGATCTGAATGGAGCTGGCATGACCCGCCAGGGCCTCATCGACGCTGTTGTCGATCACTTCCTGCCCGAGGTGATTGGGGCGGGTGGTGTCGGTGTACATTCCCGGGCGCCGTTTAACCGGCTCCAGTCCATTCAGAACCTCAATGGCATCAGAGGTATATTGAGTTGTCATCTAGGGGTCCAATTCGATTTTACTAAGGGTCATAGTACCGAGTGTGATCACCGGCAATCAAGCCAGTTCCAGGAACCGGCAGGCGTCAGGCAACTGCCGCTCGAAATTGACAAAACTGTGGTCACCGCCCGCCTCCACCACCATCTGGCAGTGGTGGTACTTGTCGACAGCCTGACGATAATCCAGCACTTCATCGCCGCTTTGCAACAGCACCAAGAACTGTTGCGGTTCGCTGATCACCGGCGTATCCAGCGCCTTTAGCTGAGTCATGTGCTCAGGCAGCACCTCAAAGTGCTCCTGAGTATAGGGATTCTGTTGCGGCCCCAGATAATCCCGCAGCAACTCATAGGGCCGCACCGCCGGATTGATCAACACCGCCTTACCGCCGTACTTCTGAGCCAGGTAACTGGCAAAGTATCCCCCCAGGGAACTGCCCAGCATTCTCAGGGGCTCTCCGGCCGCGACCGCCGGGGCCACCAGCGCCTGCAACTGGGCCATGGCCTCCGTCGGGGTGGTCGCCAATCTGGGCACCGCCAGCGGTTCGTGCGGATGGTGGTGCGCCAGATAGCGCCGTACCTGCATCGCCTTTTCAGATTGGGGGGAACTGTTGAAACCGTGGATATAGAGCAGCATAGGTCCCTTGCCTAATAGCCCGATGCAGTCCTGTCCGGTTGGAACTGGTCACCAGGCAATCGTTTCACTTGGGTGTCGATGCTACCATCGGCACCCAGGGTCAGCAAACGGTAGCCCGGTTGCAGATGATCCAGGGTAAAGTCATGGCAGTGGGGACGAAACTGAATCGAGGTCGAAGGCGCCGCCATCATTCGAATCCCCCCAATGCGCTGATCCATCTGCTGATGCACGTGTCCCCAGATCACCCCTTTAACGGTGTCGAACCGCTGAATCAATGCATTGAATTCAGGTCCATTGTCGAGACGATGCTGGTCCAGCCAGGTACAGCCGGTATCCAGTGGGTGGTGATGCAGGGCGATCAAGGTGTGGTAAGCCGCAGAGTGGGTCAGCACCGCTTCCAACCACTCCAGCCGATGATGGTTGAGGTGACCACCCGGCAGCCCCAGCACGGTGCTGTCGAGCTGCAACAACTGCCAACGTCCGAGGATGATGCGCCGGTCAAGCATGATGCCACTGCCCGCCAGACCTTGCTCCATGCGGTCAAAGGCATCGTGGTTGCCTGGCAGGGCGGTGGCCGGCAGGCCCAGTTGACCCACGGCATCGGCAAAATTGCGGTAGGCACCGATGCTGTGATCCTGGCTGATGTCTCCGGAGGCGATCACCATGTCGATCGGCTCCTGCGCCACCTGCTTCAACACCGTCTCAAAGCTGTCCCAGGGATTCAGGCCCAGAAACTCCGCCCCTTTATCGGCAAACAGGTGGGGATCAGAAATTTGTGCGATGCAAACATCCTGCCTGTGGGCAGGGAACGTCAATGCCTTGGCTCGAACACTCAAGGGCCGGTTTACTCCCTAACTACAGCCGCCATCGATTTCAGCCGGTGGGGCGCTAAACATTCCAATATCTCAGCCAGAAACAAGTTCGTCTGAAACCTGTCCCGAGCAAGTAACAATTTGGCAGTCTTCCAATCATATACCGGCCACAGTCCAGAGATCTGTTGACCACTTAACACTTCTGCAAGCTGAGCATCGTGGTACATCCTAACCGACATTGTCGGCAGAGTCAGCCAGGCACTGGAAGGCAACCAGCGTTGAATCTGTAACACCTGGGTGTAGCGAGTTTGTTCCAGCAGACAGAACCCCAGCTCCACATTGGGTGCCAGATTCAGGTGCCAGTGTTGGCCCTGAGAGACGGTCTCCGGCACCAGGGGCAGCAGCCGCAAATAGTTGCGGCCATAAAGTGCGTGCAGCTTTGCCAGCGAGTGGCGGCCTTTAGCCATGATCGACCCGACGCTCCAGTTTATGATGATTCAGCTCAAGCCATTGTAGCCCAATCACACTGCTGGCATTGTCGATTCTTCCCTGCTCCACCCACTGATAGGCGTCGGCGCGGGGCAACACCAGCACTCGAATGTCTTCATGTTCGTGGTCCAACCCGTGCACGCCGGATGCCCGCTCGCTGTCCACTTCCGCCAATACCAGGAACAGCCGCTCCGAACTGCCACCGGGCGAAGACAAGTGACTGCCCACCTGAGTCAGACGGCGGGCGCTAAGGCCGGTTTCCTCCATCAACTCCCTGGCCGCGACTTCGAGCACCGACTGCTCATCGTCCATCATTCCGGCCACCAACTCATACAGCCAGGGCGAATCGGCATTACCGATGGCCGGCACCCGCAGTTGCTCAATCAGCACCACCCGATCCCGAACCGGGTCATAGGGCAGCACCACCACCGCATTGCCGCGCTCAAACACCTCTCGGGTCACCGTGCCACTCTGGCCGCCCTCGAACAACGGATGGCGCAAAGTCAGCTCCACCACCTTGAAAAAGCCCTGGTAGACGACTTTTCTATTTAAAATATCAATGTTTTCAACAGATAACTGAGTTGGAACGTCGTTATTCATCGCAGTCCCCTGTGTTTGATGAATTGTTGCAAGCTGTCTGATTCCATAACCTGTTACACTTATCGAAGTAAAATGATTGACTTACCTAGGCTCAATTCAGTTTACTAAGCCTGTCAAAGTCAAGGTCGTCTTGGGAATAACGGGTTTTCCCAGCCCGGAAATATAGCTTGCCATAGGTGCAGGCTAGCTTTGTATTTACTTTAAGGATTTGAAATGCGATTCAAATTTCGTGCAATGACCATTGCGCTTGGCCTGGCCAGTGCGACCCTGCCAGCCCAAGCGGACGATCTGTACCAGATCTACCAGCAAGCACTTACCAAGGACCCGGTACTGCTGCAAGCCAAAGCCACCCGGGATGCGGCGTTCGAAGCCATCGATCAGAGTCGAGCCTCTCTGCTGCCACAAATCAGTGGTTCATTGGGCTACGGCGTTAACTGGTTCGATGATTTGGGCGAACAGACCGACGACGGCGGCGCCGGCAGCGCTGGCTTGTCGTTGAACCAAAGCATCTACGACCACGCCAACTACGTCAATCTGGCGTTGTCAGAGAAGAGTGCCTCTCAATCCGATGCCAACTACGCTCTGGCGGTGCAGAACCTGGTGGTTCGCGTGTCTCAGGCCTATTTCGACGTACTGTCGGCTCAGGATGCCCTGGAGTTCGTGCAGGCCAACAAACGCGCCATTGAGCGACAGTTGGAGCAGACTAAGCAGCGGTTCGCCGTCGGCCTGACCGCCATCACCGATGTGCATGAAGCACAGGCGCAATACGATCTGGCGGTCGCCGAAGAGATCAACGCTCAGAATACGCTGGAAAACAGCTACGAAGGCCTGCGTGAAATCACCGGCATTCCGCACACCGACCTGGCGGTGCTGGACACTCAACGATTCAGCCCTTCCACGCCGACGCCGTCCACTCACGAAGCCTGGCTTGCCCTGGGTGAAGAGAGCAGCCTGGAGCTGTTGAGCCGTCGCCTGGGTGTGGATATCGCCAAAGAGCGGATCAATCTGGCCAAAACCGGACATCTGCCAAGCCTGGGCCTGAGTGCCGGCGTGACCAAGTCGTTCAGCGAGGACGATCGGGTCGGCAGCATCAGCAATGACACCACGGGTAATGTGGCGTTGCAGTTGAGCGTGCCGATTTTCCAGGGTTTCTCCGTCAGCAGCCAGGTTGAACAAGCGAAGTACAACTTCGTGGCTTCCTCCCAGGCACTGGAAGAGTCTCACCGCTCGGTGGTACGCAGCCTGCGCAACAGCCTCAACAACGTCAACGCCTCCATGAGCACCATCCGAGCCTATGAGCAATCCGTGGTCTCGGCGGAAAGCGCCCTGAAAGCCACCGAAGCCGGCTTTGAGGTGGGCACCCGTACCATTGTTGAAGTACTGACCTCCACCCGTCAGTTGTACAGCGCCAAGCAGCAACTTGCCGACGCCCGTTACAACTACATTCTGGCGGTGCTGTCGCTGAAACAAGCGGCCGGTACCCTGAGTGAAGAAGACGTGCAGATGATCAACAAGGGTCTGAAATAACCCGCGTTCATCGGCCACAAAAAAACCGCCCTCGGGCGGTTTTTTTATGCTTTGTATCTGGACTCAGAAGCTGAGTTCGACACCGGCAAACACACCGGAGAACTCCAGATCGGCGTTGGTGCCCCAACGGCTGACATCAAAGCTGTGCTGACGATAGCCGCCTTTGACCGCCAGATTCAGGGGCAGCATGTCCAGCTCCCAGCCCAAACCCAGTTGATAATCACTGATGTCCTTGTCGTCGTATTTGCCCACAGACACGTCGGTATAGATAAACAGACCGGTGCCAACCAGGTTCACCTGGCCTTTGGCGTACGCCAGCAAAATGCCGTCATCGAGATCATCGCTGTTAAAGCCACCGTCATTGAGTTTACCGCTGTAGATGCGGTAGTTGGCACCCAGATCCAGCTCGACGGCGCCGTTGTCCAGCAGCTCATAATAGGCAATGAAATCGGTGTTGGTCAGATCCGCACTCAATGAACCGTTGCCGTCGGCTTCCTGCTGGTTATGACGCACCATCAGGTTTGGTAGCAACGGAATGAAGTGCTCAAACGCCACATAGCCGCTGAAGCGGTAGCTATCGTCCCAGCCGGCACCACTGCCACGCACATTGCCATCAACGCTGTTCTGCTGAAGATCCAGGCCCAGTTTCACTCCCAGCACATCGGCATGAGCGCCCACGGAGATCAACGAAGCAATTGCGGCGGCAGCCAGGCTTAGTTTTACACGCATTGTCTATTTACCCTTGAGTTAACAACTGTTTTAAGTCAATCAGTGCGGCATTAGCCCGACTGATGTAGTTGGCCATTACCAACGAATGGTTGGCCACAATTCCAAAGCCACTGCCATTGAGCACCATCGGACTCCAGACGGTTTCCTGGGTGGCCTCCAGTTCACGAATGATCTGCTGCAGGCTGACGGTGGCATTTTTCTTTTCCAGTACCTGTTCGAAATCCAGCTCCACTGCCCGCATGATCCCCAGCAGGGCCCAGCAACTGCCGCGAGACTCGTAGAACACGTCATCGATCTTCCACCAGCTGGTTTTGACGATCTGATCGCTGACGGTGAGGGTGGAACTGCTGGCGGAGCTGTCTCCGGCCAGATCGGTATTCAAACGACTCTGGCCGACACTGGCTGACAATCGCTGTGACAGGCTGCCCAGACGCTTATCCACCTGGTCCAGCAGTGCCACCAGGTTATCGGCTCGGGCGTAAAATTGGGCCGTTGGCTGAGTCGGATCGCTGATTCGGTCCCGATAGGCACGCAGCGATGCAGCTCCTTCCCGGTACTGGGACTCGGCGCTGGGAATCACCCAGCTGCGATGATCGATGTTGAATTTAGGCTGCGCCTTCTGCAGATCCGGATCGGCGGTAGATTGCGACTGAGACCGGGACAGGTCCTTGCGCATCACCAAGGTCAGATCCCGCACCTGCTCCAGGGCACCAAACTCAAAGGCCGGCATGTTATCCATCAACACCGACGGTGGCAGTTTGTCGTTGGACAGAAAACCTCCGGGTTTATCCAGCAGGGTTTCGGTGATCAAAATGGCGGCGGTGGTCGTCGCATACCCGGTGACCTGTGGTTCACTGCGCAGCTGCGCGTACTCGATGGCATCCGGCTCAATGCTCCACCATACGGCGATCAGCCAGCCCAAAACGACCAGGCCCAATGTGGACCCGATAACCCACTTGCGATTCAGTGCAACCATCATTAACTCCCTACTCAGTGATTGTGGTGGTGGGCCCCATGTGCCTTCATAGCGACCACCGGCAGCTGCAGCTGTTGGCTGCTGCCATTGTCAAAGGACAGCTGACAGGTCACCTGCTGGCCTGCCTTGGGCGTGTGGTGTATGGCCAGCAACATCAAATGATCGCCACCTTGCTGAAGCTTAACTTCTTTCTCTTTCGGCAACGCCACCTTTTCAATGCGCCGCATCTTCATCATGCCATTTTCGGTCAGCATGGTGTGGATCTCGGTCTTAGCGGCCAGGTCACAGCTCGCCCCCACCAGGGCGGTGTCTTCACCGTGATTGATCAGTGTCATATAGGCGGCGGTATTGGGCACACCCGGTGGCATCTCTCTGACCATTCCCTGGACAATCTCAACCTGAGCAAACAGCGGTGTCGCCAGCAGCAATGCCGACCAAGCAAACAGTTGTTTGAATTTCATATGGCTTACCTTACACTTCCTTGGTATAAAAAATACTCACCTCCACGGAAAGGAACTGAAATGGCATCCAGCATAGAATTGTCCCGTGACGGTCATGTCATGGTACTGACCATCAATCGCCCGGACAAGCGTAACGCACTGACTCAAGAGATGTATTGCAGTCTGACAACACACCTGCAACAGGCTGATGACGATCCCGAGGTGCGTGCCTACCTGATCCGCGGCCAGGAAGACTGCTTTACCGCCGGCAACGATCTGTCTTCTTTTCTCGATACCGGCTTTGGCGAAGACAATGAAGCGGTGCGCTTCATCAAGACGCTGCCAACCCTGAAAAAACCGCTGATCGCCGCGGTCGCCGGCAGCGCCGTGGGCGTCGGCAGCACCCTGCTCCCCCACTGTGACATGGTCATCGCCGCCGACAACGCCAAATTTGTCCTGCCCTTCGTCAATATCGGCATTGTTCCGGAAGCCGCCTCCAGCACCTTAATTCCGCAGATGTGTGGCGGCCCTCTGGCCTCGGAGTTGCTGCTGCTGGGCGAACCCTTCGGTGTCGAAAAAGCCAAGGCCGTGGGATTAGTGAATCACAGTTGTCCGGCTGACCAGCTGATGAAGCTGGCCATGGAGTACGCCCAGAAGTTTGCCGCCCGACCGCCCGAAGCGATGCAGCAAGCCAAGGCGCTGCTGAAGTTGTCTCAACCTCAGTTGGGTCAGGTGATGCAGGCGGAGTTTGCGGCGCTGGCCGAGCGGCTGAGCAGTAATGAGACTCGTCAGGTGATCGGCGCGCTGATCAACAACAAATAGCGCCAACGCTGCAGTAAGGTGGCGGAGCCCCTGAGAGGGCGATAGGGACTCCGCCGAAACTGACATTACCGGCTTCTCTGCCACACCCAGCAAGCCAGCAGCAAAACCGCCACCAACAGCAGTGACGGCGTGCCATAGTCCTGCCACCACCACACCATGGCGGTGGCGTCTGCGATGGTGACCATAATCAGGCACACCACCAACAGGATAATCAGTAATACCGGCATCGCCGCTTTGGCATCAGCAAAGAGGCCACAATGTAGATCAGGGTTGCGGAAACAGGCTCTATCATCAGATAGACCGCGAACACCACCCGGCACCAAAACAGATTCAGGCCCCAGTGCTCACACAGGCCGGCAAATAATCCAGCCACCCACCCCTTTGCGGGGTCCCGCATTAATCGACTGCTCATGTCGCTCTCCTTAGTGTCGAGATTGATACCACCATACGCCCAGGGCGCTGACGCCCCACCCGGCTACCGGTAACATGCACAGCAGCACGGGGGTCCAGCCGGCGATCATTCATCGTCTCCGAATTGGCCGTTGGAAGCGGTCAAGTTGCTGTCATCGGTGATCAGCACCAGCTCGGTACGCATCTCGGCAATGCCGCGGGATGCATCGGACTTCAGTTCACCATCGAGTTGAGCGGCGATGTCCAGCCGCAGGGATGAGATCTTGGAAGACACGAACTGCTCGACTCCCTGTTCAATCTCATCTTGTGGGTTTGCAACCGCAGCGCCAGACACCATCATCAGGGTGACCAGGGATACCGCCAGCAGGGACTTCACTTTGATTGAACCTTCCATGAGTTGCTCCATTTAGGATGTTGGTTAATGACACTGATGGTTATTCAATCAGCGTGCCAACTTTTATTTCATTGATACTAAAGGGAGTTGTTAAAAACCGAGGAGGGTGTGGTGTGCCGATTTAAGGAGATTGCCGGGGAAATGGTGATTTTCACCACCCCTTGGCGAAATTGGTCAAAAAAGGGACAGCAGCTGCCCCTTGGTCTAAATCAAACCGGCTGCACCGCTGTGGCCAGAGCCAGCTCGACCATGTCGCCGAAGCTTTTCTGGCGCTCTTCAGCGGTGGTCTCCTCGCTCTTCAACAGGTGGTCGGAGACGGTGAGAATGGTCAGGGCACGCACCCCATGTTCTGCGGCGATGGCATAGAGGGCCGATGCCTCCATCTCCACCGCCAGCACCTTCATTTTCTGCAGCGCGGGCAACAAAGCCGGATCGCTGCCGTAGAAAAGGTCATTGGTAAACACAGTGCCAAAACGGGCGGCCATTCCCAGCCGCTGCGCCTGCTGCTGACAGGCCATCGCCAGGTCGAAATCCGCGACCGCCGGGTAGTCATAGCCTGCAAAACGAGTACGATTGGTCAGTGAGGCGGTGCCCGCTCCGGTGGCCACCACCACATCCCTGAGCGAGAGGTCCTCGGCCACCCCGCCACAACTGCCGACGCGGATCAGGGTTTTGACCCCATAGTCGCGAATCAACTCTTCGGCGTAGATCGAGATCGACGGGACGCCCATGCCGTGTCCCATCACCGACACCCTATGGCCATTCCAGGTGCCGGTAAAGCCCAACATGTTGCGCACATTGGTCACTTCCACCGCATCCTCGAGAAAGGTATCGGCAATGTACTTGGCCCGCAGGGGGTCACCGGGAAACAACAGCAATTCGGCAAAATCACCAGGCTTAGCGTTGATATGGGGAGTCATTTTGATTTCCTCTTTTTTCAGTGTCGGGGACAGTGTAAAAAGAGGTTTGAGATCAGCATGAGGACAATTGTCCGCCAGGGGAGTCAGAAATGCCTGCGTCAGCGTCCCGCCCTTTAAGCAGTGCCATTAGCGAGGGCCATCAACAGTTGATGGACGCCATCCACGCCCTGCCTTTGAAGCAATGGCAGTTGGAGGAGGGACAGCCCTTGTTGCACCAGGGAGAGCATGTCAACGCCCTCTACTGGGTGGAGAAAGGCGAGTTCACCCTGCACTACGCCGCCGCCAACGGCAAAGAGTTTGGTCTGGGGATCTGGCAGGGGAATCGGCGGCTATTCGGCGAAGTGGAACTGCTAACCGGCCTTCCCTGCCAGTTTGACGTGGTGCCGCTGGCGCCCGTCATTGTCCGGCAACTGCCCAGAGCCAAACTGGAATCCTTGCTCATCGAACACCCCAAAATCGGCCTGTGGCTCAGCCAACAGTTGGCGGGTTATTACCAGCAACAGATGCAACGTTCCATGACGCTGAGCCTCTATCCTCTGGCGCACAACATCGCCCTGGATCTGATGCAGCGCAGAGCCCGGGGCGAGCCGGACCTCAAGCTCTATCAGGAAGCGGCCCGCTTCGGCTGCTCCGAACGGGTCTACCGGCGCGTGGTGGCCCAGTTAACCGAATTGGGGCTGTTGGAAAAGCGTGGGGGGCGGCTGGAGATCGTCAGCCAAGACAAGTTAACGGCCTTTCTGGACCTGTAAACAACAACGCCGCCCCGATAGGGCGGCGTTGGCTTATTCGCTATCCCGGGTGACCAGTGATCAACCCGCCGCGTCCTCGAGGGGCTCGCCCACGTGGGCCATCGCCTCCAGCAGCAATGCCGGTGTGGCATCCGCGTGATGGGCTCGCTCGGACAGGGTGCGGCGCCAGGTGCGGGCGCCGGGCAGCCCGTTAAACAGACCCAGCATATGGCGAGTCACGTGGTTTACCCGGCCGCCACCGGCAAGATGGCGCTCCACGTAGGGCACCATCATCTCCACCACTGCGCGGCGATCCACTGCCGGGGTATCACAGCCGTAGATCTCTCTGTCCACCGCCGCCAGCAGGTAAGGGTTCTGATAGGCCTCGCGACCGACCATCACCCCATCCAGGTGCTGCAGGTGGGTCTGACACTCCTGCAGGGTTTTTATGCCGCCGTTGAGGGCCAGGGTCAGCGCCGGGTAATCCCGCTTCAGTTGATAGGCCCGCTCATAATCCAGCGGTGGAATCTCACGGTTCTCTTTCGGACTGAGCCCCGACAACCAGGCTTTTCGAGCATGGATGGTAAAGCTATCGCACCCCGCCGCCGACACGGTATCGATAAACTGAGTCAAAAACTCGTAGCTGTCCTGATCGTCGATGCCGATGCGGGTCTTCACCGTCACCGGCAGATCCACCGCCTGTCTCATGGCGTCCACGCAGCGGGCCACCAACGTCGGCTCTGCCATCAGGCAGGCGCCAAAACGGCCATTTTGCACTCGATCCGACGGGCAGCCGACGTTGAGGTTGATCTCGTCATAACCCAACTCCTGGGCCCGCTTGGCACACAGGGCCAGATCCGCGGGATCGCTGCCACCCAGCTGCAGTGCCAACGGATGTTCCTGCTCGTTGTAGCCAAGATAATCGCCCTTACCGTGAATGATGGCACCGGTGGTAACCATCTCGGTATACAGCAGGGTGTGACGGGACATCAGCCGTGCAAAATAGCGATAATGGCGGTCGGTCCAATCCAGCATGGGGGCAACGGAAAACCGGCAGTTGTGTTCAACCTGACTCAAGAGCATGACACCTTTTACAAATTCACTCAGACCATTCGGTCGCGGATGGTCAACCCGGCCGCCCAGCTTGGGCAACCTAAGGCCCTAACGGGCCAGGGGCGGCAGTATAGCAGAGCCAGGCGGCACTGAAAAAAGCCAATCGCCCCTCGGTCGAGGGTGCCTCGACACCACCCGGCCTAACTCCCTGCCGGTACTGGCTTTACCCTGAACAACGCCTCGTTAGCCCATCAGGGTAGTCAGCAGCCGTCGTGCTCCGCCGTGATCCCGGTGTTCACCGAGATAGATCCCTTGCCACTGCCCCAGCCCCAGTCGCCCTTGTCGAACCGGCAGCAACAAACTGGTGCCCAGCAGACTGCTCTTAATGTGGGCCGGTATGTCGTCATCGCCTTCATAATCATGGCGAAAATAGGCGCTGCCATCGGGCACCAGACGATCAAAGAAGGCGCTGAAGTCACCACGCACGGTAGGATCACAGTTCTCATTCAGGGTCAGGCTGGCAGAGGTGTGTTGCAGTTGCAGATGCAGCAGGCCACTGGGCAACTGCGCCAGCGGCAACGCCGCCTCAATCTCATCGGTGATCAGGTGAAACCCCCGCGGGCGCGGGGACAGGGTCAGCATGCGCTGGTTCATGGTGGCGCTCCATCGTAATTCTCATTTCCGGCATGATGGCCACAAGCGCCGGTCAGGGCAAGTCCCTCCGACGGCACCACAGGCATGAATGGGCTAGCCCATTGGCACCAAAACAGCTCAGAAACTAAACTTTTGGGTGATGGGAAGCCCGAGTGATTATCCCTAAGTTACGTCCATGGGTTTGACCGACAACTCACCTTTTTTCAGATACCTAAGGCCGTAGACCATGATGTGGCGAGCGCTGTTGCTGTCCCTACCGCTGCTCCTGTCAGCCCCCGCCTGGGCTCAGGAAGACGACATCGAACTGGATGGCCTGCTGGTGGATCGGACCCTGACCCGGTTTGGCAAAGATTTTCTCTACTACTATTCCGGCTACTGGCGGGATCTGCCTGGCACTCAAGGGTTCATCGTCACCGTCAGTGAAACCGTCTACCCGCAAGCCGGGACTCGACTGTGGATAGAGGTCAATCAAACAAAAATATATGAGACCTATTTTGGCCGCCGCCACAACAACATGAAGGAGCGCGCGGATCAGGCCATGTTGGTCACCATCGACCACGTAACACAGGTGAAAGCCAACATCATGCTGGGCCAGCACGATGACCACTGGTGATCACATGGAGGTGAACATGCGCATCCGATTTCTCTGGCTACTGACCCCGCTGCTGAGCTTTACCGTCGGCGCCACTCAGCTCAGCTACCAACCCATCAACCCCAGCTTTGGCGGCAATCCGCTTAACGGCAGCTTCCTGCTTGGCAAGGCTCAGTCTCAGAATGACCATACCGCCGATCGCACCGAAGCCAGCTTCGTAGAGCGGTTCCAGGAGTCGCTGGAGCGCAACCTGTTGTACAGCCTGACCCGCAGCATCTCCAACGGCGAGTTTACCGCCGGCACTTACAACACCGGCGACTACATCGTCGAGGTGCTTGACAGCGATCCCAATAACATCATCGTCCGCATTACCGACATCACCACCGGTGAGATCACCGAGATCGTCATGCCTCGAGTGGAGTTGTAGCCATGAGACTGCCACTGATTCTGCTGATGCTCATGCTGCTGTCCGGCTGCGCGGCCATGCCCAAACCTGACCTGTTTACCGAGCAGGCACAGATCGATCCGGTCAGCGAGCTGATGTTGTCGATGCAGCAGGCACCGACGCCACAATACCCGATACCGGTGGCGGTGTACGCCTTTCGAGACCAGACCGGACAATATAAGCCTCAGGCCAATGTCAGCTCCTTCTCCACCGCGGTGACTCAGGGCGCCACCTCGATGCTGATACAGACACTGCTGGAGACCGGCTGGTTTGATCCGGTGGAACGTGAAGGGCTGCAGAACCTGTTGACCGAACGCAAGATCATTCGCCAGCGACAAAGCAAAGAGGAATCTCTGCCGTCACTGGCGGATGCCAGGTTGCTGTTTGAGGGCGGCATCATCTCCTACGATACCGACACCTCTACCGGCGGCATCGGTCTGGAGTATTACGGCATCGGCATCTCCGAACTGTTCCGCAAGGATCAGGTCACCCTGTACCTGCGGGCGGTCGACGTCCACAGCGGCAAGGTGCTGCTGTCGGTTTCTGCCACCAAGAACATCTTCTCACAGGAACTGCGAGCCGGCTTTTTCCGCTACATCAGCCTCAACCGGTTGGCGGAAGCAGAAACCGGCTACACCACCAACGAGCCGGTGCAACTCTGCGTTCGCCAGGCCCTGGAAACCGCGGTGGCGGAGATCATCGAACAGGGCAAACAGAAGGGCTTCTGGAGCAGCAGTTAACCCTCCAGCACCGTTCCTGTTTCAACGCTTGCCTCGGGCAGCCTACGGGCTGCCTTTTTTTTGCCTGAAAACAGAGCTAACCCCCCGAAAAACAGCCTAACCCCGATGAACTAGCCCACACCAGCAAGGACCGAACAATACCTAGACAATAAGCTATTAATCAGCAACTTAAGCATAAAATTGTCAGAACCAGAAAACCCCCCATAACGGCTATAGAGGCCCTCAAATGGGATAGGTAGCATGGAGCTACTTTCTGATGAGGTTGTTATGAAATCGCTGCTTCTGAGTTTTCTATTACTCTGCACGCCACTGCTGGCGAATGAGTTGTCTTTGCCTCTGCAGGCCTTGATGGACTCTCGCTCGGTAGCGGATTTGCTGGCGCAGGAAAACCCGAACAGGATCTCGCTGCAACAAACCGGCGCCTTTAACCGCGCCGCTCTGTATCAGTCGGGCAACGACAACCTCATCGCCCTTTTACAAAATGGCGAACACCAAGACAGCATTATCCAACAGCAGGGAGAGGGCAACCGGGTTGCGGCGCTGCAGTATGGCACTAACAACGAGCTAACGCTCAGCCAGTACGGCAACGATAACCAGGCCCACATCTTTCAGGGGGGTAATGGCAGCAAACTTGAGATTCACCAGGAGGGGGACGCCAACCTCCTCGATGTCGGGATCTATTCAGTGACGCCGATGGAATCGCCGCTCACCATCCAGCAGACCGGATACGGCCGTGATCTCCTGATAGGCTTTTACTAATCCGAAAAGGAACTGATGATGAAACACGGAATTAAGTTATCACTGGTGGCCGTTGCTCTGGCCAGTGTGGGTTTTGCCGCGACGGCAGAAGACACCGTCTCCATTACCCAAACCGGCAATGACAACGCCGCCAACTACCACTCCAATGGTGGCAACAGCGCGACCATGACTCAGAGCGGCGACAATAACGACATCGCCACCGGCCTGTTTGCCGATGGCGGCAACACCGCCATCCTGAGCCAGAGTGGCGACAGCAACGCCATCAGTCTGAATGAAACCAGCACCACCACAGGTGCCGGCAGCGACTACAACCTGACTCAGAACGGCAGCACCGGCCTACTTGACAAGGCACAGGGCCAGCAGATTGCCATCGACATGTTTGGCGGTAACAACGACGTGACGGCCACTCAAACCTATGGCGATGGCCAGGATGTCGAAGGCGCCGCCGTCGGCAACCAGATCATGATGAGCGCCGCCGGCGTCGACAACACCTTGATGTTGGATCAGAGCGGCGACAGCAACGTCATCAGCTTCCACTCCGAAAACGCCTCCGGCAATACCGTGACTGCCGGTCAAAGCGGCGACAACAACAACCTGGACATGTCCGACGTCAACAACCTGCAGGGCGTCGGCGTGACCACCCTGCAGAACGGCGATAGCAACATCATCGACATGAGCGACGTCGAAAATGTCGAAGGCGGCAGCATCGACGCCTTCCAAAATGGCCAGGGCAACAGTGTTAACTTGCTCAGCGTCACCAACCTGAGCGGTGCCACCATCTCCAGCGACCAGAACGGCAGCGCCAACAGCTTCAACCTGTCCGGTGTCAACGACGTCAGCGCCTCCACCATTAAGGGCGTACAGGCCGGCAGTGGCAACAGCATCGACTTCTCCGATGCCGATGGCATCAACGGCTCGACCATCACGGCCGACCAGGCGGGCAATGGCAACATCGTTACCGGTACCGTCAGCAACATCAGCAACTCCACTCTGTCGGCCACTCAGGGCGACCTGGCCGAAGGCAACGGCAACGACGTTGACTTCATCGCCGTGGACCTGACCGACAGTGAACTGGTCACCAACCAGACCGGCCAGAGCAACGAGATCGACGTGGACGTGCGCTGGTCAGAGAACGTGGATTACACCCTGACTCAGACAGGCGAGAGCAACCAGATCGATTACGCCAGCTCCTGGGGCTCGACCAACTCGACTCTGACCATCGACCAGTTGGGCGATCGTAACTACGCCAATGTCATAGCCGACGGCGACGGCAACACCCTGACTCTGGGCCAAACCGGCAGCGATCATCGCGCCGACGTCGACGTCTATGCCGACAGCAATACTCTGACTCTGACTCAAAGCGGCAGCCTGCAGGAGTTCGATGTGGACGTGACCGGCGACGGCCACGGCATCACCATGAGCCAGAGCGGCAACGATAACTACGCCAAGGTCAATGCCAAAGGCAGTGGCGGCACCATCTCTACCACCCAGGATGGTGAGATGAACAGCCTGTCTCTGCTGACGTCTGGCGCCGGCCTGACCGCCACCCTGCTGCAGGAAGGCAATGGCAACGTCATCGCCGCCAACGAGTCCGGCGGTGCTTATGAGTCCAACGGTAACGGCAACACCCTGCTGGTCAGCCAAACTGGCGGAAACAACAACGCCCTGTACGGCAGCCAGATTGGCGATGGCAACACCATCGACCTGACTCAAACCGGTTCATTCAACACCGCCACCATTGATCAGAGTGGCATGGGGAACACCGCCACTGTGATGCAGGGTGGCATGTACAACAGCGCCACTGTGGTACAGATGAATCCATAACCGGCGCCCTGAACAACAAAGGGAGACCCTGAGGTCTCCCTTTTTACGTCCGTTTACGCCGCTCAGGCCAGGCCGAGCTTACTCACCAGCTCAACCCGGTTGCGGGTTTCGGTTTTACGAAAGATGGAGGCCAGGTGAGCCTTAACCGTGTACTCGCTGATGAACAACTTGCGGGCTATCTCTTTGTTTCTGGCTCCAAGGGCCACCAGTCGTACCACGCTCTGCTCACGATTGGTCAGTTTGTCTTGCTCCTGGCGACTGCTCTGTTGCGCCTGGGCACCGATCATCTGGCACACCGCCTGCTCCAGAGTCGCCCGTGAAAACCACAGCTCCCCCTGAATCAGCGCCCGCAGCGCCGACAGGCTCATGTCGACCCGATCGTTGTGGTACAGCACCCCCTTCACTCCCTGAGTCAGCAGGTGCACCGGATCGACACTGTCTTCGGTGACGCCGAACAACGCCACCGATTGCTCTGGCAGCAACCGCTGCACCCACACCGGCACGCCATTGCGGTTTAAACCACAGGAGTCCTGTGACACCAGCAGCAACAGATCCGGCCGGTTCAGTTCCGATGCACGCACGTCCCCGGGCTGGTTGCGGACCTCGATCTCCACCTCCAGGGTCTTGCACAGCATTGGCAGGGAGTTGGCGCTGTCATCTCCCTGTATAAACAACACTTTGGAAAATTTTGTAGTCATCTCGCAATCCTTCGCTCCCACTGAATCAATCACTTGATCTCCGGGGTTCACTACAGCAGCTTTTAAGCTATCGGCTAATGCCGGCCAGCTCAAGCAGAACCTGAACCAGGGTCAACCAGTTACACTTGTCACTTTACCCTATTTCTTGCCAACAATGACCCTGCAACAGGCCATTTTTTGGTGTTTTTTTGGACAATGGCTATCTTGGCACCTATAGGTTACAAGGAGATAAACACACTCAAGGATTGAGTATGAGACCGCTCTGGGGTGCCTGGATCGCCCTGTTGCTGCATGGATGCAGCCTCGAACAACCGCACCTGCATCCCAACATCGTGGCGGATTTGCAGCCACTGAAGACTCACCAGAATCGGCCCGTCGTCCCCATTCCCGTCGCTGTTGATGACAACCCGGCACTGACCCGCATCGGCCTGGCGCTGTTTATGGATCCGCGCCTGTCCAGCAATGGCAAGGTCAGTTGTGCCACCTGCCATCCGCTGAATCAATACGGTGCTCAGCCCAGCGCCCTGTCCCCGGGAGTTGCTGGCAGCGGCCCCCGCAACAGCCCGACGGTCTTCAATACCAGCCTGAATCCGAGCCAGTTCTGGGATGGCCGCGCTCACTCCCTGGAAACTCAAATCGACGGCCCGCTGCACAACCCACTGGAGATGGACAGCGACTGGCCCGCGGTGGTGGCCAGGTTATCGAACGATGCCGCCTTTCACGACGCCTTTGTCGATGCCAGCGGCCAGCCCCTGAGCGAACACAGCATCAAGGCGGCCATCAGTCATTTTGAACGGCAACTGCTGACGCCGGGCTCACGCTTTGATCGCTACCTTCAGGGAGAGTTAACCCTGACCGCATCAGAGTCCGCCGGCTGGTCGCAGTTTCAGTCCCTGGGCTGCATCCTGTGTCATCAGGGGGTCAACCTGGGCGGCAACCTGCAACAGACCTTCGGCCTGACCCAAAGGCCCGCCAGCGCCAGCGCCGATCGGGGCCTTGGCGACAACAGCGGCGACAAACGGGACGCCCATGTATTCCGGGTTCCAGGCCTGCGCAATGTGGCGCAAACAGCCCCCTATTTCCATGACGGTTCGGTGACCCACCTCGACCAGGCCATTGAGATCATGGCGATGTCGCAACTGGGCATCACCCTGACGGCTAACCAGACCCACGACATCGGTGCATTTCTTCACAGCCTTACCGCGCCGCCGCCAGCCATTTTGCGGGAGGCACCATGACATTCGCCACCCGCCTGAAGCCGTTGGCTGCCGTTGCACTGATCGTCAGCGCGGCCATGATCGCCATCATCGTCTACGGCCGCCTGCAACTGAAGCAACTGACTCATCAACAAACCAGCCTGACCGAGGCAGAATACCTGATCACCGCCGCCCTCAATGATCTGATGACTCAGGGGCAGGAGAATCGGCGCAACCAGGACTACTCGGGCTGGTTGCATCACTACCTCATCAATAACAGCCGTGACGAGGTGTACAGTGCCCCACAGCATCAACAGCTAACACTGAAACTGAAACTGACCCAGTTTGCTCGCCACTACCACGCCCTGCAACAACACCAAGTCGCCATGGCCGTCAGTGCTCGAGCACTGCGGGCCCAGTTTCTCCAGATAGAGCACCGCGGCTCCCCGACGCAGAAGCTCAATGCCGCTTGGCTGGAACGCCACTACCTCAGTAGACACCGGGACTCTGCCGCAATTGCGAAACCCTCACCACGATGGCTCGCGTCACTTCCGCCAGGAAACCAGAGTCAGATTAACGTTCACGGCCAAGCGCTAGCGCGCTCCCAAGCCGCACATCAATACCACCTGACGGCGCTGCAGCAAACGCGCACGCCGGAGGCTCTGGCTCAAGCGATACAAACCAACCACCGCACCGCCAAGCACTACGATAATCAACAGGCATTGGCTTTCGTGATGCTGGTACTCACCTTGATCGCCCTGTCTGCCATCGAACTGATACGAAAACTGCGCTCCATCAGTAAACTCAACAACGAACTGGCCCGAATCTCTGAGCTAAAAACTTTTTTCCTGGCCACCATGAGTCACGAGATGCGCACCCCGCTGAACGCCATCAGCGGTTTTACCGACCTATTGAGTCAAAGCTCCTTGAGTCCTCAGCAGCGAGAGCAGGTCAGCCACATCGGTCAGGCCTCCAGCACCCTGCTGACCCTGGTCAATGACATCATGGACCACAGCAAGCTCAAAGCCGGAAAACTGGTGTTGGACAAACGCCACTTTGCCGTCGACGAGCTGTTGGAGGAACTGCACCACTTGTTCGCCAAGCATTGCCGCGATAAATCCCTGGCCCTGTGGGTGCATTGCGATCCCAGTGCGCCGGAAGTAATACACAGCGATCGCTTCCGCTTGCATCAGATACTGTGCAACCTGCTCAGCAACGCCTGCAAATTCACCACACAGGGTCATGTCGAACTGCGACTGAGTCGCACCAACGCCGACTCCCTGCTGATCACGGTGACCGACACCGGCATCGGCATCTCACCTGAGGCCCAGAAGCACCTGTTCGATGCTTTCACCCAAGCCGACTCCTCCATCTCCCGCCGCTTCGGAGGCACCGGCCTGGGACTGGCCATCAGCCACAGTCTGGCAACCTTGCTGGGGGGAGAACTGACGGTCACCAGTACGCCGGGCGCCGGGACCACGTTTCGATTTTCACTGCCCATTGACGACACCGTTCCTCAATCCCGCCCCAGCCTGGGACAGGTGCTGGTGCTCGGGCAGGACCGGGTGGCCGTTCCCGCCCTGCTGGACATTCTTCGCCGCCAGCATTTCGATGCCAGCGACAATCCCGCCATGCTGAGCCACACCGACGAGCCGGGACTGCTTCACGTTATCCTGGCCGACGCACAAGGGCGACAACAGTGGCGGCAACTGAAACCAACCCTGTCACCGCGACGGAGGAAGTGGAAACTCTACAGCATCGACTCCGAAGGGAGCACACCGACACCGGAGTTCACCGCCATTAGCCTTCCGGTCTCCGCCAAAGACCTGCAGCAACTGCTGCACCAACAGGCACCGGCCGAATCGCAACCTGTCCTTCGGGACAATGGTCACCCGTTGCGCGACAGGCGGATTTTGGTGGTCGATGACGTCATGACCAATCGGCTGGTGGCTAAGCAGATACTGACCAAAATGGGGGCCACCGCCACGGTGGCAGACGGGGGGAAACAGGCAATTGAGTTATTGCAGACCCAGGGGTTTGATCTGATTCTGCTGGATATCCAAATGCCGGGCATGGACGGCTACCAAACCTGCCAGGCCCTTCGCCGTCAACTGCCTCAGCACCACGGCACCCCGGTGATTGCCCTGACCGCCAATGTACTGTCGCAGCGGGACCCAAACCTACTGGCGTCCGGCTTTGAAGGCTGCATCACCAAACCCATCACCCGGGAACACCTGTTGTCCGGCTTATCCAGGATCGTGCCTGGGTTGCTGGATACTCAGGATCGGCACCGCATCGACGGGGAGGGAGCGGCCGGCCCGATGGGACCAATGCAAGGAGAGCCGGCCGCAGTACAGCGAAAAGGGAAGCGAACCGCTAACGGGACGCCGCCACCTTTTGATAGGCAGGAAGATGCTGATACAACTCATCTTTCAGAGGATGAAGCTTAGCCTGAGCGATGCGACGGAACTGGTACACCACCAGGGCCACATTGGACGCCAGCGCAATGGCGGAGACCCACCACAGGGCTTGCGGGTTGTTGGAGGCCTTGACCGCAAACATCGAGGTATCCACAAAACTCGGGAAGCACATGACGAACATCATCCAGAATCCCAGCGTGTGGGCCCGGTGCTGCAACCACGCGCCTTTACGCATGAAGAAAGCCGGAATGGTGCAAGACAGGAGCAAGGCTCCTCCGGCATAAAATGCATGATCGCCGACGCAGTTGTAGACGTAAGCGAAATTCCACAGATCGTAAGCGACGATCCAGAACCACAGCATGTCTGGCCACAGCATGTCTTTGAATTTGTCGTTACTGATGAAGATGCCGGCCCAGCCACAGATGGCGATGATATTGAGAATGCCGGCCACGCCGTTCATGATGTTCCAGACACCGCCGGTGATCATGATGCCATCGACCATGCCGTTAAAACTGAAGCACTGAAAGTCACGGACCACCGCCTCGGCGATGTTGATCGCCAGGATCGCAGGTGGAAACATCAGCACCCACTTCTTGTCCGCCGCCCCCTTGATGTACCGAATGGCCATAAAGCCGACGCAGCCCGCCAGCGAGGAATACACCTTGGCCCAATGGAACCAGGTGCCGACACTGGAACCTTCTGCCGAGGTGGTTTTCGGCCACACGGTAAAGGTCAGAATCAATGGCAGGACAATGAAACAGGCAATGCCGGCCCACATGCTGCGGCGGGAGATCTCATTCAGAATAATCAACGCCACCAGCACGCCCAGAAAGGCCGCCCAGGAGTACCAGGGAATGGGTTCAAACAGAAACATAATGCTACCTCGTCAAGGTAGGGGGTGACCGCCGGGACGCTAATAACGACGGTCACCCATTTCAGTACTCGTCGGGTGAGGATGAACCCGACATTGACCGAAAAGGAGCGTGGGTCTCTTTGCCAGCCCAGGCACTCAGGAGACGGTGACTCCCGAGCCGGCAAAGATCCCACAGGGGTGGATTAGAAGGCGTAGTTGTACTCAACCCAGAAGCTGTCGTTCTTGGCAGTCGAGTAGTAAGTACGCACATTTTGCTTCTTGGTCAGCTGGTAAGCGACGGACACTTCAAACTCGGTGGCATCCATCTGCAGGCCGCCATCCGCCACGTCGTCATCCCAGGACTTACCGTTCAGCTCCATGGTGTAGCGGTAGCTGGCCAGCATCCACCACTTGTCGGTGAACTTCCAGTTGACGTACACCATGGCGGTACCGATAGTCGAGGCGATGTCGACGCCGCTGCTGCTGCTGTCGGGCCACTCAGGGTTCAGATCCTGAATGTTGTCGTCCATGATCACGCCACCCACATACAGGATGGGCCAGATCAGAATCTTATCGCCCACCGGAATGGTGGCCACCGGACCGGCCTGAATCACCGAGGTGGAACCGAAGAAGGGGTGATCCGCAAACACCGCGTCGACCGAGAAACCCAGGCCGTTCTTGGTGTTGATGGTGCCGTAACGCAGACGATAGGAGCGGTTGCTGGCCTTGCCCTTGGTCTTGGTACCAACCGGGCCGACACTGCCATCCGGGTACAGGCCGTACTCGATGCCGCCAAACTTGTCATTTTTATCGCCTTCGTTAAAGATGTTTTTCACCTCAAACAGGATGCCGGACTTCTGCGCGTACTCCCCCTTGTCTTCCGACAGCGCCATCATCCCTTTCAGGTTGGCCCCTTCGGTACCGTAAGAGGCACCCAGGTAGGTATACACTTCGGTGGGGCTACCCATATTAGGAGCATCTTCCACGGCGTCGTCCGCAGCCAGTGCACAGAAACTCATTGCGGCTAAGGTGAGAGCAATTGTCTTTTTCATCATAAACTCCATCGAGATTTTGTATTTATATAATCAGTGCCTAATAAAACTAACTAACCATTTCTTGTTGTAGTCTGTAATTACGCCATTTCGCTCCATATACCTGGATGAACAAAATAGTGTTCAGCAGGAAACTCAAGAAACCAATTGCCAGCATCAGTTCATCATTACGTGGCAACATCACAACATTACTTTCGTACATCGCGGGGTTGGTGAAGTAATACATAAATGACAGGGCGAGAGTAAACGCCCGGGCCTGCAACCAAGTTCCCTTAGTAATAAGCAGAGAAGGAATGGTCGCTGCGGTTAACACCATGAACTGAGCGGTAGCGGAACCTGGGAAGTTCAAATATACAAACGCAAAGTTCCAAACGTCGTAGGCGATGATCCAGAAGGTGGTCATGGCCGGCCAAACCATATCTTTGTCTTTGGTTTTCGCGGCTTGAATTTGTGCCCACCCGGTCAGTGTGATAATGGAGAAAATACCACCAATGGCGTTCAATACGTTGGCGGTATAACCCATGCTGAAATCCTGAAGTACCGCTTCAGAAATATTCAAGGCCAGGAAACCTGCCGCACAGAATTTCGCCCACTTCATCTCTCCGACCTTGGTGTACCGAATCAATGTAAACAGCACACAGGCACCCACGACCGAATACAGCTTCACCCACTTGAACCAGTAGCTGACGCCATAGCTGGCCCACAGGGGAATCAGCACAATCGGCAGAACAAAGAAGATCACCACAGTTGGCCATTTATAGCGGCGACAGATTTCGTTCATCACCATCAGGCCAATCAGAACGAACAACACATGAGCGTAGGCTCGCACCTGTACCCATTTATGGCCGGTAAACTTCTTGTTGCCCTTCTCATACAGGAAGCGGTCAACCGCAACCATTGGCATCGACACATCATCGAAATCATCAATGATCTGGCCGCTGCTGCTGGTAATGGTCAATTGCTGATCCTGGACCTGCCAGCGCTTCTGTTCGACGACGTTATGACCACCGTACTGCTTGGTCACAGTAACCTGGTTGTCAGCGGCAAACTCCATGCGGAAAAAAAGACTTCCTTGTCCAGGATCTCCATCCATGGTTCCTTGCCAAATCTGACCAACCAACTGGTCTTGAAAATCAACTCCTTCCAGATCGGTTGCCATGGCCGCCGGGGTCAGCAGCAACATCAGCATCATCGCCTGAAATGCTTTCACTAATCTGTTCATGCTATCGATTCCCTGACGGGGTGGTGGTAACCACCCCGCTCCTTACCGGTTACGCCGTTACGGGTTTCTGACCAGAGGCCATCGAAGGCTTTTGGGTCTCCAGCAGCGGACTGCTCTCCTCGGTTCTGGCATCCACCACCAGCGGCGGTGTTCGATTGCCATAGGGCGGTTCCTTACCCCCTTCAGCATTGGGCTGACGGAATTTCTTGAAGTAGTAAATCAGGTAGGCGATGTGCAGTACGGCGTTGGCCACACCCCAGAACATCAACACGTTGTCGTTGGCCCAGTGGGTGGAGTCCATCACCTCGGCAAACGGGTCGCCCATGGCGCGCACCAGGATGTGGAACGCCAGGGTGTAGACTCGAGCAATGATGTACAGCTCTGGTCGGCCTTTGATCAGCGGATACAGCTCGGCGGCCATCAGAATACAGAAGGAGCTGGCGAAGTAACCGGGGTTTTCGCCATACACAAATGCCATGTTCCAGGTGGTGTAGAGGAAGTTCCAGGCAGCGGTAGAGAAAAACAGCAGATCGTTGGGTGCATCTTTACCAATCAGCCAGTACTGACGCTTGCCGTTTTTGTATTTTGGCAGCGGCATGGTGGCCAGCAGCACACAACCGGCAATAAAGTTAAAGTAGTTCTGAGTAACCAGATCCTTAACTGTCGCCTCGGCAATATTCAGGAACAGGACGCCGTACAGACACCACAGCACCCAGTCTTTTCGGAAAAACTTGAGAATTCTGTTTGGATTATCGTAATAAAGATAAGCCAATCTCGCACTACCAACAATAATGGCAGTTGGAATCAAAACACTGACGGTTTTAGCCCAGCGGAACCAGCCGTCTAAGTTATCAGCCCATAATGGAGCTGTAAGTAAAGAGAGCATCCAAAATGCGAAAGTGAATCTTGGTGTTCTTCTCATCATCTCTACTAATACAAGTAGAAATACTATGTAGCCAACCATCGAAACGATGTAGGTGGAAATTGGTATGCCCATAACCAACCCGTCCTCTTTTTATTATCCCAAACAAAATTAGTGTATTTACTCTAATTCGAGGTCTGACCAGATAACGTGACTAAGATCATGCTATGGATTTATTCATTAAAAAGGTAAACGCAATGTGAATCGAACCACATTCTTTAACACAGGGCCAATCAAAAAGGCTAAATGGAGTCTCTCAAACAGAAGCAATCACCACGATAGATTGCCAACACAGCCAAAGCGTGCTTTTTGATAACAATTCAAACACAAGCGATACCAACACCGGACATAAAATTGATCCAGGTCAGAAAAAAAACAAATTAGAGCATATACTCTAATCGAATCTCCCCCAATCAATCGGTGGCTTACATGCGTAAATTGTTAACTGCGATTCTTCCTTTATCTTTGTGCCTGAGTGCGCCCAGCTGGGCATTGACCGTGGCCGACGTTAATATTGATGACTCCCTGAATGTTCAGGGCATTGAAATGCCACACCGTGGTGCCGGTATTCGTAAAAAGTTCTTTATGAAGCTGTATGTCAGTAGCCTGTATAACCAGGACAACCTGCCGGCAGAGGAGTTGATGAAAGGCAAATCCGCCGCCGCCATTCAGCTGGACATCATCTCTTCGATGATCACCTCAGAAAAGATGACCGCCAGCATGGAGGAGGGCTTTGAGCAGTCCGCCGGTGACCGCCTACCGCAGATTCAGGATAAGGTCGATCAGTTCACCGCCGCCTTTAGCGAACCGGTTCAAGAAGGGGATCGATTCCGCATCGTCTCTCTGCCAGAAAGTGGTGTTGAACTGCGAAAAAATGGCAAATCACTGGTGACCATCGAAGGTGAAACCTTCCGCGAAGTGCTGCTGGGGATCTGGCTCGGTGATGACCCGCTTGATGATGACCTGAAAGAAGCGATGCTGGGAGAGTAAGGTCTCAGCCTCTGCAAAAAAGCGGCCCGCAGGCCGCTTTTTTTATTCCACATACTGATACTGTACCCGGGCGGTGGTACTGCACAACAGCTCATAGGGGATGGTGGTGGCGCACTCGGCAATCTCCTCCACCGGCAGGCCCCTTCCCCACAGCACCACCGGATCGCCGACGCTTACCTCGGCGTCACCGATGTCTACCGTCATCATGTCCATCGATACCCTACCCGCCAATGGAAAGCGTCGACCATTGATCAGCACCGGGGTGCCGCTGACCGCGTGCCTGGGGTAGCCATCACCATAGCCCATGGCGATGACCGCTAGGCGGGTATCCCGACCGCTGCGCCAACTCTGACCGTAACCCACAGGCTCTCCGGCCTTAAGCTCCCGAACCGCCAGTACCGCGGTTTTCATGGTCATTACCGGCTGCAGCTGAAAATCCTGAGGTCGCCCGGCGATCATCGGTGATCCACCGTACAGCGCCAGCCCGGTTCGCACCCAGTTGCCGTGCGCCGCCGGCCACACCAGGGCGCCGGCCGAGTTAGACAAAGTGCGTTCGCCAGGCAGGTCTCGGGTCAGTTGATTAAACAGGGCGATCTGGCGTGCTGTTTCCGGGTTTTCGGCTTCGTCGGCCACCGCGAAATGGGTCATAAAGTTAATGTCCCCCTGCAGGTGCGTCAGGGCCCTGAGCCGTTGGTAGATGGCCGCAAACTGCTCAGGCTGAATCCCGAGGCGATGCATGCCGGTATCCAGTTTCAACCAGATTCGAATCGGACGACTGAGCACCGCCCGCTCCAGCATCGCCACCTGCTCGACATCATGAATCGCCACTTCCAGATTATTGGCGGCGGCCAGCTCCAGATCCTCTTCCGAAAACACGCCCTCAAGCAGCAACATTCGGGCGCAGATGCCCTCATTGCGAAGGCACAGGGCCTCCTCCAACCGGGCCATACCAAAGCCATTGACTCCGGCCTGATCCAGCCAGCGGGCCAGGGTGGTTAATCCATGGCCATAGGCGTTGGCTTTCACCACCGCCATGATTTTCGAGTGCGGAGCCAGCTTGCGCAGCCGCTCCAGATTATGCAGCAAGGCATGACGGCTGATCTCAGCCACAGGGGAGAATCGCACAGCAGATTCCTTATTCGTCGTATTCGAAACCGCCGCCGGCGTAGTTGTCAAAGCGGGAGAACATGCCCTGGAAAGTCAGAGGAACCTTACCAATGGGGCCGTTACGCTGTTTACCGATGATGATTTCAGCGGTGCCCTTTTCGGCGGTGTCGGGATGATAGACCTCATCCCGATAGATAAACATGATCAAGTCGGCATCCTGCTCAATGGAGCCGGACTCACGCAGATCCGAGTTCACCGGCCGCTTGTCGGCCCGTTGCTCCAGCGAGCGGTTCAGCTGCGACAGGGCGATCACCGGCACGTTCAGTTCTTTCGCCAGCGCCTTCAGCGAGCGGGAGATCTCGGCGATCTCCAGTGTCCGGTTGTCCGACAACGCAGGCACCTGCATCAACTGCAGGTAATCCACCATGATCATCGACAGGCCGCCATACTCCCGGGCAACCCGGCGGGCGCGGGAACGCACATCGGTGGGGGTCAGGCCGGAGCCATCGTCGATGTACATCTTACCCTGCTCCATCATCAGCCCCATGGTGCCGGACACTCGAGCCCAGTCTTCATCATTGAGCTGGCCAGTACGGATTTTGGTCTGGTCTACCCGGCCCAGCGACGCCAACATACGCATCATGATCTGTTCCGAGGGCATCTCCAGAGAGAAGATCAGCACCGGCTTGTCTTCATTCATGGCCGCCTGCTCACACAGGTTCATGGCAAAGGTGGTTTTCCCCATGGAAGGTCGGGCGGCCACGATGATCAAATCCGAAGGCTGGAAGCCGGCGGTCATCTTATCCAGATCCGAGAAGCCGCTGGAAACCCCGGTCACACCGTTATGAGGGTTACTGTACAGCTCCTCAATCTTATCCACGGTTTTTTCCAGGATACTCTTGATGTTTTCCGGGCCTTCATTGGCACTGGTGCGGCTTTCGGCGATCTTAAACACCTTGGTTTCCGCCAGATCCAGCAGGGCCCCGGAGTCGCGCCCGTCGGGATTGAAGCCGGCGTCGGCGATCTCATTGGCCACCTTGATCATCTCGCGCACCACCGCGCGCTCGCGGACGATCTCGGCGTAGGCGACGATGTTGGCCACACTGGGGGTGTTGCGGGAGATGTCGGACAGATAGGCGATGCCGCCGACGTTATCCAGCTCGCCGAGACGATTGAGCTCTTCGGAAACGGTCACCAGATCCAACGGGTGGCCGTTTTCCAGCAATTGTGACATGGCGGCGTAGATAAACTGATGACTGCGGCTGTAGAAGTCCTCTTTGACAACCCGTTCCGCCACCTGATCGAAGACGTCATTATTCAGCATCAAGCCACCGAGGACCGACTGTTCCGCCTCCAGAGAGTGAGGAGGAATCTTCAGCTGATCCACTGTCTTTTGCCGTTTGTCGTCGCGCTGGCGCGTTTCTGCCATGTTAAACCCGTTACACTCAATGCGTTAAATTGGTAAGATTTCCCCTTTCTGGGCGCATTGCCCAAACAGGAATGATAATAATAAAGGGACCTCCCATGCCAACCAAAGTTTCTTCTTCGGTCTCCGTCCTGGCGTTAAGCCTGGCCGTGGCCCTGCCCGCTGTCGCCAATGAAGGCCAGTGGCTCCCCATGCAGATGCCGCAACTGAGCGATGAGCTTCAGCAAGCCGGCATCCGTCTGCCAGCCGAACAGCTGGCGGACCTGAATCAATATCCAATGAATGCGGTGGTAGGACTGGGGTATTGTACTGCCTCCTTCGTTTCTCCCAAAGGATTGGTTGTCACAAACCACCATTGTGCCTACCGGGGCATTCAGTTCAACAGCAATGAAGAACACAACTACCTGGATGATGGCTTCCTGGCCACCAGCCTGGATAAAGAGCCTTCTGCTGGCCCTCAGGAACGCCTGTACGTCACCGACAAGATCGAAGACGTTACCGAGCAGGTGTACGCCGGTGTCAGCGACGACATGGACGGCTATCAGCGCTACCATACCATCCAGGGCAACCGTAAGGCGCTGCTGAAGCAGTGCGAGTCCAACGACAACTACCGTTGCCATGTGCGCAGCTTTCATGGCGGCAAAAAGTACTACCTGTTGCGTCAGTTGATGATTCGCGACGTGCGTCTGGTGTACGCGCCGCCTCAAAGTGTCGGCTCCTTCGGCGGTGACATCGATAACTTCGAGTACCCCCGCCATAGCGGTGACTTCACCTTCCTGCGGGCCTACGTTGCTCCGGATGGATCGCCGGCCGCCTACAGCGAAGACAACGTCCCCTACCAGCCCAAGAGCTTCCTTAAGGTCAACGCCAGTGGCGTGAAGCAGGGAGACGGGGTATTGGTGGCAGGCTACCCGGGCCGAACCAGCAGACACAAGCTACTGAGCGAATTGGAATTTGCCAGTAACTGGCAGTATCCGGTCGGTGCCAGCCGCTATCAGCAGCGCATCGATCTCATCGACCAGTACGGCCTCGAAGACGGCGTCATCAAGATCGCCTACGCCGGCACCAAAGCCAGCCTTGCCAACCGCATGAAGAAGATGAACGGCCTGCTGGATGGCTTTCGTAAAACCGACATTCCCGCCATCAAGGGCAGCAATGAACACGCCTTCAAAGACTGGCTGAAAGCCGATCCGAGCCGTGCCGACGCCCTGGCCAAGGTTGAACAGCTGGAGAAAAAGCTGGCCGAGCAACGAAACTACAAGCAGCGGGCGTTCTACTTCGAAAATGCCCAGTCCAGTGCCCTGCTTAACACCGCCAACCGACTGTATAAACTGGCCAATGAGCGCCAAAAACCCGATGCCGAGCGCGAGGAAGGCTATCAGGAGCGGGACATGAAGATGCTCGAGGGCCGTCTCAACCGCCTGACCCGCAGCTTCCATACTCGTATGGATCGGGGCCTGTGGCAGATGGACATCGACGCCTACCTGGCTCAGTCGCACCGGACTGCGGCCCTGGACAAGGTACTGGAAACCCTGGACCTGGATCAGGCCTATGCCAACACCGGCCTCAATGACAGCGGCCAGCGCCTCAAGTGGATGACCCAGCCGGTGTCGGCGTTCAAAGCCAGCGATGATCCCTTCATTAAGATGGCGGTGGCCCTGTACGACGCCAACGAAGCCAATCGCAAGCAACGTCAGACCCTGGCCGGTGACATCACCGCCGTGCGTCCCGCTATGATGGCGGCCTTGCTGGACTGGTACGACAGCCGTAACCAGCCGGTGTACCCGGATGCCAACGGCACCCTGCGCATCAGTTACGGTGTGGTCGATGGCTACCAGGCCGCCGATGCCCTGTACAAACAGCCGTTTACCCGACTGGAGGGCATTGTCGAGAAGCACACCGGCGTCGAACCGTTCAATGCACCGCAAAAGATCCTCGAGGCCATCAAGGCCAAACGCTATGGCAGCTACTCGGTGGACAGCATCAAGGCGCAGACCCAATCCTGGTACTGCGGCATTTTGCCTTGTGCCGAGGCCAATGACGGCCACTTTGGCTCGGTGCCAGTGAACTTCCTCTCCAGCGTCGACACCACAGGGGGCAACTCCGGTTCGCCGATCCTCAACGGCGACGGCGATCTGGTCGGTCTGAATTTCGACTCCACCTATGAGTCGATCACCAAGGACTGGTACTTCAACCCCAGCATCACCCGGGCCGTACACGTCGACTTCCGCTACGTGTTGTGGATGATGGAAAATGTCGACAGCGCCGACAACCTGTTGACCGAGCTGACCCTGATCAAGTAAACGCTTACTAACGACAAAAGCCGCCATATGGCGGCTTTTTTGGTTGCCACTGCCGAGACTGGCATAAAAAAACACCGCCCTGAGGCGGTGTTTTTCTGCTCCGGTTTCCCGGATTAAGCGACCGGTGTCAGCTTAGTGATTACTCACCAGCAACAATGGTCAGCTTAACAGTAGCAGTCACTTCGTTGTGTACAGCAACAACGATGTCGTACTCGCCGGTGTTGCGCAGAGCGCCTTCGGACAGACGTACTTCAGACTTGGCTACTTCAACGCCGGCAGCGGTGATCGCGTCAGCAATGTCGCGAGTACCGATGGAACCGAACAGCTTGCCTTCGTCACCCGCTTTGGAAGCGATGGAAACGCCTTCCAGAGCAGCCAGCTTCTCAGCGCGAGCTTGAGCAGCAGCCAGCTTGTCAGCGATGTTCTTTTCCAGATCAGCGCGACGAGCTTCGAATTCAGCTACGTTAGCAGCGTTAGCGAATACTGCTTTGCCTTGTGGCAGCAGGTAGTTACGAGCGTAACCAGACTTAACGCTAACTTTGTCACCCAGACCGCCAAGCTTGGCAATCTTATCCAACAGAATAACTTCCATTACCTTTTCCTCTACTTAAAAGGGTTAACCTAATGCCTAAACTTAACCTTGCAGGTCAGTGTAAGGCAGCAGAGCCAGGTAACGAGCACGCTTGATAGCGCGAGCCAGCTGACGCTGGTACTTAGCGCTGGTGCCAGTGATACGGCTCGGTACGATTTTACCGCTTTCGGTAACGTAGTTTTTCAGAGTTGCTACGTCTTTGTAGTCAATCTCAGTAACACCATCTGCAGTGAAACGGCAGAATTTACGACGACGAAAATAACGTGCCATGTGGGCATCTCCTATGAAATAGGTTCAATTGAGTCAGCATGCAAAATCAGGCGGCTTTGGCCATTTCGGCTTTGTTGCCAGGCGAGAAACCCCGCGACCCTGATTGCATGGCCGGAATCCAGATTGTCCAGTAAAGGTTGTGATTGCTGACCGCTGACAACCACTTGAATCCGACAGTAAACGGGACGATTCAGTCCGGCTTCCTGCTGCATGGAGCGATGCTCCAGAATGAAATACCCGTGGGGAATTCCATTGATTCCAGTTGCCTTTTTCGGTGGCCGAAGGACAGTGCCCGTCAGCTCGAGGCGGTTAGTGTTCACAGCTCTTACTCGGCGCTGGCTTCCTCAGCAGCTGGAGCTGGAGCTGGCTGTGCTTCACGACGATCGTCACGACGATCATCACGCTCACGGCGCTCTTCCTTAGCTTTAGCCATTGGAGATGGCTCGGTAACAGCACCCTTGGTACGGATTACCATGCTACGGATAACGGCATCGTTGAAGCGGAAGTTGGTTTCCAGTTCAGCAACGGCTTCAGCAGTCGCTTCAGCGTTAACCAGCACGTAGTGTGCTTTGTGCAGCTTCTCAATTGGGTATGCCAGTTGACGGCGGCCCCAGTCTTCCAAGCGGTTTACAGAACCACCATCTTTAGTGATGGTAGCAGTGTAACGCTCGATCATGCCTGGAACCTGTTCACTCTGATCAGGGTGAACCATAAATACGATTTCGTAATGACGCATTATTGATCCTTACGGTTATTCAGCCTCTTTCAGGCTCAGCCATACCTGGAGGCAAGGAACAAAAGGGTTTCGGCTGATTAGCCGGCGCATATTACAGGATTCCCGCAGGGTGAGCAAGCGATTCTCACCGCCACTCTGGCTCCAGCCGGCTTGGCGCAGCGGCGGCAGAGAAATTCCCTCAGTTGATCGCCGTTTTGAATCGCTTTGAGGTAAGATAACGCCCTGCACCCTAAGCCCGCCACCTTGCCGGGACTGAGAAGAAATCAAACAAAAATACGCAGTGATAGCAGTAGGTATTATGAAACGATTGATGATGGTCGCCGCGCTGTTGTCTCCGTCGGTGTGGGCCTTGGTGCCACCGGAGTACAAAGAGCCTGAAGACAGATTGGACGCCGAAGTGGAGTTGGGGTTGCAGTACACCTCAGGCAACACCGAATCCAGCAACTTCAACAGCCGCGGTAAAATTGTTTACGATGCGGAAGCAGCCCGCCACGAAACCAATCTGCACGCCTACTTTGCCTCTGACAACCAGAGTACCACCGCCGAACAATACACGGTGCAGTACCAGCTGGATTACAAGCTCAAAGGAACCCAGTACGTCTATGGCCGGAGTGAATTGATCTGGGATCGATTCGGCTCCTTTACCCAGCAGCAGATCTACTCCTTCGGTTACGGTTACTCCCCCATTGATCATCGCCACACCAAGCTGTCGCTGGAAGCCGGTGCCGGTTACCGTTACAACAAACCCAATCTCAGCGACAGCGATACCGACAGCGACGGTTCTTCCACCGACGAAGGCATTGCCCGTTTCGCCGGCAAACTGGAACAGCGGTTGCACGAATACACCACCTTCAATGCCGAAGGTGCGGTGGAAACCGGTAACCGCAATACCATCGCCACCCTGAAACTGTCGATTCGGAATCAGTTATGGGCCGATCTGGCTCTAAAGATAGGCACCGACGTCAAATACACCGAAAAGGTGCCGGAAAACAGCGAGAAGACCGACATCATCTCCACCGTCAACCTGCTGTACAGCTTCTAATCCCCTCCAGGAACAAAAAAAGGCGCCAACGGCGCCTTTTTGCTGTGTCTTGAGAATCAACTCCGCCGCTGGCGCACCGCTTCGAACAAGCACACGCCGGTCGCCACCGACACATTGAGGCTGGTGACCACCCCGGCCATTGGAATCGAAATCAGCTCATCGCAATGTTCGCGGGTCAGGCGGCGCATCCCTTTGCCTTCGGCCCCCATGGTCAGCGCCAGCGGGCCGGTAAGCTTGGCCTGATACAGGTCGTGATCGGCTTCGCCGGCGGTGCCAACGATCCACACCCCCCGCTCCTGCAGTTCCCGCATGGTGCGCGCCAGGTTGGTCACCTGAAACAGCGGCACGCTCTCGGCGGCACCCACTGCCACTTTGCGTACCACAGGGCCCAGACTGGCAGACCGATCCCGGGGCACAATCACACCGTGAACACCGGTAGCATCGGCACTGCGCAGGCAGGCGCCGAGGTTATGAGGGTCAGTCACGCCGTCCAGAATCAGCAGCAGCGGCGTCTCCACGCCGTTGAGCAAGGCATCCAGCTCCGCTTCACCTTTTACCGGCGCCGCCTTGGCGGCGGCCACCACCCCTTGGTGCTGCGGCGACTTGGCCTTGTCATCCAGGGCCTTTCTGGCGGCAGGCTGGCAGCTGATGCCATGCTGCATCGCCAGTTGATGAATCCGTTGCAGACGATCGTCGTCACGCCCCTTCAGCATCCAAATGGACTTTACCCGTTCAGGCTCCGACGCCAGCAACGCCTCAACGGCGTGCAGGCCAAATACCATCTCTTGTTTCATTAACGATTTTTCCGCTTAGAACTGCTCTTGCCCGCACCGCCGCGGGTATCTGTTTTTTTGCCGTCCGGCTTGGCACTGCCGCTGCCTTTGGCTGCCCCGGACTTGGCCTGTGAACCACCACTGCGCTTGCCGCCACCACTTCGACCCGAGGACTTGGGTTTGCCCTGTTTGGCTTTGTAGGGGGCATTGCTGTCCGCCGGTTTGCGGCCGGACTTGGGCTTCCCTTTACGCCCTTTGGACGGCTCCTGAACCAGGCCCAGATCGATCTGACGATCGTCCAGCTTCACCGACATCACTTTCACCTCAACCGCATCGCCGAGGCGATAACGCTTGCCGCTATGCTCGCCGTACAGTCCCTGACGCACCGCATCAAAATGGAAATAATCGTTTTCCAAACTGGAGATGTGCACCAGGCCGTCGATGTGGTACTGGTTCAGACGCACAAACAGACCAAAGCTGGTAACACCACTGATCACCGCCTCAAAGGTGTCGCCGACGTGATCCTGCATGAACTCACACTTGAGCCAATCCGACACATCCCGAGTGGCATCATCGGCACGGCGCTCGGTCATCGAGCAGTGCTCACCCAGCTCCACCAGTTCCTGAGTGGTGTACAACACCCCGGCATCGTCGGCCTTGGCAGCCTCGCGATTCAGCAGGCTGCCGATGGCCCGCTTGAGCATGCCACCTTCACTGTCTTTGGCCAGCAAGCCTCGAATCACCCGATGCAAAATCAGATCGGGGTAACGTCGAATGGGTGAGGTAAAGTGGCTGTAACCCTGCAGCGCCAGACCAAAGTGGCCCTCATCGTCTGGGCTGTAGACCGCCTGCTTCATGGATCTCAGTACCATGGTGGTCACCAGTTCGGCATCGGCGCGGCCACTCAGCGAAGCCAGCAGCTTGGCGATGTCGGTCGGCGACGGCTCATCGCCACCACCGAGTTGCAGCCCTTGCTGACCAAGGAAGTCGCGCAAGGACTTCAACTTGGCGTCGCCCGGACCCTCGTGGACCCGATACAACACTTCGCCTTTCTGCTTCTTCACAAATCGAGCCGACGCAACGTTAGCCAGGATCATGCATTCTTCGATCATCTTGTGCGCCACGTTACGCTCCCGAGGCACAATCTGCTCGATGCGTCGCTGGCTATTAAAGATAAACTGAGTCTCGGTAGTCTCCAGCACCAGGGCGCCGCGTTTGAGGCGGGCACCGTCCAAAGCAGCGTACAACTTGTGCAGCTGTTGCAGGTGCGGGAACACCGACTGGTATCGCTCGATCAGTCGCTTATCCCCATCCAGCATCGCCGCCACTTTGGTGTAGGTCAGCCGGGCGTGGGAGTGCATCACTGCCGGGTAAAATTTATAACCAGACAAATTTCCGGAGGCCGATACCGTCATTTCGCACACCATGCACAGACGGTCGACACCCGGGTTCAATGAACAGAGGCCGTTGGAGAGCTTCTCCGGCAGCATCGGAATCACCTGCGCCGGGAAATACACTGAGTTACCCCGTTTCAGGGCCTCGTCGTTCAATGGCGTGCCGGGGCGCACATAATGGCTCACGTCGGCAATGGCTACCCACAGGCGCCAACCGCCGCTCTTCTTCTTCTCGCAGTAGACGGCGTCATCGAAGTCTCGGGCGTCTTCACCGTCGATGGTCACCAGCGGCAACTGTCGCAAGTCCACCCGGCCCTGCTTATCGGCCTCGGTCACCTCGTCGTCGATTCGAGCCACCTGGTCCAGCACCGCTTGAGGGAATTGGTGAGGCAGATCGTGATTGCGCAGGGCGATCTCGATCTCCATGCCCGGATCCATTTCGTCTCCCAGCACCTCGGTCACCTTGCCCTTGGCGTGGGTATGACGACCCGGTCTCTGGGTCAGCTCAACATTCACCACCTGCCCCAGGCGGGCGCCCAGTCGGTGTTCCGCCGGTATCAGGATGTCCTGGCTGATGCGGCGATCGTCCGGTACCACGAAGCCAATGCCATCTTCGGTGAAGTAGCGGCCAATGATGTTGGCGCTGCGGGGCTCAAGGACCCGAACGATCCGGGCTTCCTGACGGCCACGGCGATCGTGTCGATCCCCCTGGGCCATCACCCGATCGCCATGCAGTACGCTCTGCATGGTGCGTTCGGTCAGGAACATGTCTTTACCGGCACCATCGTCAGGACGGAAGAAGCCAAAGCCATCGCGATGCCCCAGTACGGTGCCGGTGAGCAGATCCATCTTCTCCGGAATGCCATAGCGCCCTTTGCGGGTGTACACCAGCTGGCCATCGCGCTCCATGGCGCGCAAGCGGCGCATCAGGGCCACGTACTGGTCCCCTTCCAGGCCCAACTGTTCAGCCAGCTCATCGCGACCAATCAGGCCGCGGCCGTCGGCGATCAACTGCAGCAGAAACTCCCGGCTGGGAATCGGATTTTCGTACTTTTCAGCCTCCCGCTGAAAATGGGGATCTTGATTACTCAATAGTGATTTACTCGATAGATAAAAATGGGGTTACCGGAAAAGTATACTGACTGTCAGCGATACTTATCCTGAAATTTCTGGCTGGCTTCGATGGCTTCCACCTCCCTATTGGGAATAAGGCGGGCCAGTTGGCTCAGCAGCTCATCGGCCGTAGCCTGATCTTCGCCGTGCTCGTACACCTCTTCGAACAGCCATCGATACGCCTGCGGGTAGTCCCGCGGCGCGCCGTAGCCTCGAACGTACATTCGCACGAGATCAAAGCGGGCACGCAAATGCCCTTGTTCAGATGCTAATTTGTAGTAGTGTATCGCCAATTCTTCGTTCACCAGGGTGAACTTGCCGATACGGTAGTAGCGTCCCAACTGCTCCAGGGCGTCGGGCAATCCGGACTCCGAAGCAGTCTCGAGGTAATAGAACCCCTCTTTGACGTTTTTGTCGACGCACACGCCATACATCAGCATGTCGGCCCACAGCATCTGGTAGGCGGGCTCTTTCAATATTTTAGCGTGAGCCTGCACGTCTTCCACTAACTGGCAGTCATCACGACGCATCTGCATCAGATGGGTGTTGTCGCGAATCATCTGCAACAGCGCGTCCTGTGAATACAGCTCCACCACCTGCAGTTCCGACTGGGCAGGGGCAATCATCAGCAATGTTGTCAACAGCAGATAAAAGCGATTCATACTCTAACGTATCGACCCAGCCTGAAAAAACTAAAGTCCACCATAGCATAACGGGGCCAGAAGGCCCCGTTTTACACTCAATGATTATGCGAAAGGATTTCGCAGAATCATGGTCTCAACCCGGTCGGGGCCGGTTGAGATGATGTCCACCGGTACGTCGAGCAAAGCCTCGATGCGAGCGATGTAATCCAGTGCTGCCTGAGGCAGTTTGTCGTGCTCGACCACACCAAAGGTGTTGTCGCTCCAGCCTGGCATACTTTCGTATACCGGAACCGCGTGTTCGTAGTCTTCCGCTGCCAGAGGTGGCACATCGACGATGCGACCGTCGGCCATCTTGTAGCCGGTGCACAGCTTCAGTTCTTCCAGACCATCCAGTACGTCCAACTTGGTCAGACACAGGCCGGTGATGCCGTTGATCTGAACCGCACGACGCATGGCCACGATGTCCAACCAGCCGGTACGACGCTGGCGACCGGTAGTGGCACCGAACTCATGCCCTTTCTCACCCAGATGGGTGCCAACGGCATCGTCCAGTTCGGTCGGGAACGGACCGCCACCGACGCGGGTCGCGTAGGCTTTCACAATACCCAGAACGTAATCGATGCGGTTCGGGCCAAAGCCGGAACCGGTAGACACGCCACCGGCGGTGGTGTTGGAGGAGGTCACGTACGGGTAAGTACCATGGTCGATGTCCAGCAAGGTGCCCTGGGCGCCTTCGAACAGAATCGGCTCACCGGCTTTACGGGCCTTGTCCAGCAGATCGGTGACATCCACCACCATGCTCTTCAGCAGCTCGGCAACGGACATCGCCTGTTCATACACGGTATCGAAGTCCACCGGCTCAGCCTTGTGGTACTCCACCAGCATGAAGTTGTGGTACGCCAGTACCTCTTTCAGCTTCTCAGCAAAACGCTCAGCATCGAACAGATCACCAACGCGCAATGCACGACGGGCAACCTTGTCTTCGTATGCCGGGCCAATACCACGACCGGTGGTACCAATGGCCTTGTTGCCGCGAGCCGCCTCTCGGGCCTGGTCCACGGCGATGTGGTACGGCAAAATCAGCGGGCACGCTTCGGAGATCAGCAGTCGCTCTTCCACCGGAACGCCACGCTCTTTGAGCATGGTCAGCTCAGTCATCAGTGCTTCTGGGGACAGCACCACACCGTTACCGATGATGCACTTTACATTGTCACGAAGAATGCCTGATGGAATAAGGTGGAGTACGGTCTTGTCGCCGTTGATCACCAGAGTGTGACCAGCGTTATGGCCGCCTTGATAACGCACCACATAGGAAGATTTATCGGTAAGCAGGTCTACGACCTTGCCCTTGCCTTCGTCACCCCACTGGGTGCCAAGAACAACAACATTTTTACTCATTATGAATACAGAGGTAGGTGGTTAAAGCAGGATTCTACCAGAACAAAATGCTCAAAACAGCAGCTATCTGGAAAAAATATACAGAATTACCCCACCAATTGTGACCAGTACCCCCCCTAACCGACGCAACAACTGATCCGGTTGCCGGCTCATCTCGGTGACCATTTTACGCCATTGTTCCGGCAACAGCATGGGCCCAATACCCTCTAAAACCAATACCATACCAAGGGCAATCAGCCAGCTCTGGGTGCTCATTTTCGTCCGCTCCATACAAAAAGCCCGGCGGTTGCCGGGCTTTAATTTAAGCAATACTATTATTGCGGTTTAGTGGTGCTCTTCATGTACTGGAAGAACTCCGAGTCTGGCGACACCACCAACACGTCCTGCTTGCTGTTAAAGGACTTCGAGTAAGCATCCAGGCTGCGCAGGAAGGAGAAAAACTCCGGCGCCTTGGTATAAGCGTCGGCGTAGATCTTGGCTGCCTGTGCGTCCCCCTGGCCTCGAATGGTCCGCGCATTTTTCTCTGCCTCAGCCACCATCACGGTCACCTTAGCGTCGATATTCGCCCGCAGTACTTCGGCCTTTTCCTTACCCTGGGAGCGGTGCTCCTTGGCAACGGCGATACGCTCGGCGCGCATACGATCGTAGATGGAAGAGCTGACCTCACGAGGCAGGTTTATCTGCTTCACCCGCACGTCTACCACCTTGATGCCCAGCTCCAGCGCACTTTCGGCCGCGCCTTTCAGGGCTTCCTGCTGCAACTCATCGCGGCTGCCGGAAACGATTTCGGAGATGGTTCGAGTACCAAATTCACTGCGAAGGCCGTTGTTGATCTTACTTTGCAGCAGGGCTTCCGCCTGCAACTGGTTACCGCCTGAGGTAGACAGGAAGTAGCGCTCAAAGTCGGTAATTCGCCACTTAACGTAGGAATCCACCATCAGATCTTTCTTCTCCGAGGTCACAAAACGATCCGCCGGGGCATCCAGCGTCAGGATACGAGCATTGAGGCGAATCACGGTGTCGATACCCGGTACCTTGAAGTGGATACCAGGCTCATACACCAGAGTCACACCGTCGGCGTCTTTGGCAATCTTACCAAAGCGTTTAACGATGCCACGCTCGCCTTCGCTGACCACAAACAGTGAGGACAGGCCCAGGAACAGAATGACGACAATGACGCCAATAGAAATGGGTTTCATGACTTAATTCCTCCCCTGGCGCACGCTGTCGCTGCGAACATTACGGCGGTTGTTAAAATTGTTGCTCGGCAGCGAACTGCTGTCGTTCATCTGCGGTGCCGCGGCTCGATTCGGAGCCTGACCTGCGCTTTGACCAACAATTTTATCCAGCGGCAGGTAGAACATGGAGCCATTGCCTTCGGTATCCACCATCACTTTAGAGGTGCTGCCGTAGACTTTTTCCATGGTCTCCAGGTAGAGACGATCACGGGTGACGTCTGGGGCCGCCTGATACTGAGGCAGCAACTGAACGAAGCGGGCGACTTCACCTTCCGCTTCCAGGGTGACCCGGTCGCGATAGGCGTTGGCTTCCTGTTCCATCCGTTGCACCTGACCGCGGGCACGAGGCTCGATTTCACGGGCATAGGCTTCCGCCTCACGAACGAAACGCTCTTCATCCTCCTGGGCCGAGATGGCATCATCAAAGGCGTCTTTCACCTCTTCCGGCGGACGCGCCGGCAACAGGTTGACGTCCACCACCTGGATGCCCAGACCATAAGGTTCGATGATCCCCTCCAGCTCTGCACGAGTATCCTGACGGACCTGCTCACGACCGGTAGTCAGAATGTCATCCATCACGGTGTGGCCGATGACGTAGCGCAGGGCGCTGTCCATCGCCTCATTCAGAGACTCATCGGGATTGGTGACGTTAAACAGATAGGCGCGAGGATCCACGACCCGGTACTGCACCTTCATCTCGACGGCGACCACGTTTTCATCCATGGTCAGCATCATGCCGGACGCAGGCAGTTCACGAATGTTGTTGATGTTCACCGGGTACACCTGATCCACAAAGGTGGCTTTCCAGTGCAGGCCGGGCTCTCTCAACTCGTAAAACTCACCGAACCGAAGCACGACGCCGCGCTCCGCTTCCTCAATCTTGTAGATGCCCGACAGGAACCAGGTGATGGCCGCCAACACCAGCACACCCAATATCATGCCGGCGCTGACACCACCGCCTTTGCCGCCGCCAAAGCGGCCGGACAGCTTGCGGAACACCTGATCCAGGTCCGGTGGCCCCTGATCGTTGCCACCCCGGTTCCCCCATGGGTCTTTACCCTTATTTCCAGGCTCATTCCAGGCCATGTAGTACTCCGTTTTAACGTATCGGATGAGTTAATGGGGCCCCTGAACAGTCCCGCCAGGGCATCCCCTCCGATGATAAGAGGTTTAACGCTAATTTATCAGGCAATTAGTGGATGATAAAGTCGCTTAACCTTCCCTGAGACGCTTTTAATTGCCGAAGCCACTCCGGCTCGGGCAGAACAATCTTCATCAGGCAGTTGCCTTCGTCATCATATTGACTGCTTTTCACCGCGCTGAGTTCAAAAAACACGTTTACCCAACGTTGTTGCGACGGCGGCAGTTTTAATGATAGTTCAACTATTTGCCGACCGAGTAAGTCCGACAAGGCGCGGAACAACTGCGGTTGGCCGCGGTTCTCCTGGGCCGACACCCACACTCGAATCGGTCTACCGCTATCGTCCCGGTCGATTCTGGGTTCGGCATCGTCCAGCAGATCCACTTTGTTGTAAACCAGCAGCTGTGGTATCTCATCGGCATCGATCTCCTTGAGAACCTTCTGCACCTCTTCGATGTTCTCTCCGGCCCGTTCATCGCTGGCGTCGACCACATGCAGCAGCAAATCCGCCTGACGGGTTTCCTGCAGTGTGGCCTTAAAGGCCGCCACCAGATCATGGGGAAGATGCCGAATGAACCCCACGGTGTCAGCCAGGATCGTCGGACCAACCTCATCGATTTCAATCCGCCGTAAGGTCGGATCCAGAGTGGCAAACAGCTGATCCGCAGCATACACCCCGGAATCTGTCACCAAGTTGAACAGAGTCGACTTACCGGCGTTGGTGTAACCCACCAGAGACACCGTCGGTATCTCTCGACGCTGGCGGGAACGACGCCCCTGCTCTCGCTGCTTCTCGACCTTCTCCAGACGACGAAGGATGGTTTTTATACGTTCACGCAGCAAACGCCGATCGGTTTCCAGCTGAGTTTCACCCGGCCCGCGCAGGCCGATGCCGCCCTTTTGACGTTCCAGGTGGGTCCAGCCACGGATCAGCCGGGTCGAGAGGTGCCGCAACTGCGCCAGCTCAACCTGCAATTTACCTTCGTGAGTTCGTGCCCGCTGGGCAAAAATATCCAGGATCAGACCGGTACGGTCTAATACCCGGCATTGGAAAATGGCTTCAAGGTTACGTTCCTGGGCCGGGGACAAGGCATGGTTGAAGATGACCACGTCCGCCTGCTCCGCCTGGACCAGTGCCGCAATCTCTTCCGCCTTGCCGGCGCCACAGAAGTATTTGGGGTGTGGGGAGGAACGAGCGCCAGTAACGACTCCGCAGGCACTCACGCCTGCGGATGACACCAGTAGGTGCAGCTCTTCCAGATCTTCGCGTTCCCCTTCTCGGGAAAAGTTCAGATGTACCAGTACAGCCCTTTCGCCTGCCTCATACCGCTCAAACAAGCAGACTCTCCTAGCTGTTAGTCTTGATTTCCGTGATCCTGCTGGTTGTATCCACCCTGCTGACTGCCTTGTTGTGCATTATTCATGTTGAATGGACGACCAGGAACCACGGTTGAAATGGCGTGCTTATAAACCATCTGACTGACGGTGTTCTTCAGCAAAATAACAAACTGATCAAAACTTTCGATCTGTCCCTGAAGCTTAATGCCATTCACCAGATAGATGGATACTGGTACCCGTTCACGACGCAATGCATTCAGGAACGGGTCTTGTAAGGATTGCCCCTTAGCCATAATGATTCCTTAACTAAAATATTCTAATTGCTTTTAAAAACCAGCCTGCAAGCAACATCTAACTGAGCTTGTTGGTAGTTATAGCCTATGTAAAGTTAGATGGCGAGCCTTTGTAACATATTATCTACATTACCTGTATTTTCAGAGAGTAACCACTGCAAATCGGGCCAACTCCGCAACCAGGTAATCTGTCTTTTCGCTAGCTGTCTGGTAGCAGCAATGCCCTTTGCGGTCATTCCTTCATAGTCATCTTCACCAGCCAGAAAAGACCACATCTGGCGATATCCAACGCATCGGATTGACGGCAAATTGGGGTGTAAATCCCCTCTTCGGAACAAACGGAGCACTTCCTGCTCAAAACCCGCATCTAACATCATTGCAAATCGGCGTTCGATACGCTGATGCAATTGCTGTCGCTGTTCCGGTGCAATGGCAAACTGACTGACCAGATAAGGTAAAGGCTCACTCTTTCTTTTTGTCAGCTCTGTCAGAGTTTCACCACTGATTCTATAGACTTCCAGAGCCCGCGACAATCGTTGTGGATCGTTAGGGTGGATTCTCTCAGCCGATATCGGGTCAATTTCTGACAATTGCCGGTGCAAATCACCCCAGCCCAGTTCCAACGCCTCGGATTCTATCTGTTTGCGCACCTTCGGATCCGCCGATGGCAAGGGCGACAACCCCTCCAGCAAGGCTTTGTAATACAGCATGGTGCCCCCAACCAGCAGGGGAATGCGACCGGCGGCGGTGATCGCCGCCATCTCCCGCAACGCATCGAGGCGGAAATCCGCCGCCGAGTAAGCGTCGGCCGGATCCAGAATGTCAATCAACCGATGGGGCGCGCGAGCCAACTCCTCGGCGGTGGGCTTGGCGGTACCAATGTCCATACCGGTATAGATCATCGCCGAATCAACACTGATGATGTCGCAAGGCAGGCGCTGACACAGCTCCATGGCCAAATCGGTCTTCCCCGATGCCGTCGGCCCCATCAGGAAGATCGCCGGTGGCAAGACGTTACTCATATTACTGCTCCAGGGCCGTACGCCAATTCAGCGTCACGGCCTGTGTCTGTATCAATAGGGTGATTCGCTCCGGCGCGCTGCGCTGCAGCTGCTGCCAGACATCGGCGGCGGCGGCAGAGAAATCACCGTGGTCGGCCAGCCAGGCCGTCATCGCTTCCGGCTCCGGTGCCCCGCCCTGTGGGCAGGACAACAGCCACTGCAACAATTCTGGCACGATTTGAGCCAGATTGGCTTGCCGCAACACCGAGGGAACTTTACGGATAATCAGCCGCTGCTTCTGTTCCGCCAGCTCAAACCCCAGTCGCTTCAACAGCCCTTGCTGCTGCCGAAGCACCGGCTCCCAGTCGGGCAGGCGCGCCACACTGACCGGCAGCAACAAAGGTTGACTGACCAACCCTTGAGGCAGCCGATCCAGCAACTGCTGTTGGCCCCCACAGCGCAACAAGGCGACGAGGGGCAGCAATCTTAGTTGATCACCTTTGCCGATCAAAGCGTGAGTTTCATCCAACTGCGTCAGCCAATGCCAGTCTGCCTCGACAGAATCACGCCCTGACGGAGTCACCTCGGCGGCCTGCATTAGATCGCCGTAATTAGTGACCGCCTCGACTCTCGGCCGTGGCTGCAGAGGCGGCGGCGTATAGGCGGCCGCCGGTTCTCGAGACTGTCCCGGCTGTGAGTGCACCGCACTGCGGGCCACAGCGGTCGACCCGGCGACGGGCGCCGGAGTCGAATGGGACGAGACGGTCAGCGGGGCCGGTTGGAATGGCGCCGGTTCGCCATCGACGCCGGTCGCCTTGGCGCCCGCCAACTGGCTGACGGCATCGCTGAGACCCTGCAGAATGAAGTCGTGCACATAGCGGGCCTGATGAAAGCGAACCTCGTGCTTGGCCGGATGAACATTGACGTCCACCTCCTGGGGCGGAAGGTCCAAGTGCAGCACATAGCCGGCGTCACTGTTCTGGCCATGCATCTCCAGCGCCTGGCGCAGGGCATGGTTGACCAACCGATCCCGAACCACTCGGCCATTAACATAGAAATACTGCACGTCACTGAAGCCCTGATGACCATCGCCGATGGCCAGGCATCCATGCAGCTGCAGCTGCTCATTGCCGGTGGACAGGGTCACCGCCGCTTCCGCAAACCGATGGCTGCAGATCGCGCCCAGTCGCTGCTGATGCTGCTTGTCGGTGCGGGCTGCACGGTACTGACGCACCAGCTTGCCGTTATGGCTGAGGGTAAAATGGATCGTCGGCTTAGCCAGGGCGATGCGCCGCAACTGCTCATCGATGTGGTTAAACTCGGTTTTATCCGCCCGCAGGAAACGTCGTCTGGCCGGGGTATTGAAAAACAGGTCCTCCACCAACACCGTGGTGCCGACCGGGTGGGCGGCGGGTTGCACCTTGACCGCCATCTCCTGACCTTCGGCATAGGCCTGCCAGGCTTCAGACTGCGCCTGAGTTTTGGAGGTCAGGGTCAGCCGCGAAACCGAACTGATGGACGCCAGGGCTTCACCCCGAAAGCCGAAGCTCAGAATCGACTCCAGATCCTCCAGGCTGGCCACCTTGGACGTGGCATGGCGAGACAGCGCCAGTGCCAACTCCTGCTTATCGATGCCCAGGCCGTTGTCGCGAACCAGAATCCGCTTGCTGCCGCCCCGCTCTATCTCCACGTCGACTCGACTGGCGCCGGCATCCAGGCAATTCTCAACCAACTCCTTGACCACCGAGGCGGGGCGTTCCACCACCTCGCCGGCGGCAATCTGGTTAGCCAGCTGCGCCGGTAATATCTGAATCGTCATTGGCGGTCCTATAGGCGAGGAATGGTGAGTTTCTGTCCCACCTGCAGGGTGTCGGTCTTTAACCGGTTCGCCTGACGGATGGCACTGACACTGACCTGATAACGCTGGGCTATCCGCGACAGGGATTCACCTCGGCTGACGGTGTGCTGCCGGGTTTGGGCCAACAAGGCGTCTCGGGGGGGATTGTCAGAGAAGTAGGTCTTCACCGTCTGATAGATGGCGTCGGACATCTTGTTCTGATAACTGCTACTGCGAAGCTTTTTCTCCTCCCTGGGGTTAGAGATAAAGCCGGTCTCAATCAGCAGACTGGGAAAATCCGGTGATTTCAGAACCGCCAGGCTGGCGTGCTGAGGCGTTTTCTTGTGCAGCTTGGCAATTCGTCCTAAACGACGAAGCATCTTCTCGGCAATGGCCTGGCTTTCGACCATGGAGTTCTCCCTGGCCAGGTCCAAAAAGGTGCGTTGCAGATGAGGATCATCGCCACCGGAGGCGGAAATCACCTCACCGATCCCCCGTAACTCCGACAGCCTATCGTCTTTCTCCAGCCAACGACCCATCTCGGAATTGGCGCGGCGTTTGGACAGAATCCACACCGACGCCCCCTGAGGCTGAGGCGAGGTGAAGGCATCCGCGTGGATGGACAGCAACAGATCCGCTTTCTTTTCCCGGGCCAGTTCGGAACGCCGGTCCAGCGACACAAAGTAGTCGCCACTGCGCACCATAAACGCTTCGAAGCCGGGCGTCTTATTGATCTTATCCCGCAACTTGCGGGCGATGGGCAGCACCACGTTTTTCTCGTAAGTGCCGGAGGGGCCAATGGAGCCGGGATCCTTGCCGCCATGGCCAGCGTCAATGGCGATCACCACATTTCGTCCCGGGGTCGATAACGAGGCCGGCTTCGACTTGGCTTTGGCCGAGGGCGCGGCCCCCGCCAGCAGATCAATCACCAACCGGTGCCCATAGTTGCCCTTAGGCCCAAGTTTGAACACCTTGTAGGAGGACGCCTGCTTCAGATCCAATACCAGGCGCAAGGTGCCTTTTTCCGGCGGCGTACTGACCCGAATCCGCTTCAGCTGTTTCGAGTCGGCCTTGACCGAGGACAACTTGGTTTTCAGCGTGCTGCTGCGAAGATCCACCACCAGACGTTCAGGATCGCTGAGTCGAAAGGCACCGTAACTGGGGGCCGCCGACAGATCCAGCACCACTCGAGTGCGCTCCTTGTCGGGCCATACCCGGATCTTATCCACCGTGGTGGCCTGCGCCGCCATGGGCAGCATCAGTACTGACAGCAACAACCCCATCAGGGTGGTCGCCTTGAATCCCCAAAACTTTATCATCGATTTAAAGCTGTTCCAGTATGGCCTCGCCCTTGGTGGAATGGCTACTGAGAGTCACGCATCGCCCTTCACCCTGATAGCTTAGGGTAATGGTAAGATCCGCCGGGGGCAATACACCCTGCCCTTTACTCGGCCACTCTACCAGACACAGGGACTGGTCACTGAAATAATCCCGAATCCCCATAAATTCAAGCTCTTCTGGATCGGCCAACCGATACAGGTCGAAGTGGTAGACACTGATTTCATCCAGCTCATAGGGCTCAACCAGGGTATAGGTCGGGCTTTTTACATGGCCTTGGTGCCCCAGTCCCTGCACCAGCGCCCGAGACAAGGTGGTTTTTCCGGCCCCCAGTTCGCCTTCGAGGTGAATCACCAGGGGCGGCCGCACGATGGCCGCCAAAGCCGTCCCCAGCTCGAGAGTCTGGGTTTCGCTCTGCAGATTCAGAGTTTTGTCGCTCATAAATTGTCAGTCTTCAGGGTTTACCAATTGCCTAATATAAGGCATCAGATCCGATGCCAGCATGCCTCGCTGTCCCCCTTCGGCTGCCATGTCCGCCGCTTCGCCATGCAGGCATACGCCACATGCCGCCGCATCCAGAAGAGACAGGCCCTGGGCCAGCAAGGAGGCGATTATACCAGACAAAACGTCACCGCTGCCTCCTGTGGCCAACCCGGGGTTGCCCACCGGCGCCACCAGCATGGTTTCTCCATCAAAGATCAGGGTTCCCGGGCCTTTCAAGACCACCACACCGCCGTACTTTTTCTGCAGATCCCGCACCGCCTTGAACCGATCCCGCTGCACGTCGGCGTTGTCGACACCCAGCAACCGCGCCGCTTCTCCAGGATGCGGAGTCAGCACCCAGTCCTCGCGGCGGCAGGGGTTTTTCGCCAGGATATTCAGGGCATCGGCGTCCATGACCAGCGGACGCTCGGCGTTTTGAGCCACCCGCCACATATGGAATGCCCAGTCGCCGCTGCCCAGACCCGGGCCACACAGCACCACTTGGCCCCAACCCACACGCTGATACACCTCCATATCGGCGATGTCGCTGCCCCACAGCATCAACTCCGGACGACCGGCCTGAATCAAGGGCAGGTTTTCATAGCGACTGATGATGCTCACCAGCCCGGCACCGCTGCGCAGCGCCGCTTCCGATGCCAGGCGTACCGCACCGGGCATGCCATGGTTGCCACCGATCACCGCAATGCGACCATGGTGGCCCTTGTGAGAGTCTGCTTGCCGCGGCTTGAGGTGATGACGATAGTCCTGATAGCTGATCTTCATCGCATCCGGACGTACCTGGCTGGCCAGGGCGCTGCCAATCACCAGCGGCACCAACTGAATGTCGCCGCAACAACTGGCGGCCGCTCCGGTCAACAGACCCAATTTAACGCCGACGAAGGTCACGGTCAGATCGGCACTGACGACATCGTCACCGGCAAAGCCGTTGTCACCGTTGAGGCCGGAAGGCAGATCCAGACTCATGACCCGGGCCGGCGCCTCGTTGATGGCGGCAATCATCCGCGTAAAGTCGCTGCGAAGCTCCCCTTCAAAACCGGTTCCCAGCAAGCCATCGACAATGTGGCTGACTCCCGCCAGGCGGCCTGGCTCGGCATTCTCAATATGACCACCGGCGTCCAGATACTGCTGCTGAGCGATCTTGGCGTCCCCTTTCAGCGGCCGCTCCGGCTGCATCTGCAGCACCCGTACCTGCAACCCGTCTTTTAAGGCACTTCGGGCCAGCACATAAGCGTCACCGGCATTATTGCCACGACCACAGACCACCGCCAGCGATACCGCCTGGGGCCAGCGCTGATGAAATGCCTGCCATGCCTGTTGGCCCGCCTCCTCCATCAAGGACCACATCAACACCCCGTGTTGCTTGGCCAGCAAGGGTTCCCACCGGCGCACGGTGGCGCCGGAAAACAGCGTCGCAGGTAATTCGGCCGTCGCTTTTCGCATAGTGTTTTATCCCGTCTCCCTTCCACATACAGAAACGGCCAGGAAATCCCGGCCGTTTTCATTGCAGTCACACAGTGTGTGATCTAAATCAGCTCATCGTTATTGATAGGTAACCTATCCTCACACAAGCCGCTAGCCCTATCGGGCCTTGTTTTGATCGGTATCAAATATCATCCATGCGCAGGGTGCTGTGAACGAATCGTTGCTGACGAATGCGCTCTGCCTGAAGTACCGACTCCAAAGCCTGACGAGTCTCCTGATGCTCGGACTGCTCCAGGGCCAGGTGCAGCAGCGCCAGCACCTTGTTGTCCAACTCCAGCGCCAGATTCATGACATCATGCTCATCCACGCCGGCATTCAAGGTTACGGCGGTGCACTCTGCCACGATGTCATCATAGTCCAAACGCTTAAACCAGGTATCCAACACTCCCTGAGGGGCATCATCGATGTATTCGCTTACCTTGTCGGCCACCTCGATCTGATGGTTTTTCAGGTAATCCAAGAGCAGTTTTACCCGTGATGAATCCGCCTGATTATTCAGCCGTTCATACAGCTTGCTCATGGCCATACGGCATTCAACCACGTACTCGAGAAGCTCTCGCATCTGTTTGAAGCGCATAAAATCTCTCCGCAAATTCAAGCGTTTGATAGTAGGTATAGCGCCATTATGGTGACTTTGTAAAAAAGATATTTTGAAGAAAGTCACCCTTTAATGATCTTTGATCACATTCGCTATTGCGACCACCGTGAGCCGGCTCTCCTTCTGAATAAAATAATAAAAACAGATACCTGCATTCCCTCTTCGATGAGCTCTGTCGACGCCCTTCAGATCAACAACGTCACTGCAAATGCCCTGAGCAGACGAAGAACCCGCTTCAAAATCAAAAACATACCCATTCACTTCGATGGGACTGCCACGGGCGGAGCGGCGTTCACATTCGTCGACATTGATGACATCAACCCAACCCGACATAAACGGTGAATGTGCCGTGACCCAAGAGGTGCCGTCTCCACCATAGAGAGTGTGACCTCAACCCCCTGGCAAGGTGGCGCTCTGCCCGCTGAGCCACAA